>NZ_SIRT01000014.1 GCF_004310325.1 Hyunsoonleella flava
GGTGGATAATGATTCTGATACCTACTTCGGTAGTGTCACTTCGGTAACGGCTTGTGAGCAACCTGTTGGGTATTCGCTTACGGCGCCTACTGCAGATGACTGTGATGATAATGATCCTAATGAGTTCCCTGGGCAAACTTGGTACATCGGGGTGGATAATGATTCTGATACCTACTTCGGTAGTGTAACTTCGGTAACGGCTTGTGAGCAGCCTGTTGGGTATTCGCTTACGGCACCTACTGCAGATGATTGTGATGATAATGATCCTAACGAGTTCCCTGGTCAAACATGGTACATCGGGGTGGATAATGATTCTGATACCTACTTCGGTAGTGTGACTTCGGTGACTGCTTGTGAGCAGCCTGTAGGCTACAGCTTAACAGCGCCTACTGCAGATGATTGTGATGATGCTGATGATACTATCTATCCTGGTGCTCCAGAAATCACAAATGATGGTATTGATCAAGATTGTGATGGCTTTGATCAAACAACACTTGATAGAGATAAATTAGAATTCCGAAATATTGCTGTAACTCCTAATCCTTTCGGAGATAATATCAATATTGCTTTACCATTAAGTTATAATAATACGGAATTCAGTATTCAGATATTCGACATGAATGGTAGATTAGTTATAGACAGACAGTATTCAAATAGTAATAATAAAATAAAGGTAAATGGTTTAGATAAATTAGATCAAGCGCCGTATATAATTAAAATTATTAATACAGAAACTGGATTCTCAATGATGAAACAGTTAATAAAATTTTAAACAAAAATAGAAGTTAAATGAGGTTGAATTTGGTATGAATTCAACCTCATTTTTTATAAAATCCTTATAAAAATTACTTCAAAATTTTAAAGCTTCAACTAGTTGATAATCAGTATTTTATATTTTATTAATGCATTTCATCGATTATTTTTGTATTTCATAGAGTTATAACTTACATTTGAGGCTTAAATAATTAGTCCCAAACTAAAAAATTTAACCTCTTATGAAAAAAATTACTTTTCTATTTAGGTTTAGTATACTTATTGTAGGTATTCTATTTTCTTCAGTTGCTTTTTCGCAAAGTCAAACATTTACATCTAGTGGTACATTTGTTGTTCCTGCCGGAGTAACATCAGTTAATGTAGCCGCATGGGGTGCAGGTGGTGGTGGTGGAGATGAAGCTAGTAATGACGGTGCCGGCGGTGGTGGCGGTGGTGGTTTCCGTGGAGGAACTATTGCAGTAACACCTGGTGATAATATTACAATAACTATTGGAAATGGTGGTGCTGGAGCCACATCTAACGGAAACGATGGAGCAAACGGTGGCAACACAATTGTTTCACATACGATAGGAACTATAACCGCAAATGGTGGTGATGGCGGTACAACTTCTTTTGGAAGTGGTGGATTCGGAGGTGCTGGCGGTGGCGGATCATTTACAGGAACGGTTACCAGCCAAATAGCCTTTTCTGGTGGTGATGGAGGCGATGGTGACGGAGATGAAGGTGGTGCCGGTGGTGGTGCAGCAGGAGATAGTGGTAATGGAAGTAACGGAGCTGATGCCGCAGGTAATTTTGCTCCTCCTGGTGGTGCTGGAGGTACGAATAATGGTAACGGTGGTACTGGAAACGGTGGTGATGGCGGAAATGATAATAATGGTCAAGATGGTGAAGATTATGGTGGTGGAGGCGGTGCTTCAGGAGATGGAAATGGTACTGGTGGAGATGGAGCTCAAGGATTGGTAATACTAACTTGGACAGTTTCTGCTCCAGAAATAAATATACAAGGTAATGCTACAACGATTACAGATGGTGATACAACTCCAACAACCGTTGACCATACCGATTTTGGTAATGTAGCAGTGGCTAGTACGCTAACAAGAACTTTTACTATTGAAAATTTAGGAAATGTAGATTTGAATTTAACAGGAGGTTCGCCTTACGTAGTAATATCTGGAGCAGATGCTGCAGATTTTAGTGTTACGGCCATACCTTCAACACCTATATCGGCTTCTGGTAGTACCACATTTTCTATTATGTTCTCGCCAAGTACAACAGGAACTAAAAACGCAACGTTAACGATAGCCAATGATGATAGTGATGAAGCTCCTTATAATTTTGACATACAGGGAACTGCTTATATACCTGCTCCTGAAATAGACATTTTAGGTAATAGCACAAGTATTAGTGATGGTGATATTACCCCTGCAACTGCAGACCATACCGATTTTGGCAATGTAGGAACAGGCTACAGCTTTACAAGAACCTTTACTATAGAAAATACAGGAACAGCCGATTTAAATTTAACTGGGGTATCTCCCTATGTAGTTATTTCTGGGGTAAATGCAGCGGATTTTAGTGTTACAACGATTCCAGCAAGTACAATCTCTGCTTCAAATTTTACAACATTTGTCATTACATTTTCACCTACAACCAATGGTCTGAAAAATGCGACTTTAACGATTGCCAATAATGATAGCGATGAAAATCCTTATAATTTTGCAATTAGAGGTACTGGTACACCCCCAGCTCCAGAGATAGATATAACCGGTAACTCTATTAGTATAGCCGATGGCGATACAACACCTGATATTAATGATTTTACAGATTTTGGTTCAGTAAGTGTCACTGGAGACACAAGAACTTACACCTTTACTATTGATAACCTAGGAACTGGTGATCTAAACTTAACTGGAGGTTCACCTTATATAACCATTTCTGGTACACATGCCGCAGATTTTTCGGTTACAAGTATCCCATCAACCCCTATAAGTGTTGGTTCTTCAACAACCTTTAGCATTACTTTTGACCCAAGTGCTACAGGTACAAGAAGCGCTACTATTACTATAGCAAACGATGATAGTAATGAAAACCCTTATACGTTTGATATACAAGGTACTGGAATCACATCATCACCATTACATACCATTTATTATGAAAATTTTGATAATAATAATGGTGGATGGACTATGACAAACGCTGGAAGTGGGTCTACTTGGGCCTATGGCACAAATGCAACTGAAGTTGGGGAGGGCAGTTATTGGTATACCAATAGTTATAATAATTATGCAACAAATTCAGCCACATATGCTACAAGTCCAGTAATAGATTTAACTGGGTATTATAATCTTGAGTTTAAAATTGATGTACGTTACAATACAGATAGCAATGATGGTGCTTATGTTCAATATTCGACTAACGGGTCTACTTGGACGACGCTAGGCGCTGTGGGCTCTGGTAATCAATGGTACAATAGTGCAAGTGTAAATGCACTAGGCAGTGTAAATGGTTGGAGTGGAGACAACGAACCTTCTCCTACTGCGGGAAGAAATAATTTCCATGAAGCAAGTATAGGCTTGCCCTCTGCTTTAGACAATCAAGCAACAGTGCAGTTTAGGGTATACTTTGCGTCTACAACAGCAAATGATAATGGTGTCTGTTTTGACAATGTCTTTATTCACGGTGACCCTTATACCCTATTTCCAGACCCAACGTATGCCCCAGGTGGTGTAACAAGTAACCTTAAACTTTGGCTGAAAGCAGATTCTGAAATTGGAACAGCAACCAATGGAACAGATATCGCTACTTGGGATGACCAAGCACAGGATAATGACGCTGTTAGTGTAACGACAAACAGTCCAGTGTTTTACAATAGTGCAGCTAACAACATCAACTTTAACCCTTATGTAGATTTTGTGAAGGCTAATCAAGACGTTATGAAAGGCAAGGGAGGGTATTATGCAAGAGAATATTTTATTGTTGTACAAGCTAACGATGTAATTGATTATCAAGTAAATAGCACACAAGCACCGCTCTCTGGTAGATACGCATGGGAAACTATGCATAGTGATGGTAGTGGGTTATATTTTGGTGCAGGTTCTCAACGATTTACAAATTACAACTCGATGGTAAATCACATGGTGAGTACCGTACCTCCGTCTTTAACGGGTGGTGTGGATCCAAACGGTAGTTATGGTAGAACATATTCAAGCAGTACAGACTCTTATGATAATGAAGTAATTGTATTTAATATTAAAAATAATACCGCTAACAATTCAACTGAAATTTACAAGAATGGTATAAGAATAGATAATGCGACTGGGGAAACCTCATCCTCATTCGAAACCTTACCATTTAATGAATTTTTGAACTCTTATTTCTGTTTAGGAAGTGGAAGAATTTCGATAAACGGCCACCCTTTTGACACCTTTTTTGATGGAAAAATAGGCGAGGTTTTAAGTTACTCTCAAGCCAATTCATCAACAGATCAACATAAGATTCTATCTGCACTTTGTTTAAAGTATGGTATTACGCTTCATGATACTGGAAGTACTACAGCCGTAAACTTAAATGATAGAGATTATATTGATTCTCAAAATACTGTGATTTGGGATACAAGCGCGAATAGTGGTTATAATTATGATGTTGCTGGTATTGGTAGAGATGATGCTTCAGAATTAACACAGAAACAATCAAGCAGTATAAATGATGAGGCTGACGGAACTGGCCCAATTGAAGGCATATTAACTATTGGGCTATCTGATATTTATGATACTAATAGTGATAATATTACGAGCAACCCAACAAACTTTAACGACCGTGAATTTTTAATGTGGGGAAGCAATGGTGCCGATTTAAATTTAGCAGCAGCATCAGTTGCAGTAGATATGAGTGATGGGATTACAGGTTTATCAACTCCAGTATCGTTTGTTGCAATGCAAAGGACTTGGAAAGTAGTTGAAACAGGTGGAGATATCCCTTCATGTAAAGTTAGAATACCTCAAAATGCGATAAGAAATATAACACCTCCAGGGAATTATTATATGTTTATTTCTGACACTGGAGTTTTCGATCCAACAGCTGATTATAGAGTAATGACCCCTGATGGTAGTGGTAACCTAGAAACAGATTACAACTTTAATGCTACAAAATATATTACTTTCGGGTATGCACCCCAAATTGTTGTTGAACGCTCTGTTTACTTTGACGGTGTTGTAGATTATATGGATATGGAAAACAACTTAGATTTGAACGCTACCGAATATACCTTATCAGCTTGGATTAAAAGAGATACAGGTACCACAAACGCCTCAATAATATCCAAAAGAAACGCTGCAAATACTGAGGGATATGATTTAAGAATTAATGGTGCAGGTAGATTAGCATATACTGTTAATGGTGCTGCGGCAACTGTTACCTCATCCGTAGCAATACCAGAAAACAGATGGCACCACGTTTCGGTAATTTATACTGGAGGTACAGCAACACTTTATATTGATGGAGTAGAAGATACATCAGCAGCTTTACCAGCGCCAATAGCAACTTCTCAAAAATTCTTAGTAGCGGCTGCCGATGGTTTCGATCCTAATACAACCGATTATTTTGCAGGAAACATTGATGAGGTAAGGGTTTGGAATACGGCACTTTCTGTAGATCAATTAAGATATGTGATGAATCAAGAAATTATGGATGATAGTACTTTAGCTTTAGAATACGGTGACGTTATTCCAACAACTATAACCAATTGTGAAATAAGTACTGTACCATGGACGGATTTGGCTGGATATTATCCAATGTCGGTATATACATATACCAATACTGATGATATGTCTGGGAATAACATCCAAGGAGCCTTAAGAAATTTAAACACAGTAGATTTCCAAACCGCACCACTTCCCTATCAAACTCAAGCTGCGGGTTCTTGGGATGCAGCAGGAACTTGGTTGAATAATTCTGTGATTAATCTTCCAAATTCCTTATCGATTGTAGATGGTGTAACACCTATAGACTGGAACATTGTTGAAATTAACCACGACACCTATCTTGGTGCTTCACCTACAGCGGTTAGAACTAGAAATTGCGCTGTTGAAGCATTAATTATTAATAGTGGAGATTTACAAGTGAATGGAGATACTGCAGCCAATACGGGAATAGGCTTAACAGTTTCACATTATTTATTACTTGATGGCACCATCGATTTGGAAGGAGAGTCGCAATTGGTGCAATCTGACCAAAGTGACTTTGATACAGCAAGTACAGGTACTTTGGAACGTGATCAGCAAGGTGTTGCAAGTACATACATTTACAATTATTGGAGTTCACCTGTGTCAACCACAAGCAATGCAGATTATACTGTAGCGGATGTATTTAACAATGTTGGTTTCCTAACATCTGGATATAATGGAACCGCAACTCCATCTGTACAAAACGCTGATTACTGGATTTGGACCTACACCAATTTACCAGATGATGATTATTCGCAATGGCAACATGCAAGAAGTACAACTCCTATTTCTGTTGGTGAAGGATTTACCATGAAAGGTCCAGGTGTAGCTACTCCAGAACAAGACTATGAGTTTGTAGGACAACCAAATAATGGAGATTTTACTTTACCAATTACGGTAGATAACGATTATTTAATTGGTAACCCATACCCTTCTGCTATAGATGCTGATGAATTCATTAGAGATAATTTAAGCAGTCTTGAAGTGGGTGCAGGTGGAAGAAATCCGCTTGGAAATGTAATAAACGGTGCCCTTTACTTCTGGGATCATTTTTCAGATAACACTCATGCACTTGGAGATTATGAAGGTGGTTATGCAGTATATACTTTACTTGGTGGTACTCTAGCGATATCAAGCGATGCCAGAATTAATGCAACTTATGTATCGGGAACTAAACGACCAGAGCGCTACATTCCTGTTGGACAAGGATTCTTTGTATCCGCCGTTAATGACCCAGGTTTAACTGGATTAACACAACCAATAGTTGGAGGAAATATTTTAATTAAAAATAGCCAAAGAGTATTCCAAAGAGAAGTTGTTTCTGGTACAAATACAGGTTCAATTTTTGTTAAAGGTAAAAGTTCAAAATCTTCTGCTAATAACAATAATTCCAATACTGAAGAAGATACAAGACAGAAAATTAGATTAATGTTTGATTCACCTAATGGATTTCATAGAGAACTACTTGTTGGTGTAGATGCTAATGCTTCAAACAGTTTTGATCTTGGATACGATGCGCTTTTATTAGATATTGGTAACGAAGATATGTACTGGAATTTAAATGACGCAGCGCTTGTTATCCAAGGAGTGGATAATTTTGATGAAAACCAGACATTACCTTTAAGTGTTAAAGTATCTAACGCTGGTTTCGGCACAATAAAAATTGAAGACCTTTTGAATATTCCAGACAATACAAATATCTACTTACATGATAAAGAATTAAATATTCATCATGATTTGAAACAAAGCGAGTACACTATAAATTTAGAACCTGGAGAGTATAAAGATAGGTTTGAAATTACATTCAGTAATAGCGCATTGTTAGGAATTGAAGATTTTGAGTTTGATGATGTAAAGATTGAATACCATAACGACAATAAAAACTTGGTAGTTCAAAATCCAAAACAGAGATTTGTTAATTCAATTGAAATTTTCAATCTATTAAGTCAATCTTTGAAGAACTTTGAAGAAACAACAAATAATAATGTTATAGAGCATACAATAAACGGTGTCTCTACTGGGGTTTATTTGGTGAAAGTTCATTTAGATAATGAAAAATCTATATCGCAAAAAATCATTGTTGAATAATTAGTTTATCAATTTAAATAAACGTACCAAAGTTGGAACATAAGTAAATATGTTCCAACTTTTTTTGATTTTAAAGCCCCTAATTAATTAAACTAAAATTTTAGACCTATTAAATTTTAACAAAACAAACACACTTTATCGATGTTTTTATACATTTTATCGTTGTTTTTAATAATTATTAGTTATATTAGCCAAGTATAAATGTATATACACAACCAAATATTTAGCCCCAAACTAAATAACCTAAATATGAAGCATTTTGCTATTATCGTTTTGATGGTATTCTCTCTCTTTTTTAGTACCTCAAAAGTATTTGCCCAACTTCATGACACTCCAGAATGTGGAAATAATTTCACATTAAATTGGTCTACATACCCACAAGAATCTAATGAATATGGTTGGCCCACAGGTACGCTTTCAAATACATTTACCAATGTTGACAATTCAGATGTAAATATTAACATCGCTTTTACAGGAGAAACTAGCACTCTTGGATTTTGGGCTGGACAAACGCCTAAAGTTGGTACGCAATCTAGCTACTTATACAAAGGTATCGATATATTGACTAACGGATTTACCGATGAGGGAATTACCTGTACTATTACATTTAGTAAACCAATATATGCCCTGTCTTTTGATATTCATCATATTAATATGTACTTGGTAAATGGTGATAAATATACCGTAACGGGAAAAGACACTAATGGAAACACCATTTATCCTAAGTTTACAAATTCTCCTAACCCATCGTATACCGCAGATAATACCACAGGAATTGTAAATGCCGTTTCTAATTTAACTTCTGAGGAAAACCCTATAGTTGGCGTTAATTTTTCAGATGAAAACTTAATTACCAGTATTACTATTCTTTGGGAGGACTGTGACGCTTGTGAACCTAACAAACCTCATGCCACTGGCATTGGTAATTTTAGTTTTTGTTCACCGCAAAAATTAGATTTTGATGGTGAAGATGATTACATAAGTAGTACTCCTTTTCTAGGTGGTAGGAATGAACTAACCATGATGTCGTGGATTAAGTTAGATAGTGGTTCAGATGGCGGTGAAATTATGGGGCAACCAAATTTTAGACTGTATATAGATTCCAATAAAAAGCTAAAAGCATTCCTTAAAACTGATACTGGGTTAGACATTGTTTCACCCGCCATAGACAAAGCGATACTAAAAGAAGATATTTGGCAACATGTAGCACTAGCGTTTAATGGTGATAATGGAAGGTTGAAATTGTATTTAAATGGAACACCAATTTGGAATATAAATGATGCATCTATAAAAAATACAATTACCAATAATACTCCTGAATGGAATAATAACTATAATTTTGAAGTAGGTAGAAACGCCCAAAACGAAAACAACTATTTCGAAGGATCAATTAATGAGGTAAGGGTTTATGATAAAGCGTTAACAATTAATCAAATACACCCCCAAATAAATCAAAAAATTGAAGAAGATAAGGGTAATATAAAAGGGGCACTAATACCAAAAAATATTGAAGGGCTATCATGGAATAGTCTACTTCTGTATTATCAGATGGATGCTAAAGGCACTGGATATACACTTGATAGCTCGGGTAATAATCGGGATGGATTATTGCACAATATGGATTCAGATTCAAATCAAGAATATACAGCTCCACTACCCTACCTTACTACCAATACTAGCCATGGCAATTGGCAAGATATTGATTCTTGGAAACATGGTGACGTTTGGGATATACAGGGCTATACCCCTGAACATGCTATAATCAAAGTACAAGGAAATTTAGAAATTGATACTAATATAAGTACAACTGGTCTCATCATAGATGAGGGCAAAACACTCACTGTAAAAAACAAAAATGCTTTAATTAATTCTTTTTATTTAAAACTCGATGGCACCTTAAAACTTGAAGGTGATGCTCAACTAGTTCAAACTGAACATAGCTCTCTTGATATAACAAGTGCGGGCATTTTAGAAAAAGATATAATAGGTACCGCCGATAAATACACCTACAATTACTGGGCATCCCCAGTAAGTAAACCTAATAACACTACAAATAATAATAATAATAATAATTATACCGTTAGTGATGTTTTTTTAGACGTAGATTTTTTAACCACTGGTTACGACGGAACAGAAATACCTTTGGGAATTGCAGATTACTGGATATGGAAATTTAGTAATAAACTAAGTGACGATTATGCGTCGTGGCAACACATTCGAAGTTCAGGTGAGATATATCCAGGTGAAGGATTTACCATGAAAGGCCCAGGGACTGGAAATATTCACGATGATCAAAAATACACACTAAAAGGAAAACCAAACAATCAAGATATAAACTTAACAGTGAATGCTGGTAATGATTATTTAGTTGGCAACCCGTATCCTTCAGCTATAGATGCCGTTCAATTTCTTTTAGACAATAAAGCAGAAATTTCTGGTTTAGGAGCAACAAACGGTACGTTATACTTTTGGAAACATTGGGGAGGAGGTTCGCACATAGCCAATGATTATCAAGGGGGCTACGCTACATTTTCTCTTTCGGGCGGTATCCCAGCAGCAACTCAGGGCACTAATAGTCCAGACATAGCCACTGGGGGAAATCTTATTAAAATCCCTAACAGATACATTCCTGTAGGTCAAGGATTTTATATTACCGCAGAGACTGATGGTACAATAAACTTTAATAATGGGCAGCGTGTTTTTCACATTGAAGATAATTCAATATCAAATAAAAATAGTTCACAGCATAAGAATACGATAACCAGTGCAAAAGATAACAGAATGAAACTTAGAATAGGTTTTAATTCTGTAAATACCCTTAGAAGACAACTACTCATCACAGTAGACGAAAACGCAACTGCAGGTATAGATTGGGGATATGATTCAAAATATATTGATACCCAAATTGATGACATGTATTGGATACTAAATAATGAAAAGTTTTTAATTCAAGGTATTGATGCTATTACAGACAAAACTATAATACCATTAGGAATTCATACAGACAAGGCAGGTTTAAATAACATTTCAATTGATGAAATAGAAAATCCAACTGAAAACTTGAGTATATATCTGCATGATAAAGAACTTAATTTGTATCATGATTTACAGGAATCAAAATATGAAACCTATCTGGAAGCAGGAGAATATTTAAATAGATTTGAAATCGCATTCTCAAAAGCACAAACTTTAAGTGCAGAAAATCTTGAACCATTAAATGATATAGACGTATATTTTTCAAATGAAAAGAAAAGCATTGTTATAAATAATACTGAAGGACAAGTTATAAAATCTGTAGAGATGTTTAATATTCTTGGTCAGTCCTTATTCAATTTAGACACAAATTCTTCCAAAAATCATTTAGAATATAGAGTTCCAAAAAACATATCAGGAAATTACATTTTAAATGTAGAAACCGATTTGGGTAAAATTTCTAAAAAAATATTAATCAATTAAATCAATTATGCTTAATAATGAATTTCATCAATTTTTTTTCCCTTTTATCGTATTTAAGATGACCTGAAACCAATTTCAGTGTCTAAACAGTAATTGTGCCCAACAAATTTTAGCCCCAAGTTAAAATAAATGAAACCATTAATAAACAATAAGCCTACAGATGAAAACTATTAGATTTAGCACTATACTAGTCATATTACTTCTTCTCTATGTCGAAAAAACATTTGGACAACTTCACGCCCCACCAAGCTGTGGAGAAAACTTTACTTTAGACTGGGCTAGTGTACCATCAGCAAGTAATGAATATAACTGGACACCAGGAGGTGCCTTAACAAATACATTTACAAACGTAGACAACTCTGGAATTAATTTTACCGTTACATTTACAGGTGAGACTGGTACACTTGGAAGCTGGGGCGGACAAACTCCAAAAGTAGGAACAGCTGCCAGTGGCGGTTCAACAGAAAATTTAGACTTGTATACTACAGGGTTTTCATCCACTGGTATCACCTGTACAATCACTTTTAGCTCTCCTATTTATGCTTTATCATTTGATTTACTGCATGTAAATGCTGGTGGCGGTCATGGTGATATGTATACCATAAATGCCACTACAACTTCAGGTGGAACCATTTATCCAACATTTACAAATTCAGGAACCCCATCATATACCTCTAATAATGCTACTGGTGTAGTTGATGCCAATGCATCTTCAACATCAGGAACAAATGCTATGGTTGGTGTTAATTTTTATGACCCAGACTATATTACAAGCGTTACCTTTTTATGGCAAGATTGTAGTACATGTTCTCCGTTTAGAGTTCATGGTTCAGGCCTAGGAAACTTTAGTTTTTGCATACCACAAACCTTAGACTTTGATGGCGTTAACGACTATATAAGTAGAAGTGCCTTTTTAGGTGGAGAATCTGAAGTCACCATGATGACATGGTTTAAAATGGATTCAGGTTCTGATGGTGGTGAAATCATGGGGCAACGTAATTTTAGACTGTATGTAGATGCCAGCAAAAGGCTAAAAGGATATTTAAAGACCAGTACTGCACTCGATATTTATTCTCCAGATATTCCAGCAGCATTACTTACCGACGATTTATGGTATCATGCCGCATTAAAGTTCAGTAGCACTAGCGGCACTTTTGAGCTCTTTCTCAACGGAACTAGTATTTTTAACTACACCAACCCTTCACTAGTTGGTATTTCCATAATTAATACATCAGGATGGAACTCAGACCATGACTTTGAAATTGGTAGAAATACATTTAACGACAATAACTATTTTGAAGGTTCTATCTACGAATGCAGAGTGTATGATAAGGCACTTACTACAGCACAATTACATCGCCAAATAAACCAAGAGATCGAGAACAATAGTGGAAACGTTAGAGGTACGGTAATTCCAAAAGATATTGAAGGTCTATCTTGGAGCGATTTAATTCTTTATTACAAGATGGATGTTATCGATACAGGATATACGCCCGATGATTCAAACTCTAATGTAGATGGGCAATTGCATAACATGAGAACCTATCAAGAATACACTGCCCCTTTACCATATGTTACAACGACATCGTGCAGTGGGGATTGGAACAATTCCAGTAATTGGGAGCACGGAGATGTTTGGGATATTCACAGTACACCACCAGACTGTGCCATTGTACAAATACAGGGCAACATAGAAGTGGATCAAAACACAACTACCGTAGGTATGATAGTTGATAGCGGTGCCTCTATTGATGTAAAAGATGATTCTGGATTATTTAACAGCTGGTATCTTAAATTAGATGGAAAGATTGATCTGGAAGGTGAAGCTCAGCTCGTTCAAAATGAAGATAGCACCTTAGACCCAACAAGCAGCGGAACGTTACAAAAGGACCAACAAGGAACCGCAGACACCTTTACATACAATTATTGGTCTTCTCCCGTAGGCAGAACAAATAACTCCACTAATAATAATGCCTACAATGTAACCGATGTTTTTACAAATACGAATTTTTTGAGCACAGGCTATAATGGTACCGTATCGCCTTTGGGCATTGCAGATTATTGGATCTGGAAGTTCAGTAACAGGCTAAGTGACGATTATGCTTCTTGGCAGCATGTGAGGCAATCTGGTATGCTTCAAGTTGGTGAGGGCTTTACCATGAAAGGCCCTGGAAGTGGAGGTATTACTGACGACCAAAACTATGTCCTTGAAGGCAAGCCCAATAATGGTGATATTGATTTGACCATAAGTGCAGGTAACGATTATTTGGTAGGTAACCCCTATCCTTCGGCAATAGATGCTGAACAATTTATTCTGGACAATGGAGCTACAATAGCGGGTACTGGCTCAACTACAGGCACCTTGTATTTCTGGGAACATTGGGGTGGCGGCTCACATATAGCCGACCAATACCAAGGTGGTTATGCTACTTATTCCCTAGCAGGGGGCGTACCAGCTGCTGCTATAGGCACAACAGATCCTGATGTGGCCTCAGGAGGAACACCTACCAAAATACCAGGAAGATATATTCCTGTGGGACAGGGATTCTTTGTTACCGCAGAAACCGGAGGAACCATAAGGTTTAATAACGGACAACGTGTTTTTCAAGTGGAAGATGGCTCTAACTCCTTGTTTGTAAAAAGCAATAACTCAAAGAAATTAGGTAAGGATATAGTTTCTAAAAATGAAGACACAAGAATGAAACTAAGATTAGGGTTCAATTCTACGAACACCTTAAGAAGACAGTTATTGGTTACTGTGGACCAAAACGCCACAAATGGCGTAGATTGGGGATACGATTCCAAGTATATCGATACCCAAATGGATGACATGTACTGGATAATTGACAATGAAAAGTTTGTGATTCAGGCTATTGACACCATTACAAGTGAAAGTATCATCCCATTGGGCATACATGTCAATAAAGCTGGACTTAACAGCATCACTATTGATAAATTGGAGAATGTAGCCGATAACTTAGATATATACTTACATGACAAGGAACTAGATCTGTATCACGACCTTAGGGCTTCTAAATATGAGATAAATCTTCCCGCCGGTGAGCACTTAAACCGATTTGAGATTACATTCTCAAAATCACAAACTTTAAGCAATGGCGATTTTGAAATTGTAAAACTAATAGACGTGTTCTACTCTAATGAAAAAGAAAGTATCATTATCGATAATCCAAAATCTCATCTTGTGCAAAATGTAGAAATGTTTAATATCCTTGGACAATCTTTGTTTAGGTTGCAACCAAATTCCAGCAATAAGAATATAGAATACAAAGTCCCCAGAAACATCGCGGGAAACTATGTTTTAAATATTGAAACCGAGCATGGTAAGATATCCAAAAAAGTACTTATAAAATAGTTTAGTTGAGTTAGTCTTTAGTTAGTGTAATCCCCAAAATCTAAATAACCTTAACTTTACTTCAAGTCCTGAACTGACCTTCAGGACTTCTTTTTTATGGTAGAGATCAGAACTTCCAACGACACTTTTTCCTGTATCCCTTTTTCCATATCCTTAAGCGCATATTTGTTTGAATTGATTTCTTCCTCCCCAACCAACACCACAAAAGGAATGTCCCGTCTGTTAGCATGGGTCATTTGCTTTTTCATTTTAGCTTTGTCTGGATAAAGCTCTGCATTAACACCTTCAGCCCTTAGTGCTTTTATAGCCTTTAAGCTGAATAAAGCTTCTTTCTCTCCAAAATTGATGAACAGCACCTCAACACTTTTAGAAACAGTTTCAGGGAACAATCCTAATTCTTCCAATACCAAATAAATACGATCTAAACCAAAACTAATACCTACACCACTCATATTTGGCATTCCGAAAATCCCAGTAAGGTCGTCATAACGACCACCACCACCAATAGAACCCATTTTTACACCTTCTGGAGCAGATACTTCAAAAATAGCTCCCGTATAGTAATTTAGCCCGCGAGCTAAGGTTACATCTAATTGCAGCTTAGCGGTTTTAAGACCTAATTCAGAAGTGGCATTGTCAATGAATGCTAATTCTTCTATACCTTTTTTTCCTTCTTCTGAAGTTGAAAGAATCGTTTTTAAACTTCGGATTTGAGATTCAAAATCTCCCTTGATAGAAAATAAGGGTTGCAATTTGTCAATACCAGATTGCGGAATACCCTTATCTAGCATTTCTTGTTTTACCTTCTCCTCTCCTATTTTATCCAACTTATCCAAGGCAACCGTAAAATCAATTAATTTATCGCTTGCACCAATAACCTCAGCAATGCCAGATAATATTTTACGATTGTTTATTTTGATGGTAACACCGTCTAACTTAAGAGCAGAAAATACGGAATCATACAATTGAATAAATTCCACTTCCTGCCATAGGGAATCGCTTCCCACCGCATCGGCATCACATTGATAAAATTCTCTAAAGCGTCCTTTTTGTGGTCTATCAGCACGCCATACAGGTTGTATTTGATATCTTTTGAATGGGAATTCAATTTCGTTTTGGTGTTGTACTACATAACGTGCAAACGGCACTGTAAGGTCGTAACGGAGGGCTTTTTCAGAAATACTCGATGTAAGTTTATTTGAGTCTTTTTCATTATAAGCTTCCTCATCTGCTTTAGATAAATAATCCCCAGAATTCAAAATCTTAAAAATCAAACGATCGCCTTCATCACCGTATTTGCCCATTAAGGTATCAGAGTTTTCAAAACTTGGGGTTTCAATAGGTTGAAATCCAAAAGTTTCAAATGCACCTTGAATCGTATTAAAAATATAATTGCGTTTTGCAACCTGCTCAGGGTTAAAATCTCTTGTGCCTTTTGGGATAGATGGTTTTTGTGCCATAACAATGCCTGCGGACGCAGGTATCTCTTATTTAATAATTCGTTTTTTAAATGGATTCCGCATCAAGCGCGGAATGACAAACTTCACGCAAAAATAACAAAAGGTCATATATTATGACTTTTTTTTCCACGCTAAACCAGAAGAGTTTCTAAAATCAATTAATAATATTATCAAAATAACGATACAACTCGCCTTTGGTAATAGAAGCTCCTTGTTCAATCATCTTGAATTTATCTAGGTTTTTATCTTCACTATAATCTTTATCGGCCTGAAGAAACTCTACACGCTCATCCATCAAATTTTCACGCAGCCAGTCATATCCTTCTTTAGTAGTAATATCTATAGCATCGTTCTTAACATTTACAACAATAGCATGCATTTTTTCTTCACTTAAATGAAACAAGTACATATGTTGTGGCGCAAAATGCTCCAAATACTCTGCATTATTTAGCACACCTTCCCAGATTAGATCACTAAAAACATCAAGTTCCATTTCAGCAACTTCTGGTTTATTGGCTTTTAAATTTGTCCATTCATCAGCTGTGATGGATTGCGTTGCCAAAAAGTTTATAAACTCTTGGTGTAATTCTTCAAACTGTTCTTTTGTAAGTCTAGCGTATTTCATAACCCTCTTAACCTCCTAAGCGGAGATATTTATTTCTTTTGTAAAAATAGTGTTTTAGTCGTGTAATGCTTTAGCAACCGCAAAAGGTCGGTCGGTAGCAATAACATCAATCCCCTTATCCACCCAAGTGTTGTAGAGAGCATCCCCTCTTGTTTCAGCACGTTTATCTAAGTTTCCCAAAGTACCCAACATAGTTTTTATACCATAACTGTGTATTTTAGCATACAGCGAATCTGGAGACAAGCGTGTTCCTGTAAATGCTATCATATTTTGAGTTGGAATTCCAGAACGCAACAACCATTCAAATTCCTGATGATTTCTTGCAGATACCGACAGCATTAAATCTGGCGCTACAGCATTTGCCAATTCTGCCTGTCTTAAATCGTAAGTAATAATAATTGAAACGTCTTCTGCTTTAACTTCCCTAATAAGGTCAACCACGTTTTCCAAAGCCACACTTCTTTTGATATCTATAGTTAATATTACCCCGTTGTTTTTAGCCCATTGTAACACCTCCCTAAATTTAGGAGTTTTAAATTTGGTTTCGTTACCAAAATCGTCCTCTAGGTTAAAAGCCTGTAGCTCCTTAAATGTAAAACTGGCAATATTTCCATTACCTGTTGCTGTTCTATCTATAGTATTGTCGTGCATCAATACCAAAACATCATCTTTTGTTTTTGCTACGTCAATTTCAAAAATGGCGTTATCAATGCTATCATTTATATATTTTAAGGTCTCAAGGCAATTCTCTGGATAATTTTTGATGCCTTTACCGCCTCTATGAACGCTTATTAATGGTTTAGCATTTGGAGAATACTTAAATTTTTCCAGCAGAATAGAAGATGTTGCCTGCTCCTCTGATACTGGCTCTACATTTTTTTTTCCTTTTTCGGTCTTACATGAAAAACAAAGCAGCACGAAAAAGATGATGAGTGTTTTCTTCATAAGTAATTATTAATTCAAGATATTACTAGAATACGAATTTGATGCAACTTACAACTTTAAGTTCGTCTCTTCTACTTCTTAAAATTGAATTTTATTAATAAAAAAACCGTTTAGAGCATATCCAAACGGTTTTAATTGTATTTAGAATTTTGAAATTACTTAGCTTGTGCTATAACTTCAAATGGTAATTCAACCGATACTTCTCTATGTAAACGAATAGTAGCATTGTACTTCCCTAAACGCTTTACATTTCCACCAGCAACAGAGATGAATTTTTTATCAATCTCATGTCCTTCTTTTTCTAAAGCAGCAGATACATCAATATTGTTTACCGAACCAAATAGTTTGTCTCCAGTTCCAACTTTAGATGCTATCTTAATTTCTAATGCTTTTATCGCTTCAGCAGTTTTATTAGCATCGTCAATTATTTTCTTCTCTTTAAAAGCTCTTTGCTTTAAGTTCTCTGCCAATACTTTTTTGGCAGAAGGCGTAGCTATTACAGCATGCCCTTGAGGAATTAAATAATTTCTACCATAACCGTTCTTAACTGTTACAATGTCGTCTTTAAATCCTAAATTTTCAACGTCTTGTTTTAATATAAGTTCCATTGTTATGATTGTTTTATTTTAATAAATCTGCTACATAAGGCATTAAAGCCAAATGGCGTGCTCTCTTAATAGCTACAGACACTTTACGTTGGTACTTTAAAGATGTTCCTGTTAAGCGTCTTGGTAAAATCTTACCTTGTTCGTTTACAAAACCTAACAACCAATCTGGATCTTTATAATCTACATATTTGATACCAGATTTCTTGAAACGACAATATTTCTTCTGTTTGTTAGTCTCTATATTAAGCGGAGTTAAATACCTGATTTCTCCGTCTTTTTTTCCTTTAGATTGTTGTTCTATAGTTGCCATAATTAAGCTTTTGCGTTAAGTTTTTCTCTTCTTCTTTCTGCCCAAGCCACAGCGTGCTTGTCTAATTTCACCGTTAAGTAACGCATGAAACGCTCATCACGTCTAAACTCAACTTCTAATTGTTCAATTACCTCACCGGCAACTTGGTACTCAAATAAGTGATAAAACCCACTTTTTTTGTTCTGGATAGGGTAGGCTAATTTTTTTAGCCCCCAATCTTCTTTGGATATCATCTTAGCACCTTTAGAAACGAGAAAATCTTCGTATTTCTTTACTGTTTCCTTTATCTGGTCATCAGATAAAACGGGATTTAAGATGAAAACAGTTTCATAATGATTCATAAAAATCTATTTTATTGTTAAAAATTGGCTGCAAAAATAACCATTTTTTGCTATATTGCAACACTTTCCTAGCATTAAATTTATGACAGTTAAAAACTGTTAATTTTATGTTAAAATCAACAGTTTACCGATGTTTTTTGGTTTTTAGCGGAATTTATTGTACTATTGTCGATATCTTAACCGAAATAATATAAAATGTTATGACTTTAAACTGTGTAGTAGTAGACGATTCAGCGATACAACGTCTCTCTATTGTTAAGTTAGTCGAAAATCACCCTTCACTAAACTTAATAGCTGAGTACAGTAGCGCACTCGAAACAAAAAATGGTTTAAATACGCATCAAGTAGACTTAATCTTTTTAGACATTGAAATGCCAGTGCTAAATGGTTTTGAACTTTTAGACGTATTGAACAAAAAACCCCAAATTATCTTTGTAACCGGTAAAACCGAATATGCTTTTAAGGCCTTTAATTACGATGCTACCGATTATTTACACAAACCAATTACCAAAGAACGTTTTAACACATCTGTTGAAAAAGCTCTTGAGCAACATAAATTGACACTAGATTTCCATGAAGAAGAAGGTGAGCATATTTTTGTAAAGAGTAACCTGAAAAAACGTAAAGTTTATATTAAGGACATTAAATGGATTGAAGCCCTTGGTGATTATGTGAAATTAGTCACTGAAGAAACAAGCTTAGTGGTATTGTCTACAATGAAAGCTTTTGAGGCAGAATTGCCAGAAAACAAATTTTTAAGAATCCACAAATCTTATATCGTAAATCTTGATAAAATTGACAGATTTAACAGTAAAAATGTGGAAGTTGGTGCTTATGAAATACCGTTAAGCCGAAATAAAAAGACACAATTGGTTGATGCATTAAATAACATTTAAACTAATAATTATCGACATTTAAAATTATTTTAACCGACCGAAAATCTTTTACACTAAAGAAGCTATTATTTATTTTAATGATAGCTTCTTTTGTTTTTGATAGGGATTGCTTTTTTGGAATCTTCACTAAAATATTTTTATAAAATTGATTCCTAATTCTTGATACTGGTGGTGACTCCGGCCCCAAAACATTATCTCCAAAAACTTGCCTTAAAGATTTTCCAAACCAAATAGAAGCCTGCTCTACCCTATTATAATCTTTATGCTTTAACGTAATTTTTATCTGTTTATAAACTGGCGGGTATTTATAATTGAAACGCTCATCCATTTGCTCCTTAAACATCGCTTCATAATTATTGGCCGAAACTTGTTGTAAAATATTATGATATGGATTATAGGTTTGCACTAAAACCTTTCCTCGTTTATCGGTTCTCCCCGCTCTTCCTGAAACTTGCATTATCAATTGAAAACTATGTTCATGCGCTCTAAAGTCTGGAAAATTAAGCATATTATCAGCATTCATAACCCCAACCAATTTTACATTTCTAAAATCCAATCCTTTGGTTAGCATTTGTGTGCCCACCAAAATATCAATTTCCTGTTGTTCTAATGCTGTAATTATTTTTTCATATCCATATTTTCCTCGTGTCGTATCTAAGTCCATTCGCGCCACATTATGCTCTGGAAATAATACTTTTACTTCTTCTTCAATTTGTTCTGTTCCAAAACCTTTGTTATCTAACTCGGGGCTTCCACAGGCACTACATGTCTTAATCATAGCGGTATTGTAACCACAATAATGACAACGCAATTGATTTCTATATTGATGATATGTTAAACTCACATCGCAATTTGGACATTGTGGTGCATGTCCACAGGTATTACATTCAATGATTGGCGAAAAGCCTCTACGATTTTGAAATAGTATAATTTGATGTCCTTCTGAAAGCGTCTCAGTCATTTCTTCGATTAATCTATCACTAAAATGACCTTTCATGAGTTTGCGTTTGTGCTTGTCTTTTATATCAACCAACTCTATTTCTGGCATCAACACATTATTATAGCGGTAGTTTAGCTCTACTAATCCATAACGCTGTTGTTGAGCATTAAAATAACTTTCTAAACTAGGGGTTGCAGAACCCAGAAGTGTTTTGGCTTGATGCATATTGGCCAAAACAATGGCTGCATCTCTTGCATGATATCTTGGTGCAGGATCAAATTGCTTAAATGATTGCTCGTGCTCCTCATCTACTATTACCAAACCTAAATTTTGAAAAGGCAAGAATATTGATGATCGAGCGCCCAAAATTATCTGCGCTTTCTTAGAATTATTTAAAACATTATTCCATACCTCAACACGTTCATGCGATGAATATTTGGAGTGAAATATGGCAACTTTCTCTCCAAAGTAATTTTGCAATCTACTGACCAATTGCGTTGTTAAAGCTATCTCTGGCAGTAAGTACAACACTTGCTGTTCTTTTTGCAATATTTCCTCAATTAGCTTTACATAAATTTCTGTTTTACCAGAAGATGTTACGCCATGTAATAAAACCGTATGCTGATTTTCGAATTCAGATTTAATTTCTGATAGCGCTTTTTCCTGATATTCGTTAAGATGTTTTGAGGCCTCATTGGCTTCTCCAGAATACACTACTCTATCGATTTTAATATGGTATTCCTCCAAAACACCTTTATCGATAAGCGTCCTAATAATTGCTGAAGACGCTTCACTTTGTGAAATTAATTCTGAGACTTTTACTGGTTTTTTAGTTTTAGACGACAACATAAACAAGGTCATTATTACCTGTCTTTGTTTCTTTGCCCTACTTAAATTTTCCAACAATTCTTGAAGCTTTAGCTCCGAAGAATAATCAGAAGCGAGCTTCACATAGCGCACCAATTTAGGCTTATACTTTTCAAAAACCTCTTCTTGAACAGATATGGCATCCTTTTCAATCAATCGCTTAATAACTGGCAGAACAGTTTTCTTATCCAAAATACTCATCACATCTTGAACTTTTAAAGACGATTGATGATGCAACGCCTCATAGACCAAAAACTCATCATCTTTTAAATCTTCATCATTAAGTTTCGAGGTGGTTTTGGTAAGTATGGTTTCACTTTCTAAAATAAAGGCATTAGGTAGTGCGGCGCGCATAATATCCCCCATAGTACACATGTAATAGCTTGCTATCCATTCCCAAAATTTTAGCTGCATTTTGGTTACTAAAGGAACTTCATCCAAGATTTGATGAATATCCTTTGCTTCATAAACCACGGGAGCTTGCTCATGAATATTTTTTACAATCCCAGTATATATTTTGGATTTCCCAAAAGGCACCGAAACGCGCATTCCCGGTTTTAAAAAATTTGCCTCTGCAGCTGTAACACTATAGGTAAATAGTTTCTGCAATGGAATTGGTAATATTACGTCTATAAAGTTTGGCAAAAGGAGGTGTTTAGGTTGTAAGTTAATCTTTAATACGTTCCCAATATTGTGTGGCATAGAAAAAAGCGACATAACCCCTAACCTGCAACAAATCTTCATTATCTTCATCTAAACCTAATCTACACTTGTACTTTTTTCCTTTCTGGGGGTCAAAGATGGTACCTCCTTCATAATATCTACCGTCTTTCTCTAGATTTCGAATCAGCACAAACCCCATAATAGGCTTATCCTTATCGTCCCCCTCGCATTTAATACATAACGCATCTTTACGATCTGGATTTAAGATATCCACTATTTTTCCAAATACTTTGCCGTTTTCTTTATAAATCTTAACTATTGATTTTGCTTCGCCAGTTTCATCATCAATGGTTTTCCATTTTCCAAAGATATCTTGAGCGAACATAGAGCAAGAGATCAAACATAAAACTAAAACGGCTATTTTATTTTTCATTACTTCTAATTTTTCTTAAAATATTTAAAGAGGCATTCAATTCATATCCTAACAGTAGGATATTAGAATTTAACCACAAATAAAGCAACAAGATGAGCAAAGCCCCAATAGAACCATATAACTCATTATATTTTGAAAAATTATCAATGTAAATTCCAAACAGATAAGAAGTAAGTATAATTAACAATGTGGTAAGCAAAGCACCGAAGGAAAAAAAGCGGGCATTTCTTCCTTCTTTAGTCCCAAAATAGTACAGGGTTGCCGTTGCTAGGTATACCATAATAACGAAGAACATGTATTTAGCAAAAATAATCCATCCTAACCCTTGGTCATCATCAAGTACTTCACCACTTAAACTTTCATAAATAGGACTCAAAACATAAATTTGAAAATACCCAAAAACAGCCACTGTAAGTAGCACTAAAATTGCTAAAATAAGCGCAATACCCAAAGCATACATGTATTGTTGAAAAACATTTCTTGTTAGCTGTTCGTGATAAGAATTCTCAAAACCAGAAAACACAGCATTAACACCGTTTGCCATTAACAACATGGACAGTAAAAACACTGACGATATCAAGCCTGCACCACTGCCGCTACTAATGTTTTCGAAAATGTTAGAAAAGAAAAAATCTGAAGTTTGGGGCGGTAAAAAAGAATTTAAAAAATCGAGAAACTCAGTTTGAAAATCTTCAATTGGTATGTACGGTATAAGGATGATAACAAATAACAAAAAAGGGAAAATTGCAGTAAAAAAACTAAATGCAATAGCACTGGCTCTGGTGGTAAGTGCGCCCTTTACTATTCCTAAAGCATATAATTCTAATAAGTCGTAAACGGACAGTCCTTCAAAACCCGGTAATTTAATCTGCTTTAAAAACCTAACTAAGACATTTATAATGGGGATTTTATCTAATTTGTCTTCAATCAGTTTCGTCATCAATCACTGTAATTTTCAAATATATCTTGCTATTAACGCAAGTTAAAAAATTAGTAGCATTAACTAAGAGAATGTTTCAGAAATAAAAAGAAAATTGCTATTTAACGGCTTTTAGGCTTAAGTCCATATTATGTACCGAATGTGTCAGAGCACCACAAGAAATAAAGTCCACTCCACATTCAGCATAATGTCTTACCGTGGTTTCATTAATGTTCCCTGAGGATTCCGTTAAGCACTTATTCCCTATTAATTTCACCGCTTTTCTGGTATCTTCGTAATCAAAATTATCCAATAGAATACGGTAAATACCATCACTCTGTAAAATCTCTTCTACCTCGATTAAATCTCTAGCCTCTACCATGATTTGAAGATCTTTACCTGTTTCCGCTAGATATTCTTTAGTTAAATCAATGGCTTTAGTGATGCCTCCTGCAAAATCAATATGATTGTCCTTTAGCATAATCATATCATAAAGTGCAAAACGATGATTTCTTCCTCCTCCTATCTGAACTGCCCATTTTTCGAGCACCCTGATACCTGGTGTCGTTTTCCTAGTATCCAAAATTTTAGTGTCCGTACCCTTAAGTAAGTCCACAAAAGTTCTTGTTTTAGTGGCAATGGCACTCATACGCTGCATTGCATTAAGCACTGTACGTTCCGCCTTTAATATAGACTGGGAAGGCCCTTCCACATAAAGCACAACATCTCCGTAAGTAACCGGAGTTCCATCCTCAATTTTTACTTCTACCCTAAGTTTTTTATCAACATAGTCAAAAACGCGTCTTGCAAAATTAACACCTGCAATCACACCTTTATCCTTAACAAGAAGCTTAGCTCTTCCTCTCGCATTTTCTGGAATACATGCCAAAGAACTATGGTCGCCGTCTCCAACATCCTCTCTTATAGCATTTTCAATAATGTATGCTACTTCTTTTTCAAAATACTCTTTCGTAATCATATTAGGGAATTTGCGCTAAAATAATAAATGGAAGTTTAATTTGCGAATTTTTTAGTTTTAATGCCGAAAAATGCTAATCTCATAAAAAAATGAAATTGTAATTTTGTGCCATGACAATAAAACTACTTGCCATTGGCAAAACTGATAATAAGGAACTAAATACTTTAATCGATATATATACAAAGCGTTTAAGGCATTATATCTCTTTTGATTTTGAAATAATTCCCGATTTAAAAAAGACAAAACACTTAAGCGAAGTTGAACAAAAGCAAAAAGAAGGTGAGCTCATTTTAAATAAACTAAATTCTGCTGATGTTTTGGTTGTTTTAGATGAAAATGGAAAGCAATATACTTCGGTAGATTTTTCAGGATATCTTCAAAAACATATGAATTCTGGGATAAAACGACTGGTTTTTGTTATTGGTGGCCCTTATGGATTTTCTGATGATGTTTATAAGAAAGCAAATGGGAAAATATCACTTTCAAAAATGACATTTTCCCATCAAATGGTTCGTTTATTTTTTATTGAACAGCTGTATCGCGGGTTTACGATTTTAAGGAATGAGCCTTATCACCATCGATAACTAGTGTGTTTTATATACCTGTTTACGTTTTTTTAGTTGTCGGTCTAAATCCTTTATGGTCTCTCTTACCGAAACTTCAAAATTATGTTCATTAGAAGTTGCATATATCCTAGGTCCTGGAAGGCTCAACTCTATATTACATATTTTACCTGCGTCATGATCCTTTTCGTCTTGTTTGAAGTACACCATGGCGCTTATTAAAAACTCATATTTATTAAACAATTTACCTAATTTTTCTTCTGTGAACTCAGAGAGTGTTTCACTAACATCTACACCTACATATTGAAAATTTACTGTCATAATCCATTTACTTTTTAATTGTTAATTCTTATCTAAGATACAAATTTCCACCCTCATCTTGAATGACTAAAATCATAAAAAATATTAAATTTTTTCAATTTCATGAAAGTTGGGCTAGTGCTTTTCGTCTATACTTATATAAACCAGTATATTATGGGAAAAGCAATAACACAGGATATAATAGTTTTTGATGGCGAATGTAATTTATGCAATGGTGTGGTGGGTTGGCTGTTAAAATTTGCCCCAGCTGATGTGTTTCAATTTGTAGCGTTTCAATCACCCTATGGCCAACAGCTTCTAAAAAATTATGGTTTCCCAACAAAGCGGCTGGATACTGTAATTTTAATAGATAACGAAGGTATACAAACACACTCAGATGGCTTTTTGAAGATTGTTTCAAAAATACCAAAGTGGCAACGAGTTGCTGCGCTTTTAGCATTCATCCCTAGATTAATTCGCGATTACATCTATAAAACGGCTTCAAGAAATAGAGTGAAATGGTTTGGCAAATCCAAAAGCTGTACTATTAGTTTTTAAAAAACATAAATTTTCACATAGTTATTCTATTCTAAAATTTCTATTTGTTTCAAAATCTGAGATTCAGATATCAAATAAGGTTTGTTATTTCTAATAGCTTGATAAACATCTTCAAAAATATTCATGTAGTTAGACCTGATTGATGGTATTCTTTCTTGTGTTTTGTTAATACCGTTTTCATAATAAGTCAATATACCTTCTTTACCATCTTCCTCAATACCAAACAGCTTATCGTTTGGTTTTATTCCTAACTCTAATTGGTCTTCTTGCACATCTGCTCGCTCCTTAACATAAGCACCATTTTTACCGTATAAAACGAATGCTGGCATTGGATGAGCAACCAATAAACTTGCTGTTATAAACACCTGTAATCCTTTGGGGTACTTTAAATGTATTTGAGCATAATCATCTATTTGGGTTTTGGGTCTAAACTGTCCTGAAGATTTACGCCATTCAATTGGATCACCAAATAAGGAAATTGCTGCATCAACACTGTGCGCTCCCAAATTGTACATGATACTATTTCCTGCTATAGGAGATTCTTTGTAAGCATTATCGCTTAGTGCATAAATATATCTATCATATCTAAAATGAACTTCTATTAAATCACCAAGTATACCAGTTTCTAAAACTTTTTTCACAGATAAATAATCACTGTCATAACGCCTATTTTGATATGGTAGGATAAGACGGTTGTGTTTTTTAGCTTCTTTATAAAGCTCTTTTGCCTCATCTAAAGTTACCGTAAATGGTTTTTCCATTATAATATGCTTCCCAGATTGGATTGCTTTTAAGCCAAACTCAAAATGTGTGGCACTCGGTGTGTTCACCACAACTAGCTCAATTTCAGAATCTTTCAACAATTCATCAATCGCATCATAGCTTTTAATCTGTGGATATTTTAATTGAGCCCTTTTTTTCGTTCGCTCTACAATAGCATACAAATGGAAGCCAGAATGCAATTCTAAAAACGGACAGTGAAATAAACTTCCTGATTTTCCATATGATAAGACTCCTGTTTTTATTTTTTGAATCATATAAATTTTTTCTTGGATAAACCTGTAATCTAATTTAGTGTTTTTTATATGAACCATTATCCTCGTACTTTTGGTATAACTATTAATTTTAATTATGCTATTAGTTTTTGCCACAAACAATCAAAACAAACTAAAAGAGGTTCAAACCTTAATTCCTGAAAATATTGAACTTTTAGGTTTGAAAGATATAGGATGTTTTGAGGATGTTCCTGAAACCAAAGAGACCATAGAGGACAATGCCATTCAAAAAGCCGAATATATCCAAACCCACTACGGTTACGATTGTTTTGCCGATGATACCGGATTGGAAGTTGACGAACTTCATGGTGCTCCGGGAGTATATTCAGCAAGATATGCCGGCCCACAAAGAGATGCAGCGGATAACACAGCGCTTCTTCTTAAAAATCTTGAGCAAACCACAAACAGAAATGCGCAGTTTAAAACCGTAATTGCACTTTCGCTTAATAGCAAACTCTCAACATTCACAGGAATTTGCAAAGGAGAAATTACCACAGAAAAACATGGTGAAAAAGGTTTTGGTTACGACCCTGTTTTTAAACCCTTAGGCCATGATGAAACCTTTGCAGAAATGGATTTAGCATTAAAAAATCAAATTGGACATCGTGGAAAAGCAGTAAATCAACTTGTAGATTTCCTGAATAAACTTTCTGAAAAAAAATAGAAAATCTGTATTGGCTATTAAAACGGTTTATCTTATTTTTATTCGATGTCTGAAGAAGAGATCGAAAAAGAAAATAAGTTAATAGCCAAGGCCTACAAAAACCTTTTGAAGGTTAGCTACACAACCTTGACCAATGAGGATAAGAAGCTAATAAGAAAGGCGTTTGAAGTTGCGCTTGATGGTCATAAAGACCAGCGCAGAAAGTCTGGTGAAGCCTATATTTTCCATCCACTGGCCGTTGCTAGAATTGTTGCCCAAGAAATTGGTTTAGACGCAACATCCATTGCTGCGGCATTACTTCATGATGTAGTAGAAGACTGCGAAGATTATTCAATCGATGACATCGAGCAATTATTTGGCGAAACAGTTGCCAGAATTGTTGATGGCCTTACTAAGATTTCTTCCTTAAGCAAGGAGCAGGACATGGACGTATCCCTTCAGGCAGAAAATTTTAGAAAAATGCTGCTCACTTTAAATGATGATGTTCGTGTTATCATTATAAAAATAGCAGACCGTTTGCACAATATGCAAACCATGGATTCCATGCGACCTGATAAACAGGTTAAAATTGCTTCTGAAACCTTATATATTTATGCGCCTTTAGCTCATAGAATAGGGCTATACAATATAAAAACAGAGCTTGAAGATTTATCGCTTAAGTATACTGAGCCTGATGTTTATAAAGATATTCTATTTAAAATAAAGGAAAGTAAAGAAGAACAGGATAAGTATATTGAGCAGTTTAGTGAAGTACTAAAAAAATCACTCGACAAAGAAGATTTTGAATACACTATAAAAGGGCGTCCAAAATCTATCTTTTCCATTCGTAAAAAGATGGTAACGCAAGGTGTTTCCTTTGATGAAGTTTATGACAAGTTCGCCATTAGAATTATTTATAAAAGCGACGAGCAAAATGAGAAGTTTTTGGCTTGGAAAATTTACTCCATAGTTACCGATCATTTTAGGCCCAATCCGTTACGACTTCGGGATTGGATTACATCTCCCAAAGGAACTGGTTACGAAGCTTTGCATATTACTGTTATGGGGCCTAAAGGTAATTGGGTAGAGGTACAAATACGCAGTGAGCGTATGAACGAAATAGCCGAAAAAGGATATGCAGCGCACTATAAGTACAAACAAGGGGCGGAAAAAGAAGATAACCTTGAAAACTGGATTAACAGATTGCAAGAAGCACTGGAAAACCCCAGTTTAAATGCTGTTGATTTTGTTGAGCAGTTTAAATTGAATCTCTACGCTCAGGAAATTTTTGTCTTTACACCTGCAGGTGAATTAAAATCGTTACCAAAAGGGGCTACCTCTTTAGATTTTGCATTTCATATCCATACCGAAGTAGGCATGCATACCAGAGGCGCCAGAGTTAATGGGAAACTGGTACCTTTAAGTCATGAGCTGCAAAGTGGCGATCAGGTAGAGATTATCACATCTGAAAGTTCAAAACCAAACGCCAACTGGTTAAATTACGCTACAACTGCCAGAGCTAGGGCGAAAATAAAATCAGCACTTAGGGAAGACCGAAAACTTATTGCAGAAGAAGGCAAAGAAGTGTTGAGGCGTAAACTTAAGCAACTTAAAATAACGCTAAATGAATCCTCTGTTAATGATTTGGTGCGCCATTTCAACTTAAAAACAAGTTTAGATCTGTTTTATCGTGTAGGTATTGGCTCTATTGACAATACCATGCTTAAAGATTTTGCATCTTCCAGAAATAATGCCTTGGTTAGCTTTTTTAAGAACAGAATCTCGAGAAAACCATCCATTTCAAAAGAACAGATTGAAAAAGACGAAATTACATCTAATTTCGATTCGCTAGTTTTTGGTAAAGAAGAAGAAAAACTGGATTATAAATTATCCAACTGCTGTAATCCAATTCCTGGAGATGATGTTTTTGGTTTCCTAACGGTTTCAGAAGGCATAAAAGTACACAAGAACAACTGCCCAAATGCATTAAGCCTAAGGTCTAATTATGCATATAGGATTATGCCCGCAAAATGGATAGACTCAAGTCAGCAGGAATACGCCACGGAAATCACAGTTTCAGGAATTGATCATATGGGACTTGTTAATGACATAACAAAAGTAATATCCAATAACCTAAATGTAAATATGAAAAGCTTGAGCTTTGAGACAGACGACGGTATTTTCTCGGGTAAAATTAAGCTTGTAGTTAAGAACAAAGCATTGTTGAAAAAAATATTGGATAATCTTAAAAAAATTAATGGTATCGATAAGGTTTCCAGAGTTTAAAGTGTAAATTTGCAGCGCGATTATGAATTCAAATACAGATAGCAAAAACCAAGAGATAGTAAAAAGCGTTTTCACTAGTTTTTTAGAGGAAAATGGGCACAGAAAAACACCTGAACGCTATGCAATACTTCAGGAAATTTACGACAGTAATGAACATTTTGATATTGAGTCTCTTTACCTCAATATGAAAAATAAAAATTACCGTGTCTCTCGTGCTACACTTTACAATACCATAGAATTGCTATTGGAATGTAAATTGGTAAGAAAGCATCAGTTTGGGCAAAATCAAGCCCATTATGAAAAGTCTTATTTTGATAGACAGCACGACCATGTAATCTTAACCGATACGGGCGAAGTCATCGAATTTTGCGATCCAAGAATACAATCCATCAAAAAAACTATAGAAGAAGTTTTCGATATAGAAATTAATAACCACTCACTTTATTTTTACGGAAATAGAAAATCTCCTGAAGACAATCAGGATAACTAACTAATTCACTTTTTAAAATGGCAGTAGATTTACTACTAGGATTACAATGGGGAGACGAAGGCAAAGGAAAAATTGTTGACGTACTGACCAAAAACTACAATATTATAGCACGTTTTCAAGGCGGACCAAATGCAGGACACACCTTAGTGTTTAACGGCAGAAAACATGTATTGCATACGATACCATCTGGAATTTTTCATGACGATGCTGTTAATTTAGTCGGTAACGGAGTTGTTATAGATCCTGTGATTTTTAAGAAAGAATTAGATAAACTTGAAGAGCAGGATGTAGATTATAGAAAATCGCTATTAATTTCGAGAAAAGCACATATCATTTTACCTACGCACCGTTTATTGGATGCAGCAAGTGAAGCCTCTAAAGGAAAGGCTAAAATTGGCTCTACCCTTAAAGGTATAGGACCAACTTATATGGATAAAACTGGTAGAAATGGTATTCGTGTTGGTGATTTGGAGTTAGCTGATTGGAAGGAGCGCTATCAAGCACTTGCAGACAAGCACCAATCGATGATCGATTATTATGATGCTTCCATTGAGTATGATTTAAAAGAATTAGAAGCGGAGTTCTTTGAAGCGGTTAAAGTTTTAAAGTCATTAACGTTTATTGATTCTGAAGAATATGTTTATCAAGCACAAAGAGATGGTAAAACAATTTTAGCAGAAGGTGCCCAAGGGTCGCTTTTGGATATTGATTTTGGAACCTATCCATTTGTAACCTCTAGCAATACTACTGCCGCGGGAGCATGTACAGGCTTAGGTGTTGCTCCAAACCAAATAGGTGAGGTTTTCGGGATTTTTAAGGCGTATACTACGAGAGTTGGCTCAGGACCGTTTCCTACAGAGCTATTTGATGAAGACGGTGCTACCATGGCAAAAGTAGGTCATGAATTTGGTGCCACTACTGGTCGACCAAGACGTTGCGGGTGGCTAGATTTAGTAGCTTTAAAATATGCCTGTCAGGTCAATGGCGTAACCCAATTAAATATGATGAAAGGCGATGTGCTTTCTGGCTTCAAAACTTTAAAAGTTTGTACGGCCTATAATTATAAAGGTGAAACCATCAAACACTTACCTTACAATATCGAACCAGAAAACGTAACACCAATCTACTCGGAATTTAAAGGTTGGAGTGAGGATTTAACCAAAATGACCGAAGCCTCTCAATTCCCTAAAGAATTAAACGATTACATTGATTTCTTGGAAAAAGAACTGGAAATTCCTATTACTATTGTTTCTGTAGGTCCAGATAGGAAGCAGACTATTTTTAGAAAATAAAAACTACAAAAAAAGCTGCCTAATGCAGCTTTTTTTATTCTACAAGAATAACTTCTACATGTTCTGTTTCAATTTTAGATAGTAACTCTAGCTTATCATTTTGAAACAGTGCATCCAAATCAGTTAATTCTACATCTAAGTTTTTTGGCTTATAGTTATTATAATCTAAAAACGTAATACCATTTACAACCCTTTTGTTATAGGCTTCCCTAAATCGAATGCCACCACCGTCCACAGCATAACTGTAGGCCAAATAGTCCATTGAAAAATCTGTTTTATTAATCCAATACACAAATTTATCCTCAAAATCGGCACCACCACCTTCCTCATTAAAGGTCACTCCTATTTCATAATAGTCTTTCCCATTAATGGTAGCTTCTCCCAAAAGTTCTTTATTGGCAGCAGGCGCATTGAGGCCATAAGGTAATTGCGCAAAATAATACACGCTATTTACACTGTTAGTATATTTTGTTTTTATGGCATCTGGCAATGCTACCAAAGTATCATTAACGTAACGCTTAAACCCATCATTGGTTAATACGTCTCTTATAAAATCTAAACTATCACTAAATATACGTTCGTATTGGTATGTCCCTCCTTTTTTAATGGACTTATAAGATCTATTCCTAAAATTAAAAGTAATAATGCTCTTTTCACAATTCCCATTACAATGTTTAGCAATTGACTTGTTGACTATATCGTTAGCACTAAGCGTTTTGCCAGAAGAATTACAGCCAACAAGTAAACTTGTAAAAACTAAAGCGTAAAATAATTTCATGAAAATCAGTTTAAAACTAAGTCATAAATACCAAAGAAACCTTTCACAACTAAGATTTTAATTGTTATAAGTTTAACTTTTCATAAAAACCAAAACCATAAAGATACTGTAACCTAAAACTAAAAAGAACCCCTTAAACCTGCTTATTTGCATGCGTTTAGGAATAAAAATAAGAGGTATTAATACTGCTGCAAAACCTAGCATCCAAAAGATATCGTTGGTCAAAATTTGAGGTTCGGTGACTTCTATTGGCTTTACCAATGATGTTAACCCAAGTACGGATCCAATATTGAAAATATTAGAACCTATCAGGTTACCTAGTGAAATAGCCTTTTCTTGTTTTGCAGCTGCTATTACTGATGCCGCCAATTCTGGAACACTAGTACCTATTGCAATTAAGGACACGCCAATTACTGCTTCACTAACACCAATAGAACGAGCTATCTCTTTAGAGCCTTCCACAAGCCATTCACTGCCAAAATATAATGCTGCAGCACCAATAATCAACCAAATTATAATCTTAAAGTTGGAAACTGTTGCCAGAGTCTCGTCTACTTCCTCAACAACTGTATCCTTTCTAGCCTTTCTTATTAGAATAAATAAAAATAGCACTAAACCTAAAAACAGGATACCACCTTCCACTGCTGTAAGCAAGTTATCATTTTTTAAAAAGTAATAGAGCACAAGGGAAAACACCATCATTACAGGCCAATTAAGCTTGTAAAACGATTTATCCACCGCTATGGAGCCCACTAAGGCTGTAACTCCTAGTACCAAACCTATATTGGCAATATTAGAACCTACTACATTATTAATTGCTATAGCCGGAGAGCCAGAGAATGCCGCTTGCAAACTCACCAACAACTCTGGAGCTGATGTCGCGAAGGATACCACCGTCATACCAATAACCATTTTTGAGATATCAAATTTAAAAGAGAGCGCTACAGAGGAACGCACGAGATACTCCCCTCCTACTACTAATAGAACAAAACCAAGAACAACCCAAAGGATACTCATAAACTATTTTTTTGCGAAGATAATACTAAGAATTAACGATTTACAATTTTTGATTTACGATTTATAAACAGCTTAAAAACTAAAAATTTCGTTAAATAACTATAATTTTAGTTTTATAACTATAAAAATAGTTTATATTTGTAAGGCACATATTTTGGTAAGTATTAAAACAAACTGGGAAGCAATGATTTTTGCTGATATGTGCGTAAGGTATAGTAGCGGCATCCTTTTTTACTTTTTTGTAAAAAAGATCTGCCTGTCATATCACAGGTAGGCAGGGTCCCAAATAAAAATTAAAAATACATGGATAAATTAACAAACAAAGAAGAAGAAATAATGCATGTGCTTTGGAAGTTGGAAAAAGCTTTTGTAAAGGATGTGCTTGCTGAAATTGAAGGCGAAAAACCGCATTACAACACGCTTTCTACAATAATTAGAAATTTAGAAGATAAGGGATATGTAGCCCATAATGCTTACGGAAAAACCCACCAGTACTACCCTATTGTTGAAAAAGAGGACTATAGAAAAGGCTTTATGACAGCAGCAATTGACAACTATTTTAACAACTCCTACAAGAATGTAGTGTCATTTTTTGCTAAAGAGGAAAAAATAAGCGTTGAGGATTTAAAGGAAATTATCTCAATAATTGAAAAAGAAAAATAGTTATGGAATATATATTGAAAGCTTCGGGCGTTGTTGCCATTTTTTACGTTTTTTACTTAGTGCTTTTAAGGAAAGACACCTTTTTTAAATGGAACCGGCTGTTTTTGTTAGTAGGATTAGTGTCCGCTTTTTTGCTATCCTTAGTAGTCATACCTATTTATATAGAGTACACTCCAATTGATATCTCCAGTTTTACCTTTGAAACTGCTCAAAGCCAACAGGCTGTAGTTTCATACGACGTTTTAGATTATTTGGCACTTGCTTACTTTTTAGGAGTTACTTACTTTTTTCTTCGGTTTGTACTTCAGCTGTTTTCATTAATTCGCGTTATTTGGAACAATAAAAGAAAACCTATGGAACGATTTGTTTATGTTGAAACCCAGCAGGATATTTCACCATTTTCATTCTTTAAATGGATAGTTTATAATCCCAATCAGTTTAATCCTAAAGAATTACAACAAATCCTAGCGCACGAAAAAGTGCATGTAGAACAACATCATTCAATAGACGTACTTTTAATGCAAGTGTTTTGCATTGTACTATGGTTTAATCCGTTTGTATGGTTGTATTCAAAAAGTTTAACACAGAATTTGGAGTTTTTGGCCGATAGTGCTGCAGTAGATAACTCTGAATGCAAAAAATCGTATCAATATACATTGCTTAAAACAAGTTTGCCAACTCATCAATTGGCTTTAAGCAATAATTTTTATAATTCATTAATCAAAAAACGAATCGTTATGTTACACAAATCAAAATCTAATAAATTAAATCAATTAAAATTTCTTCTTATTACGCCACTTTTAGTGTTGTTCTTAATGAGTTTTAGCACAAAAGAAATTTATATTAAAAAAGATATTGTCCCTGTCTATGAACTTCAATCTAAAGTAGCATCTCCTGTGGAAACTATTATTGAACAAAAAGATACAGGAGCCACTATGGCAAAAACAAATGAAAATATTATAGCCGAAAAAAGAAAAATTAAGGGAAAGCGTGACCCTATTAAAACCAATAGCACAGTTAATAGACTAAATAAAAAAACTATCAGTACAGTAGCTGCTACATCAATTTCAACTTCAAATATTACAAAGCCTGGAGAGGAGGTAATCATCATCACCAAAAATACTAGTGATGAAGAATTGGAAAACATTGCTACGAATCAAAAAAAACTGGGATTAGATTTAAAGTTTAGCGGTGTGAAGCGCAACAAAGACGGCGAAATAACAGCTATAAAAATAGAAGCCAGCACTAAAAGATCCAACGCAAACTATAACATCAAAGATGACGATGCCATAAACCCGATTATGATTAGTTATTCTGATGGGAATATCTCCATAGGAAACGCTAAATCAAAACACAACACTTTTGTTTTTGAAAGTGAAGACAATAACAACAAAACAGTATCCGTAATAGTTGAGGCAGATGAAGACATTGACGAAGATGTGGAAGAAGACATTATTGTAATAAAAGAAAAGAGCAACGGAAAAGAAGATAAAAGAATAATAAATATTGAGAAGAAAAGCAAAATGATTGTTCGAACCAAGGATGGTACTCAGCCACTATTTATTGTTGATGGCAAAGAACTTAAAAGATCAAAGTTCAAAAACTTAGAACCAGATGATATCGAAAAAATTTATGTATTAAAAGGTGATAGTGCTACTGAAAAGTACGGAGACAAAGGAAAAAATGGCGTTGTAGAAGTTATTACCAAAAAGAAAAAATAAAGGGCACTAAACTTAAAACAATTTATTAAATAAGGGCACTCTATCATGAGTGCCTTTCTTATTGATTTTTCTGATTGAAAAAGATGAAATCGTCAAAAAACGACAGTTTTTAAATAAAAAGCGCCTTGGTTTTTAAAACACACCTCCAAAACACCCTATAATTATTTCATATTGAAACCATAATTATTATAAAAAGTTTCATTTACTCACTTACGTAAAGATGGTCACACCAATATCGAAACCAATTCTGTTTTTTTACTTACAAATCACTATTCAAATTCATCGATTTTCATAAAAATGCTTGGTGGACACTAGGGCTAATATATATATTGAAAAAACATTGATAATTATTAACCTTAAAAACCAAATAAAATGATAACTCTTGCCAAATTTTTAGTTGATGTAATACTGTTTATTATATCAAGTATTTAATCCAAAAAAACGGTAAAACTTAGTCTAGAATAAGTTTTACTATTTTTGCTTTAAGTACAGTAAATTTTGAAAAAGCAAGTTTTTATATTTTTAGCGAAGGTTAACAAATTACTTCTCCCCAGCTATTCTAAACGTAAATTAGATTTAACCAAAGCCAGCAAACTACAATTGGCAATAATTGGTTGGCGCTGGTGTGTTACAAAACATGCTTTGGATTAAATTATTCTACACATAAAAGAGAAGTATTTAATAGAGATACAGGATTCCATATACTTACGATACTCCACTGGTAACAAAAACTCCAGCTTATAAATTCGAGCAATATTGAATATCCAATTTAAAGGTAGCTTTAACCTTTGCACGATTACATATCCTGACAAAGCTCCGCTTTGAAAAACAAAAACTCCAGCTTATAAATTCAAGCAAGCTCGATTTAACGCTGGAGTTTTTGTTTTATTCGTGACCACGGCAGGATTCAAACCTGCAACCTCTTGAGCCGTAATCAAGTGCGCTATTCAGTTGCGCCACGTGGCCATTTTTAGTGGCTGCAAATATACATTTTTTATTAAAACACCTCCAAACTTTTATTTCAGTTTAAGATAAAAAATAATAATGATGCTTCATTAAGAGACGTTAAGGGTTTTGGGGTAACTAATGTTACAGTACAATAAAGTTATATAAACTACTTTTAAAAATTACTAAAAATAATAATTAATGAAAAACTTTATTTTCTTATCACTGGTTTCCTTTTTAATTTTTAGTTGTAACGACACCAAGAAGAAAGGATATGCCACATACGATATACAAAAAGACATTAGCCAGCACCCTGGGAAAAAACTAATGGAAACCAATTGTTACATTTGCCATAACCCTACAGCAAGTCATGATAATAGAATTGCACCACCAATGATAGCCATAAAAAAGCACTATATAACAGACACTACAAACAAAAGTGAATTTATTGATGCGATGCAGACATGGATAAAAAACCCTAATGCCGAAGACGCAAAAATGTTTGGTGCCGTATATCGTTTTGGTGTTATGCCTAAAACGCCATATCCTGAAGAAACCATAACGCAAATTGCCGATTATATGTTTGATCATGATATTGAGCAACCAGAATGGTTTGAAGATCATTTTAATAAGGAAAGAGAAATGCAACATGGGAAAGGTACGGGTAATGGTATGGGAATGGGGAAAGGTATGCATAAAAAGCACATGCAAACTAATTTTGAAGATTTGCCTTACGGAGAGCGCGGCTTAAAATATGCCTTAACAACAAAAGCTGTATTAGGCAAAAATTTAATGGGAACAATTCAAAAAAAAGGTACTCTTGAAGCTTTAGCCTTTTGTAATGAAAAAGCATATCCTTTAACGGATAGTATGGCTGTTGTGCACAATGCCAAAATCAAACGAGTATCAGATAAGCCAAGAAATATAAATAACCAAGCCAATACTGAAGAGTTAAAGTATATAAAAACATTTAAACAGGCTATTGCCAACAAAGAAGAGCCCAAACCAATAGTTAAAGAATTAAATAATGAAGTACACGTATATTATCCTATAACTACTAATGCTATGTGCTTGCAGTGTCATGGAAAGCCAAATGAAATTATTAACAAAGCAACATTAGAAAAATTAACATCTTTATATCCAAAAGATAAGGCTATTGGTTATGAAATTAATCAGGTAAGAGGTATTTGGAGTATTACTTTTGATGAATAAACCATGTTCGGTATGGCAAATTTTCGAAATTAATAATTGTTGTATTTGTATTGAAATAATATTAACGCAATACAACTGACAAATGTCATATTTAATAAAACTTATGATTAATATTTTTGAAATTTAGAACCAAAAAACTGTATTTATGATAACTCAAAATATTGCATTATTCAATTGGAGTAATGGCGTAATAATGATAGCTATTTTTGGACTAGTTTGCTTATTTCTTGTTGGCTTTTTAATTAAGTTTATGGCTGGTGGTAATAAGAATAATAATGAGCCTAAAGAACAATAATTTATAGTTTTTAAAATAAAGGAGCGCATTAAAAAATGCGCTCCTTTTTTGTATAATAACTGGATGTTAAAATTTATATTGCAAGAAGGCAGAGAGGTTTCGTCCTGGTTCTGTAATGGGGGTTCTTCCAAAATCTGCTTGGTTTGTAAAAGAAAAGTTTAAATGGTTGTTGTAAGCTTCATCAAAAGCATTAATTAACGCCACTCCTAAAGTTATGCTTTTAATAGGCTTTATTCCCAAGCGCATATCTAAAGTTTCATAAGCGGCAGTTGTTGTTTCTCCAAAGCTTCTTGAAATATTATCTTGTTTTGATACTAAATTATACTGAATATTTCCCCAAAATTTATTCTTTTCAATACCTAAAGATAACCGCGTTGTACGGGGAGGTGTTAATGGAAGGGATTCAGCTAAATCTTTGTTTTTAGCATACACATAAGAAAATTCAGTTTTAAAATAACAATGGTTTAAAAAATCAATTTGCGCCATAGCTTCAAAACCAGTTTTATAAGCTTCATCTAGATTTCTAAAAACTTTTGGGTTTCTTGGTTGTGCCATAGGTCTAAACTTCCTGTTTAACGTTTCATCTACGATACCAACAATATAGTTTTCAAAAAACGAATAGTAAAAGGAGGTTTCATATCTAAAGCTATTAAAGCCATTTTTCAAGGGTTCATTGCCTTTAAAACCAATTTCAAACTGATTATTAACTTCAGCTTTTAAATTAGGATTTCCAATATATTCAAAAGGATCTTGCCCTACTGTAAAATGATTGATGAAGCGCTCTATCATATTAGCAGATCGTACACCTCGCCCATAAGCAACTTCTAAAGTAAATTTATCTGAGACTATTTGTTTTACAGAAACTGTACCGCTAACGTTATGTTCTGTACGCTTCTTTAAATCGTACATGGCAGCAAAGTCGTCCTCAGGATCTTGTATGTCTGAAGCAACATTGTCGTAACGTATTCCAGCTGTAAAAATAGTTTTAGAATTTAGATTGTATTTTGCTTCAGTAAATACACCTATATCTGTAATGTAAGAGTCTTGCCAAACTTTATCATTAAACGTCATTGGCATTGGTAGAGGGTTTCCATTCATTATTTTTACCAATCGCGTTCTGCCTCCGTCTCTAGCAATATGCATTGCATCTATACCCGAAAAAAGGTTTAACCTTTTGGCAGGTTCCCAGTTTAATTCTAATTTACCACCAAGTGTTGTTGCATCAACAGCAGAGGCAGCTTCCATCATCATGAAAGAAGGCCTATTATTGTTGGTCATTAAATGGTCTACATAGCTGTAATAGGCTTTTGCCGTTAATGATTTTAGGGCTTTACCTATATTATCTAATTTATAATCTAAAGCAAAAATGCTACTATTATCATATTCGGTATCCATGGGTAACGCAGCATGTAGTACATCACGACCAAAAGATTGTCGCCAATGTGCTTTTAAACGTTGGTCTTCAGAAAAATTATAGCCTATTTTAATGCCATAATCTGTACTTCTAAAGGACGATGGGATTTCTATACCATCACCATCCTCATAATTTCCAAAATCTCTATAACCAGCATTTGCTACAATATCATATTTTTCTTCAATGTATTGTATTTGTGCTAAGTTTACTAAAGAATTTCCGTTGCTTTCGTAACCTCCAGAAACTTTTCCATGTAATCCATAATCTTCATAATCTGGTTTTTGGGTTACTAAATTTACAATGCCTCCAAAAGTGGCTCCGTATCTAACAGTATAGGGCCCTTTTATAATTTCAATTTTAGAAATTTCCTCAGGAATAATATGCGTTGTAATGGGGTCCATTCGGTTAGGGCAGGCATGCATTGCTTTGGTACCACCATCATACTGAATATTTAACTGTTCGTATTGTGCAGCTCTAAACGATGGGTCGATCGCATAATTTCCTCTTTTTATAACCGAAAAGCCATTAATGTTGTTGAATAAATCGGCTACATTTTTAGGTTGCATAATTTTTTCGTCATATTTATTTGCAACAACAGTAAGTACAGGGTCTGTTGTTACATTTCCATTTACAATAACCTCACTAAGTTTTATTGTTTTTTGCTTTGTTGTATCTTTTTTGGTATCGCTATTTTTTTGACCATAAGATACAGCCGTAATTAGCGTGCATAGAAGCACACTATAAAATGTTTTCATTTACAAGTAATTTAATTTTAACTTAAGTAATTGGAGTGGTAATTACTATCTCTCAGACAAAAAGTATTATACTCTTGGAGGATGAAAAAAATCATAAGTATTTATAAATGAATATAAGTTATTATAGGTAATTAGGACGGGCTTTTTATTATGAATTATTTTAGGAAATAAAAATTCTGAAGTATGAGTTGAGAACAAAATAACTTCCTTGAAATCAATAATACTTTCAGGAGTGTTTTGTTTATTATCTTGCGATTTAGCTACTTTTTTTAAGTGACATTTACCGTTACATTGTAATTCTGGTTGGTCTTTGTTTTCACATAATGCTTCAATAAAACCTACGGGATCTAACTCATAATAGGCATAAGTTAAAGATGTTTTTGTGCTATTGATTAATATCAAAGCACTTAAAAAAATAAAAACTATAGGTGTGCCTACTTTCATTATGCTGCAAAGATATAATAGCTTGTTAGTTTATGTGCAGATTTTTTATCATACTTTCTACAGAACCTAAATTTATAGCACAATTGATTCAGCTACACATATTTATTTCGAATGTCTTAATATAAACTGAATTTCAAAGCAACATTGGTTACATAGTTAAATACTATACAATAGTACCTTTACTATAAACAATACAAATAGTTATAAATTATGAATATCACAGAAACAACACAAGAACAAGAATTTTATGCAATGCCAAGAATTGGGGACACAGCTCCAGATTTTGAAGCGGTAACAACTAAAGGGAAAATAAAAATGTCTGATTTTGCTAAAGACAAATGGATTGTTATGTTTTCGCATCCAGCAGATTTTACACCTGTTTGCACCACAGAAATGAGTGGTTTTGCTACTAGGAAAAATGAATTTGATGCCTTAAACACAGAGCTTTTAGGTTTAAGTATAGATAGCATTCATGCACATTTAGGCTGGGTACAAAACGTTAGGGAAAATACAGGAGTGTATTTTGACTTCCCAATTATTGCAGATATAGATATGAAGGTATCTAAACGCTACGGTATGTTACAGCCAAATGAAAGTGAAACCGCCGCAGTTCGTGCAGTATTCTTTATAGATCCAGAGAAAAAAATTCGACTAGTTATGTACTATCCTTTAAACGTTGGTAGAAATATGGACGAAATTTTAAGAGCTCTAGAAGCTTTACAAACATCTGACAAGTATAAAGTGGCAATGCCTTTAGATTGGAAAAAAGGAGATAAAGTAATTGTTGGTCCTCCAAAGACGTTAGATGAATTAAACGAAAGAATAAATGATGATACTTTAGAAAAGGTCGATTGGTATTTGGCAAAGAAAAATATATAAAAGTAATCTTAAAAAACAGGCTTTTTTGTGTAACATTAGTTACTACTATTAAATTACTTATTGTCTAAATTTATATATAATTTAAACATAATAAGATGAGAAATTCAGTTTTAAATCAGTTAGCTACTATTGCAATATTGTTTATATCGTTTGCATTTTTTAATGGTTGTAGTGATAATGATGAAATTAATGATATTGTAAATGAGGGTATAAATAATAATACACCAAATGATACACCAAAGGAAATATTAACAGCAGCAGACAAGGCAGCTTTATTATTTATGTTAGAAGAAGAAAAATTAGCAAGAGATACATATATCTATTTAAACGATTTATGGGCTATTAATCAATTTGCAAACATTACAAAGAGTGAACAAACCCATATGGATGCGATTGCCAATTTGTTAACTCAAAACAAAATCCAATATACGGTTTTACCTGTTGGTGAATTCAAAAATCAAGATTTACAAAACCTTTACAATCAATTTGTAATTAATGGTAAAGTAGATAAAATTAATGCCTTTAAAATTGGCGCAACAATTGAAGATTTAGACATTGTAGACTTACAAAATCTTATGGATGCTAGTCAAAACACCGATATGATCTCTATTTTTAAAAGTTTACAATGCGGTTCTCGTAACCATTTAAGAAGTTTTATTAAGGGATTAGACAATATAGGAGGCACTTATTCACCACAGTTTTTAACACAAACGGAATTTGACACCATTGTATCAGCACGTAATGAAAAGTGTAATTGATTTAAAAAATAATAAAATCAAATAGTGTTTTTTGAAAAAGTGTTTTTTTAATGTAACATATGTTACATAAGTAAATTAATAATCCTTGTATTTTGCTCTAGAATACTATTTATTTACTGGATACCTTATAATTTTAGGATTTGGAATAAGAATTTAGAAGATTAATAGCAAATAAAAGCACTCAATTAATTGAGTGCTTTTTTATTTCTAAACTATTGCGAGATATAGCACTAGATCTGATAGAGATCATTGTGTCAAACAAATTTCTCAAATATCTTTGGTTGTGTTTTAATTAAAACAGGATTACTAAGCCTACAAAATCTATTTAAAAATCCTTTTGGAATTTCATGCTAAATACAGCAAGGGTATTAGAGTGTCTGCAATTATTGGTGTTGGTATCCTTTTAAATCATACTCTTTTTTTCAGTAAAGAAAGATCAGAGGTTTATGGACGAAAATATACAACTCAACTTCTTAATATAAATAAACATCGATAGAAAAAAGACAGCAAGTAACATTGGTTACAAACTTCAACTCAACATTAAACTATGTTTGCACTGTAAATTTATAATTAATGAAAAAACATATTTATATAACACTAGGCCTTTTGGCTTTTACACTTTTCGTGGAAGCCCAAGAAATGGTTCCAATATCTAAATCTGAAGTACAATCTAAGGTTTTAGAAAACAATACTTCTATTAAAATTTCAGAAGAAGAATTTAAACAAGCACGAGCAGATTACAGACAAACAAACGCTGTGTTTTTACCAAACATTACTGCAAGTCATACAGCAATAGCAACTACTAATCCATTAATGGCTTTTGGTTCAAAATTAAATCAGGAAATTTTAACACAAAACGATTTCAATCCTGCTTTGCTAAACGATCCATCTCAAATTGAAAATTTCGCAACTAAGCTAGAAATACAGCAACCACTTATTAATCTAGACGGAATGTTTCAACGAAAAGCCGCCAAATCTAAAATGGAGGCCATGTCTTTAAAAACAGAACGCACGAAAGACTATTTAGCGTTTGAAGTTGATAAAGCATACATGCAATTACAATTAGCATATAAAGCTATAGATGTTTTAGAAAAAGCACTAGAAGCGGCCAATGCCAACAAAAAACTAGCAGACGATAGTTTTAAACAAGGCTATCTACAACGTGCAGATGTGTTAAATGTAGAAGTACGTGTAACCGAAGTTCAGAACCAGTTACATATGGCAAAAAGTAATGTTCAAAACGCATCCAATTATTTATCTTTTTTAATAAATGATGAAAGTTTCGTTGTTTACGCACCAACCGACGAGTTGACTGTATCTGCTTATACTTTGCAGGATAAAACAGTTTCAGAAAACCGGTCAGATATTAAAGCGATGCAATTTGCATCAAACGCTTTTGAATCCATCAATAAAGCAGATAAAATGGCATTCTTACCAAAATTAAATGCCTTCGGTAGTTATGAGATGTATGACGATCAAATCTTTCAAGCTGATGCCAATGGATATTTATTTGGAGCACAATTAAGTTGGGATATTTTTCAAGGCTCAAAACGTTTTGGAAAAGCGCAAAAGAGCAAAGCAGAATTCGAAAAATCCAAGCTAGAATATGAGCAATATGTATCGCAAAGTCAATTAGAATTGAATAAAGTAAAACGCGCATTTTTAGATGCTGAAAACAAATTAAAACTTACTGAATTAGCATTACAACAATCAGATGAATCTTTACGAATTCGAACAAACAGATTTAAAGAAGGTTTAGAAAAAACATCCGATTTATTAATAGCAGAAACACAATACGCCCAAAAACAATTAGAATATTATCAAACCATTTTTGAATACAATTATACACAAGCGTATTTACAATTTTTAACTAAAGAATAATTTTTAAAATGAAAAAAACATATACAATCCTAACACTTTTGGTAACACTAATATTAGCAAGTTGCGGAAGCGAAGGCAAAAATAACGTTGCTGATAATTCACCAGCAATTACTGTTAAAGTAAACCAAGTGGAAGCAAATGGAAATAGTCCATTTTTATCTACTAGTGGAAAAATACAAGCTAAAAATAGTGCCGATTTAAGCACTAGAATGATGGGTTACGTTAATAAAGTACATGTAAATGTTGGAGACCAAGTACACAAAGGGCAATTATTAGTTTCCATTAACAATGCCGATTTACAAGCTAAAAAAGCACAAGTCAATGCCGGAATTACCGAGGCTACAGCTGCTTTTAATAATGCACAAAAAGATTATAATCGTTTTAAAAACTTATTTGCAAGCAATAGTGCCTCTCAAAAAGAAATGGACGATATAACCGCTAATTTTGAAATGGCTAAAGCCCGTTTAGAAGCTGCAAACCAAATGAAAAACGAAATTAATGCACAATTTACATACAGCAATATTTCCGCTCCATTTAATGGAATTATTACTAGTAAAAATATAAAAGTTGGTGATATGGCAAATCCTGGAATGCCATTAATAAGCATAGAAACACCGGGGGTTTTTGAAGTGATAGCTATGGTACCAGAAACAGAAATTTCAAGCATTAAAACGGGAATAACCATTGATGTTTTGGTGAAATCCATCAACAAAACTCTTAAAGGAAAAGTGACAGAAGTAAGTTCATCTGCAAAAAATACAGGAGGGCAATATTTAGTAAAAATAGATTTAGACAGAACAGAAGCCAATATTTTATCAGGCATGTTTGTTACCGTACAATTTCCAGTAGAAAAGAAAGCTAAATGGTCTATGGTTTTAATACCTGAAGACGCTATCGTAAAAAATGGGCAACTATCTGGAGTTTACACCGTAAGCCAAAGTAATACAGCCTTGTTACGTTGGCTGCGTTTAGGCAAGACGTTTGGGAACCAAGTAGAAGTCTTATCTGGATTAAATGCAGATGAAGCTTACATTGTTTCTGCCGAAGGAAAATTGTTTAATGGTGCAAAGATAAGCCCATCCTCAATCCTTCCCAAAGGGAAGGAAGCCAATACGGAATCAAACTTAAAAAAAAGTATTAATTAAAATTTACCCGTTCAGTTTTTCCCCTTTGGGGAAATTAAAAGGGGCTTATAATTATGAAAGAAGGAATCGCAGGTAAAATTGCCAAAATCTTTATACAATCGAAGTTAACAGTTTTGTTAATGATTGTGTTTATGGTTGTTGGTGTGTATAGTTCGTTTTTAATTCCGCGTGAAGAAGAGCCACAAATTGATGTGCCTATGGCCGACATTTTTGTTGGGTATCCTGGAGCGAGTCCAACAGAGGTAGAATCGCGAGTTATTAAGCCTTTAGAACAACTCATTTCGAACATAAAAGGTGTTGAATATGTCTACTCTACGTCGATGAAAGAGCAAGGTATGGTGATTGTACAGTTTTATGTAGGCGAAGATATTGAGCGCAGTTTCGTGAAATTATATAACGAAATTAACAAGCACATGGATCAAATGCCTGCAGGCGTAACGTTTCCGTTGGTAAAAACACGTGCCATTGATGATGTACCAATGTTAGGATTAACCTTGTGGAGCGAAAATTACGACGATTACCAATTAGGCCAAATGGCACAAGAGCTTGAATCTGAAATTAAAAAGGTAAACGATGTAGCCATGACGCATAAAATTGGCGGGAGAAATCGCCAATTACGTGTGGTTTTAGATAAAGATAAACTAGCAGCAAGTGGACTTGATTTCTTGATGGTTTCTGAAATGATTAAAGTGAACAATAGTCAATTAAACTCCGGAAGTTTTGATAAGAATGATACCGAATTTTTAGTAAATACTGGTAAGTTTTTGGAATCGGTTACCGATGTGGAGAATTTAGTAGTTGGTGTGCAACAAAATCAGCCCATTTATTTAAAGCAAATTGCTACAATTATTGACGGACCAGAAGTACCACAAAACTATGTGAGTTTAGGATTTGGTAAAGGCAGTGCGAAAGCTTCGGAATACCAATCTGAGTATCCTGCTGTAACCATTTCTGTTGCTAAAAGAAAAGGTGCTGATGCCATGAAAATTGCTGAGGTTATTATTGATAAGGTATCACATCTTCGAACAACTTTAATCCCAGATGATGTCCATGTTGAAATTACAAGAAACTATGGTGAAACGGCGTCACACAAAGTATCAGAATTACTCTTGCACCTTATTGGTTCTATTATAGCGGTAACTATTGTGGTTATGTTGGCTATGGGTTGGCGCGGTGGTTTGGTGGTGTTTTTATCCGTTCCAATCACGTTTGCTTTAACGCTTTTGAGTTACTATATGTTGGATTACACGCTAAACAGAATCACATTATTTGCATTGGTATTCGTTACTGGTATTGTGGTAGATGACTCCATTATTATTGCTGAAAATATGCATAGGCATTTTAAAATGAAACGCTTGCCTTTTAAACAAGCCGCCTTATACGCTATAAATGAAGTTGGTAACCCTACTATATTGGCAACCTTTACCGTAATAGCGTCTGTTCTACCTATGGCGTTTGTATCTGGATTAATGGGGCCATATATGGCACCAATGCCAATTGGAGCGTCTATTGCCATGATATTATCCTTATTTGTGGCTTTAACAATAACGCCTTATTTGGGTTATATTTTCTTGAGAGAAAAGGACAAAAAAGTCGCTGCAGATAAACCTGAAAAAGCAATTGAGGATACGGCTATTTATAGAGTTTATAATAAGTTTGAAAGACCCCTATTAGAAAGCAAAACAAAACGTTGGTTGTTTTTAGGTGGAACATTCTTGTTACTTATGGGCACCATGGTTTTGTTTTTTACAAAATCGGTTGCAGTAAAAATGCTGCCTTTTGATAATAAAAATGAATTCCAAGTAGTCATAGATATGCCTGAAGGTACAACACTAGAAAGAACTGGCGTTGTAGCTCAAGAAATTGCACAATATTTATCCACCCGACCAGAAGTGGTTAATTACCAAAACTACATTGGAACCTCGGCGCCAATTACTTTTAATGGATTGGTGCGTCATTACGATTTACGTGGCGGTAGTAATATGGCCGATATTCAAGTAAATTTATTGGACAAAAAAGAACGCTCTGATCAAAGTCACGATATTGCGAAGTTACTGCGACCAGATATTCAAAACATAGCTTCAAAATATAATGCAAATGTGAAATTAGTTGAAGTCCCACCAGGGCCTCCAGTTTTATCAACAATAGTAGCTGAAGTTTATGGCCCCGAATATGACAAGCAAATTGAAATAGCCAATAGTATACAAGATATCCTGAAAAACACAGAAGATGTTGTGGATATCGATTGGATGGTAGAAGCAGATCAAACCGAATATCAATTCGAAATTAACAAAGAGAAAGCAATGTTATACGGAGTTGCTCCGCAGCAGATAGTTTACACAATGAATATGGCTCTGTCTAACAGAATTCTAACCAACCTATATGACGAAGATGCCGTTAATCAAGTTGGATTATTGTTGACTTTAGATGAAAAAGAAAAATCGACAATTTCTGATATTTCACAATTAAAGGTGAAATCTAAACAAGGTAATATGGTGCCTATTGCAGACTTGGTTAATATTACAGAAACTAATACAGCAAAAAGTATTTACCGCAAAAACCAAAAACGAGTAGTCTATGTTATGGCCGATATGGCAGGTGAATTAGAGAGTCCCGCTTATGCAATTTTGGGGATGGAAGAAAAACTGAAAAACATTCCATTACCAAAAGGTTACGAGATTAACGAAATGTATTTAGGTCAGCCAGATTTTGAAGATGACTACACTGTAAAATGGGATGGTGAATGGCAAATAACTTTGGAGGTTTTTCGAGATTTAGGCATCGCCTTTTTAGGCGCTATTATTCTAATTTATATTTTAATTGTAGGATGGTTTCAAAATTTTAAAGCACCAATAGTTATGATGGTTGCCATACCATTATCATTAATCGGGATTATTCTGGGACACTGGATTATGGGGGCGTTTTTTACTGCTACCTCATTTATAGGAATGATTGCTTTAGCTGGAATTATGGTGAGGAACTCCGTATTACTTATTGATTTTATCAACCTAAGAACAGCTGAAGGTGCACCATTAAAGCAAGCTGCTATTGAGGCAGGCGCCGTACGAACAACACCCATTCTATTAACGGCAGGAACCGTTGTAATTGGGGCGTTCGTAATACTTTTTGATCCTATTTTTCAAGGGCTAGCTATATCACTAATGGGAGGAACCATCGTGTCAACAGTTTTAACCTTGTTGGTTGTGCCACTTGTTTATTATATGATTGAGAAAAAGAATTATAAATAATAACATTTGGTTGAGTGCAGTAGAGACCTATATGTAGCAAAGTAGTTGAAATGAGTTCTCGACTGCGCTCGAACCTACAAAAATTTAAGACAATGAAATTAGTCATCGTTACAGCAGTAGAGCAATTTCAGAAAGATGTTTTGAAATTGTTTAAAAAAGCAAATATTGAAAGCTTTAGTAGTTCAGAAATTGATGGATACAAAAATGGAACCTCATTATTAATGGCTTCAAATTGGTTTTCAGGTGAAAAAGGAAGTAATGAATCGAGCTTGTTTTTTTCTTTTACAGAAGACGAAAACATTGATACATTATTCAATTTAATCAAAGAATTTAATACAAACTTAGAAACTAACAATCCCTTAAAAGCGATTGTAGTTCCTATTGAAAAATTTATATAATCTTAAAAATTAAGCAAAATGTTAAATACATATTTTAGAGTTATTGTTGGTTTTATGGTGCTTTTAAGCGTTATACTAACCATATACGTAAATACAAACTGGATGTGGTTTACCGTATTTATTGGCGTGAACTTGATTCAATCAGCATTTACCAAATGGTGTTTATTAGAAACTATATTACAAAAATTAGGAGTGGAAAAATAAGATTTGCGCCCGTACTTCTTTCTAATCTGTAATTAAATATTAGTACATTTTTTATTAAACCCAAATGATAATTTAATACATTTTAAATTGTTATTTTTGGGTATGGATTATAATTTATTGCAACAAAAGTTTTCCCATATTTTTGATGACGAATTAATAGTTGAAATTTCAGAAAAAGGAATATTTAAAAACTTCAAGAAAGATGATATTATAATTGATATTGATCAACCATTAAATTTCATTCCATTATTACTGGTTGGAGATATCAAAATCATTAGAGAAGATGATGATGGTCATGAAATTCTTATATATTTTCTTGAAGCTGGGGAGACTTGCACTATGTCTTTAACATGCTGCCTGGGTATTGCGAAAAGTAAAATTAGAGCTGTAGCCGAAAAAGACTCTAGTTTAATTATGATTCCTGTTCATAATATGCAGAAATGGTTTGATAGTAATGCTAGTTGGAGAAACTTTATTTTACAAAGCTACCAAATTCGCTTTGAAGAAATGCTTGAAGCTATAGATAGTCTTGCATTCATGAAAATGGATGAACGTTTATACAAATATCTAAAAAACATGGCCATGATTGATGAATCTAATACCATATCCATAAAACATCAAGATATTGCCGAAGATTTAAATACTTCTCGTGTAGTTATCTCTAGACTCTTAAAGAAATTAGAGACCGAACGTAAAATTAAATTAGGACGAAATAAAATCGTTATTTTATAAGTTTTTCAACTTTTAAAAGATCTTTTTTCGTCCATTAAAATTCTGAAAAAAGTTTTTAATACCAATTATCCCGTAAAAAATAAACTTCAATGTAAATTTGCAACAAACATTAGGTATGAATTATATATTAAACCCATGGCCTTGGTATATTTCAGGTCCACTTATAGCCTTAGTTATGGCGCTCCTACTCTATTTTGGTAAAACATTTGGCATGTCTTCAAATCTAAGAACCATGTGCACCATTGCTGGAGCAGGTAAATTTGTCGATTTTTTCAATTTTAGGTGGAAAGATCAAATTTGGAATTTAACCGTAGTGTTTGGCGCCATAATTGGTGGCTACATTGCTGTTAATTTCCTATCGAATGATATTGGAACGGATTTAAATCCAACAACAATAGTAGAACTACAAAATATGGGATTTTATAGCCCCGGAGAAACTCTAGTGCCAAATGAAATTTTCGATTTAGACGTTTTAGCATCTCCTAAAACCTTAATAATTCTTGTTATAGGAGGGTTGCTTGTTGGTTTTGGCACACGCTATGCTAGTGGCTGTACATCTGGGCATGCTATAACAGGATTGAGTAGTTTTCAAAAGCCATCTTTAATTGCGGTTATTGGCTTTTTTATTGGAGGTCTCATTATGGCTAATTTCATTTTACCCTTAATATTTTAATATATGAAGTTTTTAAAATTTTTATTGATTGGAGTATTTTTTGGTATTGTTTTGGTAAAATCTGAAGCCGTGTCTTGGTACCGTATTTATGAAATGTTTCGTTTTCAATCCTTCCACATGTATGGCATTATTGGTACTGCAATTGCATCAGGTATTTTGTTTCTTCAATTATCAAAAAAAGGGATTATAAAGAATATAAACGGATCAAAAATACATGTTCCTAAGAAAGAAGATGGTTTAGTAAGATATATTATTGGTGGTATAATTTTCGGACTTGGTTGGGCACTAGTAGGTGTTTGTCCTGGACCTATGTACATTCTTTTAGGTACAGGTGTTTGGAGTATGGTTATTGTTATCGTTGCGGCCATTTTTGGTACATTCATTTACGGACTTTTAAAAAATAAGCTACCACATTAAATGGATTCCACTCAAATATTAGGATATATTGGCGCTCTAATTGTTGGCCTAGTACTAGGACTAATTGGAGGAGGAGGCTCCATATTAACAGTACCATTATTGGTGTACTTATTGGGCTATAATCCTGTAATAGCTACAGCATATTCCCTATTTGTTGTGGGCGCCTCTTCTATGGTTGGTACGTATCAAAAACATAAAAAAGGATTGGTGGACTTTAAAACGGGGTTAGCCTTCTCCTTCCCGTCTTTTGTGGCTGTGTATGCCACACGTCGCTATTTAGTTCCTGGAATTCCTGACACTTTTTTCAGTATTGGTAATTTCAGCTTAACAAAGGATATGGGCATTATGATATTTTTCGCCATTATTATGATAATCGCCTCGTACTCTATGATTAAGAACAGAAAAAAGCGTCTTAATAATTCCAAGAGTCAGAGTCAGCCCTACTACAAAACATTTATACAAGGTGTAATAATAGGAACAATCACAGGAATAATTGGAGCTGGTGGTGGCTTTCTATATGTACCTGCACTTGTGCTTTGGGCGAATATTCCAATGAAAAAAGCGGTAGGCACATCTTTAATTATAATCACTATCAATTCATTAATTGGATTTGTTGGAGATGTCCAAACATTAAATATAGAATGGACTTTCCTGCTAATATTTACAGGTATTGCCATTTTAGGCATCATTTTAGGTGTGTTTTTATCAAGGTTTATTAGTGGTGAAAAGCTGAAAAAGAGTTTTGGATATTTCATACTTATCATGGCTACCTACATCATTTACAAAGAGTTAAATTAAGTTTAAATGTGATAATAGTTACAAACCGAACCAATTAGGTTTAGTAATTTTGATTCACTAAAAAAATAATAAATATGAAGATAGAACAAATATATACGGGGTGTTTAGCACAAGGGGCATACTACATTGAATCTGATGGAGAAGTCGCCATAATTGACCCATTGAGAGAAACACAACAATACGTGGATAAAGCCGAAAAAGAAAATGCGAAAATCAAATATATTTTTGAAACTCATTTTCATGCTGATTTTGTCTCTGGGCATATTGATTTAGCAAAAAAAACAGGTGCAACCATAGTTTTTGGACCTGGGGCAAAAACGGAATACGATATTCATGAAGCCAAAGACAATGAAACTTTTACATTAGGCAACGTTGTAATTAAAGTGTTGCATACACCAGGGCACACACTTGAATCTGCAACGTATTTATTGTATGATGAAAATGGAAGAGAACACGCTATTTTCTCTGGAGACACTTTGTTTTTAGGCGATGTGGGTAGACCAGATTTGGCAATAAAATCGGATTTGACGAAAGAAGATTTAGCCGGCATGCTTTACGATTCACTACGCAACAAAGTCATGACATTACCAGACGACGTTATTGTATATCCAGCCCATGGTGCAGGTTCAGCCTGTGGAAAAAATTTAAGTAAAGAGACAGTGGGTGTTTTAGGAGACCAAAAGCGTACCAATTATGCATTGCGAGCAGATATGACCAAGGACGAATTTGTAAAAGAAGTGTTGGATGGTATTGCACCACCACCGCAATATTTCGCCAAAAACGCCATGATGAACAAAGTGGGCTATGATGCTTTTGAAACTATTTTAAAACAAGGTAATACACCGTTAAATCCAGAAGATTTTGAGAACATAGCAAATCAAGAAGGTGCTTTAGTACTCGACGTTCGTACAGAAAAGGAATTTGTTAACGGACACATTCCCAATTCTATTTTTATCGGTATACATGGTGGTTTTGCGCCTTGGGTTGGAGCTTTAATCACAGATTTAAAACAACCCATTTTATTGGTTACCCCAGAAAGTCGTGAAGAGGAAACCGTTACCAGACTATCGCGCGTGGGTTATGATAACACTTTAGGGTATTTAGAAGGTGGCATTAAAGCTTGGAAAAATGCTGGTAAGGATATTGAAACCATTACCTCAATTTCCGCTGAAGAATTTGCAAATCAGTTTAAAAATGATAGCATACATGTTTTAGATGTTAGAAAAGATGGGGAATTTAGCTCAGAGCATTTAGAAGGTGATAATGTACAGCATTTCGCTTTAGATTATATTAATGATAATATGAACAGTATCGATAAGGAGAAAAGGTATCATTTGCATTGTGCTGGTGGATACCGTTCTGTTATTGCCGCTTCTATTTTGAAAGCGCGCGGATTTGATAACCTAGTTGATATTGCTGGTGGCTTTGGAGCTATCAAAAAAACAGATTTACCAACCACAGATTTTGTTTGTCCCTCAACTTTATAAAATGAAAACAACTTTAAAAATACAAAATCTTAAATGTGGCGGGTGTGCCAATACCATACTAAAGAAAATGTCTACCATTAAGAATATCACTGATATAGAAGTGGACAATGAAACCGATACAGTTTCTTTTAATTATGACGATAATAACACCCTAAATAAGGTAACAACATTACTTAACAATATAGGGTACCCCGTGAACGGAGAAAAAAATGCGTTGTCAACAAAAGCTAAATCTTTTGTGAGTTGCGCCGTTGGCAGGATTAAAAGTTAAAAAAGCCTTTAAGATTAAAATCTTAAAGGCTTACTAATTTATCAAATAGATACTCTTTTTACACAATTTCTGCACTTAAACCAGCTTCTAACAATTTAGAGCATCTAGGTTTTAAGTCGTCATATTCGCCAGTTTTAACTGTACATTTTCCTTTGTAATGCACAATTAATGAACATTGTTCTGCTTGTTCAGAAGTATGATCACAAGCATAAATTAAAGTGTCTATTACATGATCAAATGTGTTAACATCATCATTATACAGTACAATTTCATTTTGTTTTAATACTTCCTCTTCAAGTAATAATTCTTCTGATACTTTTTCTTTTGAACTCATTTTTTAATCTTTTGGGGAGCAATTTCACTACTAATTTAAAAATTTTAACGACACCCAATTGTTCCGTTCTAATTTTTCTTCAAATTTTAACAGATATTTTTCACATTCAGATTGTATCATAGGAATATCATCTGTATAAAATCCACTTAAAAACAACATCCCATTCTTATTCAAGCATGATATATAAGTTCCCATATCTTGCATTAATATGTTTCTATTGATGTTGGCAATAATAATATCATATTTGTTTTTTCCTAAGACAGATGCATCTCCTTCAATTACTGTGATGTGTTTACAATTATTTCGTTCTACATTTTCAAGACTATTTAGGTAACACCAGTTATCATAATCCACAGCCTCAATAGGTTTTGCTCCTTTAAGTTCTGCCAGAATTGCTAAAACACCCGTACCACAACCCATATCAAGAACTGATTTATTTTCAAAATCGTTTTTTAAAATATGCTGAATCATCATGTGTGTAGTTTCGTGATGCCCAGTACCGAAACTCATTTTGGGTTCAATAATAATATCGTACTGGGTATTGAAAGATTCATGAAATGGTGCACGAACCACACATATATCGTCTACCACAATTGGATTGAAGTTTTTCTCCCATTCGGCATTCCAATTGGTTTGTTCTATCTCTTCAAACGTAAAAGATATTTCAAACTCATCAGAACTCAAGACTTGAACATCTTCTAGAATATTTTCATACCATTCTTCTTTTTGAATGTATGCTGTAACACCTTCTTCAGTTTCAATAAAACTTTCAAAACCTGCATAACCTAATTCGGCTATAAGAATTTCAACAACAGGTTGAAGCGGTTGTACTTTGAAATAATATCCAATATAAATCGTGTTTGACATATAACTTATTTAGGGTACAAAGTTACATGTAATTTATGAGTTCATTCCTTTACATTTTCTAAACTTAACTTTTCAATTCTTAATTTGTATCTAAGGTAGCTTGGACAATCACTCTAGCTCCAACCTGAACCTTAACGCTACATTCACTTAAAAAAGTATTATTTTTGAATTGCTATTGTTTGATGATCTTTAAAACTGAACTGGTATTAGCTGTCGTTACTTTGATATAGTAACTCCCTAAAGGCACATCTAAATTTAAATGTATGAGTTGATCCCCATGATAATTGCTATCAAGAAGATGCAGTCCCAAAGTATTATAAACCGAAACGTTAACCTCTTCATAATACTGATTTAAATCTATAATGAGCTCACCCTTAGTTGGATTTGGATAAGCTTTGAAGATTGTACTAAATGAATTATCAAAATCACTTAACGTATTTAAGCCTGGTAAAGTATTAGGCTCATTAGCATCGAATACAAAAACAGAACCAGCACTTTGTAAAAAATTAAGTCCATCTTGGTCCTCGTCCTCTGGATAAGCACCAACAATGGCAAAATCACCACTTAAAGCTACATCAAAACCAAAATAATCACTGTTATTCGCATTTGGATCGTATATCGTCGACACTAGACTCCAAGTACCCGTTCCATCTTTTTCATAAACAAATGAAACACCTGCATCTCCCACACCTCCTACGTCCATTAAGTAAGCACCAACAACCAAACGATTACCATCTAAATCAATAGAGTGGCCAAATTTTGATGCATGTTCTAAATAATCTGGTCTTACTTTTTGAATTTCGTTCCAGACACCATTAGCATCACGCTCAAAAACATAGAATGCTCCGTACTGCGCCCTTGTATTTCCTGTGGCATATTCTTGTGAAGCACCAACTATTAAGGTATTACCTTCCATTGTTACTGATGCTCCAAACCACTCTCCAAACTCTCTATCCGACGCTACAATTTTTTGCGTTTCATTCCATACACCTGCACCATTGCGTTCGAACACATACACAGCTCCAGCACTACCCAATATATTATTGCCAGAAACATCTTTTGACTCTCTAAATGCACCAATAGCTATGTAATTTCCGTCAATAGCCACAGCTTTATCTCCAAAGGCAACATTTGCTTCTCTATCTGAAGCTACAATCTTCTGTACGCGCTGCCAGACACCGCCTCCATCACGCTCAAAAATAAATGCAGATCCTGCCTGGTTAAGTGTATTGGTATCGTTCTCATCTTCATCTTCCCATGGTGCTGATACCACAGCATAATCGCCGCTGATGTCTACTGCGTCGCCAAATACATCTAAAGAGGTTCTATCTGTACCTACTAGTTTTTGAGCTTGAATCCAATTGCCACTGCCATCCTTTTCGAAAATATAAGCGGCACCTGGCGCATCGTTTATATAGTTGTTTTCATTTTCATCGTAATCCTGATTTAAACATCCAACAATAAGGTAATCTCCATCAATGGCTATAGAATTCCCAAACTGGTCGAACTGTCTCGGGCTAGAATGTGTTATGAGTTGTTCTTGATTCCAAACATCATTTACATCCTGTTTAAAAAAATAAACACCTCCACCATCAGAAGCCACTGTGCCTTTGTGTCTAGCATTAATAAAAGCGTAATTGCCTTGCAAAGCCACTGCATATCCAAACTCATCTCCTAATGCCCTGTCATCAGGAACGATTTTCTGGATTTCTCCCCAACCTTGTGAGTTGATATTAAAAGCTATAAATAGGCTAAAAAGAATTAATAGTAATTTGCGTTTCATAATCAAATCATTTTTATAATTAATAACTGTTATAAAATTACTTTGACCATCGCTAAAATACTTAAGGGCTTTCCTTGATTTATTTAAAATCAGGGAATACCCTTAGACCAACTAAGCTTAAAACTTGTTAGATAAAAATTAGAATACGATTAAAGTTAAAATAGAAGATTTTACTAGCCTTAGTCGTAATCACAAAGGCATGTTGAATGTTAAAGCAAGTTATTTTCTATGGCGGCTTTGATAATCCCCACACTATTTTTTGCACCTAGTTTGCTCATAATGTTCATGCGATGGGTTTCTACTGTTTTTGGGCTAATAAAGAGTTTTTCAGAGATTTCTTGCGTCGTTAATTCTTCAAATATAGCTTGCAAGACTTCTTTTTCGCGTCGCGTTAGCTTTACTAAAAGCGTGTTCACATTTTTCTTACCAATGGATTGGGCCAATAACTTTTTTTCGACATCGCGCTGTAGATATTGTTCACCATTAAGTACTGTTTTAAAAGCAGTTAACAATTCTAGCTTATCCGTATTTTTCAATACATAACCATCTGCTCCACTGTTGAGCATTCGTTTGATAAAAGACACCTCATCATAGTTAGAAATCGCTATTATCTTGAGGGTTTTATTATTCTTTTTAAGCTGTTTGCACAAATCAATACCACTTGTATCTGGTAAGTTAATATCGAGTAACAAGATATCTGGTTTGTCTTTTTCAACAGCATTTAAGGTTTCAGAACCACTACTATAAAGACCTATGATCTTGATATCCTTAGTATCTTTAAGCATTGATTGAATACCTTTTAAAACCATTTTGTGATCGTCTGTTATGGCTATTTTAGTAATCATGATAGTTTATTAGTATTGATGTCTATAACGAATGATGTGCCTTTATCATCTGAGGTTATATCTAATTTTGCATTTAAATAAGCTATTCTAGATTTTACATTTTGCAACCCAATACCATTTGCTTTTTCTGTATGTATATCGAAGCCTTTACCATTATCTTCAACAGTTAATTGAATAGCATCATTTTGGTAACTGATTTGCACGTCGATTTCGGAAGCTTCTGCATGTTTTATACTATTGCTTACTAGCTCTTGCACAATTCTAAATATATTGGCCTCTGCTTTTTTAGACAGGTTGATGTCACTCCCAATAGATTGAAACGACACTTTTGCATCGTGAATGGCATTCGTTGTACTACAATAATCTTCAAGCGCTTCAACCAAACTAAAATCTTTAAGTGCTGGTGGCACTAAATTATGTGAAATGGCTCGAACTTGCTCACAGGACTTATCTATCATGATCACAGCTTCATTTATGACTTCATTATTCTTTTCTAATAATGACGTTAATTTGTATTTAATTGCAGACAGATCTACATTGACTCCATCATGTAATTCCTTTGCTATACGGAAGCGTTCTTTTTCTTCACCTTCCATTAACAACTCTAGTGTTTTTACTTGTTGTTCACGTTTAAGTGTTAGTATTTCTTGATTTTTCCGTTTTTGACGCTGTTGGTATAAAAACCAGATCAAAATAGATGTTAATAGCAGAAATATTGCTAGACCTGTCATGAGTTTATATTGAGATTGTTTTTTTTGAAGTTGGGATTCCTGTTTTTGAATTGATAGTTTTTGTGCTATAATTTCTTTGTCTTTTTTTTCTGTATTATATTTCGTTTCAACTTCATTAAGGTGTTCAAGATTTTCTTTAGAAAGTATAGAATCATTATAGGCTGAAAAAGCTTCATAATTAACTAAAGCATCATTATAATTGCGCTTTTGCTTGTAGATTTGAAACAAACTATAGTGAAGCTCTCTTAAAACTTTTTTGGACTCTGGTGCTTGTGCTATCCCTTCTTGTAAAACCTGTTCGCTTTTAGATAATTCACCTATTTTTAAATAAGCCTTTCCTAAGGAATTTCTGGTCTCTGCCAAAACTGTACTATAATTGTTTTTTTTCTGAATAGTATAGGCCTCTTTTAAATATGTAATGGCAGTTTTATAATCTTGTTTCTCAATATACAACTCAGCAATATTCTGACTGTTGATCGACAAACCCCAATCATAATTAAGTTGTTTATCCATTTCTCTAGCCTCTTTAAAGTAGAACAATGCACTATCTTGTTGTTTTGAATGCAGAAAGGCAGTTCCTAAATTACCATATGCATTGGCCAAATCATCTTTATACTGACTTCCTTTCAATGTTGTAATAGCTTTTCTATAAGTTGAAATTGCATTTTTGTATTGTTCAAGATTTTTCTGAAGAATACCAATACTATTTAAGGTCATACCTATGCCTTTAATATTATTTGATTTTTCGTAAATCTCTAAAATTTGATAATACAACGTTATACTGGTTTCATAATTACCTTTCAGGCTATTGATTACTCCTTTCTGAAACAAATCATTTGCAATCCTAAACGAATCCTTTTGAGATACGTTGTATTGGTAAGATTTGTCTACATAATCTAATGCTATATCGTAGTCTCCTTTAAGGCGAAACAAAACGGCATACCTGTAGTTTAATTGAGCCATGCCTTTTGGATTATTTGCCTTTGATAAAATTGCAAATGAAGAATCTAAATGAGATTGAGAAACTTCTAAGTTCTTTCCTAAATTTAGCCATGCAATTCTGCCGTGAACAGTTGCCTTTAATTTGAGACTATCTGTAGTTTTTAAAATCTGTTTTAGACTATCTAGTTCCTTATTTTGCGAAAAACAACAAAGTCTGAATAGAATTACGCCAATATATATAAGATGTTTCAAACCAATTGATTTATAGCTTATTAAAGATAGTATTTTTTAACTCAAGTCGTTTTATAATAATTAGTTATCATCAGAGACTTTACTAAGGTGTAAAATTTCAGGTGTATTGTTACTATACAACTCTTCAAACTCAATAACAGTGGCATTGCCGTTTACACTAGTGACAATCCAATCTTCAACCAGATCGTTCAAATCAGCATCTCCAGGATTATCGATATTATCAAAATCTAGATAAACAACCCAAGTATCTTCACTCAGATTATCTTCAATAAATACTTCAATTAAAGCGGTTTCTGAAACTTCATTGTAAGTTATAACAGCACGTTCCTCTTCAACATTGAACGTAAATTCGTAACCAGTAAATTCTGTGGTACGATTTTCATTTTCGTCTGTAAATAGACTAATACTCCATGTTCCATTTAGAAGCTCTGGCGAAAACTCTTGACTAGAATTTCCTGAGTCATCATCGTTGCTGCAGTTTAGCACTAATGAGAAGAAAACAAATAGGACTAAGGTTTTTAATAGAGATTTCATAGTAACAGATTTAAATTTATACCTGCAAGCTATTACCATATGACTAAAAATTGCTAAGGGCATTCCTTGATTTACGAAAAATCAGGGAATACCCTTATATAAAATTGAATTCGAAATAGAAGATGAAATCTGAAATGAGATACTGAAACAAGTTCAGCATGACAAACGCTGATTATCTAAAACGCATTAACAATAGCAAAAAAGTCTTCTGCTTTTAATGACGCTCCACCAATCAAACCACCATCTACATCTGGCTTAGAGAAAATCTCTTCTGCATTTGCTGGCTTCACGCTTCCTCCGTAAAGAATAGAAACACTGTCTGCTACATCTGCTCCATATTTGTTGGCTAGTGTTTTTCTGATAAACGCATGCATATCTTGTGCTTGTTCTGGTGTAGCCGTTTCACCTGTTCCAATAGCCCAAACTGGCTCGTAGGCCAAAACGATATCTTTAAAAGCTGTAGCCTCTAAATGGAATAACGCATTTTTAATTTGGTTACCAACTATGTTTTCTTCATTTCCAGCTTTTCTATCAGCTAATTCTTCTCCAAAACAGAAAATAACACGCATCCCTTTTGCTAATGCAGCGTCTACTTTTTTAGCTAATAACTCATCTGTTTCATTAAAATATTCTCTGCGTTCACTGTGTCCTAAAATCACTGTTTTTACACCTACACTTTTTAACATACCAGCACTAACTTCACCAGTATATGCACCATCTTCTGCAAAATGCATGTTTTGGGCAATTACTTCTATATCACTCTTTCTTAAGGACTCAAAAGCACTCCATAAATTTGTGAAGGAAGGTGCTATCATTACCTCAGCATCAGAACTTTTTGTTTGGTTTTTTAAATCGGTAATTAATGATTGGGTTTGCGACAAACCATTATTCATTTTCCAATTTCCGGCTACGATATGTTTTCTCATAAGGTTGATTTAAACTTCTCTAAAGAAGATGTGTGTATTTATATTTTATTAAATACAAAAATACTTAATTTTTCAGAGCTGCAATCAACTTTTCGTCATCAGCTTCAATAACATCAAATACAACGATTTCGCCAGCTTTATTTATGACCATGTATCTAGGAATCCAACCAATACTTACAAAATCTCCGAAAGATGATTTTTTCCCTTTGGGTAAAAAATAATGCTCACCAACTACATCATACTTTTTTATACCTCGTTTCCATGGTGCTTCGCCTCTATCTAAAGAAAAAAACAAGTACGCTGCTTCAGGATACGCCTCTTGAAGTGCTTTTACCTTTGGCATACCTTGAATACAATCTCCACACCATGATGCCCAAATATCGATGACTATAGTTTTACCTTCGTGTTTTTCTAAAATAGATTTTAGTGACATAGTATTCCCCTCTAAAGTCGTAAACGTGTCATTTAATGCTGCCTCACTAAACTGTGTTGGCGCTTCCGCACAACTAAGAAAACTAAATAGGAATAAGAACAAATAACTTATCTTTTTCATGCTTATCTTTTTATTGTAATTTAACTTTTGGATCTAACCAAACATAAATTAAGTCGACTAAAATATTAATCATTACAAACAAAGTTGCAATTACTAAAACAGAACCCATAATTACTGGTAAGTCTAAAGTATTAAGTGAGTTTACAATTTCTTTCCCAAGTCCGTTCCAACCGAAAATAAACTCCACAAACACAGCTCCTGCTAGCATAGATGCAAACCATCCTGAAATTGCCGTAACTACTGGGTTTAATGCGTTTTTTACCGCGTGACGTTTTATAATTTGAAACTCGCTTAAACCTTTTGCTCTTGCAGTTCTTATGTAATCTTGATTGAAAACTTCTAATAATGAGTTTCGCATCAATTGAATAACTACTGCAAGTGGGCGAATACCCAAAACAATGGCTGGTAAAATCAAATTTTTCCATTTAATGTGCATCGCTTCACCAAAATCATCGAGTTCGTAGAGGCTTCCTGTCATTTCCAAATTAGTGTATTTATGCAATACATAACCAAACAACCAAGCGAATAAAATTGCACTGAAAAACGAAGGTACACTCATACCTAGCGTACTGAAAATTTGAATGGTTTTATCAAGCCATTTGTCTTTGTACAATGCAGAAACTATTCCAAGCAATACACCTAAAATCATGGCAATAATAATCGCTGAAACTGCTAACACAAAAGTATTTGGTAAAGTTTCCCCTAAAACTTGAGTCACCTTTTTTCCTTGTTTTGTAAATGATTCTCGTAAATATGGAAACTTTAAAACAGTGGTTGTATTTCCTATTGAAAACAACTTTACCGCACTATACTTGTTTTGCGACAAATAGGTGTAATCCTCTTTGTTTTTAGAATGAAATGATAATGGTGATAAATCGTTGATGTAATAGCCATATTGGGTTAAAATAGGTTTATCAAAACCATATTTTGCTTTTACTTTTGCTAATTGCTCACTATCTTCATTTTGCCCCATCATCATTTGTGCGGGATCTCCAGGAAGTACATTAAATAAAAAGAATATCACCGTCACTACTCCAAATAATGTGAGTATGGCGTAAAGGGTTTTATTTAGGAAGTAGTTTATCAGTGGTTAGTTATTTGTTGTCAGAAAACTAAAAACTCTTTTAGTTTTCCTTTAATTTTACTTGAACAAAGCCTGTATAAGATGTGTTATTTTCAATATTATACTCTTTTAAAGCAATTTCATTTTTATTAACATTAACACTTTCAATCATATTTGAATCTAATGCTTCTACTAGTTCCTTTGTAGAAGCTTCTCCATCAATAAAGTACGCAATATTTTCATGTAGAAGTTTTTTGGGAGAACTGATTTTAGGTGCAACTTTAGGCAAATCTAAATCCTCCAAATCATTCCAATGCACTTTTTGCTTTACAGTGCCATTGTCCAACTCCAAAATTCCAGGGTTAGAACGCACCACTGTTTTTAACGCTTTTTCATCACATAAATACCATTCAAAATCAATATCATAGGCCTCATTTATACGATTTTTTGCTTCTTCGCCTGATGCCGTTAATCCTATTATTTGATAATTATTTTGTCTTACTCGTTTTTGTAATGCTTTTAACTTTGAAGCACCATCTCGTTCTATCTTTTCAAGGCTATATGATACTACTATAATTAGATTTTCTTGATCTAAATAGTGCGCCGTTAAGTCTTCATCTACACTTTCAATAGAAAAATCAACTACTGGCGGTGTATAACCCTCTTGAATAACTTTGGTTTCTACACCAATAAATTCACCTTCAACCGAGGGATAAGCTCCATTTGTAGTAATTATTTGTTCTTCTCCGTTTACTTTAAATTTCCAGCTATATTCCTGTACTGGTTTTGGTGCGTCTTCTGGAATGGTCATACCTTCCTTGATATTTTTCCCAATAGCATACGCCCTAAAATCTATCGTTGGCAAATGCATTAATACGTGGTAACCAAACCATAAACTCACGACAAAACCTAATAAGGCTAATATTGTTATTGGGAGCTTAGTAAAAACAGGTTTTATATGTTTTACACCGATGAATAGAATTAGTATAAGCACCAACAACGCCACATCTTTCCAAAATGTTTCCCACGGTTTTAATTTTATAAAATCTCCAAAACAGCCACAGTCTTTTACCTTTTCAAAATAGGCTGCATAAAAGGTTAAAAACGTAAAGAAGATTATCATCAATAATAAACTCCAAACCGTGAATTTGGGTTTATAGCCAATTAATAAAAACACACCTAAAACCACTTCAAACACAACTACAAAAACTGAAATTAATAAGGCATAAGGTTCTAAAAAAGGAATATTTAATACATCTGGACTGAAGTATTCCTGCAGTTTATATGAAAAACCTATAGGATCATTTAGTTTTATAAATCCTGAGAATATGAATAATACGCCTACTAAAATTCTTGAAATACTTACAATTGCTTTCATGCTTTGTCTTCATTTAAATGAATCATCGCGAAAACCGCATAGTTTATCATATCCTGATAATTAGCATCAATGCCTTCACTTACCAACGTCTTACCTTGATTATCTTCAATTTGCTTCACCCTCAATAACTTCTGCAAAATCAAATCCGTTAAACTACTCACTCTCATATCGCGCCATGCTTCGCCGTAATCATGATTTTTATCTTCCATTAACTTTTTGGTGATAGCTACATGCTTTTCATATAATTCAGTCGCTACTTTGGTAGACATGTCTGGTTGTTCCACCACACCCTTTTCCAATTGAATTAATGCCATAATACAATAATTGATAATACCAATAAATTCACTCTCCTGCCCTTCATCGACCTTCTGAACATCATTTTGTTGTAGGCCTCTAATACGCTGCGCTTTAATAAAAATTTGGTCAGTTAAAGAAGGTAATCTTAAAATTCGCCACGCACTACCATAATCGCTCATTTTCTTTACAAATAAACTTTTACAGGTATCTATTACCGCATCATATTGTTTTGAAGTATCTTGCATTGATAAATTGTTTTTTGCGTAAATTTCGCATAAATAATTAGAATGTTCAAAGTTTGTGGTTTAAAGTTTTAAACTACATACAAACACTTTAGAAAAACATATTAATGACCATAAATTGCAAAGGCAAACTTGTTGATTTATCTACTCCCAAAGTGATGGGTGTTTTAAATGTTACTCCTGATTCGTTTTATGATGGTGGCAAGTATAAAGATGAAACCTCTATTCTAAAACAAGTAGAACAAATGCTAAATGAGGGCGCTACTTTTATAGATGTTGGGGCCTACAGTTCAAGACCAAATGCGGAACATGTAAGTGAGGAAGAAGAGTTAAACCGCATCTTGCCTATTGTACAATTAATTTTAAATGAATTTCCAGAGACTTTAATCTCAATAGACACATTTAGAAGTGAGGTGGCTAAACAATGCATGAAAACTGGTGCTGCATTAATAAATGATATTTCAGCTGGTAATTTAGATGAAAACATGCTGAAAACCATTGCTGCATTGCAGGTGCCTTATATCATGATGCATATGCGAGGAACACCCCAAACGATGCAAAGTTTAACCGAGTATGATGATTTAGTAAAAGATATTTTATTTTATTTTTCTGAAAGAATTGTTGCTGCTAGGGATTTAGGTATTATAGATGTCGTGATAGACCCAGGGTTTGGTTTTGCAAAAACCTTAGAACAGAATTTTGAATTGTTGAACAAACTCGAATTATTTAAAATGATTGAAAAACCACTATTAGTTGGTGTCTCTAGAAAATCTATGATTTATAAAACTTTAGATACTTCAGCACAAGATGCACTTAACGGGACTACAGTTTTAAATACTATCGGCTTGCAAAAAGGCGCTTCTATTTTGCGCGTACATGATGTAAAGGAAGCTGTGGAAGCTATAAAATTGGTTGAGGCTCTACATTAAAACACCTCCCTGACCCACTCCTTTTAGGAGGGACACTCATAGTCTAAGAAACAGCACAAAAATGATAAATATCAAAAAGAAAACGCTACAGTTTCCTCTCTAAAAAGAGGGGATTAAGGGGTGTGTTAAGTGTATAAGATGAAAATCTACTATAATCCAAAACTAAAAGAACTTGCAAGACAACTTCGTAACAACTCTACGAAGTCTGAAATAAAACTATGGACATATCTTAGAAGAAAACAAATGCATGGTTACGATTTTCATAGACAGAAACCAATAGATAATTATATTGTTGACTTCTTTTGCAATAAATTACGGTTAGCAATTGAATGTGATGGGTATTCGCATGAAATCATAGAAGTTTATGAGAAAGATGTAAAGAAAACAAAGCGATTAAACGAATTAGAAATTCATATGTTAAGATTTTCTGATTATCAAATAATGAATGACATTGATAACGTTATTAGGGCTATTGAGGATTATATTTTTAAATTTGAAGAATATGGATTTACACCTCCCTGACCCCCTCCTTATTAGGAGGGACACTCATACTTTTAAAAATAAAAATAAATAAAATGTCGAAAGTTCATTAATAGTAAATTAAACGCAACAGTTTCCCCTCTAAAAAGAGGGGAGTAAGGGGTGTGTAAAAAAACTTATTCAAAAAATGAAATATAAGATTATATCTCTATTATTAGCAGCATTGTTTTTTTCCTGCGGAAACGAAAAAGAGCTACAACTACCTCAAATTGAAAAAGCGGATATCAACGAAATTCAAGATGTTTCTCCTGCTTACTTGTTTTATGATGAAACCCAACCGGATAGTGTTTTACTAAATAGAAAAAATTTGATAAGCACTACCAATTGGTTAGTAAATGTGGATAAACGCTTGACGTTGAAGCAGGCTATTCCACATATTAAGTTTTTACAGGACAAAAAGAAGTCTTCCAGTCATAAAAATGAAAATGCAAAGAATTACTTTACCTGTCATGATTTGAGTATTAATAATTTGGGGTTTTTAGAATTTACCACAACCAATTACAACCTAGAAAAACCAGAAATAATTCCATCAGATATCTCTAGCTTTGAACATTCTGGAAATATTCATTTAATTTATTTTGGTGAAAATAAAGATATTTCAATTTCTAAAGGAAATACTATTCCAATTCCAGAAAAAATGAATATTTCTACCTTGAAAAAGGAAATTAAAGAAATTGACACGCTAACAGGAAGAATAATTTTAAATTTTGATAAGAATTTAAAATTCCAAGATTATATTTTTTATAAATCCAAAATATCAGATTTAAATCTTAATCATCTATCAATATCAAATAAAGAGTATCTTTATAATTGATCACAATTTCTTAAATTTACCAAAACCTATCAGCTATTGAACATCTTTGATGACATTTTAAACCTTCGTTTTATAGACTATCTAGATGTTGTGCTTGTTGCACTCCTGCTCTATTATCTCTACAAACTTGTAAAAGGCACGGTTGCCATAAATATTTTTCTCGGTATTATCATCATCTATGGCGCGTGGAAATTGACCGAGTTCCTTAACATGGAACTGCTTTCTGGAATTTTTGGTGGCTTTATGCGTGTAGGTATTATTGCGCTTATTGTCGTATTTCAACCAGAAATCAGGAAGTTTTTATTAATGGTGGGATCTACAAATTTCAGCAGACGTCGCAAATTTTTAAAACAGCTTAAATTCTTAAAAACCGAGGGTACTAATGAAAGTGATGTGGATGCCATTATTTCAGCTTGCAACAAAATGAGCATGTCGAAAACTGGTGCTCTAATTGTTTTTGAGCGTAACAATAACTTGGATTTCCTTTCAGAATCTGGTGACGAAATGAATATTAAAGTTACCCAGCCCATTATAGAAAGTATATTCTTTAAAAATAGTCCGTTACACGATGGTGCCATTATCATAAGCAATAATATTGTAAAAGCTACTCGTGTCATTCTACCCGTAAATAACGAGAAACACATCCCGCAACGTTTCGGGTTACGTCATCGCGCCGCTATTGGAGTTACTGAAAAAACAGATGCCTTAGCATTGGCTGTAAGCGAAGAGACAGGACATATTTCCTATTTTAAAGATGGTGAATTTGTGGTTTTTGAAGACACTACCGAACTTGCTAAAATGATTAAGAACGATTTGGCGTAATGCAATGTAAAAACTGTAACATCGAGATACAAGCTTACCAAAACTATTGTTCTGAGTGTGGTGCTAAAGTTATTCGTAATAGACTTACATTCAAAAACATTTGGACAGAAATCAACCTCTATTTCTTTAATCTTGATAATAAACTATTTAAAACATTAGTATTCCTTTTTACAAAGCCCGAAGAAGTTATTGTAAGTTACATTGAAGGTACAAGGAAAAAGTATGTGGATGTAATTCAATACTTTGCTATTTCTTTAACATTGGTGGGAATTCAAGTATTTTTGATGAACACGTTTTTTAAGGATGCCATGAATTTAGATAGCCTCTACGGCGACTCTTTTAAAGAGCTTTCAAATCAAGAAAATAATCCTTTTGCTCCAGGAAATATGGATTATAGTGCCATAAATAACTACCAAAGTGTTATTTACGTGTTAAGCGTACCTATTTCTGCTTTTTCCACTTGGATAGCATATTACCTTGTTGGTGATAGACGTTATAATTTCACCGAACATATTGTAATTAACCTATACTACTCCGCACAAATTATTATCGTTAGTGCCGTATTAAGCATTCTATTTTTGGTTTGTGGAGGAGATTATTTAACAATTTCTGTCCTAGTAAGTGTTTTTACCTTTGCTTATCTTTTTTATATACTTCACAGAGTATTTAAAACAACACTTCTTGACAGTTTCGCAAGGTTTCTATTAATCGGTTTTTTATATGGAATTTTGTTTATATTTATTTCAATTGCTACATATGCAATAGGGTATCTGGCAGGAAGCGCAAATAATCATTAAAATGAATTGTAAAAATTGTAATAGTACATTAAGAACAGACTATAGCTACTGTCCAGATTGCGGAGGTAAAGTAGTAAGACAAAGAATTACTAATAAAAGCTTAATATATGACTTCTTAGAGCGCTATTTCAATCTGGATAATACATTTATTACAACCATAAAACATATGCTTGTAAAACCTGAAAATGTTTGTGGAGGTTATATTAACGGTTTGAGAAAAAAATATTTGAATCCTGTAAGCATGTTGGCCATCACACTAACATTATCGGGACTCACGCTTTTTTTAATGAAAAAGATTGCTTGGGAAAGTATAGATTTTGGCAGTATAAGCTATGCACAAACAAGTGCAGGAGGTGAGGGTACAAAAAAAATAATGGCATCGACTATGGAGTACAGCTCATTACTCTATTTGGCCTACATTCCCGTATTGGCTTTTGCTGGTCTTATATTTTTTAATAAAAAGAATTACAATTTTGCCGAACATATGATTATTGCAATTTATGGAATAACGGCTTTTAGTATTGTATCTTCAGTATACTCTGTAATTACGCTAATGATAAACCCTCAGTTTTATATAGATTATGCCTTATTGTATTCTTTAATTATGATTTTGTTCTGTGCCTATGTGGCATATCGTAACTCAAAAGATAGTGTTAAATCATTATTTTGGAGGGTCCCATTGTATTTTGTTTTCTTTCTGATGGGTTATATGGGGCTTTCTATCCTAACTATGATACTTCTTTTTTTAACAGGAGAAGTTTCAGTTCAAGATTTTATGCCAAAAAAGTAATAGTTAAGCTACCTCTTGCTCCTTTAAAAACTGAACTTCATACAAGTTCTTATAGTACCCGTCTTTCTTTTTCAGCAGTTCGTCATGGGTGCCTTGTTCCACAATTTCGCCAGCATCCATAACCAAGATTTTATCCGCTTTTTTAACGGTGGCTAAACGGTGCGCAATAACAATAGACGTTCTATCCTTAGTAATTTTATCGGTAGCATTTTGAATGAGTTGCTCTGAATAGGAATCCACAGAAGACGTGGCCTCATCTAACACCAAAATACTTGGGTTGGTAACATAAGCCCTTAAGAACGAAATTAACTGGCGCTGACCAGAAGATAACATCACACCACGCTCTTTAACATTATAATGATAACCGTTAGGTAAAGTACTGATAAATTCATGCACACCAATAGATTTTGCAGCTTCAATAACTTGCGCTTCGGTAACCTCAGGATTATTTAAAGTAATGTTGTTCAAAATAGTATCGGCAAACAAAAACACATCCTGCAATACCACAGCAATCTGAGTTCTTAAAGATGCTAAAGTAACACCCTTGATATCTTTACCATCAATGGCAATCACACCATCCTTAATCTCATAAAACCGATTCAACAAATTTATAATTGTAGACTTTCCAGCACCCGTAGCTCCTACAATGGCGATGGTTTGTCCTGCTTTTACATCAAAAGAAATACCTTTTAATACTGGCTCATCTTCCACATAATTAAACCAAACATTTTTAAAAGCAATATCACCTTTAAAATGTTCTGCTTCATGTGTGCCATGGTCATCAATTTGAGACGTAGTATCAAGCACTTTAAAAACTCTTGTAGCCGCCACCATTCCCATTTGAAGTGTGTTGAACTTATCCGCAATTTGGCGCAATGGCCTAAACAATTTTGGAATAAACATGATGAAGGCCACCAAAACACCTTGAGACGCAGTGTCGCTTAAAGCATTGCCCAAACCTCCAAAATACACCACTAAACCGATAGTAATGGACGACGATAATTCTGCAATAGGAAAGAAAATAGAGTTATACCAAATCGTTTTTAACCAACCTTTTTTATGGCGTTCGTTAATCTGTCTGAACTTTTCATTTTCAATATCCTCTCTGGCGAACAATTGTAAAATTTTCATCCCCGTTAAACGCTCCTGAACAAAGGAATTTAAGTTAGACACCTCGGTACGCACCTCCTCAAAAGCCTTTTTCATGTACTTTTGAAATAATCGTGTAGCGTAAAGTACTATTGGCAACATTCCAAACACAATCAATGTTAGCTTCCAGTTCATGTAAAACATGGCTCCAGAAACAACTATCATCGTCAACAAATCCTTAAAAATCTGAAACAAGCCTTGACCGAAAATATCCGCAATACGCTCCATATCAGTAACCGATCGTGTAATCAACACCCCAACCGAAGAGTTATCGTAATACTTCATCTTAAAACGTAGTAAGTGATTAAACAATTTCACCCTTACGTCCTTTACAACATGTTGTCCTAACCAACCCGAATAAAATATAAATACCAATTGAAACAAAAACTCCAAGAACAATAAGCCCACCATAATTAGTACAAAACCTAAAAAACCAGCTTCAAGCTTATTAGTCAGGTTTTCATCAATGGCTTGCTGCAACAAATACGGAGTAGCCACACCCAACGCCGCTATAATAAGTACCGAAATAAACACCGTGATAAACACAGTTTTATAAGGCCTTATAAACCTAAACAAGCGCTTAAACAGCGTTACATCAAATATTTGCTCCTTCTTCTTTGTCATTTATAATTTTATCGTTTCGGGGTACGCCACCTCGGTTAAATACAACCCATGTGCAGGTACCGAATAGCCCGCTTCACTCCTATCTTTAGAGGCAATAATCGCACGAAAATCATCCAACGAAATTTTCCCCAGTCCAATATTAATCATCGTACCCACAATGGCACGCACCATATTGCGCAAAAAGCGGTCAGCCGTAATGGTAAAATGTAACTCATCGTCGCGTAAAAACCATTTTGCCTTCATGATATCACAATAATACGTTTTTACATCGGTATGTGTTTTCGAAAAGCATTGAAAATCCTTATACTCAAATAAAATTTTGGCCGCCGCATTCATCGCTTCCATATCCAGCGGTTGCTTTAACAAATATGCGTTACGATGCGCAAACACGTTTTTCTTAAACCCCACGCGATACAAATAGCTGCGCCTTATTGCATCAAACCTCGCATGTGCCTCTGGCTGAACCTTAAAAATAGCAGCCACAGCAATATTAAACGGCAAAAACGAATTCAGTTTATACACCAAGTCCGTTTCGGTAAACGTCGCCTCAGTATCAAAATGCGCAAACATCTGTTTCGCATGCACGCCCGCATCCGTTCTACCGGCACCAACCACGGCAATTTTTTCATTCAATACTGTAGACAGTGCATCCTCTAAAACCTCCTGGACCGTTATGGCCTTTGGCTGAATTTGCCAACCATGGTAAGCCGTACCATTATATGAAAGCTCAATAAAATATCGCAATACCCAACGCTTTTGTGAAGCTACAAAGATAGAGAGATTTATAGTTGTGGTAAAGTGTGTTGTCTTAATTAAATATTAAAAAAGATTTTATAATTTGGGCGTTACCACGCCACGAGCGTGGTCGGGCTTTCGGCAGTCGCTCCCTCCTATGTCGGGGAGCTTCAACAAATGCCTCAATCCCTAACGCGGGTGTGTTTGCCATTTCCTGTTCTAGTCCGTAACTAATTTTTTCCTTACTAAGTTACCTAAAAAGTAAAAAATGAATAATAGCACAATCATTATTACCAACAAGAAAAAGGAATTTACCAATACACTCTGAATACCCAAAGCATTGACGTCCAAGAAAGGATAAGGGTAAAAATCTGAAAAACTGCCCCGAATCAATACAAAGGTGATATAGATAATAGGATACAGTAACCATTTCAAGAGGATTTTTAGTGCAACAACATCTGTTTTAACAGATAGCCCCCAAAGTATCAAAGCGCCCAGTGGCACTACGGTATGATGTATTTCACTTAAAATCATGGTTAATCCTTCAGGATTCCAAATGGGTTTAAGGGCAATATGATAAACAATACCTACAATCAAAATAAATGCTGTAAGCGCGGTTAGCGTTTCGGCTTTGGTAAATAGTGAAGGCTTATCTTCTTCTTTTTTTAATAGCTGTTTTGTGCAATATATGGTGACTAATACATTGGTAAGAATTGTAAAATAACTAAAAAACTGAATGGTAGATTCTAATGCAGAAAAATCAAATTCCGTTATTCTTAAATACAAACGGATAATAAGGGTTAACCAACCAAGTATTGCCAGTATTAAAAGGATTGTTTTTTTCATGTAGCGACTTAATTATTTGTTTTCCCAATATAGCGAAGTTATGGATTTATATAAATAAAGCTAACTTTTGTAGTTTGTATCTACTACATCAGAAAGTTTTAATAAACCTTTGCAGGTGTTATCGAAGTATACCTAATTGCTGATGTTGGTATTTGCAGGCTTGAGGAATAAATATTATAGATATGATTTTTGAAAAGGTTCGTTTAACGGTTTGTGTAAGGATAGTTGCGCGTGCGAGGAACTAACTTACTAAAAATGGAACGAACCAGAGGAAAATCCGCAGGATTTTCCGAGTAGGCAAGAACCAAGCAATTATTTTTACACGGTGTTATGGGCTGGATTTAATCTTTTATAAATTCTTTCATAGAAATCAAAATTACATAATAAAACCTCTTAACTAAATCCTCTTTTTCAATTCCGCTTGGACACCACAGTGGTTCCTCTTTCTCTTTCTCTGAATTAGCATATAGGAACATTAATGGTTTTGTATGTTCAATTTTAATAAACCCTAAACTATCAATTTCCTCTTTTGCAGAATAAATAGCACTCATATCGAAAGTAGACTTTCCAGTCAAACTAAAATCATGCTTTGACCCTATTCCATGTGATTTTATTTTTAGTGATATTAAAGAGTCTTTTTTATGAAAATAAAACCTATGGAAATAGATTGAGTCACTATCTTTTTTGGGAACAAGATAGTTAGAAGCTTCAATACCATATTTTTTAAATTTTTCTTTTGTGTCTTTTACGAGACTTATTTTGTTAATCATTTGCCCATTTTCGAACTCCTCAATCACTATATCATATATTTGTTGAGAATTTTGTTCTACGGGAAACTTAAATGTATAAAATCCCAGTTCACTGGTTATTGATTCTAAATCCGTTTTATCATACTCAAAATCATTATTTGTTCCTTGAGAGAAAAGGCAAAAGGGGATTGAGAAGGTTAATAGAAATAAGAAGGTTTTTGATTTCATGTTTTATTATAAATTAATTTAGTTTAATTGTTGTGAAACGTTCTGTTCATCTTGCCCATAACTTCTCTGGATATACGTCGTTTTAATGACTTATATCCAACGTTAAACGAAGTTCGACAATTTTTCTGACAAAGTCAAAAGAACAATGCATTACTTTTTACAAGCATAACACCGAGATTATGTAACTTTACAAACACAGGATTAATATTAAAATATCGCAATAAATATAGCATAAGTGACAAAAATCCTCCTGCTTTCCGACACCCACAGTTACATAGATAACGACATACTAAAATATGTAAAACAAGCTGATGAGGTGTGGCATGCAGGCGATATTGGCGATTTAAAAGTTACCGATGCCATTAAAGCCCTAAAACCTTTACGAGCAGTTTATGGTAATATTGATAATGCTAAAGTTAGAGTAGAATTTCCAGAACATAATAGGTTTACCTGCGAAGAGGTTGATGTTTGGATGACACATATTGGTGGCTATCCTCCAAAATACAATGCGCGGGTTTCGGAAACCTTAAAGCAAAACCCACCACGATTATTTATTTGCGGACATTCGCATATTTTAAAGGTAATGCCCGATAAAAAGTTAAACTTAATACACATGAACCCTGGTGCTGCTGGAAAACATGGGTTTCATAAAGTGCGGACCATGCTACGTTTTACAATTGACGGAAAAAAAATTGATGATTTGGAGGTTATTGAATTTCCGGTAAGACATCCAAAAAATTAAGAGCCCCTCCTAAATCCAACCCAAAAAGGGAGGACTTGCTTACTGTTGTGGCATGTTTTTACCAAAAAACTATGCTTTTAAAAATTTTTATAAAGCTGAATGTCTCCTTCTCTTTAGGAAGGTTGAGATGTGCTTTACTTTGAGAGAATTAAGGGAGACTTTTCTCTTAATTAGTTGTAAATTTGCAAACTTATTTAAAAACAGAAAATAGTATTAGATATGAGTGCAGTAAAAGAGAATGATACAGTAAGAGTACATTACACAGGAAAACTAAGCAACGGACAGGTTTTTGATAGCTCGCTAGAAAGAGAGCCACTAGAGGTTACTTTAGGACAAGGAATGCTTATTCCTGGTTTTGAGAAAGGTATGATTGCTATGAAAGTAAACGAGAAGAAAACGATTAACATTCCAGTTGCTGAGGCTTATGGTGAGGTACAAAAGGAATTATTTTACGATGTAAAAAAGGAACAACTTCCTCCAGAAATGACACCTGAGGTTGGCATGGGATTAGCGTCTAGAGGTGAAGATGGTAGAGAGATACAGTTTAGAGTTGCTGAAGTTTTAGAAGATCATATAGTTGTTGATGCTAACCATCCGTTAGCGGGACAGGATTTAATTTTTGATTTAGAGCTTGTTGAGATAAAATAAAAAGAGAAGCCCATCCTAAATCCTCCCCAGTTGGAGAGGACTTGCTTACTCCTATACAAAGGGATTACGAAGATAAAAAACGGCCTGAAACATATTTTCAGGCTTTTTTGTGTTCTTAGTTTTATTGATTACTTGCCTAAGCAAACATGGAACACCTTGATAAAAGCTAAACCTTGCCGGATAGGTGCGTTAGGGATTGAGGGATTTGTTGAAGCTCCCCGACGCAGGAGGGAGCGACTCCCGAAAGCCCGACCCGACCCAAGGAGGGTAACGCCCAAATAAAATATTTAATAAAGAGTTTTGAGTGTTTCCCTCCTTCGGAGGGATTTTGGTCGGCCACATACCCATCTCTTCAGCGGGATTAGTTCAACTATCTATTTTGAATGCGTTGCTTTGCAACTTTTAAAAATAGGATTTCACTAAAAAAAGCCCAAGATCTTCACCTTGGGCTTACGCACTAATACTACTAAGATGTTAGGTTTAACGCAATCGATCTACAGATTTTACAAGATCTTCATCCTTTTTAATGGCTTTATTGGCCAAGGCCAAAAACACGATAGAAATAATAGGAAGAAACATCCCAATACCTTTCTCTGAAACCTCAGTTTCTCCAGATAAATTTAGAGATAGATACACGAAAAATCCTAGTAAAAAAAAGTTTAATATTATGTTAAGGCGCCCCAATACAAATTGAAGCTTCCTGTTTTTAAATAAAAAAATAGTGATTAATGACAACGCTCCCGATGCTAAAAATGCCGCGAAAAACGGTAACTTATCTTTTGCGAAAACAGTGGTGCCCTCATTCGTTATCCATAAATGGAACACGAATATGAGCCCTAGCGCACTGGCCGCTGCCAATAGTAAATATACCGTTTGAATACGTTGTAACATGTTACTTTTATAATCTGGAAGGCAAAAATAGTAGTTTCTTTATTAATTTGACAGCTTAAATTAAAATAAAGTTGTATTATTGCAGTAATAATTCTCAACAATCGCCAATTCAGGTTGTTAATTCTTCAGAATAAAAAATCTATTTTTTTTCAGAAAACTCAAATTTTATATTCAATATAATAGCATACAACTAAACATTCATGTTTGAAATTTCACAATTAAAAGAAAAGAAACTTACTGATTTACAAGATATTGCAAAGCAATTAAGTATTCCAAAATTCCGCTCGATGAAGAAATTGGATTTGGTGTATCAAATATTAGATAAGCAAGCAGCAGATCCTAAAGTAGTAAAAGAAGCGGTACCTACCCCAGACGCAAAAACGGAACAACCTGCTAGAAAACCTAGACAGCGCGTACAAAAAGAGCATAAAAATGATTCTAGCCCGAAGGACAGTAAAGCGTCTGATAATGGACAGGAAAAATCTGCTGATAAAGACTCGTCTAACGACAGCCAAAAGCAAAATAACAACCAACAGAACAGAGGGCAACGCGATAACAAGCAGCGTAACCAGAACCAAAGACGCGACAATAACCACCAGCATAAAAACCAGAACCATAAGAATAAAGGCAACAATGGCAATAAGGATAATAGAAACCGTTACCGAGAGCCTGATTATGAATTTGATGCCATTATTGAAAGTGAAGGTGTTTTGGACATCATGCAGGATGGTTACGGGTTTTTAAGGTCTTCGGACTACAATTATTTATCGTCTCCTGATGATATTTATGTATCACAATCGCAAATTAGATTGTTTGGTCTTAAAAAAGGCGACACAGTTTTAGGACATGTGCGCCCACCGAAAGAAGGTGAAAAGTATTTTCCTTTAATTAAGGTGAGTAAAATTAACGGTCAGGATCCTAATGTGGTGAGAGATCGTGTTGCTTTTGAGCATTTAACACCGTTATTCCCTGAAGAAAAATTTAATTTGGCAGAACGCCAAAGCACCATTTCTACTAGAATTATGGACTTGTTTGCTCCTATTGGTAAAGGGCAGCGTGGTATGATTGTATCACAACCTAAAACTGGTAAAACCATGTTGCTTAAGGATGTAGCCAATGCTATTGCAGCGAATCATCCGGAAGTATATCAAATGATTTTATTGATTGATGAGCGTCCTGAAGAGGTAACTGACATGCAACGTAATGTGCGTGGAGAAGTTATTGCTTCTACTTTTGATAAGGAAGCCCATGAACACGTAAAGATTGCCGATATTGTTTTAGAAAAAGCAAAACGATTGGTTGAATGCGGACACGATGTAGTGATTCTTTTAGATTCTATTACACGTTTAGCACGTGCTTATAACACCGTGCAACCTGCATCTGGTAAAATATTATCGGGTGGTGTTGATGCTAATGCATTACACCGACCAAAACGTTTCTTTGGTGCCGCACGTAACATTGAAAACGGTGGTTCTTTAACCATTATAGCTACTGCACTTACTGAAACTGGATCTAAAATGGACGAGGTGATTTTTGAAGAATTTAAGGGAACTGGTAATATGGAGCTTCAGTTGGATAGAAAAATATCTAACCGTAGAATTTTCCCTGCTATCGATCTTACGTCTTCAAGTACGCGTCGTGATGATAAGTTATTAGACGAAAATACAGTACAACGTATGTGGGTGATGCGTAAGTATTTAGCAGATATGAATCCTGTGGAAGCTATGGAGTTTATTAACGAGCGCTTTAAACAGACTAGAAATAATGAAGAATTTTTAATTTCCATGAATGGATAATTAAGAAGTTGACTAACTCAAATTAACTATGGCCCTAGCATATTTTGTTAGGGCTTTTTTTGTGTTGAAAACTTAAGATTGGAGTGGTTTAAATAGTTTATTTTAAACTTCGTAAAATAAAATCTACTTTCTTATCCGTGTTTTTATTTTCGGCATAGGAATCTGTGATGTGTTTTGAAGGTACTGCAAATCCTTTTTTAATTAACGATTGAATTTCATCAACATAATCTAAAGACACTTTTCCTGTTAAAAGCAAATTCAAATCTTTCCCAGAATGGTAATAATCATAAATCTTTTTAAGACCAGAGAGGTATAAATAGTCCTTTGTGAAGCCACCTCCACGATGCGCCCTAAGTGTTATGTAAAATGCACTTTCTCTATCTAAATCATAATTGTTATGCAACAATCTAAAGGTTCTTGAAAATGGATAGCCTTTTGCTAAACTATCCACGGCTATCACCCGATATGCTAGTTCTTTAAGACGTGTTACCGTTAAATTATTGCTCATATATTCTGAAAACACCGCTAAGCCTTCTTGAGTTTCTTCATTATCAGGAAAACCATGAGAAAATATTTTTAATGGGTGCAACAACCCATTCATGGTAGTAACCATGTGTACTCCAATTTCATGGTTGGTTAATACCGCAAGTTCATTTTCTGAATAGGTGTGATTCGTATTTAACACCAAGGTTTTAATGTTATTTAAAACCATGGCAATTGCAGAAATCTTATCAGAAAATTCTATGTTGTAACTAAAGTCGTATTTTTTTGAAAACTCCTTAAAAAAGATTTCAGAATCCTTTGCTGAATATTTTGGTTGAAAACGCTCAAGGTCTTTATTTTCATCTTCAAAATGAAGAATAAATTTAGCATTTTCAACATCATTTTCTGTTGGTGTCCCAAAACAATGTAAACTATTAAAATAAAAATGTTTACCATTCCCGATATTTTCAATGCATTGAATGAGTCCAGAGTAGGCATAAATAATATCCTCGTAAAGATTACGAATATCAATGTCTTCAATTTGCTCTAAGGGTTGTGTAAACAGCTCTCTATGAAGTTTGAATTTATCAAAATTGATATTAGGATACTTAAACACCGGATCGGTTAGGTACTTCGATGCAAAAAAGCGTTCTTTTTCTTCTTCTATATTTATAGGGTTGACGTAGCTCAATAATTCGATTTGCTTCACCAACTCATCAATGCGCTTATCAATCTCCAACAATGCTTTTGTGCTTGTGCTATTATCCACCATCATATTTAGCCCAATTATATTTTTATATTCTGAATCAAGTCCAGAATGATAAGTTTAATTTTTGAATGTTTCATAAACATATTCAGCATGCCTAGGAATTCGAGTTTTCAATTCCTCTTCTACAGTTTCAACCACTTCAGGGAAAATAACTTGCTCATATTCATCGCAATAGACCTTTGCTATTTCGGTTGCCAAAACTAAGGTATTTTTAAAGTTTTTAGTAATATATTTTAAGAAATATCCATTGCCTTGAAATGTATCATTTATTAAAGACGTAGATTTTATGTCATTCGGAAATTTAATTTCAGAAAGACTCTGTCTCCAATCTTCTATGACGTCTCCAAAACGCGCATTATCAATATTACTTGTACCCAAATTCCAAGTGGGTACTGCCCTATCCCAACGTTTCCAGTTATAGCTGTGCATGTCATAAACCGTACAAAATCCAAATTTTTTCTCTAGAGTTTCAATTAAAGCATGCACTACCTTGTAAAAATTTACATGCTTATTCAAACTTTTGGTTTTCATATCTTCTGAAAGTGGTTGATGCCACAATTGCTTACCCCAAGCAGTTTCAAAAACGGCATCTTCGGGCGCACGGTTTAAATCATATTCAAAGCGTGAATCACAACCCGCAATCAGTATAGGGTGTGATTGTACCATATTTTTGGTTTCAGGGTCTTCCTCGTACCAGCGCTCATATTCGGTATGGATACAATTCTCCCAAAGTTCTTTTCTAAATTGATGTCCGTCATGAATCGCCGCACACGCATAAGGCACGTATTTATCAATTTTTATAGTAAACGAATAGTCGGACGCTACGGCTTCAAAGATTTCCTCAGATTGTATTTTTGAAATTATTTGTGTTACGGTTAACCTATCCATCCTTCAAAATCCTTTTCAAATTAGCATAAACCGCTTTTTCCATATCATCGTATTCGCCATCAGCAAATGCCATTAATTTGATATCGGCAAACAAATCAGCAAAATCATTTCGGTAATAATTGTTTGCTTTAACTGCCTCTATGATATTTTGGATACATTGGTAATCATTATCTTTTTTGAATTGCTCATAAACCCGCTTATATACATCCTTTTCCACGCGCTTTAAGATATACTCTTTCTCTTTCCACGTTTCACTAAGATCTGAATGTAAGACATAAATTAAAATGTATGCCAACACTTCATCTTTTGTCGATGTTTTTGGTTGTTCCATATTACCTGAAGTTAAGGTTCCGAATTCTGTCCATGAGCCATCATAGACAGATATGTTTTTATGACCTGAAATTTCTGCACCTAAAGCTAACACACATGCTGTAATACCTGAACCGCAAGAAAAGATGATGTCTTCATCTTTTTCAGCTACCATATAAAAAGACTTCTCAATCTCCTTTTTTGATTTTAGTTTACCATTTTCCAATAAATCCGTGAATGGCAGATTTATAGAATTGGGAATAGTTCCTCTGCGTAAACCTTCCCTGGGCTCAGGAACGTCGCAATTGAATCTTGCAGCAGACCGTGCATCAACTATATTATGGGTTTTAAATGTTGAAGCGTTTTTTATATCATCAAAAAACTTCATGAAGTTAGGCTGAAGATTTGCTTCAAAATCACCTAAGTCACCTTCATAAACTTGCATATATTCCGTTGGAAAACCTGCGTTTTGCCATTCTGGAAACCCACCATCCAATACGGCAATATTTTTAAAACCAAACGCTTTAAACAACCACCACACCCGGGCGCTAGAGTAAATACCTTTATCGTCATAAACCACAATTGCGCTGTCATTATTTATACCTAATTTTCTTGCTTCTTGTTGAAATTGCGCTGCCGAAGGAAATGCACTAGGAAAGGGATTTGACGTATCGCTGAACTTTTTTTTGATATCAAAAAATCGTGCTTTTGGTATTTGTAAGGACATCGCATCAAACGCTTTAGCGATGGTGCCATCCAACACTATCAGATTTTTAGCTTCTAAATTATCGTGAAGCCATTGTACTGAAACTACTGGCGATGTTGTTCTGATATTCATTTTTTCTTTTAATGAGACTACTGTAAACTGTGATTGCAACTGTAAACTACCTAAGCATCTTGAACAGCCTTACGCAACCTAGTTCGTCTATCAAAAGCTTGTAGTTTATCCAGTACCTTCATCTCCAAGAAATCAATAACCTTCTCCTCTATTTTTGTTTTAAGCTTATAGACTTTATTGATATACGTAATCCCACCAGGAGACATTACATTTACCTCAACCAGCTTTCCGCCTATAACGTCAATACCAACAAAATAAAGTCCGTCGTTTACCAATTTTGGCCCGATTTGTTTGCATAACGCCTTTTCCTCTTTAGTTAAGCTATGTTTTTGTACGCTACCTCCAGCAGAAACATTAGAGCGATGATCGTCACTTCCCGGAACACGTTTCATGGCGCCCACAGGCTCTCCATTCAAAATCAAAATACGAACATCACCTTGGTCGGCGCCTTCAATATAATCTTGAAGAATCACATAACTTGAAGAACCATCACTATTTGTAATATAAAAATCCAGCAAAGAATTAATATTGCTCATTGCAGATTTTTCAATCAAAATAACACCAGAACCTCCAAAACCATTCAAAGGTTTCAAAATCATTTTATCAGCGGTAGATTCCTTAATTTGTTTGATTAAATAGCGCTTACTTTTTGATACATGCGTAGCAGGAATAATATTGCTATGTGCATCGCCAAATGCAGCAGTATATAATTTGTTATTTGCTTCGCGCATACCTTCCAATGAGTTCATAATAAAAACGTCATCCTTGACAGAATCCAGAAAATTTAGCATAATGGGATCCAAAGGTGGGTTTGCTCTGAAGAAAATAACGTCAAACCCCGCCAAGGGCAACATTTCTTCTCTAATTTTTACCTTATTGTAAAAAGATTTTAAAGAAGAAGGTGTTTTTTCCATGCGGTTAATCACCGAGCAATTTGCTGTGGTAACACTGTTCCGTATGGTTAAATCTGCGGGAATACACATGGCAACACCATGATTTCGTTTTACACATTCTTTTATAAGCGCAAGAGTTGTATCATTATCAGGATCAATATTTTCCCAAGGATACATGATGAAGCAAATATTCATGCTTTAGTGGTTTTAAAAATTTGATTAATTCCCTTAAAAATAAAGAAAAAAAGTCGAGAATTAAATCTCTTGGAGATTATTTTACCTCGTCATAATGGTCATCCCATTCTTTAGGTTGCGGCTCATGAAGCTTATCTAAAGATTTTGCCACGAGCATAGATACCGTGGCATCGCCTGTTACATTAACCACAGTTCGGCCCATGTCCAGCGGTCTGTCTACCGCAAAAATTAGCGCAATTCCGATAGGTAATAGTTCCGCAGGAAACCCAACGGACTCCAATACAATAACCAACATAACAATACCTGCACTTGGCACAGCAGCACTACCTATTGAGGCTAAAACAGCAGTACCGATAATAACCAATTGGTTAGTGAAAGTTAATCCTTCCGGCCATAGTACTTGCATAATAAACACCGCAGCAATACCTTGGTACAAACTGGTTCCATCCATATTTACAGTAGCGCCTACAGGCAAAACAAAACCTGAGACTTCCTTATCTACTCCCAGATGCTCTTCTACGCGCTCCATAGTCACCGGCAATGTTGCAGCACTACTGCTGGTGGAAAACGCTAATAATTGTGCTGGACTAAGTTCTTTTAGAAACCAAATTGGTGATTTTTTTGCGATAACACTTACCAAAACTAAATAGACTATTATCATTGATATCAGCCCGCCAACTACACATAATGCATAATATAAGAGTTTTACAAGTATCTCGGTATCATCAAACGCAATAATAACATTTGCTAAAAGTGCAAAAACAGCATAAGGTGCAAAAAGCATAATTAAGTCTACCATTTTCATAACCACCTCGTTTAAAGAATCGAAGAAATTCACCAATGGTTTTGCCTTTTTCTCACCAATTAACAATAAACAAATGCCAACAAATAGGGCAAAAAATATGACTTGCAACATTGAAGCGTCTGCAAACGCTTTAAAAATATTACTTGGAAAAATATCTACCAAAGCTTGCAAAGGACCTGCATCTTTTTGTGCTGAAGCCTGAGCTATTCTATCAGTAACACCAGCATCATTTTCATACTTAAGTTTAATTTTTTCTAAAGTGTCCTGTGGCATTCCATTACCTGGCTTAACAACATTTACTATTGCCAAACCAATAATAACAGCTATTAAAGTAGTTGTCATATAAATACCAATGGTACGCAAACCCATTGATTTAATTTTTGAAATATCTTTTAAATCTGAAATCCCTTTGATTAAAGAAGCTAAGATTAATGGTACAGCGATTAGCTTTAGAAGGTTAATGAAAATAGTGCCAAAAGGGGAAATCCAATTAGTAACAATATCTTTTCCACCATCAATACCGTTCATTATAAAACCAAAAATGATTCCAAGAACCATTCCTATAATAATTTTCCAGTGTAATGCTAGTTTTTTCATATAATCCCTAATAACCTCTCAAAAAGAGAAGATACTTTATTAATTAATATTTAAGAGGCAATATAAGTATTTTTTGATGTTTTTCTTTTTTTTAGGTACAACCAAATTACTAGAATAATAATTTGAAAAAATGTAAAAACAATAATCCAAGCCTCTTCAAAACCATTATAACTGCCACCTCTAAAAGAATACCAATCAATGTCATTATAATCAGTATCAATATTACCATTACCAATATCAAAACAGTTATGATAAAATATGTATGTAACAAAATAGTCTCCCCAACTCGTTTGCTTTCCCCTAACTTTTTTAACCAAAACAGAAGGTGTTGTATCGCTTTCTCCAGAAAGTATAGTTATTTGTTTTACTACAGAATCCTTTCTGTAAATAACATAATCTGATGTAAAAGGATGTCGTATTGGCGGATAAGGGTTATAATTTTCTACCTTGGCAAAGGAAATGCGCTTTTCTTTTTCTTTAGAGTCTAAATCGAACTTTTCTCCTAGCTGAAGTTCTAAGAGCCTTGATTCCATTTTAGGGCTAAAATCAAAAATACGATCGGCGTTTTTAAGTTCATTACCAAGTTTAGTTTCATGGATGTTTTCTATAATTCCATTGACTCTTAAAAGATATTCCGTAACTAAGAAGTTAAAGGAAATCAGTACTAAAATGATAAAAATCCACTTTACTACTTTCATTAAATTAGGTTAGTTAAGATAATCGGATATTTTATTCAATATCTGCAAATTAAGGAACGTTCTAAAAAGAAAAAAAGTATAGCGAGACCGCTCTAGCAGAAATAATAGAATTTAAGAGTTTAACCAAAATTTTGCTGATAGTTTAGCCCCGATTGAAACGGCATCCTTTTTGGGAAGCCACAAATAACGAAGTATTTCTTAGAAAAAAGAGTTAGTATTAAATAGTTGAGACCCTGAAACGAGTTCGGGAAGCTTCGCAAAAAGATATAGTGGAAAGCGGGAATAGCTCCTTAAAAATCTAAGAATATATCTTATTAATTAAATAAAAATCAGCCAAAACCAAAGCAGCCATAGCTTCAACAATAGGTACCGCTCTTGGCACCACACAAGGATCGTGGCGCCCCTTACCTTGCATTTCTACGATTTCTCCTTTTTTATCTATGGTTTCGTATTTCTGAATTAAAGTCGCCACGGGTTTAAAGGCCACGTTAAAGTAAATATCCATACCATTGCTGATACCACCTTGTATACCACCAGAGTTGTTAGTTTTTGTAGAACCGTCTGTATTGAAAGCATCATTATGATCACTGCCGTACATGGTACTTCCATGGAAACCGCTACCATACTCAAAACCCTTAACCGCATTTATGGATAGCATTGCCTTACCTAAATCGGCATGCAGCTTATCAAAAACTGGTTCGCCTAAACCAGCTGGTACATTTTTAACAACGCAGCTAATGATGCCACCTACAGTATCTCCCTTACTTCGTACTTCCTTAATATATTGCTCCATTTTTGTCGCCATTTCTTGGTCTGGGCAACGGACAATGTTACTCTCAATTTTGGTTAAATCGAGTTCTGAATAAGGTTTGTCCAGCTTCATGGTACCAACGCCAGAAACATAGGCGTATATTTCTATACCTTTCAATACTTGTTTGGCAATTGCCCCAGCCACAACTCTACAAGCGGTTTCACGTGCTGAACTTCGCCCACCGCCTCTATAGTCGCGTGTGCCATATTTTTTATCGTATGTATAATCGGCATGACTCGGTCTATAACTATCCTTTATATGCGAATAGTCGTGAGATTTTTGATTGGTATTCTCAATTACAAAGCCTATCGGAGTTCCTGTAGTTTTACCCTCAAAAATACCTGAGTGAAATTTCACGCTATCTGGTTCTTTACGTTGTGTAACAATGGCTGATTGTCCTGGTTTACGGCGATTCATTTCATTTTGAATAGCATCCATATCCAGCTCAATACCTGGTGGGCAACCATCAATTACACCTCCCAAAGCGGGTCCGTGAGATTCACCATACGTCGTTATACTAAAGAGTTTTCCAAAGGAATTTCCAGCCATCTTGAAATTTTTTTGCTAAAATAAACTTTAGCCTTGAATTACGCTAATTTTTTAAGAACTGCAGCTTGTAAGAATTGATAACATTAACCTAACAATAACCTCATACTTTATTAATTAAATAGTAAACTTTACATAATACTAAAACTAGTTATTTGTAATGTGAAAAACCGCGAATTTACAAACTATTTATACCCCATTGAAAACAAAACGAAAAGTAGAAATTGCTGTAATCTCTGATGTACATTTAGGCACCTACGGCTGTCACGCCAAACAACTCCTCACCTACTTAAATAGTATCAATCCGAAGAAATTGATTCTAAACGGAGATATTATTGATATCTGGCAATTCAGTAAGCGTTATTTTCCTAAATCACATTTAAAAGTGATTAAGAAAATAATGGATTTTGCGGCAGATGGTGTTGAAGTATTTTATATTACAGGTAACCATGATGAGATGTTGCGTAAGTTTAGCGATACGTCTATTGGTAACATTTCAATTGTGGATAAAGTAGTTTTAGATTTAGATGGAAAGAAAGGCTGGTTCTTTCATGGTGATGTGTTTGATGTTTCCATACAAAATGCCAAATGGTTGGCGAAACTGGGTGGCTACGGCTACGATTTACTAATTCTCTTAAATAGACTTACTAATTGGATCCTCACCAAACTTGGAAAAGAGCGTTATTCGCTTTCTAAAAAAATCAAAAATGGCGTAAAAGGTGCCGTTAAATTTATGGCCGACTATGAAAAAACCATTACAGACTTGGCAATAGATAACGGTTACGATTATGTGGTTTGCGGACACATTCACCAACCCAAAATGGAGATTCGGGAGAACAAGCACGGTAAAACCATGTATTTAAATTCTGGTGATTGGGTGGAAAACTTTACAGCTTTGGAATATCAGTTTAAACGCTGGAAAATCTATAACTACAATAACGATAAACTTTCGCCCTTCATTGCAGATGAAGAGGTAAAAGAAATGGAAGTGAAAGATTTAATTGCGGCGATTACTATTGTTGATAAAGCTGCAAAAGCTAAATAATTATCTCTCGCAAAGGCGCTAAGTCGCAAAGGGTTTTTATAAACTAAAACTTAACTCCTGAATAAATAAGCGAATAGTGACTACTGTTCACTGAATACTGAACACTGCCTACTGAATCAGTGCTTCTTTTAAAATAGTTATGGGATGTTTCGCAATTCTTCCTGTACCATCTTTAATCTGATGTCTGCAACTTGTTCCATTTGCAGAAATAATTACGTTTTCCTTTGCTTTTCTTACGGCTGGAAATAAGGTTTGTTCACCTATTTGCATGCTGACTTCATAGTGTTCTTTTTCATACCCAAAACTTCCTGCCATTCCACAACAACCGCTAGGAATAATAGTAACTTTATAGTTTTTAGGAAGATTTAATACAGAAAAACTAGATAATTGGTTACTTAATGCCTTTTGGTGACAATGCCCATGAAATTTAATTTCCTTTGCCTCTAGGGAGAATTTATCTGAAGTGATATTGCCAAGTTCAATTTCTTGCTGAATAAATTCTTCAATCAAAAATGTGTGTTGAGCTATTTTTTCTGCGGAAACGTTATCGTCTGCTAGTTTCAAATATTCGTCTTTAAAGGTCAAAATTGCCGAAGGCTCAATACCGATAAGTGGGGTATCTTCAGAAATAACTTCCTTAAAAAATGAAACATTTTCTTTAGAAAGCGCTTTAGCTTCTTCTAAAAACCCTTTTGAAATAAAGGAACGTCCAGACTCTAAATGAGATACAGGAATAACCTTGTAATTTAGGGATTCTAATAAAATTATACAATCCGTTGCGATATCAGATTCTAAATAATTGATAAACTCGTCTACGTATAGATAAACTTTTTTTGTTGGATTAGCGTTTTTATTCTTTCGATATCCAGCATACTTAAATTTAAATGATCTTGTTACTTTTGGTAAACTTCTATCATTATGAATTACTAAAGAGGATTTAATCAAATTTGAAGTTATAGGATTTTGAGACAACCAATTATAAAACTTCGGCGCTCTTGAAGCTATTTTATTATACCTTGTGGCATTTGCAAAGAATTTACTCTTAAAGCTAAATCCGTTTGCTTTTTGATACTGATATTGAAATTCCGCTTTTAAACTCGCCACATCCACGCTGCTTGGACATTCGCTAGCACAGGCTTTACAGCTTAGGCATAAATCGAAAACCTCCTGCAATTCTGAATGGTTAAACTTATTCGCTTTATCAGAATTGGTTAAGTATTCTCGTAATGCATTTGCTCTAGCTCTTGTAGTATCCTTTTCGTTTCTAGTAGCACGATAACTTGGGCACATGGTACCTCCAAATTCTGGTAGTTTTCTGCAATCCCCACTCCCATTACATTTTTCAGCTTCTCGCAGAATTCCTTGAGATTTTGAAAAATCCAGCAAGGTTTCAATTTCTGGTTCTTTTCTTTCAGGAACATATCGCAAGGATTTATCCATGGGTAAGGCATCCACAATTTTTCCTGGATTAAAAATATTATCTGGATCAAATGTGTTCTTAATATGCTTTAAAAGTTCATAGTTACGCACTCCAATCATTAATGGAATAAACTCTGCACGAACAATACCATCTCCATGTTCGCCACTAAAAGAACCGCCGTATTTCTTTACTAGATGTGCAACATCGGTTGTGATTTTTCTAAATAAAGCTACACCTTCTTTTTTCTTTAAATTTAAAACGGGACGCAAATGTAATTCTCCAGCACCGGCGTGTGCATAATAAATAGCTTTCTGATCATAGTCTTTCATTAAATTTGTAAACTCAGAAATATAGTTTACCAAATCTGATAACCTTACCGCCGTATCCTCTATACATGCAGCCGATTTCTCATCGCCAATTATATTGCCCAATAACCCTAATCCCGCACTTCTTAAGTTGATGGCTTTATCTATTTCATCTCCAACCAATACAGGATTGGCATAACTTAAACCCGATGCATCTAGAGTTTTAACTAATGTTTCAGCCTGTTTTTCGGCTTCACTTAGGTCGTTTGACTTTACTTCACACATCAAAATAGCCTCAGGGTCGCCAACTAAAAACCTTCTATTTTCCTGTTGGGTTTTATTACGCTTTGTACAATCCAAAATGGTTTTATCCATCATTTCACAAGTGTACAAATTGTGTTGCATCACTGGAACTACAGCCTGCAAACATTTTTCTACAGTTTTAAAATGTGCTGCTACCATGATACTATATTCCGGAGGCAGATCATCAAGTTGTAAAGTAATTTCGGTAGTTATGGCTAATGTGCCTTCGCTACCAGAAATCAACTGACACATGTTAAAACTTGTTTCTTCTTCTGAAAAAATCTCACACTTTAATAATTCATCAATAGCATAACCTGTATTTCTCCTATGGATTTCTGGTTTAGGGAATTCTTTTTTTATGTCGTTTTGAACAGCTTCTTGTTTTAATGACTCATATAAGGCATGATAAATCTTGCCTTCTAAAGTTTTAAGCTTTGTCTTCTCGATAAAATCTTCCTTAGATAACGCTCCAAAATCAACTTGGTTACCATCGCTTAAAATAGTTTTTGATTTCAAAACCTTGTCGCGCGTTACACCATATTGAATTGAGGTTGTTCCAGAAGAATTATTACCTACCATACCTCCAATCATACAACGGTTGGAAGTTGATGTATTAGGTCCAAAAAACAAGCCATATGGCTTTAAATAATTATTTAGTTGATCTCTAACTACCCCAGGCTGCACAGTTACCGTTTTAGCCTGTTTGTCAAGGCTAATGATTTTAGTAAAATACCTAGACACATCAACTACAATTCCTTGTCCGACACATTGTCCTGCCAAAGAAGTGCCCGCAGTTCTTGGAATTAATGAGGTTTTGTGCTTTTTTGCAAACAACACCAATTTTTTAATATCACCTTCATTCTTAGGAAATGCTACGGCCAAAGGTAGCATGCGATACACAGAAGCATCCGTGGCATAAATTGCCTTAATTAAATCATCAAAAAGTAACTCTCCTGATAATTCTGATTTTAAGGATTTTAAGTTTTCCTGCATCTAAAGCGTCATTAATAAAATAAAAATGATAAATATAAATACAATTTTGGCGTTATTTTTGTAAAGTTGTTGAGAATAATACACAAAATCTATTTTGACACATAGATCGTATATTCATTAATCAAATAAAAACTAAAAACTTATGAAAAAATTATTCGTATTAGCAGTAGCCGTATTAGGATTTACTTTTACATCAAACGCACAGGAGATAGCTGAGAATGCTATTGGATTACGTTTGGGTGATAGCGATGGCTTTGGTGCCGAAATCTCTTATCAACGAGCATTGGGAGAAAACAACCGTTTAGAGCTAGATTTAGGTCTTAGATCGGGAAGTAACTTTGATGGTTTTAAACTAGCAGGTTTGTATCAGTGGGTATGGTTACTTGATGGTAACTTTAACTGGTATGCTGGTGTAGGAGGTGGTATCGCTTCTTATGATTTCGATAGAGTACCACAAGGGTTTGATGATGGTGACACCTTTGTTTTCGCTGCTGGCGATATTGGTATCGAATATAATTTTGACATACCTTTGCAACTTTCCTTAGATTTTAGACCAGAAATAGGTTTTGGCGAAGGTGTTTATAATAATGATGATTTAGATTTTGACATCGCTCTAGGTATCAGGTATCAATTCTAAAAAAATCTTTATTCAATGAAATTAAGAAGCACCCGTTTGGGTGCTTTTTTAGTTTTATAATAGACCATGAATGCACTATATTTGAAATGCTATTAACAATTAAAAAATGAAGATAATTAAATGGGGATTTATCGGTTGTGGTAGTGTCACCGAAGTTAAAAGTGGACCAGCATATCAATTAACACAAGGCTTTGAGGTTACAGCAGTAATGCGTAGAAATATAGAAAAGGCTGAAGATTATGCAAAACGCCACAATATCAAAACCTATTACAATAATGCAGATGACTTAATTAATGATGAAAATGTTGAAGCTATCTACATCGCTACGCCACCTGACAGTCATTTACAGTATGCCCTAAAAGTTGCTGAAGCTGGAAAGATATGCTGTATCGAAAAACCCCTAACACCTAATTACAAAGATAGTTTAAAGATTAAAAAAGCATTTGAGGCAAAAAGCTTACCCTTATTTGTTGCCTATTATAGGCGATCGTTACCTCGATTTTTAAAAGTAAAATCTTGGATTGACGATAATTTAATTGGAGAAATAAGACATATCAATTGGATATTTTCCAAACCTCCAAATGATTTAGATCTCAATAAAACATACAATTGGCGAACGGATGCTAAAATTGCTCCTGGTGGCTATTTTGACGATTTAGCCAGCCATGGTCTAGATTTATTCTCATTTTTGCTAGGTAATTTTATTGACACAACTGGTGTTTGTAAAAACCAGCAAGGGCTTTATGATGCCTATGATGCCATTACTGCAAACTGGATTCATGAAAATGGTATTACCGGATCTGGAAGTTGGCATTTTGGAAGTAAAGACCGTATGGATGAAGTTGTTATTATAGGAAGTAAAGGACATATTAAATTTTCAGTGTTCCTTGAAAACCCTATTCAACTTAAAAATAATACTACCGAGGAGTGTTTGACTATAGAACATCCAAAACATATACAACTATACCATGTTAAAGGCATGAGAGACGAACTGGTTTTAAACAACTTCAAGCATCCTTCCACAGGAAAAACCGCTACACATACAAGTTGGGTGATGGACAAAATTTTAGGTAAACTTTAATTGTTAATAAGCTAACTAATAGAGGTATTTAAAGTTTCATATATCAATTTATAGGAACTTTTATTTATCTTGACGGAAAATATATTCTAAATTATTTCATGAAATCCATCAAAATTACCGTTTGTCTTTTTTGCGCTGTATTATTTACACTTAACTGCAAATCTAAAGAAATCCAAAAAAAAGATGCACAGTCCAAATTAAAAGCACTAATCATAGATGGTGAAAGCGGTCATGGTATTTGGCCAAAAAGCACATTCATGATTAAAAGCTATCTTGAAGAAACAGGACTTTTCGATGTAGATGTTGCACGAAAAAAATACCTTTGGATTGGTCCTCATCACAATAAAGTAGAAGAAACAGATGATATTAAAGAACTTTTAAATATATATCCTTTTGAAGATGGTATCGAAAGAATTGTGTTGGATTCTACCAGATATGATCCAAGTTTTAGCCCAGATTTTAAAAAATATGATGTCATAGTCAATAATCTAGGGTGGAAATCTTCTGAATGGCCAAAAGACACAAAACAGCGTTTTGAAGATTACATGAAAAATGGCGGTGGATTAGTAATTGTGCATAGTGCCAATAATGCTTGGGGGCAATGGGAAGAATACAATAAAATGATAGGTCTTGGCGGTTGGGGCGGAAGAACTATAGAATCTGGCCCCTATGTTTACTTCAATAAAAATGATGAACTAATAAAAGATCCCGCTGAAGGTCCTTGCGCTACCCATGGTCCACAGCACAACTACATTGTTAAAACTAGAGCTCCAGAACACCCAATAATGAAAGGCTTGCCAAAAGAATGGTTACATAATAAAGATGAACTTTATGAACGCATGAGAGGTCCTGCAGAAAACATGACTATTTTGGCTACAGCATATTCAGATTCCAAACACGGTAAAAGAATGACCGATAGACATGAACCCCTTTTGATGACTATAGAGTATGGTAAAGGGAGAACCTTTCATACAGCACTTGGACATATGGACTATTCTATGGAATGTGCAGGCTTTATCACAACCTTACAGCGCGGTGCAGAATGGGCGGCTACGGGAGAAGTAACACAAGCCATACCTGAAGATTTTCCAACAACTGAAAACACAAGCATTAGAAAGTGGCGTTTAAACTGACAAAATGCTTTACAAATAATTCATTGGGTATTACAACATCACACTAGTTATAATTTGAAACACAAATAAGATTAATGCATTTCAAAACATAACAAATAATTAATGGTTTTACAGATTTTACCCAATTTAACTTCATTTAACATTTTGAATTAAAATATAATTGGTTTAATACTTAACTTTAGCCAAACTAATTGACAAACAGTTAACATTTCATTAATTTCAAAAACGTTTTATGAAGACAAATTCTATCTGGCGGTTAAAGGCAATTTTAGTGCTTTTAGTTGCTATTTTCGTAATGCCCCTTAATGTTGATGCTCAAAACAGGAGAAAAGACAAGAAAAAGAAAAACAAAACCGAAGCACCAGCTCCTGCCAAAAAACCATCAAAAAAGAAAACTGTTGCTTCGCTAACTAAATCCAGTAAAAAGCTTGAAGGCCTTTTCACGCTATACCAAGACACCATTACTGGGTCTCTTCAGATGCTAATTTCAGAAGATGATATTGGTAAAGAATATATTCATTTTGCACAGATTGCAGATGGCGTACTTGACGCTGGCAGATTTAGAGGGGCTTACAACCCAACCCAGGTTATCAAAATAAATAAGCATTTCAATAAAATAGAGTTTGTAAAACAAAATACATCATTCTATTTTGATCCTGACAATGCGCTTTCCAAAGCTAAAGACGCAAATATTTCTCATGGAAATATTGCCAGTTTAAAAATTGAAGCAAGCGATGACAAAAAAGGAACTTACCTGGTAAAAGTTGATGACTTATTCCTGAAGGAAACATTCGGGCAAATAAAACCACCAAGGTTTCCTGGTAGCTCCCCAACGTCCTTTTCACTTGGTAATTTAGATAAAAACAAAACCAAAATAAATTCCATCAAGAACTACCCTGACAATATTAATATCACGTCTGAGTATGTATACTCAAAACCCTCTGTTTTAAATGGTGGATCTAATGCCGTAACTGATGGTAGAAACGTTAGCATTAAAGTAAACCACAGTTTAATAGCAATGCCAGACAACGATTATGAGGTTAGGTTTGATGATCCTCGTGTGGGCTATTTTACAAGACAAGTTGAAGATCAAACAAGTACAAGTAGCACACCATATAGAGATTTGATCCACAGATGGCATCTTAAGAAAAAAGATCCTAATGCTGAAATCTCTGAACCGGTGGAACCCATAACTTGGTGGATTGAAAATACGACGCCTGTTGAATGGAGAGAAACTATTAAAAATGGGGTTTTACAATGGAATAAAGCCTTTGAAAAAGCTGGATTTAAGAATGCAATGGTTGTGAAGGTACAGCCTGATGATGCCGAATGGGATGCTGGTGATATTAGATATAATGTTCTACGTTGGACCTCATCTCCTCGTCCACCCTTTGGAGGCTACGGCCCTAGTTTTGTAAACCCAAGAACTGGACAAATATTAGGAGCAGATATCATGTTAGAATATGTTCATTTTACCAACAGGGTACTTTATGATAAAATCTATAATAACGTAGGGATGTCACTTGAAGAAGATTACAAATATTGCAGTCTTGGTCATGAAACACATCAAGAACTTATGTTCGCTAATGCTGTGGTTGCTGCTACAGGAGCATCCGATTTGGAAATGGAGCGCATCAAAAAAGAATCCATGACGGCATTGATAATGCATGAGGTTGGGCATACTTTAGGCTTAAACCATAATATGAAAGCAAGTCAGCTTTTCTCAAGAGAGCAATTAAACGACGCTGATTTTATTGAAGGCAAATGTTTAACAGCTTCAGTAATGGATTATGCTGCTTTAAATATCACAAAAGATAGAAGTAAACAGGGACAATATGATGATGTTGCTGTAGGACCTTACGATGTGTGGGCTATTCAGCTTGGATATACGCCCTTTGCTTCAGAAAATGAAAGACAGGCATTATTAAACGAGTCTACAAAACCTGAACATATTTTTGGGAATGATGCCGATGATATGCGTAGCCCTGGAAAAGCTATTGACCCTAGAGTTAATGTATCAGACCAATCCAATGAGCAAATTGATTGGGCTATAGATAGAATTCAATTATCTGACCAACTTCTAAAAGATGCCAAAACTAATTTTTCAAAAGAAGGAGATTTTTATGAGGAATTAAAACGGGTATACTATGTTTTATCTGGACAACAAGGTAGTGCGGCCAATACGATTTCAAGATTTATCGGGGGTGTTTATGTTGACAGAGCTATGGCAGGCCAAAATGGAGCAACCAAACCTTATACACCCGTGAGTCTTGAAGATCAGAAAAAGGCAATGAACGCATTAAGTAAATATGTGTTTGCACCTGATGCGTTTGATGCACCCAATGATTTATATAATTATTTAGCAAGTCAACGTAGAGGTTTTAATTTTAGATCTCCTGAGGATCCAAAAATCCATAGTCGCGTTTTAGGAATGCAAAAACGTGTTTTAAGTCATTTATTACATTACAACACATTGCAAAGAATAACTGATTCTGAACTATATGGTAATGCATACAAATTATCGTCCATGATGACTGACTTAAATAATGCTATTTTCAAAGCTGATATTTATGGGAGTGTTAATACTTTTAGACGGAACTTACAATTGGAGTATACAGAGATGTTGCTAGAAATGATTACAGGTAAAACAAGCTCGAGATACGCCCATAATGCGAAATCTATGGCACTTTATAATTTAAAACGTATCAGAACTATGGCTGCACCTTCTGGAAACATCGCATCCAGAGCACATAAAGAGCATCTAAGAACACTAATAGATAATGGATTGAAAGAATTGAAATAAATAACATTAGATTCCCATTTCCACAGGAATGGCAGCTCCAAATGAATTCCTCAACGCTTTGCTCGAGGAATTCATTTCAATTAAAAAAGCTACTTCAAATGAAGTAGCTTTTTTAGTAGTGGTTAATGTTTCTTTTTAGGGACAAGGAATTGTTTACTTTATGTTTCATGAACCATCGCTTTATACAATACAAAACCTATGCCAAAATATCGAATTTAATCTACGAGTATTCAGGAATTTTACCTTTAACGCCTTTATAGAAAGCTCGTAAATGCTTAAAATCAGATGCAACATCATCGGTAGGATAGAATGGTTTTGAAAACGTGTTTTTCTTGTTTTCAAAATCTAGAGTAAACATCACGATAGGAACTTCAGCTTCTTTTGCTATATAATAGAATCCGGTTCTCCATTTATCTACTTTTTTTCTTGTACCCTCAGGAGCTAAAGCCATTCTAAAGGTTTCGTTTTCCTTGAATAATTGAGCAATTGCCTTTACTTTGTTTTGACTGTTTTGACGGTTAATTGGTCTTCCTCCTAAAGCTCTAAAAAAGTAACCAAAAGGAAAAATGAACAATTCTTTTTTACCAATAAAATTCACCTTAACACCTAATACCGCACGCACTAAAACACCTATATAGAAATCGTGCCAGCTGGTATGTGGTGCCGCAATAATAATGGCTTTTTTTAAGTCGTTTTGAAGAATGTCGTAATGTCCATCAACCTGCCAGCCCAATAACGTGTGGTAGATAAATTTTGCCAGCTGTTGTCGCATATTACATTTTTAGGTAGAGTTCCTTAAGCTTTTTGGATGTAATTGTCTTTTTCCAATTTTTCCCAATGGCATTTTCCCATAACGGCTCTAGACTTAAAGCAACGTTTATCATGGTTTCTAAATCCTTGTCGCTCAAATCACGACAAATACCTGTTGGCAATGTAATGTCATGTTTGTCCAACATCTTTTTAAATAACTTTACATCCTTTGGATAAAATTCCTCCAAATAGTTAAATACGATGCAGTTACCGATGCCGTGTTTTGTCCCTAGCAAATATGATAATCCATAGCTCATAGCATGCGCTACACCAACTTGTGAATAGGCTATGCTCATACCTCCATGCCATGAGGCCATCATAAGTTTGTCCTGAGCATCTTTTTTAGTGAGACTACCATCGAGATAAATCTCTTTACAAATCTGGTAGGCCATATCACCATAAGTTTTGCTAAAAGCGTTTAAGTATGTCCCATTTAATGATTCAACACTATGGATAAAACAATCCATCCCAGTATAAAACCATTGTTGTTTTGGCACACCCTTCGTTAACTCAGGGTCTAAAACTACTTGATCGAAAGGCGTGTAATCTGAATTAATACCTAATTTACGGGTTGGTCCTGTTAAAACCGTGGTTCTAGAAACCTCAGCACCTGTTCCAGAAATCGTTGGAATACCTACGTGGTACACTGCTTTGTGTTTAACCAAATCCCATCCTTGGTAATCTTCAGAACTACCTTCGTTATTTAGCATAATAGCTACTGCCTTGGCTAAATCTAAAATTGAGCCGCCCCCTATACCAATAATTCCCGACGGGCGCTCTTTTGAGGTCAAAATGATATCCTCAACCAACTCATCTACCTGAGATGTTTTTGGTTCCTCGATAGTAGAAACATATATTATTTTATCGTCGTAAGCAATTGGGATTCTAGATGTTATATTTATTTCAGTTCTAAATACGTCATCTACTAAATATACAAAAGGGGCTTGGTTGTTTAAGCGATTTGGAGCCAACAATTCACCTAACTGATTGAAACTACCTCTGCCAAAAATTACTCTTGGCACCATTGGAAAGTTCTTATAACTCATGCAGTGTCTTTTCTTTTACAAAATGTAAAAATAGTATTATTTTATTTTTACTTCATTAAAATATCTTGAAACTTCAACATCCATCACTATTTCACCCTTAAGGCACTAATTTTAACAGCTCTCGTAAAGTTTGTATGGTTTTGTATTGTTTCCCGTTAGTTTCTTTTTCTGTAACCATTTCGTGCGCCCAGGTGGTATGAAACGGCACATGAATAGCTTTAGCTTCAATATTTACCAAAGGCAAAATATCTGATTTTAAGGAGTTTCCTATCATCAAAAATTCTGAAGGGTTAATATCCAAATGATTCAAAAGCTTACTGTAATTGGCTTCTTTCTTATCGCTTAACACTTCAATATGATGAAAATAAGATGTTAATCCAGACTTCTCCAATTTCCGCTCTTGATCCAGCAAATCGCCTTTTGTGGCAAGAATAAGTCTGTATTTCTTTGACAATTTTTCCAAGACTTCCTCAACCCCATCTAGCAATTCTACCGGCTCATTCAACATGTTTTTGCCTATGTTTAAAATTTTCTGAATTTTTTCATTTGAAATGGTATAATTTGAAAGTTCAAGTGCACACTCAACCATAGAAAGCGTAAAGGCCTTAACACCATAACCGTAAAGTGGTAAATTACCAATTTCCATTTTAAACAATTCTTGATCTATCTTATTAGGGGTTTCAAACTCCGATAATAATTTAGCAAACTCTTCCTCTGCCTTCCTAAAATAGGTTTCGTTTACCCATAAGGTATCATCGGCATCAAATCCAATTACTTTTATGCCACTATAATCTATTTCCATAGTTTCTTTGCGCGTTCTAAATCTTCGGGCGTATCAATTTCGACACCTTCAACTGAGGTTTCTACCATTTTAATACGTTTGCCATACTCCAAATACCTTAGTTGCTCTAGTTTTTCTGATGCTTCTAAAGTTAACATTGGCAAACGATAAAAATCTAAAAGCGCTTCTTTTCTAAAGGCATAAACACCCTTATGCTTGTAATATTTTACATTTACACTTTCATCTCTTGGATATGGAATTGGGCTTCTCGAAAAGTATAGTGCAAAATTGAAATTATCCAAAACCACCTTCACCGTGTTTGGGTTATTAATCTCATTTTTATCAGCGATATGCACCATTAATGACGCCAAATCTACCTGATTCTCTGGATCGTTTTTAAAAACCTCAATCAATTTGCTTAAAGATTCTGTATCTGTAAATGGTTCGTCTCCTTGAACATTGACTACCACATCAACATCTAAATTTTCAACAGCCTCGGCAATCCTGTCACTACCACACTCATGCTCTTTTTTGCTCATCATCACCTTTCCGCCATTCCTAGAAATTTCATTATAAATAATATCACTATCAGTTACTACAATAACATCATCAAACAGTTTGGTAGCCACAGTAGCTTCGTAAGTACGAAGAATTACCGTTTTACCATTTAAATCCTGCATAAGTTTCCCAGGAAATCGAGAGGCACTGTAACGTGCTGGTATCATTGAAATTATTTTCATTTACTTACTGGAATTTAAATTCAAAAATACCAAATATTTATGCAACTGTGTCTTTCTTCTTTGTGAATCGTCGGTAAATTTTGAAAATGATAAAAAGAATAATAACAACCAAAATGACCGCTATAATCGGAGCAAAAACAGAAAGCGCGGACATTACTATAGACGTACCTGTTTCAAGAGTTGACACTACAGGATTTGCAATACCTCCTGTAGTGGCAGTAGATGCCAATCTTGTTGTGCTAGAAGACCCTGCAACTGCTGCTGCCGTTCCTCCTCCCGCTATTATTGCCAATGCCCAAGTGGTAACGGGACTCAAATCTGCTACCGTAGAAAGCATAACCGCTGTTCCTGCAATAGCTGCCAACGGTACTGCAATACTATCCAATAAATTATCAACATAAGGAATAAAATAGGCGAAAATCTCAACTAAGGTAGCAACACCCAAAGTGATAAGTGCGGGCATGCTTCCTACCCATTCCCAAGAGTCATTAAGTTGCCAAACATCAAAATATGCCGCCAAACTTAATGCAAAAAGCGGTACAAAAACCCGAAATCCTACAGAAGCGGACAAGCCTATACCTAAGCAAATACTAATTATTGTTTCTGGTGTCATTTCAATTTAAATTAGGCTTCAAAAAAATCATCTTTAAAACCAATAAGATACAATTTTTCTTTGGCTCTTGTTACTGCTGTGTAGAGCCATCTCATATAATCAATATCTATACCATTTGGCAAATAGGGTTGCTCTACAAATACAGTATGCCACTGCCCACCTTGAGATTTATGGCAAGTAACAGCATACGAAAACTTAACCTGCAATGCATTAAAGTGCTTGTTATTCTTCACTTTTAAAAATTTCTTATAATTGCTGGTTTCATCTTCAAAATCTTTCATCACTTCTTGATAAAGACGATTGGACTCGTCGTAAGACAATGAAGGAGTCTCAGCATGAATGGTATCCAATAACAATACCGTTTCAAAAGGACGCATCCTTGGATAATCTACCATACGCACTTTTACTTCCGCGAAGCGAAAACCATACAACTCTATAATACTGAAGATTTCCAGTACTTCAATAATATCACCATTGGCAATAAATCCAGCCTCAGTAGTAGGTTTAATCCAAAAATAATTGTTTTTAACTACCATTAGGTAATCTCCAGCTGTTAATTCGTTTTCATTAAACAAAATTCTACTTCTAATTTGCTGGTTGTAAATATTTGCCCGTTTGTTGCTTCTTACAATTATAGCCGTTTCTTCATTTCCCAGGGTACTATAGGCGTCATTAATGGCATCCATAATTTCATAACCATCCACTAGTCTTACAATGTCGTTAAAACCATCTAAATCAAACTTAAAAGCATCAAAAAAATTACTAGACATGGTCTCTCTTAGCAATGTGGCATTTGCCAAAATACCAGAATCTTGTTCTTGACGCACTACCTGATCTAATTCCATTTTAGTAACTTCCTTATTGTAATTCAAAGCAAGTTTGTTTTCATCTAAAGCAGGACTAATATCCAACTTAACGGGCGGTAACTGTGCAGTATCGCCTATGAGCAATAATTTACATCGAAATCCAGAATATACATATTGCATTAAATCATCTAAAAGCGAACCGTTTTCGAAGAGTTTTGAATCTCCCGGTGTATCAGGAATCATAGATGCTTCGTCTACAATAAACACAGTATTTTTATGCTTATTGGGCTGCAATACAAACTTCACACCTCCACCAGAATTTTTCTTAGGAAAATAAATTTTTTTGTGAATGGTAAATGCTTCTTTTTTAGAATAATTGGAAATTACCTTAGCCGCACGACCGGTTGGTGCCAGTAATACCGCACTCATTTTTGCTTTCCATAAATTATTAACAATGGTGCTTACTATGGTGGTTTTTCCCGTACCTGCATATCCCTTGAGCAAATAAACAGCATTGGGTGTTTTGCTAAATATAAATTGAGCGAGTTGCTGTATTACAATATCTTGCTTTACCGTAGGCTGAAATGGAAATTGTTGCTTTACAAGAGAATAAAATTCAGCTGAAGTCATTTAAGTGCAAGACGATTTAGAAATTAATCAAATATAGAAATGATTTTTATTAAGATAGTTTTAACCATAAAAAAAAAATTGTAGATTTGCGAAAGACCATTATTAAACTTGTAACAAATAAAGTACTATGTTAACAGTAATTCTCGTTGTAGTTGGTGTAATATTGCTAACCATTGTTTTAGTTAAATTAGTTGATAAATTTATTCCATCAAAATTTAAGCCTGTACTAATGATTGCCCTTTGGCTTTTAATTGCTTTTCTGGGCTATAAAACATTTATGTCTATTTACAATCCTATACTTTTCAACAAAGAAAAGAATAAGCGCTACGAGAAAGTTATCGCCAGTTTAGAGGATATTAGAGATGCCCAATTAGCACACAGAACGGTTACCGGGAAGTTTTCAGGAAAATGGGACGATTTAGTAAAGTTTATTGACACAGCACAATTTACTTTGACACAGCGCAGAGATTCGAGTATTGTTGATGAGGAGTTAACCAGACGTTACGGTGGTGTTGAGACGTTTAAAGATATTGTTATCATTGATACTCTTGGTTTTAAATCTGTAAAAGATTCACTGTTCAAAAATTCTGATAGATATAAAACTATGATGAATGTTCCTGTAGGAGAAGAAGGTGCTAAGTTTAAGTTAGAAGCAGGATATTTAGAGCAAAACAATATAAATATACCAGTGTTTGAAGCATCAGTTAAGAAAGATGTTATTCTACATGACCAACCAAGAGAGCTTGTTATTCAAGAAAACCAAGTGATATCGGTTGATGGTGTAAACGGGGATGCCTTAAAGGTAGGCTCAATGGATGAGGTGAAAACTATAGGTAACTGGCCAAAAACATATGGCACAACAGACTAAAGATTTAGATACAATTACCAATCAAAAACTGTCCATTCAAATTAGTTTGAGTGGACTTTCTTTTTGTGTCCTAAATGCCAACTCAAATACCGTTTCAAGCATTGAGCATATTAAGTTCAACAAAAAAGCAAACCCTTTTGAAGCTTTAGAACGTTTAATCCATTTTTTTGACACCAAGCCCTATCTTCAGGATAAGTTTGATGATATTTTAGTAATTCATGAAAACGATTTGTCAACATTGGTTCCCAAGCCCTTATTCAACAAGGATTATTTAGCCGATTATCTAAAATTCAATTCGAAAATATTAAAGTCTGATTATTTAAGCTATGATGTTTTAAATAACGACGAGAGTGTTAACGTTTATGTGCCTTATGTGAATATTAACAATTATATTTACGAGGCTTTTGGAGAGTTTACGTTTAAGCACTTTTCTACAATTTTAATAGAAGAAGTTTTAAAAAATGAAACGGATTCAAAATCAAATAAGGTATATGTACATGTTTGCGAACAGCATTTTGAAATAGTTGCAGTTGATAACGGCGCACTTATACTTTACAACACTTTTGAGTACAGCAATGCCGAGGATTTCATCTATTATATTTTATTCACTTTGGAGCAGCTTAACTATGATCCTGATAACATTGATATAGTTTTGATTGGTAATATTTCAGAAGAGGGTGCCTTGTACAAAATGGCATATAAATATATAAGGAACATCACTTTTGGAACCATTGGCCAACAAATAGTTGAAGACTCTGAAGCAAATCATTCAAATTACATTATTGTAAATAGCTTTTAATGCGAATAATTTCTGGCCAATATAAGAGCAGAAAAATAGTGGCTCCAAAAAACTTACCCGTTCGCCCAACCACTGATATGGCGAAGGAATCCCTATTCAACATTCTAAATAACAACTATTATTTTGATGATATTTCTGTTTTAGACCTCTTTGCTGGAACTGGCAATATTAGTTATGAATTCGCCTCCAGGGGCACTGAACAGATTACTTGTGTAGACCAGCATTTTGCTTGTATTAGATTTATCAATCAAACGGCAGAACATTTTGAAATGCCTATTGACACCGTTAAGGGTGATGTCTTTAAATTTTTGGAGCAAACCAATGCTAAGTTTGATATTATTTTTGCAGATCCGCCTTACGATTTTTCTCAAGAACAGTTTGAGCGTATTCCAGAACTAGTGTTTAAAAAAGAGTTGCTTAATGACAGCGGCACGTTAATAGTAGAACATTCCAAACACACCAACCTCGCATCTACAGCCAATTTTGATGTATCTAAAAGCTACGGTGGTAATGCTTTTAGTTTTTTCAAAAAGCAATAAAATTAACATTTGTTAATTTCTAAGTGTTTTTTTTTCAGTACTTTAGAACTCTCCCTTAGAGTCCCAAGCTCTATACGCACTTCTCTCAAAATTCAAAAAGGTTTTTCTTTTTTGCGAAACGGTTATGGTTTTATTTTGAATACTAACCTTTAAAACCATACATAATTATGAAAAATCAAAAAACCTTACTATTAACTTGTTTATCACTTTGTTTTGCAATTACAATGTCCTTTGCGCAACAAGCCTATTTAATTCATCAAGACAATGTAAAACCATCAAAGTTCATGGAATATGAAAAAATAGCAAAAGAATTTCATGAAGCCTGTTTAGAGCATAAACCCGATGCCATGTGGATGACTGCGATGCGAGACGATTTCACCTATTATTACATTACTCCTGTAGAGAATATGGCGGAATTAGACAAGCAGCCAATGGCAGAAATGGCCAAAGCCATGGGAGATAAATTTAAAGACATGTTTAATGCCTTCGACCAATGCTACGATTCACATGGATCATACATCATGTATAGCGTAGACGATTTAAGCTATAAAGCTCCAGAGGGAGAGGATAGATCAGATTTAAACTACCGTGTATGGTATCAATTACATTACAAACCAGCCAATGCAAAAAAAGTAAAAGAAGGCATGAAAGCCATAAAAGCTATGTTTGAAGAGAAAGGCTCAAAAGAATATTACAATGTATACCACACCGGATTTGGATCAATGGAAAACTATTATTTAGTTTCAGTAGCGGCTAAAGATGAAGTAAGCAGTGCTACCAATGCAAAAGCCAATCAGGATGTTTTAGGACCAGATCGCTACGAAACATTCAACAAACTAATGGCAAATCTTGAAAAAATGTTAGAACATAGAGGAGAAATGAGACCAGATTTATCCTATATACCAGAGAAAAGTTAATTATTTCTGTTAGTCACCAACCAATTTAAACCATAAACCCTTCCCGAAACATCAGGAAGGGTTTATTATATTTAAGCAAATCTATAAGCCGAATTCTGTACCCTTTCCAAAAAGAAAAAGCCCTTATCATTTATCTCAATGTTTTGTTACCAAAACACTTTAGCTGCCTACCCTCCAGCAATCAAACGTGCCGCTTTCAAGCGCTGGTATACATGGCATTGCACCACACAGAGTTTACCTGGTTTCACTACGGCATTACCCGTACATACTTTCTGTTGCACTTTTCCTAACCTTTCGGCCGGTGGCTGTTAACCACTGCGTTGCACTACGGTGTTCGGACTTTCCTTTACACCAATGGCGTAACGATAAGGCGATTTACTCAATGGCAAAAATACAATTACTCCAGTGGAAATGAAATTTTATTTTTTGGGCGTTCCCCTGTCGGGTCAGGCTTTCACTACTCACTCCCTCCTATCGTCGGGGAGTTCAAACATGCCGTTCAATCCTTAACGCGGGCATGTGTGCTGGCTAAGTTTCTTAAACTAATAGTATTCTATTTTTCTGGTTTGTCTAGGATAAAGTGTATGCTGGTACTGAAAGTATTGACAAATATTTTGATGTATTGGAAGTAGAGTTAACTTCAATAAGTTCAAATTAAGGAATTCGGTTGCAATGATCTTTACATTTTATAGATAAGAGCTTTAATATTCAAATTCCACTTCATAGTTGTCATCAATGTTCAACACGTTAATATCTTGTTCAATTTTCTCTTGTAGGTTACCATTCTTTCTCCTCACAACAACTATCTTATTAACACCAATTATGTTTAAAGACGAATACGTATTATTGGTTTCTACAGCATATCTTTGTTCTTGGATTGTGCCTGCATAATTTTCAGGGAAACCATAGGGAACGTATAAGTTGTAAAAAAAATAATCATCCTCTTGACTAGGTGAAAAATTATTAAGAGAAATATTTAAGTTATTCGATTTATACGGAACAAAATAATTAATTTCGAATGTTTCACTTCTTTCCGTAATATCGCTTATTAAAAAAGAATCGTATTCAGAATGAAGAAATAAATCTGTTGGTTTAAGAAAATTATTACTCAATTTCATATCTAACTCGCTAAAACTTAATTCAAATAAGAAATAGCCATGCGAATCTCCAACTTCATGATCTTTGAGATAAACATTCATTTCATAGAATCCATTTTCATCAGTTCTTATTCGACCAATTGTTCTCTTTCGTACCGATAATTCTTGAATACTTTGATATCTAAAAATAAGTTCTAAACCCTCTACTCCCTTACCATCTGCCCTTAATAATTGTCCTCTTATTTGTGTACAATCAGACAGACAAATCTCATCAGAATCATCTTCATCTTTGACACATGAAATAAATATCAATAATGTTAAAAATAGAAGATTTTTTTTCATATCGTATATTCTATTTTACTTAAGATGAAAAATATCCTTATAGGTTGCGCTAAATTGTCGCCAACTTTATGGATACTAAACGATTTAATAACATTCATCATCACCTAAACAAAGTTCGATAATTTTTCTGACAAATTCAAAAAAATATGGCTTTCCTATTTGTTAATAGCTCCTATCAAATTCTGAATCCTGAATTCTGAATTCTGAATTCTGAATTCTGAATTCTGAATGTATATAATTAAATTTGTTTTCTAAGTTTACATCATCGAGCACTTTGTAGTATCAGCCCGTAAGTACTGCCCACAAACTTTTAAGGATGTTGTGGGTCAACAGGCTATTAACCACTGCGTTGTACTACAGTGTTCGGACTTTCCTTTACGCCAATGGCGTAACGATAAGGCGATTTACTCAATGGCAAAAATACAATTACTCTATTGGAAATGAAATTTTATTTTTTGGGTGTTCCCCTGTCGGGTCAGGCTTTCACTACTCACTCCCTCCTATCGTCGGGGAGTTCAAACATGCCGTTCAATCCTTAACGCGGGCATGTGTGCTGGCTTAAGTTTTAAACTATAAAATTATCTAGCCTGTATTCAGGACGGGGCAATTGTTTTTACGCGCTTTTTCAGCGTGTAAGCACAATAAAGCTTGTAGGTAGCTATATAAAAGAATCTTAGCTAAGGGAAAGAGTAAAAAACTAGAATTGGTAGCAGTATCTTACTACCTGTTAAAATAGGCCTTTGCAATAGCAAAAAGCAGATTGCCTTATGATGAGAACTTTGTTTCCAAATTAGCTTAAAAACACTACATTTTCAACTCAGTTCTTTCTTGTGTCTCGTTATTTTTCTCCAATATGTTTTTTGTAGAATTCCCAAACTTCTTTAGCCACATTTCGACCCAATTCGAGTCCAGCTACATTGTCCGCTTGTATGTGGTAGCCACCTAATACTCTTGATATGCCAGCCATTTCTGCTGTTTCTGTAAAAGTTGGGAATTCCAATGTTACTGTATCTCCCAAATTATCTGGTTCGGTCATCGCGCCTGCAACTAACTCTGCACTAGAGCCAAATTCATCACTACCAGTCCAAATTTTTAAGGCTTCACCGCAGCCACCACTAATCGTACTATGTCCAGAAACATAACTTGGAAAAGGTGGACATAAAAATGTCTCGGGTGAATAAGGTCTCCATTGTTTGCCATCCATTTCAATCATTCCCTTTCCTTCTCCTCCCCAAGCTTTTATTTTTTGGTTCTGGTAGTATTCGTGGACTAATGCATATGGTCGGGCATAATCATAAAACATTTTAGAATCCCAAGAGGCAATAAAGGCATCCATAGCTACAACTTGGTTGTAGAAGTACATTTTTACATCTTGGTCTAATGTATGGTTATCTCTTCTTGAAACGTCTTGCGCAAATTTTAGCCAATGTCCTGCTTGTTGCACAGATTGCGGGCCATCTCGCATAAATTCCACTAGAGCTTTTTGGTAATCGGTTAAATTAGCCTGCATTTCAATAACTTCCTGAACCTCTTTTTCTAATTGTTCAGAACCAATCATTGGCGGTGGGCCTGGTCTAAACTGACCACCAGATTTTAATGCAATTGGCTTGACTTTGTCCCAATAAGGTGTTAGGCAACCTGGTGCAAACGTTCCACCTTTGCCGTCCGAGAAATATTTTGGTTGCCAACGATTTGCGTCAACGTTCTTATCGGCTGAATTAACAGGTTCATAGCCTACATAATTGAAGTAAGGTTTTCCGTCCGACCCATCTTCTTCTCCATATTGATTCGCTCCGTCTCCTTTTCGTGCCTCTATGACGGCTTTAGCGGCTAAATTCCCAATTCCTTCTGGTGTGTTTGGGTCAAGGCTCTCATTACTTGGGTCTAACCCCAATTCTCTCATAAAATCTTCAAATAGTTTTTTATCAGAGTAGTAATACTCATTCATTGCTCTGAATGCCGCATAGCTTATGGCTATTTCCTTGTTTTTCAATGATTGCTCATTTTTTGGTCTTCTTTCTACATCATTTAAATAAACAGGAATTGCTTTTTCATCATATCTTGACCAAGCATCAAAAACAGCAACAGAAATTAAGCCTAAATAACGAGAGGTAATTGTTGGTCTTGGTTTGAATCTTTCAGTGTCATTTGCTGTTGCGGTTAAAGCCATTTTACCCCATCTATATGCAATATTTTCAGCTCCTTTGGGTTCAGTTATTTCAATCGAATTTTGTTGTTTGTTTTGGTTATTCTTACACCCAAAAAAAGTCAGGGTAATTAATGATATCAGTAATATTCTTTTCATTATTTGTATGTTAATTTTACTTCAGAAATTTAAAATAATTTTTTGAGATCGTAATTTTTCATAATGAGAAACAACTTCTCTGGATATACGTCATTTTAATGACTTATATCAAACGTTAAGCGAAATTATCATTTTTTCTCGCAAAGTCAAGTTTATATGTCGTCTATTTTTGTTAATAACTCATCGTAAATTCCACCCTCAAAATTCATAATTCAAAACTGAATTTTTAAATTTGTTAATGATGAATTCAGTGTTGAAAAATGCTGAATAAAATTCAGAATTTAATGGAACACTTCGTAGTATCAGCCCGCAAGTACCGCCCGCAAACCTTTAAGGATGTTGTGGGGCAACAGGCTATTACCAATACGTTGCTCAACGCCATTGAAAACAACCACCTAGCACAGGCGCTATTGTTTACTGGTCCGCGTGGTGTGGGTAAAACCACTTGCGCCCGTATTTTGGCTAAAATGATAAACAGTGATGGTACAGAGAAAGAGGACGAAGATTTTGCCTTTAACATTTTTGAGCTAGATGCGGCTTCCAACAACTCGGTAGATGATATTAGAAGCCTTACCGATCAAGTACGTATTCCACCGCAAGTAGGTAAATACAAAGTTTATATTATTGATGAGGTACACATGCTTTCCCAAGCAGCTTTTAATGCGTTTTTAAAAACACTGGAAGAACCACCAAAGCATTGTATTTTCATTCTAGCAACCACAGAGAAGCACAAAATAATTCCTACCATCTTATCACGTTGTCAAATTTTTGATTTCAAACGTATCACAGTTAAGGATGCTAAGGAATACCTAAAATACATTGCCGAAGAACAAGGTATTACTGCCGAAGATGACGCCCTACACATCATCGCCCAAAAGGCGGATGGCGCCATGCGCGACGCGCTTTCTATTTTTGATCGTGTGGTAAGCTTTTCTGGGAAAAACCTAACCAGACAAGCCGTTACCGAAAACCTAAATGTACTGGATTACGAAACCTATTTTACCAGTACCGATTTAATTCTGGAAAATAAGATTCCAGAACTGTTACTGCAATTCAACAATACACTGTCCAAGGGCTTCGATGGGCATCACTACATTGCTGGTTTAGCATCCCATTTTAGGGATTTGTTAGTGAGTAAAACCGAAAGCACTATTGCACTACTGGAAGTAGGAGACCAAATAAAACAAAAGTATTTGGAGCAATGTAAAAAAGCATCGCAACAGTTTCTGTTAGATGGTATTGCACTGGCCAATGAATGCGATTTAAAATATAAAACGAGTAAAAATCAACGTTTATTAGTTGAACTATGCCTTATGCAGCTTGCCTCTATCACTTTTGATGGAGAAAAAAAAAACAATAAACGCTTCATAATTCCTGCTTCTTATTTTCGCAGAAAGGGTATCGCTCCTATTCCTGTAAACAAACCTGAATTAGAACCTAAAAAAGTTGAACAAGCTCCAGTTCCACAAGAAAAAGTTCTTGAAAAAGTTTCAGTTTCAGGAAAAGCTGAAGTTATAGAAAAGTTTCAGGTAAAAGAGCCTCCCAAAATTGAACTCAAACAAGAAACAAAACGCAAGTCTGGTTTATCATTAAGTAGCATTAAGGCCAAAAAAGAGCACCAGTTGAAACAAATTGAGGTAGTTCTTGATGAAAAAGAACTACCAAAAGAGGATTTCACCGAAAAAGAACTTATCGCACACTGGAACACCTTTACCGAGAAAACCCAAAAACAAGGCAAACATAATTTGGCTTCTATTTTAGCCATAGACACACCAAAAGTAAAAGGCACAACCATACACCTAGAGTTTCCAAATGAAACCAATAAAGTAGAGCTAGAACGACAACAATATGATTTGATGGGTTATTTAAGAAAGTCCCTCAATAATTTTGACATTAACCTTTCCATTACCGTAAACGAACAAGTTAGCAAGAAATACGCTTACACTACACGCGAAAAATTTGAGAAACTAAAGGAAAAGAATGCCTCTATTGAAACATTGCGTAAAACATTTGATCTAGATTTATAACCATGAGATATATTTTAGTTTTACTTTGTATTGGCCTCATTGCATTTTATAGTTGTGATGGCAGAATAAAGAAACGAGAGGCTCTGAAAAAATCGGTAAAAACATTTAAGGAGGCTCAAAATGTTTCTAAAACCATAGCCGTTTTTCCTGAACAGTATGCCGAAGTTAAAACCGATACTATTTTGAGTAATGGCTACCGCGTAACCGTAAAGAACTTTACGAATATGGATAAAATGGTGCAACTTACAGAAGGTGCACTGTTGGACAACGCACAGCAATTTAGGCAAATTGATTCTGAAATAACTGTTTATAAAAACAGTAAGCTCATTTTTAAGAAAGTGTTGAGTAATGCATTTTCAGATAAAAACCAACAAAAAGACATGAACATTAAGCAGTATCTGAATAATGGCATAAGCGTAGATGAAATGGCCTCCTTAGAAGAGAATAAGGTGATTTTAATAACATCTAACGTTGTACCAAAAAACGCGCACAATGCCTTTTATCGAATTAGTATTGATGCATTTGGACATGCAGATTTTAAAAAAATAAAACATGCTAGGACTTAAGTTACCAACTGACCCACGTTGGGTGAATATTGTAGAAAAAAATATTGAAGAAATATTAACCGATCATGCATTTTGCGAACAAAAAGCTACAAGTACCGCTATTTCGCTAATTGTAAGTTTCCCAGAATATACTGAGTTGGTGCAAGAAATGACCGCTTTAGTGAAAGAAGAAATTAGTCATTTTAAGATGGTGCACGATAAAATCATTGAACGTGGTTGGACTTTAGGCAGGGACAGAAAAGACGAATACGTTATCGAGCTGATGAAATTCTTCCCAAAAGGAGGTAGCAGAACCACGCAACTAGTGCACAGATTACTATATGCGGCATTGATTGAGGCGAGAAGCTGTGAACGTTTCAGGCTACTTTCTGAAGAATTGGCAGATGAAGAATTGCGCACCTTCTACAGAAACTTAATGGTGAGCGAAGCTAATCACTACACCATGTTTTTAGGCTTTGCGAGACAATACGGGAATAAAAAAGAAGTTGATACCAAATGGCAGCAACTTCTTGATTATGAGGCTAAAATTATGTCTGACCTAGGAACTTCAGAGGCTATTCACGGTTAAAATTGATAGCCTATACCAATTTGGATATTGGTATTGATAGCTTCAACACCTACATTGTCGTCAAATATATTTGATAATCCGTAACTATATCTCAAATCCACATATATCATTTGGTTGAATTTATATTCTAATCCACCAATGGCTGAATAATGGAAATTACGCATCATATCACCTTCTTTATGTGATTTTAATGCTGCTTGTGGACCAACACCAAAACGCCATTTTTGGTTTAAACGAAATTTAAATAGTACTGGCATCTGTATTAAATCCAAATGTAAACTTTCAGCATTGGCTCCCTCAGGAGAAAATTGAAGTTCTGGAACTACCGAAACCACATTGGATAATCTGAAGTCTCCATAAAAACCGATGTAAAAACTGTTTCTATGTTCGTTAACCATAGTTGGTGCTCCTTCAAAATCTAAATTTGAGATCGTATAACCTGCGCGGACACCATATGTGCCCTTCTGAGAATACGCTTGAAATGATAGGCTAAGTAAAATAGCTATAAGTGCTAATCTTTTCATTTTTAATAGTTTTGGGTTTATATTTTTGTATAAATATACGCCCACGAATATATATTATAAATTTAAAATACAGGAGAAAATGTAGTTGAATTGCAGAATTTTACTGTGTATTACTAGAAACCGTATTGAAATACACGCTTTTTATGATACCATCTGCGAGTCCTATTTTTGGCACATAAATGTGTTTGGCGCCACTCCATTTCATAGCAAATAAATAAATGCGCATTGCGGGAATAATTACATCTGCCCTATCCTGATTTAAGGAAAGCTCGGTAATTCTCTCCTCATAAGAATAACTTTGAAGCGTATTATAATAAGTAGTTAAGTAAAAATAGGTAAGCGGTTTTCCAAGCGCCTTTCCAGAGACCTTGAAAATTTTATTGATGTTCCCACCAGAGCCTATAACACTAATCTTCTCATAGTGACCGGTATGCTCTTTTATCCAAGTGTTCAACTCGGTCCAAGCATCTTTCTTTACCATATCGTTTAACAAACGTACTGTACCTATTTTAAATGAACGGGAAACAATACGCTCTCCTTTAGTAATCACTGAGAATTCTGTGCTTCCACCACCAACATCAACATACAGATATACCTTTTCAGGGTCTATAAATTTATTTAAATCGGTAGCTGCAATTATAGCAGCTTCTTCTTCCCCATCAATAACATCAATACTTATCCCAGCATGATCAAAAACGGCGTTAACAACATCACTTCCATTTTTGGACTCTCGCATAGCAGAAGTTGCACATGCTTTATACTTCACTACCTTATGGGATTTCATGAGCAGCTTAAAAGCCAACATGGTATCCAACATTCTTTGGGTGTTCTCTTTTGAAATTCGACCTTTAATAAAAACATCAGCTCCCAAACGGATAGGTACTCTTACCAAGGAATTCTTTTTAAATACCACGGGTTTACCTTTTTCCTCTATCACGTTGGAAATCAACAATCTTACAGCATTTGAACCAATGTCTATTGCTGCATATTTTTTTATCGAGAGCATATTATTTTTTTAACTTATCAAGATAATAATCATACAATGCGATCTGAGATCTTACTCTTGGATTATCATCAACTCGGTATTCATTTTCCTTCTGTGTATTTATTAATCTAGCCTTCACATTGTCGCTCCAGCAGATATCAAAGTTATCAATTATTTCCTGTTTAATATCTTCATCATAAATAGGGCAACTTACCTCTACCCTGTTTTCAATATTTCTTGTCATCCAATCTGCCGAAGATATATATATTTTAGCATTTTCATTCTTACCAAAAATATAAACACGAGGGTGCTCTAAAAACTTATCTACAACACTTATCACCTTGATATTTTCACTCATACCTTCAACTCCAGGAATTAAGCAGCAAATACCTCTAACAATCATATCAATCCTTACACCAGCATTACTAGCTTCATATAGTTTATCTACCATATCGTAACTTGATAAACTATTCATTTTCAACCTAATATATCCTTGATTTCCATTTTTACTTTCTTCTATTTGCTCATCAATAAGTTTAAAAAAGGCTTTCTTTGTGTAATGTGGAGAGACTATTAAATGTTTGTATTGGTAAATTCTGTAATTGGTTTCAAAAAAGTTAAATATTTTATTTACTTCTTTTAAGACTGGTTGGTTTGAAGTAAACAATGTATAATCAGTATATATTTTTGCAGTGGATTCGTTGAAATTACCAGTACTAATAAAACCGTAGCGCCTTAGTTTTTTGCCTTCTTCGCGCTCAATAACACACATTTTACTGTGAACCTTGAGTCCTGGTACTCCAAAAATTAGGTTTACACCCTCTTTTTTCATCTGTTGCGCATAATAAATGTTAGCTTCTTCATCGAACCTAGCGCGTAATTCGATAGAAACAGTAACCGTTTTCCCGTTAATAGCTGCGTTAATTAATGAGCTGGCTACATGCGATATTTGAGCAAGCCTATAAATAGTAATTTTTATAGTTTTTACTTTTGGATCTAAGGCAGCTTCTCTCAAAAATTTCACGACGTATGAGAACGTGTGGTATGGGGCATGCACCATATAATCCTTTTCAGATATGGCTTCAAATATACTGGTCTCTAAGCTCAGTCCTTTTACCGGTAAGGCTGAAATTTTATCATAGAGTAAATCTCCTCTACCAAGACTTGGAAATCCCATGTAGTCTCGCTTATTGTGATATCTTCCACCGGGGATAATACTATCGGTATTATCAATACCCATCTTCTCCATCAGATACTCAAGTGTATCAAGATCAATGGTTTTATCATAAACAAACCTAACAGGTTCACCAACTTCCCTGTGCTTTACACTATCGGATATTTTTTCTATAAAACTCTTACTTAAATCACTGTCAAAATCTAATTCACCATCTCTAGTTATTTTAATCATATGTGCAGAGATAGATTCGTAATCAAAAATATTGAAGATATCACTTAGGCAATAACGCAACAAGTCATCCACCATTATGATGAAGTTTTTATCTCCTCGCTTTGGCAATACTACAAAACGATCCACTGTTTTTGGTATTTCAACAAGAGCGAACTGCTTGGTACCATCATTCATCTGCATTTTTACCGCCAAATACGCTGCGCTATCCTTCAAATTAGGAAGCACCACTAAGTCATTCAATATAATAGTAACTAGAGCTGTACTTATATTTTGAAAATAATAATTTTTAATAAACTCCTTCTGTTTATCGTCTATTTGAGACTCATTGATGACGAAAATATTTTCATTCCTAAGTGCTTCATCTATCTCGTTTAAAACCCTTATACTCTCAGCCTGCTGTTCAATTACTATTTTGGTAATGATCTCAAGTAATTCCTTGGCCTTAATTCCTCCTAGTTCATTTTTACCGCCTTTTCCTGCTTCAACGATACGTTTAACTGTAGCGTATCTTACTTTAAAAAATTCATCTAAATTGTTTGAGAAAATACCAAGAAATCGCAATCTTTCAATTAACGGAACACTTACATCTGTTGCCTCTTGCAATACCCGCGCATTAAACTGTAACCAGCTAATTTCTCTATTGATATACCTACTTTCTGCAATTTCTGATTTAGTCATTTTCTGTCAAATTATAGTACCAACAAAGATATTTCATTTAAGGTAAAAAGCTATTCTAAAGACCATAAAAAATTTTGTCAACCTTACACTTTTAGAAAGAGTCAAAATAAAGCGTCTAACTTTAAGATTATTCTTTTAAATCTCTTGGAAAAATGGTGAATACAGTTTTTCCAGGATTAATCTCAGACCATTTATCCTCATTAAACTCCACTGTAACCACACCACATGTTGGTACATTATCAATAAACCTATCTCCATAAGTATTTACAAAAGCTGTGATAGCATGGTTATGCCCAAATACCATAAGGGTTTTTATGTCATCATCACAACTTCTAACAACTTCAACCAAATCTCTACCTGAAAAGTCATATAGTTTATGTTCAAAACTAACCTTGCTATCTGGAATGTTTAGGGCTGGCAACAGTATTTGTGCCGTCAACTTAGTTCGTGCTGCATCACTTATTAAAACCTTGTCGGGATTTATATTATAGGATTTCAATTCATTCGCAACAAGATTTGCGTCTTTTATACCTCTATTTTTTAATGGGCGTTCATGATCGATAACATCAAATTCCCAAGATGATTTTGCGTGTCTTACTAAAATTAGTTTTTTCATATACTCTCGATTAAAAGCATTTTTTTTCGATAAAATGTTGTTTTTATCGATAAAATTCAATTTATTTGCTTATTAAACTAGAGTAAAATAACTAAAATCAACAAAAGAATCAACATGAATCGCTAAATGCCAGGTATTAAACAATTTATAAGTGCTATCAACCGATGAATGGTATATTATACCGATAAGTAAAAACAATAAACCTCTTTGTCGAATAAAATAGTGTTTTTGGCATTTTTTTTTGAAAAACATTGAAGATATATGTCTATTTGTAGCACCTATAAACTAGAGAAAATGACCCCAAATCAAATTTCAAACGGTAAGACGGCTTCTTCAGCTACCTTTACTTCTAATTGTTTTTCCCTCAAAAACTTTACGATTTTTGTTTTGCATTCAAGTCATAATTATTTGACATGATTGGTTTATTTGATTTAGAGTAAAAGAAATGAAATTTAATAAGATAACTATTCGTAATCATGAGAAAAACAACAATTATAATTATATGCTTTGTTACCTTCCTTCTTGGAAATAACATTGGTTTTTCACAAAATAACTCTGGCTGCAACGCGGAACTCACTGTTGAAAAAAATAGAAGCGTAAAATCGGCGGGGGAAAATGGTGCCTTTTTCACTTTGATATTAAAGAATACTTCAAGTGCTTCCAAAACTTATTCTTTAAGTGTAGAAAAAACGAAGCAAGCTTGCAAAAAAAGCAGCAATAGTCTTTCAAAAGGAGTAAATAACAATCCTGACTTGGATGTGTCTATACAATTGCCTAATAATCTTACGTCAAAATCTTCAGACGCGGCCATAACCATTAACGGAGGAGAATCTCAAAAATTTTATGTTAAAGTAGAAGTACCTAGTGGAACGCCCTACTACACATGGAGTTGTTTTATGGTTACAGCAAAATCTGAAAATTGTAGCACTAGTGGTGCTGAAGCTATCTTAAGCGTTTATATACCTAATCCATCTGAAGAATAGTTTAATCATACAGTTACCTACTATTTAAAGACTTTAAAAAAAGCTTTATGAAAAATCCATTACTATTTCATAGAAATCCGAAAAAAAGCCTAGTGCAATTATTGTTTGTATTGTGCTTTATTTTCTCTGTAAATTCTCTGTACTCACAAGAAGTTATAGTCAATAAATATGCAGTTGAAAACGCCACTAATTGTAATCAATTTGATGTTACATTGGAAGTTATTGGCAACCCTCCTGCACAACCTCAAGAAGTTGTCCTTGTAATTGATAGATCTGGTAGTATGGATGATGATGATGGAGATCCAACAACACCTTTACCTATAGAACATGCTCAGGATGCGGCTATTGATTTTATAAATCAATTCTTTTTACCTGCCAACAACCCAACAGGGTTGAATAAAATAGCTATAGTCACTTTTGGAACAACAGCTTCTTTAGATGAACCGTTAACTGATAGTAGTGGAGAAACAACACTCATAAATACGATAAACGCCATATCTACTGGAGGAAGAACAAATACTGAACATGCCGTAATTTTAGCTGACAATGAGCTAACAACCAATGGTACTTTTGATTGTAGAACTAACAGAAGTATTATTCTTTTATCTGATGGTGTACCAACCAGTAGAGATCCTCAAAGTAGTGCTACAAATTGTGCTTCGTTAGTTGACGAGACACCGTGTGTGTTAGAAGCTATTCAAGCTGCACAAGACTCATGGACCACAACAATAGCTGGAGAAGTATATAATCAAAGTTTTTTCACAATTGGACTTATAGGTGCTATCGGTGGTCCTGTTGAAGCTAGAGGTGTAAGTACTTTGGACCAAATGCAAAATGCTGGTGCCTTTACCACTGAAGATAACGCAGATTTAACAGGAATTTACAATACAATATTAGGACAATTAGTAGCAGCAGCTACACAATTACCAAGTCAAGCTCTGGTAACGGATATTGTTGAAACTGGATACTCAGTAGTTCCTGGTTCTATTGTTGCTAGTAAAGGTACAGGAACTGTTTCTGGTCAAACGGTTTCTTGGGATGTAAATAATGTGTTCAACGAAACAATCACCCTTAATTATACCATTGAAGGCACACCTACGGTATGTGGAATTAATCCTTCAGGCACTTCAACTATTAATTATGAAGATTCATCTTGTAATACAGCGTCAATAACATTTAATAATCCAACGGTTTGTTTACCCTGCCCGGATATTGATCCAACAATTTCTCAAAGTGGATGTACTAGCATTGATTATTCAAGTACTGTTGACCAAGGTGGATGTTCATCTATGGCAGATTCTTATGCTTGGGAATTCTTCTTGGATGGAAATTCAGTTGGAACATCAAATACTTTAAGTGGTACCTTTAATTATACAGGAACACCTCCATTTCAAGGAAATTTTACAGCTACTTTAACATACACAGGTACTTATGGAACTGGATGTATATTGCCAAATGTAACCGAAACATCAAATACAGTGGTTTTACCTACTGCCTTAAGTGGAAACATTACATCACAAACTAATGTGATTTGTCCAGGGGCTGCAACAGGAGAAATTGTAGCAGAAGGTGTAGATGGAACAGCGCCGTATTCTTATTCTATTGATGGTGGTACCAATTACCAACCTTCTGGAACGTTTCCAGATCTTACTACAGGTAATTATACCATAACAATTCTTGACGACATAGGATGTACAACTACGGTTAATACTACAATTATTGATGCTGGAGATAGTGAAGATCCAATAATTTCTTGTCCAGCAGATATAACTGCTAACACTTCTGATGATGCAATTGGCAATTGTTCAACTACTGTTACTCTTGGTACACCTACAACTTCGGATAACTGTTCCGTGGCCTCTATTGTGGCTCAAGTAAGTAATTCAGACATTGATCCTATTACTTTTGAATTTGGATTAGGAGATACTATTGTTACTTGGATTGTTACTGATGGTAGTGGTAATACCGCTAGCTGTACGCAAACAGTAACGGTAACGGATAACGAAGATCCTACGATTAACTGTCCTGCCCCTATAAACGTCAATGTAGATGGTGGTACTGATGGTGCGGTGGTAACTTATACTGCTCCTGTAGGTACAGAT
>NZ_SIRT01000015.1 GCF_004310325.1 Hyunsoonleella flava
TAGCTCTTTTTAGCTAGTTAGGGATATAAGTTCACTCTGTCCTTTTTAAATGTAATAACAATTAATAGTATTTGCTAATCTAAAGGTTAGGGATAGAAACGGCATCCTTTTTTGAGGCACGAGAAAAAGATATAGTGAAAAGCCCGACCCCTTGCGGGTAACGCCAAAAAAACAAAAATCCCCATTTAAAAACTAAATGAGGATTTATTACAGTTGGCCTACTAGGGCTCGAACCTAGACTCTTCTGGACCAAAACCAGACGTGTTGCCAGTTACACCATAGGCCAATGCGGGTGCAAATTTAGCACAAAGTTTTATTTGCACAAGATTTTTTTTAGAAAAATACGCGCTATGAAACCGTTTGTGTTAAAAAAAGAGTTCGTGATCCATAATCTGCACGATGTGAAAACGTTAATGTTAACGGGAATATAATATTTATTCTCGTTTGATATTTATTGTTAAATTCGCCACAGCTAACAAACACAGATTCTAGATGATGGATTTTAATTTTAAAAAATGGAACACCATTTTGGGCTGGTTCTCTTTTTTAATTGCTTTAATTACCTACAGTTTAACGGTTGAACCCACGGTAAGCTTTTGGGATGCAGGAGAGTATATTTTAACCTCATCAAAACTACAAGTAGGGCATCCGCCAGGGGCGCCTTTGTTCCAAATGCTTGGGGCTTTTTTCTCAACGTTTACTTTTGGCAATAATGAGCTTATCGGATGGATGATGAACATGATGAGCGCCGTAGCTAGTGCTTTTACCATTTTATTCATGTTTTGGACCATTACATTGCTACTTACCAAACTTGTAAGGCATCTAAATTCTGAAAACGCAGAAAACAAAGGGAACGTAGATTTAACCAAACAACAATTACAGGCCATTTTAGGAAGTGGCTTAGTAGGTAGTTTAGCTTTTACCTTTAGTGATTCGTTTTGGTTTAACGCCGTAGAAACTGAGGTTTATGCAATGGCTACCTTAATTATGTCTGCGCTATTCTGGTTAGCACTAAGATGGGAGCAGGATATGGACAAACCCCGCGGTAATCGCTGGTTGATTTTAATTGCTTTTGTAATTGGACTGTCCTTTGGGGTGCACTTTATGGGTTTATTAACCATTCCCGTAATTGGGCTTATTTATTACTTTAAAAACTACAAAACGGTTACCGTACAAAACTTTATTATTGCAAATGTGGTGTCGGTGGCAATTCTGTTGTTTGTGTTCAAACTATTGGCACCAAATATTCTCAAGATTTTTAGTGCTTTTGAGATTTTCTTTGTGAACAGTATTGGTTTACCTTTTAACTCTGGTTCCATCATTGCTGGTCTATTTTTAGTTGGCGTTATTTTGTATGCTTTGAGGTATACAAGGCAAAAAAATTATGTGCATTTAAACACAGGTATTTTGTGTTTAACTTTTATCATTATTGGGTTTTCAACATGGTTAATGCTACCTATTCGTGCCAATGCAAACGTGGTGATTAATGAAAATAATCCATCAAGTGCACGGGAGCTGTTAGCGTATTATAATTTAGAGCAATATCCTGAAACACACTTGTTTTTCGGTCCGCAGTTTACCGATATGTATGCCTATTTGGATAAAAACAATCCGTATGTAGACGATAAACCTAAATATGAGAAAGATGAGGAAAAAGGAGAATATGTTATTGTAAACGAGTATAAAGATGCCAAACAAAATTATAACTCAGAGCATGCTTCTATTTTACCAAGAATGTGGAGCGGTGAACATGCCGAAAACTATATGATGTTTACAGGGTTTTTAAACTTTACTGTAAGTAAAGACCTTTACAAATCATATTACAGGGCTGCCATTAATGCAGGGGCAAGTGAAGAACAGGCCAATACTTATGCGATTAATGAAGTAACCCAATACAAAAGACAAATAAACGACTTTAGAAACCAAGTTGCCCAGGGTAATGTGGATTATGAAGATTACAACAATTTCTTGAAAAAGGAACAAAGTAATTTAAATATTGAAAAACCCAGTTTAGCAAGTAATATTAGGTACTTATTTGAATATCAATTAGGCTATATGTACTGGCGCTATTTTATGTGGAATTTTACTGGAAGACAAGATGACATACAGGGTAAATTGGATAATAATGGCAATTGGATAAGTGGCATCAAACCCATTGACGAGTGGCATCTAGGGTATTCCCAAGATAATTTACCAAGCGATGTAAAAAACAACAAGGCGAGAAACACCTATTACTTTTTACCTCTTATTCTGGGGCTTATTGGGATGTTTTTCCTGTTGAATACAGATAGAAAACGCTTTTGGGTAATGCTAGTATTTTTCCTTTTTACAGGATTAGCCATCCAAGTGTATACCAATGTGAGACCATTTGAACCTCGTGAGCGTGATTATTCGGTTGTTGGTTCGTTTTATGTGTTTGCCTTATGGATTGGCTTTGGGGTGTATGCTATTTACCATACATTAAAAGATAAATTGCCCAAATCCCTGGCCGTACCCGTAATTACCGTAGCATGCTTGATATTGGTGCCTGGTATCATGGTAGCCAATAACTGGGACGATCATGACCGTTCTGATAAATACACCGCACAAGCTATGGCCAGAAAATATTTAGATTCCTGTGCCGAAAATGCCATACTATTTACCATTGGTGATAATGATACTTTTGCCCTTTGGTATGCTCAGGAAATTGAAGGCTATCGTACAGATGTTAGAGTAGTAAACACCAGCTTGTTCCAAACAGATTGGTATATAGACCAAATGAAGCGAAAGGCTTACGAAAGTGATCCTATTCCATCGCAACTCGATCATAAAGACTATCTATATGGTACAAACGATTATGTTAGGATTGAGCCACTTACTCAAGACACCATAAGCTTAAAAAAGGCTTTAGACTTCATTCAAAGTGATAGTCCAAAATCCAAGTACAAATATTTAATGCAGCAACAGGGTTATGATATTTCTGGTATTAGAAATCAAGACCTGAATGCTAACTATTTATACACCCGCAACATCCGCATTGACGTTAACAAAGAAAATGCTCTAAAAAGTGGCATTGTAAAACCTGAAGATGCCGATAAAATAGTACCACATATTGATATCACTATTAAAGGAGGCGCTATATACAAAAACCGTTTGTTAATGCTAGATGTGGTTGCCAATAACGAATGGAAACGCCCTATTTATTTCACTGGAGGAAGCTTTGGCGATGACGATTATATCTGGATGAAAGATTACCTTCAACTGGATGGCATGTGCTATAAGCTTGTGCCAATTAAAACTGAAGTTGACAGGGCAAACCCTTTTGATATGGGGCGTATAGACACAGATCTTATGTATGAAAAAGTAAAAACATGGGATTGGGGTAATAGCGGAAGTCCAGATATATATCACGACCCTGAAACACGCAAAAACTCTATAACCTATAGAGGCAACTTAGCGCGTTTGGTTGAAGAATTAATTAATGAAGATAAACTTGAAAAGGCCGAGGAAATTGCAGATATAGCAATGGAAAATATGCCGGTAGAGTATTTTGGATATTACACATTACTAGAACCATACATTGGTGCCTATTATGAAGTAGGCTCTAAGGAAAAAGCAAGGGACCTATATTTTAAAGTGAGCAAAAAGTACCAAGAAAACCTAACCTATTACAGCGGTTTATCAGAACAGAACCAAGAACGTTTGTTTGAGGATATTTATGTTGATATCCAGCGTTACAAAGGTTTAATTGACGTGCTTGCCAATTACGATATGGAACTTGCAGAGAAAGAAAGTACTACTTTTAATAATTATCTAAAGTTGTTTAAATATTTCTATGGTGAAGAAGATGCAGCTGATGTAGAAAACACCGATGTGGATATCCCTTCAGATAGCACTACGCCTATTGAAGCCGTAGATTAAATATTGGCAGAAAATATGCCGTTAACACCCGTAAAGACACCTAAAGTTGTTAAGTCGCTATTCCCGAATTATGTCTGGAATATTGACACTTTAGAAAAGGAGATTTATCTAACGTTTGATGATGGCCCTACACCAGAAATCACGGAATGGACGTTAAATATTTTGGAACAATACCAAGCCAAAGCAACCTTTTTTTGTATTGGCGCAAATGTTGAAAAACATCCCGAGATTTTTAAAAAAATTCTAGATGCTGGTCATAGCATTGGTAACCACACACAACACCATATTAAAGGCTGGAAAGTTAAAAACAAAGCCTATCTGAAAGATGTTGAAGCTTGCGAAACCGTTTATAAATCGCAAATGCGAAGTTCCAATTCCGAAATCGTTAATCAAAAATCGTTAATCGCTAATTTCTTCCGTCCGCCTTACGGAAAAATCACGCCCAAACAAGGTAAATCGCTCATAGAAAAAGGCTACAGTATTGTTATGTGGGATGTGTTGTCTTTTGATTGGGATAAAAATGTTTCAAAGGAGGAATGCTATAACAACGTCGTTTCAAAAGCAAAAAACGGGAGTATCATTGTATTTCATGATAGTGTAAAAGCTTCAAAAAATATGCAATATGCGTTGCCAAAAGTTTTAGAGCATTATAGTAAATCGGAGTATGAATTTAGGGGGTTGAATAGTCTTTAATAGAAGGTAAACTATTAAAAACCCTCTTGACTTTGTCAGAAAAAAACGATAACTTCGTTTAACATCCGATATAGTTCATTATAACGGAACCAAATCTAACCGTTAAACGAACTTCCCAATAACAAAACAGCTTTTGGTCAAAAACCAAACTCTAGCAAGTAAGTGCGTTAGGGATTGAGCGATTGTTGGAGCTCCTCACAGAGAGCGACTCGCGAAAGCCCGACCCTTTTTACCCTGAGGTACTCGAAGGGTGGGGTAACGCCCAAAAAATAAAAATTCAGAAATTAAATATACTCTTGAATGACTTCAATAAGGGTATCGGCATCTTGTTCGCCACTTTGGCGCCATTTCATTTCGCCATCTTTGTAAATAATTAATGTTGGTAAGCCTTTAACACGAAGTGCATCGGCGAGTTCTTGGTTTTTTTCAATATCAATTTTAATGACTTTAGCTTTATCGCCAAGGGCAGCAGCAACATCACGAAGCACAGGATGCATTGCTGTAGATTGTTCGTTCCATTCTGCATAAAAATCAAACAGTACTGGGACTTCAACATCAATTAATTCCCCAAATTTTGACATATTTTTAATGTTTTAGTTAAAACATCTTACACAAACCCACATATTTTTTTGACGATACCTAAAATTCTTTTTTGTGCGGGTTCACTCTGACTTATTTATAAAAATAGTAAATTTTTAGAGTAAATATAACATTTACATGCAATTACGCATTATGTGAGCCTTTTTTAAGCTCTATCACAGTTATTTCTGGCCAAATACCAACGCGACCTGGGAATCCTAAATAGCCAAAACCTCTGTTTACATTTATATACTGCCCCAATTCTTTATAGATACCTGCCCAATACTTGTAGCGCCATTTTACAGGGCTCCATTTAAACAATCCTGGTATTTCGACACCAAACTGCATCCCGTGCGTATGCCCACTGAGCGTTAAGTGATAATGATAATCATCATGGATCACTTGCTTTTCCCAATGTGAAGGGTCATGACTTAGCAGTATCTTAAAATCGTTTTTATCGACTTTTTCAGAGGCTTTTTTCAAGTCTCCCGCTTTTTTAAAGCCTCCAGCTCCCCAGTTTTCTACACCAATTAAGGCTATCTTCTCTCCATTTTTTTCAACGTACCTGCTTTCATTCAACAGCAAATCAAAACCGATTTGCTTTTGTAAGTCCTTTAAATCCTCTAAATTTTGGGCTTTAGCCTCCGCGGATTCCCATCTTAAATAATCACCATAATCATGGTTTCCTAAAACTGAATACATGCCATCTTTAGCCTTGAGCTTTTTAAAAATGTCTACGTACGGTAGCATTTCCTTTGTTTCATTATTCACCATGTCTCCAGTAAATAAAATGACATCGCTTTTTTGCTCATTTATTAAATTAATGGCGTATTCTACCTTCTCAATATTATCAAAACTACCGGAGTGTACATCACTAATTTGTGTTAATTTATAACCATCAAAAGCCTCGGGCAGATCTTCAAAAGTCAATGTATAATTTAGTACTTTAAAGTTGTATTTTCCTCTGTACATTCCATAAAGCACAGCACCAAAAGGAATGGCAGCAATCCCTAAAGCTATTTTAGAAATAAAGGCTCTACGGGAGGGTAAATATTTTACATCAGCATTTGAACCCTCGGTAAAATAACGGAATGCTGCTTGAGGTACCCTAAAGATATCCTCGGCAAACATGATTCCCAGAATGATTACTTTAGGTATTAAAATAGCCAAGAAAAATCCAAAAGCAAAGGCTTGCGGATTACCAAAATCCTTGCGAGTTAAACCATAAAATTGATAAATAAGGTTACCAACAACTAATAAGGTAATAACCCAGTACACTACATTTAGCCAAATAGTTTTTGACACTGTACGAAATGCTTGAAAAGCATAAACATCAATTATTATAAATATGAGCAAGAAAATAACCCAGCGCAGCATAGTTTTCTTTTTTTGTAAATATAATGATTATAGCACGTAGCTAATCTTATAATATTGTTAATGATTTTCGCCATAGTACTATTATTAAAAAGACTGAATAGCAGAAAAAGAGTTACTATACATTTTAGTATATTAGGCAACCTGTAACAACTTAACTAACTTATGGAACATAAAAACAACAAATCTGCTTTAGCCACCTTGGTGACGGTTTTCTTTTTTTGGGGATTTATTGCTGCCTCAAATGGCGTGTTTATCCCATTTTGCAAAACCTATTTTAATATTGATCAATTTCAATCGCAATTAGTGGATTTTGCTTTTTATGGTGCATATTATATAGGGGCTTTATTGCTGTTTATTCTTTCCAGTGCCATAAAAAGAGATATTCTGAATAATTGGGGATATAAAAACGGCATTGTTTATGGCTTATTACTATCGGCTATTGGTGCCTTTATAATATTTCCTGCTACGTCAGGTGCAGAACAAGGACAGACCGCAGTATTCTATTTTGTACTCATTGTTTTGTTTATTGTTGGTTTAGGGTTTTCGCTTCAGCAAACAGCGGCAAACCCATTTGCTATTGCTCTTGGCGACCCTAAAACGGGCTCGCACCGTTTGAATTTGGCAGGCGGCATCAACTCCTTTGGGACCACTATTGGTCCAGTAGTGGTTAGTCTTGTCATATTTGGGTCTGCGTCTTGGTCTACCAATGAATTGGCAAATATGATTGCCCATAACGAAATTACATTAATAACCGTACAGTGGCTTTATGTAGGTGTAGGTGTTTTATTTTTAGCGGCCGCTGCTCTATTCCATTTTTCAAAAAAATTACCTGCCCTAAAGTCTGAAACCGCTTTTGAACCCGCCAATAAAGCTCGAAATTTATTAATTTTGTTAACGCTTGTAATCATAAGCTGCTTTGGCTACATCTTTAGTACTTATTCTGGTTATGCAACTGCTTCAGAAGATTTAGAACAAACACGTCTCATTATTCTTTTTGTAGCGCTATTTGCTGTAATTGCTGCCGTATTTTTTGCATATTCCAGTGCGTCAAAAAAAGACGAAGGTTGGGGCGCCATGAAGTATCCACAACTTGTTTTGGGAATGCTGGCCATTTTTACCTACGTGGGCGTTGAAGTAACCATTGGAAGTAATTTAGGCGAACTACTTAAAAAAGGGGTTGCCAATTCTGGGCTCAACGCTCTTGGGTTGCCAGTGCTTAATGATTCTGAGTTGGGGTCTTACATATCACTGTATTGGGGCGGTTTGATGATTGGGAGATGGGTTGGTTCCATAACCGTATTTAATCCGAGTAAAGGGTTAAAAAAAGCATTGCTCATCATTGTGCCTTACATTGCTTTTGGAGTCATTATTTTGGTAAATTCCATAAAATACAGCTTTACCACAAACGAAATTTTATTTTTTGCCATTTGTATTGCAGTACAAATTTTAGGGTTTTTCTTGGCTAAAGATAACCCTGTGGCTACCTTAAAGATCTTTAGTTTGTTAGGCGTTATCGGTATGCTAATCGGATTGTTTTCATCTGGAAATATTGCTTTGTTTGCATTTTTATCAGGAGGATTGTTCTGCTCTATTATGTGGCCATGTATTTTCACGTTAAGTATCGCCGGATTGGGAAAATACACATCACAAGGATCTGCTTTTTTAATTATGATGATTCTTGGCGGTGCCATCATACCGCCAGTACAAGGAAAACTGGCCGATGTTTTTGACATTCAATCCTCTTACTGGATTGCTGTAGCATGTTTTGTTTACTTATTGTTTTATGCATACAGAACTAAAACAGTACTAGACAAACAAAAAGTAACGTATTAAATTTTTGTTTCAATAAAATTAAAGTCAACTTTTCGTAGCTTTGGTTTTCTATCAAAACATTCAAAATGTCAGACCAAAAACGCCTTTTTTTAGTTGATGCTTATGCTTTAATTTTCCGTGGGTATTATGCTTTTATAAAAAACCCTAGAATTAATTCAAAAGGGGAAGACACCTCGGCCATTATGGGGTTTATGAATTCTCTTTTGGATGTGATTAAACGCGAACGTCCTGATCATTTAGCCGTTTGTTTTGATAAAGGCGGCAGCGTGGATCGTGTTGAAATGTATGAAGCCTATAAAGCCAACCGAGATGAAACGCCTGAGGGGATTCGCACTGCAATTCCTCATATCTGCAATATTTTGGAAGCGATGCATATCCCAATCATGGTTAAAGAAGGGTATGAGGCAGATGATGTTATAGGAACACTTTCGAGACAAGCAGAAAAAGAAGGTTACAAAACCTATATGGTAACTCCAGATAAGGATTTTGCGCAATTGGTTACTGAAAATATCTTTATGTACCGTCCCGTGTTTGGAGGTGGTTATGAAACTTGGGGAATTCCTGAAGTCCAGAAAAAGTTTGAAGTGGAAGACCCAATGCAAGTGATTGATTTTTTAGGGATGATGGGAGATTCTAGTGATAATATCCCTGGTTTACCAGGAGTTGGTGAAAAAACCGCTAAAAAATTTATTGCACAATTTGGCAGTATGGAAGGGCTTTTGGCAAATACCGATCAGCTAAAAGGCAAAATGAAAGAGAAGGTAGAAGCTAATGGAGAACTTGGGTTACTTTCAAAAAAACTAGCCACCATAATGCTAGATGTACCTGTTGAATTTAATGCCAAAGATTTTGAACTAGACCATCCAGACGTTGAAAAGGTAAAGCAAATTTTTCAAGACCTAGAGTTTAGACGCTTAACTGAAAATTTCCTAAAAACGTTTGCTGACGAAAGCTCTACAGCCTCTAGTGCACCAGCTGCTACGTCGTCCAAAACAGAAAGTAAACCCACACCACAAGAAAAAAAATCTGCTGGAGCTGGTCAGTTTTCATTATTTGGAGCAGATCCTTCAAACGATACTGAGACTATTTCGGAATACACGAGAAAAACAGCAGAAACTACGCCTCATTTTTACCAAAGTGTGGCTTCTGGAACGGCTACTAAATTGTTCATTAAAAATTTAATGCGTCAAACTTCGGTATGTTTTGATACAGAAACTACTGGATTGAATCCACTCACCGCAGAATTAGTTGGGATTGCATTTTCTTGGGAAGCAGGCAAAGGGTTTTACGTACCATTTCCTGAAAGAAAAGATGAAGCTCAAGAATTGATTGAGCAACTACGTCCGTTTTTTGAAAGTGAAACCATTGAGAAAATTGGTCAGAACTTAAAATACGACATTAAGGTTTTAGCAAAATATAATGTTAGCGTCAAAGGGAAGCTCTTTGACACCATGTTGGCACACTATCTGATCAATCCAGACATGCGCCATAATATGGATGTGCTAGCCGAGACCTATTTGAATTATACGCCTATTTCCATTGAAACCTTAATTGGCAAAAAAGGAAAGAACCAACTATCCATGCGCGAAGTGCCCTTGGAAAAACAAACCGAATATGCGGTTGAAGATGCCGATATCACACTGCAACTTAAAGAACATTTTCAAAATGAATTAGGCGAAGCGAATACACAAAAACTATTTGATGAGATTGAAATTCCCTTGTTACGAGTTTTGGCAGATATGGAGCTGGAGGGTATTAATTTGGATATAGCATTTTTGAATTCATTGTCTGAAGCTTTGGATAATGACATCAAATCTCTAGAGCAAAAGATATATGAGAAAGCTGGTGAGGAATTCAATATTGCATCACCAAAACAGCTGGGTGTCATTCTTTTTGAAAAAATGAAGTTGGTTGATAAGCCTAAAAAGACAAAATCAGGGCAATATTCCACTGCCGAAGATGTATTGAGTTATTTGGCTAAAGACCATGATATCATTCAAAATATATTGGACTTTAGAGGGCTTTCAAAACTAAAAAGCACCTATGTAGATGCCTTACCTACTCAGGTTGATGAAAACACCGGGCATGTGCACACCGATTATATGCAAACCGTAGCTGCTACAGGGCGTTTAAGTAGTAATAATCCAAACCTTCAAAGCATTCCTATTAGGACAGAACGTGGTCGTCAAGTACGTAAAGCATTTATTCCGCGAAGCGAAGATTACACACTTTTAGCGGCAGATTATTCTCAAATAGAACTGCGTATTATTGCGGCTTTAAGTAAAGAAGAAACCATGATTATGGCGTTTAAAAATGGGGAAGACATTCATGCCTCTACGGCTTCAAAAGTATTTAATGTCCCAATTGAAAGCGTAACTCGCGAACAACGAAGCAATGCCAAAACAGTGAACTTCGGAATAATTTATGGCGTTTCAGCTTTTGGGTTGAGTAATCAAACAAATCTATCGAGAGCTGAATCTAAAGAATTGATTGATACCTATTATGCAACCTATCCTAAACTTAGAAATCACATTAGCGAACAAGTAGATTTTGCGCGTGATAATGGCTATGTACAAACAGTTTTAGGGCGTCGTCGTTATTTAAAGGATATTAATTCCAGAAATGCCGTGGTGCGTGGTGCCGCAGAGCGTAACGCTGTAAATGCGCCAATACAAGGTAGTGCTGCCGACATCATTAAAATTGCCATGATTAATATACATCAAAGGCTTTCAGAAGATAGTTTTAAAACTAAAATGCTATTACAAGTACATGATGAATTGGTTTTTGATGTGTACAAACCAGAATTGGACGCCATCAAATCTTTAGTAAAAACCGAAATGGAAAATGCTTATAAATTGGAGGTGCCTTTGGATGTAGACCTGGATATAGGTGATAACTGGTTGGAGGCGCATTAGATTTTAACATAAGTAAACTTGTCTCGAGCTTGCTTAGAGTTTATTATAAATTTATATACATCTTAAAATATTAGTTTATGCAATTTTCACTAGCATATGTGTTCCTGTTTGTCTCACTAATTTCTACTGCGCAGAAAAAGATTTTAACCCATGACGATGTAGCAAAATGGAAATCTATAGATAATGACCATATTTCTCCTAATGGAAACTTTATAGTTTACGATTTGGAAGTTGACAACTCCGATAGTCACCTCATTTTAAAATCAAAAAAAGGAGAAACCCTTTTGGAATATCATCGTGCTACAAATGGAACATTTTCATACGATTCAAAATTTTTAATCTTCAAAATAAAACCTTTAAAAGAGGCTATTGATAATTTGAAGCGTAAAAAAGTAAAAAAAGACAAGCTCCCAAAGGACACCTTAGCCATTTACAACCTCAGCACCAAAGCACTATCAAAAATTCCAAATGTAAAATCATACAGCCTTCCAGAAAAATGGGCTGGTTACTTAGCCTACTATTTAGAGGACGTGAAAAAAGAGGCAAAACAAAAAGAAACCGACAGCTCCAAAACAAAAAAAGACAAGAAAGCGAAAAAGGTTAGTAAGAAAAACGGATGTCATTTAATTGTTCGAAATTTAACTACTAAAGCCCAGGATACTTTCAAATTTGTAACCAAATATACTTTTGCGAAAAAAGGACAAAAACTAGCATTTTCAACTACTGGTGAACAAGATCACAAGAATGAAGGTGTGTATATTTATGATTTCTCAAAAAATAAACTGACACAGACCTTTACATCTATAAAGGCAAAATATACCCAACTCAAATTAAGCGAAACCGGTAAACGTTTTGCTTTTGTAGTGGACACCGATACCACTAAAATACAAATACGTCCCAACGCATTATACACATGGGAAGAGGGGAACGATTTGGCAGTCAAACTCCATAATAATACTTCTACTCCCAAAGGCTATATTGTATCGCCTCATGGTGAATTACATTTTTCTCAGGATGAAAGTAAACTCTTCTTTGGATTGCGAACGCCTCCAATTGTAAAGGATACAACATTACTTAAAGACGAAATTGTAAATGTTGAGATTTGGACCTATGACGAACCAACGCTTTACACAGTTCAGGAATTGCAAATGAAAAACGATACCATAAAAGCCTACGAAACTGTTTATGATTATAAAACAAAACAAACAATTCAAATAGAGACAACTGAATTCCCTGATGGTAAATTAACTGATAAAGGGAACGCTAATATTGCTTTGGTAAGCACCAAAAAACCTTATGAACTAGAAAGTCAGTGGACAGGGATGCGCATCAGGGATTTTGCTACAGTAAACCTTAAAACAGGCGAACAACAGATTGCCGTTAAAGGCGTAAGAAATGTGAATCTTAGCCCAAAAGGGAAATATGCTTATGGTTATAAAATGAACGATAGCACCTGGTTTACCTACAACATAGCTGCTAAAAAATTCAATGCAATCACAACAAACAAATTATTCTATGATGAATTAAACGATTCTCCAAAACATCCCAATTCATACGGTTTAGCTGGATGGACAGCATCAGACAAGGATATCCTTTTATATGACCGTTATGATATTTGGAAATTTAATCCAGATACTGGTGAGTCTACTAATTTAACAAATGGTCGTAACTCAAAAACGGTATATCGCTATCTCAAATTAGATAAAGAGATTGATTTTATTAGTTCTGATTCTGACTGGCTACTATCCACATTTAATGAAACTACCAAAGAAGCTGGTTTTGCATCTTTTAATCCAAAAAACAACAAGCTAAAACAGTTAGAAAAAGGACCTTACAGATATCGTGTTTCTGATAAAGCTGCACTTTCAAATGCGCTCATATTTACTAGAGAATCTTTTAAAGAATTCCCTAATTTAAGATTCAGCAATTTAAATTTTAAAGGACAAGCCTTATTAAGTGATGCCAATCCACAACAAAAGGAGTTTAACTGGGGCACAATTGAACTTGTAGAATGGACGTCTCTGGATGGGAAAAAACTTAAAGGTTTATTAGCAAAACCTGAAAATTTCGATCCGAATAAAAAATACCCGATGATCGTTAATTTCTATGAACGCAATTCAGATAGATTGCACAATCACCGTGCACCATCCTTTGGACGATCAACAATAAATTACAGTTTTTATACAAGCCGTGGTTACGTCATTTTTAATCCTGATATAGCCTATCGTATCGGTTACCCTGGTGAAAGCGCCTATAACTGTGTGATTCCTGGGGTCACACATTTAATAAACCAAGGGTTTATTTATAAAGATAATATTGGGGTTCAAGGCCATAGCTGGGGCGGTTATCAAATAGCGTATTTGGTAACTAAAACAAATATTTTTAAAGCGGCGGAAAGCGGAGCTCCAGTACCAAATATGATTAGCGCCTATGGCGGTATTAGATGGTGGACAGGGTTAAGCAGACAGTTTCAATATGAGCACACGCAAAGTAGAATTGGTGGTACACCTTGGGAATACCCCATGCGCTACATTGAAAACTCTCCTGTTTTTAATATCGACAAAATCAATACGCCACTTCTCATTATGCATAACGATGCTGATGGCCATGTACCGTGGTATCAAGGTATAGAGTTTTTTGTAAGCTTACGGCGTTTGGGTAAACCCTCCTGGTTTTTAAACTATAATGGCGAACCGCACTGGCCTTTACAATATCAAAATAGAAAAGATTTTAATATCAGGATGGCTCAATTTTTTGATTATTATTTGAAAGGAGCAGCAAAACCAGTATGGATGGAGCGTGGTGTTCCCGCTGTTGAAAAAGGCATTAATCAAGGATATGAGCTTTTAAAGCCAACCAAAGATTAAAAAAACAAAGATTGCTATGTTTTATGTGACAAAAGTCATTAAATAAGAAGCAACTATTTGAGAATTTTGTAGCAAATAAATTTAACTTCTAAATATTAGAAAAATGTTACAAAATCGAAGAATATACCTGCCACCTTTAAGTATGATAGGTCCAGGTGCGTTAAATGACCTCGCAGAAGAACTCAAAGAGCTTCCTTATAAGAAAGCGCTTTTTGTAACCGATGATGTACTGGTGAAAATTGGCGTTGCCGAAACAGTTCTAAACATTCTAAAATCTTCAAATATAGAAACAGTTGTTTTTAATGATGTAAAGCCCAACCCTACAGTTAAAAATGTTAATAATGGACTTGAGGTATTAAAAGAAAACAATTGTGATTTTATTATCACCTTAGGCGGAGGGTCGCCTCAGGATTGCGGTAAAGCCATTGGTATTTTGGCAACTAATGGAGGCGACATAGAAGATTATGAAGGTATACACATGTCAAAAAATGTCTCTCTTCCCATAATAGCTATAAACACAACTGCTGGTACCGCTAGTGAAGTCACCATAAACTATGTAATTACGGATGAAAAGCTACATAAAAAAATGGTGATGGTAGACAAAAATTGTTTGGTATCAATTGCTGTGAACGACCCTGAACTAATGTTGGGCAAACCTGCCGATTTAACGGCAGCTACTGGAATGGACGCTTTAACCCATGCCATAGAAACTTATGTCACCAAAGGCGCTTTTGAGTGGTCTGATACGTTAGCTTTAGAAGCTATTAAGCTCATTTCTTCAAGTTTAGAAAAAGCCGTAAAAAACGGACAGGATCTAGAAGCTAGAAATCAAATGGCTTGGGGACAATTTATTGCAGGACAAGCATTTTCAAATGCCGGTTTAGGCTATGTACACTCTATGGCACATCAGTTAGGCGGTGTTTATGACATGCCTCACGGTGTTGCAAATGCTGTTTTATTACCACATGTAGAGCAGTTCAATATTCCAGAATGTGCACCGAAATTAAAAAAAGTGGCAGAGGTCATGGGCGTAGATGTTTCAAATATGGATGACAATGAAGGCGCCTATGCCGCAATTGAAGCTATAAAAAATTTATCCAAAGCTGTTGGCATTCCTTCTGGATTGAAAGAATTAGGTGTTAAGGAGGAAGATTTCGAACTCATGTCTAAAAACGCATTAGATGATGTTTGTACTGGTGGAAATCCTAGAGAGGTAAACTTAGAAGATACCATTAGTATTTACGAAGCCGCCATGTAACAATAAAAACAGATTTTATTTAGCCTTCGGAGTTTTATATTCTGAAGGCTATTTTTTTGATATAAACTTCTCTTTTTTTTCGCTGGTCAAACGGTGTTTATCATTAAAAGTACAATGATCAATATACATCTAAAGCTTTCAGAAGGTAATTTTGGAACTAAAATGCTTGTAAATTAGAAGTCCCTAAAGATGTAAGATCTGGATATAGGTGATAACCGATTGGAGGCGCATTAAATTCTATAGAATCTCCTTTTTTAATGTTTAATTAAAATGGAGATTCTTTAATAACAAATTTATTTACCCATTACCCAGCTTTTCAAAAACAAAATCTCCTTCTCCATCTACAGGTAAAATTGCTCCAAGTGGAACATCTTCTAAAATCATTAGGCTAGATTCTAATCTAATGGAAAATGCGCTAAACTCATCGTCTTCCCCAGAAATAATAAGTTGACCTTCTTTTAAATCCCATGTACCATCAAATGTGTCTATATTTTCACATCTTACAACATACTCTACTTCTTCTGTAGAAGGGTTAAAATCACTCACATCATATTGTTCTAAAGTAAATGATTGATCGGGTTTAAATTCAAAAGCCATTAATTCGCAACCCTCATTCACTATTAAGTTAACAATAGTACGTATTTCTTGAGACACTTCAACTGGAACAGCACTACCCTCTAAATTAATATTAGTAATATCCCTTAGCTGCCAAATACGTTCAATGGCTGCTTCTTTGTCTTGTATTTCTTCATCATCTGAAGATGTAGAACATGATACAATAAATAGTAATGCTAATAATGCCGAAAAAATTCTGGTGGTTTTCATATGAATTGATTAATGTGTTTTATTACACATCGACATATGAAACGATTGTCATCAATTAAAATTAAAAAAACTTACCTCCGTTTCTTTTTGCTCCTAAACTTAGCTTTATTCTTCCGCTGATTAAAAGGTACCGCATCATCAAACGTATGCTTAGGCTTTCCTGGTTTATTTTTACGCCATTTTTCTTCTTTTTTAGGAAGCAACACATCTAATAAATCTTGACGCCCTAGTTTATTAAGCGTATTTTTTATCCAAGCCTTGTTTTCATCTTTATACCAGAAGAAAAATCGATGCTGCTCATCTTTTTCTTTTTGTGTTTTAGGCGTTTTTACTTTTTTAAGCGTATAAGGGTGGTAACCGCTATAGTAAATAACAGTAGCTACCGTCATAGGTGTTGGTGTAAAGCCTTGTACTTGCTCTAACTGAAAGCCCATATCTTTGGTTTCTGCAGCTAAATTAGCCATATCCTCGGCTTCACAAGCTGGGTGATTTGATATAAAGTAAGGAATCAACTGTAACTTCAATCCTTTCTTCATATTAATTCTATCAAACCGTTCTTTAAACTTATGAAAATAACTAAAAGATGGTTTTCGCATCAATTTTAAAACAGGATCACTAGTATGCTCTGGTGCTACCTTCAATCGCCCAGAAACGTGCTTCGTCATCACCTCTTCTGTATAATCGTCTAACTCTTTCGGGTCGGCATTTTTATTGAATTCTGGTACTAGCATATCATGGCGAATGCCACTACCAATAAACGATTTTTTTACTTTTGGATGGCTGTCCACAGCTTGATACAAATCAGTTAAAGGCTTATGAGACGTATCTAGATTACTACAAATTACAGGCGAAATACACGACGGCGCTACACACTTATCACAAATCTCCTGTACTTTACCTTTCATCTTATACATATTGGCACTAGGACCTCCAATATCAGACAAATAACCCTTAAAATCAGGCATATTCGCTACCGTATCTACCTCTCGCAGTACAGATTCGTGACTTCGAGACGCAATAAACTTTCCTTGATGCGCAGAAATAGTACAAAAACTACAGCCTCCAAAACAGCCACGATGAATGTTTATGGAAAACTTAATCATCTCATACGCAGGTATCGGTCCGCGTTTATTGTATTTAGGATGAGGCAATCTTGTATAAGGCAATTCAAAAGATGCGTCAATTTCAGCTTCAGTCATTGTTGGATATGGCGGATTAATCATCAACGTTTTATCTCCAACCTTCTGAAAAATTCTTCGTGCCGCTAGCTTATTGCTCTCCTGCTCTATTATTTTAAAGTTAGAGGCATAGGCTTTCTTGTTTTTCAAACACACCTCATGCGACTCAATCTCAACATCTTCCCAATTACTGTTTTTGGGGATTTTTGCGCCTTCATCCAATAACACCGCTGTCTGCTTAACAGTAGTAATACTGCTAAACGGCACCCCTTTTTGCACCAAACGCACCACCTCTCTGAGTGGCTGCTCTCCCATTCCATAGACCAACATATCTGCTTTAGAGCTCTCTAAAATCGTAGGCATCAACCTATCACTCCAATAATCGTAATGCGTTACACGACGCAAAGAAGCCTCAATACCGCCAATTAAAACGGGCACATCGGGCCATTTTTCTTTTAAAATATTTGTGTAAACCGTAGTGGCATAATCAGGGCGAAATCCAATATCGCCATTGGGCGTATACGCATCCTTTTTTCGGCGTTTTTTATTCGCATTGTAGTTGCTAATCATTGGGTCCATGCACCCACCCGTTACCCCAAAAAACAATTTTGGAGCACCCAATTTTACAAAATCTTGAAGATTATCATTCACGTTAGGTTGCGGCACAATAGCCACACGCAACCCAAAACTTTCCAACAAACGGCCAATAACCGCAGGTCCAAACGTTGGGTGGTCCACATAGGCATCACCGCTGAAAAGAATAACATCAAGTGCATCCCATCCGCGAATTTTGACCTCTTTATTTGTGGTAGGCAACCAACTAGAAAGTTTTAACTCCTGCATAGCCTTGCAAAAGTACACAAAATTTAACGCTTGTATTGGAAGCGTTTTTTTATTTGGGCGTTACCCCGCTTAAAGCGTGGTCGGGCTTTCACTACTCAATCCCTCCTTCGTCGGGGATTTCAAACACACCGTTCAATCCCTAACGCAACTATCTGCGAGCTTATTATCAAAAACCAAACAATATTTACTATTTGCTTAATCTTCTATCTAGCCATATTAGTCTAGTTTGCAAAATGCGCTTCCAATTCCTTTAACGTTGCTTCATTGGTTACCAAATCCTTTACAACTTCTCCTTTTTCAAGCACTACAATACGCTCACAAACATCTGTTACGTGCAGTAAATCATGACTTGAAATAAGCACTGTAACGCCCTTTGTTTCAGCTAAATCCTTTACAATACCTTTTAATCTGATTTGTGTGGTAGGATCAAGGTTTGCAAAGGGCTCGTCTAAAATAACCACTTCAGGATTTCCAATAAGTGCAGCTACAATACCAGCTTTTTTCTGGTTTCCTTTACTTAAATCCCGCAAGTATTTCTTTTTTCCTAAAATCTCTCCATGGAAAAAATCTTCAAACTGACTTACAAAGGCATCTACAGTAGCTTTATTTTGTCCGCGAAGCTCCCCTACAAAGTAGAAATACTCTTCAGGTGTTAAATAGCCTATTAAAAAACTTTCATCTATAAAAGCCGAAGTAAAAGGTTTCCACGCCTCACTTTTATTCACTTGAATATCATGTGATATGATATGCCCTGTTGTTGGTTGAATTAAATCTAGTAATAAACTAAAATACGTAGTTTTTCCGGCTCCGTTGTTTCCAACTAAACCAAAACTCTGTCCTTTTGGGATATCAAGATTTTCAATGTGTAACACCTGATTTCCGCTATATTTCTTTGATAAATTTGATGTTGCTATCATGACTTTATTTTAATTTTCTTGATCGAATGCATCAATCATTTTATATTTTGACTCTAAATATTTTCCTGTTATAAATCGCATTAACTTTTGATGAAATACAATGCCTAAAACCCCCATTGCAATAAGCGTGATACATGCAATTTCAAAACTTAATAACCAATTGAGTAATGCAAAAATTATCATTGGGAATAATAATAGTGGAATACCGATAAGCCACTGTACTGCTCCTGTACCTTGATAATTAAAGGCTGCTTTTTGGCTTAAATCTATCTTTTTCCTATTGTAGGATCCTCCCCAAAGTATCACATGTGTATTAACACCTATATTATAAATTGCTGCTGCAAAGTGGGCAAATAGAATTTTCCAACCGAAATACACATAAGGGATGCCCAAAACAAACAACACTAAAACACTTAATGCCATTAAAGTAAACTTAGACTTTAAATACTGCTCGTATTTGATATTTTGACTCATTAGCAGTTTGTAATAGCCACTATCCCATGCTGGTACAAATTGCCCAAAGTTTATTAAAAAAATACCTGTTGAAAAAATACCTATAAAGATGAAAAAGAAGGTTTTATCCTGGTAAGCAGGCTGTGGATAGAAAAATAACCCATACAATAAGCCTAGAGCTAGCATCCACACTGAAGATTTAGTGCGTTTGTTTCGCCAAATCAGTTTTAAATCTAATTGCATAAAGGGCGCAATATCTCCAAAATTTTTGGTCCACTCCAAATTAGATGCATTAACCTCTTTTACTTCGGTTTTTAATCCACTATCTAGAAAGAGTTTTTTATGCAGCAATTTGAAATTTAAAAAATACGCTATGCCTAAAATTAAAACCAAGGCTAATACCAGAAAGGGAGATTCGTAAATAGTATTATATGCACCGCCCACTAAACCCTTAAAAGATACAATGTTGAAATAATCTAATGCGAATAGACCTCCTGTAATTAAAATTACAGGAAGAAATGACAATTCGGTTTCTGCCGAAAAGCTTTCAATAATAAAATTTATAAAATTAATTATTAAAGTGGTAATAATTATTGCCAGCACCCAAATTAAAACTGACCCCGAAGGATAATCTTTAAAAAAGATTAATTTAAAAGCAAACGGAACAATTGCAAACAAGGGTAAGAAATTAAAAAAAGATAATGCTGATTTACCCAAAACAAAATTAACAACCTTACTCCTACTGATAGGTAGTGTTAATAATGGTTTTACGCTCATTACCGGTAACTTCTGAAAGAAAAACCGAAATACTAAATCACCTAAAATCCAATAGAATAGAAGTGAATTAAAGGAAACTAAAACATCTGTATCGGGATAAACCTTTTCTAAAATTTTATCCATAAGCAATCCAATAACCAGAAAGCACACCATAAAGTATAATGCCATAAAGCCCATAAAAATCTTGATACCAAGACTTTTTCCAAAACTAGCCGACCTAAAAAACGCCTTCCATTCTAAATTCAAAAAATGCTTAATCATCGCTAAAACGTTTTTAGTTATACTTCTGCGAAATCCCTTGTACTTTCATGCCCCAACTTTGCCCCATCATCATGCCTTTTTGTGCTAATGACACTTGTTTTGTCGCTAGTTTTTTTCCTATTTCTGATTTGTAAAATTTTACAATTTCCTGTATTTCATCCCTTGTAAACTCAGTCATGTACAAGTCTGCCATCTCCTCATACAAAGCGCCTAAAGTACCATTGGCTTCCTTTTTATAGGCTTCTTTATTTTCTTGAGACACCATATTCCCAATTTGATCAATAACATCATCAAAGGCCTTTGTTGCACCAGTTAGTTTAAGAAACTCAATGGTTTCTGCTTTAAAAGTGTCATCTTCTTGAGCATGAGTTGTGACCGTCGCTAACAAAGCGAATACTAGTAGAATTTTTTTCATTCGTGAATTTTTTTGTGGTTAATGTGAATTTTTGATGTTAGTATAAAAATATCATGAAATGTTACAATAATTATCGTCTCATAAAAATTTTGATAAACACGTCTAATGTATAAACTTTAATCCAGTGTTCGGAATTTAGGGTTTACCAAAGCACGCATATTTCTAATATAATCTTCTAATTGAGCCAGTTTGTTAACCGTTTCTTGTGTGCCCAACTCCGTAAGCATGTAATATTTGCGCATTCTGTTGTTTACTTTTCTAAACTCTACGTCAACTAAACCGTCAGCCTCTAATTTATGTAAGGACGGATACAAGGCGCCCTCGGTAATATTGAGTTCGCCTTTTGTAATTTCTTTTACTTTTTGCGTAATTTCATAGCCATACATTTTATCGTGCTCGTTTAAAAGCTTTAAGATAATGGTTGTTAAACTTCCTTTATATAAATTATTAGTTTTCATAGTGTTTCAAATATACATAATTTTCTTATGCATATAATTTCTATGTATTAAATTTTCGACTAAAAACATCGATAAAACGTTAGTGCTTCATTATTTTTGCTAAAAAAATTTTCATGTCTGGATTTCACAAGCTTTCAATTAAAAATATAACAAGAGTTACTGAAAAATCGGTAAGTATTAGCTTTAATGTTCCTGAAAATCTTAAAGAAGAGTTTCAGTTTAAAGCAGGCCAATATATTACCCTAAAAACGCAGATTGATAATAACGAGGTGAGGCGTGACTATTCGTTGTGTGTTTCTCCAAAAAGTGGCGATTTAAAAGTGGCGGTAAAAGAAGTTGAAGATGGTACATTTTCTGCCTATGCCAACACCAAATTAAAAGTTGGAGACACGCTAGAGGTTGCAGCTCCAAAAGGGCGTTTTGTTTTTGAACCTAATGATAATAAAACAAAAAATATTGCATTGTTCGCAGCTGGAAGCGGTATAACGCCAATTATGAGCATTGTAAAATGTGCTCTGGAAGAAGAAGTGAACAGTAAAGTGATTTTGGTCTATGGTAATAAGTCCACAAAAGACACCATGTTTTTAAATGTGCTTTTAGATCTTCAACATGAGTACAGTGAGCGTTTTTCCATTGAATTTGTATTCAGTCAAGCCGATGAAGACGATGCCATTTTCGGACGTATTGAAAAAAGTACCGTGAACTACGTGATGAAAAACAAATACAAACATGTTGATGTTGATGCCTTATATATTTGCGGTCCAGAGGGTATGATTCACACCGTTAAAAATGTATTAGCGGAACACGATATCGACGATGAGCGTGTGCATTTTGAACTATTTAAAGCAGCCAAGTCGGAAGAGTCTGACGATACAACACTGCCAACAACAGGATCAGGTAACACTAAAATAACGGTAATAGTAGATGATGAAGAAACTACTTTTGAAATGTCTACTAAACAAACCATTCTTGAGGCTGCACTTGATGAAGACCTGGATGCGCCATATTCTTGTCAAGGTGGTATTTGCAGTAGCTGCTTAGCAAAAATTAAAGAAGGCGCAGCTACTATGGTCCAAAATAATATATTAACTGAAAGTGAAGTGGCAGATGGTTTGGTGCTTACTTGTCAAGCACATCCAACAACGCCATCTATTGTTATCGATTATGATGATGTTTAATCGTTCTTTTGCGAAACAACAGACTCAATTTTATTAATAATCGTTTCCGGCAGGATTGAACCACTTACTTTCTCATACCCTTTTGGTGTCTTATTGCCGTAAACTGAAGTCGGAATTAAAGGGAATTTTTCTCTATTTGAAAGTAACGTGTAATCGTTTGGTTGATTAAAAGGCGCAAAACCGGCATAAGGGTGAGTGACGCCCCAAATAGTAACTGTTTTAACGCCCAACATGGCGGCTAGGTGTGCATTTCCTGAATCCATAGATAACATCACATCAAGGTTGGAGATAATGTCTAATTCTTCGTCCAACGACAGTTTCCCAGCAACCGAAACAGTGTTTTTATTAAACTTTGCCCATCGATTTAGGATAGCAATTTCATTTTTGCCACCGCCAAATAGCACAATTTTATATTTTGAAGATAAAGCGGCTAATACTTCTTCCATTAGGTTTAATGGGTACATTTTACCATCATGTGCGGCGAAGGGAGCAATACCTATTACTGCCAAAAGTTTATCACCCAGAATGTCCTTCAGTTTATCATTTAGTAGAATAGAATTAGGAAATATTGGATTTGATAGATTTACCTCATACCCTAATGTGCTAAACACATCAGCATATCTTTGATGTGTAGTTTTTAAAGGCTTAAATATTTTACCTGATGTTAATGCCTTTTTTTCAGTGCGCCCTTTATCAATGGAAACAAATCTTCTGCACCTAATAAATTTTTTTAAAATTTTGCTCCTTAAAACGCTATGCAAATCGGCTATGGCATAAAAACTATGCGATTCATTAATGGTTCTCGCTAATTTATATAACCCGAAAGCACCTTTATGTTCACCCTTAACATCAGCGGTAATTACTTCGACGTTTTGAATATCTCTATAAAAAGGTTTATATAATGTTTTAGTTAAAACCTTTATTCTTAATTCATCATGTTGTTTGGTAAGTGCTCTTAAAACTGGAACCGTCATCGCAACATCTCCCATAGCTGAAAGACGTATAACCAAAATATTTTTTTTTGATGTTGACATAACTAAAACCTTATGTCACGTTGAGCCTAGTCGAAACGTAGTGAAAATGGTTTCTTCACTGCTTCGCAGGATGCCTTCATGAAAGTATGCTTTCATTCATGCAATGCTCAGGATGACAGTATTATTTTTGAGAGCGCAATACAGGGTTTAGTTCATCATCATTATACATCTTCATCTGCTTGTAAACCTTCATGTATTTATCGCCTTTCTCAATATCACTTAAAAGCGTATCAATAGCAGTGGACAAATCTATACGTTGCTCAAGTAAAACGTCTAATTTTTTTTGGCATGCGGCTCTATGAGCATCTGAAGCGTCTGTGCGTGTCGCCTCTTCATCCATGTGATAAATTTTTAGTGCCAAAATTGAAAGTCTATCAATACCCCAAGCCGGACTCTCAGTATTAATAGTGGCGTCTTGTTTTGGGGTAACATTCTTATACTTTTCAAGAAAATAACTATCAATATATTCTACCATATCCGTTCTATCTTGATTGGATGCATCGATTTGACGCTTTAATTTTAAAGCAGCAACTGGGTCAATATTAGGGTCGCGAATAATATCTTCATAATGCCATTGCACGGTATCAATCCAACACTTTCTGTATAATAAATGTTCTATTAAATTGTCCTTTGTATAAGGATTTTCAAAGGGTTGGTCAACGGTATTAATCACATGGTATTTTTCAATAACGTCTTGAAATATCTTATTAGCTTTATCGGTAAACATAGTTGTAAATATTAAAGCACAAATATACTTATATTAGTTAACTTTAGCATTCTAAACCCACTCTTAAAACATGTATATTCATAACCTTTCAAAAGAAAATTCAATACTAAACAGTTTCATTTCTGAAATACGTGATGTAACAAAACAAAAGGGCGGTATGCGTTTTAGACGCAATATAGAGCGTATTGGAGAGGTGTTGGGCTACGAACTAAGTAAGACTCTTAATTTTCAAACTAAAACCATTACCACACCATTGGGGCTATGTGAAATGGATGTTTATAATAATGAAGTTGTGCTTTGCTCTATTTTAAGGGCAGGTATACCATTGCACAATGGACTATTAAATTATTTTGATACTGCCGAAAATGCCTTTATTTCTGCCTACAGGCATCACAAGGAAAACCCTGAAAGTTTCGAAATTATTGTTGAATATTTAGCATGCCCTGATTTAAATAATAAAACCTTGATTTTGGCAGACCCAATGCTGGCCACAGGACAATCTATGATTGCAACTTTTGAGGCTTTACAGTCCTTTGGCACTCCAGAATCATTGCACTTAATAAGTGTAATAGGTTCTCAAGAAGGTGTTGACTTTGTGGCTTCTAAATTTCCAGAAAGCACACATCTTTGGATTGGTGCTATTGATAAAACATTGAATGCAAAGGGGTATATCGTTCCTGGTTTGGGTGATGCTGGTGATTTATCTTTTGGAGAAAAACTACAAAAATAAAAGAACAACAGGCACAAGCAGGAGTATAGAAAAGAAGACTTCCTTAAACCATTTTTCCCTAATAATTTCGATGTAAGTTGAAATAATAATGGACAAAGGTGCAAACATAAATAGAAATTCTCCTCCTGTCTTTTTTGGTGCTATTATCAATAAACAAAAAGACAAAACTGTCGTCCAGATTATGATATAGAAAGCTGGACGCAATGCTTTTTTCTGAAAATTAATGTTTTTGATATAAAACAGTAGGGACCAAAAACCAAAGGATAGCAGTACTGTTAAAACCACCAAAAATTGAACAGTGTTATAAACACTAAAATCAAAACTCATTTGAAAACCGTTCAAAATATGAGCTATTAAATCATATTTCAAAAAAAAGCAAACGCTGAATGCAATAAGCATAACTGCGATAAGTGCTGTGATGGGAATAAGCCAATTCCTGAGTTTATTGTCAGTATATAAAAAAATAGCGATAGGTATCAACAAAAAAAATAACGCCGCCCAAGAATAGCAAAGGGTAGCAATGGCAATCCAAAAAGCAGCATCAAACAGTTTCTTTTTTACGTTTTTTTGAGACCGTAAACTGATGAGTCGTCTTAAACTGAATAGCAAAAAGATGTTTGCCAAAATTAGTTTTAAACTTTCGGTGGTTTGGGGCACCATTAGTAAAAAGCACCCGTAAAGGATGATTTCGAAATTACTTGTTTGCGTTAGATGGTTTTTGGATGATACAAAATTTAAAACCAAAATTGAGAAATAGCTTCCCAGAAACAAAACTGTTACAATTAAAAAAGTATTAAGACTTAAAGTGTTCCTGTCACCTTCAAAAAATGAAATAAGGCAAGCCAGACTTATAATAAAAAATACAACAACAAAATTAATTGGCTTAGATTTACTAAAAATGCTTGTAATCATTAACTGTTTTTGTATTTTTGCTTCGTAAATATACTAATCATATGAAAGACTTCTTTTACGCAATACAAGATTTATTTGTTGACGTGCTTTTTGCACCTTACGATGCGTTAAGAGCATTGGAATTGGATAATTGGTGGTTAGCCAATATTGTGTCATGGATTTTCACAATTATTTGTTTCCTAGCTATCATATACTGGATGAAGCAACTCAACATATTTGACAATAATAATGAAGAGGATAAAAGTATTTCTTCTCACTCTTTTTTATAGGTCAAATCCAATATCCTTACGATAATTCATCTTATCAAAATGTAGTTGTTCTATGCTTTGGTAAGATTTTTTTATGGCCTCTTGATACGTATCTCCGTATGACGTAATGGCCATTACTCTACCTCCCGATGTTACTATTTTATCATCCTTTAGTTGTGCTCCCGCATGAAACGGAATAGAGTCTGTAATAGTGTCTATTCCTGTAATTTCCTTTCCTTTTTCATAGGCTTCTGGGTAACCACCTGAAACTAACACAATGGTTGTTGCTGCACGCTCATCAATTTCTATATTAATGTTATCGAGTGTGCCATTTGACATGGCTTGCAGAATCTCGACTAAATCATTATTCAATCTAGGGAAAACCACCTCAGTTTCAGGGTCGCCCATACGCACATTGTATTCAATTACTTTTGGATCGTCTCCTACTTTTATCAACCCAATAAAAATGAAGCCCACATAAGGCAAATTATCTTTCTTTAATCCGTCGACAGTTGGTTTTACAATACGCTTTTCAATCTTATTTAAAAATGCTTCAGTTGCAAACGGCACTGGAGAAACTGCTCCCATACCGCCAGTATTTAAGCCCGTATCACCTTCTCCAATACGCTTATAGTCCTTAGCAGTAGGTAAAATTTTATAGTTTGTTCCATCAGTTAACACAAAACAGCTCAACTCAATTCCATCTAAAAACTCTTCGATTACCACTTTTGTACTTGCATCGCCAAATTTGGCGTCAACCAGCATACTTTTTAGTTCTGCTTTGGCTTCATTTAAATCATTTAAAATCACAACGCCTTTTCCAGCTGCTAGTCCGTCTGCTTTTAAAACATAAGGAGGTTTTAAGGTTTCTAAAAATGCATATCCTTTTTCAACTGTGTCTTTTGTAAAACTTTCGTAAGCAGCAGTGGGGATATTATGGCGATACAAAAACTCTTTAGCAAACTCTTTACTTCCTTCAAGTTCGGCTGCAACTTTTTGTGGCCCAATAACTGAAACATGTTTAATAGTATCGTCGTTCAGAAAATAATCATGAACACCATTTACCAGTGGGTCTTCAGGCCCGACAACAACCATATCTATGTTTTTATCCAATACTAGGTTTTTTATAGCTTCAAAGTCATTAACACCAATATTTACATTGATTGCTACCTCTGCTGTTCCAGAATTTCCAGGTGCTACATAAAGGTTTTCACATTTATCGCTCTGCGCAATTTTCCACGCAAAAGTGTGCTCTCTTCCACCAGAACCAAGTATTAGTATATTCATAGTTTGTATTGTTTCCGCAAAAATAAAATTAATGGTCGTATTACACGAATATTTTTTATTTACTTTACAACGATATCTTGTTTTTGTGAACCTATTTAATCTAACATTGAAATTAAAGGGCTTTCCTATTGAGAGAGCTAAACGCGACTTGGCAAAAATTCAATCCAAAACTGATGCTGAGTATGATGCTTACTTAAATTCAAGAAAAAAAGCAATTGTTGAACATCACTTGATGTATAATAACTTTTATAAAGGGCTAACTAAAGGCATTGATACAGCCGATTGGAACGCACTTCCTGTAATTAAAAAAAGTGATTTACAAATTCCGTTAAAAGATAGATTGTCGGATGGTTTTACCACAAAAAACTGCCATATTCATAAAACTTCTGGTTCTTCAGGGACGCCTTTAATTTTCGCAAAAGATAAATACACGCACGCCATGTCTTGGGCAAATTTTATGGACAGATATAACTGGTATGGCATTAATGCAGCAACCTCAAAACAAGCTCGTTTTTATGGTATTCCTCTTAATTGTACAGATTATTACAAAGAGCGTTTTAAAGATGTTTTGGGGAATAGGTTTCGTTTTTCAGTGTTTGACTTAAGTGAGAAACAATTGGAGTGGAATGTGAAAAAATTTAAATCAACCGCATTCGAATATATTAACGGATATACAAGTGCTATCGTTCAACTAGCAAAGTTTTTAAAGGAAAAAGATATCGTTTTGAAAGACATTTGTCCTACCTTAAAACTATGTATAGTAACTGCTGAAATGCTTTTTGATGATGATAAAGTTTTATTGCAAAAACAACTTGGAGTTCCTGTAGCAAATGAATATGGTTCTGCAGAGCTAAGTCTAATTGCTTTTAATAACCTTGATGATGAGTGGCTTATAAATACTGAGGATTTGTTTATTGAGATTTTGGACGAAAATGGCAAACCGCTTCAAAACGGGAAAGAAGGACGCATTGTGGTGACCTCGCTTTATAATTTTGCCCATCCATTTATTAGATATGATTTGGGAGACATTGGAGCTCTTCAGGAAGCTAGCACTCCTAAAAAACCTCTATTAAAAAATGTTATTGGAAGAACAAGTGACATCGCTGTACTTCCTAGTGGCAGGCAAGCTGCTGGATTAACGTTTTACTATATTACAAAAACTGTAATTGAAGATGATGGTAATGTGAAGGAGTTTATTATTGAACAGCACGCGTTGGATGTATTCAAGATAATCTACACAAGCACCGCTCCACTATCAGAATCAAAAATTAAAGCCATAGAAAATAGTATTGAAACTTATTTAGAGCCAAGTTTAGTTGTAAACTTTGAAAGAAAAAAAGAGTTAAAACGAACCAAAGGAGGGAAAATCAGACAATTTACTTCATTTGTGAAGTAACGGTTTGTTTCGACTTCACAAAAAAGTATTCATATAAAAAAACCATTAAACTGGAAATCGATTTTGGAACTGAAAACCCTAAACCTTTACGATACACCAAGTAATTATATTTCAGCATATTGATTTTATTAGAGGATATTGATTTTTTTCTAACCCTGTAAATGGCTAGTGGTTCTTCAATCCCCATAGTGGGCTTCTTACTTTTTTCCACTGCTTTTAACCAAATAAGCCAATCTTGACGCTTGAGAAGATTAGGTGAGTATACTTTACCTAAAGTTCCTGCATTATACATTCCTGTTAGGTTACCAATGTAATTACATTTCAAAAATTTTTTATAGGTTAGTTTGGGCAATGCTTTTACAGTTTTATACAATAATTTGCCATTTTCATCCATTAAATCATAACTGGAGAAGCAAACGTCAATATTGTGCTTTATCATAAATTCTACCTGCTTTTCAAGCTTAGATGGTTTCCAAAGATCGTCCGAATCTAAAAAAGCTATGAAGTCTCCCGAAGCCTTTTTGATGCCAAGGTTTCTAGATACTGCGGCTCCTTGATTTACCTGATTTTGCAGAACGTTAATGTTCTTCTGTTTTGAAATAAATCCATTTATAATCTCCAAGGTGCCATCAGTAGAAGCATCATCAATAATTAAAAGTTCCCAATTAGTATATGTTTGACTTAAAACACTTTGTATGGTTGCTTTTATAAAACGTTCGGAATTGTACGTTGGGGTTATTATAGAAACCTTTTGGTTCATTAATATGCTTTCTTTTCTCCTTTTAGTGCATTTATAAATGTTTGTAAAATGATTTTTATATCTAATAAAAGTGACCAGTTTTCAACATAAAAAATATCATACTTCACACGATTAATAATATCCTTATCTGTCTCTATCTCACCTCGAAAACCACTTATTTGCGCTAGACCCGTTATACCTGGTTTTACAAAATGCCTTACCATAAATTTATCTACTTTCCGTGCATACATATTAGTATGGCTCACCATATGAGGTCGTGGACCTACAACTGACATGTCACCAAAAAGGACATTAAAAAACTGTGGGAGTTCGTCGATACTAGTCTTTCTTATAAACGCTCCAACCTTTGTTACTCTATCATCACCTTTTGTAGCTTGATGCAAATGAGCATTTTTATTTGGTGTCATAGATCGAAACTTGTAACAATCAAACTCAAGGTAATTGAATCCATTTCTAGATTGTTTGAAAAATACAGGGCCTCTTGATTCTAGTTTTATTATAATTGCCAAAATAGGGGTTAACCAAGACAGAAGAAATACTATTATAAAGAGAGATAATAAAATATCGAAGAACCGTTTAATTACTTTATTAATCGGTTCTTTTAAAGGTATACTTCTTAATGATAAAACTGGAATGTAATCGTAATATTCATATTTTAATTTTTTTGAGAAAATCTCTTTATTATCGGGAATAAATTTGAGCTCTCTTAAGTTATTATCTGCAAAGTCAATTAATTCATTTATTTGCATGTTAGATAACTCCGCTACCGAAAAGAATATTTCATCAATATCATTATCAATAATATAATCAAAACATTTGCTAAGGGAAAAGGATTCATCCTTTGGGCTAAATTGATTCATGAATTTATACCCAAAATCAAGTCGTTTGTTGAATGTTTTTATGAGTTGACTTGTTTTTGAGTTTTTACCAATTACAACAACGAGCCTAATGTTTCCTCCTAAAGCACTTCTATATTTATTTAATAAAAAATAGATTAAAAACTTAAAGAACGTTAATAGTATGAAAGTAAAGATTAAATAGTTCCCCATATTTAACCTGCTAACGTTAGGCTGCTTAAAGAACCCAATAAAAGCGTAAAGAACTACGGCAAATAGAACTATTTGTTTGCACAATAAAGTCGAGACTTGCACAATTCTGGTATTACGCTGTACTTCATAAAATCGATTATAAAAAGATATAATACTCCATAACACGACTATGTAAGCTAAAAACAACAACCTGTCTGTTAAATTAATTTCAAATAGAAAAACAGAGCCGATGATAATCAACATATCAACCAAAAAAGAGATTGGCTTAATAAACCCCGAATATCTACCTTGTTTAAATTTCTTCAATTTACTTTTTTATATGTTCTTTAAAGTTTTTATGTTCGGCTTTATAGAGCTCTTCGCTTGACAAACTTTTAAAATAATCAAAAGTGATTTTCATCCCCTTTTCTCTACTTACTTTAGGCTCCCAATTTAGTATTTTTTTGGCTAACGAAATATCTGGCTGTCTCTGAAGTGGGTCATTAACTGGCAAATCTTTATAAACTATTTTCTGTTTTGTTCCTGTTAGCTTTATAATCTCTTCTGCAAAATCCTTTATTGTAATTTCATGTGGGTTTCCTATATTGACCGGATATTCATAATCACTCAATAAAAGCCTATATATACCTTCAATTTGGTCCTCTACATAACAAAAAGATCGTGTTTGAGAGCCATCTCCAAAAACTGTTAAATCTTCTCCACGAAGTGCTTGCCCCATAAACGCAGGGATTACTCGTCCATCATTTAAGCGCATTCTGGGTCCATAAGTATTAAAAATACGCACTATTCTGGTTTCCAATCCGTGAAACCTGTTATATGCCATTGTAATGGCTTCCTGAAAACGCTTTGCTTCATCATAAACCCCCCTAGGGCCAATAGTATTTACATTACCATAATAATCTTCGGTTTGCGGGTGTACAAGTGGATCTCCATAAATCTCGGAAGTAGACGCAATTAATATTCTAGAACCTTTAGCTTTGGCAAGGCCTAATAAATTGTGCGTACCTAAAGCTCCCACCTTTAGGGTTTGAATAGGAATTTTTAGATAATCTATAGGGCTAGCTGGTGAGGCAAAGTGAAGTATATAATCTAACCGTCCTCTAAGTTCTATAAAATTTGTTACATCGTGTGCAACAAACTCAAAATTTTCTAAGCCCAGTAAATGCTGAATGTTTTTTTTATCCCCAGTAATAAAGTTATCCATTCCAATTACATGATAGCCTTCTTTCATAAATCTATCACATAAGTGTGAACCTAAGAATCCCGCTGCTCCTGTTATTAATATTTTTTTCATGATAATCTTTTTCTTAGCAGATATAACAATAGATCGAGCTAAACTTTAATTTAAATAATTTAATCTTAAATATGGTAATTAATATTTTTCAACTTCAATTTTTAACTAATTTGTTATTTTGAATAGATTTATTCTTTTAAATACTCAACTATAAATATGGATAAAAACAGACAGTAAAAAACAATGCCATTTTGCCTAACAAGAAATGATTCGGTAATAGAACAAATAATAACTAATAAACTGAATAGCCTAACATTAATATTCTTTTCTTCGCACAAAAATGGAGAAAATAACATTATTAATAAAACTACCAATCCAGTAATACCAGAATCAATTAAAGATTGAATGTATTGATTATGAACATTGAAATTTCCCAAATAAGCCCTTCTAAAATTAACTTTTTTATACTGCCCTTCTAGTTCCTTTTGTGATTTTTTTATACCATAACCATAAATAGGTGAATTTTTGAATAATTCCAATGCGTTATCCCAAATTTTCATTCTAAATGAAGCTCCTGAATAAGAAGATATATTTTGATTAATATTAAAGGCTCTTTTACCAAGAGTTGGAATACTAACAGTTAATGTCAATCCAATTAAAAGCAGGGATGAAATACAAACGATAATAGTTTTAATCCTAAAAACCTTTAAATACCATACCTTAAGTAAAAACACTATTGCTCCCCCAAAGATTGCTGTTCTTGATGACAATAATACTACACCAAAAAAAAGCACAAAAGCGGAAATGAGATACATTTTGGGACTTACCTTATGCCTTTTCAAAATCAGCAAATCGATACAAAATAAAATAGCTAATATGTAGAATATAGACATATAAATATGATGGACTCCAAAAGGCTCTGAAAGAAATTTATATGACAAGTAAATTGGATTAAAATTTTTTTCGAAAAAAAACGTTCTCCATAGGCCATAAAAAAAACTAATAATAAAGGAGCTCAAAGCAGACAAAACATAAACTTTGCGCACATTATAATTGAATTTGGTATCCTTAACTATTTTTTGAAATGAAAAAATTATTACCGGAAATAAAAGGAAAGGAAAATAATCTTTAATAGGTACTAGATCTTCGTAATCATCTAACACTAAAAATAGAATTGTTATTATTATAAAAAAATAAAGACCTAATAAGACTAATGTTTTTCTCGAAAAAAAGCTGTAAATATCGGACCTGTTATAAGATAAAAAAAATAAATTAACATAAAATCCTGCAGTAACTATAGACAGGGCTGCATTACCAAGAAAAATTGACACACACAATAAGTAGACTGAGTATTTAAAATAAATACCTTTATATTCTAAAGCCATTTTGCCAAGCATTGAAGAAGATATTTTTCATATTCATGATTTATTATATCCCAATCGAACTGATTAATAATCTTTAATTTGTTTTTTTGTAACATTTTGGCATAATCATCCTTTTTAATATCTAAATGCCTTTTTATATCATCAACCGTTTCAAAATAAAAAGCACTATCTTCTAAGATACTTTTATTAAAAATATTTTTGTTTGCAACTATCAAAGCGTTCGATGCCATTGCCTCTAACAAAGAAGGGTTAGTTCCCCCGACTGAGTGCCCATGGAAATATAAATTAGAATAGTATCTTAAATTATTCAAATGGGTTTGATTATATATACCACCTAAGAATCTAATATTTTTATATCTAGAAAACTTACTTTTTAAATACTCCCCAAACTTTGTATTATGCTTCCCAACAACCAAAAACATAGTCTTTCCAGAATGTTTAACTACACCATCTAGAATAGCTTCTATATTGTTTTCTGGTTCTAATCTTGCTATCAGCATATTATAACTGTGTCTCTTTACTTTATAAGACTCTAAAATATTTAAATCAGGTGTATCAAAAACTTTAGCGCCATAAGCAATATACTTAGAATCTATTTTGTACTTTTCCTTTAAGTAACTCTTGATTCCTACTGAGTCAGAAATAAAATAATCGCTTGTTCTAACAGCCAATTTTTCTGCATATCTTAAGAACTTTTGAACCAATTTCGAATATTTACTTCTCTTCCATTCTAATCCATCCATGTTTGTTATAATTACTGACTTCGAAGGAAGCATCCAGCCCCAGACCGAACTGCTTGTATATCCTAATTGTAAAATAGCATCAAAATTTCTTCTTTTAGAATCCAAAACACAATTAAAATCATAAACAAATTGACCTATTGTACCGATTTTTTCTTCAGGATCATATTTATGAATTATTTGAACACCATTCCACAACTTATCTTGATAGGGGTGATTATGTGAATTGTAGACATAGACTTCATGTCCTCGATTCTTTAAATACATTGAAAGGTACTCTGCGAACTGTTCAAACCCACCATGGTTATTAGGCACGCCCCTTGTTCCTAATATCGCTATTTTCATAAACTTCTTTAACACTTTGGGGGTAAAGATAATTATATTTTTAGGTTAGCTAATCCGTGAAATACATATATTAACTTTTATTATCCAATTAATACGTGTTTTTAAAATGTATTTTAATCACAAATAAGAAGTGTTATTCAACAATTATGAACAAATATTACTTTTCTCCAAAGGTAATTATATGAGAAACAAGAATCTAACAGTTCTATACAAGGAATCATTATGATACTCTGAATCAAAAGAATAGTGATTTTTAAATAATTAATTAATGAGTCTAAGGAATTAAAAATCTTTATTTGTTTAAATTTACTCAATAATTATTATATTTTCATTAAACACGCGATTATAAATTGAAGATGTAACTCCGCCAAAAATGAATAATTTTTTATTAAAAGAAACCGATTTGTGGTTATAAATTCCGTAATCAAAACTTTTTTCCTGTACCCAAATTCCATCAACAGAAGACCAAACATCTTTTAAAGGGGTTTGATTTTGGTATCCAAATAATACAACTAATCTATCTTGAATAAGATTTATTTGTTGAGAAGATCTATTAAAATAACCTTGAGGTAGTTTATATGTTTTTCTTTCGTTAATAAGAGGATTTAAAACGGTCAAGGTCTTATTTGCATCTATGTTATTCGCAATCCAAATTTTATTATCATAAACTTTTAAGTCCTCGGGATAACTATATCCGTTTACTCCGAAAGAAGTGTTTTTGGCCCATGAAATGCCATCTGAACTTTCATATAGTATCCCTTCATAATATTCAAAGCCTTTTGCAGCGATAAGCCAAATTTTATCATTGAATGCTACTACATGCTCTCCAGCATAATTTGGTAATTTTTCACTGACATTTTCCCAACTTATTCCATCTTCACTTGACCAAATATCTTTAAGAACTCCACCTGAAGTATTAGAAAAATCTAAACCTCCAATTACCCATAATTTATTATTATGAACAAATGATCCATGTGCGTATCTAACTCCAAATGGTGCTTGCTCTGTTATCTGTACCCATGTAATACCATCTTCACTAGACCAAACATCATTATAAATATTAAAACCATTTCGCCCACCAATCATCCATAACTTATTTTTAAATTCTATCACTGTATGACCGACTCTAGAAAACTCAGGAAATGGCTGTTTTATTATGGTATAATTAATTTCCAAAGGCTCAATTTGAACAATTACCTTTGTGGTGGCTTTAATAACAATTTCTTTTCTATTGCCTTCTTGGTCTGTTGCGGTAATTTTAACTTTCCAGTTTTTACCATCTTCCAAATTAAGAATTGGATAGGAAAATATAAATCTTGTAGAAGGTTTATTTATACTAAAACCTCCATAATTTCCATTCGATCCGAAGCTTGAATCTATAAGCCCACCTTTTTCTAATAGATAGGTAGTCCCTTCAATATCTTCTTTGATAAAAATATCATAAGTAACAATAGAATTTTCAGGATCTGTAGATTCTGTCCATCTAAGTAATAACTTATCTGTAAATTCGCCAACCTGAACTATTTCAAAATCTCTGGGAACTTCATTTCTATTATTTACATCGCAACTTATTATTATGGAAATGACACCAAAAAGAAAAACAAGTATTCCTAAAAATGAGATTATAGTTTTTTTTATCAAGAAGAGTCTAAGACAGTTATAGTACTTGCAAATAAAGTTATAATTTTTACTTAGTCCTTTTTCTCTCATTTTTTATTAGTATTATTTTGATAATCGCATAGGCTAAACATTAAAACGAGTGTAAGAAATCCAAAAATCTGATGCTTAAAAAGTCCAGCATTTGTTAAACCAGCAAATGCCATCATGAAGCTCACTAAATAAAGGTAATCAATATTGTCCGCTTTAAAGTTGTTTTTCTGCTTTATGAAAACGAAATAAGGTAAAAAATAAAAACAAACACAAACGATACAACCTACAAGAATTCCATATTGAGAAGCAAAGGCTAAAAAGTCATTATGTGAATCCATTAAGTTTCGTTCATTAGATCCATAATTTTGTTTAATCTTATTCCATCTTCCAGCCCCAATGCCCCAGTAAGGTCTGGCTTTTATCATATTTAAAGAGGTTTGATAATGTTCCAACCTTAAAAGTAAAGAAGCAGTAAAATCATTTTGTTCTAAAACTATAATTTCATTTAAGTTTCTTTGGGTTAAATCAATTTTTTCAATCTTAAAATTTGTAATGTTTAATCTATTGGATCTAGTTATTGAAAAAACAAACATTGAAACTACAGTCAAGCCTATACACAGAGCTATAATTTTGTTAGTGATTTTTTTAGCCCTACGAAATAGAAAAATCAAAAATTCAGAGAGAAGATACCCTGAAAAAAAAAATATGGCCGACCTAGTACCATTAAAGTATATTAATATTGAAAGCAAAATAACCACAAAAATATAAATCCCTGATATTTTTTTTCTTAACGTGAGAAATAAGAAATAGGAAGTTAAGGCCGCTAAAATATTCCCAAAACTGTTTGCTCTCAATGATCCGCTAATAAATCTTTGACTATTGGCTACAAAAAAAGTATAAATAAGCGATTCTACAATCAATATTATTAGTGCAAAGATTAAACCGTAATACAGCTGAGTTTTATATTTCATTATGTCTGTAGTTTTAACTAATAAGAACAACAGAATAATATACCTTAAATGGTATGACCCGGCAGAAATTAATGTTATATCTGTAAGATTATTTGAAATAATAGAGTTAAAAAAAGAACTCAAGAATAATAATAAACAAATGATGATGATTATTCTATTTGTATGGCTATATAATGGTTTATTTTGAGCAGTCTTAAACTTTATAACTCCAAGCAATAAAAAAATATCAATGCGTGTAATCAAAGGAAAAAACACTTTTCTAAAGTCAAAGGGAGCGCTAATTAATACACTAGGTAAGTAATTATCAATGTTAGAGGGAAAAGATAAAATCATTAACACCAACAAAAAGGCATAAAACTTTAATGACCTCAATGCAATAATAGTAATTATCACAAAAAAAAGTAGAGATAGATTATTTAAATTATTTGGTGATAAGTAATAAACAAATTCAGGGTTGTTGTAATTTGCGAAACATAAAAAAAACGTAAACAAATAAACGCAAGCTAAAATAAGGATGCATAACTTAACACTTAAAGTCCATTCTTTATATATCATTCTAGGTTAAGTTTAAACGGTCTTTTTAACATAAGTTGTTTTAACACTAAATGTACTACCAATACTAAAAGTAAAAACAAAATATTATTGATTAAAGTGCCGAATAAACCTGTACTAACTGAGCCAGAAACACCAATCGAAAAAAACATAAGAAATAATAAACTTATATTTTTTATTTTACCTTTTAAGACTAATATTTGGTAGACGCTATTAAAAAGAAAGCCGTAAACTAGAGGATAAACTATAAAAGCAATTTTACCAAAGTTCAAATAGCCCAATCCTATGAATGTTGTTGTTACACTTCCTCCATCAAAATCCCAGTTCATCAACTCTTTTAAATATGTTCCAAAGTTTGGATTTGATCCTGGAAAAAATAACTTAAAATCAATCCAATAACTCTCACCTAGTAAATAATTGTGCTCTGTAGGAAAAAAATCATATATCTTTTGAAGGTTTTGAAGATTAACGAATGGTCTCCAGCCAGCTCTAAATTTCATCAGTCTTAAAAATGTTACTCTGTCATCTTCGAAATTAGACCTGATAGCACCCGCAGCTACCAGGAAAAGAAAGAGTCCCATGCCTATTTTTAGATATTTCTTTAAAGATAGTTTTTTCGAATTCAAAATAGTTATCATTAAAAAACTGGCTATTAATAATTTTAAAAGAGGAGCTCTACTACCATAAGAAACTAGGGCAAATGCAGTAAACAAAAAAAACAATATTTTAAAAAAGTAAGTTTTATCTTTTAGTAAAAGGATTATCATGTAACCATATAATAAAAAAGATAGAAATAATAAATTATACAAACCAGCTCCTACTTTTCTAGATATCCTATCGTTCTCAATATCTTCGGCAAATATTATAACCCCGCCTGTTTTATAGGTGAATATCAAAAAGAAGACTACCCCTGCGATAAATATAAGTACGCCACTTATTTGGAATGCTCTAGAGGGCTTCTTTTCTATTTCAATTTCATTTATTTTGACATATTCCACCCCGTTCCTTGCAAAAAGAACTCTTGAAATCATTGCTCCCAAAAAAGTTAATATGTAAGCTAGTATTATATAAAATCTTAATTCAGGTGAAATTGGAATCCAAGGATACCAACTTTCACAATAGGCTAAAGCAATAAAACAAAAAGCTGTTTGATATAGATAAAAAAACACAAAAGGATTAAGCAAGTTTCTTAGATCAAAAAACTTATTTACTAAGGCAAGCATTATTATTGCAATAAAAATAATATCCCAACTCATTTTTACGCCGTTATTAGTTTAATAATTCTTTTAGTTGACTTTCCGTCTAACTTGTAAAAATACTTCTCAATAAAATTTTTATAGTTTTTTATTTTACTATGAAGTTTTGAAGTGTTTTTAATTAGACTATTTAGCTCACTTGCATCATCAATATTGAAGCAGCAATCAAATTGTTCATACTCCATCTTGCTATCTGTTTTTAATATATCAATTTTTATTAGTGGCTTGTGGAATGCTATTGCTTCGTTTCCAACAGTTGAAGTGGTGGTAATTACTAAATCTCCATTAAATATTAAATCATGAATGCTTTCATGCTTACAAACTTTAATTTCAGATTTATCAAAATACTTATAAACAAGGTTATTGTTATCCACCGACCCTGGATGCAATTTAAAAGTAATTTTATAATTTGGAATTAATTTGGCATTATAAATCAACCTTATAAATTCTTCAACTTTACTTTCACCTATTGGATTTAAAACAACCAAAATATTTGAAACTTTCTTTTCGCTAACCTTTTCAATTGGATATTTATGTATAAGATCAGTTTTTGGGGTACCCGTAACTTGTAATTTTTTTTTGTTAACACCTCTTTCTTCAAACCACTTACTAGATAAGCTCCCCCATGTTAACATTTTGTTTGCAGAAACAGGCAAGTAGCCATACTCCAAAACTGTTGATCCATGTTGTAAGACATATGTTTTAATATTAAATTTTTGAGCAATCAAATTAATAGTTCTTGAGACCTTATGTACATCAGAGTTTAAAATTACTTTCTTCAATTTCTGATTATCTCGAAACATCTTTTCAACGCAACTTATGATAAATGCAGATTCTAATAAGTTCAAAAATATCAAGTTAACATTAATATTAAATTCTCTAGACAATGCCCTTACAATTTTAAAATTTCTGACTAATAACATAAAAACCCTAAAATAATTTTGACAAATAAGAAAGAAGTTCCAATAGTTGAATAGATTATTACTTTTTGCTTTTTTGATTCTTTTATCACAAATAACCTCTATATACGGTTTCGGAAAAGATGCTTCTACAGTTCTTAAAGTATTTATCATACTATAATTATAAATATCATTTACAAAAAGATATTCAATTCTACTTGGTTTAGTTTTCTTGTTAAAGCTTATACTAAATAGTGCTTTCAAATAACTATCAAGGCTAAATATTTTTAGTAGGTCTATAAATTTACTCCTATCAAATCTATTTAAACTTAATTCGAAAACGTAAATTTGTGATAAAGAAATTAAATTTATCCCTTTATAATCAATTTTATATGAATTTAACTTTTGTACTTTTTTGAGCAAACTATCCTATTTTTATATTAAGAAGAATATCTGTTTTATACTTTGACAAGCAAATAAAATATATTATTACAAATTCAATACCATAGCTAATTGTTGTTGTAACGGCGGCAATTTTATAGCCAAAATCAGGTAATAATAAAAAATTCAAAATAATATTTATAACAGCAGCAATAATAGCTGGAACCACCATCAGATAAGTGTTTTTATGATAAAAAGGGATATTTGATAAAACTGTGTATAGAAAATAGAAAAACATTCCTAATAGTAAAATAGGAATCATTTCAGCTACCCCCGCATATGATTCATTAGACATAAATTTCAATAAGATACTTCTGAAAAGATATACTAGAACACCGATAGAAGCAACAAGTAATATATACTTCTTTGAGGCTGCTGATATTTTGTTAGTATTTCCTAATTTCAAATTTTCAAGAATATACTTTTGCCACATTTTATTAGTCGCCATAAAAAAAGCAATAAAAACAGAACTAATTGTATAGGCAACTGTATAATCAGCAACCTCAACTTCGGAATAAAAATAGTTGATAATGAACCTATCAGAAAAACTTAAGGCAAGAACAGAAATCATAGCAGGTATAAATGGAAAACTAAATACCAAACCGTTTACTATATCTTCTCTAATAGTTTTAAATTTAGGGAATTTTATATTTAAACTAAAAAACAAATAACAAGATAATCCAAAAAGCAATAAACATTGAATAGCCATAAACGCGTGAATGGAATTTGAAAAACAAAAAAACCATAAGGCCCCCAGAATATATGGAAAGGCATTTCGGAGAACAAAAACAATATTATATTTTATATAATTGCCTTTAATTTGGAAAAACGATAAATGCAATTCAATAATAGCAAATAATGCAGCTGTGGTTACAATATAATAATCTGGCACTCTACCAATGATATAAATATTAGCCATGTCTTTTAAAGCAAAAACTATTAGGTAAGTTAAAGCTATAAATATACTGAATACTTGGAGTGAATACAGCAACTCAGAAGTTCTCTTATCATTGTGTATGGAATAATATTTTACGTAACTTCTTTGCGAAAAATCTACTAATACCGAAAATAAAGGAACGGCAACCCAAAATAAGGATAATGTACCAAACTCTGGCTTTGTAAGATTATTAGTATAAAATGCAAGTAGCAAAAAAACGACTCCTTTAGAACAGCCTTCACCTAAAAGATAATATATATAGGCCTTTTTACTTGAAAAAGTGTTTTTAAATTTATGCTTTAACTTCAAATGGAATCTTAAAAATTTCTATTTTTCTTCTTAATTCACTGTCACTCCAATCCCACCACTTCATAGCTTTAATTTTACTTATTGCTTCTTCGCTAAACCTATAACCGCGATGTTTGGCCGGGATACCATAAACAATTTCAAAATCTTGAACATCTTTTGTTACAACGGAAGCAGCTCCAATAACCGCACCGTCTCCAATTTTAACACCTGGCATTATTATGGCATTCGCTCCAATCCAAACATCGTGTCCAATTATAGTTTGTTCAACAAATCGTTTGTCCTGCTTTGTGAATCCATAATAGCTGATATAAGAAAATGCATGGGTAGACAAACGATTTAAATCATGGCTCGTCGCTCCAATAGTAACATTCCAAGAAATCGAACAAAATTTACCGATTTTAGCATTTAAAATTGTTGTATTCCTGCCTACAGAACTATAATTGTCAATTTTAGAGTTGTTTAAAAATGAATATCTTGAAATATTAATATTATAACCCAAAATAGAGTTTTTTACCTCTGCTCCAAATCTAATAGAGTTATTTTTTTTAAATAGTTTCCTGTATTTTTTTAATAAAGCCGAAAGTATCATAAATAATATTCTAGAGATTTGTAAGAAAATTCTTCATAATAATAAATTGATTGTCAATATAGTTTCCTATCTCACTAAATGAACTAAAGTTATTTTCTTTGTATTCTGCTAAAGTATTATCTACTCTAGAAATAATATCCATATCTTCAATGTTAAAAACAGGTAGGTTCATTGTCTCTACCATACCTTTTCCTCTTCCATCTTCATTTATTAATAAAGAAGGAAGTCTTTTACTTAAAAAGTATAAATGCGCATGCACCCTATAACCAATATGAAAATCACAATCATCATAGAAGTTTAATTTTTTCAAATCATAGGCTACATCTTTTATTGAAATTTTAGAGTCAACAAACTTTGCACCTAATGCCATTGCCAAATATCCCATTGTAGCCCTAATGGTTGTATGTTTATCTGGAAATATTCCCCTATGATAAGTCATAGTGATTTTAGCCTCAGGAAACTGTTTTGAAATCACTTTTATTAATGAAACCGTTTGTTTTATTAATTTAGGGTCGGCAGCAGTGGTAAAGACAACATGTTTTACTGTTTCAATTTTATTAAATTTCTTGCCAATAGATGGCAAATGATACCAAACTGGACAACCGGTCATAGTTACGTTATCGAAACCATTATTCTTTAAAACCTTTTCAGTTACATTACATCGGCAACTTGATGATTTTATTTCATTGTGAACCTTTCTTAGAAAAGAGTCTGATTCCTCATTAAATGAAAACGACAACGGTGAACCTGCAGGTCTACCGCACCATCCTAATCCAAATGGAATTATAGGAACTTTGATGAGCGACAAATCATCAACTAAGGGATAGATTCCTTTATAGATATTTGATGCGTATGCTGGTCCTCCACAAAGCACTACAAACCTAGATTTATTTATTAAATCTAATTGATCACTTAAGTCCTTAGTCCTATCTAATATAACGACATCTTTGTCTACAAATTCTTCAAATAGACTCTTAGCCCTATCTGTAATTAAAAAATCTCCTATATTTTTAATTTGTCCTGAAAGTAGTATTATCATCTGTTTATTTTGTCTTTAGTCAAACATTTTCCATTGAAGCACAGTATCTTCATGTATAACAACCGTAGCCTTTTTCCCAATTAAATCGTTAATATTCTTCGGAGAAATGCCTTTGGCAGGTCTCTTCCATGTTAAAACATCTTCAGATACAATCTGCCCCTTTTCTATTTTCTCTAAAGCCACTAAACTTCTCCTGGCATTAAGTCTAGATTTTTCCTCAGATGGTAATGAAGTTTTATCTTTCGCTCCAATTAGTTCAGTAACCCTATTAATCTTCTGAAAAAACAGTTTTAAATCCTCTTTATCCATGGCGTGATAATGATCATTTCCTGGTAAAGTTTTATCATGTGTGAAATGCTTCTCTATAACAACAGCGCCAAGCAGACTAGCTATCTTTATAGTCTCCATATCCTCTGGCAACGTATGATCTGAATATCCAGGTATAGTATTAGGGAATTTTTCTATTAAATCAGCAATCATACCAAGATTAGCATTTTCATTCAAAGTTGGGTAGTTCAGAATACAATGCATTAAGCATACAGGCAAATTATACTTATTTATAGTTTCAAGAGCTTGTTGAACCTCCCATAAATATGAAGCTCCAGTAGATAAAATTATTGGTTTACCGAATGAACATATTAACTCTAAAAAAGGTAAATTAGTTATATCTGAAGAGGATACTTTAAATACATCCATCATTTCATTTAAGAAATGAGCAGATTCAGCATCAAAAGGAGTAGATAAAAACTCTATTTCCACTTCATCACAATAATCCTTAAGTTGTTCATACTCGGATTTCCAAAAATTATCATATTTCTGAAACAATTCAAATTGACTTGTGGTTGATTCTTTTGTAGTATCCCAATAAGATGGGCTATCCCTAGAAGCAATAGTATTAGCTTTATACGTCTGAAATTTTATTGCATGAGCACCACCCTCTTTTGCTTCATCAATTAACCTTTTAGCCAAATCCATAGATCCTTCATGGTTAACTCCAGCTTCAGCAATTATATAGGGCTCTTTATAGCCTTTTTTAATAAAATTATAATCTATTAGTAAGTCTTTTATTTTCATTATTTCTGTATTGAATCATTTATAAGTTTTAACACCCTTGCTTTACCTTTTTTTAATTTGTTATCTAGCATTTTCTTATTCATTTGTTTCCTTAACCCTACATCTAACACATCTCGAAATGCATCCTCTATTTCTTGATCTTCTACGCTGGAGCCAAGACCTAGGTTATAAAATCCATTTTTCTGAGAAGCAAAAAAATGTGTGGTTTCCCTATCATTTTGACATAAAACTATGGCTGGAACACCTATTGCGGCAACCTCAAAAGTTGTTCTACCTGCAGATGTAAAAACAATATCTGCATTTAATATTTCATCGGATATATTATTGATATTCCTTTTTATCTCTGCATTTTGAAAAGATTTCTTTAAATTCTCACTATTTTTATATCCCAATCCTGTTATAACTGTGATTTTGATATCATTATTGGAACAGTAATTATGTATGATGTCCAAAACTCTAAACGTAAAGTCGTTTGGATCTACACCTCCAAAGGATATTAAAACATTTTCAACTTTATTTGATATATTGTTTTTTTCTGATGTATATAGAAACTCATCTCTCAAAATAAAATACTTCGCTCCATAATAATGATTTAAAATTATTTTCTTTTCTGGGTACATTGCATTTATTACGACGTCTGCATACTTGGTTCCCTCTCCCAAATCTTCAAAATTTATTAATTTACAATCAAGTTTTTTAAGTTCCAAGATATACTCTGCTGAGGTATCTAGAATATCATTAATGATTACATCTGGTTTAAATCCTTTAATATCCTCAATTATATTAGTTTTTTTTTGTTTGTGCACTTCATAATTAGATTCTGAAATTTTCTCAAAAGCTAATTCACTGGTATTATCTACCAAAAAAATTATTCTGTGATTTAAAATTTCATTTGCAATACTTAAAGTATTGTATACATGCCCCATTCCTATAATAGGATTACCTGTAACAACAAATAGGACAACCTTTATGTTTAAGTAGTACTCGCATAGATTCCAATCATCAAAATCATCAATATCAATAGCTTCTTTCTTAGAAAGTGGATAAACCTCAACTTTTTTACCAAATCTAGATGATTTATTTACAAAACCGCTTTGAGTGATAACAAAACCACCCGTTTCTTTGTAAATTTCAGGTAGATATTGCCTGTTAAGCCTTTCTGCATAATTGGGTAAAAACTCACTCCCTTCTTTTTTCCATGTTAAGTGGGTATCATAAACGCCTGAAATAATAGTATCAAGACTATTCTGATACATCTTTTTAATTGCTTTTTCCAGAGATTCACTCTTAAGAAGGGGTGAAGTGGCTTGTAAAGTAACTACTAAATCATATTTTTTATTCTCAAGTTTTGATATTCTTTGGTAGGCGTCAAAAATCACCGGGTCTAGGGTTGTATTATCTTCAGATATTGTATTGTCTCTCAAAAGTGTCTTTGCACCAAATTTAGAAGCCATCAATAAAATCTCATCATCATCACTAGAAACGTAAGTATCAACCTTGTAATTTTTTATAGAAAGGGCATTTTGAATGGAGTAATATATTAAAGGTTTGCCCCCTAAGACTCTAAGGTTTTTCCTAGGTATGCCTTTAGACCCTCCCCTTGCCGGTATAACTACTAAAATTTCTTTAGTCATTTCTAATCCTCAATTAGGTAGTTTACTATATTCGAAACTTTTTTAGTATACAAATAGGGGTCATATCTTCCTTCTATCTCTCTTGGTGATAAAAGGAATTTATTTTTATTAAAATCTAAATACTTGCTGGCCTTAAACTCATTCCTTATTTCATCTTCAGAGAAAGTATATTCTTTATTACCATAAAGTATTTTTATATGGTTTAATTTGATAGGTTTTTGAGTTTTTATTTTTCCAAAATCTAATCTTAACCTTTCTGGGTATGTTTTCTCCGGTAGTATGAAAATTATATCTTGGCTTTCTGGCTTACCAATAACTTTTGTAAAAACAAAATCCTTTGGGTGAAAAGTATCCTGTCCAAGTTCATAATAATAAACTTCAAAGACATCGTTTTCTAAAATTATAGCGTTAATGAGCACTTGCAGTTTCGGATCTTCCTTTAATTCTGTGTTTTCATTATAACCATTCTCATTTTTGGTTTTCTCTTTTGTATTGTCTTTGCATGAAAATAATGCTATGATAATTAGGAATGTAAACAGTATATTTTTCATTTTTATTTAATGTTAGGTTTTGAATTAATATCTTTTTTAAATTAAAAATTTAATTAAATCAAATTCGTTCCTCCAATTAACTTAACTAAGACCTTGCTCAAGCTATCAGTCCAATAAGGAATCTCTAATTTAAACGTTTGCTGTGTTAGTTCTTTACTCATACAGCTATTTTTAGGTCGAATTGCAGGAGTTGGGTACGCTTTTGATTTAATTGAATTTATATTGATTGAAGTATTATTAGCTTGCTTAAAAATTTCAGCAGCAAACTCACACCAACTTATTTCACCTAGGTTACTATAATGATACAATCCAAAATCTTTGCTCTTGTTAAAAACTAAACTAACTAAAAAGTTTGCTAAATCACCTGCGTATGTTGGGGATCCAACTTGATCACTTACTACATTTATTTCATCTCTTTCGTTTGATAATCGAAGCATTGTTTTTACAAAATTTTGTCCATATTCTGAGTAAACCCATGAGGTCCTAACTATAAAATATTTATCTAACATATCTTGCACGTACTGTTCTCCTTTAAGCTTTGAAGCACCATATGTGTTGATTGGATTAGGTTTATCTTTTTCCGTATATACTCCTAATTTTAGTCCATCAAAAACAAAATCTGTAGAGACATGTATTAATATCACATCATAAGCAAGACAAGATTCTGCTAAATGCTTTACCCCTTCAGCATTTATACTAAATGCTTTATCAATTTCTTCTTCAGCTTTATCTACAGCTGTATATGCAGCGCAATTAATGCAATAATCAAATTCATTCTCTTTGAAATATACATTAGTTTTTTCATAGTTGGTTATATCTAGTTCCAAAAAATCAGTGTAAACGAAAGTTATTGACTCTTTGCATAACGGTGCAACATCTCTTATACAACATCCTAATTGACCATATGCTCCAGTAATAAGGACTTTTAACATAGTGATTTTTCTAAACTTTGTAGTTGCAAATCTTTTTCAGAGATTATAAAATCCTTATGATCTAACTTCCAATCAATATTTAGGTCTTTGTCATTATAGATAATTCCACTCTCAGAGTCTTTATTGTAATAGTTGTCACATTTGTATGAGAACACCGCGTTTTCACTTAAAACGATAAAGCCATGGGCAAAACCTCTTGGTATAAACAATTGTTTTTTATTGTCTTCTGATAGTTCTTCAGAAATATGCATTCCAAAAGTGGGGGAATTTTCTCTAATATCTACTGCTACATCCAAGACTTTACCTTTAACTACACGAACTAATTTTGCCTGTGCAAATTCACCTTTTTGAAAATGCAAACCTCTTAGCACTCCTTTAGAAGAAAAAGACTCGTTGTCCTGTACAAAATTAATCTCCTTACCAATGGTTAGCTTAAACAGTTCTTTATTAAAACTTTCAAAGAAATAGCCTCTTTGGTCTTGGAAAATTTTAGGTTTTATAATAAAGCAATCTTTTAGTTCAGTTTTTTCTACTATCATTGTTTTTTATTTATCAACCCTAGCAAATTCTTTCCATATCCACTTTTCAATAAAGGTTGAGCTAAATTTTTAAATTGTAATTCGCTTATATAACCCATTTCAAATGCGGCTCCTTCTATGGCTCCAATTTTAAGTCCTTGGCGCTCCTCTATAACTTCAACAAATTGTGAAGCTTGCATTAATGACTGAAAAGTCCCTGTATCTAACCATGCGGTTCCACGATCTAGAATACTAACATTTAATTTATCTTTTTCAAGATAAACTTTATTTATATCTGTTATTTCAAGCTCACCACGATTACTTGGTTGAATATTTTTTGCAATTTCCACAACAGAATTATCATAAAAATAGATACCGGGAACCGCATAAGATGATTTAGGCTTGGTTGGTTTCTCCTCTATTGAAATAACCTTACCTTCCTTGTTAAACTCAACCACGCCATAACGCTCAGGGTCATGAACGCGATACGCATATATAATTCCTCCTTCAGGATTGTTATTAGCCTGCAAAAGTTTGGAAAGCCCTGTCCCATAAAAAATATTATCCCCTAAAATTAGGGCAACCTTATCCTTACCTATAAATTCTTCTCCAATAATAAATGCTTCAGCGAGTCCATTGGGTTGCTCTTGAACTGAATAATCAAACTTACAGCCATACTTCTCTCCATCTCCTAATAAGTCCTTGAACAATGGTAAATCTTTAGGTGTTGAAATTATTAATACCTCCCTTATCCCAGAATACATAAGAGTAGATAAAGGGTAATAAATCATTGGTTTATCATATATAGGCATTAACTGTTTACTAACTGATAGTGTTAGTGGATGCAATCTTGTGCCTGAACCGCCAGCTAAAATAATACCTTTCATATATTAAGAGCTATAATACTTATTATAAAAGTTTTTATATTCTTCATTAATTATATTTTCTAGCCATTCTGAATTGTTCAAATACCAGTCAATTGTTTTTTCTAAACCTTCCTCAAATGTAACTGAGGGCTCCCAGCCTAAGTCGTTTTTAATTTTAGTAGCATCAATAGCATATCTCAAATCGTGCCCTGGCCTATCTTTAACATATGTGATTAGCTTTGAAGATGTATTTTGCCTCCTGCCAAGTTTTTTATCCATTAAATCACACAACAATTGAACCAAATCTATGTTTTTCCACTCATTAAAACCGCCAATATTATAGGTGTTTCCTAGCCTACCATTATGAAAAACTAAATCTATTGCTTTTGCATGATCTTTTACATATAACCAATCTCTTGTATAATTTCCATCTCCATAAACTGGTAATGGTTTATTATGTATTATATTATTGATGAAAAGAGGTATTAATTTCTCTGGAAACTGGTTAGGTCCATAATTATTGGAGCAATTGGTAATTACGTATGGTAAATTATAGGTTTCACCATATGCTCTTACAAAATGATCACTACTAGCTTTTGATGCTGAATATGGAGAATTAGGACTATAAGCCGTGGATTCAGTAAATAAACCCTTATTGCCTAAAGAGCCATAAACTTCATCAGTGCTAACATGGTAAAATAACTTACCTATAAAATTCCCTTTATTTATTCGCTTAAATGCGTTTAGTAGATTAACTGTTCCTATAACGTTTGTTTTAACGAACTCTAGAGGATCCGTTATTGAGCGATCGACGTGAGATTCAGCCGCTAAATGGATAACGGCATCAAACTTGTACTTATCAAAAAATGAATTTACAAAATTTTCATTTGAAATATCACCTTTTACAAACGTATGGTTGCTATTTATTATATCCGCCAAGTTTTCCAAGTTCCCTGCATAGGTAAGGTTGTCTAAGTTATATATTGAATAATTCGAATATTTATTAACAAAACGTCTTATTACATGAGAGCCAATAAATCCTGCCCCACCAGTTATCAAAATTTTTCTCATTTTACCTCAAATATTCTCTTTTCCTCTTTATCCAAATATTTCTTTAGCCCCAATAGCAGGAAAAAACTTAGTAAAATTAATGCAAACACTATTGGAACCCTGACTTTTGCCTTTTCTGTCCAGTTACTAATATTATAACCTGCTGCCGGGAATAAAGAGATAGCATTAACTATATATTTTCTTTCAACGACATCTAAAGACAAATCAATTATTTCTCTATCTAAAGCCAAAATTCTTTCTGAGATTTTAGTCTCGTCAACAACTAAATTTTTTTCTTGAACTTCTCCTAGAAAAAAATTTGTTCCATCGCCAGATTTTTTATATCCCTTTTCAGACTCATTTTTACGAATTGTTAAATAAAAATTATTTAAAGAATCTAGTAAAGATTTCTGTCTTTCCAATACAGCTTGTTCTTTGTTAATGTTACTAATCTCAGTATCTCTTAGTTCATTTAGAAAAGTGTTTGTTGATAACTCATCTAATAAACTTGAATTTAATTCTGGAAATATAAACTTATCAACAGATATTACTTCTATTTGATGTGTTCTAAAGCTATATGAAGTTAATCCATCCAAATAATCATTATAAGTAAATGTACTTTTGGTTAATGAATCAAGTTCAGCTCTAAAATCAGAAAAGAGCTTCATTTTATCATTCTCATCAATATTTGGGCTTATTGAAAAGCCTCTTATCGAAGCTGCTTTTGATACATCAATCTTTAGTCTCTTAGCTAATTCGATAGAATCTTTATCAATCCCTGCTAATTGATTTAGATAATTTATGTTCTCATATACTTGTTTGGAGGATCCGTAATTAGTTTGTATTTGCATAGATGCACTGTAAAGGTAAGGAGCCGATTTATCAATAAAATATCCTATAAACAGTCCTAAAACTATGGCCAATACATACCACTTTAACCTTTTAAAAAAGTGTATTAATAATAATAAAAATAGATCGAAAATTTTGACAAAAACCTTACCAACAAAATTGAAAAACCGGTCAAATGCTTTTCCTATTAGGTTAAACAATTGCCCTAAATCTACTTCCTCTGATTGTCTAGTTTTCTGAGGCAAATCCATACTCATGATAAACTTTAAATTAATTTAATATTTGTTCTAATATCGTCCTTGTAATTAAATATGTGGGGCGCACACCTGAAGTGCCCAACCCCCCTGACGCAAGTGTACTTCCCGTTTTTAAAGGATTGTCACTAGCATAATAGGCATACCTGACTTTCACATCTTCTCTAATATTACCTCTTACTCTTGATGCCGCCTGAATGGCCTTTTGGTAATGGGCGCCTTCCATCTCCAACCCTATAACACTCCATGTAGATTTGAAAAAAAATTTCAAAATATCTTTATTTTGGAGTGAGGTCCCCAAAACTGTTATCATAGACCCTTCATATACATCTACCCCTCCACTTTCTAAATCTTCTTTTTTTAGCTCATTTTTAAATGGATAATTGTCTGCGGTTCCTTCAAAAATATGAGCTGAAGGAATCATAATATCACCTTTTTCTCCTTCTAAAATACCTGCTTTACCCATAATAGATATGGATTCAACATTCAAATGGGTTTTTTCATTTTTATTATTGAAAGGTTTGAGTAATTCATCTATAGTTTCATAGGCTTGCTCTCCAAAAGCATAATCCATGACCAAGATAACAGGTTTTTTCGATTTTAACGTAATTTCGTCTACCTTAATATCAAGCTTTGAAATATCTATTTTTTCTAAATCGAATATTTGAACGTCTATATTGGCCCCTGATTTGTCATCAATATACAACATACCGTACTTAAACGCTTCACTCTGTACTTTATTTCTTAGACCAACATTATCGTTTTTACTTAACATTCGGTAAACATCAAAAATGTCATGTTTAGATATTTGAGTTTTTAGAGCTGGTGGTGCAAATAAAACATTCATAATACCATGCATATTTGCGCTAATAACATGCAAAGGTCTATTTATCAAATTATTCTTGTGTAAAACTGATTTGATTTCGTTTGCCCAAATTTCGCCATGAATGTGATGGCCTATTTTCTCTCTTAGGACCGGACTAAACTTAATAGCTCTTTTATTGTTTGTTATTTGCTCTTCGATAGCTAGTTTGCCTAACCAATACACTAGATGTAACAAACGCTCTGGTTGCGATGGAATGGAGAATTCTGTATATATTGTAGTAATCTCACTAAATGTTCTTCCCAATATGTTTGCTGCATGAGTAATCGCTATTTCACGTTCTTTTTGTGATAGTTTTTTTCCTTTTTTTACTACATTTTCAAGTTTCCCCCAATCTCTTGTAGTTTTTCCTTCATCATCAATTAGAGCACTTTTACTTATTTTATGAGATTCAATAAATAGGAATGTCAAATGAGTTAATATATCATAAATCTCTGAGCGACCTCTGGTTATTTCAATATTCATTTGTTCCTCATCTATCCTGTAACAATTCCTTCTTCGCTTTTTTGGAATGATAGGTTTGAAATGAGAGTCTGAATACCCCTCGTCACTAGTTAAATTTATAACATAACACTCTTCAATACCTTGAGGCAATCGATCTGTAACATACAATAAACCATCCAACTCTACTTTTCCTTCGGCGATAGACCCATAAATTTCTGGTCTTAGTTGGAGTAATGATTGCCTTAGGGTTTCCCCCGAAACCCCCATTGGTTTATAAAATCCACGATTGAACAAATGACGCATGGTAATATACATGCGTTCTATAGCACTAGAACTTTCTTGAGCTCTTGTTCTAACATGATTCTTTATAGTGGGCATAGTGTAGTTAAAATCTCGCCAAAGATAATACTATTTAGTAAATCTGTGCATTTCTTTTTACAAACTGTTTAAGTACCAATTATAAAGTTTAGTCACTCCTTCTTCTAAATCAACTTTATGGTACCAACCTAAGTTATTAATTTTCGAGGTATCTGTTAACTTTTTTAAAGTTCCATCTGGCTTGGATGTATTGAAAACAAAACTACCTTGATAATCAACCACTTTTTTGATCAATTCTGCTAACTCCCGAATTGAGATATCCTTTCCTGTACCGATATTTATATGGGTGTTTCTAATTTCCTTTTTCAGTTTTGAAGATATCTCTTTAAAATTTGTATTCTCCATAATAAAAACACAAGCATCGGCCATATCTTCACTCCATAAAAATTCACGCATTGGTTTACCCGTCCCCCAAATTTCAACGCTTTTTGCTGTTACTCCTAATTTTGATAAATACCTTTTAGCTTCTTCAATATATTTCAAATTCAAATCTTTTAAAATAGCTTCGTGTTTAGATTCGGCTAATAATTTAGCTAAATGGATTTTTCTAATTAATGCTGGTAATACATGTGATTTTTCTAAATCAAAATTATCATTTGGCCCATATAGATTCGTTGGCATAACGGCAATAAAGTTAGTATTATACTGCAAATTATAACTTTCACACAATTTTATTCCTGCTATTTTTGCGATGGCATAAGGCTCATTGGTGTACTCTAAAGTGTCTGTCAACAAGTACTCTTCTTTTATGGGTTGATCTGCGTTTTGGGGATAAATACAGGTACTGCCTAAAAACAAAAGCTTTTTTACGTTATTCAAATAACTATGGTGTATGATGTTATTTTGAATCATTAAATTTTCGTAAATAAAATCTGCTCGGTAAGTATTGTTTGCCATTATACCACCAACTTTTGCAGCGGCTAAAAACACATATTCTGGTTGTTGTTCAGCAAAAAAACTTGCAACAGAGGCTTGTTGACTTAAGTCTAACTCAATATGAGATTTGGTTAAAATATTATTGTAACCTTTTTTACGTAGGCATTTTAAAATTGCAGATCCCACCAAACCGTTATGACCCGCTAGATATATTTTAGAATTTGTGTTCAACCGTTATTCAAAATAATTATTTATTGTGTAACCACCCTCTTTTAAATACTGTTCTTTCTGCATCAATTTCAAATCGCTTTGCATCATGTCGTTCACCAAATCTACCAATTGATATTTTGGTTCCCACCCTAGTTTCTCTTTGGCTTTTGTGGCGTCACCTACTAAAAGGTCTACTTCAGTTGGGCGATAGTATCTTTCATCAACTGCTACTACTTCTTTTCCTATTTTAATTTGATATTGTTGGTTATTACATTTTTTTATAATTCCTTTTTCATTGACTCCTCTTCCTTCAAACTCTAGCTGCACTCCAATATGTGCAAAACATTTTTTTACAAAATCTCTAATGGAAGTTGTTTTTCCTGTTGCAATTACCCAATCTTCCGGAATGTCTGTTTGTAAAACCATCCACATCATTCTTACATAATCTTTAGCATGTCCCCAATCTCTTTGTGCATCTAAATTTCCTAAGTACACTTTATCTTGAAGCCCTAAGGCAATTCGCGCCGTAGCACGTGTTATTTTTCTAGTGACAAAGGTTTCTCCCCGTACAGGTGATTCATGGTTAAACAAAATTCCGTTACAAGCAAAAATACCATAGGCCTCTCTATAATTTACTGTTGCCCAATAGGCATACAACTTAGCTACAGCATATGGACTTCGAGGATAAAATGGAGTTTTCTCTGTTTGTGGAATTTCTTGAACCTTCCCATATAATTCTGAAGTTGATGCTTGATATACTTTAGTTTTTTTGGTTAAACCCAACAACCTAACTGCTTCTAATATCCTTAACGCACCAATACCGTCAGTGTCTGCTGTGTATTCAGCCATTTCAAACGACACATGAACATGGCTCATCGCAGCTAAATTATAAATTTCATCTGGTTGCACTTGTTGAATAATTCTTGTTAAGTTAGTGCTATCGGTTAAATCTCCATAATGCAAGACAAAGTTTCTGTTTTCCTCATGCGGATCTTGATAAAGATGGTCTATTCTATCAGTATTAAACAATGATGCTCTTCGTTTTATACCATGAACTTCATACCCTTTTTTTAACAAAAATTCACTAAGATAAGCGCCGTCTTGCCCCGTAACTCCAGTAATTAATGCAACTTTTTTTGGCATTTTTTTATAACTATTTGAATAATTATCAACAAATGTAATACAATTGTGCGCTTTTTAATCAACTAAACCAAATGGTTTGCTAATAAATCAGCAATCTTCCTATCGTTTGAAAGCCGTGGTATTTTATTTTGACCTCCCAATTTTCCCAAAGATTTCATGTGCTCTTGAAAACCATTTTTGGTTACTTGGGTGATTTTTAAAGGTTGTAGTACCTTGCCTTCTATCAAATCGAAATAGTATGAGTTTTGATTTTGTAAAGATTGGTCTATTTTAGAGGCTAGTGCTCCTATATTTTTAGGTTCATTTTCAAATTCAATAAACCATTCATGATAGGGTAATCCTTTCTCTGGATTAATTTGTGGCGCCACGGTAAATTCTGAAATTTGAATATCAGTCCCTTCTGTAGCCTCCTGCATAGCCTGTTCTACTTCTTTGCCAATAACATGTTCACCAAATGCTGAAATAAAATGTTTGATTCTGCCTGAAACTATAACGCGGTAAGGTTTTGTTGAAGTAAACTGAACCGTATCTCCAATATTGTACGCCCACAAACCAGCGTTTGTTGAAATTATCATTACATAATTTACACCAATGGTAACATCCTTTATAGTGATACGCTTAGGATTTTCGTCAAAAAACTCTTCTGCTTTTACAAACTCATAAAAAATGCCTGAATTTAACTGCAGTAGCATTCCTTTATCATCCTGCTTATCCTGAAATGCAAAAAATCCTTCACTTGCAGGGTAAAGTTCAATACTATCTACCTTGCGACCAATTAAGTTTTCAAATTTTGCTCTGTAGGGCTCATAATTAACGCCACCAAAAATAAACAAGTTGAAATTCTTAAAAATATCTCCAACCTTTTTTCCTGTTTTTTGCTGAAGCCTTTCAAAATACATTTGTACCCAAGATGGTATTCCAGAAATAACCGTCATATCCTCCTTGAGAGTTTCCTCAACAATCGCATCTACTTTAGTTTCCCAATCTTCAATGCAATTGGTTTCCCATGACGGCAATCTGTTTTTTTGAAGATATTTTGGCACATAGTGTGCTACAATTCCGGAGAGCCTTCCCAATTGAATGCCATTTTGTTCATTCAAAATAGGGCTACCCTGAAGGAAAATCATCTTACCATTAACAAATTTAGAATTCCCAGTTTCATTAATGTAGAGTAAAATAGCGTTTCTTGCAGCCTCAACATGTGTTGGCATGCTATCTTTGGTTATTGGAATATATTTTGAACCCGAAGTGGTTCCAGAAGTTTTAGCAAAATAAATGGGCTTCCCCTTCCAAAGCACATTTTCTTCTCCCGACACAACTCTTTCAACATAATGTTTTAAGGCTTCGTAATCTCTTATCGGCACATGCTTTATAAAATCTGAATGTGAAGAAATTTCATCAAAATGATGGTCTTTCCCAAACGCCGTTTTACTTGCTTTTTTAATAAGGTTTTGAAAAACTTTTTCTTGGGTTTCAATGGGGTTATTTGCCCATTTCTGTGTTTTTTTATAAACTCGTTTGGCAAACGGAATTGCCAATAGCGATTTTAATGAAATCATTTATTCGAAATCTATAAAATTAGTAGGGTTGATTGGATAGCCATCACTCCAAAGTTCAAAATGCAAATGCGGACCGGTAGATAATTCTCCCGTATTTCCAGAAGTGGCAATTACCTCTCCTGCTTTTACCAAATCACCTTGGCTTTTAGTTAATGTTGCGTTATGCTTATATACCGAAATTAGCCCGTAACTGTGTTCTAATATAATAACATGTCCTGTACCCGCAGTCCATTCTGCAAAAATTACAATACCATCAGCGGTAGCTTTAATAGGTGTGTCTTTTGGCACAACAATGTCTACAGCGTAGTGCTTTTCTTTGACGTTGTAAGGTTCACTAATAGTGCCCGTTGCTGGTGGAAAAAGCACGAAATTAGTAACGGATGTGGCAGATTCAAATAAATTGTATTTATCCTCTTTTTCCACTTTTGCGCGTAATAAAGAATCTTCTCTAGTAGGGTTTAAATCTACTTCACTAATCTCCAGTTTAGTTGCTTCAACTATTGAATCTCTATTTAACTCCTCTGAACTTACATCACCCTTTAACACCTTTTTTATTGATGCAAAATAGCGCTCGTTTGCTATCAAGACTTGCTGCAGAGAGTCTGTTTTAAAGCTCAAATTCGTTGCTTTTTTCTTTAGTGCCGTTGATGAATACCCTGGAATATATTCCTTTAAAGGCGAATAGGCGATGAGCAAAATGGTAAATCCTACCAATAAAATACTAGAAAGGGTAACTATAACAAATACGTTTAATCTGGTAAGTTTTAATGATAACCTTTCCTCAAAAGTATTTTCATTAAGTATTACCAAACGGTATTTGTCCAGCAGTCTTTTTTTTATCTTTTTGGGTTTTTTATCCGCCATATTGCACGCAAAATTAGTTAAATAATTTCAAGGTTTTGGTTTTCTCTTCAGGAAACACTTAGTAATAGTGTTAAAAACGGTTTTATTAAACTTTAATTATTAACTTTGTATCCTAAATATGTTTGTTATGAGTTTATTCACATTACCATTGGCTATAGGTGCCCCACAAATTATTTTAATTGTAGTTGTGGTATTACTGTTGTTTGGTGGACGAAAAATTCCTGAATTAATGCGTGGTTTAGGAAGCGGGATTAAAGAATTTAAAGACGCAAGTAAAGAAGACGAGCCAAAAAAGGATAAAGCTGAATAAGCTTTAGATCTTTATAAAAAATTAAAAAACCAACACGATATGTGTTGGTTTTTTGTTTTTAACGTTTTTCTTTACCTCTACTCATCTATCTTAATACTCTTAATTATCGCCTCTAGCTCGAACATGTAATCACGTTTTTCTACAGATGGTGCAAAAGCAAATCCCTCGGCAATTATCCAGCGTTTATTTATTTTATCTTCAATGGCATAATTGATATAAGGTCCCGCCATAAAAGCATTTTTCACATCCCACATCCCTTTGGTTTCCAAAGTGGGCTTATTGTCTAAAATGGTTTCTCCATGAAAAGGTGTGTATGCCATTTCGGTAGTCATATATGAGCCCTCAACCGGTCCTTCAATATATTGCTTCCCAATAGAATCCCTTATAGCAACAATTTGATTTACCACACTATCCTTCTTTATAGCATCTTCTGGCAGTTCAAAAAGCAGTAAATTAAGTGTCCCTGTATTAATATCCCTTCTTATCCAAAAGAAGTTGTCATCCTCTTTTGCAATTCTATATGCACTGGGGAATTCAATTTTTAAACCTAATTTATCACTAACCTCTTTAGAGTTAAAAAGCGATTTCCTTATGAGGCGTTGTCGCTCTTTCAGCTCAATATTTTTGAAGGTTTCAATTATTTTAGCAGCGTTTTCTTCTAAAACATCCTCAATCTCTTGTTTGGTTTTCCCAGTGATTAAAATTACTTTTTGGGGTTTCGCATATACATTGTCTCTAATTGCAATACCCCCCGGTTTTCCCATTTCAATTTTTAAAACCGTACGTCTTCTAGTGATAAAATCTGTAAAAACTTGCGGTGGTATTTGATTAAGATCAAACGTAGGCTCATCTTGAGGCAATCCATATACAGGAACCGTCAGCAACTCCCTAATAGCTTCGCCCAAACGTCCTTTCCAGTTTTCATTGTCAATAACAACAGATACATCATTAATTCTTCCTTCTGAATCAAAAAGTATTCTTTTGTTTTTTGATTTGTCGTCTTTACACGACACAAGTAGTAGAGCAATTATTAAAACACTTACTATTTTTCTCATGGTTTTTATTTTTTCGAAGTTATCCTTTTGAAATTTTCAACTTCATTCCTGGTTTTAATTTACTACCACTAATACCGTTCCAATCTTTAATATTTTGAATGGAAACTCCAGAAAACTTTTGAGATATGCTCCAAAGTGAGTCTCCGCTTTGCACCGTATATATAATAATGTCGCCAGAAATAGGCTTTGGTTTTGCCTTTTTAGTAGTAATTTTTGGCGCAGAAACCACAGGTTTTCTTGGATAAATTGAAAGCCGTTGTCCAATTTTTAAATTATTATTCCGCAAACCATTCCAACGTTTTATATCGCTAACACGAACACCATAAATTCTGGCTATTTTCCCTAAATAATCGCCTGATTTTACACGATATCTTATCCTGTCATTTGCATTAAAAAATTGAGGTAATGGTTTTTCTCGTTTTTCCAATTCTTCTTTAGCAAACGCATAGATTTTTTCTTCATTATTCACAAAGGCTCCAATAACATCAGTCGGCAATCGCAAAGTGTAGTTTTCTCCTTTAACTACTGGAATAATATCCAGCTTATACGAAGGATTTAAAAACTGGAGTTGTTCTATCGGCGTTCCCGTGATTTCCGAAACCTGGTCCAATGTTATCATCTGCTTTACACGAACCGTATCCGTCTCAAAGTATACCATTTCTGGTTTGTAACGCTTAAACCCATGTGCTTCGGCATATTCAAAAATATACATATTGGCTAAAAATGCCGGTAAATAGCCAGCCGTTTCACGCGGCAAATTATGGCGAATATTCCAATAGTTTTTATAACCACCTGAACGTCGGATGGCTTTGGTAACATTTCCTGGACCCGAATTATAAGCTGCCAAAGCCAAATCCCAATCTCCAAAAATTTGATAAAGTTTTGCTAAATATTTTGATGCCGCTGTGGTAGACTTTATAGGGTCGCTGCGTTCATCAACGTAGCTACTTACATCTAATCCATACATTTTGCCGGTGCTAAACATAAATTGCCATAAACCGGTTGCTCCTACTCTCGATTTTGCATTAGGCTTTAAGGCAGATTCCACAATAGCCAAATATTTTATTTCTAACGGAATATTTTGATTATCCAGTTCCTGCTCAAACAGTGGGAAATAATAAGCACTCAATGTCATTAGCTTTTGCAAATGCTTTCGTCTATGTTTTAAATAGGATTTAATCACACTTTCTAATGACGGATTGTAAGATACATTAAACGGTGTTCTGGCATCCAACTCCTTTAAGCGTTTTTTTAGCGTGTCTGTTGGCAGTTCTGGATAATCCACTTCTTCAAAAGTCATTTCTGTTACAGACTTGTATATGGTATCAAAAAGTGTATTGTTATAGAGTTCCTCTCGCCATTTTTTATCCAACTCTGCTAGATCGCTATTATCTTGAAGCGTTTTAATCGACAAACTATCATCTTCAACAATAGGTGCAATTGGTTTAACAACCGTTTGTTGTGCATCTATTAGAGTGTCCTTGGCAACCTCAACTTTTACAGCGGTTGAATCTTGCAACTGCCCAAAACAAAAGGCATTGCATAACAAAGAAAGTAATATTGAAAAACGAAAAGCCATAGTATCCATTACCGGTTAAGTGAACGATATTATGGCTAAAATCGTATTTTTTAGTTGAAATACAAAAAAGAAGACCACATAGCGTTTAAAATCTATGTGGTCTTTTGTGTTTATATTTCTCGATAATAATCGGTTCTCGATACAATTTCGACGAAAAAATCGAAATCACTCGAACCGACATCTTGTGCTTTTATGCTAAAATAGCTGCAATACCAGGAAGCGTTTTGCCTTCTAAACTTTCCAACATAGCCCCACCACCAGTACTTACGTAGCTTACTTTATCTTGAAAACCAAATTGTTTAACAGCCGCTACAGAATCGCCACCACCAACAAGTGAAAAAGCACCTTCTTTAGTAGCTTCTGCAATTGAATCTCCTAAGGCTATGGTGCCAGCAGCAAAACTTTCCATTTCAAAAACACCTAGTGGCCCATTCCATAAAATGGTTTTACTTTCCATAACCACCTTGTGGAATTGCTCACGAGATTTTGGTCCAGCATCTACACCTTCCCAACCATCAGGAATGGCATTAATATCACAAATTTGTGTATTGGCATCGTTACTAAAAGCATCTGCGGCAACGGTATCAACAGGAATGTGTATTTGTACATTTTTGGCTTTTGCTTGTTCCAATATTTCTAAAGCTAGTCCCATTTTATCATCTTCGCAAATGGAATTTCCAATCTTTCCGCCTTGTGCTTTTACAAACGTAAATGCCATACCACCACCTATTATCAGATGATCTACTTTATCTAGAATATTTTCAATAATGGTAATTTTTGAAGATACTTTTGCCCCACCAAGAATCGCCAATACAGGCTTTTCACCAGTTTCCATAACTTTTTTAATACTTTCAATTTCTTGAGCCAACAAGTTTCCAAAGCATTTTTTGCCTTCGAAAAACTGAGCAACAATAGTGGTGGAAGCATGTGCTCTGTGGGCGGTACCAAAGGCGTCATTTACATAAATATCGCCAAGTTTGGACAGCTTTTCAGCAAAACCTTCATGACCTGCCTTCTCTTCGCCATGAAAACGAAGATTTTCTAATAATAAAATTTCACCTGGTTCTAAACTTGCTGCTGCAGCCTCAACATCCGCACCAACACAGTCAGCAACAAACTTTACACCTACACCTAAAATATCTTCAACCTTAGACACAATATGCTTTAACGAAAACTCATCTTGAAATCCTTTTGGGCGACCTAAATGCGACATTAATATACAACTACCGCCATCTTCTAAAATTTTAATGATTGTTGGTTTTGCAGACACAATTCGTGTAGCATCCGTAACCTCAAAATTTTCATTTAGAGGCACATTAAAATCAACACGGATTAGGGCTTTTTTATTTTCAAAATTGAAATCGTTTAGAGTCTTCATTATTATTGTTTTATATCAAATTAGAACACAAATGTAGTCAATTAAATAGCTTAAAAAAATGACTTTTTTAACGAAAACGTTTGAAGTGAAAAAAGAATTTGAAAAATGGAATTGCTTTGAGTGTTTGAAGTATTTAAATCTTGATTTATTAGAAAAAAATGGTAAATATCCGCTAGAGTTAAACGAGCCCCTCCAAAAAAGCATCACCAAAACGATAAAACCCTACCTTGGCAGACAGACCCGCGTTAGGGATTGCAGAGGAAAGCCCACAGCTTTTGCGCCTTAGCGCAGAAGCGAGGACTTGAAACGTAAAGCCCGACCCGACCTTAGGAGGGTAACGCCCAAAATACTATTTCGCAATTGCTAACGTTTTCTTAACTTTACAGCATCAAACTAAACAGACTTTGGCGTTAAATCTACAGGATATTCCGCGTGTAAAAACAATTTCGAAAGCGGATTTTTTAGAGCATTATTTTAAACCTCAAAAACCCGTGGTTATAGAACGTTTTATTGACGATTGGCCTGCTTATAACACATGGAATTTAGACTATTTTAAAACTATTGGCGGCGATTTAACAGTGCCGTTATATGATGATAGGCCGGTAGATTATAAAGACGGTTTTAACGAGCCGCATGCTAAAATGAAACTTGGCAACTACATAGATTTACTAAAGCGTGAACCTACGAAATACCGTATTTTTCTTTGGAATGCCCTTAAGGAAATCCCACAATTACAAAACGATTTTACATTTCCTGATTTTGGGTTGCGCCTCATGAAAGGTATTCCCATGCTGTTTTTTGGCGGACGCGATTCGCATACCTTTATGCACTATGACATTGATTTGGCCAATATTTTTCATTTTCACTTTGAGGGGAAAAAAGAGTGTATTTTATTTGATCAAAAGCAAAACGAATATCTCTATAAAATTCCACATTCGTTGATAACAAGAGAGGACATAGATTTTAATAATCCTGATTTTGAAAAATGGCCCATGCTTAAAAAAGCTAAAGGTTATAAAACCGAGCTTAACCATGGCGAAGTATTGTACATGCCAGAAGGGTATTGGCACTACATGCGCTATGTTACCCCTGGATTTTCCATGAGTTTGCGCGCTATTGCTAGAAACCCAAAAAACTTTGGTAAGGCTATTTACAACCTTATTATTATGCGCAGTTTTGATAATGTAATGCGTAGGATTAAAGGGCAAAAATGGATAGACTGGAAGAACGAACAAGCAATTACACGTACCCATAAACATTTATAAAATCTTTGCAGTTTTAAAACTTGTAATATCTTTGCGCACTTATATTTTGAATCTCAAATCGAAAAACACTTTTTTAATTATGAAAAAATTTATTTTAATACTTGCCATTTTAAGCGTTTCATTTATTGATGCACAGGCCTATATTGGTAAAAACGACAACAAATTTCAAGTGGGTTTAAACGCCCAAGATAATGGTACTGGTATCAACATTAGCTACGATTATGGTGTGGGCGATAATATTTCTTTTGGATTTTCCTCAACCTATCTTTTGGGCATAGAAGAATCTATTGATGCCGGTTTCACAGACCGTTTTGACATAAGAGCTCGTTTTAATGCCAACTTAGGAAATGTGATTAACGTTAGTGATAATTTTGACATCTATCCTGGTTTAAGTTTAGGCATGAAAAATTTTGGTGGACATTTAGGGATGCGTTATTTCTTTACGGAAGGCTTCGGTATTTACACAGAATTGAACACGCCATTGGCAAAATTTAATTCTGATACTTTAACCTCTGCTGAGATGCTTCACAACCAATTTACCGTGAATTTTGGAGCAAGTTTTAATTTATAGGTAAAACAACATAAAACATGAAAAAAGCGGGTATGGTTTTACACTTTATCCGCTTTTTTATGGATTTACCCGAAAAGTTCTCTTGCCTTTTCGTACACCAAGTGCGATTCCCAGCCTCTATATAGCAGATAATCGATTAATTTTCGCTTTTTTTTAAGCTTGCTGGTTTCTGACAAGGAATTTGCTTTTTTTTCGGCTAAACCATTGAAAACCTCGATGTAATCCGATTCTTCTATTTCTGCAAGTGCTTGATTTATATTAACTTTGCTAATGTCTTTTTTCTTTAATTCAAAAGTTAAACGGCGACGGCCCCAAGCCTTAATTCTAAACTTACCACTTACAAATGTTTTGGCGAAACGTGTTTCGTTAAGATAGTTGTGTTTTAAAAGGTGAACTATAATAACATCGATAGCCTCGGGTATCATGTGCATAGACTTTAGCTTTTGACGCACTTCTTGATGACAGCGTTCTTGATACGCACAATAATGCTCTAGTTTTCTAGTAGCTTCTTGTACAGTATATGTTTTTTTGGTTTGCATAGCGAATTCAAAAATAGCAATTGAAAAAGAATTAAAATTAATAGATCCAAATCTAGTTTTAAAAACTTAACATGATGAAAAAAATTACTTCACTATTAATATTGCTTTTAGCTTTTAGTTTTGGTTATGGGCAAACTACGCTTTACGAGGGAGATATCGCTATTACAGGGGTTAATACCGACAACCCTGATCAGTTCTCTTTCGTTTTGTTGGCAGATGTAGCCGCTGGCACCACTATAAATTTTACGGATAATGGATGGTTGACAACTGGGGCTTTTACAACTTCAGAGGGTGTTGTTACTTGGACAGCGTCAGTTGCTACTAGTTGTGGTACAGAAATAATTATAACAGACATTGGTGGGAATAATTATTCAGCGCTTGATTTTTCTTTAAACCCAGTTGGTTCAGCTGCTGAAACAGACTTAGGATTTGCCCTTTCTGCCGGAGGAGATCAAGTTATTGCTTATCAAGGAACGCTTGCGTCACCAACATTTTTATATGCTGTACATGTTGCTAATGGCAACGGTTGGACTGATGCTACGAATACTCAAAATACTGCCCTTCCTGCTGGCTTAACTGATGGGGTTAATGCTATGACATTTAATAGAGATAATTGTATTTATGACCGGTCAGTATTGGCAAATCAAGCTTTGATCCTTAGTGCGGTCTCAGATGTGGCTAATTGGTCTGGAAATAATGGGACTCGTCAAACTCTAGGCGGTGCAGCTTCTTACTCTTGCATTGCCGCAGGTACTTGTGCTACTACAGTAACATGGAACGGTGGTTGGGTTGGTGGCACTCCTGATTTATCTACTGAGGTTGTTATAGCCGCAAATTATGATACCGGTTCTGGAAGTTTTAGCGCTTGTAGCTTGACGGTTAACGCTGGAATAAACTTGAACGTTAGTGATAATACTTATGTAGAAGTTGAAAATGATGTAACTATCGACGGCGATTTAACAGTTCAAAGCCAAGGTAATTTTGTTCAAAACGATAATGGAGGTTCATTTATTTTAAATGGAACTGCTAGTGTAAATAAACAAACCCCAGCTAAAGCGGATTGGTTTTACTATACCTATTGGAGTTCTCCTGTAGTTGGCGAAACTATTGGTGATGCGTTCCCTAACGCTCCCGCAGATAGACGGTTTTGGTTTAATGCAGCTAATTTTGTTGACACCGATGGTGACGACATTGACGACAACGCTGATGATTGGCAATATGCACTTGCTGGAGATATTATGACACCAGGTAGAGGGTATGCTGCTACCGAAAGTAGATTCCATTTTCCTGGCGCAACAGGAACCGCTACGTTCTCTGGCGCATTTAATACTGGAGATATCCCAGTGACTATAGCATTGAATGCTGCTAATACTGGGGTAAATTGGAATTTTATTGGGAATCCTTATCCTTCAGCCATTGATTTTGATGCGTTTCAATTGGCTAACTCCGGAATTATTGATGGTGCAGCTTATTTTTGGTCTCAAGCTTCTCCTCCTAGTGAACTTAATCCAGGTAATGAGGCTCTAAATTTTAATCTAAATGATTATGTAGTTTATACGGTAGGTGCAGGTGCAGGTACTACTCCAGGTACGACTAAGTTTGTTGGTTCAGCGCAAGGGTTCTTCGTTCCCGCTTTAACCGCAGGAACAGCAACATTCACCAACGCAATGCGTATGGCAGATGCCACAAGTAACACCCAATTTTTTAAGACTAATAACACTAAAAGTTCAAATTCAATAGAAAACAAGCTTTGGCTGAATTTAACAAGTGGTAATGGCGTGTCTAATCAAATCCTTGTAGCTTATGTAGATGGCGCAACTGACAATTATGACGGTATGTATTACGATGCACCAAAACTACTTACTCAAGATTATGCTGCTGCGCTTTACTCATTATCAGAATCAGATGAAATTAAATATGCCATTCAATGTAAGGACATAAATAGTATCAATGAGAACGAAATACTAAAATTTGGCTTAAGTACTAATGTTGAAGTTGCAACAATATATTCGTTATCAGTAGAACACTTTGAAGGTGACTTTTTATCAAACAACAGTGTATACTTAAAAGACAACTTAACAAATTCAGTTCACAATTTATCCGATAGCGACTACAGTTTTACATCTGAGGCTGGAGAATTTAATGACCGTTTTGAAATTGCCTTTAGTGCCGCTGCGTTATCTAATGAAGTATTTGAAATAAATGCAAATGCTATCAAAATAGTGCAATTGGATAATAGCAATATTCAATTCACAACAGAGGCTTCCACCTTTAAATCCGTTGCTATTTTTGATCTTTTAGGAAGAGCACTTTACAGTTTAACTGGAGATAGCAACAGTGAAACTTACAACTTAAGCGCTTTAAAAGCTTCGGTTTATATCGCTAATATCGAGCTATCAAACGGAGCAACTGTAAGCAAAAAGTTTATCAAACAATAAAATTAAAACCCGTTTATCAGTGGTTATACTTATCACGTCATTCCTATTTGGGAATGGCGTGTTTTTTTATAGACTGTATTTTAAAGCTAAAATTAGGTTTCGCCCAGGAGCAGCAATACCCGAAGAATATGGTCTGTAACGTTGATCTGTAATATTTTCTAAAGCCGCTGTCAGAGTTGTATTTTTACTTACCTTATACCGTGTTCTTAAGTTTAAGGTGTACCATGATGGCGCATACGGATTGCCATTTTTATCTGCGGCATAAATAAAATCCTTTTCTTTTTCGGAAGGCGCCAATTCATTAAAAGACAATTCTCCGTTATAAATTGCGAAGGCATCTACAGTTAAACTCTTATGTTTCCAAACTAAATGCGTATTCCCAAAATTTGGTGCCACATGACGTATAGGTACTTCAATATTATCGTTTTCTTCAGTACCTCCTATCACGCTGTATTGCGATGTTAAGCTTAAGGCTTCTGTAAACTTCATTTTTAATCCTGCTTCAAAACCATAAATCCATGCTTTTGAAGCGTTTTGTATGGCCTGTACATTGCTTAATTCACCATCATATAGTATTTCTGTTTCGCCATTTAACGTGTAATCTCGTCTTACCAAAGCATTGTCCAAATAGGTGTAATAAGTACTTAAATCGAGTACCAATTTTTTTTCAAAATCTAGTTTTAGGCCTACTTCTCCTCCATAAGCGTACTCAGGTCGCAATAATTCATTAGGCACTACTACTGAACCTGGTTCAGAATCAAAAACCTTTCCAATATCATCAATATTTGGTGCCCTAAATGCTGATGCCGCGTTTAATTTCCACTGCATGATTTGGTTTGGAGACCATGTTAAACCTGCGGTTCCTGTAAGTGCACCTGCCGTATTTTTTGAACTTTGGAAGGGAAGGTTTAAAAATGTATTATTTTCCTTAAAATCTGCTTTTGAGGTTACATTATTGAATCGCAATCCCGATTGAAACACAAACCTAGTATTTGGTTTATATTTTAAACTTGTATATGCAGCAGCAGATGCCCATGTTGCGCCGTTTGGATATCTGGATACGGTGTTGGATATATTACCTGTAGTAATATCTTCAGTAGTTCCATTAGAAGACACTTTGTTAAATACATATTCTATACCGTAGAACATTCGTGTTTTTTCACTTAAACGTTTTTCAAAATCCAAATTAAAGGAATAGGCATCAACAGCGTCTTCCCGTCGTCGTCTTTCAACTGCCTGAAAGTCTCTATCTATCCTACTTTCTTTAAAATTTTGGTAGGCAACTGTTGCTTTTATCTTGTCATATAAATTGGAACCACTGCTAAGTCTTGTTACTTGCAAATTGGACATAAACCATTGTTGCGGGCCATAATTCCATTCGGCTGAACGCAAATCATCTCCTCTGTAGCGAATAAGCCGGTCATATCGTGGAATATCAGAAGATTTTGAGTAGTGTACACCCAAATCAAAGCTTAAACTCTTGTAAGGCTCAAACCTCACTTTTTGGGTAATATTTAATTGATTGTAGCCAGAAAACTTTTGAACTCTAGAATCTGGGTTGGCTACTATAGCATCATTATTACCATTATCAGGAATTACAAACTCCGTCCGTAAATAATCGTTTGGGCCATGGGATCCCATTTTTAAATCATTAAAATCTGTAAAAGTGGCGCTAGTTAAAAAGCCCCATTTTTTGTATCCGAGATTAAGATTTAAATGTCCTGTTTTTTCATCACTAGCGGAAGCATACCTCAACAAGGTATTCGCATTTACCAATAAAGTATCGGTATAGGATAGTTGCGGTGTTTTAGTATAAAAACTCATAACTCCTCCAATAGCATCGCTTCCATAAATAACAGAGCCAGAACCCAAGGTAACTTCAGTACTTTGAATAGATAATGGATCTACGGCAATAACGTTATGGACATTACCTCCTCTAAAAATGGCATTATTCATTCTAACGCCATCTACTGTGATTAATAAACGGTTTGTGGAAAAACCCCTAATCATTGGACTACCTCCACCTAATTGACTCTTCTGCACAAATACGGAACCCGTGTTTTGGAGCGCATCAGCAGTAGTTTGCGGGTTTGAAAACTCTATAATTTCAGCATTACTATTTACAATCTTTTGTGGGATATCTCTCTTATGCTGCTCAAACTTTGAGGCTGAAACCACAATTTCTTTTAATCCCTGAGTATTCGCGTCCAGATATACAATTTTAGTCTTTAAAACTTCTCTTTTAGTAGAGATTTTAGTAATATGGGACAAGTGCTGAAAATAAAGAGTGTCCGAAAGTGCAAATTTCTCTAGGTTAGCAACACCCTTAAAATTGGTAATCACACTTTTTGTTTTGTTTGCATCGAAAATAGCTACACCAAAAATAGGTTCTTCGGTAATTGTGTTTAGTACTTTTATGTCTTGTGCGCTTACTGCTTTAAAGAGCAGTAAAAACAGCAAAAGCATATAATAGCGTTTCATTTTTTAGCTAAAAACTTGATTAAAAACTTGTAGTGACTTTGGGGTTCTAAAACTGCCCAAATGTAGTCTAAAATAAAGCAAAATCATATTTAAAAATGATTGTCTTTTCTGTGCATTTATCTTTATAGTATGCAATGCATCAAATTTTATACCTAACAGGTCTTTTAAAAGTATTAAATTTTCCCCTGAAATACTGTGCTTTCCTTCTTCTCTTTCTTGGAAACTGCCGTCTTCCAAATTGAAAAAACTCCTATATATATTGGAAGTGTCTGGATAAAACCCCAAATATTTTGTGAGTTTTAATAAGAATAATAAATGAAAATTGGCGTATTCATTTTCATTATCAAACCATAACAGTGTTGTTTCTAAATAGCTGTAAAGTGCTTCATTTTTTTCTTCTTCCTGTAGTGCTGTCGTTAATATTTCTGATAAAAATAATACCACAGCGCTTTTAAGTATATGAGAATGTAAACTTGTGTACGGATTGTTAATCCTTACTTCTTTTATCGCGTAAAGTGAACGTGTTTTGGTATAATTAAAAACAATTTGTATTTGAGATAGCGGCTGAAAATATGCTACTTTTTTGTTGGTTTTTTTTGATTTCAAAACTCCGTTTAGAAGAAAACCTACAACACCGTGTTCCTGGGTATAGCACTTAACAATTAAATCGTTATCACGATATTTTAATTTTGATAGTACAATAGCATTTGTAGTGCTTAACATTACCTTACCACCATTAATTTAAGCACCTTGGTTTCAAAACTATCCAAATCTGACAGCATGATAAGGTAAACACCTGAGGCCACAATATTATTTGCTAAGTTTTTGCCATTCCAATAGGCGATACCTCCATCAATTTCTAAGTTAAAACCATTGTACCTTTGGTTGGTTCTTGATTGCGCCTCTGCCACTAAATTCCCTTCAATATCTGTAATCTTAATATTTACATTTTCTGGAAGGTCTTTAATTTTAACTTTTTCCTCCACTATATCAAACCCTGGTCTTACGGGATTTGGGTAAGCATGAGATTCTGAAAAATCTTCTGTAGTTGAAGAACTGCCCGTTTTAAAGGAAACTAATCCTTTTTCTGTACCTATATAAAGCGTGCCGTTTGACTCATCTAATGACAGTTCAGAAATATTATCGGAGGGCAAGGGAGAATTATCTTTTGTAAAATGAAAAATGGTTTGTTGTCCATCTGATGAAAAATAAAACAAGCCAGAGCCTATGGTACCTATCCATTTGTTGTTTGAACCGTCAACAACTATTTTAGATACTAGTTGTTTGAATAATAACTCTTTTGCTACACCGTCTTCAGATATAATTATTTCGCTTGCTGTAACATTGTCGTCATCAAAAAAACCTGAGGTGTTAAACAACACCCTCAACCCTTCAATAGTACCAATCCAAAGTTGGTCACGCCTATCAATCGCAAGTGATGTCACGTATTCGTGTGGAAGGTTGCCATCTTTACTCAAGTTTTTTATTCTATCTGAGCCGCCTTCATTACTAAAACCAATAACACCAAAACTGTAACTCGCCACCCATTTGGTTCCATCTCTTCCAATCGCTAAATCCCTGTACCCTAAATTACTTCCTAATTGATCTGGCACAATATCTGTAAAATCATAGGATCTCCATTGCCCTGACGACGGATTGAATGATTTTAACGGCTTTGGAATAAAACTTGTTACCGTCCACAACAACCCTTCCTCGTCAAATTGCGAAGGACCAACTCTTATGTCTACATAAGTAGGGTTTGTGGGTATGAATAATGATTCCAATCCACTATTTTCCTCATCGTATAGAAAGGTAGGAACTTCTTCATTTACCTCTAATAATCCGTTGAAAAACGAGCTTACAAATACTTGGTTAACATTAAATGGGTTCACAGCAATACTATTTAAGCATTTAGCTTCTAAAACATCATCATAAGGAATATTGAGCCAACTATTACCGTCATAACGACTAAAACCACGACTATTTAATGGATAAGGGTTAAAGAAAAAGGAGTATTCTCCGAAGGTTACCCATAAATTGTTTGAGAAAGCTTCTAACGAAAATGGTCGGTTTAAAAGTGGTCCGTCTGGGTGTATTTCTTGAAAATTATCTTGGATAGATATGGAAGTTTTTAATATTCCAAAGTTTGTTGTACCTATAAAAACCACATCACCATCTATGATAGCCGATGTATATGAAGTGTTAAAATTTTGATCAATATCTATTTGCGATATCTGATTAAAATTTTCGTCATAAATAAAAACATTGTTATCAGTAGTTATTACAAGCCTATCTTCAATTCCTACCATTTTAAGTGGTGGTCTGTTATATTGAAAAAGGTTTATGATGTTTGTCTCTTGTATTTCGTAAATAACTCTATCGCTCCTAATAGCGTAAAGGGTATTTGTTAAAGCTTCAACTCTAAGAAAATCACCATTTACAATTATTTCCCAGTTCTGAAAATCAATTAAATTAGTATTATCCAAAGACGCTCTTCGTATCCCGCCATTTCTACTGGCCGCGTAAATGTAATTATTGAAAATTGCTGTTTGCCCAACACTTAATTGACTGCCTTGGTCTCCAATAAAATAAGTATCACCGAACTCAAGTCGTTCTAAATCGAACACAGAAATACCATAATCTGTTGCGATATACACTAAATTATCTAAAACATTGAAATGGTTTATTCCTTTATTTGAAGGTGGTATTGTTACTTTATCTAAAATATCTACAACGGTTAACACATTAGTGTTGTTTTCCAACACAATTTCCATCAGCCCGTTTTCATAACCTATCAACAGTAATTGGTAGGCGTCACTATAATGTAGGGTTGAAATAGCTTCTCCAGATAATCCATTAATTGTGCTGATCTCCTGAAGTTCCTCAGTATTTATATCATAGGTGAAAACTGCATTTTCTGCCGCAGCGTAAATCTTTGTATCACTCTTCGCTATATCCACTATATTGAAATACGAGAAGTGTCCTTCCCATAATGCCGAAAAACCCTGTGCAAATTGAAGTAAGGGCAATAAAAGAAAAAAGAAAAAAAAATGCTTTTTCAAAGTAACTGTTTTTGTTTTAATAACTTATATTAATTTTTAAAACGTACACCATTCCATTACAGTATAATGCTCTGTATTTATTTATTGCTAAACCACTCAATATTTATCTTTTGATATCGTAATTTTCTGTTCTTCGAAAGATACCTCAATTCTAATAAGTACCACGATGCTATTGAAGCTACTAAAACTAGCATTAAAACCAAAAAACTCGCTGAAATGTAACCATACTTATTAAATAAATCGTAATAGACAAATACCTGAATTATCGGGAAATGATATATATATATCCCATAGGTAAAGTCGCCATATTTACCAAAATTATTCAACCAGCTAAAGGAATATGCTATGTAAAACACCATAAAACCAAAAGTAATAGGCTTTAATATTTGGGTTTGAAAAACGTATTGTTCTAAAATAAAGAAAAGAAAACACGGTACTATAAGGTAATGTTTCCATTTTATCAAGAGATTAAAGTTTTTGAAGAAAACTACTCCAGTTATAAAAAACGCTAAAGCTCCCGGTAATTGCTTTGCAATTCTATACATATCAATGACAGAAAAATAGTTGAAGTATACAATGGATACAATATAAATAATTGCACTAAGTAGATAAACATTTACTTTTTTAAAATCAATCAAATAATAAAAAATTGGCAGTAATAAATAAAAAGCCTCTTCTATTTTTATAGTCCACAATGCTCCATTAACTGCACATAATAAATTATTATTGAATACACCTGGTAAACAGGGTTCAAAGTAATTCTGAAACGATAAATTTGCCAGTAAATATTTCCAAAACTGAAGATTAAAAAAATACTCAGACATAGTATTTGTGGAAATTAAACTAAAACTAAGTCCGCAGAAAAGTATCACAAAAAAATAAGCTGGCACTATTCGCTTAATGCGTTTTTCAATATAAATTTTAAAGTTTTTATTTCTTTCATAGCTTTTAGCAATCAAAAAACCACTGATTATAAAAAATCCATCAATAGCTAAACGTGCGTTAAACAAATGAATGTAAGGTTGCAGTTCAGGTATTTGAGCTAATTTTATTAAGTGTGCTATTGCAACTGTACTTGCAAAAAGAACCCTCAAAAAGTCAAAATTATTAGTATTAATTTTATGCAAACTCCTTAGCTAACTAAATTTTCAATGTCAAAGCAGCAAATATATTTATTAAGAAAAGAATATTAGTACTGAAATGCAATAAAAGAAAAAAGCCTCCTAAGTTTAGGAGGCTTTTTAAAATTTCTCTTTTTTACTAAACCACACCTTGTGCTAACATCGCATCGGCTACTTTCACAAAACCTGCAATATTTGCTCCCTTTACATAATCGATATAGCCATCTTCATCTGTACCATAGTCTATGCACGATTGATGAATGTCTCCCATAATCTCTTTAAGTTTTTTATCTACTTCTTCTCTCGTCCACTTATATCTTAAGGAGTTTTGCGTCATTTCTAAACCAGAGGTTGCAACGCCACCAGCATTTGAAGCTTTTCCTGGCGCAAACAATATCTTGGCTTTATGAAATTCTGCAATTGCTTCTTTTGTAGAGGGCATATTTGCGCCTTCGCTCACGCACATACATCCGTTAGATAGTAAAGCCTTTGCGTCGTCACCATTTAATTCGTTTTGGGTGGCACACGGCAATGCTATGTCACATTTTTCATCCCAAGGCGTTTTGCCTTTTGTGAATTTAGCATTAGGATATTTTTCTAAATATTCACTTATTCTACCCCTCTTTTCGTTTTTAAGATGCATTACAAACTCTAGCTTTTCAGTATCGATGCCTTCCTCATCGAAAATATACCCCGAGGAATCTGAAAGCGTAAGTACTTTTGCTCCTAATTGAATCGATTTTTCGGCAGCATATTGTGCTACGTTTCCAGATCCGGAAATAACAACAGTTTTACCTTCAAAGTTATCATCCTTTGTTTTTAGCATGTTTTCTGCAAAGTATACAGTACCATATCCAGTAGCTTCGGGTCTAATTAATGAACCGCCCCATGTCATCCCCTTTCCTGTTAGCACTCCAGTAAATTCATTCCTTAATTTTCTGTACATACCGAATAAAAATCCAATCTCACGTTGTCCAACTCCAATATCCCCTGCTGGAATATCAGTATTTGGACCAATATGCCTGAACAGTTCACTCATAAATGCATGACAGAATCTCATGATTTCGTTATCACTTTTTCCCTTCGGATCAAAATCGCTACCACCTTTACCGCCACCCATTGGCAACGTTGTTAAGCTATTTTTAAAGACCTGTTCAAAAGCTAAAAACTTTAAAATACTTGCATTTACTGTGGGGTGAAAACGCAAACCTCCTTTGTAGGGGCCAATGGCAGAATTCATTTGAATGCGATAACCTCTATTCACTTGAATCTCTCCATCATCATCAACCCAACATACTCTAAACGAAACCAATCGTTCTGGTTCTACCATACGAAGTAGAACGTTTTTGCCATAATAAATATCATGCTGAACGATATAAGGAATTACGGTTTCAGCCACTTCTTCAACCGCTTGTAAAAACTCTGGTTCATGAGCATTACGCTCTTTTACCAAATCCAAAAATTCTGCAATAATTTCTTTCATGTATCAATAAATGTTTAAATTTTAATGAATATACAATTTTGAAGCACAAAGATACGTTATCTTTAAAAATAACACGTTTTTTTTTAATTTTTCGCAATATAAGCTAAAAGCCAAATGCGCTTCATCAGAATAATTTGGTAGTTCATCGGCTTTTTATATATTTGTTGCGTTAACGCCTCGAAAACAAAATATTATGACGCTTAACTTAAAACGTTTAGCTCTTACTCTTTGTGTGTTTGCTTTTTGCCAAACATCGCAAGCCCAATTAGGCTTTTCTCACGAAATTGGCGTTATAACAGGTCCTGTACAATTCAGATCTGATTTTGGTAGTCGTGAAAACGAACGTACCAATTTTGGCAATTCTGGTATTGGCATTGGGCTTGTTCATTATATAAACTTCTCCTACAGAGCTGATTGTAACTGCTATACTACCGATACTTACTTTAACGATCATTTTAAATTAAGAAATGAAATTTCTTGGAACAAAACCAAACTAGAGCATTTAGGTAGGTGGACCCAACCTGACAGAACAAGTGATAATGCGGATAGACTTAGAGGACATACTGGCTATGCTAAAAACCTAGATATAGGTACCCAATTGGAATTTTTTCCATTAAGTATTCGCTCGTTTCAAGCGTATGGCTATCGCATAGCGCCATTTGTGAGTCTTGGTGTGCACTATACCTCGTTTAATCCAGAGGTAATAACCACTTACGACAACGGTTCTAATGATGTTGGAAATATTGGAGACCCAAATAATTTTTATTCTATATGGGCTCCTGGATCAGTCGACCCTGCCCCTGGAAGTACATGGTCTATGGTTACTAGCGCTGGTTTTAGATATAAAATTGGACCGCTTTCAGATCTTATGCTCGATTTAAGGTGGCAATATTATTTTGATGACTGGGTAGATGGTTTAAATCACGATTTGGTCTACAACAAACATAACGATTGGTTACTTTGGTTAAATGTAGGCTATATCTATTATTTGGATTAAAAAAATTAGCACTCTTAAAGTTGTCCAGTAGAATCCTGTCATTTTTTATCATCCTTTTGATTTTTTCATGTAAAAAAGAAGAGAAGCTTACTTTTTCTGAAATAGAAATCACCACTGAAAATAACGCTTTAGTTAGGATTTTTATCCCAGAAGCAACAGGAAACACAACTGTAAGTGAAGCTATAAACAGTGAAATTGAAAGTTTCATTGCCTCAACCTTGACCATCGGAAATCCTGAACCTGAAAACACACCTTCATCACTATCTGAACAAATTGATGCTTTTAATACAGAATTTAATAATTTCATAAAAGATTTTCCTGCATCGACTTTAACATGGGAAGCTCAAATAGATGGTGAAGTAATGTATCAGTCCGATGTAGTTATCAGCATTGCCATAACATCTTATATGAATACTGGTGGCGCTCATGGAAATACAGCCATTTCATTTTTAAATTTTGATACAACATCTGGCAAACAAATAGCTAATGAAGCGCTTTTTACTGATATAAAAGCGTTCAAAAACTTAGCAAAACGATTTTTTGATGCCGAGGTAACCGATAAAACTGTGCTTTTTGAGCCAGATGCCTTTAATCTCCCAGCAAATATTGGTTTTTCCGAAGAAGGCGTTATTTTACTTTACAATCCCTATGAAATTGCACCTTATGCAACGGGAATTATTGAATTTACAATCCCGTTTGAGAAAGCCAAGGACTATTTAACCTTTAATAGCTTTTAAAAGCGCCAGTACATAGCCATAGTGCAGCCCCTCGTGTATTGCTATAAACTGTAAAGCCTCATCAATATTGCTTAAAGTATTGCCCGTTGTAGACACCGTGTAGGCATTGTAATTTTGGAAAACGTCATTGTAATAGTCCTCCTTGGTTTTTTCAAGAGATGTTGATAGTAATTCTTTAATTTCATTCACCTCTTCTTGTGATACCGCACCATTTGGTTTACTATCCTTTCGATACTTATCAATCATTTCATCTGATAACGATGACTCTAAACCAGATAATCGATAAGCCAATAACTGTTCTGAAACCACAATATGACCGATATTCCAAATAATGTTATTGTTAAACCCGTTAGGTATCTTATTTAAATCTTCCAAAGTATTGTTTTCAATAATTTTTTTAAAAATACTTCTGGTATTTTGTAAAACCTGAAACGTAAAATCCATATTGTTTAAATTTTTGTTAAATATAGTTTTAATTTGTTTTTTGAAATACATAAAAACATGAAAAAAGTATATTATTTAAAGACCTGTGATACCTGCAGAAGAATTTTAAAAGAATTGAATTTATCTTCTGAATTTATATTACAGGATATAAAAAAGGACTCCATTACGACAGCTCAACTAGACGAAATGAAAACTTTGGCAGGTAGCTATGAAGCTTTATTTAGTAAGCGTGCTCAACTATATAAAAAAATGGATTTAAAGCATCAAGATTTAGCCAAGAAAGATTATAAGTATTATATTCTTGATCACTATACATTCTTAAAAAGACCTGTGATAATTATCGAAGATTCTATTTTTATTGGAAACGCGAAGAAAACTGTTGAAGCTATAAAAGAGGCGTTAAATAATTAGTGATTCCACCAGAGCTAGAGCTTGCTTATTTGAGTTACTATCAAATGCTTAATGTAAACTTCAATTTTTGTGCCTTCAAATCAAACTAACAACCACATCAATAACATTGAGAGAATATAAAGCACTGAACTCCATACTATTTTACTAAAAGTGAATGTTATTACACAAAAAGTATTTAATGGTTACCCTGCCTCGCCTTTTCAATTTAATGAAAAAAGTTGTCACGGTTAGCTTAAAAGTTTAATAAGTTGTCTAACCTTGCTATAATAAAAACCCACTCCATAATGGAGTGGGTTTATAATTTAATTAAATAAACTTAAAAATGATATTTACCCATAAGTGGGTGGAGTATCTTCATCATCACAATCTGTTAAATCTGCCACAAAATACATCGCCCAACTGTTTCCTCCAAAACCTTCTCCTTCAGCCCAAGCTGTTTCTTCAGATGGACCACCAGCTTCTGCATGCGCGGCAAAACATAATTCTCCTGTTATTTCTCCAATGTCGATTGTATAAATTACTTGTGTTGTGCTTTCTTCATGCTCACTGGCATAATCAAAGTGTCCAATTTTTGGATTGTTTGCTCCTGTAACGGGAAAACCATCTTCTTCGCAACTACTAACATGTAAATGGGTTGCATTTAGAACCCAATCGCCATTTGTTGTGTAAGTAACAGTTAAAATATCGCCTTCAACATCAATTGTAACTGTTCCAATATCATAATGCTGTCCTGCAATTAAACGTGTTGTATAGCAATTATCTTCTAGATCAGTACTAGAAGAATTATCACTTTCTGACACATCAAAATCTTTATTCTTCTCAGGTGTTTTTTTTTCTGATAATACTTGGGATTGTGTTTGAGATTGTTCTAGTTTCTCAATATTACATCCAAAAAATAACAATCCTAAGCTTAAAAGAGAAAGTTTAGTTATACGTTTCATAATATTAATCATAAGTAGGTTAATACATCTAATATAGTTATAAGAAGATGATATGTGAAATATTTTCGTTGAAATGCGTTTTTCGTTTCTAAAAGTAAGTTTAATACTATATTTTATTTGTTATAAGACTATATAATATTGTATTTCTATATTACCTACCTCAATAAATAATTCTCCGAAGGTTAATTGAACTGAATCGCATTTCTTTGGTATAAAACGCTAACAATTTTACCTTTATTTGATTCGTGTTGAATATCAATTATTTCAAAATTGTTTTCATCGGGCAAAAGCATGGTGTGTTTTCAAGGTGTTTAAAGTATCATCTTCTTTCTCCATATTTAGTGTTCATTTTTTTGTTGAAATTAAATATTTAGATTACATAAAAAAGGTTAACCTTTTTGGTTAACCTTTAAAATTTAGACAATGCATAAATACAAATTAGCTTTGCTTTTTCTTTAGCTGTTTGCCTTTTTTGACTTTCTTCTCAAGGGTATCTACCTCTTTTTCTACAGCTTCAATCCGCTCCATTTCCTTATCATAGTTTTCATCTGATATTTTACCTTGCTTCTTCTTTGCTTTAAGTTTCTCTTTAGCCACTTTCAGCCTTTCTCTTGCATCATTAGCCTTAGACTCACCTTTTTCTATAGAACTCTCAAGCTGTCTTACGTTCTCTTCTTTCTGGAGTTTAGCTTGTCTTGCACGCTCCTGTCCATAAGCTTTTCCTTCTAACCCATATTTATCTTTTCCATAGGCTTTTCCCTCTTCGTTAAGTTCATTAGCTTTTTCTTCTTTTTCCTTCTTTATCTCTTTTTCTGCCTTTTCTTTTTTCTGTTTTTTTTCTTTGATTTCCTTATCTACATTGTCTTTTCCTTTTTTCTTTTCCTTCTTAATTTTGTTTTCAACCTTGTCTTTCTTACCGGCATGTTCTGGTTTTTGAGCGTTGCTTACGGTTATAAAGCAAAGAAGTAATACTAATGTTAGTATATTTTTAACTAAATTTTTCATAATAATTAATTTTCAAGTTCATTTAACATTTCATCTAATTTCTTAACGGATGCATCTATACTATCCTCAGTATTTTTAATCTCATTTGTAACTGCCTCAATAGAGTCTATTTCTTGTTTCAATTCCTTAAGTTCAACTGAATTTTCCTCTTTACTAGTGGAGATATCTTTTTTGTTACCACAGCTCAAAATAAATATGGCCAATAATAGAATAATACTTTTTTTCATCATAAGGTAAAATTTAAATTGTAAGTGTTTATATGACACAGAGTTCTAGCATTAGTCACTAAAACCTAATTATTTTTGAAATTTATTTTCAAGATAACTACAGAGAGATAATTTTACAAATAAAAATTATATATGTGCTTGACTTTATTGCATAAAAAAACCTCTACATTTCTGTAGAGGCTTTGAGTTGTTTCGCTCCTCAGGCTGGGCTCGAACCAGCGACCCTCTGATTAACAGTCAGATGCTCTAACCAACTGAGCTACTGAGGAAGATCTCTTTTCGCTTTTGCGAGCGCAAATATATATTAATTTTTATTTACAACAAATTTAATGATTAAAAAAATCAATCAAAAATAGCTTTATAAATATCGTTACCGTTAGCAAATAAAACCAGAGCGATCAAGATAAAGAATCCCACCATTTGTGCATACTCCATAAACTTATCTCCGGGCTTTCTCCCAGATATCATTTCGTAAAGTAAAAACATGACATGACCACCATCTAGTGCTGGAATAGGGAGCAGATTTAAAATGGCTAACATAATTGATAAGAAAGCAGTAATGCTCCAAAATGCTTGCCAACTCCAAGTATCAGGAAATATATCGAATATCGCTTTGAAACCTCCCACGCCTTTATATGCACCGGTACTAGGACTAAAAATAAGTTTTAACTGATTAAAATAAGACCCTATCTGATTGATAAACTTATTGTAGCCAACTCCAAAACTTTCACCAAAAGAATATGTTTTGGTTACTACCTTATAGTAACCAAGGCTTTCTAATGTTTCAAGATCTATTTGTGCAAAGGGTACTATTCCAAATTTTCCATTTTCATTAAGCTTTAATTGACGTGTTATGTCTTTTTTATCACGAACTAAAACAACCTCTACGGTTTGTCCCTCCAGTCCATCAACTGCATCTTCCAGCTGATCAAAATACTTTAATTTCTTTCCGTTTATGGTTTTAAATACATCGCCTTGTTTTAAGTCAACCGACTTGTTTAATGACGAGTCCGCTACCTTTGCAACAACAAAAGGTAACCTTAATCCAAAAAGACTTCTATCCTTACTGCTTGATAATTGACCTAGGAAATCTTCTGGCAAATCGATTTTTTGTTCTGTACCATTTCTGCTTATAGTTACGGATTCAGCTCCTAAAAAATTTGATCTTATATCTGATTCATTTTCAATTTTAACGCCTCCAACAGAAATAATTTTGTCTCCCGTTTTAAAGCCCAAATCGGTCAATAATTTATTTTCTATCCAATAACCGTCAACAACACTATCTGCCGAAATATCAGTATCGCCGTAATAAAAGGATGCAAAAATGTAAATAAGCAGTGCTAACACAAAATTTACCGTAACACCTCCCAACATGATGATTAAACGTTGCCATGATGGTTTGGAACGAAATTCCCATGGTTTAGGCTCTTCTTTCATAGCTTCGGTATCCATACTTTCATCAATCATCCCTGATATTTTAACGTAACCACCTAATGGCAACCACCCGATACCGTAAACAGTTTCACCTATTTTCTTTTTGAACAGTGAAAACTTTACATCAAAAAACAGGTAAAACTTCTCTATCCTAGTTTTAAAGGCTTTTGCGGGGATAAAATGACCTAACTCGTGCAACACAATAAGCAGTGAAAGACTAAGTAGAAATTGGGATATTTTTATAACAAACTCCATATACGCTTCATCAAAAATTGAAATAACCGCACAAAAGTAAGGTTTTAAAACCAAGTTTAAAAAGTAGCCTATCTATAATTAGGTTGATTTAACAGTAATTTATGTATGCCTTAAATATGTGAAGCGGAGATTTCATCGTATTTTTGCAGAAATTTTAATTTAAAGCGCGTTAAATGTTGTCGTTTTTTAGAGATTATAAACTATTTGCTGTTGTTTTTGGTATCATATCCGTTATTATTATTGCGATAATTTATAACACTTTAAATGTTTACCAACCTTTACCCATCTATCAACCTGCTATGGTAAGTACGGCATTAGTAGATAGTACCATTCAATACAAAAAGAAATATCACAAAATAGCTGATTTTAGTTTAGTAAACCAAAATGGGGAAACTGTTACCCAAGATAATTACAAGGATAAAATTTATGTGGCAGATTTCTTTTTCACCACCTGCCAAACCATTTGCCCGATTATGACCGACCATATGGCGCAAATTCAAAAAGAAATTAAGAGTGATACAGAGGTAATGCTTTTGTCGCATTCTGTAACTCCTAAAATTGATACCGTAGCGCAACTAAAGCGTTATTCATTAAAAAAAGGCGTGGATGATGATAAATGGAACTTGGTTACAGGCGATAAAAAGCAAATATATGAGCTTGCCAGAAAGAGTTATTTGGCCGTTAAAACCAATGGCGATGGTGGCCCTTTTGATATGATACATACCGAGAACTTTATGTTGATTGATAAAAAGCGGCAAATCCGTGGGTTTTATGACGGTACTAATCCTGAGGATATTGATAAGTTATTACACGATATTGCCATTTTAAAAGAAGAATACAACAGATAAAAGTCTAATTGTTCTTTTGCGCTAGGGATTGTGCTTCGAGAACCTCAGCAACCTAAGTGGAAGCTTTTGGTCCCGCTTCTGCAGGAAGTCAAAACTATCAACGGAAATCCCGACCCCTTTTACCCAGAGCTTGTCGAAGGGTGGGGTAGCGCCCAAATAATTACAGTTTAGCTTTTAAACTTATAAAGTTTGCTGTATTTTTGCTTCTTTAAAATCAATCTAAATAAGCTTGAAGCACACTTTAGCACATTTAAAACGAGGGGAACACGCTGTAATTACTGATGTTTCATCCATTCATATTCCTTTAAAACTTTTGGAAATGGGCTGTTTACCCGGTAACTCGGTTGAACTTGTGCAAGTGGCGCCATTTCAAGACCCCATGTATTTAAATGTGAATGGGACGCACCTTGCCATTAGAAAAGAAACAGCTTCTCATATTTTAATTGAAAAAGTAACGCATGAGTAAACAGATAAACGTTGCTTTAATTGGAAACCCAAACACCGGCAAAACCTCGGTTTTTAATGCACTAACGGGATTGAACCAAAAAGTGGGTAATTACCCGGGGATTACGGTTGAAAAAAAACAGGGCATTTGTAAATTGCCTCGAGGTGTTAAGGCACATATCATTGATTTACCAGGGACATACAGTTTAAATGCCTCTTCGCTGGACGAGAACGTTGTTATTGAACTATTGCTAAATAGAAACGACAAGGATTTTCCAGATATTGCCGTTGTAGTTACTGATGTGGAAAACTTGAAGCGCAACCTTTTATTATTCACACAAATAAAAGATTTGGAGATACCATCTGTATTGGTCATTAATATGGCAGATCGCATGCAGTATAAGGGCATTTCCCTAGATATTGCCTATTTAGAAGAACAGCTACATACTAAAATTGCCTTGGTAAGTACCAGAAAAAATGAGGGCATTGACAAGCTTAAAGATTTAATTACTAATTATAAGGAAGTTTCTGTTACGCCTTGCTTGAACGTTAAGGATATTGACACTACCTATTTTGGAAACCTTGAAAAAGCCTTCCCAAACCAGTTACTTTACAAGCTTTGGTTGGTAATTACACAAGATGTGAATTTTGGAAAAACAAATAGAAAGGATTTTGATGCTGTTGCTGATTTTAAAACCAAAAGTAAAGGTGATTTAAAACGACTGCAGCAAAAAGAAACCATAAAGCGCTATCAGTTTATCAATAATGCGCTTGCCAAAGGGCAGACTATAGACCTGAGTCAAGCCAAAGATTTACGCATTAAACTGGACAGAATTTTAACCCACAAGGTTTGGGGCTACGTTATTTTTGGGGTTATTCTTTTAACGATTTTTCAAGCGATTTACGATTGGGCAGAAGTCCCAATGGATTTAATTGATGGCGCATTTGCAAGTTTGAGTGAATGGGTGAAAAACACGCTGCCACATGGTGCATTTACAGATTTAATTGCTGAAGGGATTATCCCTGGGTTAGGTGGTATCGTTATTTTTATTCCGCAAATTGCATTTTTATTTCTATTTATTTCTGTACTTGAGGAAAGCGGTTATATGAGTCGCGTAGTGTTTCTAATGGACCGTATTATGCGGCGTTTTGGATTAAGCGGAAAAAGTGTAGTACCTTTAATTTCTGGTACTGCGTGTGCCATTCCTGCTATTATGGCAACACGTAATATTGAGAGTTGGAAGGAACGTTTAATAACTATTTTGGTTACACCATTTACAACTTGCTCTGCGCGATTGCCTGTATACCTTATTATCATCGCCTTGGTGATTCCCGAAGGACGGTTTTTTGGTTTAAGCTATCAAGCGTTAACCTTGATGTTGTTGTATTTAATTGGATTTGGAACGGCTATTCTTTCGGCATACATTCTGAATAAAATATTGAAAATTAAAAGCAAAACGTTTTTTGTGATTGAAATGCCTAATTATAAATTACCGCTTTTTAAGAATGTTGCTATTACAGTAATAGAAAAAACAAAAGCGTTTGTGTTTGGTGCTGGAAAAATAATTCTTGCTATTTCTATTATATTATGGTTTTTAGCGTCTTACGGCCCAGGAGAACAATTTAATGATGCCGAAAATATAGTAAAAACCGAATTTTCCTCTCAAAATTTAAACGAAGAGGAACTTCAACAAAAAATAGCATCTCATAAATTAGAACATTCATTTATTGGCATTGCAGGACATGCTATTGAACCTGCTATTCGACCTTTGGGGTATGATTGGAAAATCGGTATCGCTATAGTAAGTTCGTTTGCTGCCCGTGAGGTTTTTGTGGGCACTTTAGCAACCATTTACAGCGTTGGTAATGATGACGAAGCTACCATTAAAAATAGAATGGCGGCAGAAGTAAATCCTATTCTTGGTGGTCCACTATTTAATTTTGCATCTGGAATTTCGTTATTGCTATTTTACGCTTTCGCTATGCAATGCATGAGTACCTTAGCCATCGTTAAAAAAGAAACTAATTCTTGGAAATGGCCTGTATTACAACTGGTGATAATGAGTGCTTTCGCATACATTGTAGCCTTAATTGCTTTCCAGTTTTTGAAATAATATGAAATCAAATACGACTGTATAATTATGAATGATATTCTTCAAAATATATTAGTACTTACTTCAGTTGCTTTGGCTGTAGCGTTTTTGGTTAAAAAATTCTTTTGGAAAAAATCTAAACCAAAAAAAGCATGTGGAAATGATGGCTGTGGATGTCATTAAACATTCACTTAAGTTTTAAGTAACTAATTTAAAAACCTTTCTTTTAATTTCTTCCTGTTAGAAAATTTATACCTAATTTGTAGCAGAATTACAAACGCTATCAACACTATTTTAGAATGAAAAACAAGTTATTTCTGTACGTAATGACTTTAGCATGCATTGCGAACACGTACTCGCAGGACAACAATAAAACCATAGCATTATTAGATGCCAACCTAACTAATTTCGACACCTTTATTGGCGTACCACATAGTACAGTAGTTGGCTTACCTGAAGGCACATTTCAGTCTAGTGATGTTAGAAACGGCGAGCCTTTAGGGTTGAATAATGATATAAAAAACATATTTACCACAACTAATATTAATGGGGAAACCATATTGAATATCAGTGGTGAAATTTATGGAAGTATTACCACTAAAGACACCTACAGCAACTACCATTTTAGCACCATGTTTAGATGGGGTAATAAAAAATGGGAGCCTAGGCTCTTAAGAAAAAAGGATACTGGAATTTTATATCACAGTTATGGTGATTATGGTCGCTTCTGGAATACATGGAAAACATGTTTAGAATTTCAAGTACAAGAAACAGACTTGGGTGATTTTATTTCTTTGCCAGGTAATAGTGCTAACCCAAAAGTTGGCGGACCTATAGTAGAAATTAGAGGTGATAATATCGCTGAAATAAAGCAGTATAATCCAGATTTTGACTCCTATTTTGAAGGTAAAGGCTATATCAATGCCTATTTAGAACCACAAAACCCGCATGGGAATTGGAATCACTTAGAGCTTTACGTTGTTGGTAATAATGCTGTGCATGTTGTAAATGGTAAAATTGTGATGGTAGTTGAAAATGCTATAAATCCTGAAACTAAAAAACCTTTGACGGAAGGGCAAATTCAAATTCAATCTGAAGCTGCAGAGTGTTATTATAAAGACATGACCATTACTCCAATTACTGATTTTCCTAATTTTATTTTAGAAACTGTCAAATTCAAATCGTAAAACACTCTAGATTTCTACTATCTTAAAATTTGCTAACTTTGTTACAGTGAGTAAATTAATATCCATAGTATTATCAGGAATTATCCTAATACAAAGCTTTCATGTAATAGCGGAAGATATTCTACAATTAGATGAACTGTTAGAACATGCTCAATTTCATAAACAAGAATATGGTGACAACTTTTTTGTGTTCCTTTCTAAACATTATGGCGAACTTAAATCAGACCATAGCGAAAATCATAAAGAAGAACAGGGTGAACATGAGCAGTTGCCATTTCAATACCAAGGGCATTGCACATTAATTATAGCCTTTTTACAGGATAATTCGCCTAATAACTTTACTAACATCGAGTTTTTAAAGAGCCCCGAGACTAATTTCCATTATTTCAATTTATACGCTTCACTTCACGAAGAAGCCCTACTACAACCTCCAAGGCAGGCATAATTCTTTTTTATTAAATTTTTCTGTTACAACTTGTTATACAATAAGTTGACATTCCTTTTTATAAAATGAATTATGTTGTCATATATTATCAAATTTAGTTTAAAGAATAAGTTTATTATTCTATTATTTACGGTATTCATTATAGGTTTTGGGTTGTTTTCGCTATCTCAAATTTCTATTGGTGCGGTACCAGATGTTACAAACAATCAAGTACAAGTAATTACAACATCACGCAACCTTTCTACTCAAGATATGGAGCAGTTTATTACCTATCCTGTAGAGTTAGAAATGGCTAACCTGCCTAGTGTACAGGAAATTCGTTCTGTTTCAAAATTTGGTCTATCGGTAGTTACTATTGTTTTTGATGATGACATAGGCACCTATTTACCGCGTCAACTTATTGCTGAAAAAATAAAATCTGCTTCCGAAAAAATTCCTGAAGGTTTTGGCACACCAGAAATGGGACCCATCACAACAGGTTTAGGGGAAATATACCAATATATACTTGATGTTAAGCCAGAGTACAGAGATAAATACACCGCCCAAGATTTACGAACCATACAAGATTGGATTGTAAAAAGGCAATTATCTGGTATCCCCGGCGTGGTAGAAGTAAACACATGGGGTGGTTTTTTAAAACAGTATGAAGTTGCATTAAATACCAATAAACTTAATGCAATGCAAATTTCGGCTCACGAAGTATTTGATGCTTTAGAACTTAACAATAGTGTTGCTGGAGGTGGTTATATTGAAAAGATAAATCAGGCTTATTTTATTCGTGGTGACGGTTTAATTTCTTCACTTCAGGATATAGGTGACATTGTAATAAAAAATAAAGATGGCGTTCCAATTTACGTAAAAGACGTTGCTAAGATAGGTTTTGGTAATGCAACACGTTTTGGTGCTATTACAGGAAATGGTGAAGGCGAAAAAGTACTAGGGCAAGTTATGATGCTTAAGGGTGCCAACTCTAAAGAAGTTATAGAAGCAGTAAAAGAGCGGGTAGCATCTATTGGTAAATCATTACCTGAAGGCGTTTACATAAATGCATTTTTAGAGCGAAGCGAGCTAATTGCTAAAACTACTTTTACAGTAACCGAGAACCTTATTTTAGGCTGCCTTATAGTAGTATTTGTTGTAGTATTACTTTTAGGAAATATTCGCTCTGGGCTTGTGGTAGCCTCAGTAATACCTTTGTGCTTATTATTTGCAATTTCATTAATGTACATTTTTGGTGTTGATGCTAATTTAATGAGTCTTGGTGCGATTGATTTTGGAATCATAATTGACGGCGCAGTTATTATTGTAGAATTCATCGCATTTCAAATTACAAAAAATCAAGCTGAAATTACTGCACTTTCCAAACAAGAAGTACAACCATTTAAAGACACCATTACGTTTAACGGTGCCTCAAAAATGATGAATTCCGCCATATTTGGTCAGCTTATTATCCTAATTGTTTTTATCCCAATTTTATCTTTAAGCGGTGTTGAAGGGAAGATGTTTAAGCCCATGGCCTTAACCTTCAGTTTTGCATTAATTGGCGCCATGATTTTTTGTTTTACCTATGTACCAGTTGTAGCTTCTTTATTTCTTAAACCCACTATTCAATCAAGTAAAAATATTTCCATTCGTTTAATGCAATGGCTTAACAAACTATACAACCCAATAATACATTGGGCTTTACAAAGTAAAAAACTAGTCCTTGGTTTTGCATCTGTACTATTGGTGATTTCAATTTATATTTTTACAACTATGGGTGGTGAATTTGTACCCACTTTAGACGAAGGCGATTTTGTAATACAACCTGTACTTAAAACAGGGACATCCTTAAAAAAGACCGTTGAAATCACCACTAAAATTGAACAAATTTTACTCGAACAATTTCCAGAAGTAAAACAAGTAGTTACAAGAATTGGTGCAGCAGAAGTGCCAACAGACCCTATGTCTATGGAAGAGAGTGACGTTATTATTATTCTAAAACCAAAAAAAGAATGGGTTTCAGCTACTTCAAAAGATGAATTGGCCGATAAATTTAAAGAAGCTTTAGCTATAATCCCTGGAATGGAAGTAGAATTTACGCAACCTATTGAAATGCGATTTAACGAACTTATTACGGGTGTTCGAGCAGATATAGCCATTAAAATTTTTGGTGAAGATTTACAAATACTCTCTAAAAAAGGAAATGAAATAAAAACTTTAATAGAAGATGTTGAAGGTGCCGCAGATGTTATTGTAGAAAAAATTGATGGCTTACCGCAAATGAGTGTAACCTACAACCGCCAAAAAATAGCACGTTATGGTTTAAATATACAAGACCTTAACACTATGCTGTCGATGGGTTTTGCTGGAAAAACTTTAGGTAGTGTGTTTGAAGGCGAAAAACGCTTTGACCTTGTTGTAAGGCTAGATGAAACCAAACGCATCGATATTGAAAATATTAAAAATCTATATGTTGATGTACCAAATGGCGGAAAAGTACCACTACAAGAATTAGCCGAAATCACCTATAAAAAAGGAGCAGCAAAAATTTCTAGAGACGATACAAAGCGAAGAATAGTGGTTGGTATTAATGTAAGAAATCGCGATTTAGAATCGGTTGTAAATGATGTGCAATCTTTAATTGAGAAAAATATAATTATTCCTGTTGGCTACAATATTACTTATGGAGGGCAGTTTGAGAACTTGCAAACAGCTAAATCTAGACTGCTTGTGGCGGTACCTATTGCGCTTATACTTATTTTTGTATTACTCTATTTTGCATTTCATTCTATAAAAGAAGCGTTATTAATATTCTCTGCAATTCCTCTAGCAGCTGTTGGAGGTATACTTTTATTATGGCTTAGAGATATGCCTTTTAGTATTTCTGCTGGTGTAGGCTTCATCGCATTATTTGGTATTGCTGTATTAAATGGTATTGTACTCATTGAGCATTTTAAAGAGCTAAAACAAAAAGATTTCAACGATATGGAAGCATTGATAACACAAGGCGCAAAAGATCGTCTTAGAGCAGTATTATTAACAGCTTCTGCCGCAGCCTTAGGATTTTTACCTATGGCAATTTCAACTAATGCTGGTGCAGAAGTACAAAGACCCTTAGCTACAGTTGTTATTGGTGGATTAGTTACGGCAACTCTGCTTACACTGGTGGTTTTACCTGTATTATATTCCTATTTCAATAGCAGTAAAAAAAATAATACAAAACTAAAAACTAGTAAAACAAATCTACCAACAATACTAATACTTGTAGGGCTATTTTCAACCTGTGCCTTCTCCCAAAACGATAAAAAATCACTTGATGATCTTATTGCTATTGCTACTGAAAACAATGCTGGTATTAAATCAAGTCGCTTAAAAGTTGAGCATTCTAATATGTTGATCAATAGTGCTTTTAATTTTGATAAAACCGAAGTGTATTATGGCTTTGATGAAAACAATTTAGCGATTAACGAAGAACCTATTGGCGTTTTTGGTATTCAACAAGAATTTCTATTTCCAACAGTCTATTTTTCCCAGAAGAAATTAAATCGTGCAAATTATACCCTAGAAACTTCTAGCAATGCGATAAAAGAAAAAGCATTAAGGCGCGAAATAACCGCAAAATATTATCAATATTTATATGCTATTGAAAAGGAAGACATACATAAAACATTAGATAGTCTTTATCAAAATTTTGCCAATACTGCTCAAAGACGGTTCGAGTTAGGCGAAACAAATTACTTAGAAAAAATAACCGCAAAAGCCAAACAACGGCAGGTTAACTTAAACTTTATAAAAGCTATTGAAGATGTGCAAATAGCCTACTCTGAATTAATGAGTATGGTGCAAAGTGAAGATAGCTTAGTTATTGCAAAACAGCCTTTAAAAAAAGAAAAGTTACAATTGGTAAATATAAATGAAACTCCAGAAGTATCATTTTTCACCAATAGTATTTTGGTAGCAGAACGCACAAGGCGATTAGAAAAACAGCAATTACTGCCTGATATTACCCTAAACTATTTTCAAGGTACTAATTCTGGTATTAATAGAAATTTACGTGGTTACCAATTAGGATTAAAAATTCCATTACTATTTACCGAAAAATCATCAAAAATAAAAGCTTCAAAAATTGCTGAAGATATAGCTACCGAGAAGTTACAGGATTACACCATTAAAATTAAAGCAAAAAGTAAAATACTATTGTCGCAATTTCATCAACAGCAAACAGGGCTAAACTATTTTGAACAGGAAGGTGCAGTGCTTTCTCAAGAAATTCTTAAAACCGCAAATAGCAGTTTTAAGAATGGTGAAATAGATTTTTATCAATACATATTAAGTTTAGAAAACGCCTACGAGATTCAACTTAACTATCTCGAAAATCTAAATACCTATAACCAAACCGTAATAGCAATTAATTACCTAACCTTATAAGAACAAAGCTATGAAACACATATATAACATTTTAACCATTAGCCTATTAATTGTAGTTTTTGGATGCAAAAATTCAGAAAGCGAATCCAATGCTGCCGCAGATACTAATGTAGACAACCGTATAATAATCAGTAAACAGCAATTTAAACATAATAATATGGCCTTGGGAAGTCTAGAAGAAAAAGCCTTTCCTGTTAGTATTAAAGTAAACGGTATTATTGATGTGCCACCAGAAAATAAAGTCATAGTAAATGCCATTTCAGGTGGGTATATAAAAACCATCCCCCTATTAGTTGGTGATAAGGTAAAGAAAGGACAAGTTTTGGTAACTATTGAAAATCCTGAGTTTATAAAACTTCAACAAAACTATATGGAAGTTAAAGAACAACTAAATTACCTTAAAACTGAATACGAGCGGCAAAACACCATGTTTAAGGAAAATATTATTTCCAATAAAGTGTATTTAAAAACTAAAAGCCAATATAAGACTGCAACTGCAAGCTATAACGGCCTTAAAAAACAATTATCACTGCTTAATATTAGTCCTTCTAACGTTGAACAGGGGTTTTTAACTTCAGTCGTCAACATTTACGCGCCAATAAGTGGAAGCATTACTAAGGTAAACGTCTCTAAAGGCTCTTATGTCTCACCAACAAAATCCATATTGGAGATTGTCGATAACAGTCATATTCACTTGGAATTATCCGTATTTGAAAAGGACATCATGAGTATTAAAAAAAATCAGAGCATCTTGTTTAGTATACCAGAAGCTTCCAAAGAAGTTTATGAAGCTTCTGTATATTTAGTAGGCACGTCAATTGAAGATAACAGAACTATTAAAGTACATGCACATCCAGAAAACGAATCGCATCACTTCTTAACTGGTATGTTTGTTAATGCTGAAATTATTACTGCCAAAAGTAAAGCCTTAGCATTGCCAGAAACTGCAATTACTGAAAACGACAAAGATAATTACACTCTAATTTTAGATGAAGAAACCGACAACAATTATTACTTCAAACAAATAAAAGTAGCTATAGGAAAAACATATAATGGTTACACTGAAATAGAAAATACTGACCTTATTAAAAACAGCGATAAATTATTAACTCAGGGCGCTTTTAGTTTAATTGGTTCTAACGAATAAATTATTAGAAACATGTTTTGAAATATTAAGTTTCGAAGCGTTAATTAGAATGGTAACAGATTCATCAAATGGCTCTATTGCTATAACTTCAATTTTGCTTCCTAAAGCAATTTTATGGTTATCTAGATATTTTAAGAAAGCTGAAGATGAATCCTCTACACCAACACATGTGCAGGTTTCACCAACAGCAACTTTAGATAATTTCACCTTATCTAATTTTGAAAAATTCCCATCCTTATCAGGTATGGGATCTCCATGAGGATCATGAGTTGGGAAATTTAAGAAAGCATCTAATTCATCAATGAGTTTTGGTGACTTAATATGCTCTAACTGTTCGGCAACATCATGTACCTCATCCCATAAAAAGTTAAGTTTTTCAACTAAAAACACCTCCCACAATCTGTGTTTTCTAACAATATTTACAGCAATAGCCTTACCCTTTTCTGTTAAAGAAACACCTTGATATTTTTTATAATCAACATACGCCTTTTCAGATAATTTCTTAACCATATCGGTAACCGAAGATGCTTTTGTTTCCATTTCTTTAGCAATAGCGTTGGTGCTAACATTGGCTGTACCTAGCTTTCCTAAATGGTAAATGGCTTTTATATAATTCTCTTCCGTTAGTGTAATCATCATTGCTATTTATGCTAAACAAATATACTATAAATATAGTACTTTAAAATAATTTTTAGATAACTCTAAAAATATATTTATATTTGCATAAAAAACAGGTCTTGATGAAGCAATATCTTTTAATCTTACTATACATACCCTTTTTCTGTTTTGGACAAACAGAAAATGCTAAAATCTCTGGTAAGGTGACATCAAACGGTATACCTATTCCTTTTGCTAGTGTTTATGTAAAAGGAGGTACACAAGGTGTTAGTACAGATGAAAATGGGATATATAAATTAACTATTCCTGCTGGTAAGGTTACAATAATAGCAGAATCTCAAGGGTATAGAAGGCTTAGTAAAAATGTATCTCTTAAACTCGATACTACAGAAATTATAAATTTCTCACTTGTTGAAGATGCTCTCGGATTAAATCAAGTTGTAGTAAGTGCCACAAGAAATCGTATTAGTAAAAAAGAAGCGCCTGTAATTGTAAAAGTATTAAGTCCTAAATTATTCAAGGCTACACAATCACTATCGCTCGCAGATGGTTTAAACTATCAACCTGGAGTTCGTGTAGAAACCAATTGCCAAAATTGTGGGTTCACGCAAGTCCGTTTAAACGGTTTAGAAGGACAATACACACAAATATTAGTAAATAGTCGCCCTGTATTTAGCGCATTAAATGGCGTATATGGCTTAGAGCAAATACCTGTAAGTATCATAGACCGTTTAGAAGTAGTACGCAGCGGTGGTTCTGCACTATTTGGCTCAAACGCAATTGCAGGTACTATAAATGTAATTACAAAAGAACCTATAAACGATACTTGGGAAGTAAATTCCTCACTTGGTATTATTGATTGCACCACAGCAGACCGTAATGTAAATGTTAATGCCTCTGTAATTAGTGAAGATTTAATGAGTGGTATTACCGTTTATGGTATTTTTAGAGATCGTGATGCATATGATGCTAATGGAGATGGTTTTACAGAAATAACTGAACTCAACAATAATTCCTTAGGAACAAAAGCATTTTTAAGACCTAACGATAATAGTAAAATAGGTTTTGATTTTACTGGTATTCGTGAATATAGACGTGGAGGAGATAAACTAGATTTGGCGCCGCAATTTACAGATATTACTGAAGAATTAGACCATAATACCATATTTACGAGTTTGGATTATGAGTTATTTAACGATGAGCGTACCAATAATTTAAGTGTATATACCTCGTTACAATATACTAATAGAGACAGTTACTACGGTGGCCTTGGTGGAGGTAGAACTCCTGCAGACTCTATCTTAGCCAATAACGCCTTTGGAGTAACTAAAGATATCGCCTTTGTAGCAGGTACTAAATTTAGCCATGAATTTACTAATAATAATGTTATTACAACAGGCTTAGAATACCAACTAAATGATACCGATGATGCCATTGCGGGCTATAACCGTCTGGTAGATCAAAGCGTAAAAAGTCTTGGAATATATGGGCAGTACGAATGGAAACCTACAAATAAATTCTCAGCATTAATTGGCGCTAGGTTAGACCATGTTGATGTTGATGGGTTTTACACCATACAAGACATTGCACGTAGCTCTAATGTTTCCGAAACGGTGTTGAGCCCACGTTTTACAATACTCTACAACATATCAAAGGTTATACAATTTAGAGGTGGTTACGCTAGAGGGTTTAGAGCACCACAGGCGTTTAATGAAGACCTTCATATTTCATCTGTAGGCGGCGAACAGCGTTTTGTTATTTTATCAGACAATCTAGAAAGTGAGTTTTCAAACGCCTACACCGCTTCTTTTAATTTTACTAAAGATTTTAAAAAAACACAAACAAACCTTTTAGTAGAAGGGTTTTATACTACGTTAAAAAACCCTTTTACTATTGTAAGTACAGGTAGTTCTTTAGCTAATGGTTCTATTTTAGAAGAATCTAGAAATGGCTCTGGTGCTTTTGTAGCCGGAACAAATATAGAAATGAGTGTGTCGCCAAATCCAGACTTATTTTTTCAAGCTGGCGCTACATTTCAAAAATCTATATATAAAGAAGATCAAATACTTTTTGAAGCAGACGGTAGCGTCCCCGGAGAGCAAGACGTTGTTTTAGGAGAATTTACACGGGCACCAAACGTGTATGGATTTTTAAATTCTAACTGGCAAATTAATGACGACTTAAAACTGGATGTTACAGGAAGTTATACAGGCACTATGGTTGTACCTCGTGTAATTAGCGATTCTGGATTTATTGATTTAGTTGATTCTAAAGCGTTTTTTGATATGACAACCAAGTTAACGTATCATTTCGATCTCAAAGACACCTTTCATGTAGAATTGAGTGGTGGTGTACAAAACCTTTTCAATAGCTATCAAAATGATTTTGATACAGGCGCAGGCAGAGATTCAGATTATGTATATGGACCAAACAGACCAAGAACCTTGTTTATAGGATTAAAATTTGGAGATTTCTAAAACCAATTATATATGAAATATCTCGTTTTATTTTTACTTCTCAATGGTGCAATTACTACTGCTTTTTCTCAAAATAGTACAAGTATTAATTGGATATCTTGGGAACAATTAGAACACGCCCTAGAAGAACAACCAAAACCCGTATTTATATATTTTCACGCAGAATGGTGTGGCTATTGTAAAAAAATAAAAAGAAAAACGTTTACCAATACAGACGTTATTCAAAAAATAAATAGCGACTATTATGCCGTAAAAATGGATGTAGAAACAACTGATACTATAGTGTTTGACGGCGTAACATTTACCAACAAGCAAGCAAAAACAAAACGTAATGGCATACACGAATTACCTTTGCTATTAGCTTCGCGAGAAAACAAACCATTTACACTACCCGCAACTTTATTTTTTGATTCAAATTTTACTGTAAGAGAACGCATTTTTAAGTATTACACATCAAAACAACTATTAAAGCTATTATAAGCTAAAACCATAATAACAGCACAAAAATCAATTTTTAGTACTTTCGCAATATATTTTTAGAGATATGAAAAAATACATCATCCTTTTTTGCACCATAGTCTCTCTATTTAGTTGCAAGAATGAAAAACAACCTAACGGTAAAATAAACATCGTTACCACCACAACAATGATTACCGATTTGGTAAAAAACATTGGTGGCGAGCACATTAACCTACAAGGACTTATGGGTAGCGGTGTAGATCCGCACCTATACAAAGCAAGTGAAGGCGATGTTACCAAACTATCACAAGCTGATATTATTTTTTACAACGGTCTACATTTAGAAGGCAAACTAGTTGAGGTTTTTGAGAAAATGAAAGATAAAGAAACCATAGCTATTTCTGATGCATTGGATAAAAGCACGCTTATTGGTTCAGAATATTTCGCATCAAATTACGACCCGCATATATGGTTTGATATCAACTACTGGAAACAAGCAACCCAATTCGTGGTTAAAACACTTTCAGAAGCCATTCCCGAGCAAAAAACCAATTTTGAAGCCAATGGCACTAAATATATAGAGCAACTCAATACACTAAAAAACAAGGTAGAAACCACTATAAACACGCTTCCAAAAGAGCAACGTATTTTAGTAACAGCACACGATGCCTTTAATTACTTTGGAAAAGCCTTCAATTTTGAAGTTGTTGGTTTGCAAGGGCTTTCCACAGCAACAGAAGCAGGCGTTCAAGACGTGCAAAAACTATCCGCTTTTATCATTGAAAACAAGGTAAAGGCGATTTTTGTAGAAAGCTCGGTACCAAAACGAACCATCGAAGCGCTTCAGGCCTCAGTAAAATCTAAAGGGCACGAAGTAACTATTGGAGGCACGTTGTACTCTGATGCTCTGGGAGATGCAGGAACTATCGAAGGCACCTATATAGGCATGTTTGAATATAATGTAAACACTATTGTAGAAGCGCTTAAATAGTAAGAAGCCCCTCCTAACCTCCCCATAGGGGAGGAACCAAACTCTTGCTTAGAAAATAAAGAGTTAAAGCAAATTGAAATAAAGAGATGATTTGGCAAAAAGGTCAACACCCGAGTCAATTCAAAGAATTGATCGTCAAGGCGCAGAATAGATGAAGAAAAGCTCCGAGAACAGGAGAACGATAGTTCGACGCGGAGTTTTCAAATCGGTTTTCATTCCGACATAGCGGAATGAAAAATTCCTCGGCTTGAACTTGATTTTTTTGTTCGTTTTTTATCAAAAAAAATGAACATATAAACAAATTAAAAATGGAAAACAAGATTGCCGTAAAAGTAGACGACCTCACAGTAGCCTACAACTACAAACCCGTATTATGGGATATCGATTTAGAAATCCCAGAAGGCGTACTCATGGCAATAGTTGGACCAAACGGCGCAGGAAAATCAACCTTAATAAAATCCATATTAGGCATTTTAAAACCTATTGCAGGAAGTGTTAGTATTTACGATAAACCTTATGAAAAACAACGGCAACTTGTAGCATACGTACCACAAAAAGGCAGTGTAGATTGGGATTTCCCAACCACAGCATTAGATGTTGTAATGATGGGTACTTACGGAAGCTTAGGTTGGGTAAAACGTCCCGGACAAAAACAAAAAAAAGCAGCCCTAGAAGCCTTAGAAAAAGTAGGCATGTTACCCTTTAAAAACCGACAAATAAGTCAGCTTTCAGGAGGACAACAACAACGTATATTTTTGGCAAGAGCCTTAGTGCAAAACGCATCAATTTATTTTATGGACGAACCCTTTCAAGGTGTAGACGCCACAACAGAAATAGCCATCATTAACATTTTAAAAGAACTACGAAAAGCAGGAAAAACAGTAATTGTAGTGCATCACGATTTACAAACCGTACCCGAATATTTTGATTGGGTAACCTTTTTAAATGTGAAAAAGATTGCCACAGGCCCAGTTAAGGATATTTTTAACGATGATAACCTTACTAAAACTTATGGAATTAATTATAAAGTGAGTATTCAAGAGTAAAAAGAGTTTTCAGTCGCAGTAAACAGTTTTCACTTAAATAAAAATGAACATTAAAATAAAAAAGCCAAAGCGAAAGACGTTTCTGCTTTCGCAGTAATTATGGACATAACAGAATACATAAAACTAGTTTTCACAGACTACACGCTAAGAACCATAACACTTGGTACCGCAATTTTGGGTGCAGTAACAGGCATGCTAGGGAGTTTTGCTGTACTAAGAAAACAAAGTTTATTAGGCGATGCTATATCACACGCAGCCTTACCAGGAATAGCCATAGCTTTTTTACTTACCGGTGCAAAAGACAGCAACACCTTACTATTAGGCGCATTAGTAAGCGGGCTTTTAGGTACCTTCTGGATTAGAGGTATCATTAGTAAAACCCACCTAAAATCAGATACGGCTTTAGGATTAATTTTATCGCTGTTTTTTGGCTTTGGTATGTTGCTGCTTACTTTTATTCAAAAACAACCCAATGCAAACCAAGCAGGATTAGATAAGTATTTATTTGGGCAAGCCGCAACTTTATTAGAAAGTGATGTTTGGATGATGTCCATTGTAACAGGCATATGCCTTTTTGTATTATTGCTCTTCTGGAAAGAATTTAAAATTTTATTATTTGATGCAGATTACACCAAAACTTTAGGGTTTAATACTAAATTCATCGATGTTCTCATCACTTCATTTATCGTTTTAGCAATTGTTTTGGGGCTGCAAACCGTTGGCGTGGTATTAATGAGCGCTATGTTATTAGCGCCTGCTGCTGCTGCAAGACAATGGACAAATAGTTTGAGTGTAATGGTTTTTTTAGCAGCAATTTTCGGAGCGTTTTCAGGTGTTTTTGGAACAGCTATAAGTGCAACTCAAAACAATTTATCTACAGGTCCTGTAATAGTAATTGTTGCCAGTGTTTTTGTGCTATTTTCTTTTATATTCTCCCCAAGTAGAGGCTTATTATTTAAGCAAATCCGATTTATTAAAAACCGTCGTGATTTGCAATTGCACAAAACTTTGGCATTTATGTACAATATTGTGGAAAGCCATGAAAATATTTCACATCCGCACGCTATAAAAATCCTGAATAATTTTCAAGGCTATACAAAAAGCACGCTTCAAAAATTAGTTAGTAAAAACTATGTAACTCTAGATGGTGGCATGTGGAGTTTAACTGAGGAAGGTTTTCAAGCAGCATCAAATTTATACAACCAACAAAACGATAATAATGAGTAGCGCACAAATTGAAATACAATTAATTGCGAGTTTGGTTGCCATAGCCTGTGCTATTCCTGGAACATTCTTAGTCCTCAGAAAAATGGCAATGATTAGTGATGCTATCAGTCATTCTATTCTCCCAGGAATTGTAATTGGATTTTTCATCACACAAGATTTAAACTCACCGCTTTTAATTCTGCTTGCTGCCTTAACAGGAATATTAACAGTGGTTTTAGTAGAATATATTCAAAAAACGGGCTTGGTAAAAGAAGACACCGCTATCGGTTTAGTATTCCCAGCATTGTTTAGTATTGGTGTGATTATGATCGCTAAAAATGCCAATGATGTGCACTTAGATGTAGATGCAGTTTTACTAGGCGAATTAGCTTTTGCGCCTTTTGATCGCTTAATGGTTTCAGGTATAGATGTTGGCCCGAAATCCTTGTGGATTATTGGAGCTATTTTAATTATCACCATCGGACTATTATTCGCCTTTTTTAAAGAATTAAAAGTAAGCACCTTTGATGTAGGTTTAGCCGCTTCATTAGGGTTTTCTCCTGTTGTAATTCATTATGGATTAATGACGGTTTCCTCGATAACCACAGTAGGTGCTTTTGATGCCGTAGGTGCTATTTTAGTGGTTGCATTAATGATTGCTCCGGCTGCAACTGCATATTTATTGACCAACGAATTAAAGCGTATGCTTATTTATGCCATTTGTTTTGGCGTTTTTAGTGCTATTTCTGGATATTGGGTGGCGCATTGGTTAGATGCATCTATCGCAGGATCTATTACAACCATGCTAGGTTTGTTGTTTTTGGCGGTATATCTCTTTGCGCCAAGTAGAGGTGTGATTGCTGTTCTATACAGAGAAAAACAGCAACGTACTGAAGTCTCCTTACTTACGTTTCTCCTTCATTTAAAAAATCATACTGAAGTACGTGAGCGACATGTAAACCACCTCAACGAGCATATCAATTGGCAAAAAGTACGCTCTAAAACTGTTCTAAATTTAGCCCTAAAAAACAACATGATTCAATTGGATAATAACATCGTTTCATTAACCGAAAAGGGGGAAGATTTCACCTCTCAAGCCATTGATTATATCATCACTAATGAAGATGGGAAGATTGAACATATGAAAGACGATTTCTTTTTGTTTAGGGGGTAAACTACTGTTTTTAATCTAAACTTGTTGTGTTTCAACTACTGAAAACTCCATTCCCCTTTATTATTGTGTATTTTATCAAATAAATTGATTTTTTACCTTTGGCTCAGGCTGCCAAAATGTTAAATTTTCGTACTTTTATGTTACTAAATAAACCCCATGAAAAATATCTTATTCTTGATGGTGATATCCCTGTATACCATCAAAATTTCTGCACAAGAGAAAATTCCTTTTATTGATTTAGATGAAATTTACGAACAAATATCAGACAAAGCTTCAGAAGAAGATTACGCCAAAAATATTGAGCTTTTAGATAAAATAAGTGAAAATGATTCTTCATATTGTGATGTATTAATCTCAAAATCATACTATCTATTAAATTCAAAAAGATATGATGAGGCCATTGAAGTAATTAATGAAGGCTTAAGTATAGAATGCGATCCATTAAACAAGTCGTTTTATATCAATAAAGGGCTTATTTATATCCTTACTGAAAAATACGATGAGGCTATACAGGTTTATGATGAAGCCTTAAAAACATATCCTAAAAACGCAGAACTGTGGTGCAATAAAGGGATAGCGCTTGAGAATGCTTTAAAAATAGAAGAAGCTGTAAAGGCCTATAAAACCGCAATTACCTTAAAACCTACCTACGCAAGACCGCATCTACAATTAGGTAACCTTTGCTACAAACAAGAACGTATGGCGCAAGCATTAATGTGTTTTAACACGTATTTGATTCTTATTATAGATGAAGATAATGCATTTACCACGCTTCAGTCTCTAAACAATGTTGTTGCTTCTAGAAATGAAAATAAAGCAAACCCTGATATTGAGCTTTCTAAGGACGATGAGGCTTTTGATGAATTAGACTTAATCCTAAACAATAAAATTGCCTTAAACAAAAAATACAAAACAGGTCATAAAATTGACATAGCGCTAACAAAACAAAATCATGCTTTACTACAGCAAATACAGGATTTTGAAGGCTATGGCGGGTTTTGGGATAAAAAATACGTAGCTCTTTATAAATGGATTGCTGAGAACGAACTTTTTGAGGATTTTATTTATACACTTTGCTACCCTATTGAAAATGAAAAGTATAAAAAGATTGTAAAAAGCAAAGAAAACAATATTGTTGATTTTGTTGGTAAATTCTATGATCAATTGAGAAACATCTTAAAAACCAATACGGTAGAGTTTAATGGCAAACCACAAGAGATAACTAACTATTATTACGACAATTACACACAAGCTGTTGGTGAAATGAATGGTGAAACTTCAGTTGGCAAGTGGTTTATCTATAATGAAGATGGGCAGTTGGCATCAGAAGGTATTTATGATGAAAATGGGGAGCGAGATAAAAAATGGACATGGTACCATACCAATGGAAAAGTAAAGGAGATTGCAAATTACAAAAACACAAAACTAAACGGAGAAAACCTTATTTTCTTCAATAATGGAAAACCTAGAATTGTTGCTAATTTTTTAGACGGTAAGCTAGACGGCGAGTATTTAATTTACAATGACCAAGGAGCGCTCATTGAGAAAAAATATTTTAAAGAGGGAAAGTTAGACGGTTTATACCAATCGTACTTTAAAGTTGGCGAACAGCTTTTGGAGTGGCACGTGCCTTATAAGAATGGAGACGTTGAGTCTGTCGCCAAAGAGTATTATGCCAATGGCGATGTTTTTGCAGATATTCCTTTTGTAAATGGAAAAAGGCATGGTATTTATAAAGATTTTCACTTTAATAAAAAAATAGCATCAGAAATAAGTTACGCCAATGGTGAGTTAAACGGTCCTTATAAAACCTATCATACAAACGGAAAAATACATAAAGAGGGTGTTAGTATTGATAACTTTTACAATGGCCCTTTTAAAACTTATTACAGAGATGGTGTTCTAGAGAGTGATGAGATTTATAGCCACGGCTCGTTGGACGGTATCAACAAATATTATGATAGAGATGGCAAAATCAACAGTGAGTTTACCTATCGTAAAGGAGAAGTTATTGCTTATAAATATTATGATAAACAAGGTGAAATTATAAAAGAAGCTAGAAAAAAAGGAGGTGAATTTCAGTTTACTGGATATTATGCTCATGGCAATAAGTTTTCAGAAGGCCTATATGATATCAAAGGAGGAAAAGAAGGTTTATGGAAATTCTACTCAGAGAATGGCGTACTCACCAGCAAAGGAAAGTATAGCGATAATAAAGCCTTTGGGGAGCATATTGGATATTATAATAATGGAAAAGTAGAATCTGTTTCCCAATACAAAAATGATTCTTTATCGGGATACTACACCCAATATCATAAAAATGGCAATTTACAACAACAGGGTTGGTACAAAAAAAATGCTGCACATGGTGAATGGCGCACATATTATATGAATGGTACTTTAAGGGAAATCAACTTTTACCACAATGGCCAGTTGTATGGCAAGCAAGAGCTTTTTGCTGTAGATGAGTCTCTAGAGCGCACTTACATTTATAAAAAAGGGAAATTGTATTCTGAAATTTACTATGATTACGAAGGTAATGTGCTTGGAGAAATTAACTATCGCCCCAACGAAAACAATTATAAAGCTGTTTACAAGTTAAGTAATGGTAAAACAGATGTTGAACTAGACTACGTTAATGGTATAAAACATGGTAAATATATAAGCTATGACTTTTATGGAAAGGTTCTGCTAGAGGGCGCATATAACAACGGAGAAATGAATGGCACATGGACGTGGTACTATCCTAATGGTACTAAAAGGCATGTAAAACATTACAGAGATGGTAACCTTAATGGAGATCTGTTAGATTTTCATGAAAATGGAAAATTAGATGAAAAAGAAACGTATGAGTTTGGACAAATTGTAAATATCTCTGAATCCTACCATGATAATAGCATTAAGTCGCAAACAATAGAGCGTTCCTATGGTAACACTCATGGTAGAATGGAATTTTATGATTATTCGGGGAAACTTCAGCTCATTAGGTTTTACAACCATGGCAGACTTATTGGCTATAGTTACCATGATACAAATGGAAACGAATTGCCGATGATTCCTATTAAAAATGAAACAGGTAAAATCAAATCCTTTTTCGAAAACGGTAAAGTAGCTAGGGAAATGGAATATAAAAATGGGGATTTGGTAAATACCTATAAGGAATATTACGCATCAGGGCAGTTAGAAAGTGAGTTGAATTTTATTGCAGGTGATTATGATGGCCCAATTACGTACTATTATCCTAATGGAAATAAAAAAGCAGTTTACACTTATGAATACGGTTTACTGCAAGGTTTAACTACCAAATACCATGAAAACGGGAAGATAAAGGAAGAACGCAATTACGTGAACGATTATTTGAACGGTCCGAAAAAGTATTATGACATAAATGGCAAATTAACCAAAGAGGAACTCTATTTTAATGGCGATATTTATAAAACCCAATCTTATTAACATGCGCATTTTTTATCTCATCATATTATTAGGTATCAGTATAACTTGTTTTGCGCAAGAGTCTGAGGAGTATAAACGCTACAAAACACTTTATCCAAATTCCACGGCAGTTACCCTAAACAAGGAAACTACAATTACTATCAAGCTAGATGATGAAAACATAAACATTATTCAAGAGCATTTTGAGGAAGATTTATACTTAGATGAAGGTGCTAGCAGAAATGCGAAACGGTCTTTACACTTTTCTTCTTTTTTTGAATTGGAAGATGTTGAAGCCTCATCTCTAGTGTTTTCAGATGGGAAGTACAGAGAAATGGAAGTAGAAGAGTTTTCAGAAAAAGACGAACTAGACCAATCTTTTTATGATGATTCTAAATCATTAAACTTCATTTTTCCAAACCTTCAAAAAGGTTCTAAATCACGTTTAAAATATTCTGAAAATGTGAAAAACCCTAGATTTTTAAGTCCGTTTTACTTTGGAGATTATTCGCCTATTGTCAACAACAAAATCACTATCGTTGCTGATAAAAACATAAATTTAAAGTTTAAGGAATTTCATACTGAAGATTTAGACATCAAGTTTAGTAAGCAAGAAAAACGCAACAACGTCATTTATACTTGGGAATTAAAAAACATGGGCAAGTTCAAGTACGAGTATAATGCTCCTACTTACAAAAAAATATTCCCACACATAGTCCCGATAATCACTTCTTATAAAACCAAAAACAATACGGTTGCACTGGCAAATAAAGTGGACGATTTGTACCAATGGTATTATTCACTGGTAAAAAACATCAATAAGGATGAGCCAGATGAAGAATTAATAACCGTAGTTAATGATTTAACTGCAGATAAAACCAGCGATTTTGAAAAGGTAAAAGCTATTTACTATTGGACACAAAAAAATATAAAATATATCGCTTTTGAATATGCCTTAGGCGGCTTTATTCCAAGGCAAGCCAATGATGTATTTAACAAAAAATATGGCGATTGTAAAGATAATTCAAGCATATTATATAAAATGCTTGAAATAGCTGGAATTAAAGGAGACCTTACGTGGATAGGTACCCGAAAAATACCTTATAGTTATGAGGAAGTTCCAACCCCTCTTGTAGACAATCATATGATTTTATCTTATACAGATGATACCAATAACACTTACTTTTTGGATGCTACAGGTAGATTTATTCCAATTGACTATCCAACACCATTTATTCAAGGAAAAGAAGCCCTTATTTCAAAAGGAGCTTCTGGTTTTGTGATAAAAAAAGTGCCTGTGGTGCCTGCCAAAAAAAATGCCGTCATTGATACAACGGTTATCAATTTAGAAAATGAAAATATAGTAGGCACATCTCAAGTAACAATTTCAGGCTATCGCAAGCTAGATTGCTTTGATGCTCTAGAATATACTAATACGGACGAAAAGTTAAAAACCTTTTATATCAAACAACTAGAAAAGGGCAACAACAAATTCATTATTGATGATTTTACAGAGACTAATAAGTTTGATTACGATAAGGATCTAATTGTAAATTACGATTTCAATATTAACGGATATGCCAAAAAATTGGGAGATGAAATCTATGTTAATCTTAATTTAAATAAAGAATTGAGGCCATATAAAATGGAGGACGACCGAAAAAATGATATTGAATACGAATACAAAAGCTATTTTGATTATACCACTACACTCATCATACCTGAAGGCTATACGGTTGATTATATCCCTGAAAACATTTCGGTGTCTAATGATTTGATAACTACAAACATCAGCTATACTTCAAATGAAAACAGTATTACCTATAAACATGACGTTACATTCAATTTTATCAACTTGTCTTTGCAACAACAAAAGGAGATTGATAAAGTTGTAAAAACTATTGGAAAAGCCTATAAAGAAGTCATTATTCTTAAAAAATTATAACACAATGATTAAAACTAAACTACTTTTTGTTATCCTCTTCGTTGTTCAGTTAGGTACTGCACAAGACGACCTGTTTTTTACTGATTACGATTGGGAGCCCACACCAAATTACACCATCCCAGAAGAAACTGAAGACGATATAATTGGAGTAAAAGATAAAATAGCTACCGAATTTTACTTTGAAGGAGATGGTTTGGTAGAATACTTTTTAGAGCATAAGGTGTATTGGTTGAATTCAGATGAAAAAATTGAAGCATACAACAAAGTATATTTGCCTTACAACAACTCTTCAGAATTAAAAGTTAATAAAGCAAGGGTAATTACTAAAGAAGGTAAAATTATCGAACTTGATGACAGTAAAATTTTAACCGCTCAAGATGAAGAAACGGGAAGAAACTATAAGTATTTTGCCTTTGAAGGCGTAACGAAAGGTAGTTTTATTGAATATTATTACGTAGTTAAACGCTACCCGAGATATAGTGGTAATCGTTTAACGTTTCAAAAAAGTTACCAAATAAAAGATATAGAATTCGATTTGTACGCACCAAAAAATCTCGTTTTTGAATTTAAAAGCTATAATAATATTCCTGAAGTAGAACGCGACACACTAATGAAAGAGAAGCTGCACTGGCAGTTAAAAACGAATAACCTAAACGGGCTCTTAAAAGAAGAAGTGTCGGCTTACAATGCACTAAAAGGCTCTGTAATTTATAAGTTAGACAGAAATACATACAGTAACGTAAATGACATTTCATCATACAGTAAAGTCGCGCAGAATATCTACAATTTTTACTATCCTGAAATATCTGATAAAACCACAAAACAGCTTAAAAAATTCATATCAGAAGCCACCAACAACAAAAGTTTAGAAGGTGAAGCGCTTATTAGAAAATTAGAATTCTATATAAAAAACAATATTGTTGTTGCCGATGGCGGCAGCGATAATTTAAAAGATCTAAGTGAGGTTATAAAAAACAAAGTAGCAAGTGAAACTGGTATTTTAAAACTCTATACAACACTCTTTAAATACTTGGGCATCAAACATGAAATTGTAATAACCAGTGACAGGCAAGAGTTGAAATTCGATAAGGATTTTGAGGCCAATAATTTTTTAACAGATTTCCTAATTTACTTCAACAAATACAAAACCTACATGTCCCCTATTGAGTTGGATTCGCGTTATGGCTATCCCCCTTCAAATTTAACCGACAATTATGGCCTTTTTATAAAAGAAGTAAAAGTTGGCGATTTTGCATCAGGCCTGGGCAAAATAAAATACATTAAACCTATCCCTGCTGAAAAAACAGTGGATAAAATGGTGCTTGATATTTCTTTTGAACAAGATAATATTGCCAATTGCAAAGTGAAGCTAGACCGTGCGATGTCTGGATATTATGGCATGTACTTTCATCCAATAATGAACTTAATAAAGCAAGAGAACAAAGATGAATTAGTGGAAAGCTTTGCAACCAGACTAGATAAAGATGTTACTATTAATAGCAAAGCAATAGTTAATGAAGACCCAGAATTGTTTGGCATAAAACCCATACATTTTGTTATAGATTTTGAATCAGAAGCTTTTACCGAAAAAGCAGGTAGAAAGTACCTATTTAAAGTGGGAGAACTTATTGGGAGACAAATAGAGATGTATCAAGAAAAGGAGCGCGTGCTGCCTGTTGAGAATGATTTTACAAGAAGTTATTTCCGAACAATTAATATTACCATTCCTGAAGGTTACAAAATTGCCAATTTAGATGATATTAATATCAAAAACACCTATGTTGTAGGTGATAAAGAAGTATTGATTTTCGATTCGTACTATGAAATTGATGGTAACCAGCTGAAAATTACTGCAGACGAACATTATCGTAAAAACATTATTGATGTAACCCATTTTGAAGATTACAGAACCGTGATAAATAGTGCTGCTGATTTTAACAAAGTGGTTTTGGTTTTTGAGCCTATTTAGTTCATCAAAACTAAAATAAACCTAGCTATCCAGAGAATAACTTTGGTATCTTTATTGTGGCTATTCCCTTAAACTTTAGCCAGTATGAAAAGTTTTCTTTTTCTTTTGGTCTTAACTTGTTTCTTCATTTCTTGTGATACGTCAAAAAAGTATGAAAGAAAATGGTGTTTTGACCCATTAAAACTTACAAATAATGATCTTGATTATCCAGCAAGTATTTACATAGAAAACGATTCGATAAAATTCAATTATTATGCCTTTGATTACTGGCATAAGTTTCCTCTAACGATTGATGATAAACTATTCTTCAATAATTGGAAGATTCCTATTTGTAGAATAGAGGATACTATTCGGATTGGTCAAATACCATATATAAAAGATGAAAAAGACAGTGTTTTTAATTGGTGGTGGAGCAAACCTATTTTAAAAATCGATTTACCTAAAATTGACACGACATACTTCCAATTTCATCACTCTTATAAGAGTCAAAAAAATTACATCTATTTTGGGAAACGGATCGACAATAATAAATATAACTTACAACTAAATGACCGTTATGCTAATATTCAAGATTTACCAGCTTTTTTGGCATTTGAAAGAGCCTCATTAGGAGAAGAATTAATCCCCTTTCACACAACGGTATTATATATGGATTTCACAACTCCTATGAAATATGCAGAAGGTATTTTTCATGAATTGAAAAAAGTAAATCAATTAAAAATACAAATGATTAGTGATATATTGTTAAAGTATAACAATGAGATAGGACTATATTACGAACACGAGGGTTTGACTAAAAAACTGCCTTATTTTTATGAGAATGAGCATTATGTTCCTGATATTCTAGACCTCCCTTCACCGCCACCTCCGCCTCCGCCGTATTTTCCTGATTTTTGGAATAAAAATGTAACAAACAAAATAATAATATTAAAACGGGATGATTTATATTTTGACGAACAAATCATCACTAAACCACAGTTAAAGGAGCTTGTAAATAAATGGGTCAAAAACAAAAATGGAATTTTCAGTTTATACGATTTAGAATCTTCTTATGGGAACTTTTTAGAAATGACGGCTATTATAAATTCAGTATACCAAAATGAACGAAATAAGCTTTCAAAAATTAAATTCAACAAATCTTTAAGCGATCTAAACCAGGATGAAATAGTAGCAATAAAAGAAGAAATCCCCATGTATCACGTATGGAGTTATTCCATTCCCCATTTCAGTGCAATAGTAAAAAATAATGACTCTTTTTTTGGCATAAAAACTCTAGTTTTAGATTCTGTATCTAAAACTAAATGACAAAATAAGATTTAAACTAGCTTTATGGCACAACACAACGATCTCGGTAAAAAAGGCGAACAACTTGCGGTAGATTTTCTTCTGAAAAACAACTACGATATTATAGAACGCAACTACCGATTTGAAAAAGCCGAAGTTGATATCATTGCACAAAAAGATGAGATTTTAGCTATTGTTGAAGTTAAAACACGTTCTACAGCCGATTTTGGAGACCCGCAGGATTTTGTGAAACCAAAACAAATAAAAAATCTGGTAAAAGCTGTTGACGAATATGTGACTGTAAATGATTTAGACGTTGAAATACGCTTTGATATCATAGCGATTGTAAAAGAAGGTAAAGGGTATAGTATTGAGCATTTGGAGAATGCTTTTTATCATTTTTGATATTAGATTCTTCGGTCGTTCCTCCCTCTGAATGACAAAAGACGCCGTCTGTCATTCAGAGCGCAGCGAAGAATCTCTAAAATTCACTTCCTATGAAAACAAAAGGGACTCATAATTACAATGTATATATTTTAACAAACAAAGCAAAAACAGTACTATACACTGGTGTTACTAATAACCTAAAAGACCGATTATATTTTCATAATAATCCTCTACCATTTTTAAAAACATTCACTGCAAAATACAAGTGCTTTTATCTAATTTATTATGAAAACTTTTTTGATATTGAAGACGCTATTAAACGTGAAAAGCAAATAAAAGGTAAAAGTAGGGCTAAAAAGGAAAAGACTATTTCTGATTTTAATCCAGAGTGGAAATTTTTAAATGATACTATTTAGAAGAGATTCTTCAGTCGTTCCTCCCTCTGAATGACAAAAAAATCTATTCCTTTTCTTCTTCAGTTGGCGAGTCTGAAATTTCAAAAAAGGCTTTTAATTCATCAAAAGTATCCGGTTTCGCCTTGATTTTTTTATCAGAGTCTAAAATAAAATACGTTGGTGTTGCTGTTACACCATAATTATTACCAATGTCGTTATCCCATTTACCTTCGCCATACACATGAAAAAAGTTTGGAAAATCGTAGGTTAGTGTTTTCCACCCATAAGGGTCGTCCTCCAACCCTATCGCTATTACTTTTAGTTTGCCTTCTTCAAATGGCTCGATAAACTTATGTAACTCAGGAATCTCTTTTAAACAATGAGAGCAGCTACTACTCCAAAATGCAACAATGTAATGTTCAGCAATATCAAGTTTGCTCAATGTTTTTGTAACGGTTTCCTCTTTTCCTTCAATTTCAAAAGAAAAATCTGGAGCTTGATTCCCTAATGACGTGTTTTGGTACAAAATTAAAGCCTGTAATAATTGCTGGTCGTTAAGTTTCACCGATAAATCCATAAGATAATCTTCAGCGATAAAATTAGCTACCTTCTCTAGTTTCAAATCCACCATCTGCTCCCACAAATCTGTAAGCAATGATTTTTGTGTTTCTTCTGGAGCATTTTCCATTTTTTTACAGAACACCTTAATATTCCTAATATATTCTGATACTTCATCACCATTTCCAGAAGACATGCCAAACACATAATTCAACATGCGCTCTGTTAAAAATTTAGAACGTTGTAAAATCTCATTGTTGAAATCTACATGGTCAAAATAATGCGCTTCCAGTCCTTTCACATAGGCCTTTACATCGATATTATCTTCTGGGATATACGGACTATTAGCCTTTATAAAATTGAAAGCTATTGTGCCTTTAGAAGCCTCTTCAAAACCTTGTTGTGTCTCGCGTTGGGTTTTAAAAATAGAGGCTAGTGCCAAGGAATCTCTAGTCTTGCTTCCATCTCTAAAATAATTACCTATACTGTTGGTAATCATAAGCATGCTGTTAGTGTAAGATTCCAATAGTTTGTTTTCTCTTGACGCCAAAAATTCTACACCTGTTTCGGAATTAAACTTTAATTCAACATCTTCTTCACCATTATAAATCACATCAAAATTGTATTCCTCCTGAGGAACAGCGTAAGTGATGCGGTACATCCCTTTGGGTACCGTGGAATCTAATTTTATCTCAAAACTTCCATCGGCAGCAATTGGGGCGTTTGTAACGTAATTTGAATGTGTGGGCTCTACTTTGTACAAAAGAGCGATTTCGAATTCTCCAGGAGGCGAAAATGTACCTTTAATACTGTGTTGCGCTAAAGTAATACACGGTAAAAGGGCAATTAAAAAAAGTAAACGTCTCAATGTTATTTTTTATTTATGTTGTTAAAAACAATAATTACGCCACAATGGGTTTTAAAGCTTCTAAAGCCTGTTCAACTGAGGTTATACCATCAAAAGTGAGCAATAAACGAAGCCCATTTCTAGTTTGCTTCTCCTTCATTTTACAGCTTTGTGAATGGGTTTGCACAAACTGTAACACTTTTGTAAAGTTACTACTTTGATAAAAACTACTTTGCTGATCTGTAATAAAATAACCAATCAATTTATTTTGTTTCATAATGACTTTTTCAAAGCCAATTTTAGTAGCTAACCACTTTATTTGGACACTATTTAATAAATCGGTCACTTGTTCTGGTAATTCTCCAAAACGGTCAATCAATTGCAGCTTAAACTTATCTAGCTCCTCCTCTGTTTTCAAATTATTCAGCTGTGTGTATAGGTTGAGTCGTTCTGCTATGTTATTTACATAACTGTCAGGAAACAGTAGCTCAAAATCTGTATCAATCGTAACATCCTTTACATAAACCTTGTCTTCCCCTTCATCTTGATATAGCTCCTTAAACTCATTTTCTTTGAGTTCATCAATGGCTTCATTTAATATCGTTTGATACGTATCAAACCCTATTTCATTGATAAAACCACTTTGCTCGCCACCCAGCAAATCTCCTGCCCCACGAATTTCTAAATCCTTCATGGCAATATTGAAACCACTTCCCAATTCGGTAAACTGTTCTAATGCCGTAATACGCTTTCTGGCATCTTCGGTCATTGCCGAATATTCGGGCGTAATAAAATAACAAAACGCCTTTTTATTGCTTCGCCCTACTCGACCGCGCATTTGATGCAAATCACTCAATCCAAAATTATTGGCGTTATTGATAAAAATAGTGTTGGCATTTGGCACATCTAAACCGCTTTCAACAATTGTGGTGCTTACCAAAACATCAAAACCACCATCCATAAATTGAAGCATGAGTTGCTCTAGCTTTCTGCCTTCCATTTGCCCATGACCAATACCAATTTTGGCGTCTGGCACCAAACGCTGCAACATACCGGCCACTTCTTTTATGTTTTCAATACGATTGTGAATGAAGAAGATTTGACCGCCACGTTGGATTTCGTAGCTAATGGCATCCCGAATGGTTTCTTCATTAAAGCGAATTACATGACTTTCAATAGGATAACGATTTGGGGGCGGTGTAGTAATTACCGATAAGTCTCTCGCAGCCATTAAGCTAAATTGCAATGTTCTTGGAATTGGTGTTGCGGTGAGTGTAAGTACATCCACATTTTCTTTTAAGGTTTTCAGCTTTTCTTTTACTGCTACACCAAATTTTTGTTCCTCATCAACAATAAGTAAGCCTAAATCTTTAAATTTTACATTCTTATTGACGAGTTGATGTGTACCGATGATAATATCTACTTTTCCTTCTGATAGCGCTTCTAATGTTTCACGTTTCTGTTTAGCAGTTCTAAAGCGGTTTATATAATCTACTACAACAGGGAAATCCTTTAAACGTTGCTTAAACGTTCTTGAATGTTGATACGCTAAAATTGTTGTTGGTACTAAAACCGCCACTTGTTTACCGTTATCAACTGCTTTGAACGCTGCGCGAATAGCCACCTCGGTTTTACCGAAACCTACATCCCCGCATATGAGCCTGTCCATAGGGCGTTCGCTTTCCATATCGGCTTTTATATCAGCAGTTGCCGTACTTTGGTCAGGTGTATCTTCATAAATAAATGAGGCTTCCAACTCATGCTGCATGTAACTATCTGGATTGTACTGAAAGCCTTTTTTGGTTTTACGTTTTGCGTAAAGTTTTATAAGATTAAAAGCAACATGTTTAACACGTGCCTTCGTTTTTTGCTTAAGGGTTTTCCAAGCACTACTCCCCAATTTGTAAATTTTAGGAGGCTTACCGTCCTTACCATTAAACCTGGTGATTTTGTGCAACGAATGGATGCTTAAATACAACACATCGCGCTCTCCATAAATTAGTTTTATGGCTTCTTGTTTCTTGCCTTCAACGTCAATTTTTTGAAGTCCGCCAAAGCGTCCAATACCATGATCAATATGGGTAACGTAATCGCCAATATCAAGATTTGTTAGTTCCTTTAAAGTAATGGCCTGCTTTTTAGCATAGCCGTTTTTGAGACTGAATTTATGGTACCGTTCAAAAATTTGATGGTCGGTATAGCACACCATTTTGTTATCATGGTCTACAAACCCTTGGTGTAGCGATAAAATTACCGTTTTATAGTCTTTAACATCAAGTTTGGCGTCATCAAAAATATCATGGAATCGCTTTGCTTGTTGCTCACTTACACAGGCAATGTAATTGGTGTAACCCTTTTTGTGGTTGGCATTTAAATCTTCAATTAACAGGTTGAATTGTTTATTGAATGCGGGTTGAGGCCTTGTGTTGAAGATGGTTTCAGACACTGAGGTTCTCGAAATGTCTGCTCTAGTTGTGGTACCTTCGAGAGCCTCAGGCACCACATCAGATTCTTCGCTACGCTCTGAATGACAAAAAACACTCTGTGTTCCAAATTCAATTATTGAAAAATCTAAAAGTTGTTTTTTAAGTAAAGCTGAATTGCAAAATAGCTCCTGTGGTTCAGCATGTTTGATGTCTTCTGAAAGCTCCTTAAACGCCTCTTTTGCTTTTTCATAAAAATCATCAATTCTTGAAAACAGCAAATCTGCATTTTTTATTCCAATAACCGTTTTTTGAGCAATGTATTTTAAGAAGCTATGTCTCTTTTCCTCTATCAACTTATTCGCTACATTCGGAATAATATTGATTTTTTTAATCTGCTCTACTGAAAGCTGGGTTTCAACATCAAAAGTTCTTATGGAGTCTACTTCATCACCAAAAAATTCAATACGATAAGGTTCATCATGCGAAAATGAAAACACATCCACTATTCCACCACGTACCGAAAACTCTCCTGGTTCGGTTACAAAGTCTACGCGCTTGAATTTATATTCAAAAAGAATTTCGTTTACAAAGTCAATTGACAAATTATCGCTTATACCAACTTTTAAGGTATGGCGCTCCAACTCCTTGCGTGTAACCACCTGCTCAAATAAGGCATCTGGATAGGTCACGATTATCGCTGGTTTTTTTTGAGAATTGATGCGGTTTAAAACCTCAGCGCGAAGCAGTACATTTGCATTATCGGTTTCCTCAATATCATAAGGTCGCCTGTAGCTTCCAGGATAGAACAAAACATCTTTCTCACTGAGTAATTGTTCTAAATCGTTAAGGTAATGCGCCGCTTCTTCTTTATCATTAAATATCAGAAGAAACGGTTTTTGAACCTCTTTAAAAATGCTAGAAATTACAAAGGAAAATGATGACCCCACAAGCCCTTTTAAATGTACTTTGGACTTGGTATTGGTAGCATCAGAAGATTCGGTTTGGTCAATAGCGTTCTGCAGATTTTGCGTTTGCAAAGCCTGTGCATAGGTTTGAGAGATAATGGACTTACTCACCTAATTTTGTTTTGAGGTGCAAATATAAGGGTTCAACTGTATTTAAAATACAATATCACTCTCAAAATCTTTATTCAGTTTAGTGAACAAGAAGTTTACATGTTGAAGTGGTTGTGTTTTAACTTAGTTCTTTGTTGGCAGTAGTTTTTATTTTCCGTTTGTTTTTATTTGTCAAAAACTTATAAATTCCATACCCTAAAATTCCGCCAATAATTAATGATGTTATCAAGTTCAATAAATTCGGACTTGGATGTCCATTGTCAGCTCCTCCAGCACTATAAAAAAGATTCATAAAGGAACTCATTTCATTAGTGTGATAGTAACAGATGTCAGGAATTAATAAATCATATATTAGAGTAAAACTGGTCAGAACAGTTCCAATTCCGCAAGTCAACATCAAAATCCATTTTAGAATTTTACTTTCTTTCATTTATTTTTTTCTCAAAGTATGGTTTGGTCAGATTTCTGAATATCACATAAGCAACAATAAAAGCTATTACAATTATAGTTCCGCTTAAACTTGTTTTTTCTTTAGGAATTCCGTCCAAAAAGTAAAGCAAAATTCTTATTCCAACCAAAATAGAAAGGATTATCATAATTCCGTAGAAGAAATTGATAGTTTTCCATAGATATTCAAACATTATTTGTTTATCGTATTTGTCTAACATTTCGGTTTTCTCAAATGTCTAGTCCTGAAATATGGCTACAGGTTAAAAATTGATTTACGCTGTTTTTAAACCTGCCTTGCCGGCAGGCAGGTATACCATATTTGGTGTTTTATAATCTAAA
>NZ_SIRT01000016.1 GCF_004310325.1 Hyunsoonleella flava
GACTAATACGCACGATAGCTCTTTTTAGCTAGTTAGGGATATAAGTTCACTCTGTCCTTTTTAAATGTAATAACAATTAATAGTATTTGCTAATCTAAAGGTTAGGGATTGTAGTGGCAGCTTTTGGCGAGGCGTGCATCGAGCCAAAACTACTAACGAAAAGCCCGACCCGCCAGGGTAACGCCCAAAAAATACAATTCATCATCCATAATTTACAATTCAGTCTATTACATTATAAAAACTTTTGGTTGTGTTGCATCTTTGAAGTGTTCAATAAAACATAACATCTAAAACACTATACATCATGAGAACACTAACAACATTATTTATCGCATTATTTTTAAGTATCAACTTTAGCAACGCACAAGAAGACACTACTGGACAAACAGTAACCGTTACAATCAACAACATTACTAATAATAATGGTCATGTTTTACTATCTCTACACACCAAAGATACGTTTATGAAAGGTCCTGGTATAAAAAGTGTAAAAAGCGAAATTGTTGATGGAAAGATTACAGCAACTTTTGAAAATATATCTCCAGGTACCTATGCTGTTATGGCATTGCATGATGAAAACGATAATAACACAATGGATTTTGAAGATAACGGTATGCCAAAAGAATCTTATGGAATGTCTAACAACCCAATGAGCTATGGCCCTCCACAATTTGCAACTGCCAAGTTTGATTTAGCCACGGAGGATTTAGAAATGAATATTAGATTCTAATTCATAACACTTTAGAATGCAAAAAGACGACCTTACAGTCGTCTTTTTTCTTTTAACTAAACTAAACTTAAACAAACTAAACTACTTTTTGTAGTAATACATCAATGTACTTTAGTACAACAAAAATACTTTATAATAATTCACTATTTCCATAAATATAATTGATAGTTTTTATATTTTTATAGCCTAAACTTATTCAAATGACTATCACCCAATTATACTATGTTCTGGCTGTTGCTGAACATCAAAATTTCACAAAAGCTGCAGAAAAATGTTTTGTTACGCAACCTACATTGAGTATGCAGATTCAGAAATTAGAAGATGAACTTGATATTTTGATTTTCGATCGAAGCAAAAAGCCTATAGAATTAACTGATGTTGGTAGAAAAATAGTTACCCAAGCTAAAAATATAGTAAACGAGTCCTACCGAATTAAAGATATTGTAGACCAACAAAAAGGATACATTGGCGGAGAGTTTAAGTTAGGCATTATACCAACGATAATGCCAACATTATTACCTATGTTTTTAAAAACATTTATAAAAAAGTACCCTAAAATTAAGCTTAAAATTGAAGAGCTGACTACAGAAGAAATTATTCATCGTATTAACGAGGGGCATTTAGATGCTGCTATTGCTGCAACACCACTTGAAAATGAAAATATAAAAGAACGTGTATTGTTCTTTGAACCTTTTGTTGCCTATATACCAAAGGGACATAAATTACATACTCAAGATAAAATTAAAGCCGATGAATTAGTGATTGAAGATATTTTGCTTTTAGAAGACGGACACTGTTTCAGGGATGGCGTTATCAATTTATGTAAAGCTTTTAAAAACCATGAAGAAGATAAATTTCAATTGGAAAGTGGTAGTATTGAGACATTAATTAAACTATCAAACGAAGGCTTAGGTATGACGCTTCTCCCATATTTACATACTTTGGACGTAAACGATAAGGCCAAAGAAAACCTACATTATTTTGAAGAGCCAAGTCCTGCAAGAGAAGTAAGTATTATTTACCATAAAAGCGAATTAAAAATGCAAATTATAGAAGCGATGCAGTCCGTTATTGCTGGAATTGTTCGTGGTGCAATTAAGTTTCAAGATGTAAAAATTGTAAGTCCATTACCAAAGTAAATCATTAACTCTAAAATATGGGGGTTAATGAACCAGTCAGTATTTAGTTTTTAAGATTCTAAAATAAATTCTATTCAAAAAAATCCAGTGGAAAGAATTCGCGCACAGATGTGAATTCCTTGCATTTTTAAACAAAAAAACCACTCTAAAAAGAGTGGTTTCAATATTATATAACTATTCTGCTACCTTTTATAGTGCAGCTATATGTTTTGCTAAACCAGATTTTATATTAGCCGCTTTATTAGCATGAATAATATTTTTCTTAGCTAATTTATCTAACATTGAAACAACCGAAGGAAACATCGCTTCTGCTTCTTTTTTATCAGTTAATTCACGTAACTTTTTGATTGCACTACGCGTTGTTTTGTGTTGGTATCTATTTAACACACGCTTAGCCTCGTTACTTCTAATTCTTTTTAAAGCTGACTTATGATTTGCCATTTATTTTTTCTTATTTAATTGTAGCCCGTAGGGGAATCGAACCCCTCTTACCAGGATGAAAACCTGGCGTCCTAGCCGATAGACGAACGGGCCATTTTTATTATTCAGTTTTTAGATGAACAACAATGTTTCCATTGCGGATGCAAAAATACAACTATTTTTAAATGATGCAACAGTAGATGAAACTTTTTTAAAAAAAAATTGATCTAATAAGCTTTAGCAAACAAAACACGCTTATTTGAAGGTTTCCCCGTGAAAACACATTTCCCTTCTTCCTCCTTAAAATCTAATGGAATGCAACGAATTGTGGCCTTTGTTAACTCTTTTATTTTGTCTTCGGTTTCATTGGTTCCATCCCAATGCGCCGAAACAAATCCTCCTTTGGTTTCAAGCACTTCTTTAAACTCTTCAAATGTATCTACCGCTGTGGTATGAGAATCTCTAAACTTTAGAGCTTTATCAAAAAGGTTTTCTTGAATCTCTTCTAATAAATCCTCTATTACAACAGTTATTCTATCTAAAATTACCGACTGTTTTGTTAAAGTATCTCTCCTTGCCACTTCAACCGTTTCATCTTCCAAATCTTTCGGTCCAATAGCGATACGCAAAGGCACACCTTGCAATTCATGTTGTGCAAATTTTGCTCCTGGACGAAGTGTGTCCCGCTTATCAAACTTAACGGAAATCCCTCTATCTCTTAAATCTTTCATGATGTCTTCAGCAACTTTAGCTATAGCATCAAACTGTTCCTCATTCTTGTAAATGGGTACAATTACTACCTGATAAGGTGCTAAGTTTGGTGGTAAAACCAATCCGTTATCATCACTATGCGTCATAATAAGTGCTCCCATCAAACGTGTTGAAACGCCCCATGACGTGGCCCAAACATAATCTTGTTTTCCTTCCTTATTAGCAAATTTAACATCAAAGGCCTTTGCAAAATTCTGACCTAAAAAATGTGATGTTCCCGCTTGTAACGCTTTTCCATCCTGCATCAAGGCTTCGATACAATAAGTGTCCTCTGCTCCTGCAAAACGTTCACTTTCAGTTTTTACGCCTTGAATAACTGGAATAGCCATAAAATTCTCAACAAACTTTGCATATACGCCATTCATCAATTTTGTTTCGGCAATCGCTTCTGCCTTAGTTGCATGTGCCGTATGCCCTTCTTGCCATAAAAATTCTGCTGTACGTAAAAACAAACGCGTGCGCATTTCCCATCGCACCACATTAGCCCATTGGTTTATTAACAAAGGTAAATCCCTGTAGGATTGGATCCAATTTCTGTATGTGTTCCAAATAATAGCCTCACTTGTTGGGCGAACCACTAACTCTTCCTCTAGTTTTGCTTGTGGATCTACTCTTAGTTTTCCTTCTTTATCAGGGTCAGATTGTAGTCTATAATGTGTAACCACAGCACACTCCTTAGCAAAACCTTCGGCATTTTTTTCTTCAGCTTCAAACAGGCTTTTGGGAACAAAAAGCGGAAAATATGCATTTTGATGGCCCGTTTCCTTAAACATTCTATCTAATTCTGCTTGCATTTTTTCCCAAATAGCATAGCCATAGGGTTTGATGACCATACAACCTCTTACTGCAGAATTCTCCGCTAAATTAGCCCTAACAACCAATTCGTTATACCATTTAGAATAATCTTCCGCCCTACTCGTCAATTTTTTTCCCATATCGCTTTTTTGGCACAGATATTGTGTCTATGTTAAATAAAAAAATAGTTGCGCAAAACTAACTATTTTTGCTATGTTCAACAATTAAATTATAAGAGATATGCAAATTAATAACTATTTAAAATCGAAAATGCAATTCGCGGCAATCCTTGGATTGTTTTTCGGATTAGTATCTTGCGGTTCCTATCAGTATGTAGGTGTTGACAATGATGGGATTTACGGCGGAACTACCGACAATACGCAAAATCAAGAAAGAGTTGTTGATGCAAGCAGAAATGCAGAAGGTAATGACTACTACGAAAATTACTTTAGAAATAAAGCGCAAGAATATGAAATAGCCACGGATAACGGGGCAATCTTCACAGATATAGATAGCTACAGCAGTGGTGAGGAAAACCTTGCGGTAAATGATACCATATACAATGATTATCAAGGATTTGCTGGATGGGGGCAGACGAATGACAATGTTACCATAAACTACATCGACAACGGTTGGAACAACTGGGGTTGGGGATGGGACCCATGGTTTAACGCTGGATGGGGCTGGGGCGGAGGCTTCGGTTGGGGCTGGAATAACTGGGGTTGGAACAATTGGGGCTGGAATAGATGGAACCGCTGGGGTGCTGGCTGGGGCTGGGGCGGAGGCTTCGGCTGGGGCTGGAACAACTGGGGCTGGGGAGGCTGGAATGCTTGGTGCCCTCCGGGATTCTATGGTAATGGCTTTTATGCAGGAAATAGATTTGGTAACAGATTAGCCTTTAGTAATACAAGGCGAGGTAGTGCCGCATTATTTGGCAGAAACACAACAGCAAGCAATACATTGCGACGAAGCAGTATAGCTAGTACAAGACGTTCATCTTCTACCACAGCTAGAACTTCAACGGCCAATAGAAGGTATAATAGTACATCTAGAAGAACCAGTGTAGCAAACAATAACACAGGATCAAGGTATAGTACAACTAGACGTAATACTACTTCTAGAATAAATAATGGCACGTCCAATAGGATAAACAATGGTACATCCAATAGAGTAAGACGCTCTAGTTCACCTACGACAATTAATAGAAATTCTACTGTGAGAAGAAGTAGCTCTAGGCAGCCGTCATATTCTCCTAACAGGTCTTCTACTTCCAGAAGTAGATACTCAACGCCTATCAGAAGAAATTCGTCATCTACATACTCAAGAAGTGGCTCTAGTCGAAGTTCAAACTACAGCAGAAGTTCATCAAGTAGCAGAAGTAGCGGATCTTATTCAAGATCATCGTCATCAAGAAGCTCTGGATCTGTCTCTAGATCATCAGGAGGTTCTAGAAGCTCTGGAGGTTCAAGAGGGTCTTCAGGAGGTGGAAGAAGACGTTAATATTTCAACAAAACAATAATTAGTATGCCTTATGAATGTTTAAAATAATCCAATTGCCCATAAAGCAGTGATTATTTTAAACAGGCTAAGGTTACCTTTGCCCAATTAATGAATAAAATAATGAACTTATGAAAAAGCTCCAATTATTTTGCATAGCGCTTTTATCGGCATCCACAATTTATGCACAGGATATCAGCGATGCTTTAAGATATTCTCAAGACAACATTCAAGGAACGGCGCGTTTTAGAGCCTTAAGTGGTGCGTTTGGTGCCCTAGGTGGCGACATGAGTGCCGTTAATATAAATCCAGCTGGTTCAGCGGTGTTTAGCCAGAGTCATGCTTCATTTTCTTTAGGTAATTCAGAAATGAATAATGACACGCAATACTTTAATGGCACAGGAAGCGTAAACGATTCTAATTTTGATCTGGCACAAGCAGGAGCTTCTTTTGTTTTTAGAAGTACAAGCAACTCACCTTGGAAGAAGTTTACCGTTGGTGTAGCTTATGATAGAACAAATAATTTTGATGATAGTTGGTTTGCAGTAGGAACTAACACCAACAGCAATAACTTTAATAATACTATAGGAAGTTATTTCTTTGATTTTACGGAAGGAACCCAACGTTCTGTGTTTACTCCTACTGGACAAGAGTTAGTCGATTATTTTGATATTAGAGACCAAACAGCTCTAAACGATCCTGAGTTATACTTTGACCAAAACCCAGGTCTGTATTATGAATTAGGATATCAATTCTTAGGTGATCTAGAGGGTTTTCAAGCCCAACAAGCATTTCTTGGATATCAATCTTTTATATTAGACCCTGAAAATCCAGATGCTGATGATAACACAAATTATCTGCTAAACGTCGCCGAAGGCAATTTTAATCACGATTATACATATACATCAACAGGATATAATGGAAAAATTGCTGTAAATATTGGTGCACAGTATGGGGATGATTTATTTTTAGGGGCAAATTTCAACTCGCATTTCATAGATTACGACCGTTCGACCCTATTGTTTGAAAACAATAATAATACAGGTTCTACAATAACCAGTGTTGAGTTTGAAAACAACTTATCTACAAGAGGCTCTGGTTTTTCATTCCAGTTAGGAGGAATCTTGAAGTTAAGCAACGAATTTAGAATAGGTTTAACTTATGATTCCCCAACATGGTATACCATTGAAGAAGAAACGTCTCAATTTTTAGACACCAGCGAACTCGCAAGCACAGACTTACCCTCAATTAATCCTCAGACAACTAATATCTATCCATCTTACAGACTACAAACACCTTCGAAAATTACTGGTAGTGCTGCTTATGTATTTGGTAAACAAGGTTTAATTAGCTTTGATTATTCTTCTAAAAATTATGGTGCTACAAAATTTAGACCTGACAATGATTTTACCGGCTTAAATGCTGATGTAAGTGATATTTTAACTACCGCTGCCACTTATAGGCTTGGTGGTGAATACAAGCACAAGCAATTTAGCTTTAGAGGTGGTTACAGGTTTGAGGAAAGTCCTTATGTTAATGGTGTAACAGTTGGTGACTTAACTGGTTTTTCCCTTGGTTTTGGATATAACTTCGGAAACACTAAATTGGATCTTACTTATGACCAATGGAAACGTACAGATGAAACATCTTTATACAATATCGGTTTAATAGACACTGCAACGATAGACAGGCAAAATTCTAATATTACGTTGACTTTAGGATTCAATATTTAAAAGCAATTGTAGTTACAAAATAACTTATAGCTTGGTCTCTTAAAAAGGTCAAGCTTTTTTTTGTAATTATTGCGAATAAAATAGGACAAATAAAAACATAGAAGCTTAAGCAGACGGATTGGATTGCGTTAGGGATTGAATACTTCGACTGCGCTCAGTACAGGCTTCATGTTGGAGCTACCGACCTAAGAAGGAGCGACTAGTGAAAGCCTGACGGCAGGCAGGCCCAACCCTTTGTGGGTAACGCCCAAAAAACAGGAGAGAAAACACGGATAATTTCTAATCGCTTATTATTAACATGGCTTTTGTAAGCTAAAATGGAGAAATGCTTATCTTTGCAAATTAAATTTTCAGTTATATATCATGAAATTTGACAATTTAGAAGAGTTTGATGCTTTGGGTGATGAACACGTTGGTTCTTCGGAGGATACGCCTTTGCGTAATGATGCCTTTGAACTAACAAACGAGGAGAAAATAGACATTATCAAAGATGATGTGCGCCACATCATGGAAACGCTTGGTTTGGATTTAACAGATGATAGCTTGAATGGCACACCAAACCGTGTGGCTAAAATGTTTGTTAATGAGATTTTTGGTGGTTTAGACCCTAAGAAAAAGCCTAGTGCATCAACTTTTGAAAACAAGTACAAATATGGTGAAATGCTGGTTGAGAAGAATATCACGGTATATTCTACCTGCGAGCATCACTTACTCCCTATCGTTGGAAGAGCACATGTAGCTTATATTTCTAACGGTACGGTTGTAGGCCTATCTAAAATGAACCGTATTGTAGATTATTTTGCTAAACGTCCGCAAGTACAGGAGCGTTTAACCATTCAAATTGTAAAAGAACTTCAAAAGGTTTTAAATACTAAAGATGTAGCTTGTGTTATAGATGCAAAGCACCTTTGCGTAAATTCTAGAGGAATTCGTGATATTGAAAGCAGTACCGTAACCTCGGAATTTGGAGGAAAGTTTAAAGATAGAGCGACGCGTCGTGAGTTTTTAGATTACATCAAACTGGACACTGAATTTTAAAATGTTAGTTATTTAGTCTGAAAAGCTTTAAAATAGAACTAGCACCCAACTGATTTAATTGAAGGCAATAATGCAGTTATACCAAACTAACCCCATAAAAATATACAATTCCCTTACTGGACAAAAAGAAGTTTTTAAACCCATAAACGAAGGTCATGTGGGCATGTATGTTTGTGGGCCAACCGTATACAGCAACGTACATTTAGGGAACGTAAGGACGTTTATGTCTTTCGACATGGTGTTTCGATACCTGAAACATTTAGGATATAAAGTCCGCTATGTTAGAAACATTACAGATGCTGGTCACTTGGAGAATGATGAAGATGCTGGTGAGGATAAAGTAGCAAAAAAGGCACGTTTGGAGCAAATTGAGCCTATGGAAGTCGTGCAGCGTTATACTGTAGATTTCCATAATATCCTTAATACTTTAAACTTCCTTCCTCCTAGTATTGAACCTACTGCCACCGGACATATTATTGAGCAAATTGAGTTGATAAGTAAGATTATGGATAATGGTTTTGCTTATGAGGTAAACGGTTCGGTGTATTTTGATGTACATAAGTTCAACGAATCCAACGAATACGGAAAATTAAGTAAGCGAAAGCTAGAAGACTTAATTCACAATACCCGCGCATTGGACGGACAAAGCGATAAAAAGAATCCACAAGATTTTGCCCTTTGGAAGAAAGCTGAACCGCAACATATTATGCGTTGGCCCTCCCCATGGAGTGATGGTTTCCCAGGTTGGCATTTAGAATGTACCGCCATGAGCACCAAGTATTTGGGAGAACAGTTTGATATACATGGTGGTGGTATGGACTTAAAGTTCCCACATCATGAATGTGAAATTGCACAAAACGAAGCTGCAAAAGGGGTTTCTCCTGTAAATTATTGGATGCACGCTAATATGCTGGAAATGAACGGACAGCGTATGTCTAAAAGTACTGGGAATATTATTAATCCCAATGAATTACTATCTGGGAATAATGATAAAATGAGTAAAGCCTATGCGCCTAGTGTTATTCGGTTTTTTATGGCACAATCCTCTTACAGAAGTGTGTTAGACTTAACTGATGATGGTCTTCTGGCTAGTGAAAAAGGATTTTACAGATTAATGGATGGTATGGAGTTATTGAACAAAATTCAATCCTCTGATAGCTCTACTATCAATGTTACCTCATGGAAACAGAAATGTTACGATGCGATGAATGACGATTTTAATTCGCCTATTCTTATTGCGCATTTATTTGAGGCTGTAAAATATATCAATCAAATAAAAGAAGGAGCTGCTAGTATTTCTTCAGAAGATTTAGAAGTATTAAAAACTACGATGTATGCCTTTGTGTATGATGTATTAGGTTTGGAGAGTACCGCAAAAGCTAGTTCTGGAAGTGATAGATTGGCAGGAGCTGTTGACGTTTTGATTAAACTAAGACAAGAAGCCAGAGCCAATAAAGATTTTGCCCTTTCGGATAAAATTCGTGACGAATTAGCCGAAGTTGGTATTGTTTTAAAAGACGGAAAAGACGGCACAACATTTTCGGTAAATTAGACCTAAGTGTTTCGCTATTATATCATTCCGTACTTGATGCGGCATCCGTTTTTTATCAGTTCTAAAATTAACAGGATTCTTGCCTAAGCAGGAAAGACAGCGAAATGCTAAAAAAAATTCTCATAGCGCCTTTTTTATTTTTGATAAAAGTTTATCAAACATTGATATCGCCTTTAACTCCTGCTACGTGTCGCTATCAACCTACCTGTTCTCATTATTCAAAAGAAGCGTTAAAAAAACACGGTGTATTAAAAGGCGGATGGCTTGCTTTAAAACGTATTTTTAGTTGTCATCCTTGGGGTGGTTCGGGTTACGATCCGGTCCCTTAAAAAACTTCATCAATTTTTATAATTGTTGTACCTTAATTCTTTAAAACATTCACTATGCACAAAAGGTACATTCAATCGCTATACTTTGTTTTTCTTTCACTAGCCATACTATCATGTTCTAAAAACACTAAAAAAGAATATGCAAATATGCTCATTCATGGCGGTACTATTTATACAGTAGATTCAACCCAAACCACCGCTGAGGCTGTTGCTATAAAAGACAACAAAATCATCTTTGTTGGTAATCTTGAAGAAGCTGAGTTGTATAAAAATGAAAACACGCAACTTATAGATTTGGAGGGTAATACCATGACACCTGGTTTTATAGAAGGTCATGGCCACTTTATGGGTTTAGGTTATAATGAGCTAAACTTAGATTTACTAAATACCACGAGTTATCAGGATGTTATTGATGCTGTAGCAGACCGTGTATCCACTTTAGAACCTGGAGAATGGATTGTAGGTAGAGGTTGGCACCAAAGTAAATGGGATTCCTTACCACAAAATATGGTCAAAGGATTTCAAACCCACCATAGGTTAAGTGAAGTATCCCCAGATAATCCTGTGTATTTATCGCATGCCAGTGGTCATGCTGGTTTTGCAAATGCCAAAGCTATGGAGATAGCAGGCTTACAAGCATTCGCTAAAGAAGGTATTAAAACATTTCATGTAGACGGTGGAGAAGTTATTGTGGACAAGAATGATAAACCAACGGGCATTTTCAATGAACGTGCACAAACGTTGATAACAAAACATATTCCAGAGAAAAATATAAATACCGATGTAAAAGCGTTTGAGTTAGCTGTAAAAGCCTGTCATAAAAACGGCATCACAAGTTTTCATGATGCGGGTATTCCTAGAGAAACCATAGCATTATACCAAAAAATGAAACGCGAAGGCAAGATGAAAACTAGAATTTACGCGATGCTTACGGGTTGGGATAAGACGCTACTAAATGAATGGTTTTCCAAAGGTATTATGGTTGATACATCTCATCTTTTCACCATTCGTTCGGTAAAATTGAATTGTGATGGTGCTCTTGGTTCTCGTGGTGCATGGTTGCTAAAACCATACAGCGACAGACCAGACCATTATGGTCATGAAACACTACCCATGGCATTTGTAAAAGAAACAGCGCTAAATGGATTGAAACATGGTTTTCAAGTCTGTTCGCACGCTATTGGCGATCGTGCAAATCGTGAAATTTTAGACCGATACGAATTGGCGATTAAAGAACTTCCAAATAAAGCAGATAACCATAGGTTTCGTATTGAGCATGCACAACACTTGCATCCAGATGATATACCGCGTTTTGCCAAATTAAAGGTTATTCCTGCGATGCAAGCGATTCATATGTCTTCTGATAGACCATGGGCTATTGATAGACTTGGTGAAAAACGTATAAAGGAAGGGGCTTACATGTGGCAAGCTTTATTAAAAAGTGGTGTACCTATTGTTAACGGTACTGATGTACCAGTAGAACCTATAAACCCAATTGCAAGTTTTTATGCCAGTGTAAGCCGAAAAACGCTAAAAGGCACACCAGAAGATGGCTATGAACCAGAACAAAAAATGACTCGCGAGCAAGCCCTAAAATCGTATACGCTAGATGCAGCTTATGGTGCTTTTGAAGAACACATCAAAGGTTCAATTACTGTTGGTAAACTGGCAGATTTCACCATTTTTAGCCAAGATTTGATGAGCGTTGATGAAAGCGCTATTTTAAAGACTGAGGTTGTGATGACTGTTTTTGATGGTGAAGTGGTGTATGATAATAAGAATTAGCGCACTTGATTTTGTAGAAAATTTCAGCTATCTTCGTTAACGGCGGATATAAGTACCCCGTACTGAGCTTGTCGAAGTATTGTCAACGACACATATCCGTAAACACGTTGGCAACAATTTGAAAAAAACAATAAGAAAATGAGTATCACACCTAGAGGAATGAGTTTACAAGAAGCCTATCGAAATTATTCGGAAGGTAAATTTTTAGTAAACAGAAAATATCAAAGAAAACTTGTTTGGACAGTTGATGAAAAAGAATATCTTATTGACAGTATTGTAAACGACCTACCTATTCCACTAATTTTATTGGCACAAACAGATGACGGAAAATTAGAAATTATAGATGGATTGCAAAGATTAAACGCAATAATTTCATTTATAGAAAATCGATTCCCAATAAACGGAAAATATTTTGACGTAAAACAATCTTCAAGGGCAAAACAATCTTCTGAAGAAGGCTTATTTACTGCCATAACAGACGAAAATGAATTACTCGACCCAAAAATTTGTGCTAATTTTTTAGATTACCAACTAGCTATTACAATATATCCCACTGATAATGAAGCGGAAATTACAGATATTTTTGGTAGAATTAATTCAGGTGGTAAACAACTAAGTCCCCAAGAAAAAAGACAAGCTGGTATGCTTGATGTATTAGCAGATACTGTAAGAAAAGTATCTTCTGAAATTAGAGGAGATTCCTCAAAAGATATTTTAAATCTAGCAGAAATGCCAGAGATAAGCATTGATTCCACTCGCGAAAAAATTGGTTATGGGCTTATAGCAGAAGAAATTTTTTGGTGCAAAAACGGAGTGATATGGAAAAAACAATTAAGAGATAGTGAGGATGAAGAAATGATTTTAGATTTAATTGCTACCATTGTTAAAGATGAACCTCTTGCAAAAAGTAGAGATTTATTTAATAAAATCTACACAAGTAAATCAGATGTCAATTTAGAATTCAACACATTATTGACAAAGTACGGAGTTGATAGGTTAATGCACGAAATTAAAGTAACATTTTCAATTATTGAAGATGTTTTTGAAGAGCAAGGAACAACTATTATAAATATCGTTAACCCTAAATCACGAAACCCGGTTAAAGAATCTTTTTTCTCGATTTTTATGGCATTTTTTCATCTTATTGTTAAAGAAGAAAAATCACCTGCTGACAATGCACAAATTGTTTTAGCATTAAAAGATTTACAGAAGAAAATGACATCAACTGCTAATTATTCTGTTACATCAGACAGAGAACAAAATATAAATCTTACAACTGGTTTAATTCAAAAACATTTCGTTAAAAAAGACCCACCTGTCTTGAGGCACGGTTCAGGTCTTGCGTTAGATTTTGAAAACTCAATTAGACGTGCAAAAATTGAATCAAACAGATATGAATGTAAACAAGGTTTCTTTGATTTATCAGACAAAAGAAAACTAAACGAAAAATTATATGATGAGATAATTGAAACGATATGTGGTATTGCAAATGTTGGACCAGATGAAGATGGCTTTTTATTTATTGGTGTTGCTGACAAAGAGGCTGACGCAGAGAGAGTGAAAGCATTAGATAAAATCGAATTTAAAACTGTTAATCAAAGGTACATTGTCGGAATTGACAGAGAGCTGAAATTATTGAAAGGAAACCTAGATGATTATATAAATAAATTAATGGGAAAAATATCAAAATCAGATTTAACTGAACCATTAAAAAGTCAAGTTTTAAGTCAACTTGATATTATTGATTATAAAGGAATGACTATAATTAGAATAAGAATTCCAAAACAAAAGGAACTTTCATTTATAGGTAAATCAAGTTTTACTAGAGAGAACTCTAAAACTATAGAATTAGATGGACCTAAGCTAATTTCAATAAGTAAATTATTTGATTAAAAACTGTCGCCAACAATAGATAAAAATAATAGCGGTTTAATCTCTAAAACGAAACAAAGTAAACATAAAAAAGGTCTGTGTTTAACTGAAAGGTTAGTGCGTAAAAACCCGCTACTTTTCATATACAATACCGTTAACGAAACCCTTCTAATTCTCAGGTATCGCCTTTAAAATCTCCAAAACAAACTTCCAATATTTTTGAACAGACGAAATTTGCGCACGTTCATCTGGAGAGTGTGCGCCTTTGATGTTTGGTCCAAAACTTATCATATCCATATCAGGATAGTTTTGCCCCAAGATGCCACATTCTAAGCCAGCATGACACGCCGCAACATGAGGTTTTTCCCCATTAAGTTCTTCATAAAGCTTGGTCATTACTTTTAAAATAGCCGAATCCATGTTGGGTGTCCATCCTGGATACGCCCCAGAGAACTCTACTTCACAACCTGTTAGTTCAAAAGTTGCTCTTAAGCTATTTGCCAAATCCAGTTTTGAACTTTCAACTGAGGAACGCGTTAAGCATCCCACTTTTATGTGTCCGTCTTTTACAATTACCCGCGCAATATTGTTTGAGGTTTCCACCAAATCTGGGATATCGGCACTCATGCGATATACACCATTTAAAGCGGCGTACATAGCCCTGGTAAAACCTTCTTGCACTCCTAAATCTATGATGTTTTTTGGCGTGTTGCATTTGGTAGCTTCTATTACCAAATCGGGCTCCATGGTGTTATATTCTTTTTTAATGCTTGCTGAAAGTTCACTTATTTTGGAGATAAAAGCATCTTCATGTATTACATCAATAGCAACTACAGCTTTACTTTCCCGAGGAATTGCATTACGTAAACTACCGCCATCAATTTCAGAAATGCGCAGACCAAACTTCTCAAAACCATCAAATAATACACGGTTCATAATTTTATTGGCATTCCCCAAGCCTTCATGAATTTGCATGCCTGAATGTCCACCCTGTAAACCTTTTACGTTGATTTCAAATCCAACTTTGAATTCTGGCGTCTCTTCTTCGTCATAGGTTCTGGTTGCTGTAATATCCACACCTCCAGCACACCCCACTCCTATTTCGTCATCTTCTTCGGTATCTAAATTCAATAGAATACCACCTTTTAGCAATCCGCCTTTTAAGCCCATAGCACCTGTCATTCCCGTTTCCTCATCAATGGTAAATAATGCCTCAATTTCTGGATGTGGAATATCTGTACTTTCTAAAATTGCCATAATCGTGGCAACTCCCAGACCGTTATCCGCACCCAATGTTGTGCCTTTGGCTTTTACCCAATCGTCTTCTATAAACATCTCGATGCCCTGTTTATCAAAATCGAACTCGGTATCGTTATTTTTTTGATGCACCATATCTAAATGCGACTGCATTACTACCGTAGTTTTATCTTCCATTCCAGGGGTAGCAGGTTTCCTTATGATAACATTACCTACTTCGTCCACAATGGTTTCCAAACCAAGGTTTTTGCCAAAATCTTTCATAAATGCGATGACGCGCTCTTCTTTTTTTGAAGGTCGTGGTACGGCATTTAAATCAGCGAATTTATTCCAAAGTACTTTGGGCTCAAGTTGTCTTATATCGTTGCTCATGCGGTTGTTTTTAACGAATACCAAAGATAGCAAAAATGCTACGACATTAGCAGCTACTCCTGATTGAAACGGCATCCTTTTTTAAGGCACGAGAAAAAGATATAGTGGAAAGCAGGAAGAAACTTTTGGGAAGCAGCACGAACGCTGCGGTACAAATTTTTAGTATTTTTGAGATATGCTGAAAAAGAAAAAAACGCTTCTTGCTTTAAGCTTAATCCCGCAGATATTGCTGGTAAAATGGCTCTCGAAGTACCCAGAACTTATTGAGCAGTACTATAGCGAAGGGTTGTACCAAACATTGTCAAAACTATTTCGGTTTGTTTTGGGTTGGCTGCCATTTTCATTTGGTGATTTGGTTTATGGATTGGGCGGACTTTACATGATTTGGTGGTTTTTAAAAAACAGAACACGGATTTTAAAGGACTTTAAACATTGGCTGGTGGATGTTTTTGCTGCGGTGTCGTTAATTTATTTTGCGTTCCACTTGTTTTGGGGGATGAATTATTATCGTTTACCACTGCACGATAACTTAAATTTGAATGCGGATTATACCACCGAACAGCTTGTGCATGTGATTGAAAAGTTGATTTCTGTTTCGAATGATTTGCATTTAAACCTCATGGAAAATGATACTTTAAAAGTTGATGTACCTTACGATAAAAATGAGGTATTTAATTTAATTCCAAAGGGTTATGACAATTTAAAAACAGTGTTTCCCAATTTGGAGTATCATCCTGAAAGCACAAAACAGTCTTTATTTAGTTATCCATTAACTTATATGGGTTTTAGCGGGTACTTAAATCCGTTGACTAATGAATCGCATGTAAATGGGCGGATTCCCATGTATAAATTTCCCACTACAACGTCTCATGAAATTGCGCATCAATTGGGATATGCCGCCGAAAATGAAGCGAATTTTATCGGCTTTATGGCAGCATCAAATAATGACGATATCTATATTAAGTATTGTGGATATACCTTTGGGCTTCGGTTTTGCCTTAATGAAATTTACAACCGGGACGCATGTCTTTTTGAAGATTTACTCGCTGATGTAAACAAAGGTATTTTAAAAAACTACGAGGAATCCAGAAAGTTTTGGCAGGCTCATGAAAACCCTTTTGAGCCTTTTTTTAAACTGTTTTATGGTAATTTTTTAAAGGCAAATAATCAAAGTAAAGGTATGGAAAGCTATAGCTATGTTGTGGCGCTTTTGGTGAATTACTTGGAGAACGAACCGCTTTAATTTAGTTACTCTTAAAGAGCGTAAGCCATAGATAATTTCTTTAAAAATTTTACTACAGGTGACTATTCTATAATTTTAGCGCCTTCTGAAACCTCAAAAATTTGAGGATTAGGTTTTTCTTTGGTTAGCTTAATATTTGTGAATTTTAAATCGTTGCGCTTTTCGGTTGGCAAATTATTCTCGTATTTATACCATGTAAGCGTTTCTGGTAATACCAGTCCGTTAACAGTTTGCCAATTGCTGTATTTAATAAAATGAAATTCTTTACTTTTTTCTTTTGAGAAGAATGTCACCGTATAACCTAACCATTCCATCTTGTGAGTTTCAGGGTTATAATATATGATATATTCATCTTCAGGTGACTCTCCCACTCCCGCTTCGTATGAAATCTTTATTCCTGGGTATGTTTCTCCTTCAAATTCTAAAGATGGTGCATCTTGATATATAATGCCGTCGTCCGCTAAAACAAAAGGCATCGCATAAAAATAGAACATCAAATTATAGTAAAACTTAGGGTTCTGTTTGTACTGGGTGGTGTCTTTGTTTTTTAACCAAACGTTTTCGCCATCAAAACCGATAGTGTGTTTTGGCATTTCTATGAGTGATTTTCTGTTTTTTAAGTCGGTTTTGGTCACCTCATCTCCATTTGGTTTTTGCATGGTAAACTCTAGAAATTGCATATCGTTCCATGTGTCAACACCACCATGCGCATCAAAAACTTTTATGATGTTTTCGGGATATATGCTTGTAGTAACATCTAGCTTTTCATCAGCGTAATTTGAGGTGTCTTTTTTATCATTTTTACATGACATTACAATAACGAACAATAACAATGGAAATAAGGTTTTCATATATGATAATTTTAAATACATCTGGTTTGACGAAGTTAAGGGAATATAATTACAACAAATCCGCTACATTTGCCTTACTATTTATGAAAACGATACACAGTATTCAAAATCCTACGGTTAAGCAACTAGTGCAGCTTCGTGATAAATCCCGCGAGCGCAAAAAAACTGGCTCATTTTTAATTGAAGGTAAGCGCGAAATTTCTTTAGCTATTAAGGGAGAATATGAATTAGAAACCATCTTATTTTATCCTGAATTGTTTTCAATTGATCAGCTAAACAATTTAACAAATCAACAAATCAACACTATTGAAATCTCAAAAGAGGTGTACCAAAAACTAGCCTATCGGGATACCACCGAAGGTGTTTTAGCAGTAGCAAAATCAAAACTAAACACCTTATCAGATTTAAAATTCCAATCTGAAAGCCCTTTAATTCTGGTAGCAGAAGCTCCCGAAAAACCTGGAAATATTGGTGCCATTTTAAGAACTGCTGATGCCGCCAATGTGGATGCAGTAATTATTGCTAACCCAAAAACCGATTTATACAATCCGAACATTATCCGCTCCAGTGTTGGCTGTGTATTTACCAATAACATTGCTAATGGAACTACTGATGAAATTATTGATTTTTTAAAGTCCCAAAACATTCAAATTTACTGTGCCGCTTTACAGGCTTCAGTTAATTATCATACTCAAGATTTCAAAAAACCATCTGCCGTTGTTGTGGGAAGCGAAGCCACTGGTTTAAGCGATATTTGGTTGGAAAATTCTAGTCAAAATATTATTATTCCTATGCAGGGTGAAATAGATTCTATGAATGTATCGGTTGCTGCTGGAATACTTATTTTTGAGGCAAAAAGACAGCGAGGTTTTCTTTAAAAAACTCGCAATTATCAAATAACAAAATACAAATTCCAAAAGTTAGTTGGAGTTTGAAATTTTTAAACATTAAAACTCATGAACTCACAGAGTTTATTTTACATCATCATCGGCATAATCATTATCAATTTTATAGTTGATAAAATTTTGGATGCCTTAAACGCCAAACATTTTAACGATACACTTCCCGAAGAATTACATGATGTATATGATAGTGCAGCATATAAAAAATCTCAAAACTATAAGGCAACCAAGTATAAGTTTGGATTGATAACTTCCACGTTTTCTTTTTTATTGACTCTTGGATTTTTATGGTTTGATGGGTTTGAATTTGTAGATAACATTGCCAGAAGCTACAGCGACAATCCAATTATGATTGCCTTGATTTTCTTTGGAATCATTATGGTTGGCAGTGATATTATAACCACGCCTTTCTCCTATTACAGCACGTTTGTTATCGAAGAAAAATTTGGTTTTAACAAGACCACCAAAAAAACCTTTGTTTTAGATAAAATTAAAGGCTGGCTCATGACGGCAATTATTGGTGGCGGTATTTTGGCTTTGATTATTTGGTTTTATCAAATTACAGGAAAACACTTTTGGTTATATGCTTGGGGACTGGTTGCGGTGTTCACCTTATTTATGAATATGTTTTATTCCAAACTTATAGTACCGCTGTTTAACAAACAATCTCCTTTGGAAGATGGTAGTTTGCGAGATAAAATTTCGGCGTATGCCAAGACTGTCGGGTTTAAATTGGACAAAATTTTTGTGATTGACGGTTCTAAACGCAGTACAAAAGCCAATGCCTACTTTTCTGGTTTTGGAAGTGAAAAACGAGTAACGCTTTACGATACGCTGATTAATGATTTAGATGATGAAGAAATTGTCGCGGTTTTAGCACACGAAGTCGGACATTACAAAAAGAAGCACATCATTTTTAATCTGTTTGCTTCAATTTTACTTACAGGATTAACCTTATTTATTCTGTCGCTTTTTATATCAGAACCTATATTATCACAGGCTTTGGGTGTGGAAAACCCAAGCTTTCATGTTGGATTGATTGCTTTTGGATTGCTTTACGCTCCTATTTCAGAAATTACAGGGTTGATTATGAATGTGTTTTCCAGAAAATTTGAATATCAAGCAGATGATTATGCGAAGAATACTTATAAAGGCGAACCACTAATCACTTCACTTAAAAAGCTCTCAAAAAATAGTTTAAGTAATTTAACACCACATCCTGCTTACGTATTTATGCATTATTCGCATCCTACGCTTTTAGAACGGATTAGGAATTTGAGAAGTTAAATAATTCTAATTACTCCTGTTTTTACTCTTTTGAATATCGTTTAAAATCCAATCCAGTTCTGGATCTCTTTGTTCTTGAATGTCTTGGATTGTTGGCAGAATTTCAACATCTGGCTTTATACCATAACCATTAGGCTCTTGTTTATAGGGTGCTTCAATTTGCATCAAGCCAATTCTGGTTGCCAACTTTGAATTTGGCAATTCGTATAGCTTATAAAACCCTGCCACGGTACCGTTGTATGCGCCTCCGGTTTCCTCACCAACGAAGGTTGCGCGTTTGGTAGCATGCAAATTTGTGGAAATGATGGAGGACGCCGAAAATGAATTACCGTTAATGAGCACATATACTTTTCCTTTAAAATTAAGCGGATTTGGTGCTTCTGGTTTGGCATACTTAAATTTGTAATACAGCGTACCGTCGCGCTTTTTAACTCGAAGCAAATTTTGCACTATTAGAATAGGAGACAATACACCTGACAGTATTTTAACCCCTGTGGGTGTCGTATTGCTCATTATAGATTTTAAAATGGGCAACCTGCTATTTACTTCACTTTCTGTGATAAATTGAAATTCTTTATCGGTTAAATAAGAATACAAACGTTCTATTTCCGATATACGTCCACCGCCATTATCTCGTAAATCTAAGATGAAGTGTTTTGCGTTGGCTGAATCTATTTTTTTAAAACTTTCCTCGTAAAACTTCTTGTAGTTGCCGTTTGAAAATCCTCTTATTTTCATGTAGACCACAGTACTGTCTTTGCCTATAAAACTGAAATTCCTAGTGTATTCCTTGGTTCTTGATATGTAGCCGTGTTTTTTATTGTACTTTTTTCGTTTTTTTGCTGCTGTCTTTAAGCTATCTTTTTGTTGTCTGGTTAGCTTTTTAGGTTTTGGTTTTTTAATGCTATCATTTTTTATAGCTGTAGAATCTATTTTCTTTTTTTCCTTTTTAGGAATCCGTTTAAACATCTTGAAAAATACAGAATCCTTGGTTTTAAAGGTAACTTCCAGACTATCCAAAAACCCCTTATCCCTTACATAAAACGCTCTAAACGCTTTGCTCACAAATCTATCATGTAAGGTGGTATTAAACCCATCTGATGCGAAACGGGTTTTATAGGTTTCCACTAATTTTGAAGCTGGTTCACCCGCTATTTCTATTACCTCTGCTCCAACAAATGACGAATCTTTTCCTACGGTACGTTCTACTAAAAGTTTACCGTCTACGTATTCAAAATCCAAGTCGTAAAACTCAAATTTCTTTTCTTTAAGTACTTTTCTTTCCTTTCTTTTAAATTGCTTTCCTGGTGGACGAACCGACACATGTCCCTGCCTTACATTCGTTAAAACTGGAGCTAGTTTTCTATAAAAATCACGCGAATTCATCGGCACTTTAATGGATTGTTTTAAGCTATCAAACTTAAAATCCATAGCGCTTTTTGGGGTATATTGATACAGTTTGGGATGGTGCTTTTGTAATTGATGATACAGCTTATCAACATCTTCTCTTAAATCTTCAACGGCGTGTAATTTCGCAATTTGTTCATTATGCTTTTTTACGCTGGCACAGGATGAAACCAAAAGGATGAAACCAAAGATTAGTAAAAATTTCTTCATACTCAAAAAGGATATTATGCTAAAATAGAAGCATTTCAAGAGATACAAAAACTGATTAGTTTTTATTTAACGTTTTAGGTTTCAAACATGATTATTTTTCATGTTTAAACTCTAAATTGAACTATTAAGGTCCTTGTTTTGCGGGAATTTATGTAGTTTTGCTCCCATGCAAAAAACCATTAACATACAGAATAAGAAAGCACGTTTTCAATATGAAATATTGGATAAATATACTGCTGGTATTGTGTTAACTGGTACCGAAATAAAATCCATTAGAAATAGTAAAGCCTCCATAGCCGAAAGTTTTTGTGAGTTTAATGACCGCGGTGAACTTTTTGTGGTGAATATGACGGTGGAAGAATACGCATTTGGTAATTATTACAACCATAAGCCTAAGGCTACAAGAAAACTTCTACTGAATAAGCGCGAACTAAAAAAGCTGGAAAAAGAGGTTAAAAATACAGGGCTTACAATTATACCGCTACGTTTATTTATTAATGATAAGGGTTTGGCTAAACTTGATATTGCATTGGCCAGAGGTAAAAAACTGTATGATAAACGTGAAACTATTAAGGATCGCGACAACAAGCGTAATCTTGATAGAATTAAGAAAATCTACAAGTAAAAATACTTTTGGTTTTCAAACCACGAAAAACTAAATCACAAAAAATTAAGAGTGTATTAACCTTAAAAAGGTTTCTATTTTACTAATTTGCCTTTTCAAATTTATTAAGAATGAAAAAATTAGCATGTCTACTTGTATTAAGCTGTTTTGCTATTTCTATCCAAGCTCAAAAAAAATCTAAAACAAAAGCAAAAACTGAAACCAAAGAATTTGCTATTGATAGTTCTAAAGTGCTTACGCTTGATAAAACCATAAAAACGCTTTATCAAGTGATTTCTGCTGAAAAAGAAGAAGAACGCAATTGGAAACAGTTTAAGTTTTTATTCTATCCTGGGGCCAAATTAATCCCAACCGGAATGAATCAGGATTACGTATACAAAGCTAAATATCTAACACCTCAGGAGTACATCAACAACTCCAAAAAATGGTTAAAAATGAATGGCTTTATTGAAAAGGAAATTAGTAGAAAAGTAAACGCCTTTGGTAATATTGCCCATGTATTTAGCACTTATGAAAGCTATCATAGTAAAGATGATGAAAAACCATTTATGCGAGGCATTAATAGTATTCAACTGGTATATGATGAAGACCGTTGGTGGATTGTGAATATATTTTGGGCACAAGAAACTGAAGAATATATGATTCCTAAAAAATACCTTCCTAGAAAAAAGTAAATCTAATTATGACAAACGTATCAAAATACTGCTTTAGCCTGTTGTTTTTCATTCAGGCTTATGCTGTTGCGGCACAAGAAACGACAACACCTATTTTTAAAGATGGAGAAGCACAAATAGTTGAAGCCTTTAATACACCTGAAAAATGGATTAGGCAAGATTTATTTGTTGAAACAGAATTTGATTCGGATGGTGACGGTAAATTAGACAGGATGCATGTAGATGTTACACGCCCTTACCAAACCAAAACCGAAGGATTAAAACTTCCTGTAATTTATGAATCCAGCCCGTATTATGCTGGTGTTGCTCCAGATGTAGACGGTGTGTTTTGGGATGTAAAACATGAGTTAGGCGAAATGGGACCTGAGCGCGTAAACCCAGAAGTTACACGTCTTGGAGAACGCCCAATTATTTCAAATTCCCAAATTAAAACTTGGGTACCGCGTGGTTATATCGTTGTGCATTCCGCTTCACCTGGAACAGGATTATCGCAAGGGTCACCAACAGTGGGTGGTGATAACGAATCTTTAGCCCCAAAAGCGGTGATAGATTGGCTAAACGGGCGCGCAAAAGGCTACACAGAACCTTATGGCGATGAAGAAGTGAAAGCATTTTGGAGTACTGGAAAAGTTGGAATGACGGGAACATCATACAATGGTACAATTCCATTGGCGGCAGCTACTACCGGTGTTGATGGTCTGGAAGTCATCATTCCTGTCGCACCAAACACGTCATACTATCATTATTACCGAAGTAATGGTTTAGTACGCTCACCTGGAGGTTATCTTGGTGAAGACATTGATGTGTTATATGACTACATTCATAGTGGCGATGAATCCAAACGTGCCGCAAATAATAAAAGAGTAAGAGATACCGAAATGAAAAATGGTATGGATAGAAAAACGGGAGATTATAATGATTTTTGGGCTGGCAGAGATTATTTGAATGATATGGCACCCATGAAAGCAGCCATGTTAATGTCGCACGGATTCAACGATTGGAATGTAATGCCAGAACACAGTTATAGAATATACAAGAAGGCTAAAGACATGGGGCTAGAAACAGCCATTTACTACCATCAATTTGGTCACGGGGGCCCACCTCCAGTTTCTATGATGAATAAGTGGTTTACGCATTATTTACATGGTGTGGATAACGGTATTGAAAATGAACCTAACAAAGCATTTATTGTGCGTGAAGGCGACAATATGAAAAACCCAACGGCTTACAAAGATTATCCAAATCCTGATGCTAAAAATGTAACGCTACACCTTACCGCTGGAGCTCCCAAAGCTGGCGGTTTAACACTTACTAAACCAAGTTCTCAAAAAACAGAAACACTTATTGATAATTATTCGTTTGATGGTGCAGCACTAGCAAAAGCAGATATCACAGAACACAGACTGCTTTATGTTACACCAAAACTGACTAAGGACATCCATATTTCTGGTGTCCCAAAAATCACAGTTACATTAGCAAGTAGTAAACCTGCAGCTAATTTATCGGTGTGGCTGGTATCTTTGCCTTGGAATGAAGGCAGACGTGTTAAAACAACAGATAATATTATTACCCGCGGTTGGGCAGACCCGCAAAACCACAAATCAATAAGTGAAAGTAAGCCCTTAAAACCTGGTAAATTTTACAAGGTTACTTTCGATTTGCAACCGGATGATCAAATTATAAAAGCAGGACAACAAATTGGGCTGCTAATTTTTTCAAGTGATAAAGAATACACCTTACATCCAGAACCAGGAACAGAACTTACAGTAGATTTAGATGAAACAAAACTAGTTTTACCCATAGTTGGTGGACTTGAAACATTCTAAAAAACAAAATAATGGCTAAATTTTATACTGAAATAACACCAGAGCTACAATCTTTTATTGAAGAACAAAAAATATTTTTTGTAGCGACGGCTGCTGCGAAAGGTAGAATTAATCTATCCCCAAAAGGACTAGCAGACACCTTCAAAATAATTGATGAAAACACCGTGCTTTGGTTAAACTTAACAGGAAGTGGCAATGAGACCGCAGCGCATGTTTTGCAAAATAATAGAATGACCATTATGTTTTGTTCCTTTGAAGGTAAACCCCTTATTCTACGTCTATATGGCACAGCAGCTGTGTATCACGAGAGAGATACCCAGTTTCAAAATTACAAACACCATTTTCCTGAAATTCCTGGTACCAGACAAATTGTTGAAATGACTATTGATAGCGTACAAACCTCTTGTGGCTATGCAGTACCTTTCATGGATTTTAAAGAAGAACGTCAGCAACTGAATTCTTGGGCTGAAAAGCAAGGAAAAGAACGTATTGAAAAATATTGGAAGGAGAAGAATGTAAAGAGTATTGATGGGTTAGAGACTAAAATCTTTAGAGAATAAATGGATATAACAGAAGACTACTGGTCCAAACGCTACCAAGAAGAAAATACTGGTTGGGATATTGGAGCACCTTCTACGCCATTAAAAACCTACATCGACCAACTAGCTGATAAAAGTTTAAAAATTATAATCCCAGGAGCAGGTAATGCCTATGAAGCTGAATACCTTTTTAAAAATGGATTTAAAAACATTTACATACTAGATATCGCAAAAGTACCTTTAGAAGCGTTTCAAAAAAGAGTTCCTGAATTTCCTTCAAAACATATCATTCACGATGATTTTTTTAAACACCAAAACACTTACGATTTAATTTTAGAGCAAACCTTTTTCTGCTCCTTTCCGCCATTACCTGAAACACGAAAAGCTTACGCAAAAAAAATGTTTAACTTATTGAAACCTAATGGGAAATTAGTTGGGCTTTGGTTTGATTTCCCACTGACGGGAGATATGGAAAAGCGTCCTTTTGGTGGCACAAAAGAAGAATACCTAAGTTATTTTAAACCGTATTTTAAAGTTATAACTTTCGAGCGAAGTTACAATTCTATTACACCTAGAATGAGTAATGAATTGTTTGGAATTTTTAAGAAAGACTATTAGTAATGTTTATTAATTTAGACAAAAATTGAATATTCTAGATTAAATTATCTTGACTGTTTTCAATTCCACTCATTATTTTTCTAACTTTTTCCAAATCTGATTCTCGTACCTGAAGTTCAATTTCAAATGTGGGTATATAATTCATTAATTGTGTTGTAAACTCGTTTTTCAAAAAACACTCTATGCCTTCCGATTCCAAACGACTTTTCAGAATAACTAAATCTGACTCAACACGAGCTTTTTTGATAGTTATTAATTCCATTATTTCTTATTGAGTTTATTAACTATAAAATTTTACTTCAATTAAATTTAACAAAATTACTTGATAACATGAAATAATTTCGCAACTTAATATCTGCAAGACTAATTCCTATCCTCCAACAAAGGCACAAACCGAAATTCCCCCAATTCATGCTTTTCAAATTCCTTAGGCCCTTTTCTGATAAAGAGTGTCATTACTTGCACATCATCACCAACGGGAATAACCAAGCGCCCACCATCTTCTTTTAATTGACTCAATAAAGGCTTTGGTACAAATGGCGCACCAGCTGTAACTATAATACTGTCAAAAGGAGCTTCTCCTGGCAAACCTTTATAGCCATCGCCAAATATTAATTTTTTAGCTCTGTACCCCAACTTTGGTAAGAACTTACTGGTTTTTTTAAATAGTTCCTGTTGGCGTTCAATACTGTAAACTTTTGCTCCTAGCAAACACAAAACAGCGGTTTGATAGCCGCTACCAGTACCTATTTCTAGTATTTTATCTCCAGATGTAACGTTCAAGAGTTCCGTTTGAAATGCTACGGTGTATGGCTGGGAAATAGTTTGATCTGCAGCAATAGGAAATGCCTTGTCTTGATAGGCGTGGTCTAAAAACCCAGAGTCCATAAATAAATGTCGGGGTATTTTTCCAATAGCTTCCAGCACCTTTTCGTCCTGTATACCCTTGGCCTTTACGATGCTAACCAATTGCTGGCGCATGCCTTTATGTTTAAATGTATCTTTCAATTGTTGGGAGGTTAATCTGGCTAAAATTACACAAACATTTTTAAGCGAAAAACAATTTTAGCAGAATTTAAATTTAGTATCTTTAAGCTGTAAAAAACAACGTTTTCTTTCTCAAGTAAAGACGTTTTTTTCAAATAGTTAAGTAGTAAAAATAGCTTCAATACAAAAATAAAATTATGCTAAAAGCTGGTGTGTTAGGTGCAGGTCATCTGGGAAAAATTCATTTAAGACTTTTAAAACAATCCGATAAGTATGAACTGGTAGGTTTTTACGATGCAGATACTGCAACTGCCCAAAAAGTTGCTGATGAGTTTGGGTATAAGCTTTTCAAATCCATTGACGAATTAATAGATGCGGTTGACGTTGTGGATATCGTAACACCAACACTTTCACACCATGATTGTGCCATAAAAGCCATTACCAAGGGTAAACATATTTTCGTTGAAAAACCCATCACCAATACCGTTGCAGAAGCCGAAGATATTAGAGCACTGGTAGCACTTCATAAAGTAAAAGGACAGGTAGGACATGTAGAGCGTTTTAATCCAGCCTTTCTTGCGGTAAAAGAAGATATTAAATCACCAATGTTTATTGAAACACATCGGTTGGCTGAATTTAACCCAAGAGGTACCGATGTTCCTGTAGTTTTGGATTTAATGATTCATGATATCGATATCATTTTAAGCATTGTAAAGTCTGAAGTTAAACATATTTCGGCGAGCGGTGTTGCGGTAATTAGTGATACGCCCGATATTGCCAATGCCAGAATAGAATTTAAAAACGGCTGTGTGGCAAATTTAACGGCCAGTAGAATTTCATTAAAGAAAATGCGTAAAGGCAGATTCTTCCAAAAAGATGCATACATCTCGGTAGACTTTTTAGAAAAGAAGTGTGAAGTAGTTAAAATGAAAGATGCGCCTGAAAACCCAGGAGATTTTGATATGATTTTACAGAATGCTGAAGGTATTAAAAAACAAATCTACTTTGATAATCCTAAAATCCTGGATGTAAACTCTATTCTTATGGAACTGGAAACATTTGCTGATGCAATTAATAATGACACTACTCCAATAGTAACTTTACACGATGGTACGGAAGCATTGCGCGTAGCCAATATGATTATCAATCAGTTTTAAATAGCCCCACCTAACCTCCCCAAAAGGGAGGAACCACAAGTGATACTTTTAGAAGTTAGAGTTTAAAAATTTGAAGTTAAAAAAAGCAAATAGCAGAAAGTCAACACCCAAGTTCGGACAAAATCCGAATTATCAATCTGCAGAAATAATGAGCATTATCGAAATTTAAAATATATTTTAAATGAAGATACAAACGCAGTTTAATGGAGACGCAAAGCGCAGCTTTAAGCGCGTAATTCTGAGAGCGAATGGTGCTTTAGCAATTTCCTAAGATTGATTTGATTTTTTGGTTCGTTTTGCATCAAGGCAAAATGAACATAAATAAAATATTAAAAAATGAAAGACATAGCAGTAATAGGCGCAGGTACCATGGGAAACGGTATTGCCCACGTTTTTGCCCAAAACGGGTTTAAAGTACAACTTATTGACATTAGTAAAAACGCTTTAGAAAAAGGAGTACAGACCATAACTAAGAATTTAGACAGAATGGTAGCCAAGGAAAAAATCACTTCATTGGATAAAGAAAATACACTTAATAACATCGCTTGTTTCACTAATATAAAAGACGGTGTTGCAAATACAGAATTAGTTGTTGAGGCTGCCACGGAGCGTCTAGATTTAAAGCTAAATATTTTTAAAACATTAGATGAGGTATGCAATAGTAAAACTATTTTGGCAACCAACACCTCCTCTATTTCTATAACAGAAATCGCTGCGGCCACGTCGAGACCAGACCGTGTTATAGGTATGCATTTTATGAATCCTGTCCCGATTATGAAATTGGTAGAAATCATCCGAGGATATAATACAAGTGGTGAAGTAACCAATATCATAATGCAACTCTCTAAAACCTTAGGAAAAGTTCCTGTTGAAGTAAATGATTATCCAGGGTTTGTTGCCAACCGTATTTTAATGCCAATGTTAAACGAATCCATCGAAACCTTGTACAACGGCGTAGCAGGTGTAGAGCAGATTGATACAGTTATGAAGTTGGGAATGGCACACCCTATGGGTCCTTTACAATTGGCCGATTTTATTGGTTTAGATGTTTGTCTGTCCATTTTGAATGTTATGTATGATGGGTTTAAGAATCCGAAATATGCACCGTGTCCACTATTGGTAAATATGGTTAATGCAGGAAAATTGGGCGTAAAATCTGGAGAAGGATTCTATGATTATTCTGAAAGTAAAAAGGCTAAAAACGTGTCTCAACAGTTTTTGAAGTGATGCATACATCCTTATTTGACTAAGACTTCCCTTAGTATTAACTTTGCAAACATGAGCATACAACAAAACTTAAAACATATACTTTCCGAAGTTCCCAAAAACGTCACCCTTGTTGCCGTTTCAAAAACAAAACCAGTTGCAACCATTATGGAAGCTTATAACGCTGGACATCGCTTTTTTGGCGAAAATAAAGTTCAAGAAATGGTAGATAAATATGAGGAAATGCCAAAAGATATCGACTGGCACATGATTGGGCATCTACAGCGAAACAAGGTAAAATATATGGCAGGCTTTGTGCGTTTAATTCACGGTGTGGATAGTTTTAAATTATTAAAAGAAATTAATAAACAAGCTAAAAAACACAACCGCATTATCGATTGCTTATTTCAAATTAAAATTGCTGAGGAAGATTCAAAATTTGGAATGAAAGCAGAAGATGTCTCAAATATTTTGTCTTCAAAAGAATTTTCAGAATTGCAAAATATTAGAATAACTGGTTTGATGGGTATGGCAACTTTTACAGATGATGAGGCTCAAATTAAAAAAGAATTCATGTATTTAAAACATACTTTTGATACCCTAAAATCGTTCGAAACCTTTAACTTTAAACCCGAAATTATCAGTATGGGTATGAGTGGAGATTATAAATTAGCTATTGATTGCGGCAGTAATATGATTCGTGTAGGTAGTAGTATTTTTGGTGCAAGAAATTAAAACACATAGTGGACAAAAACATATTATAACTTTTAACTTTTAACTTTTAACTTTTAACTTTTAACTTTTAACAAATCTACGCAGTATTAGACATAGAAACCACGGGTGGTAAGTACAATGAAGAGGGAATTACAGAGATTGCCATTTATAAATTTGACGGTCATGAAATTGTTGACCAGTTTATAAGTCTTGTTAACCCAGAGCGTGATATTCAGCCTTTTGTAGTAAATCTTACTGGTATAAATAGCAACATGCTACGCAATGCCCCAAAATTTTACGAGGTTGCTAAGCGTATTGTTGAAATTACTAACGACTGTATTATAGTTGCTCATAATGCACAGTTTGACTATCGCATTTTACGTACCGAGTTCAGTCGCTTAGGCTTCGAGTTTGAGCGTAAATCGCTTTGTACTGTCGAGCTTTCCAAATATCTCATTCCAGGACAAGCATCATACAGCTTAGGGAAACTAGTGCGTGCATTAGGTATTCCTGTTGCCGACAGACACCGTGCCTCTGGAGATGCTCAGGCCACGGTAAAGTTGTTTAAAATGCTTTTGGATAAGGATACTGAAAAAAAGATTATACAAGATGTAGTGCGTTTAAATCCAAAACGTCAATTAGAGCCCAAACACTTAGATATTATAGCAGAATTACCAGCCATAACAGGTGTATATTACATTCATAATGAGGAGGGAGAAATCATCTACATCGGTAAAAGTAACAATATAAAAAAGCGTATCAATCAGCATTTCACTAATTCTAATCCGAAATCAAAAAAATTACAAACTTTAGTTGCTGCGGTAACATATGAAGCTACTGGGAGCGAGTTAGTGGCACTTTTAAAAGAAAGTGAAGAAATCAAAAAGAATAAACCCATTCTCAATCGGGCCTTAAAGCGCACAAGTTTTACTCACGCGCTTTACAGTTTTATAGATAAAAACAATTATATCAATCTAAAAATTGATATTGCAGATGGAAGAAAAAAGCCCATTACCACATTTAGCAATCGGCAAAGTGGAAAAAGCTTCATTACTAGAGCAATTGAGGATTATAGCCTTTGCCAAAAACTTACGGGACTGTATCAAACCAAATCCAGTTGCTTTAACTATGAAATTAAAACCTGTGCTGGAGCTTGTATTGGCAAAGAACCCGTTGAAATATATAATAAGCGTGTATCATCTCTTATTAACAAAAATAGTTATGCCAATAAAAATATGGTAATAATTGATAAGGGAAGGGATATTGATGAACGCAGTGCAATTTTGATAAAAAATGGTGTGTTTCAAGGTTTAGGGTTTTTCAACCTTAACTATCAAATTAATAATCTGGACGTATTGGAATCAATCATTACACCGATGCAAAACAGCAGAGATACACAACACATTATTCAAAGTTACCTAAGACGCAATAAAAAAGTAAAACAACTAATCATTGATAGTTAATGAGACAAATTTTACAACTTCTAATAGTCTTAATAGGGGTTTCAATCTACTCACAGACCACCACTTCCAAAGACCCCGTTTATAGAGCTTCTCTAAGTGATTTAAAACTGGACAATTACCCAAAAGATTCTACTGCAAATGCACTCGTACTGTATGAATTTGGCAAAAGCTACGTTGATAGAAATGAATATGATTTGAGAACCGAAATAAAACGAAAAATAAAAATATTTAACAAAGAAGGTTTTGATAATGCAAACGTAACCATTTATCTGTACAAAAGTAACAGTAGCACTTATGAAAAAGTTGAAGATATATTTGCTTCCACCTATACACTAGAGAATGATAAAGTAGTACAAACCGAATTGGATCCAAAAAATATTTACCGAGAGGAATATGATGAAAATATCACCATGGTAAAGTTTACACTTCCAAACATAAAAGAGGGCTCAGTAATAACATATAGCTACAAACTTGAGTCCCCATACATGCGAAAATATCATGGATGGGAGTTTCAAGGACGTATTCCCAAGTTATATAGTGAATATAATACAAGTATTCCAGGAAATTGGCTATACCACATAAAGCTCGTTGGAGGTAAAAAACTAAGCACCAATACCATGGATATAGAAAAGCAATGTTTGCAAATGTACAATGGTGCTAGCGCTGATTGTTCTGTAGCAAAATATATAATGAAAGATATTCCTGCTTTTATTGAAGAAGACTACATGACTACTGAAAGTAACTACCTTGCAAGAATTGAGTATGAACTCGAGACCTTTAGAGGAATGGACGGCACCGTAAAACACTACACAAAAACCTGGAAAGATGTAGACAAAGAGCTTAGAACAGAAAAGGATATCGGTAGGCAATTAAGAAAATCTATCGATGTAGAAGAACTTCTTAGTGAAGATATTATAAATATGTCCGATCCGTTGGAAAAAGCCAAAGCTATTTATCATTTTGTCCAAAATGCGTATACTTGGAATGGAGAATATCGCATATTTGAAGATGTTTCAGTTAAGAATCTTATAAAAAACAAGTCTGGTAATATATCATCAATCAATATACTGCTTCACAGTCTCTTGAGAGACAGTGGTATTACCGTAAACCCCATACTTCTATCAACCAGGAATAACGGATTTGCAACAAAACTATTCCCGGTTTTTACGGATTTTAATTATCTATTGGTGGAAGCCTCTATTAACGACAAAAAGTATTTATTAGATGCAACGGACAAGTTTTTAAATTTTGGACTTGTGCCCTACAGATGCTTAAATGGCTATGGTAGGCGCATAGATTTTAAGAAGGGCAGCGAATGGATTGATATAAAGCCTCCATTAAAATCTTCGATGCTTTATATGGTTGATTTAAGTTTTGATGAGCAGCAAAATTTAGTTGGATCTGTAAAAGGTAAAACAACTGGTTATCATGCGTTAAACTCCAGAAAAGCTTATTTTCCGAATGAAGACGCTTATGTGCAAAATCTTCAAGATAAAACTATAGATATTGATATTTCTAACCATAGCGTAGAGAATTCCTCTAAAACAAGTCCTAGTTTTACTGAAAGTTACAATGTGCAATATGAAGCTGAAAGTATAAGCGAAACTATATATCTAAATCCCTTCCTTTTTCCGTTTTTTAAGGAAAACCCTTTTAAACTGCAAGAGCGAACGTATCCTATCGATTTTGGTTATGAAGATCGCTATATTTATGTTTTAAAATTTGACTTGGGTGATGAATATATTGTACAAGAAAATCCAGAGTCACTAGTAATGAGTCTTCCTAACAAAACGGGGTCAATCACGTTTTCTACCAAAGTGGTAGGCAACTTGGTAAACATGACATTTAATATAAGTTTTAATGAAGCTGTGTATACCCCAGAATATTATCCATACCTAAAGGAGTTTATGAATAAGGCCGTAAACATACAAACCAACTCGCTAATAGTCTTGAAAAAGAAGTAATAAAACTTTACTATTTTTGGTACTATGGAAAACACCAAGCAACAAAGTTGGCGCAGTAAACTGCATGATATAATTTATGAGGCAGATACCCCAGCAGGAAAACTATTTGATGTTATACTCCTGATAGCAATTATTGCTAGTATTATTTTAGTAATGCTGGAAAGCATAAAGAGTTTTGACGAAAAGTACCATACCTTTTTAAATGTTTCCGAATGGATAATTACTATCCTTTTCAGTATAGAGTACATTGCGCGCATCATTACGGTAAAAAAGCCATACAAATATATCTTTAGCTTTTACGGTATTATTGATTTACTGTCAACAATTCCAAAATATATCTCGTTACTATTTGGCGGCATTCATGCCCTGGCTGCCCTTAGGGCGTTACGCCTTTTAAGGGTTTTTAGAATATTAAAACTTGCGCGATATTTAGGTGCATCAAACCTATTGATGTCAGCCATAAAATCAAGCCGTGCAAAAATATCCGTATTCCTTTTTGCTGTGTTAATTTTGTGTATCATTTTTGGCACGTTAATGTACCTTATAGAAGGAGAAGAAAGTGGGTTTTCCAGCATTCCTGTAAGTGTATATTGGTGTATTGTAACCCTTACCACTGTTGGTTTTGGCGATATCGCCCCAGTTACACCGCTTGGGCAATTTATTGCGGCACTTATCATGATTTTGGGTTATGGCATTATCGCTGTGCCTACAGGAATTGTTTCGGCAGAATATACCGCCCAAGGAAAGGATAAAAATAACAATGACGTCACAAATCCTGAGCTCAACTCCAAATCTTGCGAAAACTGTCTCGCCGAAAACCATAAAGACAAGGCAGATTTTTGCTATAATTGTGGCGAAAAATTACATATTTAAGTTTTGGGCGCAACCACAAGGGTCGGGCTTTCACTACTCAATCCCTCCTTCGTCGGGGATTTCAAACATGCCGTTCAATCCCTTGCGCAATTATCTACAAAAATCATTTTCATTCCCATGCTTTGGTTCAATTTGTTTTTCATAGTACCTTTACTTTTTAATAAAAAATAAGACAAATAGAACAAAAACAGAAATACCTCATCACCATAGTTGGTCCAACAGCAATCGGCAAAACTGCTTTGAGCATAAAGTTGGCACAACACTTTAAAACAGAAATAATTTCTGCAGATTCGCGTCAGTTCTACAAAGAAATGCAAATAGGTACGGCAGCACCCTCGCAACAGGAATTATCTGCGGCTAAGCACCATTTTATACATCATAAATCTATAACAGACAATTACAGTGTTGGCAGTTTTGAAAAAGATGCATTGCAACTTCTAAAAACCTTATTCGAAAAGCATAATACCGTAATTATGGTTGGAGGTTCTGGACTTTATGTTGACGCTGTTGTCAAAGGTTTAGATCATTTTCCAGATATCGATCCTTCTATCAGAAAACAGTTAAATTTTGATTTGGAAACTAAAGGAATATCACATTTGCAAAAACAACTTAAGGCGTTAGATGAAAAAAGCTTTAACACAATTGCAGTGGAAAACCCTCATCGCATTATTCGCGCTTTAGAGGTATCGCTTGGTACAGGCAAACCTTATTCGTCTTTCTTAAATCAAGGTAAGCAACATCGCGATTTTAAAACAATCAGTATTGGTTTAACTGCAGACAGAGAAATAGTTTATCATCGTATCAACCAACGTGTAGATATTATGTTAAAAGAAGGCTTGCTTGACGAGATAAAAGCTTTGATACCTCATAAAGATTTAAACGCTCTAAATACGGTAGGTTACAAAGAGCTTTTTAAATATTTTGAAGGCGAGTGGACTTTAGATTTTGCCATTTCGGAAATAAAGAAAAATACACGGCGCTTTGCAAAACGTCAAGGTACGTGGTTTAGAAAAAATGAAAATACGACTTGGTTTAACTATCGAGATGATATTTCAAAAATTATCACATCCATAGAAATAGAAATGATATGAATACAGAAGATATTTTGGCTAAACTAGTTTCTTTTCCAGTTTTGGGTGGAGAAAGCAACTTATCAATCATCCATTGGATAAGAGAATATATTGAATCCTTTGGGTTTTCCTGTACATTGGTTCCTAATGCTGAAAATACAAAGGCATCATTACATTGCAGAATTGGTCCTTCTGAGGATGGTGGTATTATCTTATCTGGACATACCGATGTTGTTCCCGTTAAAGGTCAAGATTGGGATACTGATCCCTTTGTCTTAACAGATAAAGGGGATGGTAAACTCTATGGACGTGGTGCTTGTGATATGAAAGGGTTTTTAGCATGTTGCTTAAACATGCTTCCAGAGTTAGTAAAAGCAAATCTTAAAAAACCCATCTATTTTGCATTTTCATATGATGAGGAAATCGGTTGTCTATCTGCACCAGAACTAATAAGGCATCTTCAAAATCATTATCCTGAAACGCCAAAATATGCCATTATTGGCGAACCTTCACTTCTACAGCCTATTATTGGGCATAAAGGTATCTGTTTATATACCACAAGAGTAAACGGTTCCGCAGGCCATAGTAGTAGAATAAAGCAGGAAGTAAGTGCGATACATGAAGCGGCGAGATTGGTGCTTTGGTTAGAATCTAAAATGAACGATTTGGTTGCATTTGGAAATACCGACAAGCGTTTTTCCCCGCCACATTCCTCATTGCATACGGGTATAATTCAAGGTGGTATCGCCCCGAATGTAATTGCTGATAAAGCTTATTTCTCATGGGATGCCAGAATGATTCCCGATGACAATTTAGAAGAAGTTGTTAGCGCATTTAAGCAACATTGTAAAACAAGAATCCAGGAACTAAAACCTACATTTCCAGATTTTAAAATTGAAACGGAAGAAATTCATCCACCAGTTACGCCATATGACAGTAAAGCCGATAGTGACGTTGTAAAATTGATGTCAAAAATAAATTCTAATACTAATATTGGTACTGTCGCTTATGCCTCTGAAGCTGGACAATATAATGAAGCCGGTTTACAGAGTATTATCTGTGGTCCTGGATCTATTAAGCAAGCACATAGAGCAAATGAGTTTATTGCTAAACAAGAATTGAAAAATTACGAGCTATTCTTAAGTAATCTCATAACGTTATTTTCTTCGGAAGATGTTATGCTTGAACTATAAATCCTATAGTTTTATTTCTGCCATAATAGGCTCATGATCAGATAAACCAATCTTAAAATTTTTATGACTAATGACTTCTATTTCGTCATCAACTAAAATATGATCTATTTTAAAAGGATAGTTAAACAGCTCATACGTACCACCAAAACCACTACCAGCTTCAACAAATGTATCTTTCTTAGTATCTTTTAAAACAAGATACGCAGAAGAATATTGTGTGCAATTAAAGTCCCCAGTTATAATAATATTTCCTCCAAATCCTTTCATGTGTTCTTTGATCAAATGAGCTTGTTCTATTCTTTTTATTTCAGCATCACAGCTTCTACTAATTAAATTCGTATAACTATTTATGTTATATAATTCGGGCACACTATCCATTCTATTAGATTCAAGATGAATGTTATACAGTCGAACGATTTTCCCATTAAAATCAATATCAACAAACATTGCATTATTTCTGCTATCAAGAAACTCAACATACCCTTCGTTCAAAATTGGATATTTTGAAAATACTGATAACACTGATTTTTGCTTTCTTGTCATCAAATTAGTTTTCACCCAATGGGGATAGTCCTTTCTAAAAAGATGATATTTTATAGCCGAAAATTCTTGAAAGCAAACAACATCAGCATTCTGTTGCTTTATAAACTCTACAATTTTTTTGTCCTTATAGTCAATACCCCTGTGAGCGAAATTAGACCAATTAGCATTATATGATAAAATTGAAACAGAATTTTCTCCTTGTTTTTCATCAGAATAGAAATTGAATTGATAAAAGGAATCAAAAAAGAAAAAAAACAATACAAGGGAAAGGATATTCAAAAATGCATAACGTCTTCTTCTGTACAGCAAAAACAATAACTGCATGAAAGTGACAATAACTAAAAAAGGTAGAGTAATGGAAAAGGGAAAAGACCAGCGCCACTCAAAAAGTATTATCAAGATGCCAGTAATCAGCAAAATAGGAAACAGAATAGCGATTAAAGGTCTGAGCTTTTTAAAAAACTTCATTTAAAACAGTGTAATCTGTCCGTCATCATCCTTTTCTCCATTGGAATCTTCCTCTTCTGCCTTTCTATTTTCATTTGTTTCAGCAGGGACTTCTTTTTCGTCCACAACCTCTAAATCATCCGCATGCACTTCTTCCGGAGCTTCATAAGGCAGAGGATCCAATAAATTGATTTGGTTTACTTTATACTTAGTAAGCTGATTACCTTGGGCATTTACACCTTTTATATCAATAAACTCCTCAAGGTTTACTTCCAAATTATCCCTTCTATCTTTCCCTCGTTCCTTGGCAAAAACAATCTCAGCCATTGGTTTCCAATCGGTAGATACAACCTCTAATTGAGATCCCTGACTATCCGGCACAAAACTTTCTTCTCTACCTTCGTTTTCAATTAAAAAACGCTTTACGTAATACAATTCCTTTTCGCCATTAAAGTAAATTGCTGAAATTGGTTTTTTAGGCACCCATTTTTCAAGTACAATCATATCGCTATCAAAATGCATGGTTACCTCAGGGGTAACTGTTTTTGCTATACCAGATTGATTGATTATAAGCAACTTGTCTTCACCTCTAAATTCCCCAATAAGTTCTCCTCTGCCGTCCACATTGATTCTTTGTACCGTCTCATCAAACCATATCTTACGTGGTTTTAATGTAGATACACCTTTTTCTTTAAGTTCTACACGTTTCACAGGATATTTGGTTACCAAATTCCCTTTTGAAGCCCGTCCCTTAATTAAAATATCAGCAAAATCAATATCCCATTTTAGCTTTTTAATACTGCCAGCTTGTCTTAAATTAATAGAAACTATTTCGGCTTCGCCATTAGGGTTAGCGGAAAAATAGAGGACAACTGACCCTTTATTTCCATTTGTTAAATCGTATTCCCTATCCCTAGTGATGCTAGTAACGGCAAAACGCTTTATATAAGACGGCCCTTTCAGACCATCACGATAAATCATATTGTAAATGGTACGCTTGTCTTTCTTTTTAAAGACTGCAACATGAATAATGTCCTTACCAACAAAAGTTTTAGAATCAACTTTTGTTACCATCATTTTTCCTTCTTTAGTAAATACGATAATATCATCAATATCACTACAATCGCACACATATTCGTTTCTGCGCAAGGACGTTCCCACAAAACCTTCTTCTCTATTTACGTAGAGCTTAGTATTTCTAATAACTACTTTTGTAGCATCAACATCATCAAAGGTTCTAATCTCCGTTTTGCGCTCTCGTCCTTCCCCGTACTCTTTTTTAAGCCTTTGAAAATAGGCGATGGCGTATTCTATTAAATTTGCTAAATGATGCTTCACCTCAGCAATCTGTTCTTCTAGGGCATCAATTTTTTGCTGTGCTTTATCAATATCAAACTTTGAAATCCGTTTGATACGAATTTCAGTCAAGCGCACAATATCATCTTCAGTTACGGCTCTTTTTAGATGTTTGATGTAAGGTTGCAGTCCTTTATCGATAGCCGAAATAACACCTTCCCAGGTTTCCTCTTCCTCAATATCACGGTAAATTCTATTTTCAATAAAGATACGCTCCAAAGAAGCAAAGTGCCATTGCTCTTCAAGCTCACCCAATTTAATTTCTAGCTCTTGCTTTAACAGCTGAACCGTATTGTCCGTAGAGCGACGTAACATTTCAGAAACTCCAATAAACAGTGGTTTATTGTCTTCAATTACGCATCCTAATGGAGAAATGGACGATTCACAACTTGTAAAGGCATACAACGCATCTATAGTTTTATCAGGCGATAATCCTGAAGGCAAATGCACTAAAATTTCAACCTCAGCTGCTGTATTGTCTTCAATCTTTTTTACTTTGATTTTTCCCTTATCATTAGCTTTTAAAATTGAATCAATCAAAGATGATGTAGTAGTACCAAAAGGTAATTCGGTAATTACAAGGGTATTTTTATCTAATTGGGAAATTTTTGCACGAACACGAACTTTTCCTCCTCTATTGCCATCATTATAATTCGAAAAATCTGCTATTCCACCAGTTGGAAAATCTGGTACAATGGTAAACCGTTTGCCTTGTAAATGCTTTACGGAGGCATCAATCAATTCTATGAAATTATGTGGTAATATTTTTGTGGATAAGCCAACGGCAATTCCCTCTCCTCCTTGTGCCAAAAGCAGTGGGAACATTACAGGAAGATTTATGGGTTCTTTTCTTCGCCCATCATAACTGGCTTGCCACTCCGTAATTTTAGGGTTATAAACAACATCCAACGCGAACTTAGACAGGCGCGCTTCAATATAACGTGAAGCAGCAGCACTATCTCCTGTTAAGATATTCCCCCAGTTTCCTTGGGTGTCTATTAATAGGTCTTTCTGACCAATTTGCACCATGGCGTCCGCAATACTTGCATCCCCGTGTGGGTGATATTGCATGGTGTGCCCAACAATGTTTGCCACTTTGTTATAGCGACCATCGTCAAGGTCTTTCATAGAATGCATGATACGGCGCTGCACAGGTTTAAATCCGTCCTCAATGGCAGGAACAGCACGTTCTAGGATAACGTACGACGCATAGTCTAAAAACCAGTCTTTGTACATACCCGTAACACGGGTAATGGTTTCTTGGGGCTCTTCGTTATGTTCGTTATTTAAATCGTCACCTTCTTCAATCATTCAGCACTTTTATTTTTTCGGTTTCCCATTAAGCATTACCCTTCCTCTTCGCTGTAACCTATGCACTTGCTCACTACTTGTATGAATGTGAAAGTGTGCGTACGAACGTTTTCTAAATTCTTTTTCTTTACTATATAACATTTTAGTTTAGTTTTATGTGTGAAACAAATTCTCTTATCTAAAATAAGAATCTCTCGTATCTAAAACAAATTATCACAGCCTATAAATGATGAATTTTATTTAAAAAAACACTATTCAACAACATCCAATTCCACTTTCAAATTATCGATAATAAATTCTTGACGTGTTGGTGTATTTTTACCCATGTAAAAGGACAACAATTCTTCAATGGACATATTATCATCGAGCATTACAGGGTCCAACCTAATGTCGTCTCCAATAAAATGTTTAAACTCATCAGGGGAAATTTCACCAAGTCCTTTAAATCTTGTAATCTCAGGTTTTGGTTTTAGTTTTTCAATCGCCGCAACGCGCTCTTCCTCAGAATAACAATAAATAGTTTCCTTTTTATTTCGAACTCTAAACAGTGGTGTTTGTAAGATATATAAATGTCCTTCTTTAATAATCTCAGGGAAAAATTGCAAAAAGAACGTAATTAACAGCAAACGAATATGCATGCCATCCACATCGGCATCCGTTGCAATCACCACATTATTATATCTCAAATCTTCTAGAGATTCTTCAATATTCAATGCGGCTTGCAGTAGATTAAACTCTTCGTTTTCGTAAACTATCTTTTTACTTAAGCCATAGGAGTTTAATGGTTTACCCTTTAAACTGAAAACCGCTTGGGTATTTACATCTCTTGATTTTGTAATACTCCCAGATGCGGAATCTCCCTCTGTAATAAAAAGTGTGGTTTCTAAGTTTCTTTCGTTCTTGGTATCTCCAAAATGCACACGGCAATCACGCAATTTTTTATTATGAAGGCTGGCTTTCTTAGCTCTGTCCCTTGCTAATTTTCTTATGCCTGAAAGTTCCTTTCGCTCTCGCTCTGCTTGAAGAATTTTACGTTGTAATTTTTCGGCAGTTTCAGGATTCTTATGAAAATAGTTATCCAGTTTCGTTTTTACAAAGTCATTGATGTAAGTCCTTACCGTTGGGTAATCCCCTCCCATATCTGTGGAACCTAATTTCGTTTTGGTCTGACTTTCAAAAACGGGCTCCATTACCTTGATCGCAATTGCACTAACAATGGATTTTCTTATGTCTGAAGCATCAAAGTTTTTACCATAAAACTCTCTTACCGTTTTTACAACAGCTTCCCGAAACGCATTTAAATGCGTACCGCCTTGTGTAGTGTTCTGTCCGTTTACAAAACTATTGTACTCCTCGCTATATTGGGTTTTACTGTGCGTAAGTGCTATTTCTATATCATCACCATGTAAATGGATGATTGGGTAAAGTAAATCAGATTCAGCAATTTTTTCAGCAAGAAGATCCTTCAATCCATTTTCACTAAAATATTTTTCACCATTAAAAACTATGGTTAGTCCAGGATTAAGGTACACATAGTTCTTCAACATTTTTACTACATATTCGCTACGGTATTTATAGTTTTTAAAAATGGATTCATCAGGGATAAACGACACTTTCGTCCCTTTTCGTCTTGTAGTATCGTCAAGTAATTCTTGATTGGTAAGATTGCCTTGTTCAAATTCTGCAGCAGCGGATTTTCCGTCTCTATTGGATTCAACCCTGAAATAATTAGATAATGCATTTACTGCTTTAGTACCAACACCATTCAATCCAACTGACTTTTTAAAAGCTTTGGAATCATACTTCCCACCTGTATTCATTTTGGAAACTACATCAACCACCTTTCCTAAAGGAATACCACGACCATAATCACGAACGATAACCTTACTGCCTTGGATGGAAATTTCAATGGTTTTTCCCGCTCCCATAACAAACTCATCAATGGAGTTGTCTAACACCTCTTTTAAAAGGATGTAAATACCGTCATCTGGCGAAGACCCATCACCTAGTTTTCCAATATACATTCCAGGACGCATACGGATATGCTCTTTCCAATCTAGTGAACGTATATTATCTTCGGTATACTTGGTTTGTTCTGCCATAAATAAGGGTATAATACCAATTGTCACTTGAAATTACCGTAATAAAACGCCCTTTTTTCCTTTCTATTTCATTAAAAAAAGAAACCGTAACTAAGGCTATGCTTTATTTTTGTAATTCATATAAAGAAAAAAATCATCATTTTCTTTTACGGCAATTTCAAGTGACAATTGGTATAAGTTTTGTGATAGCACGCTAATATAGCATAACATATCAAAATATAAAACAGTGACGAAACAAAGTAATTAACAATAAAATTGCAATATTGTTGAGAACATTTCCCTATGTTTTACTTGACTTATGGAGTGATATGAATAAAACTCCTAAGACAACAATCAAAGCGCCAAATAATTGAAGGATAGTAAGGCGTTCTTCTAAAAAAATTACCGCCAAAATTATCGTAGAAATAGGCCCTACCCCAGCAACTACCGCAAAGTTTGATGAACTAATCATTTTAATTGAAGTAGAAACTAAAAACGAAGGTACAACTGTAGCAAAAACAGCAATTAAAAATCCGAGAAAATACACCTCCCATGGTAAATTTAATATATCTGTTTTATTTACCAAGGCATAATGAATAAATACACATATACAAGATACAACCATGGCATAGGATGTAAATTTCATTATACCAAATTTGGGAATTAACCAACCGCTACCAACCAAATAAGAGGCGTACGCAATAGCACTTAATAGAATAAAAGAACCTCCTAGAAGCGTACCTTCACCTGAAATATTTACCTCATCCCAAAAGGCTATAACAATACCCAAATACGTTAAGGTAATAGCTATTATTTGCGGTGTAGTGATGTTTTGTTTTAAAAAAAACCTGTTCAGCAATAACACAATTGTTGGATATAAAAAAAGAATAATACGCTCTAAACTGGCTTTAATATAAGTGAGACCTATAAAGTCGAAATAACTTGCCAAATAATAACCAACAAAACCAAAAAAAATGAGCCATAAATAATCTTTCGAACTAGTATGTATTGATGTGTTTTGGTGTCGATATAAATAAGCGATGATGATGTAAATCGGGAAAGAAAACGACATTCTAAGCAATAAAACACTAATAGCATCAACATCAAACTTATATGCAAGCTTTACCATCACCGCTTTTGATGAAAATAAAACCACGCCTAAAACACCAGTACCAATACCTAACCAGAAGTTCTTTTTTGAATTCATAAAACGAAGTTAAAAAGGTCGCTATTTTATGAATTTGCGTATTGATAGAAAATACGACGTTCAGCTTTATAAAAACATCACATTCTCAACTTACTAAAGTTGAAGTACATTGCCTGTTTTTACTAATTTATCGGAAGTATTATTTTTTTCTGCAAACAATACTTCTGCTTTATTCTTAATTACCGCATTTCTGGTCTTTAATAGCTTAAGCATATAGCGTTTAAGAAACAATGTATTGGCGGCATGCCCTAAAATACCAAGAGGTGACTCAAAATAAAACTTATCAATCATGATAGTACCGCTATCTTTCTCTTTGAAAATATGCTCATGTCGAAAAGATTTAAAGGCCCCAAAAACCATTTCATCCACAAAAAAGATAGGACTTTCAAATTCAGTTATTCTAGAAGTTAAGTGCTGAACAAAACCAAAATGTTTTGCTTCCCAACTCACCCATTCACCAAGTTCTATTAAACCTGTAATTTTACCTGCTATGGCTATTTCACCAGTGTGTTTTAAAGATTCTTTGTGAATATCAATGTCTCTGGCGACATCAAAACAAGTTTGTATATCGCATTCTATGTGCGTTTCAATCTCAATTAAAGGCATATTGCAAGATCTATAATAAACTTCTGTCGTGAAATAATTAAAATCTTACAATGTTGGTGAAAAAATTAAAAAAATAACTACACATTAAACAAGAAATGCATCACATCACCATCCTTAACAATATAATTCTTGCCCTCAACGCGCATTTTACCGGCTTCTTTAACTTTAGCTTCGCTTCCATAAGACACATAATCATCATAAGCGATAACCTCGGCGCGAATAAACCCTTTTTCGAAATCGGTATGAATTACACCTGCCGCTTGTGGCGCGGTGGCACCTATATCAACGGTCCAAGCACGTACTTCCTTAACTCCTGCAGTAAAATAGGTTTGTTGATTCAACAATTTATAAGCCCCTCGAATTAATTTAGCTGAACCAGGTTCGTCCAAACCAATGTCTTGCAAAAACATTTGGCGCTCTTCATAATCGTCCAACTCGTTAATATCCGCTTCAGTTCCAACAGCTAAAACCAAAACCTCAGCATTTTCATCCTTAACAGTCTCTTTAACTTTTTCAACATAGGCATTACCAGAAACAGCAGCACCCTCATCAACATTGCACACATACATCACGGCCTTATCGGTAATAAACTGTAAAGGTTTTACAAATTCATCATAATCTTCTTCACTAAATTCAACAGCTCTAATAGACGTACCAGATTCCAAAGCCTCTTTTATTTTCAGCAAAACAGCCTCTTCTTTTTGCGCTTCTTTGTTTCCCGTTTTTGCGGCACGCTTTACCTTATCCAACTTCTTTTCAGCAGTCTCCAAATCTTTCAACTGCAATTCCATATCAATGGTTTCCTTGTCACGAATCGGGTCTACACTACCGTCAACATGCACAATATTATCGTTATCAAAACATCTTAACACATGAAGAATCGCATCTGTTTCCCTAATATTTGCTAAAAATTGGTTTCCCAATCCCTCACCTTTACTGGCGCCTTTTACCAATCCTGCAATATCTACAATTTCAACAGTTGCCGGAATCACTTTTTCTGGATTTACCAAGCTTTCCAGTTTTTCCAATCTTGGATCGGGTACGTTTACCACGCCAATATTTGGTTCAATGGTACAAAACGGAAAGTTTGCACTTTGCGCCTTAGCATTTGATAAACAATTAAATAAAGTGGATTTTCCAACATTGGGTAAGCCTACAATACCTGCTTTCATAATTACTGTGATTTTTGCGAATGCAAATGTAATTAATAAAACAGAAAAACGGCCGTAGAATTTTAAGATGAATTTAGCAAAAACACTGTATTAGCATTAATTAAACGTTAAAACCGTTTTTTAAGGCATAAATGCCCTGTAACATTATTTATTTTGGCTCGTTGAATAGGCAAAACCATCAATCAGCAAAATGAAAATCAAATTTACATTGCTATTATTTCTGTTTAGTTTTTCTATAGTTGCACAGAGTGTCACGGCAAGACTTATTGACAAATCATCACAAAAACCCATTCCCTATGCCAATATTAAAACAGGAGAATATGCTGGGGTGATTTCAAACGATGAAGGTTTTTTTACCATTTCTTCTGAAGATGACTCCAAATCCATCATCATTTCTTGTATGGGTTATGAAAATAAAACGCTTACTGTAAAGGATATTAAAGCACTTAACTTCGTTATTGAATTGCAACAGGCCATTAATCAACTAGATGAAGTTTTTATTAGCAATAAAGCACCAAATGCCGATTCTATTATTGCTAGAGTGAAAGCAAAACTTGCCGATAATTATAATATTGATTTACAGCAATACCATATGTTTAAACGTACCACAGACTACGTGGATTTTAAAAGTTTAGAATTTGAAATTGATAAAGCATCAAACGTTAAAAAAAGACAATTAGAAGGTGTAAACAATAGTTTAACTGCTTTGGCTAATCAAGTAAAAAACAGCAATATGGTGCAATTTTCAGATTTTAAAGGCAAAGTATTTTCCTTAAATAAAGACAGTATTAAACTTGAGGTTGAAAAAGCTACAGAGTTATTAGATACTAAAAACAGTTTCTCTATTGATAACATCCAAGAGAAAATGCAAAACATCATACTTACCTATCTGGATACTACCAAAACGTATAAACTAAAAACCGGACTGTTTAAAATTGAAGATTCATTGGCCTTAAATGATGAGGATTTTAAAGAAAATGATAAAAACGAATACACGGTATCCTATTTAAACAATGAAACCAAGTCTTTATTGAAGCGTGCACAGTTTTACGACAATGCATTTTTAAGCAAGATATTAGATAACGATTTATACGAATATAACTTTGAGGATATGGGCTATAACAATGGCGAACTTACCTATATTATTTCCTATATACCAAGAAAAGGTAAAGCCAAATACACTGGGAAGCTTTATGTTGTAGATGATATCTATGCCATTACAAGGGCAGATTATGGCTATTACAAAAGAAGACGCGGGCAAAAATTTAATCTACGTTTACTTTTAGGTGTAAAATACATTGAAAATGTAAGTGAGGGCACCATTATTTTTGAAAAAGACAGTAGCAGTCTATATCATCCAAAATATATAAAGCGCACCTACGGCAGTTATTTTTATGTGAGCAGGCCTTTAAAGTTTATTGAAAATAGCAGTGAACGCAACAAAGTAGCTTTTGATTTTACAATGGAAGGTGATAATAGAACTAAAGAAGAGCTTTTAATTACCAAGCACAATAGCATAACTTTTTTAGACTTTCAGGCTGAAAAACAAGTTGAAAAAATCCCATTCATAAAGTTGAGTAAGTACCAGAACACCATTTGGGACAGTGAAGGTGTTTTAGAACCGTCTTTGGAGATGAAGGCTTTTGAGGGTTCTGAAAAATAAACCGAAGTTGAAATTTGTTATAGTATAAATCTTTTTAAGGTTGAAGATTAGCGTGGTATAAAAAATCTACTAAAACTATCATTCATACCCCAATTGTTCAAAAAGGTCATCGCTCGCTTTTAAATATTTGTCCTTGCCCGTTTCCTTAAACCATGCTTTGGAAACCAATTCATTATTGTACAGGCGTGCATCTTTCCAATGGGAGATGCCTTCAATATTCGTGCTCGTCCAATCTTCGTTAATAAAACACACCGCTTTTATGTTTTTATGGTAAACCAGGGAAAAGAAGTTTACAAACCAATCGTCCCAAACTTTAGGATTGTTTTTATCAACGCCGAAAATAGGGTTAGCCTCAGAAATCATCACTGGCTTTTTATGGGCTTTGGCAAAATCCAAAACGGTAATACCTTCCTTACCGATACCCGCTTCGGCGTAAGCATGACCAAAAATGGAAATGCCTACCCAATCCACATAATCGTCACCCGGGTACCAATCGGATACAGGATAATTCTTGTATGGCATTGAGGCATAGGAATGCCACACGTACGCCACATTATCCACACCTTCGGCGCGTAAAATATCCACAATATGTCTGTATGCCTTAACATAAGCATCTGGCTCCAAAACATTATGCGGACCGTCAAACTCGTACCCAATACGCAAATACACGGGGCGCTTTACTTTTTTTATCCATTTTGCATAGCGTTTGATGACCTTATCGTTGATGCCAAGTATGGTATTTTGGGTAACATTCCACTTCCCTACCATCCACATGGCACTGTGTAATACGGCATTTGGAAATGTATCCACCAGCATTTGATGGTTTTGGCTGGTGCCCGTACTGTTAGTATGCTTTTCTTTAACCCCAGTAAACTCTGTAACAGCCCAGTAAGCTGACCAACCGCCAGGGTTAGGCTGTTTGGGAAACGCTTTTTTATATTCATTAATACGCTCCACCGTTTGCCCCATCACCAACAAGGTTTTACCCGCAGGTGGTACAAATTTACTGTTTTCATAAGGATAAACATAGTTGGAGTCTACACTAGTTTTTATTTTGAAAACCATATCCGCCACCTCTTGGTCATGTTGGTTGGTTTGGTCCTTTTGAGTGTAGGCTGTTGATGTAAGCCCAAGTGTAATTACGATAAAACTAAATGGAAATAGACTTTTATTCACCAACGTATTCATAATCATTAATTTAAAACTGAAGATACAACTTAAATTATTATAAATCTGGGGGTTTTGGTTTAGCTGTAGTAATATTTATAAGTTAATGCTAACTCGTTTGGAGAAATAAGTAAAATCAAACAAGCGTAAGCATTTTTTTAGGGTGCATTGTAAAAAATTAATTCTTACGTGCAACAACATGTAAACCTTCGTAAACTTCAAAATCATCAAACCAAGCGTAAACAGTAGTATAACTACCATTACTGTCTTTTGGTGCAAAATCTGAGGAATTACCACCATGAAAAGTTGAAAAAAGAAAAGTATTAATTTCAGTATCTTTCCCTTCAACTGCTCTTAATTGCAAACCTTTATAAGATGATATTTCCTTTCCATTGGCATAAATTGTCACTTCACCATTTGAGGCAGAAGCTGGCATATTAATTTTAACGTAAAGAGCCATTTGATAATACCTTCCTTTTTTAAAACAAAAGTCTGGTGATGGTTTACCCTCGCCATATTTTCCTTTCAAGTTTTGGTGGTAAATATTAGGAAGTAATAACCCCATCTTTTTTGAAACAAATACGAGCACTCCATCCATCTTTTTGCATTGGTTTACCCCCTGTAATTCTATTTACTGGGGCGAGACCATGCAATTTTCCACCTCTTGGAAATTGAAAATCTTGGTCAAAAGTAACAGCATAATTAAGAGTTGCTTCATGAAATGAATCTGGCAGTCGGATATGATTTACCATGCGTTCACTTCCTTTATCGAAACCAACATAACTAGCTCTAATACCAGTTGACCCGTCTATACCTTTACCCTCTGCAATTTCAACATTTTTAAGATTAACGATAGCCTTATATTCTTTTGAGTTAGTATTATCATCAAAGTTTATCCTTAATATTGGCTTAGAATTTTTGGTAGATAGGTTTGATTGTGAAAAATTAAAACCAAAATATAATAATGCAAAAAGAGTTAAATACTGTTTAAGTTTCATGGTAGTGATGATTTTAAAACGCATGGTTATTTTAAAGGTAGTGAATTCAATTGAAATCTTATCCAAAAAACCCCAAGCTTTCGCTCAGGGTTTCCATATTCTTTACTGTCGTTTATCAATTATCCGTCTGGATGCATAAAGCGTTGTTTTGCCAACAATTCTTCTTCGGTTTCCACAACATCTTCATCTGGTACACAACAGTCCACAGGGCATACCGCCGCACATTGTGGCTCGTCATGAAAGCCTTTACATTCCGTACATTTATCTGGTACAATATAGTATAGTTCGTCACTTACGGGTTCTTGGGCTTCATCAGCATCCACTTCCCTACCGTCAGTAAGCACTACCTTACCTTCCAAACTGGTACCATCTTTATAGCGCCAATCGTCGGCACCTTCATATATAGCGGTATTGGGGCATTCTGGCTCACAAGCACCGCAGTTTATACATTCGTCTGTTATTATAATTGCCATAGCGTTTTTTTCTTTCTAACTTTGCAGTCGCAAAAATAGAGCCAAAACCATTCATAACCAAATTCAGGATGCAATTACAAGAAAGAATTAACGCTTTTGTAAAATTAGGAGATTTTATACGGCAATTTTCTAATACAAACATCCGGAAAGATGAAAAAGTGGAACATAACGCGTTGTTCTTCGACGGTTTTAAACATCAACTAAAATTAGCAGAAGAACATAACGGCTGGTTTACCCTAGAAAACATAACATTCGCCTTAAACTCTTGGGCTGATGCGCTAACGCCCGAAAATCTTTCAAAGTGGGTGCAACCTTATGATTTTTCTAAAGTAACACCAAAAACCGTCGCTATAATTATGGCGGGCAATATCCCGTTGGTAGGATTTCACGATTTTTTGGCGGTACTCATCACGGGGTATCAGGTGCTGGTAAAGCAATCCTCAAACGACAAGCATTTATTACCATTTTTAGCAAAATATTTGGAATATGTAGCACCAAACTTCAAAGGAAACATCCATTTTTCAGAAGAAAATCTTGAAGATTTTGATGCTGTAATCGCCACGGGAAGTAACAATACGGCACGCTATTTTGAATATTATTTTAAGGATAAACCTTCCATCATAAGAAATAATCGAAATTCGGTAGCAGTATTAACAGGAAATGAATCCACCGAAGATTTGCAACAGCTTTCAGAAGATATATTTCGATATTACGGTTTGGGCTGTAGAAATGTTTCCAAGTTATTTGTTCCGAAAGGTTATGACTTCAATCCTTTTTTTGAAGCTATTTACCATTGGCATCCTATCGTAGAAAAGGCAAAATACGCCAACAATTACGATTATAACAAGGCGGTATATTTAATGAGCGAATTTGATATGCTAGAGAACGGATTTTTCATGATAAAGGAAGATGAAAGCTACAGCTCGCCTATCGCTACGGCGTTTTACGAGTATTATGATAGTTTGGATGCACTTCGAACTAAATTAAAAGCTGAATCGCATCAAATTCAATGTATTGTTTCCAAAAATTTTATGGAAAACGAAGTGGCTTTTGGGCACACTCAAAAACCTCAACTTTGGGATTATGCGGATAGTGTAGATTCTGTTGAATTTTTGTTAGCAATTTGATAAAAAAAATATTGAATTCTTAATAAAAATTACTCAATTAATTAGCAACTTTGCATCTTTAAATTTCACTATATAAAAAGATGAAAAAACACAACTTTAGTGCAGGACCAAGTATTTTACCACCAGAAGTATTATTAAAAGCTTCTCAAGGTGTTGTTGACCTTGACGGCAGCGGATTGTCTGTTTTAGAGATTTCCCACCGAAGTAAAGCTTTTGTTGATATTATGGAAAACGCTAGATCATTAGCTCTGGAGCTTTTAGGTTTAGAAGGCAAAGGCTATAAAGCATTATTTTTACAAGGTGGTGCCAGCACTCAATTTTTGATGGTGGCGCTTAACTTATTAGAAAAAAGAGCAGGGTATTTAAACTCTGGTTCTTGGGCAGCTAAAGCAATTAAGGAAGCTAAAATTTACGATGATATTTACGAAGTAGGGTCCTCTAAAGACGCTAATTACAACTATATTCCAAAGGGTTATGAAATTCCTGACGATTACGATTATTTTCACTGTACCTCAAACAATACGATTTACGGTACGCAGATGAAAGCATTTCCTAACTCTCCTATCCCAATGGTGTGTGATATGAGTAGTGATATCTTTTCGCGTTCTTTAGATTTTTCTCAATTCGGGATTATCTATGCTGGTGCTCAAAAAAATATGGGACCTGCTGGTACAACGCTTGTTGTAGTTAAAGAAGATATCTTAGGAAAAGTATCGCGTAAAATTCCATCGATGATGGATTACAAAGTGCATATCGATAAAGGCAGTATGTTTAATACGCCTCCTGTTTTTCCAGTATATACATCGATGTTGACTTTAGAATGGCTAAAGGAACAAGGTGGTATAGCTGCTATTGAAAAGGAAAATGAAAAGAAAGCGAGGTTGATGTATTCTGAAATAGATTTGAATCCGTTATTTAAAGGATTTGCTTCAAAAGAAGACCGTTCTACAATGAATGCTACATTCACTTTAGAAAATGAAAACCTTAAGGAAACTTTTGAGACCATGCTTAAAGACGCTGGTATTAGTGCAGTGAACGGACACAGAAGTGTTGGCGGTTATAGAGCGTCAATGTACAATGCTTTACCAATTGATAGTGTAAAGGTTTTGGTGGAAGTTATGAGTGAATTAGAGAGTAAAGCTTAAAACAGTTTGCAGTGGGCAGTTGCAGTTTGCAGTGCTTACTCAAACATAGTGGTCATTCCTGCGAATTCGGGAATCCACAAAATAAACTAAATGTAAATTATAGATTCCCGCCTTTGCGGGAATGACAAGAAAAATAAAAATGAAAGTATTAGCAAACGACGGTATCTCTCAAAGTGGTATCGATGCATTAGAAAAAGCAGGTTACGAGGTAAGTACAACTACCGTAGCGCAAGAGCAATTGATCAATTACATTAATGAGAACGATATTAGCGTACTTTTAGTAAGAAGTGCGACTACGGTTCGTAAGGATTTAATTGATGCATGTCCAAATCTAAAGATTATTGGTCGTGGTGGTGTTGGTATGGATAATATTGATGTGGAATATGCTCGTGACAAAGGTCTACACGTAATTAATACACCAGCTGCTTCATCACATTCGGTAGCAGAATTGGTGTTTGGTCATTTATATGGTTTAGCACGTTTTCTTCATAACTCCAATAGAGAAATGCCATTAGAAGGTGATAGCAACTTTAAAGGTTTGAAAAAAGCTTACGCTAAAGGTACCGAGCTTAAAGGTAAAACTTTAGGTGTTCTTGGTTTTGGACGTATCGGTCAAGCCACTGCAAAAGTAGCTTTGGGTGCCGGAATGAAAGTGGTTGCTTTTGATCCGTTTTTGGAAAAAGCAAATTTAGAGTTGGACTTTTTCGATGGTCAAAAAGTAAACTTCGATATTGAGACTATTTCCAAAGAAGACGTTTTAAAACAGTCTGACTTTATTACACTTCACGTTCCAGCTCAAAAAGATTATGTAATCGATGAGGCTGAATTCAACATGATGAAAGATGGTGTGATTTTAGCGAATGCAGCGCGTGGCGGTGTGGTTAACGAAGTGGCCTTGGTAAAAGCTATTGAAAGCGGAAAAGTAGCAAGAGCAGCTTTGGATGTTTTTGAAAAAGAACCTAAGCCGGAAATTCAATTATTGATGAATTCGGCATTATCACTAACTCCGCATACTGGTGCTGCGACTAATGAAGCACAAGATAGAATTGGTACGGAACTAGCATCACAAATTATTAGTATTTTGGGATAATCATCCTGAATGTGACCTAATTATAAATTTTGAGTCCTAACTGTAGAAGTTGGGACTTTTTTTGTACATTAAGCTTCCAAATTTTGACTCTTATTAATTAAAAACACATAAAAAAACATGTCTGGAATTTTAGATTTATTAAACAGCGACCTTGGAAAAACTATCATAAGTGGTGTTTCAGGATCAACAGGAACTGATCAAAATAAAACAAGTAGTGTACTTACTATGGCACTACCGGTATTAATGAAAGCGATGGAGCGTAATGCATCCACGCCTCAAGGAGCTGAAGGCCTTATGGGCGCTTTGAGCGGTAAACACGACGGCAGCATTTTAGAAAACCTTGGTGGTTTGTTTGGTGGTGGTGTAGATGAAGAAGTGAAAACTGATGGAGATAAAATTTTAGGTCATGTTTTAGGACAAAGAAGACAAGGTGTTGAGCAAGTTATCGGGCAAAAATCTGGACTAGATGCAGGTTCTGTAGGGAATATTTTAAAAGTTGCCGCACCAATATTAATGGGTGTTTTAGGAAAGCAAGCACGTCAAAACAACGTAAGTTCTCAAAATGATTTAGGAGGTTTACTTGGAGGCTTGTTAGGTGGTAGCTCTGCTAAAAAAGAGCAAAGTTTCCTTGAAGCTATCTTAGATGCTGATGGTGACGGTAGTGTTGTTGATGATGTAGCAGGTATGGTTTTAGGAGGCAGTAAAAAGAAAGGTGGCCTTGGTGGGTTACTTGGAGGTTTGTTCGGAAAATAAATCTATCATAATAATTATATTAAAATGCCAAATCTCACGATTTGGCATTTTTTATTTGCCTTAAATCAAGTACACCATACTGTTACGGAATGATTTTTGTATTTTTAAAGAAGCGTGTTAAGCAGACTAAACGAAAAGGCCTACTCACTCATTCATACTTGATAACAGTAGATGTTAAACCTACTTTTGAGGTATAAATAAAAATATAAAATCATGAAAAACACGATTTACGTCCTACTGTTGGTGGTAATCTCATTCCTTTTTAACTGCAATACGTCAAAAAACCCTGCATCAAAAAAAGATGAAAAACAAATTGCGACCACCCAAAACGATACCGTAAGAATAGCAAACGAAGAACTGGAATATGAAATTATCATTATAGACCCAGGTTTTAATTTTTGGTTAGCATCCAATGCGAGACCAAGAGGTTTCTTTTCACAACAATATATGGAGAATAGAAACATTATTTATGTTATTGAATGGAATCAGCGCGTTTTACAGCCACAACGTTTTAATCCAAATCTATACGAACTTCAAATTGATTATCAACAAAATATCGATTACGGTTACGAGGTAAATTATATGTTGTACAACTATTTTATCTACTTTCAATTAAAATACAATCAAAGATTAGGACCGTTTGTTCCTCGAATTTAATTTGGTTTTCATAATTTTGCGCTTAAATTGCAAATGTGAAGAAATTAAAAGAGCGCTGGGAAATTCATAAAAACTGGCAACTTATTTTTCCCTTTTTGGGAATAGTAGGTTTAGGCTACTCAGCTTATCGCTTATCTTCTCTATTCTTACAAGATTATCACATTGCTTTAAATATAGCATTAGCAATTGGCATTTTCTTTTTATTGTTGAAATTAGTTCTATTTATTTTTAAGAAGCTTGAAAAGAAATGGGACTTTACATACCGTTGGGAGCTGATAAGCATTTTCATAGTATTTGCCCTTACAGGATCTTCTTCCGTTTTTGTCGGGAAGCCCATCATTAAATTTATGGGTATAACCAAAGAAAACCTCCCTTCTTTTGCATACTGGGTGTTATACATATTGATTGGCTTTATTTTCTATCAAATTCTTTTGGTTGCAATAGGATGGCTTTTTGGTCAATATAAATTCTTTTGGAATTTTGAGAAGAAAATGTTGAGCAGACTTGGTTTAAAACGATTTGTTGAATAGTGCATAAGCTTAAGCAACATATCGCCTTTAGAATTTTTTCCATTATTTTGGCAGCTGCACTTCTTGTACCTGCAGCACTAAAATTTGCTCATGTTTTTGAGCATCATAAGCACATTGTTTGTAAGGGAGATAACTCTACACACATCCACCAAGTTGATTTAGAGTGTGAATTTTATAAGTTTCAATTAAACCATCACTTTTTATTACCTATTGAAAACGATAGTTGGTTAGACGGTTCTTACCAATATCGAGTTTCTTCATTAACATACAAATTCCTTTATAATCATCGGCAATTATCTTTTTCTTTAAGAGGTCCGCCAGTTTTAGTTTAAAGTTCCAATTTTAAACTAAAACACAATTAGATGAAACATTTCTTATGGATTGTGGTGCTTAGTATATTTAGCTTAGCCCACTCTCAAAACTGTACATACACTTTTATAGGTGAAATAGTGGATTTCCATGATGGTACGCCTATGTCTGGAGCAACTGTATTTAACGAAAACAATAGTAGTTATACAGCCGCAGACATCAATGGTAAATTTTCTATTAAAAATCTATGTAACGGCAAATTAGTGCTGGTGATATCCCACATTGGATGTGAAACCAAACGCATAATAGTAGACATCGTTGGTGACTCCTATAAAAAAATAGTAATGGAGCACCACGCTGAAGAGCTAGAAGAGGTTGCTGTAACATCCAAAGGAATTACAAAAACCACGGTAACAGCTCAGGAAAGTGTTATTAAATCTGAAACTTTAGCACAGTATTCAAGCCTAAGTTTGGGTGATGCTTTAAAAGAAGTCTCTGGTGTGTCGTCAATAAATACAGGAAGCACTATTGTAAAACCCATTATAAATGGTTTGCATAGTAGCAGAGTTTTAATACTTAATAATGGGGTGCGCTTGCAGGACCAGGAATGGGGCATTGAACATGCACCAAATATTGACATTAATAGTGCAAACCAAATTTCTGTAATTAAGGGATCTGGCACATTGGCTTACGGTGGTGACGCCATTGGCGGGGTTGTTGTTATTAAACCTACCAGAAGTATTCGTAAAGACACGCTTTACGGACGCACAATTCTTGGTGCACAAACCAACGGAAGAGGGTATAATATAACGTCAACCCTTAATAAGAATTATAAGTCAGGATGGTTTGCACAAGCTCAGGCCTCTTTTAGAAAGAATGGCGATTTTAAAGCCCCAGAATATTATTTAACTAATACGGGCAGTGATAGCAAAGGGTTTTCAACCCGATTTGGCAAACACACATTCCAATCTGGTTTTAACGTGTATTACAGTTATCTAAATAACGAAATAGGCATTCTTGGAGCATCGCACATAGGAAGTATTTTCGACTTGCGACGCGCCATAAACTCAGGAGAACCCAGTCTTGTTGAAGCATTTAGCTATGATATTAACCCACCTAAACAGGACGTTACACATCATTTAGCGAAACTAGGTTACTACAAACGGTTTCAAAATTTTGGTAAGGTGAGTTTGCAGTACGATTATCAAAATAATAGACGTTTGGAGTTTGACGTGAGAATTGGAGATAGAAGGAATATTCCTGCTGTTGATTTAGAGTTGCAAACCCATACCGTTTTAGTGGATTTAAATTTAGATTCCAATCTTAAACGAAAGTGGAATTTTGGAATGATGGGGCGATATCAAGATAACTTTGCAAATCCTGACACAGGTGTAAGGCGTCTAATTCCCGACTATAACAAATATGATTTTGGCATATACACAACAACCGAGTGGAAACTGCAAGACAATTTGGTTGTTGATGCCGGTTTACGTTATGATTTCAATAGAATAGATGCTAAGAAGTTTTACCGAAAATCAAGATGGGAAGAACGAGGTTATGATGCAGAATTTTCTAATCTTATAATTGATGAAACACCCACGCAGTTTTTAACAAATCCTGTTTTTAATTATCACAATGTTTCAGCTTCCATTGGCTCAAAATTCTTTTTAAATGATAAGAGTTATGTCATCGGCAATTATGCCTTGGCTAGCAGGCCTCCAAATGCTTCAGAATTATTTAGTGATGGTTTACACCATTCTGCAGCAAGATTCGAATTGGGAGACATTAGATTCAACAAAGAAGTATCTAATAGAATTTCTGGTTCTTTTGTGCACGACACTCCTAGATTTAATCTGGAAGCAGAGGTATTTTATAATACCATCAATGACTTTATGTATATAAGACCTGTTGATGATATACTTACCAATAGAGGCCCATTTCCTATATGGGAATACCAACAAACCGATGCTGAATTATATGGTTTTAATTTAAGTACTGCTTATAATTTTACATCTAGTTGGCAATGGCAAAATAAAACAGCATTTGTAAAAGGGTACGACCGTGTTGAGAGTTTACCATTGATAAACATGCCTCCCTTTAACACTTTTAATCAAATAACCTACAGTAATGAGGCTTGGAACCAGTTTTCAGTGAGCTTAAAATCTGAGTGGTTTTTTGAACAGAACGAATGGCCCAATTTTAATTATGTAGTACAAAATCAACTGACGGACGAGGAACTGGAAATAAAAATCAGTAATCCCCCACCTGCATATCACTTATTGCATTTTTATAGTGAAGCTACCTTTAGTTTTAGTGAAAAAACAAGTTTAAATGTCGCCTTAGGTATTAACAACTTATTGGATACATCTTATAGAAATTATCTTAACCAATTACGCTTTTTTGCCGATGATTTAGGGCGTAATATAACATTACAATTACGATTCAATTATTAAAAAATAAATACAATACATTAAATTTTAAAAAAATGAAAATCAAATATTTAAATTCAAATCTCATGAAATCTACTAAATGTTTACTTGCAGCATTATTTTGCTTAACACTAGTTACATCTTGTGACAATGATGATGACACGCCAGCACCAGTTCTTGAAGAAGAAATAATTACGAATGTTACATTGACGTTTGTGAATGATGCAAATGCATCAGACGTTGTTGTTATGAGTAATGTAGCTCCTGATGGGCAGGATGGTGCTTCTACCAGCCAAGTAACTGGAGCTTTTACAACTGGTGCAACGTATTCTTTAAGCCTTTCCTTAGTGAATGCGGAAGACCCTAATGCCCCTGAAGATGTATTGAATGAAGACATTATACAGGAAGCAGACGAACACTTTTTTGCGTATGCCGTGAGCGGAATTAATTTAACTATGACAAGGGACGCAAACGACGTTGCTGGTCCTGACGGAAGTAAATTAGGCGTTAATACTACTTGGGTTGCTGGTACCGCAAGTACGGGTGATGTTCAAATTAGATTAATTCATGAACCAACAACTGTTGACGATTCCAATGAGTTTGGATCTGTAAGCGGTGGTTCAGAAGATATTAATATCACTTTTGAAGATGTAGAAATTCAATAAACATCAATTAAACACTATAAAAAAAGCACTCATATGAGTGCTTTTTTTTATACCTCTATTATGGTTTCTTTGCTTTTAAACACATAGCTGTACAGCCACATCAAAGTAAATGTTGGTATCACATCCAGCCCTGGCATTGCTTCTTCGATAAAAGCAACTGCAGCGGCTATTTTACCTGTTTTGCCTTTGTATAATTTGGTCATTAAATAGGCAGCAACAGGTGCCCAGACCACATCAGTAAACTCTCCAATACCTGGAATTAAAAAAGAAATATATCCCATGGCATCAAAAAGGATACTTAATGCTAATTTTCTGTATTTATTCATTCAATAATTAATTTAACAAATTGAAAGCAAGAAACATACCAAAATTTATTTCCCTATTAGTTTCAAAAACTCATTCCGAGTTTCAATAGTTTCAAACTGACCTCTAAAACCTGAAGTAGTTGTGATAGAGTTTTGTTTTTGCACCCCTCTCATCATCATGCACATGTGCGACGCTTCAATAACCACCGCTACGCCCTGTGGTTTCAAAGTGTCATTTATACAATCTAAAATTTGCTCTGTTAAGCGTTCTTGTACTTGCAAACGTCTTGCAAAAACATCCACGATTCTTGGAAGTTTACTCAACCCGACAATATGTCCGTTAGGAATGTAAGCAATATGCACCTTTCCAAAAAATGGTAAAATATGGTGCTCGCAAAGTGAATACAGCTCTATGTCCTTAACAATCACCATTTCGTTATAGGACTCTTTAAACATGGCCCCAGTTAAAATTTCAACAGGATCCTGATCGTAGCCCTGTGTTAAAAATTGCATTGCTTTTGCGGCACGCTCTGGTGTTTTCAAAAGACCATCCCGCTTTACATTCTCACCTAAACCTTCAATGATAGCTGCATATCGTTCCTTAATATCTTCAGTGATTTTAACATTGTACTCCTCTAAATTTTTATATGGCATAGTAATTTATATTCTTAGATTATAAAGTTAGCTAAATTTCACTTACAGTTTGTAAATACTTTGAAGTGCTTTTTAACTTTTTGTTAGGACTAAAACATATTTAGTGAGGTTATTTTTGCAAAACAAACAATGATAACTACAAATTGTTTGTTACAAATAGGCAGGCAAAAATTTTAGAATGAAGCACATCATCATCTTATCAATCCTCTTCTGTTTTTTTTCAAGTATCCCTGCACAAAATAAAAAAATATATCAAATAACTAGGACAGAAACTCCACCAATTATTGATGGTAAGTTAGATGATGCAGTTTGGCAAAAGGCCGAAATAGCAACTGGATTTGTTGAATATAGGCCCGATATTGGGAATATACCACCCAAAAATGAACGAACCGAAGTAAAAATGAGCTATGATAATAAAGCCATTTACGTTGCTGCTTATCTCTATGACGACCCAAATCTTATCATGCGCCAGTTTAATGTAAGAGACAACTTTGGACAAGCTGATTTTTTCGAATTGGTTTTAAACCCAAATAATGACGGAATCAATGACGTAAAATTTTTGGTGTTTAGCTCAGGAAATCAAGCTGATGCCTTAACCAGTTCTGGAGATAATGATTTTAGCTGGAATGCCGTTTGGGATAGTGCTGTAAAACTTAAAGACGATGGTTGGGTAGTAGAAATGAAAATACCTTATAGAACACTGCGTTTTTCCAATAAAAATATACAAACCTGGGGGTTACAATTTCAGAGGCAATATAGAAGGCGTCGTGCACAGTACGCTTGGAATCCTATTGACGTTACCGTTGGTAATTCCAGTCAATATCATGGAGAGCTTCGTGGCTTAAAAGGTATTCAACCTCCAACAAGACTTATTTTTTATCCCTTTACAACAGGTTTGCTAAACACTATCGATGGTAATACGGATACTAATTTTACAGTTGGTTTGGATGTTAAGTATGGAATTACTGAAAACTTTACGCTTGATGCTACATTGATTCCTGATTTTAGTCAAGCAGGTTTTGATAATTTAGAGCTAAATCTAGGCCCATTTGAACTCACCTTTTCAGAGCAGCGTCAATTCTTTACAGAGGGTGTCGACCTATTTAATAAAGGGAATTTGTTTTTCTCAAGAAGGGTTGGAAGTGCGCCATCCGGTAACGCATCTTTAAATGAAAATGAAATTGTGGTGAACGACCCAAATACCGTTAAAGTGTTGAATGCCGTAAAAGTATCAGGCAGGACAAAAAAAGGTTTGGGCATAGGAGTTTTTAATGCCTTTACAGAACGGACAACAGCAAGTTTAAGAGACACCATCAGCGGAGAAACTAGGGATGAAGTAGTAGAACCATTCTCTAATTATAATATTGTGGTTGTTGACAAACAGTTTAATCAAAATTCTTCTGTGAGTTTTATTAATACTAATGTTTCAAGGTCTGGTAGATTTAGAGATGCCAATGTTACGGGATTACTGGCAGATATTACCAACAAACGAAATACGTACAACGTTGAAGGTCAGTTAAAAATGAGTCATCTAACGAATTCAGATGGATCGACCACCACAGGATATAGCACCTATGCCAGTGTTGAAAAGACGCATGGTAATTTTAGATATGGTGTAGAACACGAGTATACAGATACAAATTATGACATTAATGATATTGGATTATTACTTAGAAATAATTTCAATAACATTAATATTGATGTTTCGTATAGAATATTTGAACCAACCAAGCGCTTGAACAATTATCGTATAAACTCTTGGTTAAACTTAAGGAGATTGGCTAGCCCAAGTGTCTACACAGGAGGTAATACTGGTATACGATATAGAGCTACAACAAAAAGCCTTCATGGTTTTGGAGGTTTGGTGAACTTTAATTTTGGAAAACAATTTGATTACTTCGAACCTCGACAAGAAAACAAGTTTTTTATATTCGAAAACCGTTTGTATGCTGAGGCCTTTATTTCATCAAACTATAATAATGTTTTTGCCATTGATGCAGAAATACGAGGTAGACGGTTTTTTGAAACTGGTAGGGATTCTAGGGATTTTGGTTTTAGCATAGAACCAAGGGTTAGATTTACAGATAAGTTCTTGGTCACCTATTCTTTTGAAAGAGATAAACGAAAAAACGATAGAGGTTATGCCACTAAATTTAATGATGAAAGCATTTTTGGTGAAAGAGATAGAACCACAATAACCAATCGCATAACCGGTCGTTATAATTTTAATCCGCTTAATGCCTTGTCATTAACGTTTCGCCATTATTGGTCCAATGTAAAATATGACGAACCCTTATTCACATTACTCGATAACGGCAGACTTACACAAGAAAGGGGTATTATAATTTCAGATTTAGATAACGACCCTAATATTAATTTCAGTACATGGAACCTTGATTTAAACTACTCTTGGCAATTTGCTCCTGGTAGTTTTTTAACTGCACTTTACAGAAATCAACTATTCAATGCGAATGATGCTTCAGAGCTAGGATTTTCAGACACCTTAAACAATCTTTTTGAACAACCCATACAGCACACATTTTCTCTACGGATACAATATTTTATTGATTATAATTACCTAAAGAAGGTAGCTAAACAAGTAATTTAAATCATAACGATTAACTATTAATTGCGCAAGATGTCTTAAAACATTAAATTTCGGTTTTCTTAGAAGCCAAATATGATTAAAGCAAAAAACATACATAAATATTATGACGACCTACATGTCTTAAAGGGCGTAAATATTGAAGTAAAAACTGGTGAAATAGTTTCCATTGTTGGCGCGTCAGGTGCAGGAAAAACCACGTTGCTTCAAATTTTGGGTACTTTAGACAGAGCTTCTAAAACTGAAGATTTTAATCTAAAAATAAATGACACCGAGGTAAAGGCCTTGAACGATAAGGCTCTTGCGAAATTTAGAAATGAACATATTGGTTTTATTTTTCAATTCCATCAACTTTTACCTGAATTTACTGCTCTAGAAAATGTATGCCTACCAGCATTTATTAAAGGCACAAAAAAAAATGATGCTGAAAAACGTGCCAAAGAACTCCTTGATTTTTTAGGTTTATCACATCGTTATGATCATAAACCTAATGAGTTATCTGGAGGCGAACAACAACGTGTGGCAGTAGCAAGGGCATTAGTTAACAACCCTGATTTAATATTCGCCGATGAACCTTCCGGCAACTTAGATAGCGAATCTGCCGAAAATCTTCACAACCTCTTTTTTAAATTGCGTGAGGAATTCGGACAAACATTTGTGATTGTAACCCACAATGAAGAACTAGCAGATATGGCTGACAGAAAACTGGTTATGGTGGATGGAAAAATTATTAACTGAGACTCATAGACCCTCAGGCTTTAATCTTTATAAAACTCTTTTTTAGTTAAAAGATTTTGTTACACCCAATATAGTATATGTCTTGTTGTTATAATTAATTTCAATATCGGAAAGGTCCCCTATTTCAAGGTCAATAATTCCAGATTTAATATCTCTAGGTAATAGGTCAAAATGTAATGGTTGATCAAAAACTAATAAATAAGCAACTCCATTAGAACCTACACCATATTGAAATGAATCTAGCAGATATTCATCATCCCAGATATCCATTGGGGTATCAGCACCAGCGATCCATGTTCTAATTCCATCTTCATCGAAAGCAATACTTATACCGTCTTGAGTACTAATAACGCCATTCTCAACTTTAACACCAAATTCTAAATTGCCATCTGCATTTTCACCAAAATTCTCAATGATCTGTGTGCCTTCAACCTTGAAAATTTCATCGTAGAAATTGATAAACGTGGAGGTGTGCACACTTCCAGGTTGATTGTACCATCCTGTAGATACTATGGAGATAACGCCACTTCGGGTAATACCGTCTCTACACAACGTTCCAGATCCATAATTAATAGTTATTGTTTTTGGAAAGGTTTCTAAATCAAAAGGCTCTATAGTAAGTATAGGGTCTGTTTTACCATTACGTACTTTATTAGTTAACGCTATTTCAGCATTTAGTATGGCATCACCGCTATTGTTGACCGCATCTTGAAAAATTTGATTAGCCAATGTATACTCATTAAGTATTTCTGAATAGAAAGCAATAACCTCCTCAATGTCTGGAGTATCCTCTTCTCGAGGCGCTTCACTTCGTTGACATGCCACTAACAACATGGCAAATATAACAGTAGTAATTTTTTTCATAATCTTTGGGTTTTCACTATATAATAACGTGTTTTAGTATGCTTTAATTGTAACAATACAACTTAACTTTCAAGTCTTGGGGTAAAATTACAAATTAAAACCGATTACTAAACCTCATTTAGACAATACCATACTGGATTAAAACAACTTAGCAATATTGTTACGGCCTGTTAGAAGGGTAATAGAGACCAAATAAGCCCAACATTGGACCAATTGCCAGAATAACAAAAAGATATCTTATATCCATTACTGCTATTAAGCTATTTAAGAGTTGAATACTTAGAATAGTAATTGCAAAACCAATTGAGTTTACGATGGTTAGGGCTGTACCCTTAACTTCTGGTTCAGCATGCTGTGCGACCAATGTTGAAAACAATGGGGAGTCGGCAATTATGGCCATTCCCCAAACTAGCAAAAAAACAAACCCCAATTGATGTATTACAAGAATAAAGAATAAAGGCGATAAAATACAGCAAGCACAAGACACCGCTAGTGCAATAGTCGCCAACTTTTTAGTTGCATATTTTTGGGATAGATATCCAGTAAGTATGCAACCCATGGCACCAATAACTATGACGGTAAAACTAACAAGTGAACTATCGAAATTTATTAGTTTATGATGTAGCAAATAAGCATTCACCACCATAGGCAAAAAAGCCCAAAATGCATAAAGTTCCCACATATGACCAAAATACCCGAAGGCCGCGGCTCTGAATTTCGGTTGCTTAAATACTTTATAAACTATGGTAAAATCAAATTTTAACGCTGGTTTTCTGTAAGGGCCGTTTCTTACGAAACTCAAAATAAATAAACCGCCTAAAGTCGCCAATCCGGAAGTGATGTAAATTACAAAGCGCCATGATGGAAGACTTCCAATACTTTTAAGCAAATGAGGCAAAGAAGTACCGATAACCAATGCACCCACTAGAAATCCAAGAGATTTTCCTAAGTTTTCTTTGAAATAATCCGCAGCTATTTTCATACCTACTGGATAAATTCCTGCCAAAAAGAAACCCGTAAAAAACCTAAACAGTACCAAAGAACTAAGGGTATTAAATTCAAAGACAATTAAAACATTAAACGTAGCACTTAAAATAGCACTCAAAAAAAACACTTTTGATGGCGAAAATCTATCAGTAATAGTATATAAAGCAAAAACCAAAGTACCTATGATAAAACCCAATTGTACCGCGGAAGTGAGATATCCTAGAGCATAATTATTTAGATTGAAATTATCTGTAATAGCACTCATCACGCCATTTCCTGCAAACCAAAGGGAGGTACAACAAAACTGTGCAAACACAATAATTGGTAAAACGTAGTTTTTAATTGGCTTCAATATATTGATGGTTATTAAAAAGCTTGGTCTACTTTTTATTAAGCTAATTACAAGTATTTTTGCACAACTACGAAAACAAATATGAAAAAACTGCGAAAAGCCGAATTAAAAGAGTTTCTTGACGCAAAGGTTATACAATATAATAACCCAAAGTTTATTGATAGTGACCCTATTCAAATTCCACACCAATTCTCAAAAAAAGAAGATATTGAAATTAGTGGCTTCTTAACGGCCACCATTGCTTGGGGTAATCGCAAAAGTATTATCAATAATGCTAAACGTTTAATGGGCTTGTTAGACAATGCACCTTATGATTTTGTATTGAACCACCAAGAAACCAATTTAGAAAAATTACAACCTTTTGTACACAGAACCTTTAATGGCGATGATACTATCCAATTTATTAAGTCGCTGCAACATATTTATAAAAACCACGGCGGATTGGAAATCCTCTTTGCACAACATGCCGAAAAAGACGCTTTGCAAAATGCTATATCTAAATTTAAAACTACTTTTTTTGAACTTGACCATTTGCAACGTACCGAAAAACATGTAAGCGACCCTCTAAAAAACTCCGCAGCAAAACGTATCAATATGTTTTTACGTTGGATGGTGAGACAAGATAATGCAGGCGTAGATTTTGGGATTTGGAAGCACCTCTCTCCTAGTCAGTTGTCATGTCCGCTAGATGTGCATTCAGGAAATGTAGCTAGAAAATTAGGACTACTTAAACGAAAACAAAACGATGCTAAAGCACTTTTAGAGTTAGATACAAATTTACGAAAACTAGACCCCCAAGACCCTGTAAAGTATGATTTTGCATTATTTGGCTTAGGCGTTTTCGAAGGTTTTTAACATTTGTTTTCTGTATCTTTAAGCAAAAAATAAGAACACTTTATGAAAAAACTAACCTTATTATACTTCGCTTTTTCTACACTATTTGCTATTGCCCAGAACCGAAAAATTCCAGTGGATACGATTGTGACCACAAATCACTCCGTAAACATCAAAGGGCAACAAATCTCTTATACGGCAAGAACTGGTACTCAACCCGTTTGGAATAAAAAAGGAGAACCTACAGCCACCTTATTTTACACGTATTATCAACGCAATAATATCAAAAACAGAGCGGAGAGACCTTTAGTGATTTCATTTAACGGAGGTCCTGGTTCTGCATCAGTTTGGATGCATATTGCCTACACAGGGCCGAAAGTTTTGAAAATTGATGATGAAGGTTACCCTATTCAGCCCTATGGGGTTAAGGACAACCCGAACTCTATTTTGGATGTCGCAGATATTGTATATGTAAATCCCGTAAATACTGGCTATTCCAGAATGATTGAAGATAAAGAAGGAAAGTTACCTGAACATAAGATGTTTTTTGGCATTAATGCGGATATAAAGTATTTAGCAGAATGGATTAACACGTTTGTAACCAGAAATAACAGATGGGAATCGCCAAAGTACATTATTGGTGAGAGTTATGGTGGCACTCGCGTTATGGGGCTTGCTAAGGAGCTACAGGAAAACCAATGGATGTATCTAAATGGTGTGATTTTGGTAAGTCCGGCAGATTATAAATTGTACAATACCAATCAACCTGTGTATTCTGCATTGAATCTCCCCTATTTTACCGCCGCTGCATGGTACCAAAAAGCATTACCTATTGCGCTACAACAAAAAGATTTATTAGAGATTTTGCCTGAGGCTGAAGATTTTGCAATAAATACACTCATGCCAACCTTAGCAAAAGGTGGATTTGTATCAGAATCTGAAAAACAGAATGTTGCCGAAAAAATGGCATACTACTCTGGATTGAGTAAAACATCCATTTTACAAAACAATCTAGATGTACCAACACGTTTTTTTTGGAAAGATTTATTACGTGAAAAGACCGGACAAATTATTGGGCGCTTAGATTCGAGATACTTAGGTATCGATAAAAAAGAAGCTGGCGACAGTCCTGATTATAATCCAGAATTAACCTCTTGGTTACACTCATTTACACCTGCCATAAATTACTATTTAAGGGAGCACTTGAACTTTAAAACCGATGTAAAATACAGTATGTTTGGTGATGTACACCCTTGGGACAGACGTAACGATAATGTGCGCGAAGGGTTACGACAAGCCATGGCGCAAAATCCATATTTAAAGGTATTGATACAATCTGGCTATTACGATGGCGCCACAACCTATTTTGGAGCAAAATACACCATGTGGCAAGTGGACCCGAGCGGAAAACTAAAAGACCGCTTTACTTTTAAAGGGTATAGAAGCGGACATATGATGTATTTACGCAATGAAGATTTGATAAATGCAAATGATGATTTACGTGAGTTTATAAAAGGAAGTTTGGCTAATGGAAAGGCTGCTAAATATTAATAATTCGGAATTACGCTTTCACTTGACTTTGTAAAAACTTCTTTTACTTTCGTTTATCGGCGGATAATAAAGAACTTGTACCGAGCTTGTCGAAGTATTAAAGAACGGAGAATATCCGTGACTACGGTAAACGAACCTTCTCAAAAAATCATATACTTTCTACCAAGAACCCAAGCCAGCAAACACACCCGTGTTAGGGATTGAACGGCATGTTTGAAATCTCCGACGCAGGAGGGATTGAGTAGTGAAAGCTCGACCCGCAGGGGAACACCCAAAAAAATAAATGTAAAGATTGTGCATTATTAAATTATAGCTATATTTGCAGCCAATTTCGGGTTAACCTCTGGCGAAAATCGTGAATGTTGTTTCGAATCAACTATTTTTAATTAAAAGGAAATGGAATCTTTAGTAAAATTTGTTCAAGACGAATTTGTAACAAAAAAAGACTTGCCAGAATTTAGTGCTGGTGATACAATAACAGTTTACTACGAAATTAAGGAGGGTAACAAAACGAGAACCCAGTTTTTTAGAGGTGTAGTAATACAAAGAAGAGGCTCTGGGGCTTCTGAGACGTTTACCATTAGAAAAATGTCTGGTTCTATAGGTGTAGAACGTATTTTCCCAGTAAACTTACCTGCATTGCAGAAAATTGAAGTTAACAAAAGAGGTAAGGTACGTCGCGCACGTATTTACTACTTTAGAGGACTTACCGGTAAGAAAGCAAGAATTAAGGAACGTAAGCGCTAGTAGACATTCTAGATACAATATTGATAAAGCCTTGGTATTTACCAAGGCTTTTTTTATTAACAAAAGTTAATAACTATAGTTTATAACCAGTTGATATATAATTTGTTATAAAACTTGGCACATAGAACGTTTTGTTGTATCTTAGTAGAAAGAAATGAGTTAAGATATTTTGTGTTTTAGCTAATTCTGTTAAAGTAACGTTATTTACATATTATTGTTTTTCGAGGTTTGTAATTTGTAATGCTTGCATTAAAAATGAAGAACCATGAAGTTGTAAATTATTCGAAACAGTGTAAGTTGCTAGAATAAATGAACAACTGAAAGCTTAAAATGTAGACTTAAGGGTCTAAAAAAACGCAGTGCTTGGTCGAGGCAAATCCACTTAGTGAATTATATACCGAGCATAAAGGAAAACAATCCACTGAAACATTGTTGTGATAGGCCAATACATTTTGAAAATCATAAGGTTATGTTTCATTGAGATAACTGGACTTGATGAAAAATTTAAGGTAACACTTAAGTTGATTTTAGTTGAAATACTAAATTAGGTCACGCCAAGTTATTTCAAAAAAGCCATGTCAGGGTAGATTAAATTCTATAGTGATATGGCTTTTGTTTTTTTAATACTTTCTTGTTGCTATGCTTAAAAAATTCTTATCCTGCAAAGCGTTTTTTAAAATTATGCTAAATGTGTCTTTTTAGTACGCTTTTCGTATAGATATACTTCTTTTATAACTCCCAATTTTTGTATATTCGCAGTCGCTAAAAACGAATCGTCTTTTTTTACCCCACTGTTTTTAGCCTACAATTATTAAAAAATAACGACGCGCATGTCTAAAATTATTTATACTAAAACCGATGAGGCTCCTGCCTTGGCTACACGCTCTTTACTTCCTATTGTTAAGGCATTTGTAAAATCTTCTGGTATTGAGATTGAGACTAGGGATATTTCGTTAGCCGCTAGAATTCTAGCCGTATTTCCAGATTTTTTAAACGAAGACCAACGTGTTTCAGACGATTTGGCCATACTTGGTGAAATGGCGAAACAGCCAGAAACTAATATTGTAAAATTACCTAATATTAGTGCTTCAATCCCACAGTTAAAAGGTGCTATAAAGGAGTTACAGTCAAAAGGTTTTAATATTCCTGATTATCCTAATGATCCTGAAAATGCTACTGAAAAGGATATTAAGGCGCGTTATGACAAAATAAAAGGTAGCGCGGTAAACCCTGTTTTACGCGAGGGTAATAGCGATAGACGTGCACCAAAAGCCGTTAAGAATTATGCAAAGAAGAATCCGCATTCCATGGGAGAATGGAACAGTGATTCTAAAACTCATGTAGCTACAATGGGTGCTAATGATTTTGCACACAACGAGAAATCAGTAACGCTTAGCGATGCTACAAATATAACTATAGAACACACTGATGATAACGGTAATACGACTGTATTAAAAAACAGTTTCCCTATATTAAAAGGTGAAATAATTGATGCTACGGTAATGCGCAAAAAAGCATTGATTGACTTTTTTGAGGCGCAGGTTGAAGATGCGAGAGAACAAGGTATCCTATTTTCGTTGCACATGAAAGGTACCATGATGAAGGTGAGTGATCCTATTATTTTTGGTCATGCTGTTAAAGTATTCTTTAAGGATGTGTTTGAAAAACATGGGGCTATTATAGAGCAACTTGGAGTAAATGTTAACTCTGGTCTTGGTAACTTATTAGAGCGTATTCAAGAGTTGCCAGATGATAAACGCAAAGAAATTGAGGCTGACATCGCCGCTACTTATAAAAAAGGACCCGGTATTGCCATGGTAAATTCCGATAAAGGTATTACCAATTTGCATGTACCAAGTGATGTGATTATTGATGCATCCATGCCAGCAATGATTCGCACCTCAGGTAAAATGTGGAATGCTGATGGAGAGTTACAAGAGACTAAAGCGGTAATTCCTGATAGTAGTTATGCTGGTGTTTATGCTGCAACTATAGATTTCTGTAAAAAGAATGGTGCTTTTGATCCTACTACTATGGGAACTGTTCCTAACGTTGGTCTAATGGCTCAAAAAGCTGAGGAATATGGTTCTCATGACAAAACATTTGAAATACCTGCAAATGGCGTTGTAAAAGTGATTGATGTTTCGGGCAATACTTTGATGCAGCATGATGTTGAAGAAGGGGATATTTGGCGTATGTGCCAGACTAAAGATGCGCCCATCCAAGATTGGGTAAAATTAGCGGTAACAAGAGCTAGGGCTTCAGAAACACCTGCCGTTTTTTGGTTGGATAAAAATAGAGCTCATGATGCTGAACTGATTAAAAAAGTAAACACCTATCTTAAAGACCATAATACTGAAGGTTTAGATTTAAGAATATTGGCTCCAGTGGATGCAACCTTATTCACTTGTGAAAGATTAAAGGCTGGAAAAGACACTATTTCTGTTTCTGGAAACGTATTACGTGATTATTTAACTGACCTATTCCCTATTCTGGAAGTAGGTACAAGTGCTAAAATGCTTTCTATAGTGCCGTTGATGAATGGTGGTGGTTTATTTGAAACAGGTGCTGGTGGTTCTGCGCCAAAGCATGTGCAACAATTACTTGAAGAAAATCACTTGCGCTGGGATTCTTTAGGCGAGTTTTTAGCCTTAGCGGTTTCATTGGAACATTACAGCGAGGTGAATAACAATGCCAAAGCCAAGATTTTAGGAGAGGCCTTAGATGATGCTACTGAAAAACTTTTAGAGAATAAAAAAGGACCTTCTAGAAAAGTAAATGAATTAGATAATAGAGGGAGTCATTTTTATCTGGCTAAATATTGGGCACAAGAGTTGGCTAGTCAAAATGAAGATGCCGATTTAAAAGCTGAATTTTCGACTATTGCAAGAGCCTTAGAAGACAATGAGGAAAAAATCATCAAAGAATTAATTGACATTCAAGGCAAACCTGCAGATATTGGCGGATATTATGAACCAGATGAAGATTTAATAAATCAAGTCATGCGTCCAAGCAAAACGTTCAACGCAATTTTAAATTAAAATAAAAGCTCCTTTCCGGGAGCTTTTTTTATATCCAATATATATTTTCAATATAAATCAATCTCTGGATTACGCTCCTAGGTATAATTTTTGATGTACTTATTTAGTTAAAAAATTAGACATTAAATATTTATGAGTTCGTTAACGTATTGTAAGTATTTTACCAGTTTTTTTTGACTACTTTTGACTATCATCAACCAAAACGCCAAACTATGTCCAAAAAACGTCTCATTGTCATCGGCATTATATTAGCTGTACTGATAACCTCCTATTCACTTTTTGGAAGTTCCTCTGACGAAAACTCTCCAATTACCACAGAAGTTGTAAAAGGGCAATTTCTTAATGAAGTTATTATCTCGGGCGAAGCACAATCTACAAGTTCCAAAAAAATCATGGGACCTGCAGGAGCAAGAAGATACCGGTTGTATCAACTTAAGATTCAAGATTTAATACCAGAAGGCACGGTTGTAAAGAAAGGAGACTATATAGGAAAATTGGATCCTTCAGAAATAAACGCAAAAATTCTTGATGCAGAGTTAAGTTTAGAAAAAGCACAATCAAGATATATTCAAGAACAACTTGATACAACGCTTACTTTAAAACAGGAGCGTAATACCATAAAGGATTTACAGTTTAGAATTGAGGAGGACAAACTAGAATTAGAGCGCTCTATATATGAATCTCCGGCAACCATAAGATCTTTAGAAATTAGCGTTGAAAAAACCGAGCGTGATTTAAGGGAAAAAAAAGCTGATTACTCCATCAAAAAAAGACAGGCTAATGCTAAAATGATAGAAGTAGGTACCGAGGTTTCCAAAATTAAACAACAAATTGATGCCCTTGTAGATTTACAAAAACAATTTACCATTTACTCTCATGCTGATGGTATGGTAACTTATATTAAAGAATGGAATGGTAATAAGGTAAAAGTAGGTGGCAATATTTCTACATGGAATCCAGCCGTTGCCAGTCTTCCAGATTTAACCAAAATGGAATCTAAAACCTACAGCAATGAAGTGGATGTTAGAAAAATAAAAAAAGGACTTCCTGTAAAAGTTGGTTTTGATGCATTTCCTGATATAGAATTGGACGGTGTCGTCACTGATGTAGCCAATGTGGGAGAAAACAAAAAAGGATCAGACATTAAATTATTTCAAGTCTTAATTAAATTAAATGATACCAATGAGAATATCAGACCAGGAATGACGACTTCAAATAGAATCCTAACACACACCGAAGAAGATGTGTTAATGATTCCGTTGGAAGCTGTTTTTTCCAAAGATTCAATTACGTTCTCTTACGTAAAGTCTGGTTACTCTATCCAGAAAAAGCAAATTGCACTGGGATTATCCAATAATGAAGTTGTTATTGTAGAAAAGGGACTAGAAGAAAATGATATCGTGTATCTAAATAAGCCCGAAGGTCTTGAGGATAAAAGCATAACGCTATTAAAATAATGATAGACAAGATCCTTTTAGAAAAACTAAAATCCAACTTCAAAGAAGCATTTTGGTTTATAAAAACAAATAAGGTAAGAACCTTTTTAACCGCTCTAGGTATTATTTTTGGTGTAGCTTCAGTTATCACAATGCTAGCGATTGGTAATGGCGCCGAAAAAGAAATTTTGGCTCAATTAGAGTTAGTTGGTGTAAATAATATAGTGGTGACACCAATACCAGATGAAGGAGAAAAAGAAGCCAAAGGCGAGGACGAGAACAACAAGGAGGAAACCAAAAAATTCTCTAAAGGTTTAGATATTTTGGATGCGCAAAGCATCAAAACCTATATTCCATCAGTAAAATCGGTAAGTCCTGAGATTATTTTAGACACCTATGTTATAAACAATGGCAGACAAAACTCTGTGAAGCTTATAGGCGTATCTCCAAATTTTCTTGAGGTTTCAAATATCCAAATTGAGAAAGGTGCTAATTTCAATGCATATCAAATTGAAAATGCGCTCCCCGTTTGCATCATTGGAAAAAAGATTGAAAAAAAGCTCTTTACAGGCGAAAGTGCATTGGGTAAACACATCAAGGTTAAAGATGTTTGGCTACAAGTTATTGGTGTTATAGAAGAAAAACTTATCTCTGATAAAGCACAGGAAAACTTAGGCATCAGAGATCTCAACCAAGATGTATACATACCAATCAAAACATTTTTGGTTAGATACAGGGACAGAAAAATAATTATGGATAAGGCATCACCTGAAATTGGTGGAGATTTTTTTGTGATTAGCGGTGGTGGCCAAAGCGGACCAAAAGATAAAATCCCTAGAGGTAATTATCACCAAATAGATAAATTAACGGTACAAGTGTCAAATTCAAGTGAATTAAAAGCTACAGCTGAAGTATTAAGTAAAATGTTGAAGCGTAGGCATAATGATGTATTGGATTTTGAAATTGAAATCCCTATTCAGCTATTGAAGCAGCAGCAAAAAACCAAGCAAATTTTCAATATTGTTTTAAGTATTATTGCTGGTATATCACTACTAATCGGTGGTATTGGTATCATGAATATTATGCTGGCATCAGTACTAGAACGCACAAAAGAGATAGGCATAATTCGCGCTATTGGAGCTACAGAGGAAGATGTGATATTACAGTTCTTATCAGAATCTATTTTAATTAGTGTTGGCGGTGGTATTATCGGAATCTTACTAGGTGTAATTGGTGCCTATATTATTGAAATAGTGTCAGGTATAGAAACGGTTTTATCTCTAAATTCTATTTTATTGTCATTTATAATAGCGGTATTGGTTGGGCTAATATTTGGCATATTCCCCGCTAAATCCGCAGCAAATAAAAGACCAATTGAAGCCCTAAGAAGTGAATAGCTTAAAATGACAAATTCATCAATCCACATAAAATCAAACTTTTGAAAACCACAACTTCCATCCTTTGTATTGCAATGTTATTTCCATTGATTTTGGTTTCTCAATCAAAAAAAATAACATTAAGTGAAGCAATAAGCATCGCACAACAAAAATCACCAGACTACCAGATAAACCTTAATCAAAACCAACGCAACTACTGGCGATTCAGAAACTACAAGGCAAGTTTTCTACCGGAATTAAGGCTCCAAGCCACATTACCCGATTATCGAAATCAAGTACAACGTATTACAAATGATGCAGGTCAGGATATCTTTGTAAATCAAAATCAACTTCGCGTTCAAGGTGGGTTATCCATCTCGCAAAGTGTACCTTACACGGGTGGAACACTGTCAATAAATACCAATTTAGAACGTGTGGAATTGTTCGGGCTTGATGATAACATAGGCTATTCCGTCATTCCCTTTACCGTTAATTATTTTCAAAACTCATTGTTGTTCAACCCCTTTAAATGGGATAAAAGAATTGAGCCTTTAATATATGAAGAATCCAAAAGGGAGTTTATTGAAAATATGGAACAGATTTCCGTGAGTACCTCAAGACGCTACTTTCAATTATTGAGAGCTCAAAAGCAATTGGAAATTGCACAGACAAATCTCTCAAACCAAGACACCCTATACCAAATTGCTAAGGGCAGATTTAAAATGGGAAAAATCGCCGAGAATGATTTGTTGCAAATGGAACTTACGCTCTTGAATTCCAGAAACGTCGTTACTACTAATGAAATTGAATTAAAAAGAACATCGCAAAATTTGTCCAGATATTTAGGCTTGGACAATGAAAATATCGAGCTTTTAGTTCCTGAAGAATTACCACTCTTTGATGTGGAAATTGATAGAGCTTTAGAAGAAGCCCAGCAAAACAGAAAGGCGGTTATTGAATTTAGAAGAAAACGAATACAAGCAGAAAGAGAAGTGGCATTTCAAAAAGGAAATAACAGATTAAATGTTAGGGTAAATGCAAATTTTGGAATTTCAAACAACGGAAACGATTTTAATAACCTATTCAACAACTTTAACAGACAACAAAATGTATCGGTTACTTTAGGTATTCCCATCTTCGATTGGGGCGTTTCCAAATCGCGCATAAGAATGGCGCAAGCAGATTTAGATCTTACCAAGACTAATATCGACCAAGACCAACAGGAATTTGAGCAGGAGATCTATTTGCATGTACTCAACTGGTCTAACCAAAGGGAGTTTTTATTAACTGCTGAAAAGGCCAAAGAAGTAGCGTTAAAGCGCTATGATATTTCAAAAAAGCGCTACATCCTAGGCAAAATTACAATTACAGATTTAAATATTGCACTTCAGGAAAAAGACCGAGCCTTTGTACAATACCTTAATTCGCTTCAGAACTTTTGGCAAGATTACTATATTCTAAGGCAATTAACCCTATACGATTTTATCGACGACAAAAAAATAGAAGTTGAAGATATTCTTTATGATTAAACTGTGATTTATTCCTATTTTTCTTCTGTAAAAAACTAAATTTTGTATTCTAAAAAACTACAAAATTTAGCTTTACTTCACTAACCGCATCGTTAATCCATGAGTTTTTTTATTCCGCTTTTGCGAATTTCCAAATGAAAAAATTCATGTATTTTTGAAACATGAGTTTCATTAAAACCACAGAGCAGGATTCCAACCACAATCATCTGGAAAAGATGAGTGTTTCAGAACTTTTGAAAAACATCAACGAAGAAGATAAAACAGTACCATTTGCTGTTGAAAACGCATTGCCTCAAATTGAAGCTTTGGTTCACCAAATAGTTTCAAAATTAAAAGATGGCGGACGTTTATTCTACATGGGCGCTGGCACAAGCGGAAGACTTGGCATCGTTGATGCTTCAGAATGCCCTCCTACTTTTGGCGTGTCTCATGACTTGGTCATTGGTCTTATTGCTGGTGGTGATTCCGCCATTAGAAAAGCGGTTGAATTCGCAGAAGATTCCACAACTCAGGGCTGGAAAGATTTACAGGACTATACCATCAGCCCAAAAGATGTAGTCGTAGGCATTGCAGCCTCAGGAACAACACCATACGTGATTTCAGCCTTAGAAAAATGTAATGAAAACAATATCGTTACAGGTTGTATTACTTGTAATCATAATAGTCCGTTATCACAAGTTTCAAAATATCCAATTGAAGTCATTGTGGGACCCGAATTTGTAACAGGAAGTTCCAGAATGAAAGCAGGCACTGCGCAAAAATTAGTTTTGAATATGATTACCACGTCTACCATGATTCAACTCGGACATGTAAAAGGCAACAAAATGGTGGACATGCAATTGAGCAATAACAAACTAGTAGACCGCGGTACAAAAATGATTATGAAAGAAATAAACGTTTCCGAAGAAGAAGCTTTACATTTGCTAAACCAACATAAAAGCGTGCGTAACGCCGTTAAACATTATAATGATGGAAGAAAATAGAACAGATAAACAAGTATTATTAAAAGGAATTAAAACACTTGTTTTTGCATTATTGAGCCTATTTATGGGACCAATACTACTAAGCTTTGCCTTTAGCAAACCTGATGATAAACTGTATTACCCTTTACTTATTGTAGGTTGCGCCATTTCCGCTTTGGCTGTTTTTATGTTGTTTAAAGGCATTCGAATCATCATGAGCAGTATGTTCAAAAAGAAATAGTTTTTAAAACTTTTCTATGTCTGGTCGAGCGCAGTCGAGACCTGATTTCAGAAATAAATAATGTAGAATTACTCCGCAGAAACCTGCTTTGGCGTAGTGGGGTTATAGCCAAATTCAGAATCATGTATCACAATACCCAAGCTATCAAAAATATAATTGATAATAGCGTAATGATGAATCGTATGGCTATTGGCCTGTGCCAATAACGCCCCAAAAGTATAAGGAATTTCAGTTTTGCCCATGCCCAAATCATCAGTAACCATAACGGTGTCATCAATATTAAAAGTAACAGCTTTTAATCGATCTATGATGTGATTCAAATAATCCTGAGCGCAACCGCAATCACATTCCACGGCTTTATTCCTGCTTCTAGCCGTGAGATCAACTTTCCCATCTTCAACATTAAAAATACAATCGTAAAAATCTAAAATATGTCTTATATGACAACCAATACTCGAATAATACGGCGAAACCGAAGCATCACATAATTGTTCGTTGGAAATATGGTCTAATAAGATTTGAGATTTACCAAGTGTTTTAAGTGCAGACTGGAGGATTAAATTCATGGATACTAATTTAACTAAATAATTTGAATTTCGTAAACGATTTAGGTTTAGTCCAAACAACTACAAATCCTTACAATAAAATCAAATATCTATGTCAGGTTGAGCGCAGTCGAAACCTAAAATACATCCCCAAATAATGCCCCTATAATTCAAATTTAGGTTTTGCCACTTGGAATTTAGTTTTTGTCATTTGAATTTAAAATGTCGTCCACCACCAACCGCACTTCCCCATAACTATACTTATCATCCAACTGATGTTTCAAATCCGATAAATTCTCAAAAGTAGTCTTCGGAATCAAAACTTTCAACTCCTCATAATGGGCCTCAGAAATCAAATCGGTAATCTTCACCTCACCAGAATCCATAAAACTCGCCAAATGCCCAATAATGGTATTAACATTTAACTCTCTAATATCTGCAATTTCGTTAACCGATTTCCCTGATTTAAAGAGTGCCAAAGATTCTTTTTTCGTATCCCCTTTTTGGCGTTTCGGTTTAGGCGCATCAAAAATTTCAACATCGGCTGCCGTTTCAATATCATGTTCCTCACAATAGGCGCGAATCACCTTTAAAATAGCAGACCCATATTTTTCCACACGGGTTTTACCCATACCATTCACCTTAAGCAACTCCGCTTTATTTGTGGGTAAGGTTTCACACATTTCATACAAGGTTTTTTGAGCAAAAATCTGATAATGGATCAAATCCTTCTCCTCCGCAATGTCATTCCGTAACAAACGTAACTTTTCAAACAGTTCCACATTGCTCGTGCCTTCAACAACCGCTTTACGTGCTTTCTTTGGTTTTTCTTTTCCAGAAAATACCGATTTTGCCCGCAACTCTAAAAAACGCTTCGCATTAAACCCATCATCTAAACCCTTAAAATACAATACCTTAACCGTTAAAAAATCCTCAAAAGCATCCAACTGTTTGGTAATCTCACCACCTACCGCTTGGTTATCTGTAGTAAACCCAAAGGTTTTTAAAGGCGCTAAAATTTTAGTTTCGGTCTCCGTTTTAAAATAGGCAATCCCCTTTTTAAACCGCTCTTGTATCACCGCACTGTCTTCAGGCAAACCACCGTCCTCAGCAAGTTGTTGCAACTGACTATTAAACCCATTAGCCACTTTCAAAAAGTGAGTAATACATTCTTTTATAGGCACAAAAGTAGCTTCCACCTTCCCTTCTACCACCGTTCTGTTTTTATAATACACATCTAAAATCCTGTTCAACGGATACAAAAACCCATAAAACGCAAACACTTCCGCAATCAAATCCAGCTGAAACTGCCGTTGCGAATCCGCCAAAACCTTTTCATCAGGCGCATTGGCCTCAGCAGCATCATTAAAACGCGTCACATTACCATCGCTAATAATCTGGCTAGAATGTATTTTGCTCTTCAACACCAAACCCTCTAACGATTTACATCTACTCAACGCCACATAAGTCTGCCCATGCGCAAACGCACCAGCCGCATCAATAATCGCCTTTTCAAAGGTTAAACCTTGGCTTTTATGTATGGTAATACTCCACGCCAGTCGTAACGGCATTTGGGTATAACTCCCTATTTTCTCTTCAGTAATCGCCTTCGTTTCAGCATCTACCGAATAATTAATATTCTCCCAAGTTTCAGGTGTTACATTAATATTAAAATCATCCTCGGGGCAATGCACCACCACTTCATCGCGATCCAACAAAATCACTTTTCCAATCTTACCGTTAAAATAGCGTTTCGCAGGGTCACTATCATTCTTAACAAACATCACCTGCGCACCAACTTTCAACTCCAAATCCACAGCATTCGGGTAGGCATACTCGGGGAATTTCCCATCCACTTCCGCCCTATAGGTAAACGGTTTCGTCGTTAACTTCCCCAGCTCACTCCTATTGGTTGCCTCCGCTTTATTATTATGTGTGGTTAAACTAATATAACCCGCATCAGGCTCGGGTGTAAAATCAGGAATATAGCGTTCGTTCAGCGCCTCAGCCCCCGCAGCACTCAAGGCATTGTTTCTAATCTCATTAAGTATCTCAATAAATTTCGGATTCTCCTGCCTGTAAATATGCCGCAACTCAATAGTAATCGCGTTACACTCCGCAAACGCCTTACTACTAAAAAAGAACCCATTTTTATACACATGCTGCAACAACGCCCACTCCTGCTCCTTAATCACTGGGCTTAGTTGTTGCAAATCGCCAATCATCAACACCTGCACTCCGCCAAACACCTTATTTCGGTTTCTAAAACGGCGCAGCGTTCTATCAATCCCATCCAGCAAATCCGCACGCACCATACTAATCTCGTCAATCACCAAAAGATCCATACTCTTAATAATATTAATCTTCGTTTTGCTAAACTTGCGGTTAAACCCCTTGCTCGCATTCAAATCCGTATCAGGCAAAATGGGGCCAAAAGGCATCTGAAAAAACGAATGTATCGTCACGCCCTTAGCATTAATCGCCGCAACACCCGTAGGCGCCACCACCACCAAACGCTTTAAACTATGCATCTTCAAACGGTGCAAAAACGTGGTCTTCCCCGTACCAGCCTTACCCGTTAAAAAAATCGAACGGTTCGTATGGTTCACAAATTCCCACGCCAATTCCAGTTCCCTATTATCACGCATCCAAACAGTAAATTTAAGAACTCGGAAGATACTAATTCTGAGTAATTTTTAGGGCGGGTTTTTGCCGAAAAAAGCAAAAACCGCGCTATCCGCTGTATCTTTTTATTCACGTCATTGCGAGAAGTGCAGCGACGAAGCAATCTGCCAAATGTATAGACCAAACCAAACCTCAGTACTTCCCTCATCATAAAAAGGATGCCGCTACTATCGCTCCCGCACGTGCCTGCCGAAGTCAGTTTCTAACCAAAAAAATAGACTATTTGCGAGGGTCACTTTTCAAACCATTTAAAAATCAGCTTAAAGGATGGAGCCTGTCCTGAGCTTGTCGAAGGGCTACTATCGCTCCCGCGGGGCGTGTTTGCATAAGCCAGTTTCAAACCTAAAAAAACAGTTTCTATTTGCTAATGGCATTGCGAGGAATCCCGATAGCTATCGGGACGACGAAGCAATCTCATTCATATTTTTCTCAAACAAAAAAATAGCACCTATTACAAATAGTAATTCTAAACATAAATAATTCAAAAAAGTGCTATTATTCTTATAAAGATGTTTATTTTTAACCTTACAAACAAAAAAACCACCTAAACCAGCCTATTTACGAAATTTTATAAATGACCAAAACCAAAACAAAAGCCGATATCAATTTTGAGCAAGAACTCTGGAAAGCTGCCAACGAACTTCGTGGGGCAGTTGCCGAAAATCAATATAAAGACTTTGTCTTACCTCTAATATTTCTAAAACATGTTTCAGAGCGTTACGAATTACGTCGAGATACTATAAAAAACCTATTCAACGACCCAAAATCTGAGTATTATACCCAAGATAAAGAAGAACAAAACTATGTATTAGAAGACCCAGACGAGTACTTGTCTAAAAACACATATATAATTCCTAAAAAAGCAACATGGCAATTTTTACAGGATAATGCAGAACAAGATAATATCAAGGTCTTAGTCGATGACGCTTTTGATTTACTCGATGAAACACTGGCGCAATACAGACCAGACCTTAAAGGCATCTTACCACGTATTTTTGTAAAAAGTCAACTTACTGCAAAACAAGTGGCTGGATTAATTAATCTACTCGCCAACCCTAAACTCTCAGAAAAAGAAAATCCAGATAGCGATATTTTAGGGCGTGTGTATGAGTATTATATTGGCAAGTTTGCCATTGCCGAAGGCTCTGGTGCAGGTCAATTCTTTACACCAGGAAGTATTGTACGTTTATTAGTAGAAATGATAGAACCCTATCAGGGTAAAATCTTTGATGCTGCTTGTGGTTCTGGTGGTATGTTTGTACAATCCTTAAAGTTTTTACAAGCCCATGGCGGTGATAAAAAGAACATTTCTATTTACGGACAAGAACGTTATGATGGCACCTTGCGCTTATGTAAAATGAATCTCGCTTTACGCGACTTGTCTTTTGATGTAAGACTTGGAGATTCCCTATTACAAGACAAATTCCCATACCTCAAGGCAGATTACATCATCGTAAATCCACCCTTTAATGTCAGCCAATGGCATCCAGAGGATTTACCAGAAAACGACCCAAGACTCTTCGGACCAAAAGAAGAATTTACCACAGATGGTAATGCCAATTTTATGTGGATGCAAACCTTTTGGAACCACTTAAGCGATAGAGGTACAGCAGCAGTCGTTATGGCAAATGGCGCTATGACCTCAAATAACAAAGGTGAAAAAAACGTACGCCAATTCATGGTAGATAAGGGTATGGTAGATTGTATTGTACGTTTACCAGACAAGCTCTTTTTAACCACAGGAATCCCAGCTTGTATTTTTATTCTGAGTAAAAACCGAGATGGTAAAGATGGAGAACATAGAGAACGCCTTAACGAAGTGTTGTTTATAGACATGTCTAAACTCGGTCGTATGGAAAGCCGTAAGCTACGTGTCTTTGATGAAGCCGACTTACAAAAAGCCACAGACGCCTATCACGCATGGCGCAATGTCATTCAGAGCGACAGCGAAGAATCTCAAAAATATGAGGACCAGCCCGGCTTCTGCTACACCGCCACCATAGACGAGGTAGCCAAACAAGACTACAAACTCACACCAGGTATTTACGTAGGCACCGAAGCCATAGAAGACGATGGTATCCCTTTTGAGGACAAAATGGAAACCCTAAAAGCGCAATTACAAGAGCAGTTTACCAAGGGTAATACCTTACAACAACAGATTTTAGAGAATTTTGAAAAGTTTTAAATTGAACAAAAAAAAGCTCGGATTGAAAATCCGAGCCTGTTTCTTAAGGGAGTTAAAAACAATTAGCGGGATTATACCTCAGACCAAATTATTTAAACTCCCATTTTTTATCTTTAATTCTTTAATTGCTTATTTAGTTATACAAATATATAAACAATTATTATACCAAGTAGCATAAGTTATATTATTTAACATGAAAGGAATAAAAGAAATAAAATCAAGATATAATCCATGTCAAGTTCTATTTGTAGAGAGATATATAGAACTATTGCATAGACAAACAATAGATTCATATAGAATTAGATTACTTGGTCCATTAGGGATTTTAAGGGAACTTCTACTGGTTATAAAAGAATTGAAAAAAGGAGTTATTTTTCATTTTAATCCAACAGTTCTTTTAGTAATTGAAGAAACAAGAAATCTTATAAAAGAAGATGATATTCTCAACTATCCAGAATTTTCAAAACAACAGTATCTAAAACTTCTAAATAAGGCACAAGAATCAGATTTGCCAAAAATAAAACTCATGACTAGACTACTGCTTGAGTACAATAAGGAGTATTTAAATAGCCTCTTTGAAAAAATAGAAATTGATTTAAATTCTAAAGGAAATGAACCTAATTGCATATTTAACTCCTATGCTCGCATTGATAAATATACAACCTATCTATGTTCTGAATTAGTCAGTTTAGGTTATAGTACGAGATTCTTATATAGGTCAATGAATTATCTTTTTGTTAGTCAAAAAAACTCTTTTGATGATACATTTACAGATTTCAAAAAATTCTTTTTGACACAAAAAGCAGAAAATTATTCGGTCTACTTTAAATGTAGTTTTCCTAAACAAATCATTCAACATCTAACTACTGTAGATAATAACATCGAAATTTTAGAGGATATCAAAACTTCTTTTACAGGAACCACAAAAAAGGTAAATAAGGACCTTAAATCATTCATAAATAATTCAAGAAGCATTAGGTTTTTCAAGGTTGTGGTTACAGCAAATGATTTTTTCATGGCTTTTAAAGAAGGTAGAAATAAGCTTTCAGAGTTATTTGACATAATTAATATTGGTTTTATAGACCATAGTTTAGGCCTATATGATAAAGTTTTAATAGTTCCTGACGACAATCAAGATAATTGGGAATATTTAAAATATAACTATGAACTCGATGGTAATTATAAAAAAGGTGAATTTGTTTATGATACATTTTCAAGCAAGTTAAAAGCAATAAATCATAATTCTAATATTGATGAAGACACAAAAGAAAAATTGGCTTCTGCCATTAGATATTTTAGATTGGGGAGTGAATCTGTAGAGGTGGAACACGAATTTATTAATTATTGGTTTGGTCTAGAATATTTGTACTCATCACAATTTGCCAAAGGAACAATTAACAGAATTAAAGACTATTTTAAAAAAATACATACTTTAGGTTATGTTCAAAGGCTATTTAACGATTTTAGAGATAACGTTAAAAGGTTGAACTTGCAAGATGAGATTCATAGCTATGATGATGAAGACCTAAGTTTCATGTTAGAAGATGATTGCTTAGGCAAATTCTATATTAATAATTACCTATCAAATCCATTAATTTCATTCAGAGCCATGAGACTAAAACAACGTTTTATTGATAAAAACTGCATGGAATACTTAAAAAAACATGAGTTAAATTTAGAACATCATCTAACTAGAATCTATAGAACAAGAAATCAGATTGTCCATGACGCTGCTAAAAACATGAACATTTTATTATTAACAAGCAGCTTAAAATACTATCTCGCATACAGTATTGATGTTACAACTTATTGGCTGACTGATTCTATACCAATTCATAGTATTGAGGATATTCTTGAATTAAACGATACGCTTTATGAGAAATATATTAGTCAAGACTTGAATATTCAAGACCTTATCTCAGTTAACGACAAATCATTTTTAAGTATATAACCTAATGCCCAACAACTGGAAAACATATAAACTTGGCGATATTGCAGAAAATGTCTCAAGAAGATTTGATTTCGACAAACATCAAAAAGTCGTATTCATAAATACTGGTGATGTTTTAGAGGGTAAGTTCTTGCATAGTGAAATAAAAGATGGTGATGGGTTGCCAGGTCAAGCAAAAAAAGCTATAAAAAAAGGCGATATTTTATTTAGTGAGATCAGACCAAAAAACAGAAGATATGCGCTAGTAGATAGGGATGTTGACAACTACGTGGTATCTACAAAGTTTATGGTTATAGTTTCCGATAATTCAATCGTTGACCAAAAATATTTCTTACAGTTGCTTACTTCAAATCAAAAACTTGCAGAATTGCAAATGATTGCTGAAGGTCGTTCAGGTACTTTTCCTCAAATTACATTTGATGCGATTTCTCATATTGAATTCAACCTACCACCACTACCAGAACAAAAAGCCATAGCAAGCATCCTCTCAGCCATAGACGAAAAAATAGAAAACAACCTCGCCATTAATAAAACCCTTGAAGATATGGCAATGGCACTTTACAAACATTGGTTTGTAGATTTTGGGCCGTTTCAAGACGGCGAATTCATCGACAGCGCACTCGGACCCATCCCTAAAGGTTGGGAAGTGAAACGGTTGGATGAAGTTGCATTTAAGTTTTCAAAAACTTTTGACTTTAAAGAAAAGGATAAAGTAGTCTTTGTTAATACTGGTGATGTGCAGAATGGTTCATTTTTGCATAGTAATTATTCAGAGATTGATGGATTACCTGGTCAAGCAAAAAAAGTTATTGAACCAAATGATATTCTTTATAGTGAGATTAGACCAAAAAACAAAAGGTATGCGTATGTAGATTTTGATTCAAGTGAATATGTGGTTTCTACAAAGTTTATGATTATAAGAAACAATGAAAACATCAATAATAGATTACTTTATCGAATTTTAACTAGACAAGATACAATTGATGAATTTCAAATGATTGCAGAGTCACGTTCAGGAACTTTTCCTCAAATTACATTTGACGTAATTGGACATTTACCGATGGCATTACCAAGTATTGATATACAGAATGAATTTCAAAATATAGTTGAACCGTTCGAGCAGAGACAGTCGAACAACTTAAAGGAAAATCAATCCTTAATCCAACTACGAGATACATTATTACCGAAACTCATTGGTGGAGAGGTACGTTTAAAAGAATTCAAAAAACAAATCGAGACCGTTTTATGACCACAGAAGCCACTATAGAACAAGCGTTTTGTCATTCCTGCGCAGGCAGGAATCCACTCGCTAATCTAAAATTATTAAAATGACAACTGAGGCTACAATTGAACAGGCTACAATAGATTGGTTAGACGATTTAGGCTACACCCATAAAGACGGGGCCAAAATTGTACACCAACCAAAAGATGTGGTACTTAAAGACCAGTTGTTGGCCTTTATCAAAAAAACCTATCCGCAGTTACCTAGTGATATGCAAACCTTGGCTGTAGCTGAGTTTACCAATAATGTCGGCGCAGACTTGGAGCATCGCAACCGTAGCTTTCACCTTAAATGTACCAAAGGTATCGACCTTAATTATGAGGATGCCCAAGGCAACGAAAAAGCGGTACATGTCTATCCTATAGATTATGACCACTCAGAAAATAACAGTTTTTGGGCAGTCAATCAGTTTAGTATTACAGGCAAAAACAAACGCCGACCAGACATTATCATTTACATAAACGGCTTACCATTAGTGGTATTTGAGCTTAAAAACTGGTACGACGAAAACACCAACCTAAAAGAAGCTCACAACCAAATACAGCACTACAAAAAAGACATACCGCAATTGTTTGAGTACAATGCGCTCACTATCATAAGCGATGGCAATGAAGCACAACATGGCATGTTTAGTTCGGGTATGGAGTGGTTTGCCCCTTGGAAAAGCATCAATGGCAAAGACACGGTTCAGGAAGACGATTTCCAAATGCACACGCTTTTGTTTGGGCTCTTCCCAAAAGACCGTTTGCTCAACTATATCAAAAACTTCATCTTTCACGAAGACCATAACGGCACACTCATTAAAAAAGGCGCCAAGTACCACCAGTTTTTTGGGGTCAACTTTGCCGTAACGGCCGCGAAGCAATCGGTGCGTCCCTTTGGCGATGGTCGTATTGGTGTCATTTGGCACACCCAAGGCTCTGGTAAAAGTATTTCCATGGCCATCTATACAGGCATTCTGCGCAGTTTACCAGAATTGCGAAATCCTACCATTGTGGTACAGGTAGACCGTAGCGATTTAGACATGCAACTCTATGAGAATTTTGTCCTGGCGAAAGATTTGGTAGGCGATGTACACCATGCCGAAAGTACCAACGATTTAAGACAGCTTTTATCTGTAGGTGCTGGAGGTGTGATTTTTACCACGATTGAAAAGTTTCGCTTAAAGCAAACCACAGACAACACCTTAGGCGAATTGGAACATCCTGTATTGTCGGAGCGCGAAAATATTATAGTGATGGCAGATGAAGCCCATCGTACCCAATACGGCTTACTCGATGGTTTTGCTTCTAACTTACGGAAAGCCTTACCCAAAGCATCCTTTATTGGCTTTACAGGAACACCAGTAGATTCTAAAGATGCTGATACCGAAGAAGTCTTCGGAAATGTGATTCATACCTACGATATCAAACAAGCGGTGGAAGATAAAGCCACGGTAAACATCTATTATGAGCCACGTTTAGCTAAGCTACACCTTTGGAATGAAAACATAGACGATGAAGTAGATACTATTACCGAAGGTGAAGAAGATACAGGCAATCTCAAATGGGCTGCTATAGAAGATGCCGCAGGTAGTGAAGACCGCGTGAATAAAATTGCCAAAGACATTTTACAGCATTTTACCAAACGTATCGAAACCTTAGATGGAAAGGCGATGGTCGTTTGTATGAGTCGTCGGAATTGTGTAAAAATGTACGACGCCTTAACCGCCTTAGACGATTGCCCAGAAGTGGCTGTAGTAATGACAGGAAACATATCCAAAGACCCCATAGAGTGGAATCCACATTTTAGAACCAAAGATGCTCAGGAAGCCTTAAAGAAACGTTTCAGAAAAGAAGAAGACCCGCTTAAGATCGTGATAGTTCGAGACATGTGGCTCACAGGCTTTGATGCCCCTGCCGTACACACCATGTACGTAGATAAGATTATGCGTGGTCATAACTTAATGCAAGCCATCACCAGAACTAACCGAGTCTTTAAGGACAAAGAAAATGGCGTGATTGTCGATTATATTGGTATTGGAGATAATCTAAAATCTGCGACTGAAAAGTATACTGGAAGCGGTGGAAAAGGTAAACCAACCATCGATATGGAGCAGGCGTTGGAACTATTCTATAATCAGGTGGACTATTGCAAAACTATGATTCCTGAAAGTGTGGATTATTCAGATTGGAAACAACTACGTGAAGCAGAAAGAACACTTTTAGTTCATAAAGGAGTTAATCACGTAATAAAATATGATGACAATGCCAATAACTTTATGAAAGCAGAGAAAAAGCTCTCTGGTTTATTGTCTATTGTGAAAAGTCAGCCAGCCATTCAGGAGTTTGCCGTTGATGTATTGTATGTGCAACATGTTTCAAAAGCAGTCCGAAACGCCAAGTCTGTAAAATCCTCTCGAAGCGAACAACAAAAACAAATCAAGGAACTGATTTCACAGAGTATCGATTCCGAAGACATAGTTGATGTATTTGCCATGGCTGGAATTGAAAAACCTGACATTTCTATTTTAGATGAAACCTTCTTATTAGGCGCTAAAAAAGAAAAAGATGGGAATGCTTTAAAGATTGAAATTATCAAGAATATTCTAAAGGATGAAATCAAACTGCGCTTGCACAAAAACATTAAGAAATACACATCACTTAAAGAAGAATTAGAAAAAGTCATAGACCGCTATCATAATAATGCGCTAGACAGTTATGCCACCATTGCAGAATTGGTAGAACGTGCGCAAGAATTGCAACAAGACGATAAGCGAACCGAAGAATTAGGACTAACAGAAGAAGAATTAGCCTTTTACGATATCCTCGCCGCAAAACGAGACATCATCAAGGAAAAAGGCCCAATGCAAGATATCGTACATGGCGTAGTAAAAGCGGTAAAATCCAACTTACAACTCGATTGGACCAAAAAAGAAAATGCAAAAGCAGCCATTCGTTTAGCCGTTAAAAAAGAATTACGAGGCAAAGTTTCAATATCGAAACTCAATGAAATTTTAGCAGAAATTATGGAACAAGCTGAAGGTCAGTTTAGTGATTGGAGTGCATAACTAGTATTAAATATTTAATAAATTAAAAAATATGGATTCAGAAAGATTGCTTAAAAACTCGAATTTCTTTAACGCCGCTGATGCTGCAATCGAACATGAAATGGACTTTACTAATTTTGAGAAAAGCTTATTTCAAAATATTCTTTTTCAAGAAAGTATTCTTCTACATGAAGCCTATTTTTTTAACTCTAAATATTTACTTGATCACGCTTATAGATATGGAGAAGGAAAGACGTCGCTGTTTGGTGAAGCTGCAAAAAACGGATTGGTAATTCCAGCAATAAGTGATACTTCAGTTAATAGTATGAAGAACTTATTCGAATTCCTAATAGAAAAATTTGGTGCCAATACTAATAATTTTAATCCTAAAAACTTAAAAGATCCAAGATTTAAATCTTATCTCCAAAATATTCAAACAGGTTGGGATCAACGAGGCAATGTTCAACATTGGCCTGATACATTCTATAAAGGTGAGCCAGAGAGTTTTGGTCAAGGATATGAACGATTACTACGTGAAAATTTTTATCAAAAAGAAATGCCAATAAAAGACTTTGAAGATCCAAATAGCGACACAGTTAGAATGAGGCGTCGTGTTTGGGACAAAAGTGAACCATGGAGAAATAAATGCTTTGAAGATGCTACTATTAAGAGTTCTGAGAACGGAAGCGATGCAGGATTAAGGCGTACTGATATTTTAACGGCAATTGCTGCACTTTTTAATGTTGAAGATATCAAACAAGGTGTTTTTTTAGATTATGTTCTAAAGTTTGTTAATGATAAGGAAACTGCTTTATGTCTAGAAATATATTGGTCTTGGCTTAATCAATGCCATCATATGAATTTTGGTGACAAGATAAACCGAACAATTAATTTCCCAGTTTATAAGAGAGATTCCGACTTTCTTGCAGATAATGAGTTTATATACAATGATTTCAAAAATGAAAAATATGAATCAGCGGATTTTGAAATAGAATTGCCTACTATTCAGGCGTTAAAAAACACAGAGCCAGAAGAGTTAATAAAACTAAGAACTGGGTCAATTGGTATTGATTTTTTTGAAAGTTTAAGAGCTTTTGAAAATGGTAACAATGATTCTGATCGTATTCAGCTTGAAAAACAATTAAAATATTATGCCAAAGGAATATGTAATAATGTACCTATTAGTCAAATAGGTTACACAAAAGGTGCAATCTTAAAAAGTAGAGGAAGTTTATTGGGTATAGCCAGCCTTATAACTGAGGCTGGGGATTGTGTTATAGATCAAAATATTCAGCCATATGCCATTGCTGCTGGTGCTGCTGGCCTTATTATTGGTATGTATGATGATAATCAAAAAAATGTAAAAATCAATAAGCAAGAAAAAGTTAAGATTGAGCTAAACGTTAAAAAGTAGGTTTTTAATTGTTTTTACTCATGCAAATCTATCAACGAAGAGAAATTTAACAAAAGATCATTTACAGCCCGCTATAATTTAAACAAATTAGTATATCATGAAGCGTACCAAATGATAGGTGATGCTATTGGCAGAGAAAAACAATTAAAAGCTGGAAGTAGATCACAAAAAATAGCGCTAATAACGAGTATAAACCCTGATTGGAAGGATTTATTTGATGACTTATAACGTTATTGCGAGGCACGAAGGACGAAGCAATCTCATGAAAAGAAACGTAAACCATTAACCAGATTGCTTCGTACCTCGCAATGACAACATGAGGAACAGATCGCTTCGTACCTCGCGATGACGATTCAGTTTTTATTCCTCTCAATGGCATTCCTCAACTAACATCTTCCTAATTATCTTTTGAATATCACTATTATCTTGTTGCCGTATTAAAAAAGTTTCAAAATCTTCGGTGTTGTTTAACTGCTCCGTTTTATCAATAAAACCATAACCCAAATACGTACCTTTTTCAATCATAATAAAGGCATCTTCGTAATCGTATCTGCCTTTTTGTTTTAAAATAACATCTTTTTTAGTATTGTTTAAACTCTCTAAAGCTTGTAAAACACGTTGGTTATAGTGTTCTGCGGTTTCTTCATCTTTACAAACACCTTTACAAGTATGTATTTTAAAATGGTTACATGTAGCAACAGCTTCTTGTAAATGGCAATATTTAGGACAAAGTTCAAATTGGCTACACAACTGTTCTATTTGCTGTCGGCATTCGGTTATAGAATGCAACGTCAGTATCGGGTTTGGTGTCGCCTTAAGTGTATTGTAGGCTATATGGATAATCCCTTTTCTATCGGTGTAACTAAAAATAGCATGCATTTTGGGCGCACGCTTAGCCACTTGGTTGTATTCTGGGTAATGTTGTTTAATAGCAGCATCTTCCATTAGTAACGCAATAAGTTCACTGCCAGAAAGCGCAAAATCTATATCAGCCGTCTCTCTGCAAATGGCTAAAGATTTCTTCGTTTTACTATAAAAATGACTTAACACCCGCTTCTTTATGTCTTTAGCTTTGCCAACATAAATAATTTTGCCTTTTTTATTTTTAAAATAATACACTCCAGGTGTATTCGGTAAATTATTAAAAACCGCCGTTGGTAGATGAGAAGGCAATGTGGCTTCCTTAGATGATTTTTTTAAGAAATCTTTAAACACAGTGTCCGCACCCTCTTGATTCAATAAAAGTTCAAACAAAATAACAGTAGCTTCTGCATCACCCCTAGCCCGATGTCGATCTTTAATAGGAATATGCAAAGCATTACACAATTTCCCTAAACTATACGATTTATGCCCAGGAATCAGTTTTCGAGCCAACCGAATGGTACACAGTTTCTTTTTATTAAAGTCTATACCAACAGCTTTAAACTCATTCCGAATAGCGTTATAATCAAAATTCACATTATGCGCTACAAAAATGCAGTTTTCGGTAAACCTCAAAATATCCTGTGCAATGTCAGAAAACGTTGGTGCATTAGCTACCATACCATTATCAATACCCGTAAGTGTTGTGATATAATCTGGAATCCATTGCTGCGGATTAATTAAAGAGGTATACTCATCAACAACCTGTGTACCATCGTATTTAAAAATAGATATCTCAGTAAGCTTATTGCTTTTTCCTGTAGTTTCAACATCTATAATGGTGTAAATCATGGTTTCAAATAAATCTAGAACTAATTAGTTTAGATAAGTCTAAAGATAATTATTATGCCTCTAATAAATACACCTTAGCATTTTGATTATTTAAATGATTAGCCTCAATGTCAGTTCGAGTGATTTTGAGGAACGAAAAATCGTATCGAGAACCCTTTTAAAATAGATAAGTATGAGGCCTAGGAAGAAATTAACAACAAAAAATCCCTTCACTATTTCTAATGAAGGGATTCAAAAAAGGCGGCGACCTACTCTTCCACGAAGTGCAGTACCATCGGCGCTAACGGGCTTAACTTCTCTGTTC
>NZ_SIRT01000017.1 GCF_004310325.1 Hyunsoonleella flava
GCTCGCATCTTTGCGGTTATACAAAGACAAACACCTTATGTGGATACATTAAGGTTCGTAGCTTAAATTTTAACAAATTTTTTTTGGTCGAATCATAGAATACGCGGGCTATATGCAAGCTCTATTATAATGCTAGAAGATTGACTTATCGATATAATCAAGCTCTTAAATGTGATTCAACATTTTAAACCCGGGTAATCACATAACCACGTCTTGTTTTTCGGTAATGGTTACCATTCCAAAAATAATAACGTTTTCCTTTTACGGTTACAATTTTGTAATGTCTAGGCGGTGTTTTTACAACGGTTACTGAAGCGGGTCTAGTTACCACTCTAGTGGCGCAAGACGATAGACTCATCATACAAATCGCAGAAAATAAAATAACAAAGGTTCTCATAGCATTAAGATTTTGGATTCTTTAATGTTAATAAGACTTTGGTGGAATAAAAAGGTTTAATTTAGGTATGCCAACCTTAACTTACTTCAGGTTCTATAATATGAATGATACTGCAACTAGTTAAGCATGACAAAAAACTAATCAAATAAGGCCTTAAGCTCTGTAGCGGCGCTAGGTTTTATTTTCCCAGCAAGCAGTAAACTTAGTTGTTTGCGTCGTAATGCGGCATCAAATCGTTCTTTTTCAAGCTCAGTTTCTGGTATTACTTCAGGCACCGCAACAGGACGTCCCGTTTCATCCACTGCAACAAAAGTGTAAATGGCTTCATTAGCTTTTGTTCTGGCTCCAGACTCTCTATCTTCCATCCAAACATCAATATAAATTTCCATGGATGTTTTAAAAGCACGAGACAGTTTGGCTTCAACAGTAACTACACTGCCTAAAGGCACTGCCCTATTAAAAGCCACATGATTAACAGAAGCAGTAACCACAATACGCCTACTATGACGTCTTGCAGCAATACTTGCGGCACGATCCATTCGCGCTAAAAGTTCACCACCAAATAAGTTGTTTAAAGGATTGGTTTCACTTGGTAAAACCATATCGGTCATTGTAGTTTTTGATTGTTCTGGAGTCTTTGCTTGCATCTTCATTTTTTGATGTTGCAAAGTTACATATTAAAGCAATAGCGAAAGTTGTAATTTTCTGTTAAACTAGTCCAATTTTTGCACTAGTAACCACGCATCCTTATTATGCGTTTTTTTAATGTCTCTAAGCGCTTTTAAAGCATCAAGCCTACCTTCATAACTGGCATAAACCACTTGGTGCAGACCATAACGGTTAGCACCAATTTTTCTGGCACTAAAGCCTTCAGCTTTTAACTGGGCCACTTTTTTATCGCAGTTGTCTTCAATTCTAAAAGCCCCAGCAACTATATGGTAATTTCCAGTCTGTTTGGTAACATTTAGGGTAATTGCAGGTAGCGGATTTAAACTAAACGTCGCTTTTTGAATGGTACTATCCAGTTTCTGTTTCGCTTGTGCTTCAGCTAACATATTGTGTTCCTCAATCTGGCCTACATAATATTTTGATGCCATTACACCGCCTAATGTTAACGCTATAAGGGCTACTGCAGCATATTTTAAATAACCTCTATTTTTGCGCTTTTCTGGAGTAATTACAATAGGTGCGGCTTCTTCAATTGCAGTGGCTGTTTCTTTATAAACTTCACGAGTAATTGCATTGGACTCAAACTGAGATAAACCAAAAGCATCCGTAAGATAATTTAAGTTATACGAAGGTTCAAACACTATTTTTCCTTCAGTATTAAAAATTATTTCGCCTATGTTATTAAACGTGATAGTTTCGCCTTGTGTTAAGTAAGACTTTAGGGTTTTTACACGTTTTTTAATTTTTTTTACCGCAACTTCAAAAGGTATTTTTTCAACATCCGAAATATAGCGCGCCAATAATCCATCGTTATTTTGAATTTGCTCATTAAAAGCAATTACTTTTCTGGGAGGATAAAATGAATTGGCTTCTTCATTTACGGTAGCTGATTGACGCTCTGTTAAAAATGCACCAAAGTCCGGTACAATCACACATTCGTATCTATATAATAAATCGCTAATAAAGGTTTCGAGTTGCATAAGGCAAATTTAAAAAATTATGGTTTTTATGAAATTTTTGGCTTAACTATTTATTAACAATACAAAATTGTGTTTCTTGCACTTGTAATTTATTTGTTATAAATGACTGAAAACGATTTGCTCTATACCCTTTCATTGCAACATGTACCTAATGTTGGCGATATTACAGCTAAACGATTGATTGCATATTGTGGTTCTGCTGAAGCTGTTTTAAAAGAAAAGAAAGCGCGCCTATTAAAAATTGATGGTATAGGAGAACAGGTGTTGCGAGGGTTGTTTGATGCTAGTCATCTATCTGCTGCAGAAGAGGAAATAGATTTTATAAATGATAACGGGATAAAAGTATCTTACTTTGAAGGTATCGATTACCCCGAACGTTTAAAACACTGTATCGATGGACCTATTTTGTTATTCCAAACAGGAAACATTAATCTAAATCAAAGGCATATTATCAGTATTGTTGGTACTCGAAAAATTACAGTAAATGGTATAGCGTTTTGCGAAAAGCTAATGGAGGCTCTTGTACCATATAATCCAATAATTGTATCAGGATTTGCCTATGGTACTGATATTACGGCGCATAAATTGGCCATAAAACATAATTTGCAAACCATTGGATGTTTAGCGCATGGACTTAACCAAATTTACCCTAAGGTTCATAAAAAATATATGGTTGATATGGAGAAAAATGGAGGGTTTTTCTCTGATTTCTGGAGTACATCAGAATTTGATAGAAAGAATTTTTTAAAGCGAAACCGTATTATTGCCGGTGTTAGTGAAGCTACTATTGTAGTGGAATCTGCAGAAAGAGGAGGAAGTTTGGTCACCGCTGATATTGCCCATTCCTACAACCGTGATGTTTTTGCGGTGCCAGGACGTACTACTGATCAGTTTAGTATTGGTTGCAACAATCTCATTAAATACCAAAAGGCCCATATGATGACGACGCCTTTGGATGTACCCTATATTTTGGGTTGGGAACTAGAGCATACTGAAAAACCTACAGTTCAAAAGCAATTATTTGTAGAGCTTGACGATACCGAAAAGTTGATTTATAACTATCTAAAAGAAAACGAAAAAGCAGAATTGGACATGATTGCTTTAGGATGCCATTTGCCAATTTTTAAAGCAGCAAGTATTCTTTTAAACATGGAATTAAAAGGCGTTGTAAGGCCTTTACCAGGGAAGTTGTTTGAGGTGATTTAATAACCAACCTTCTCACGAACCCTCTCTAAAACAGCATCAGCTACTTTTTTAGCTTTTTCGGCACCAACAGCTAAGGCTTTATCAATCTCATCAAGGTTATTCATATAGTAATTATAACGTTCACGAGGTTCAGCAAATTTATCAACGATTAACTCGTATAAAGCTTGTTTTGCATGTCCATAACCATAACCTCCTTTTTCGTAATTAGCTTTCATTTCAGCAATTTGGTCTTCATTAGCCAATAAACTGTATAAGGCAAAACAGTTACAAGTTTTCCAATCTTTGGGATCTTCTAGTGGCGTGCTATCTGTCTTGATAGACATAATTTGCTTGCGTAGTTTTTTATCTGCTAGAAAAATATTGATGATATTATTTCTACTCTTACTCATTTTTTCACCATCGGTACCAGGAATGAGTTTAGTGTCTTCTTGTATCTTGCCTTCTGGTAATACAAACGTTTCTCCTACTTGTGCATGAAAACGAGAAGCTACATCACGCGTCATTTCAATATGTTGTAGTTGGTCTTTGCCAACAGGGATAATATTAGAATCATATAACAAAATATCAGCAGCCATTAGCATCGGATATGTAAATAAACCAGAATTTACATCTTCTAGTCTATCAGCTTTATCTTTGAAACTATGGGCAAGCGTTAACCGTTGGTATGGAAAAAAGCAACTTAAATACCAAGACAATTCTGTAACTTGAGGGATATCACTCTGTCTATAAAACACGGTTTTTTCAATATCTAATCCAAAAGCCAACCATGTAGCAGCGGTAGAATAAGTGTTTTCTCTTAAAACTGCGGCATCTTTAATTTGTGTAAGGGTGTGCAAATTTGCAATAAATAAAAAAGAATCGTTTTTAGGGTCTTCAGCCATTTTAATGGCGGGCATAATTGCGCCTAAAATGTTTCCTAAATGTGGTGTTCCTGTACTCTGGATGCCTGTAAGTATGCGTGCCATAGATTTTTGATAATGCGCAAATTTACTGATAAGTTATGCAATAAAAAAAGTGGCTTATGCCACTTTTAAGAAATATATGAATGGCTGGCTATTTTTTAAATAATCCTGCAACAAATAAAATTACCGAAGCACCAATCGCTCCTGTTAAAATATCTCCTATTATACCATCTAATAGGGAGATGCCTAATGTTGCAAATAACCAATTACCTACGATACCACCAATAATACCTAGCACTATGTTTAGCAATAACCCAAAGCCACCGCCTTTCATTAATTTACCGGCTAACCAACCAGCAATAGCACCAATTAGTAAAGAATAAAGCAATCCCATGATTAATAGTTTTAAAAGTTAATATGTTTAAAGATAATTAAATTATAATAGTATTTTTGATTGGTATGAAGGTTTTAAAATATCTTTTTTGGATTGTATACCGCATTTGGTTTTACATTTTAGTAGCATTGCCTATTTTGGTATTATTTCCTATTCTTCTTATTTCTATTTCTAAGGAATCATGGTATCCTTTCTTTTTTAAACTGGCACGAGGTTGGGCGAAATTCATCTTGATTGGTATGGGATTTCGCTACAGTATTGAACGCGAACAAGTGCCAGAAAAAGGCAAAAGCTACATGTTTATTGCCAACCATACCTCTATGGCCGACATCATGTTGATGCTGGTTGCTGTTAAAAACCCTTTTGTATTTGTTGGTAAAAAAGAATTGGCAAAAATCCCGCTTTTTGGTTTTTTCTATAAACGCACCTGTATTTTGGTAGATAGAAGTTCGGCAAAAAGTAGGCAAGCGGTATTTTTAAGAGCACAGCGACGTTTAAAACAAGGACTGAGTATTTGTATATTTCCTGAAGGAGGTGTGCCAGAAGAGCATATTATTTTAGATGAATTTAAAGATGGCGCATTTCGGTTGGCCATAAACCATCAAATACCGATAGTGCCACTTACCTTTGCGGATAACAAGAAACGTTTTTCTTATACGTTTTTTAGTGGAGGCCCGGGAAGAATGAGAGCTAAAATCCATAAGTTTATTCCAACAGAAGGGTTAGCTATCGACGATACTAGAAATTTAAACGAATCTTCAAGGACTATAATTTTAAGTCAACTACAACACTACAGTAAATAAAAAACCGCTCTTGGGGAAAGAGCGGTTTTTTCAAGACATCAACTTTCGAGCTTAAGGAAAGCTGACATCAATCTAACCAAAAACCTAAAATTTAATTCCGAATCCGGTGTAAACCCCAATAAAGAAGGGTTGAAAATCACCAGATGTATTTCTAAACGTATTAATTTGATATTTGAACATCGGTTCTAAATTCAAATTTATTTTTTCTGATACTTTATAATTTAAGCCCAAACCAAAGTTGGCACTATAACTAGTATTATTAATATTATCACTACCCTCAACAGAAGTGCGTTGTCCTTCAACCATAGAAAATGCTTCATAATTATTTAAGAATAACGAACTAAATCCACCAATAACATTAACACCAAAACGTTTTTTAGATAGCGCATATTGTAATTCTAATGGCACTTCAATAAAACCAAACGATTGATTTATACTGGTATTAGTAGTTTCAAAGTCTGCTATACTACTCGATTTAAATGTTGTAGCACTCATTATTACAACGTCATCACCAACGTTTAAAGTAGATGCATCTGCAACATTCTCGGTAACATTGCTACTTAGCGTGTTTAGTGTTCTGGCACTAACGCTAGCATTAATAGTGTTAAAGGCAACAACATCGTTGGTGTTATAACCTAAATTAACGCGGTTAACACCAGAGCGAACGGTTAGCCTATCGTTAATTGCGTAACTTGCATTAATACCAAAACTCATATTAACTTCTCCGCTTTTGGAGTTATTGGCAAATTGCTCTCCCATCGAGGAACCTTTTCCCAAACTACTAAAGTATACTGGAGCTGCATTTGGGGCAATACTCCATTTATTTACCGCTGCAACTTTTGTCTTTTCTTCTTCAAGAAGCGATTTGTTTTTGTTTATAGCATCTTCAATAGACTCTTTTTCTTCCTTGGCATCATTCTTAACAACTTGCGTCGCATTAGTTTTTTCATTTAATTCAGTTGTTTTCTCTTTTGAATTAAGGTTATCTAATGCAATTGTTGTTTGATTTTGAGTAGAGGTTGGGTTTTCACTTATAATCTGAGATTTAAGCTTGCCTGATGCGTTCTTCTTTGTTAAATTTTCTTCTTTAGAATTGGTATTCGCAACTTCATTTTTAGGGATATGATCTTTGTAAGTGATAATTGCTGGGTTGTTATCTTTTGAAGATTTTTCTAAAGTACGCTCAACCGCTTTTTTGGTTGTCTTAATAGTTGCTACCGATGATGATTGCTTATTAGGAATGATATTCTTTTGGGTTTCTTCTACGCGATTATCCTTAGCCTTAGGTTGCATATTATTTTCTTGCGAATTTCTTTCAGTTTCAGAAGCCTCAACATCAGTGTTATCTATCGCAACAGCACTATTTTTATCTTCAACATTTGTATTGTCATTATTTTGAAGATTGTCGTTAATGTTATTTTCAGTGTCTGTTTTTTCAGTATCCACAATTTGCGGGGTTATATCTTGAGTAGATTCGTCACTAAAAAATGATTTACCAATAGTGAACATCAACAATAAAAGTGCGGCAACACCAGCATAACGCCACCATATAGGTATCACTCTACGTTTCTTCTTATTGTTAAGTTTCGATTCTATTTTATCCCAAACAGCATCATCAGGTTGTACTTCAAAATCTTTGAAGCGTTCCTGAAATAATCTATCTATATGTTTTTTATCTCCCATTATAAGGATTGTAGGTTTTGCTTTTCGTTATGTTCTTCTATAGTTTGCTTCAAAATTTGTCTTGCTCTGGCTAAGTTAGATTTTGAAGTGCCTACAGTAATTTTTAGCATTTCTGCTATATCTTTATGCGAATACCCGTCAAGGGCATATAGGTTAAACACCAATCTGTACCTATCGGGTAATTCTTGTATGATTTGTAGAAGATAATCAACAGAAACTTCATCCTCGTCTACTTCAACTTCTACATCCTCTATTATATTTTCATTTATTATGTCAAAAACTTTTTCGTTTCGGTAGCGTTGTAATACAGTATTTACTGTAACTCGCCTTAACCAGCCTTCAAAAGAGCCTTTGTGCTTATACTGTTCAATTTTACTAAAAATGGTTAAAAACGCATCTTGTAAATTATCTTCTGCCTCAACGTAATTGCGCGAATACTTTAAGCATGTAGAAAATAACTTGCCCGAAAAGAGCTTATATAATTCTCCTTGTGCTTTGGTATCATTGTTTTTACATTTTTCTATGAGTTGGTTTAAACTCAAATGACACAGAAATTAGTTTACACTTCGTTTAGTTTGTTACTGGTACTTCAATCTCTAAAAATATATCCTCATCATTATCATCTTTACCCTGCCAAAATTTAAAAACATAGGAACCATTGCTTGTTACCTGAAAATTAAAGGTAGCGGTAAGCATACTGTCGGTTAAATCTTCACAATTGTTTTCCTCAAACACAGTATTTATTACAGCAACTGTTCTTTCGTTATTTTCCTTTAAATAGTAAAAATCCCTAAATATATGGCAACTGGTCGGTCTTTCATAAGTTACCGTAATTGGGTAAACTTCTCCAATGGTAAATTCGTCTGGGATATCAACACTTTCTATAGGAAGTATTTCGAAACTAAAATCAGGTGCATCATCAACACTACATGAAAACAAAGCGGCTACAAGAAAGCTTAAAATTAAAAACTTTTTCATCTGCTAATCATTTATTTACTAATTGTCAGATGTGATTTGTCTTAGTAAATCAAGACAAATTTTCATAACAATTTCAATTTGGGTTTAACTAATCTTTATTCTAAGATGCAAAATGCATTAAAAGGTTGCGTATAAAAGTAAAAAATCCCGCGTTAACGGGATTTTTTAAAATTAATAAAGACGTTATTCGCCTTTTATGACTTCTTTAATCTTCTCTTCCAGTTCTTCAAATAGTTCTGGATTGTCTTTAATTATAGCTTTTACAGCATCTCTACCTTGGCCTAACTTAGTATCGCTATAACTAAACCAAGAACCACTTTTCTTAATAATATCGTGCTCTACGGCAACATCCAGTATTTCTCCAACTTTAGATACGCCTTCGCCATACATAATGTCAAATTCGCACATTCTAAATGGTGGCGCTACTTTGTTTTTTACAACTTTTACCCTGGTTTTATTTCCTAAAACCTCGCCATTACTGTTTTTAATTTGTGTTGACCTGCGAATGTCTATTCTAACAGATGCATAAAATTTTAGCGCGTTACCACCAGTAGTTGTTTCAGGATTACCAAACATTACGCCTATTTTTTCGCGTAACTGGTTGATGAAAATAACAGTACAATTTGTCTTGCTAATGGAGGCGGTTAGCTTTCTTAAAGCTTGAGACATTAAACGTGCATGCAAGCCCATTTTAGAGTCGCCCATTTCACCTTCAATTTCGCTTTTAGGCGTTAATGCTGCAACGGAATCTACCACAACGATATCAATGGCACCAGAGCGAATTAAATTATCGGCAATTTCTAAAGCTTGTTCACCATTATCAGGTTGGGAAATGATAAGGTTATCGATATCGACCCCTAATTTTTCGGCATAAAACCTATCAAAAGCATGTTCTGCATCAATAAAGGCCGCAATACCACCTGCTTTTTGCGCTTCGGCAATAGCGTGTAGGGTTAAGGTGGTTTTACCTGATGATTCTGGTCCGTAAATTTCAATAACACGTCCGCGAGGATAACCGCCAACGCCCAATGCAATGTCCAATCCTAGTGACCCTGATGGAATGGCGTCCACATCTACCACAGCGGCATCGCTCATTTTCATTACGGTGCCTTTACCGTAAGCTTTATCTAGTTTATCTAACGTTAATTTTAGCGCTTTTAATTTTGCTTCTTTTTCGTTGCTCATTATATCTTTTTCTGTAAAATTATTCATGCTAAAATACTATAAGTTTCTAGATGTTACAATAATAGTTTTCAACATAAATAAGAGAAATTTGATAGTTGTTTTTATGCTGAAAAAAATTTTTTTCTGATGTAGACGCAACCTTTTAGTTTTTTCTGCATCTATTTAACAAAGTGGGTAAAATTTTGCTGTGAAAAGGAAAGAATTTTGATTAAAACCCCATTTACATAAAGGCATTTGGCGTTTCAATTGTTGTATATCAGATTATAGAAAATTGTTAAGCCCGTTGCAGTGAGCTCTTGTTAAATTTATTTGTGAAAAAGAAAAATTTTAATGACGAGTTACTCAAAAAAAGCACTTCGTTCCTAATAGAAGTGCTTTTTTTATGAGTAAAACCCAAAATACTAAAGTTTGAAAAACGCATAGTATTTTATGGTTGAACTCATCCCGACAGAGGCGGGATGCGTTTACTTTTCCAAATAGTTTAGTGGCATAGATTTTTAAATGACCTTGGCGGATAAGTTGCGCTAGGGATAGAGGCATTTGTTGAAGCTCCCCGACGCAGGAGGGAGCGACTGCCGAAAGCCCGACCCGACCGAAGGAGGGTAGCGCCCAAATTATACTATTGAAATTAGCATACTTACCAATAAATTGTACTTTTGTGCTTTAAAATATTTCTTAACCTTAAAAAATTAGTATAGCATGCAACTGTACAATACATTAAGCGCGAAAGAAAGAGCAGAATTAATCGAAAAGGCTGGCAAGGATCGATTAACACTTTCTTTTTACAAATATGCCAAAATTGAGAATCCTCAAGAATTTAGAGATCAGCTTTTTATAGTTTGGAATTCCCTTGATGTTTTGGGTAGAATTTACGTAGCTACGGAAGGCATTAATGGACAATTATCGCTTCCTGCTGATCGATTTCAAGAATTTAAGGATCATTTAGATACTATTGATTTTTTAAAAGGTATCCGTTTGAATATTGCTGTAGAGCAGGACAATATGTCTTTTTTAAAATTGAAGGTGAAGGTGCGCCATAAAATTGTGGCGGATGGTTTAAACGACGATACGTTTGATGTGACAAACAAAGGTGTTCATGTTGGTGCAGATGAGTTTAATGCACTTATTGAAGACGAAAATACGGTTTTGGTGGATATGCGAAACCATTACGAGAGCGAGATTGGGCATTTTAAGAATGCGGTAACGCCAGATGTGGATACTTTTAGGGAATCTTTGGATATTATTGAGGACGATTTAAAAGCACATAAGGAAGATAAAAACTTGGTAATGTACTGTACTGGTGGTATCCGTTGTGAAAAAGCGAGTGCTTACTTTAAACATAAGGGATTTAAAAATGTGTATCAGTTGGAAGGCGGTATTATTGAATACACCCGACAGGTGAACGAGAAAAATCTTGAGAATAAATTTATTGGTAAAAATTTTGTGTTTGATGAGCGTAGAGCTGAAAAAATAAGTGAAGATGTAATAGCACAATGCCACCAATGTGGTGAGCCTTTTGATGTGCATACCAATTGCGCTAATGATGCTTGCCATTTATTATTTATTCAATGTGATGCTTGTAAGGAGGAGATGGATAATTGTTGCTCTGCAGCGTGCAAAGAGATACATGCTTTACCTTATGAGGAGCAAAAAGCACTGCGTAAAGGCCAAGGGAATAGCAACGATATTTTTAAAAAAGGGCGCGCAGACCATTTGCCATATAAGAAGGATTTGAGGAATATTTTTGAAACATTGAAACACGACAAGCCTAAAGCATAGGAAACATTGTTATTACTTTTAATAGGATTATAGCGTTCAAAATTGGCTCCGTCTTAATATAATTTTGGTAAATGAGTGCTAGAGATTGTTAATCCTCTTTTTTAAGTACCGATATAATCATATATTTACATCTTAAAGCACTTTTCTGTGTTTTAATGGAAATCAGGTATGAATCTCCATTCGTAATAATTTAATTATTAACGAATTCAATATATAAAATATGGCTTGCGCAAGTTGCTCAACTAAAGACGGCTCTCCAAAGGGCTGCAAAAATAATGGTACTTGTGGAACAGACAGTTGTAATAAACTAACCGTTTTTGATTGGTTAGCAAACATGTCTCTTCCAAATGGTGAAAAACCTTTTGATTGGGTTGAGGTTCGTTACAAAAACGGCAGAAAGCACTACTATAAAAACACCGAAAATTTAACCTTAAGTATTGGCGATATTGTAGCTACTCAGGCTCAGGCAGGTCATGATATTGGTATGGTAACACTCACTGGAGAATTGGTTCGTGTACAAATGAAGCGCAAAAATATTTCTCCTGAAGGCGAGGATATTTTAAAAATCTATAGAAAAGCTTCCCAAAAGGATATTGATATTTGGCAAAAGTCTCGCGACAGGGAAGAGGCTATGAAAGTAAAGGCGCGCCAATTTGCAATTGACTTAAGGTTGCAAATGAAGATTTCTGATATTGAGTTTCAAGGCGATGGCAGTAAGGCCACATTTTATTACACCGCAGAAGAGCGTGTAGATTTTAGAGAACTTATAAAAGTTTTTGCTAGAGAATTTAGAACACGTATTGAGATGCGACAAGTAGGCTTTCGTCAAGAAGCCTCAAGACTTGGAGGTATTGGCTCTTGTGGACGTGAGTTGTGTTGCTCTACATGGTTAACTGATTTTCGCTCAGTAAGTACCTCGGCGGCACGTTACCAGCAATTATCTTTAAATCCGCAAAAACTCGCAGGACAATGTGGAAAGCTCAAATGTTGTTTAAATTATGAGTTGGATACCTATTTAGATGCGTTAAAGGAATTCCCAAAAACAGATATAAAACTTCAAACTGAAAAAGGAACTGCAGTTTGCCAAAAAACAGATATTTTTAAAGGGCATATGTGGTATGCCTATGAAGGTGAATGGATGAATTGGCATAAAATTACGGTGCAACAGGCCAATGAAATCATTGAAATAAACAAGCAAAATAAAAAAGTAGTTAGCCTTGAAGAATACGCCTTAGATCTTGCTGAAGATACTAAAGCAGCCTTTGAAAACGTTGTGGGACAAGATAGTTTAACCCGTTTTGATAGTCCAAAACGCAATAAAAAACGTAGAAATAATAGAAGAAGAGGAAATCAAGGCAATAAAAAACAGGCGTCTAACAACAATAATTCAAATAAAAATAAAAGGAGACGAAACAATAAAAGACAACCTCAAAATGCTAAGAACAATCAAAAATAGTGTCTTAGCACTACTATTGTTTTTTTGTATCATGTCTTGTGATAAAAACCGAGTTTTTGATGCCTATAAGGCCCTACCTGACACATGGCACAAAGACACTATAGTCAATTTTAAAATTAACCCACCAGATACTATTAACCCATATAATTTATTTGTAAACCTTAGAAACACTAACGCCTATAAATACAACAATTTATTTTTAATCGTTGAGATGACTTTTCCTCATGGAAAAACCATTAAAGACACGTTAGAATATCGTATGGCAGAACCCTCAGGAAAGTTGTTGGGTACTGGTACAACCGATATAAAAGAAAATAAATTATGGTATAAGGAAAACGTTGTTTTTACTGAACCTGGCGAATATGAAGTACGTATTCAACACGCTATGAGAGAGAGCGGCAAAGTAAGTGGCGTGATTGATTTAGAAGGTATTACAGATGTAGGTTTTCGGGTTGAAAAACCAAATAATAATTAAACAGTAACATCGCATAAATTTTGCCCAAGGCGAAATAGTATCATGATGTATTAAAATTTATAGTAGATGGCAAAAGCAAAAAAAGAAACGGCACCAGTTGAAGGTTTTTCAAAATATATCAGATGGTTTTGGATGGCGTTTTTAGGTGGAATTCTTGCGGTAATCCTAGTGTTTTTACTGGCATCTTGGGGCGTTTTTGGTGAAATGCCAGACCACACTGTGCTAGAAAACCCAAAAACGAATTTAGCAACTGAAATCATATCGTCGGACGGACAAACCTTAGGGAAGTTCTATTTTAATGACAATAGAACACCTGTGGGTTATGATGAATTATCTAATCATTTAGTAGATGCATTGATTGCTACAGAAGATGCAAGATTTCATGACCATGCAGGTATAGATGCAAGAGGAACGTTGAGAGCAGCTTTTTTCTTAGGAAGTAAAGGCGGTGCTAGTACTATTTCGCAACAATTAGCCAAATTACTTTTTCATAGAAGAGAAAAAGCCAATTTAATTGAGAAATTATCTCAGAAAGTTAGAGAATGGATTATAGCTACACGTTTAGAGAGACAATATACGAAGGAAGAAATCATATCGCAATACTTTAATATTTATGATTTTGGGAATAATGCGGATGGTATCAGAAGTGCTGCAAGTATTTATTTTGATAAAGAGCCAAATGAATTGAGTTTAAAAGAGTCTGCAATGCTAGTTGGTATGTTTAAAAACTCGTCGCTATACAACCCCAGAAGAAATCCTGTTGGTGTAAAAAATAGACGAAATGTGGTGTTAGCGCAAATGCAGAAGTATGGCTACATCAATGAAGCACTAAAAGATTCTCTACAAGCAACAGAGCTCGATTTAAAATACACACCACAATCCCACCGAGATGGAATCGCTACCTATTTTAGAGGTTATTTAGCAACGTTTATGAAGGATTGGATTAAAAAGAACCCAAAGCCAGATGGTACAAAATGGAGTTTATACAATGATGGGCTAACGATTTATACAACAATAGATTCGCGCATGCAAAAGTATGCCGAAGATGCAGTACAACAGCACATGCCAAGGTTGCAAGCAGAATTTTTTGTACAGAATACTCCTAAGCGGAATCCAACAGCACCATTTTTAGAGTTAGAAAAAGAAGAGATTGAAGATTTAATGAAACGCTCTATGCGTCGCTCAGAACGCTGGAGACACATGAAATACGATTTAAAAAAGCAGGATAAAGAGATTATTGAATCTTTCCAAAAGCCTGTTGCAATGTCGGTTTTTACATGGAAAGATGGTAAACCCTCTGAAATTGATACCATTATGAAGCCAATGGATTCTATGCGGTACTATAAATCGTTTTTAAGAACTGGTATGATGTCGATGGATCCACGTACCGGTCATGTAAAAGCTTGGGTTGGTGGTATGGACTACAAGCATTTTCAATATGATATGGTGAAACAAGGGAAGCGTCAAATAGGATCTACCTTTAAACCACTGGTATATACGGCGGCGATTGACCAATTGCATTTTTCTCCATGTGATGAGTTTCCTGATACACCTTTTTGTATAGAAGCCAACAAATATGGCAACCCTGAAGAGTGGTGTCCTAAAAACTCTAATAACGATTATGGTGGAAATAGAAGTTTAAAGAATGCATTAGCTAATTCTGTTAACACAATAACCGCACGATTGATTGATAAAGTTGGCCCTCAAACTGTAGCAGATTTAGGAAAGAAATTGGGTATAGAATCTGAGATTCCACCAGTACCGTCTATCGCTCTTGGTGTTCCAGAAATTAGCGTTTATGAGATGGTTGGAGCTTACTCTGCATTTGCTAATAAAGGTGTATACACCAAACCTGTAATGGTTACAAGTATTGAAGATAAAAATGGCACTATTTTATATCAGTTTAAACCAGAAACGCGGGACGTATTGAGTGAAGAAACAGCCTATGTAGCCACGAAACTTATGGAGGGTGTTACACAATCTGGTTCAGGAGCAAGATTAAGAACTAAAGGAGCAGATTCTTATAGAGCTGATTACAGAGAGATTGTAACGGGTTATCCTTACGAATTCACAAACCCAATTGCTGGAAAAACAGGGACTACACAAAACCAAAGTGATGGTTGGTTTATGGGGATGGTGCCCAATTTAGTAACTGGTGTTTGGGTAGGAGGGGAAGATAGAGCTGTACATTTTAGAACCATTACCTACGGCCAAGGTGCAGCAATGGCACTGCCAATATGGGGTTTGTATATGAAAAGCTGTTATGCTGATGAAGAATTAAATATTTCTAAGGAAGAATTTGAAGAGCCTAAAAATCTTTCCATTACTGTGGATTGCTCTAAGACAACCGGGAAAACTGTAATAGATGCTGATGATTTAGATGATGATGAACTTCCTGAGGATTTAGAATTTTAAATCTGTTTTGCAAACTCGATAAAGAAATCAACAGACTCTGGATTGCGCATAGCGTCTAAATTAATAGAGGTTTCAATTGGCATTTTCAGCAAAATCTTTTTGATGGGAGCTTCCATTTTTTTACCGCTAATGGTATATGGAATATCTGCCACTTCAATAATGTCGTCTGGAACGTGTCTTGGAGAATAATCGATTTTTAACTGTTGATTGATATCAGATTTTAATGCTTCAGACAACTCAAAATTCGGTTTAAGTTTTACAAACAAGGGCATGTAATGCTTGCCTTCTTCTAATTCAAGATTTATGATTAAGGCGTCTTCAATAGCAGAAATTTTATTTACGGCACTATATATTTCGCTTGTGCCAATTCTAATACCATGTCGGTTAAGGGTAGCATCAGAGCGTCCATAAATTACCAAGCCTCCCGTTTTAGAATTTATTTTGATAAAATCCCCATGTCGCCATTTTCCAGGATAGTCTTCAAAATAAGACGCTTTGTATCTGGAATTATCTTTATCATTCCAAAAATAAATGGGCATTGAGGGCATGGGCTTATCAATAACCATCTCTCCCAATTCATCTTTCACTGGTATTCCTTTATAGTCTAACGCATGTAGTGAAACGCCCAAAGCTCTACATTGAATTTCTCCAGAGTAAACGCCACTGAAAGGTGTTCCTCCAACAAAAGCGGTACATACATCTGTCCCTCCAGCCATAGAACATAGCCATACATTTGTTTTTATATTTTCATACACGTAATCAAAAGCTTCAGCAGGTAACGGCGCTCCTGTAGAACTGATAGAACGGATTGAAGACAAATTATGCTCTTTTTTTAGATCGAGTTTCTTTTTCATATTAGCCACCAAAAAAGGTGCACTAGTACCAAAATGATTGATTTGAAGTTTATCTGAAAAGCTCCAAAGCGCGTCAAATTTAGGATATGTTGGAGAACCGTCATACAATACAATTGAAGCTCCCATAAGTAGTGCAGATTGTAAAAAATTCCACATCATCCAACCTGTTGTAGTGAACCAAAAGTAGCGTTCACCAGGTTTTGTGTCGTTATGAAATGCCATGTATTTATAATGCTCTAATAAAATACCGCCATGAGAATGTACAATAGCCTTAGGTAACCCAGTTGTGCCAGAAGAATACAACACCCAAATTGGATGATTGAAATCTACTGGTTGGAATTCAAGATGACCACCTTCCATTTCAAAAATGGAATTAATATCTATATAATAGTCTTCAGAAAAATTATTAAGCGCATCTGTACTTAAATAAGGTAATACTACTACTTTTTTTAAGGAAGGAAGTTGAGCAACTATCTCCTTTACTGTTGCTGTTTTATCATATGGTTTTCCATTATACTTATAACCGTCAACAGCGATTAGCACTTTAGGTTCTATTTGAGCAAAACGATTCACAACGCTTTCGGTCCCAAAATCTGGAGAGGTGCTGGACCAAACCGCACCCAAAGCATTTGCAGCAAGAAAGGCTATGGTAGCTTCTGGCACATTCGGTAAAAAGGCCACTATACGATCACCTTTAGTAACACTTAATGATTTAAAATATGCCACCATTGAAGACACTTTCTTTTCAAGTTCTCCCCAAGAGATTTCTAGATGTACACCGCTCTCATTACTAAAATGAATAGCGGTTTGCTTTGATTTTGCAACTCTGAAAATATGTTCAGCATAATTTAAAGTTGAGCCTTCAAACCAGTTACAGTTAGGCATATTATATGATGATAAAACTTTAGTATACGGTGAATGCGATTTTATTTTGAAATAGTGCCAAATGCTTTCCCAGAAATCTTCAATATGATCTGTAGACCATTTCCATAACTCGTGATAGTTTTCAAATTTTAAGTTATGATTTTCATCAAGCCAATTGCAATAATCCTGTAACTTACTTTCCTCCTTAAACTGATGTGTACCTTCCCAAAGCTTTTTCATAAAACCTTAATAAATTTCTTTATCAAAGATAAAGTTTATATAAATCATAAATGATTAAAAAATATATGTCTAAGAATAGTGATATAATATTTATCGATGAAATGTTAAAATAAATTACACTTCATCGATTTTATATGTTTTTTATCGTTGTTTTTGAAAAAAAAGTAGATATTAGCTGTCCCAAATCAACCAATTTAAAAATAGATTTTTCCCCAAATCTGTCATAAACTTAAAAACTTATAGATATGGCCCCAAATCTACCTGAACAACCTACAAAAAAAGAGAGTAAATTCAAGGAAACATTAAATGATCAAATAAGATTTGTTAAAGGTTTTCTTTATCTCACTAAAAAAATATTCATGCTATAAGGGACATTAAGTCTTGCATGTTTTTTTTAAAACTTGTTTAAAAATTTTGATGATTTTTCGTCTGGTTTTTAAGCAAGTTTGTTTTTAAATACCTTTTGGAATCGCGTCAATTAATTTCTGTGTGTATACTTTTTGGGGATTTGCATAAATAGCATCGGCATCCCCTAACTCTTCTATTTTACCTTCATTCATAACAAGTAATTGGTCTGCCATGTATTTCACCACAGCCAAATCATGAGATATAAAAATATAGGTGAAGCCAAAATCAGTTTTAAGCTCATTAAGTAAATTTAAAACCTGTGCTTGTACTGAAATATCCAAAGCTGATACGGATTCATCACAAATAATAAGTTTTGGCTGTAGTGCGATAGTTCTGGCAATACCGATACGTTGCCTTTGTCCTCCAGAAAATTCATGAGGATAGCGGTTAAAGACATCTTCTGATAAACCAACTCTATCTAGAATTTCTAGTACTCGTGTTTTTCGCTGCTCGTCAGAATCATAAAGTTGATGCACTTTCATAGGTTCCATAATGGCTTTACCAACAGGAATTCTTGGGTTTAATGATGCAAACGGATCTTGAAAGATAATCTGAATGTCTTTCCTTAAGGCTCTAGTCTCAGAAGTTGAAAGCTTTGTAATATCAATACCTTTATAAATAATAGCTCCTGAGGTAGCTTTGTCTAACTGTAAAATGGCATTTCCTAAAGTAGATTTCCCACAACCAGATTCTCCTACCAAACCTAAGGTTTCGCCTTCATATAATTGAAAAGTTACACCATCTACCGCTTTAAACGAAGCTGGTTTAGAAAACCAACCTGATTTTGAGACATATTCCTTTTCTACATCAACAATTTCAAGCAATGGTGGCTGCCCATATAATTTTTTATGCTTTTTTTTACGTTCTGTTGAAGTTATAATTTCAGACTTTGAAGTATTGTTTAAAAAATCTTCAATGGTTGGCAATAATTTTAACCGTTCATCCAACGAAGGACGCGAGTTTATCAAAGCTTTGGTATAATTGTTTTGAGGATTCTTAAAAATGGTTTTAATGTCACCTTGTTCTACGATTTCACCTTTATACATTACCAAGGCCCTATTGGCAATTTCAGAAATCAGAGCTAAGTCGTGCGTAATGAAGATGATACTCATTTGGGTTTCAGTCTGAAGCTCTTTCAACAGATTGATAATCTCTTTTTGAACTGTAACATCCAGAGCCGTAGTGGGTTCATCTGCAATTAAAATATCGGGTTTACAGGCAATGGCCATGGCAATCATAACGCGTTGTTTTTGCCCACCTGAAATTTCATGAGGATACGCTTTATAAACGCGTTCGATATTTGGAAGCTTTACCTTTTCAAATAAGGAAAGTGTTTCACCTTTAGCCTCATTTTTTTTAAGACTAGTATGTTGCAACAATATTTCCTGAACCTGTTTGCCACAGGTCATGGATGGATTTAAAGAACTCATCGGTTCTTGAAAAATCATTGCGATTTTACAACCTCTTATATCTTGAAATGCCTTATTGGAAAGTTGTGTTAAGTCTACTTCATTATAAAGAATTTGTCCACTAGAAATTTTTGAAATACGCTTGGGAAGTAATCCGAGAATTGCTAGTGAGGAAACAGATTTTCCCGACCCAGATTCGCCTACAATACCTAGAATTTCATTTTTATTAAGGTGATATGAAATATTATGAATGACTTCATTTTCATTAAATGCAATAGAAAGATTTTTGATAGATAAAATAGGAGCCATTTAAATATTAAAAAAGAAACTATCAAATATACTAAAATAGAATTTCTATGTTTTATTCATAGAAGCAAACACACGTGTAAGTTTTTTCTTTGTAGCAAATATGGGTTTCCCATAAAATTGATAAATAGCTCAAAATCAGCTAAAAAAGTGAGGGTTTTCTGAGAATAAAATACTATTTTCATCGGGTATATTAATCTTTTTAACCAACCAACCCTCATGAAAAAGTTTACTTTATGTCTCGTTGCGCTATTCAACGTACTCTTCATTTTTTCGCAGCAAAATGATGCTCCAAAAAGAATTTCGATTGCTAACCCTTCTCAATTTACTATTCAAAAAATTCAGAAAGCGGGTATAGATTTAAGTTGTGGCCCAAGGTTTATAAACAATAACTTGGAGCTGGAATTAAGTTATGCCGAAATACAAGAACTACAGAAAAGCGGTGTTAATTATCAGGTTTTAATTGATGATTTAACAACCTATTACAGCAATAGAAATGCTTTTGACCTTCCAATTGCTAAAAACCAGCTAAGAAGCTTAAAGAAAAAACCAAAAAAACAGGCCAGTGGGTCTCTAACTCAAAAAAGTTTGAGTTTACAGAATATTCTAGTCGGCAATCCAACTCAGCATGATGAATGTGAAGAAATTAATTGGCCCGTACCTACAAATTTTCAACTAGGTAGTATGGGTGGTTGCTTAACTGTAGATGAAACTTTAGCACAATTAGATTTAATGCGCAGTTTGTACCCAAACCTCATTTCCGTTAAAACGGATGCTTCACCTACTGGACAAACTACTCATGGTAATTCCACAGGAGGAACTACATGGTTAGGGCAAACAGTATATTACGTAAGAATTTCTGATAATCCAGATATTGATGAAGCCGCAGAACCTGAAACGTTGATTACTGGGATGATTCATGCTAGAGAGGTTAATAGCCTTATGAATATTATGTACTTCATGTGGTATATTCTAGAAAACTATGATAGCGACCCTTTTATTAAGAATATAGTTGATAATCAAGAATTATATTTTGTGCCAATAATTAATCCTGATGGATTACGTTGGAATGAAGTTATTGCACCAAACGGTGGTGGCTTACAAAGAAAAAATTTAAGACCCGGAGTTGCAGATAATGGCAGTACAAGTACATCAAATAATGTAAGAGGAATAGATTTAAATAGAAACTTTAATTATTACTGGGGTTTTGATAATTCTGGTTCTTCACCTACACAAAGTAGTAATACATACAGAGGTGCATCTGCTGGATCAGAACCTGAAACCCAGATAATTCAAGATTTCGTAGCTCAACATGATTTCAAAGTTGGAGTAAATCATCATTCGGGGTTAAATTCTATTGTAACTTCCTCATACAATGGCAGTCTTTCGGCAGCAGATTCAGGTCGTGAAGATGAATACGCGAAGATATGTCATGACTTAACACATTACAACCGTTATATTTATGGTTCAGCGCCTAACACGTTAACAGCAGCTAATGGTGATGCGAACGATTGGATGTTAGGAGGTCCCGCGGTTACATCTGGAGGACAAACCAGTTCTGGTTCAGGAAAAGACATCTTAGCTTTTGCTCCTGAAAATGGAGACGATTTTTGGCCTTTACCTTCACAAATAACCCCTATTGCTCAAAGTGCTGTACGAACGAATTTCCTTTCAGTATTGTATTCGGGGAAATTTGCAAAACTACACGACCTAAATTTTAGCGCCATTTCTTCTACATCAGGAAATTTAACTTTTGGTGTTGAATATTTAGGAAAAACATATGATGACATTACACTAACGGTTACTCCAGTTTCTTCCAACATTACTTCAATGACATCACCGTCTACTCAAACTGGTTGGACTAAACTGGAACAAAGAAATTTAACAGTATCTTATACTTTAGCCGCAGGAATTCAACCAAATGATGAAATTGAATTTCAAGTAACTTTAAGTAACAATGATTTTGTGCTTTATCAAGCGAACTATGTTAAATATTATCAATCTAACGTATTGTTTGCTGATAATCCTGATGCCACTGGAACATCTAATTGGTCTACATCAGGAGGTAGTTGGGGAACAACTTCTGACGCTTATTCAGGTTCGGCTGCAATAACAGACTCACCTTCTGGTTCCTACTCTAATAACGAAAACAAAACAATTACCTTAAACTCCTCTATCGACTTATCGGGAACCTCGCAGGCGTTAGTTCAATACTACGCTAAATGGGATTTAGAGCGTAATTATGATTTGGTACAAATTGAAGCAAGCACGAATGGAGGTGGTAGTTGGACTGCCCTTTGTGGAAATTATAATAAACCAGCTGCCGGATTTGATACCAATTTTCACTTAAATAAAAACACTTCAACTTTTAGAAACCACCAATCTACCAATGGAGATATTGTGTACGATGGAGATACCATGGATAAATGGGTGATGGAGGAAATTTATATTAATGCCACGGAAAATACATTTTTGTTAGGGCAAAGTAATGTGCAAATCCGTTTCAGATTAAAAAGTGATAGCGTTAATAGAGAAGATGATTTAACCACTACTTTTGATGGGTTTACTTTTGATGATTTTAGAGTAATTAGTATTGAGACACCATGCGTATTGTCAATTCCTACAGCTGTTGCGACAAATAATGTTACAGAAACAGGAGCTTCCATTACATGGGATAATATTCCATCCTCAATTTATGATTTAAGGTATCGTGAAGTTGGTACTCAAAACTGGAATGATGTTAATGGATTATCTACTCCAAATTACGACATCACAGGTTTGGCAAATTTAACGGACTATGAAGTACAAGTTCGTGCAAACTGTGGGGCAAATAGTTCGGCATACTCCAGTTCAATTACATTTACAACTTTAGATGTACAGTTAAATTATTGTGCTTCAGCAAGTACTAATGTAAATGATGAATATATAAGTAGAGTACAATTGAATACTATTGATAATGCTTCTGGACCTTTGTTTTATTCAGATTTCACTAATATTTCTACACCGTTAGAAAAGGGTTCTCAGTATACTATTACTATTACACCAACTTGGACTGGACAAGTATATGCTGAAGCATACTCAGTTTGGATAGATTACAACAGGGATGGAGACTTTGAAGATGCCGGAGAACAAGTGTTCACACAAAACCCAACTAATGCAACTAGTGTTAGCGGCAGTTTTACAGTGCCCTCAAGTGCAGTAGAAAATTCAACGAGAATGCGTGTTTCTATGCAATATAACCAAATCCCTGCATCATGTCAAACCTTTCAATATGGTGAAGTTGAAGATTATACTATTGTAATTGAAGGTGCTGGTCCAGATGTTACACCTCCATTTATAACATTGAACGGCACAACTCCAGTAAACGTTACGCTTGGTAGTGCTTATACTGAAGAAGGTGCAACAGCAACCGATAACCTTGATGGTGATATTTCAGCAAATATTGTTGTGGGTGGAGATACAGTAAACACTAATACTTTAGGAATTTATGTGGTAACTTACGATGTAAGTGATGCTGCAGGAAATGCTGCTGCACAGGTAACGAGAACTGTAAATGTAGTTGATGCAATTCCTGGATGTTCAGGTGGAATTACAGCCTACCCTTACTCAGAAGGGTTTGAAGTTTCCATAGGAGCTTGGACACAAGCTTCTGGAGATGATTTAGATTGGTTGGTAATTTCTAATAATACACCTTCTAATAATACGGGGCCATCTGGTGCTGTAGAAGGCAGCAGTTATATTTATGTTGAAGCATCAGGCAACGGAACAGGATATCCAAATAAGAGAGCTATTATTAATTCGCCATGTTTTGATCTATCGGCTGCTAGTGCTGCGGATTTTAGTTTTCAATACCATATGTTTGGAGCTGCTGATATGGGTACTATTGATTTAGAAGTTAGTAATGATGATGGAGCAACTTGGTCGAGTATTTGGAGTCAGTCTGGAAATCAAGGTAATTCTTGGTTAACGGTTAATATTGATTTAGACACTTATGCTGGAGGAAGTATCCAGTTACGTTTTAACAGATTTGTAGGCAGCACGTGGCAAGCAGATATTGCTTTAGACGATATTAACTTAACCACGGTTGAACAAGACACCACCGCTCCAGTGATTACCTTGGTGGGCACATCGCCAATAGATTTGAATGTTGGAGACACTTACACAGAACAAGGTGCCACGGCTACGGATAACATAGATGGTGACATTACAGCCAATATTGTAATAGGAGGTGATATTGTAGACACCAATACGGCTGGTACTTATGTGGTAACCTATAATGTAAGTGACAATGCAGGTAATACGGCGACACAAGTAACGAGAACGGTAAATGTTATTCCTGACACCACCGCACCAGTGATTACCTTAGTAGGCGCATCGACAATAGATTTAGATGTAGGCGGTACATATACAGAACAGGGAGCTACGGCTACGGACAATATTGATGGAGATATTTCAGCCAATATTGTAATAGGAGGTGATGTGGTGGACACCAACATAGGAGGCACTTATGTTGTAACCTACGATGCAAGTGATGCATCAGGCAACCCAGCAACACAGGTTACCAGAACGGTGAATGTTATTCCTGACACCACCGCCCCAGCGATTACTCTAGTAGGCGCATCGACAATAGATTTAGATGTAGGCGGTACATACACAGAACAGGGTGCCACGGCAACAGATAATATTGATGGTAATATTACAGCCAACATTGTAATAGGCGGCGATACCGTAGACACCAATACGGCTGGTACTTATGTAGTAACCTATAATGTAAGTGACAATGCAGGAAATCCAGCGACACAGGTTACTAGAACCGTAAATGTCATTCCAGACACCACCGCCCCAGTGATTACCTTGGTAGGCGCATCGACAATAGATATAAATGTTGGCGGTACATATACAGAACAGGGTGCAACAGCAACGGATAATATTGATGGTGATATTTCAGCAAATATTGTTATTGGAGGTGATCTGGTGGACACCAACATAGGAGGCACTTACGTGGTAACCTACGATGTAAGTGATGCAGCAGGCAACCCAGCAACACAGGTTACGAGAACGGTAAATATTATTCCTGATACAACAGCCCCAGTGATTACCTTGGTGGGAGCATCGCCAATAGATTTAAATGTTGGAGACACTTATACAGAAGAAGGCGCAACAGCAACAGATAATATCGATGGTGATATTTCAGCAAATATTGTAATAGGAGGTGATACGGTGGACACCAACACAGGAGGCACTTATGTTGTGACCTACGATGTAAGTGATGCAGCAGGCAACCCAGCAACACAGGTTACGAGAACGGTAAATATTATTCCTGATACAACAGCCCCAGTGATTACCTTGGTGGGAGCATCGCCAATAGATTTAAATGTTGGAGACACTTATACAGAAGAAGGCGCAACAGCAACAGATAATATCGATGGTGATATTTCAGCAAATATTGTAATAGGAGGTGATACGGTGGACACCAACACAGGAGGCACTTATGTTGTGACCTATGATGTAAGCGACAATGCAGGCAATCCAGCAACACAGGTTACCAGAACGGTGAATGTTATTCCTGATACAACAGCCCCAGTGATTACCTTGATTGGAGCATCGACTATAGATTTAGACGTTGGGGCAACATATACTGAACAGGGTGCTACGGCCACTGATAATATAGATGGCGACATTACAGCCAACATTATAATAGGAGGCGATACGGTAGACACTAATACGGCTGGTACCTATGTAGTAACATTTAACGTAAATGATAATGCAGGCAATGCAGCGACACAGGTTATCAGAACGGTGAATGTTATTCCCGATACAACAGCTCCAGTGATTACCTTGGTAGGCGCATCGACAATAGATTTAGATGTGGGCGGTACATACACAGAACAGGGTGCCACAGCTACGGATAATATCGATGGCGACATTACAGCCAACATTGTAATAGGCGGCGATATAGTAGACACGAATACAGCTGGTACATATGTAGTAACCTACGATGTAAGTGATGCGGCAGGCAATCCAGCAACACAGGTTACGAGAACGGTGAACGTTATTCCAGATACTACTGCACCAGTGATTACCTTGGTAGGCGCATCGACAATAGATTTAGATGTAGGCGGTACATACACAGAACAGGGTGCCACAGCTATTGACAATATAGATGGTGACATTACAGCCAACATTGTAATAGGAGGCGATACGGTGGACACCAATACGGCTGGTACATATGTAGTAACCTACGATGTAAGTGATGCGGCAGGAAATCCAGCAACACAGGTTACGAGAACGGTGAACGTTATTCCAGACACCACCGTGCCAGTGATTACCTTGGTGGGAGCATCGACAATAGATTTAAATGTTGGAGACACTTATCCAGAACAGGGTGCCACAGCTATGGACAATATAGATGGTGACATTACAGCCAACATTGTAATAGGCGGCGATATAGTAGACACCAATACAGCTGGTACATATGTAGTAACATACAATGTAAATGATAATGCAGGAAACCCTGCCACAGAAGTTACACGTACTGTTAATGTAAACAGTGTTCCAACTGATGTAGTATTACATCAAGGATTTTTTGAATCTGGCTGGGACGGATGGATAGATGGAGGTACAGATTGTGCTAGACGTAATGATTCAAGATCTTATGAGGGAAATTTTTCGATAAGAATTCGTGATAATTCAGGAGTCGGCTCTTCAATGACATATTCTAATGTTGATTTAACTTCATTTGCTGAAGTGCAGGTTGACTTCTATTTTTATGTATATAGCATGGAAAATAATGAAGACTTTTGGTTGCGCTTTTTTGATGGATCTTCTTGGATAACGGTAGAGACTTGGGCTAGAGCTATAGAAATTAACAATAACACATTTTATAATGCTACGGTAGTTATACCTGCATCTGTTTATAATTTCTCATCAAATTCCGGATTTAGATTCCAATGTGATGCATCAGGAAATGCGGATCAGATATTTATAGATCAAGTTACAATTACAGGGTTTGGATCTCCTACAGGTAGTGGTAATACTCTAGTAAATTTAGGTGGCACCACGAAAACAGGTATAGATAAACAAGTTGAGGAAGAAGAGGAATTTATAGTATATCCTAATCCAGTCAAAGGAGAATTCATAAATGTGAGTGTACCAGGAACTTCGAATTTTGATTATAAAGTCATTAATATGATTGGACAAATTGTAGCAGAAGGTAAATCTACTGGAAAAATAAAGGTAGATAGAATTGAGAGCGGTGTTTACATGTTACAAGTTTATGATGGAGATGAACTTTTAACTAAACGGATTATAAAAGAATAATTAATAGTAAAATAGATTCATAAAACGTCCAAATTCTTAAAATTTGGACGTTTTTTTATACACGAATAATTTCATCATCAGTAAGCAGTTCATCACCTCTTAATCTCAAGAAAATTTGAGCAACGGCTATAGTGTCTTTTTCACAATAATCAATGATTCTATCAATATTACCTTCTTCATAGTAAACGGCGTAAACCTCACTGCCATCTATATCATCTTTTGGAGAAGGGATGCCTAAAACATTTGTTAAAAGTTTTAGAGAGGTATAGGTTTTATAATCGCCAAATTTCCACAACTCCAAAGTGTCTAGATGTGGGACTTCCCAAGGCTTTTTTCCGAAGAGATTCAATTTATAAGGCAATTCAATATTATGGATTATCATACGACGAGCGATATAGGGAAAGTCAAATTCCTTACCATTATGGGCGCATAACAAATGCTTGTTTTGACTGAAATGAGTAATCAATAAATTCTTAAAACCCTTTAGAATGGTAATTTCATCTCCATAAAACGAAGTCACTCTAAACATTCTTCGTTGCCCTTGATAGTTAAAGTATCCAACCGAAATACATATAATTTTACCAAATTCGGCCCAAATTCCTGCTCTATCATAGAATTCCTCAGGGGTGTATTCATCCTTTCTTTGATATTGCGTTTTATTCTCCCAAAGGGATTGTTTGGTGTCGTCTAATTCAGAAAAATTTTGAAACTCAGGTACGGTCTCTATATCAAGAAATAGTATGTTTTCTAAGTCTAATTTTTTAATCATTATTCATCATTTTATAAGCCTCCTCAATATAAGTGTCAACGTCTGCCTTAAATTCGCCGAAGTAATCCTGTTTGACACGGTCGTGTCCTAATCGTACAATAATGATATTATCCTCACGATTTACAATTACCATTTGGCCCAAGTGCCCACGCATCAAAAAGAAATCTTTGTCATTTTTATGATACAACCACCAACCATAACCATACTGCGGACTCTCAGGAAAACGTGGTTTTAAGGATTTAGCAACAAAAGTAGAATCTAATAGCTGTGTTCCATTCCATTTACCATAATCTTTATAAAGCTTACCTAGGCGCGCAAAATCTTTAGCATTACTCGCAATACAGCAATAGGCCTTTACCAAATCATGGTCTTCACTATCCACCTGCCATAGTGCTTCATTTTCTGAGCCCAAAGGCTTCCAGAATTTCTCTTCCAAATATTCATATAAGGTTTTACCCGTAGCTTTTTCAAGAACCATAGCCAACATTTGTGTATCGCCACTTGCATATTTAAAAGATTTCCCAGGTTCTTGGATTACTTTTAACCCAAGCATTACTTTTTCTAAATCATCATCAAAATAGGCGCGTGTGGTAATGGAAAGCGGAGAATAGTAAGCTTCATCCCAATTTGTGCCTGAAGCCATGGATGATAAATCACCTACTGTCATTTTGCTGGCCTCCTCTTCACAAAATTCTGGTAGAAAATCACAAACAGGTTGGTCTAAATTTTCAATATACCCTTCCATAATGGCTTTACCCAACATAGCGGATACATAGCTTTTTGCCATAGAAAACGAGTTGGATTTTGAATCTTCCCCAAAACCATCATAATAGTTTTCAAACCAAATGCTATCATTTTTTATAATAACATAGGCAATAGTACCATATTTCGCATTAACTTCATTTAAAGGTTTAGTTTCTGAAAATAAATTGTAGTTTTTATGATTTGGCCAAGGTTGAGGTTTGCCATTTGCAATTGGTTGATTAACAAAATGTTTGTAATCCTCTAGATAAGCGGTTGTATGACCTTTTAAATAGATGGTTCTTACGGCTTTGATTAGGTAATCCGTATCTGTGATATATAACACAATAATTGTTACGCTAATAAGAATTACGAGCCATTTAAATAGTTTTCTAAGGAATTTCATTATGTACAATTAAACGTACATAAATATAATGATTTCAGGTGAATCGGATTATGGTCTGCACATTAAAAAAGCGATTGTTGCTTGTAAGGGCTCTCATGCTCCAATAACCATTTTTTTCTATGAAGTCCGCCAGCATAACCAGTTAATGATCCATCGCTACCTATAACACGATGACAGGGAATGATTACCCACAACGGGTTTTTGCCATTAGCGTTTGCAACCGCACGAATGGCTTTTACGTCACCTAGTTGTTTGGATAGTTCTAGATAGGATATTGTTTTTCCGTAAGGGATTTGTTCCAATAGACCCCATACTTTCTGTTGAAAATCGGTGCCCTCTGGGTTCAACTTTAAATTGAATTGTTTGCGGGATCCTTCGAAATATTCTTTAAGTTGAATGGCGCAATCTTCTAATCCTGCAGGAATAATATCAGTAACCTTTTCTTCAGAATTAAGTATTGTTACAGATGAAATACCATCAATATCACCAGTAATTTTGGTAAACCCTAAAGGTGTATTGATGATACAGGTTTCCATTATTCCAAGGGCTTTTCTTCTTCAATAATACCCAATTTTTTAGCGCGAGCTTCCCAACTTTTTCTTGCCAAATGTTGAAGATCTGAAACGTTATCACTTTCATCCATTATTTCCATTCCTAAAAGTGTTTCAATTACATCCTCCATGGTTACTAAACCACTTACGGAGCCGTATTCATCTACCACTAACGCCATATGATTTCTACTTTCAACCAATTTTTCAAAAAGTGTTGGAATAGGGAGATTTCTGTTTACAACGATAATATCACGTTTCAGTTCTGATAGCTTTTTGGAGTTATTATCTAATGCCATCTCCTTAAAAATCTCATCTTTTAGCACGAGCCCTTTAATATTATCAGAGTCATCAGTATAAACAGGAATTCTTGAAAAGCGCAGGTTTAAATTGCGTTTAAAAAAATCTTCAACAGTGGTGTTTTCATCTTCTGTTTTCATTACTGTTCTTGGAGTCATCACATCTTTTGCAAATATTTCTTTAAAGGTGAGCAGGTTTTTAATGATTTTGCTCTCATTTTCTTGAAACACGCCTTCTTCATGTGCAATTTCAGTCATTGCCATAAAGCCTTCTCTACTCAATACACTACCATGGCCTTTGCCTCCGATAAGTTTTGTTGTGAGTTGGAGTAACCATAAAATCCCGGTCCATTTCAAAGGGAAAATTAAAATCATTAAAGTTTTTGAAGCAAAATTTGCCAGTCCTTTCCAGTAGGTAGCACCAATAGTTTTCGGAATAATTTCAGAAGCTACTAATATTAAAAACGTCATAATTGCAGAAACAACTCCAACAGTATTAATACCCCAAAGTTCTACTTTATAAGGCAGTTTTTCTGCTTCAATACCCACCATCATGGCACCTAAAGTGTGTGCAATAGTATTAAGTGTAAGGATGGCAATTAAAGGCTTATCTACATCTTTTTTTAAATTTTCTAAAGTAGTGGCGTAGTCTTTTCCTTCCTGTTTTTTTACATTAATAAATGTTGGGGTAACACTCAGTAACACCGCTTCAAGAATAGAACATAAAAAGGAAAAGAAAATAGAAATGGTTGCCCAAAAAATTAGTGCGCTCATTAAACAGGTTTTAGTTGTTGGCTAATTTACGAAATCAATTTTACTAAGTGCGATAGTGACTTTGTTCGATTTATAAATAAGTCGTATCTTGAAAGAAATATCTTAACCCTATTTGTTTTGGTAAAAAAATCGGCCTTATTGATATTCATTTTTTGTTTTTTGGGTTCTATTTATTCTCAAACCAAAGATTCACTAGACCTTAAAAATACTACCAAAAACACTTTCGCCGAAAAAATATACCTACAGCTCAATAATTCTGTATTTACTAACGAGGAAACCATCTGGTTTAAAGCTATAGTTACAGACGCCAAAAACGTACCTACAAAGCTAAGTGGTATTTTGCATGTAGAACTTATCGATTTTGATAAGGAAATTGTAGCAACCAAAAAGTTAAAGTTAATAAATGGTATGGCCGACAATGGTTTTCAATTGGAGCAAAGCTATACTCCCGGACGCTATTTAATAAGGGCCTACACAGCATGGAATAAAAACTTTGGCGACGATTTTATGTTTAAGCAATACGTTAACCTAGTTCCTGCCAGTGGCAACCAACGACAATCGCCCATACAAAATATAACATTGTATCAAGTAGAAGAAGACCAACACCAAGTATTTGCCCAACTTTTCCCAGAACTTATAAAACCCAACTATAAAAAGGATGTAACGGTTTACATTAAAACCGAAACGTTTTTAGACACCATAGAAATTAAAAGAGAAAAGGGTTTTTATAAGTTACAATATGTACTTCCTAAAGATGCTGTTTCGGTAAACCTAAAAATGAAACTAGAAGACACCAAGCTAAAAAACTTTCAAACAAGGGTAGAGAAAACATACAACAAAACCATCGCTATAGATAGAGAATTTATAGACCTACAGTTTTTTCCTGAAAGTGGGAAGCTAATTGATGGTTTAACAGGTAAGCTTGCGTTTAAAGCACTAAACTATAAAGGCTTGGGTAAAGAAATTAATGGTGTTATCGTTGATGAAAAGGATAATGTTGTTGCTACCATTAAAACCAACAATCTAGGCATGGGCTATGTGTTTTTTACACCACAATTGCACAAAACCTATTATGGTAAAATTAATTCTAAACACCATGTTTCCCGTAAGTTTGAACTTCCCAAGGTGTATGCAGAAGGCCATGTTTTAGGTATAACAGAAACAGCTAGTTACATGAATATAAATGTAACTTCCAAGGTTAATACCACCGATAATTATTGGATACAACTTAAATCCAAAGGCGTGATATTAAAGGAATTTCCAGTAACATTATCCGATGCTCCTTATAATACCTCGATACCTAAACAAAAATTACCCCAAGGCATACTCAATGTAACCTTGCTAAGCGAGAATAAAGTACCACTATGTGAACGTTTATATTTTCAACTTAAGGAAGCCAACAATTTAAATATTACCAAAGAAACCGATGCGCAATATTACAGCCAGAGAGATAAAACGGCTCTTAAGCTTAAAGTCGCCAACAACAATGGACGACCAGTAGAGGCAAACCTTTCTGTATTAGTTGTAGATGAAAATCAAATTGAACAAACCTAGCAATTTAAAGGGAACATTCTATCTTATTTTTTATTAAACTCAGAATTAAAAGGGCATATTGAAAACCCTACACATTACTTTAATAATGATAATATTTACAGAAAACGAGACTTAGAAGCCCTTATGCTTACACAGGGTTGGTCCAATTATAAGTATAGCTTTAATGATGAAAACCTTATTTTTGATATACAACCTGAAACCACATTACGTGTTTCTGGAAAAGTACGTGCCATCTGGAATGAAAACAAATTACCTAAAAATGATGTGAATTTAATCTTAATGACCTCGGGTAAACCACCTGGAGTTTATACTCATAAAGTGGACAGTACTGGTAGTTTTGCTTTTGATTTATTTAGTCCTTATGGCGATAAGCTAGATGTTCTGATAAAATCCACCAACAAAAAAGGGCGAGCTAAAGAATATTTTATTAAGATAGATGCACCGATACCACCGCCTAAAATTACCTATGAAAAAGAAGAGGTTATTGAACTTCCCGATAGCATTGTAAACCATTTTTTAGAGCTTAAAAAGCAAGAAAGACAAGCCGTAACGGGATTCGATTTGGATGACAGCACCGTAGAGTTAGATGCCGTAGAACTTACAGGTTATAACGTAACACCCGAACGCGAAAAAGTGTTTAACCTACATGGGCCTCCAGATATCGTAATAGATAATGAACAACTCGAAGAGAGAGAAGAAAAATGGATGTCTGGATTATACGATCTCCTTTTTTTTAAATTCCGAGACGATATTTTTATGAGAAGTGTAGAGCGTAGAGGAACAAGTTTTGATATAGCCCATATCTATGGAACGGAATTTACTTTATTTTACATTGATGGCGAAGTGGTTATGGGTAGAGAATATTCTTTATTGCCCATTTTACCTGTTGAAAATGTAAAGAGTGTTGAAATTTTAAAACGACCTAGTGGGACATTTATGAATCATCTTATGGAAGCATTTCCTCGAATGAGTCCATTACTGAGACAAAAGATAGCAGCAAGTTATATAGGTGTTGTTAGTATATATACCTATGATGGTAATGGTATAGCATCTCTAGACCTTCCAAAAGGAATATTCCAAGGCCATATAACAGGGTTTTCTGCTACACCAGAGTTTTATCAACCAAAATATGAAACCTTAAAACCTGAGGATTGGGATATTCCAGATTTACGCCCAATATTGCATTGGGAACCTTCAATCTATACCAACAAAAATGGAGAAGCAAAAATTGAATTTTACAATGATGATAGTATTGGTGATAAACTTATTGTAGTGGAAGCCATTACACCTAATGGTAAAATCGGTTATTTTGAAACCACATATACTGTAGATAAGCGATTAGAAAACAATTAATTTCTTTTTTTAAAAGGATACTGCAGTTGTTTCAAAATGGTTATGTCATTTTTCAAAACGAAAGTATTAAAAAGGAATATTTAAAAAACACCTATAGTCAAAAAGCCATCAAATAAATAGTTTTGATGGCTTTTAACAGTATCTAAACATAAAAAGGTGGATCAATTCTTTTTAATACTATTTAGTTTGGCTTTTGCTTCTTCCAAATTACGTTGTGCTTCAGCGAGTTCTTTCTCTGCATCTTTTATGTTATCGTTAGGACTATTACCTGAGATTTTATACTTTATATTTTTACCAATTCGCTCTACATGTTCAACAAATGTCTTATTGTTTGAAGAGTAATCCATATTCAATCTTAAAGACGTGCTTGTCAATTTACATTCAAAACTGTCTGAGCCGTGAGACCATACATAAGTTTTTCCTTTACTTGTTAAACCGTCCTCTCCTAGTTCGCTTAATAAATAATCTTTTAGTATTGCAAATCTCGATTTATGAAAACTTGCCTTAATTCGATAATCTTCATCGGTTTTACTTACCGAAATGGAACTGCTGTGAGTACCGCTGTAAACTTTTGGTGGTTTTGGAGGTTCTGGTGCTGAAGTTTGAGCTTTCGCATGAATTGAAAATAAAATAAATACTACTAGGGTTTTTACTAAAGTTTGCATAACTGTTCGTTTTTTAATGATTAATAATTTTGACTAATTATTTGATGAGGCAAATGTAGCATCAGGTTTTAATAAAAACGAGGAAAACGCTAACGTTAACCTAGGATTAACCTACTTTAAGAATGGCATTAACGTAATTTAATTTGAGAATAAATTTGGGCGTTCCCCACAAGGGGTCGGGCCTACCTACCGGTAGGCAGGCTTTCGGTAGTCGCTCCTTCCTGCGTCAGGGGAGCTTCAACAAACCTGTGCTGAGTTTATCGAAGTATGCCTCAATCCCTAACGTGGGCGCATCCGCCATTGCCAGTACAAAACCTAATAAACAAGACTCTTTTTGAAAGTTATACAACCTTAAATTCTAGCCCTACACCTCTTACGCTTTCTATTGAAATTGAAGCGTCTTCTTTAAAATATTTACGCAATCTACTGATGAAAACGTCCATACTTCTACCAGTAAAAAAATCATCATTCTCCCAAACGGCATTTAGAATTTCATTGCGTTTCAAAAGTTGGTTTTTGTGTTCAAATAAGAATGAAATCAGTTTTGCCTCACGTTCGGTAAGCTGTTGTACAGAGGCGTTAATTGATAGCTGCAAGCGTTTTGTGTTAAACGTATATTTCCCAATCGCGATAGAGGTTTCGTTTGTGCGTATTACTCCCGATTTTGAAGCTCTTTTCAGTATGTTATTAAGGCGAAGTACTAACTCGTCAGCTTCAAATGGTTTTACAATATAATCATCTGCGCCCAGTTTTAATCCCTTTATTTTATCGGCTTTCATTGTTCTGGCCGTTAGAAAAATAAAGGGTGTTTCAGGGTGTATTTCAATGATATCCTCAGCTAAGGCAAATCCATCTTTTTTTGGCATCATCACGTCTAGAACGCAAATATCAAAAGCATCTTTTTTAAAAAGCTCTAGAGATTCCTTTCCATCTTTTGCCCAAGATACCTGAAAGCCAGAAATCTCCAAGTATTGTTTTAAAATACCTCCAAAATCTAAATCGTCCTCTGCCAATAATATATGTTTCATTACCTATGCTTTAAAAGGAATTTTAATTTTAAAAGCAGCACCTTGTATGCTATTCTCAACAGTAATTTCTCCACCGTGTGCTTTTATAATCTGGCTAGTGTAATATAGCCCAAGCCCAAGCCCTTTTACATCATGTACCTCTTTGTTTCCTGCTCTATAAAACTTTTCGAAAATTTGAGAATGATGTTTGTTTGGAATGCCAATACCGTTATCAGAAATTAAAATAATCAAATTATCCGTAAAGTCGGCCTTAAAATCAATAACTACATCACCTGAGTTATATTTTATGGCGTTTTCGAGAATATTAAAAATTGCGGTTGTTACATAGAATTTATCTAATAATATTTTATGATTATCAGTATTGATGTGGCGATTTAGAACAACACTATTATCTTTTATAGAGAGTTCAAAATCATCTAAAACCGTGTTAAGGTAATTGCTAATGTCAACATTTTCTTTATTGAGTTGAATTTCATGATAACCCAAACTATTATCTAAAACTTGATCTATTAACTTTTGAAGTCTTACCGTTTGTCTTTCGATGGTATTCACCGTAGCGTTTATAAGCTCGGGTTTATCACTGCCTTTTCTTAACATTTTGGTTGAAAGCCCAAGCGTAGCTAAAGGTGTTTTAAGCTCATGTGTAATATTATTGATAAAATCGGTCTTTACATCTGCAATCTTTTTTTGAGAAATAAGACTTTTTATAGAATAATAAAGCAATCCTAGAACCAAAGCAAATATTAAAACAGAAAGCGCCAAAATACCAGACATGCGCTTTAAAACTTCTGTTTCCCAACCTTCAATATCAAAATAATCTTGTATTACAATTTGAAATTCTAAGTTTATGGCTTTTTGTAAGCCATTTTCCTCATATGTTCGCTCAATATCCGTTGTAGTTTGGGAATTGTTAATGCCATAAGCATTCTTCAAATCAAATGTTTCGCCTAAAAGGAAAAGGGTTTCAGCTTTTGTTGGATTAAATATTAACGTATCATTTTTAATAGAGTCTAGAATAATAATGGATTTAAGTCGCTTTTGAAATTTTATAGGGAAGGAAAGGTTTTGTTTTTCAAACGTCTCTTGACAAAGACTTATGTACTTCGCATTGACAGATTCTTGAACAATATTGATGCTGTCCAGAAGCGCACTTTTCTTTAAACGATTTAGTTTATAGTCAATCATCTGGTCCACTACAAAAGAGCCTACCACATCGTAGATAGAATCGAATGCGGCTACATTATCATCAAACCGAAATATTTTGCGTTTAGTCTCCTGTACAAAAGCTTTTTTCTCTAGCTCATACGTGTTGTTGATGAGGTAGCCTTGTATAAAAGAAAGCGCAACAAGACCTAAGATTGCGCCAAAAATAAGAAAGCCAATATTCTTCTTCATATTTCAAAAATAGAAGAAGTCTATGAAATAAAAAGGAAAACAAGGGATGTTAACCTTGCGTTAACTTAAAAGCTTAACAATGTCCTTTGCAAAATAAGAGGCTATAATATCAGCTCCAGCACGCTTAAACGCCGTGGTAGTTTCTACCATAATTTGGTCATGGTCCAGCCACCCTTTTTCCGCTGCTGCTTTAATCATAGCGTATTCTCCAGATACTTGATATACCGCTAAAGGCACATCAACTTCGTTTTTAATTTCTCGAAGAATGTCTAAATACGAAATACCTGGTTTTACCATGACGATATCAGCACCCTCATCAATATCCATTTCGGTTTCCTTGATGGCTTCAAAACGGTTGCCATAATCCATTTGATAGGTTTTTTTATCCTTTGGAATGTCTTTTATATCGACCGGGGCAGAATCTAGAGCGTCTCTAAAAGGGCCGTAAAAGGCTGAGGCATATTTAGCCGAATAACTCATAATGCCTGTGTTGGTGAAGCCTTCATCTTCAAAGGCTTCACGGATGGTTAAAATGCGTCCGTCCATCATATCACTTGGTGCTACAAAATCGGCACCAGCTTGGGCATGAGAAATACTCATTTCTGCTAATACTTCGGCAGTTTCATCGTTTACAATTTGGCCATTTTCAATAATACCGTCGTGTCCATATGCAGAATAAGGGTCTAATGCCACATCAGTCATCACTAACATATCGGGACAGGCGTTTTTTACGGTTTTAATGGCGCGTTGCATCAAGCCGTTTGGGTTTAATGCTTCTGCACCTTTATTGTCTTTTAAATTGTCTGGTACTTTTACAAAAAGCAATACCGATTTTAAACCTAGTTTCCAAAGCTCTTTTACTTCATTTTCTAATAAATCTAAACTGTAACGATAGTAATTGGGCATTGATGGAATTTCGTCTTTTACACCTTTGCCTTCCACTACAAAAAGGGGCACTAAAAAATCATTTGGTGTAATTATGGTTTCACGAACTAAAGCACGAATGGCTTCATTGGTTCTTAGTCTTCGGTTTCTTCTTAATGGGAACATAGTAAAATGTTTATCTATTGATGCGTTTATTTGTTTATCCAATCAGCAGGATTTTTCAAAACGTCTATTAATTTTTCTTCTTCACTTCCAGCTTCGGGATGGTGGTCATACACCCATTGCACATGTGGTGGCAAACTCATTAAAATACTTTCTATACGTCCGTTAGTTTTTAGTCCGAAGAGTGTGCCTTTATCGTGTACTAAATTGAATTCTACATAACGTCCGCGTCGAATTTCTTGCCAGTTTCTTTGTTCTTGAGAGTACGATAAATCTTTTCGTTTTTCAACAATAGGTACGTAAGCTTCTAAAAAGCTATTACCAACTTCGGTTACAAAGTTATACCAATTTTCCATGGTCATGGTTTCAGAAGCTTTACAATAATCAAAAAATAAACCACCTAAACCTCTGCCTTCATTTCTGTGGGCGTTGAAAAAGTACTCATCGCAACGCTTTTTGTATGTTGGATAAAACTCTGGATTGTGTTTATCGCAAGCCGTTTTACAGGTTTGATGAAAGTGTTTTGCGTCCTCTTTAAATAAATAATACGGCGTTAAATCTTGTCCGCCACCAAACCAACTGTCAATAATATTTCCATCTTCATCATACATTTCAAAATAGCGCCAATTGGCATGAACGGTTGGCACCATTGGATTTTTAGGGTGCAACACTAAACTTAGGCCACAGGCAAAAAAGTCAACATCACCCACTTTAAAATAAGCTTGCATAGACTTAGGTAGTTTACCATGAACACCCGAAATATTGACACCTCCTTTTTCAAAAACGTTACCATTTTCTATCACACGAGTGCGTCCGCCACCGCCTTCTGGTCGTTTCCAAATATCTTGTTGGAATTTGGCTTTTCCGTCAATATCTTCAAGTTTTGATGTGATGCGGTCTTGTAAATCTTGTATGTATTGGTAGAATTTATCCTTCATCTATTCTATCGCTTTATAAAGTTCATACAACTCCATGTTCATGGGTGTTCCGCTAGTAGGAGTATATTCGTTCTTAAGTGTTTTAATATGTGTAAAATTACAATTTTCAGCAACTTTAACACTAGCTAAATTACTTTTATGCACTATGATTTGAAGTGTTTCAATATCTAAATTTTCAAAAGCGTAATCTGATAATTTCTGGATAGATTTTGTCATTAATCCGCATCCTTCTAAATTATAATCTATGGCATAGGCAAACTCGCCTTGTTTTTTTACCCAGTCTAATGCTTTGATGTAAACTAAACCAACTAATTTATGAGACTCATCTTCTCTTATAGTGAATAAAAATTCTTCTTTATTCTGAAACTGTTTCACTTTCTTCTGGACAAAAATATTAGATAAATCTGGCGTTAAATTTTGCTCTAATGTTTTTGGAAAATAAAGCTTTAAGCGGTGTTCGTTTGCTACACAAAAGTTACAAATAGCCCAAGCATCTTTTGGTTGAATAGGAATGATATGATATGCCCCTAAACTAAGTTGCATTACAGACTTTTTTTATGTTGAAGCGCTTCTACAGTTCGCGTTGAAGCTGCTGTAACTGATAAAGGTAATACTAAAATAACACCGATTACTGGAACCAATAAAAAGAGAATAAAAACAATACCATTACCAATAGCTAATCCGCGATGCTTACGCACAAATTGCACACTTTCTTTATACTGAAAATGACGCTCCAAAGTGTAATCCATATTACCAAAACCTGCATAATAGGCTTGTACCATAAATAGTAATACGGTTGAAAATATATTGACTACAGGAATGAATTTTAAGAGTAAAATTGGAATGGTTAATAATAATTCCATTAATAAATTTCTACCATTTATTTTGATACCACGCATCAGTTGTTGCATAAATGAGGTGTCTCTATGCGAATGTGGTGGGTTTCCTGTAAAATGCGCTTCTATTTTTTCTGAAACGGGACTCATAAATGGTGCTGATAGTGCCATTATGATATGTTTGAAAAGTATAATACCGATAACTACAATGATTAAACCACCGATAAAATTACTGATGGATGAAAACGTCTCTTTCCCCCAATCCCAAATCCAAATTTTAGAGATAAATCCACCAATGTTATCAGACAATCCATAAGCTGAACCAAAGACTATAATTGCTGTTACAAAGCTGATTAACATAGGAATAGCAAAATATTTCCAGAGTTTTAGTTTTGATATTAAACTAAATGCGCCGAAGTATGCTTTAATTCCTGAAATGATGTTTTTAATCATTATTAAACTGCTATATCGCCTTTTAAAATTGGGGTGTTTTCTTCTGTTTTTTTACTTCGTGCCCAAATCGCTAAGCCAAAAGTTAGGACGCCTAATCTTCCAATAAACATCAATACAATTACAACCACTTTTCCAAAGGTATTAATATCCGCTGTAATACCGGTACTTATACCAACAGTTCCTAGTGCAGACGCCACTTCAAATAGAATTTCTTCAAACTTTAAATCGTTGGTAAGTGTGATTAAAAACGTACCTATTAAAATAATGCTTGTATAGAAAATGAATGCTGAGGTAGCAATATACAAGCGTTCGTACGGAATTATGCGCCCTAGAAATGTGATGTGCTTGCTGCCTTTAAGTTGACTTTTCATAATAGCAAAAATAGCAGTTAAGGTTGTTATTTTTATACCGCCAGCAGTTCCGGAAGGTGATGCGCCAACGTACATTAAAAAAATACAAATAAGCATCATGGCTTGGGAGAATACTCCAAAGTCTACAGTATTGAAACCAACGGTAGTCATGGCTGTCATAGTTTGAAAAAACGATGCCAGAAATCTCGATTTCCCTGATAAGTTAACTATCGAAGGTTCGAAAAAATATAAAAATATAGTTCCAAAAGTTAGGAGTAGTAAAAACCCGTAAAGGATGATTTTAGTTGTGAAGCTCAATTTGTGCGATTTTTTTCTGATAAACATGCCAAAATCTGTAATTACTATAAAACCCAAAGAGCCACAAATAGCCAGCATTGAAATTATAAAATTCACAAAATTATCATCTACGTATGCAGTGAAACCACTATTAAAAAGACTGAATCCTGCGGTACAAAATGTACTAACGCTATGAAATATAGATGACCAAAGTGTTTCCCAAAATGGTGCGCCACTTTCTTTAAAAGCTATAAAAAACAGAATAGCACCTATAAGTTCCATAATGAAGGTGAATAGAATTACTGATTTTAAAAAATCGTTTATTCTGATGGTTTTTGGTAGTGTAAATTCGGTGGAGAGTATTTTTTTATGCCAGATGGTCATTTTTCGTGTTGTAGATAACAGCATGAATGTGGTAAAAGATAAATAACCAATGCCTCCAAGTTGAATGAGTATCATAATGATTAACTGACCGAAAAAATTATAAGTATCAAAAATAGAAACGGTAACTAAGCCTGTTGTAGATACTGCTGAAGTAGAGATAAATAAATGATCTAATATGGAAACACTTTCTTTCTGAACTATTGGAAGACATAACAATAAAAAGCCTAAAATAATATAACTTAAAAAGCCATAAAACAAATTTTGTTGTGGAGACCATCCTCTTTTTAATAAGGCGTATTTTTTTGCGAGTTGTTGAAATTTATTTGGCATAATGTATTAAGGTTGTTTTTATAAAAATAAACCTTTTAAAAACGAAATTTAAATTATTTGATGTTACTTCTGCGTTAGGGATTGAACGGCCTGTTGGAGCTCCCGACCTAAGGAGGAGCGACTAGTGAAAGCCCGACCTACTTTTTACAGCGATTAGTTGATGGTTAAAACCAAATGTTACACAAAAAAGTAGGTAACGCCCAAATTATTTTAATTTTCGTACTCTTTTACAGCATCTATAAACGCTTTGGCATTATCTAAACCTATATTTGGCAAGATGCCATGGCCTAGGTTTACAATATATTTGTCTTTACCAAATTCGTTAATCATTTGGTGCACCATTTTCTTAATTTCTGCTGGAGGTGAAAATAAGCGTGTGGGGTCGAAATTACCCTGAAGCGTTATGTTTCCACCTGTTAAATAACGTGCGTTTCTTGCAGAACAGGTCCAGTCTACACCCAAGGCTGCAGCACCAGATTTTGCCATTTCGCCTAACGCAAACCAACAGCCTTTACCGAAGGCAATTACTGGGGCGTCATCTTTTAAAGCGTCAATAATTTGCTGGATGTATTGCCATGAAAATTCTTGATAATCTACTGGTGAGAGCATGCCTCCCCAAGAATCGAACACCTGTACTGCATTACAGCCTGCTTTTACTTTTTCTTTTAAATAAGCAATAGTGGTATCTGTAATTTTTTGAAGCAATTGATGAGCTGCTACAGGGTTTGTAAAACAAAATTCTTTGGCTTTATCAAAGTTTTTACTGCCTTGACCTTGCACGCAATAGCATAAAATGGTCCACGGTGAGCCTGCAAAACCAATTAATGGAATTTCATCGTTTAGTTTTTCTTTGGTGGCTTTTATGGCTTGGTATACGTAATCTAATTCTACCGTAACATCTGGTACAATTACATTATCAACATCTTTTTGAGAACGAACTGGGTTTGGTAAGTATGGGCCAAAATTTGGCTTCATCTGCACCTCGATATTCATGGCTTGTGGAATGACCAAAATATCACTAAACAAAATAGCCGCATCCATACCGTATCTGCGAATGGGTTGAACTGTAATTTCACTGGCTAATTCTGGGGTTTGGCAACGCGTAAAGAAATCGTATTTTGCCTTAATTTCCATGAATTCTGGCAAGTAACGTCCTGCTTGACGCATCATCCATACCGGTGGACGATCTACCGTTTCTCCTTTTAATGCTCTTAAAAATAAATCGTTCTTTATCATAACTGGCTGTTGGCTGTTGGCTTTTAGCTATTGGCTAAGGCGTATCAGCTATTTTTGATTTTATTTATTAAACTATTTATCATTCTTGCTTCTTTTTGGATTAAAGTAAAAACAATTTCTAGTTCTTTTTCTTCTATAAATTTTAACTCTTGTGCGATGACAAGTTGTGTTTCCACTTCGAAAAGTGAACCTATTGCTATTTCAAGAAAGCGTTTAAACTCAACCTCACTATTTCTGCTACAACCTTCAGCTATGTTTGAAGGAACAGATACCGATGCTCTTGTGATCTGACTTCGTAAACCAAACTTCTCTTCAGATGGTAATTTATCAGATAATCGATATACCTGTTTTACAAGTTCAATACCATTCTTCCAGATTTCAAGTTTTCTAAAATCCCTCATTCTATCTAGCTCTTAGCCTTTAGCTTTATATTCATAACGGTGGCGCCAACAGCTAAGAGCTAAAGGCTAACAGCCATTATCAAACGTAGTGCGCATTCACCAATTCAATCACACTTTCTACAGTTGGCACTTTTGCAATTCTAACATCTTTGAAATGCTTTTTTGCTTCTTTTGCTGTGGTTTCTCCTATACAAAATGCTATTACATCACTCTTGTTACTGCGAGCAAAGCTTTCTACGGTTGAAGGACTATAAAACATGGCACCTTCTATAGAATCTTCTACTTTATGCCCATCGTATTTAGTTTGGTATGCTTCAACTTCGTTAACTTTTATATTGTTTTCGCTCAAAGTTGTTGGTAAATCGTCTAATCTAATATCACTACAAAAATAGGTTACTGCTGTACCTTCAATATATTCTACTAAATATGCTGCTAGTGCTTTTGCGTTTTTAGCAGAATGCTTCACAGGTCCTATTTTACGTTCTATTAAACGCTTGGTTCTTCTGCCTACGCAATAAATATTTTTAAATTGTAATTCTTCAGCAGAGTAATTTGTAATGAGTGCTTCAACAGCATTTTTACTTGTAAGAATAACATTTTCAATCTCAGATTTTAAAATTTGAGGACGAATACGATTCAAACTTATTTTAATAAAATCATCGCTTTTTGATACTACTTTTTCATGAAATAGCTTTTGCTGATCTTGCGTTAATTTTTTAGTTGAAAATACATTGGTAACCTTGTTTGAGTACTTAATTTCATCCATCAAACGTTTACCACCGCGCTCTATAATATAATCAGCACAAAACACGGCTAAATCTTCGTGTTTGCCTAGTTTTTCAGAACGTTCTACGTTTATTTTTTTGGAACCATCTTTGCTTAAAAGTACACCTTTAAAATGTACTTCTTCATTTTTAATAAAAGCTAGAGCCCCTATTGGTGCTGTACAACCGCCTTCTAATCTATTTAAAAACTTACGTTCTACAGTAGTGCAAATCTCAGTTTCTTCATGGTTTAACGCGGCGCAAGCTTCTTTAACAAAATCATCTTCATCTAAAGCAGTAATCATAATGGCACCTTGGGCTGGTGCAGGAATCATCCAATCAAGATTAATGGCTTCTTCTGGCCTAATGCCAATTCTACCAATACCTGCAGCGGCGAAAATGGCACCATTCCAGTCGTTATCTTGAAGTTTCTGCAAACGAGAATTAACGTTACCACGCAAATCTGTTATAGTATGTGTTGGGTATCGGTTAAGCCACTGTGCTTTTCGGCGTAAACTACCTGTAGCAATTACGGCATCTTTAGCACTTAAAAATTCTTCATTGCTTTTAAATACCAAAGTATCATTGACGTTACCACGCTTTAAAACTGCCGCTTGTACAATGCCTTTTGGCAAAACGGTAGGTACATCTTTTAACGAATGTACTGCAATATCGATATCGTGATTTAACATGGCGATATCAAGCGTTCTAGTAAAAATACCTGTAATGCCTAATTCGTAAAGCGGTTTATCCAACACCAAATCACCTGTGGATTTTACTGGAACCAGTTCTGTTGCATGTCCTTCTTTTTCGAGTAAACTTTGTACTATTTTGGCTTGCCATAGCGCTAATTCGCTATCGCGCGTACCAATCCTTATGGTTTTAGACATTTGTTTTTTGAGGTTCTTCTAACTGAAATACTTTTTTTATCAGTTCTAGACTATCATCCGTAGAAACGTCATCATCTTTTAAATGATGGGCAAAATGATTAGTTATTTTTTGAATGATTTTATTGCTGATTAATGCTGCTTGTTCTTCGTTAAAGTCAGATAATTTTTTACGTTGCGTATCTAACTCTGCTGTTGCAAAATCCGTCAGCTTATGCTTCAAAGCTTTAATGGTAGGTGCAAACTTTCTAGTTTCTAGCCAGCTATTAAATTCTGCTTTTACGTCTTCAATAATAGTTTCAGCTAATGGAATATCAGCTTTACGTTTTTCAAGAGTTTCATCAGTAATTTTTGATAGATGATCCAGATGTACCAAAGAGACATTGTCCAATTCCTGAACATTTTCATTCACATTCTTCGGAATAGATAAATCTAAAATTAAAAGTGGCTTTTTAGTTTGAATAATATGCTTATCTATGGTTGGGCGATGCGCTCCTGTAGCGACAATTAAAATATCAGAAGTGCTAATTTGCTCTTGTAAATTGGCATAATCCTTTACTACCAAATTGAACTTACCAGCAATTTTTTCAGCCTTGTCTTTTGTTCTATTGATGAGTGTAATGTGCTCGTTTTCGGTATGTTTTACAAGATTTTCGCAAGTATTTCTACCAATTTTTCCTGTACCGAAAAGCAATATGTCTTTGTTGGAAACATTCTCTACATTTTTAAAAATGTATTGTACTGAAGCAAACGATACCGAAGTTGCTCCTGATGAAATATTTGTTTCTGTTTTGATACGCTTACTGGCTTGAATCACAGCATTGACCAAACGCTCGGAAAAATGATTCAGTAAATTATATGTTCTAGAGAGTTTAGTGCTGGACTTAAGCTGACTGATGATTTCAAAATCACCTAAGATTTGGCTATCTAATCCAGAACCCACACGAAACATATGCGCAATAGCTTCCTTATTTTTGTAAATGTAGGCTACATCGCGAAACTCTTCAACAGTACCGTTGGTGTTATCACATAGTAATTCAATAAGTTGATACGGATGCTGTGCGAAACCATAAATTTCGGTTCTATTACAGGTAGAAGTGACTATTAAACTTTCGATGTCGTTGTCTTTAGCCTGTTGTAGTAATGCATGTTTTGCGTCATTATCCAAACTAAAACGACCACGAATATCGGCGTCAGCTTTCTTATAACTCAAGCCAATGGCGTAAAAAGAACTACTTCTACTTATGTTGTATTTATGCATTACTCTACCTGAAATTGCCACACAAAAGTAACGTCATTGATAATAAAAAAATAACGCTGAAAGAACTTTTAATATCGTTTGTGGTTTTTTAAAGCATTTTGCAGAAAAAATATGATAAATGTCATACTTTTGTAGTGAATTTGGTAGTTTTGAATGCTTTAATTTAGAACTATTCTAAATAAATAAGAAAAAATGAACGCAGAGCACAGTGCAAAAAGTATCGCTAGAAGAACTTTTGAAGAGACAAAAATAGATGACGGTTTTTTGGTATTAACCTTCAAAAATGACGAAAGTATCGCTCAAAGTGTTGCAAAAGACATAGATAGCACGTTTATTCAATTTCATTTCTGTATCAAAGGAGGTACTAAATTCGTTTTTAACCAAGGCCGTTATAGTTTGGATATACATGAGGAAAATTCGTTGCTGTTGTATAACCCACAACGCGAATTACCGATAGATCTTCAAGTTGAACCCAATTCTTGGATAGTGTCTATTTTAATATCCATTAAAAAATTCCATGGTTTATTTTCTCAGGAAGCCGACTATATCTCATTCTTAAATTCTGAAAATAAGGACAAAAAATATTATAAAGATGGTGTGATTTCACCGTCGATGGCGATTGTTTTGAATCAATTGATAAATTATAGTTTAAATGCAACTATTAAACAATTGTATTTCAAAGGAAAAGCCTACGAATTATTGAGTTTGTATTTTAATAGAAGTGAGGATGCCGATGTTGAGCAATGTCCGTTTTTAGTGGATGAAGCTAACGTGATTAAAATTAGAAAAGCAAAAGACATCATAGTTTCCCGAATGGCGGAACCGCCAACATTACAAGAATTAGCCGATGAAATAGGATTGAATATTAAAAAATTAAAAGAAGGATTTAAGCAAATTTATGGCGATTCCGTATTTAGTTTTCTGTTTGATTATAAAATGGAAGTGGCTCGCAAGCTTTTAGAATCAGGAGAGAACAATGTTAATGAAGTAGGCCATAAAGTAGGATACAGTACCTCTAGCCACTTTATTGCAGCGTTTAAAAAGAAGTATGGTACAACGCCAAAAAAGTACGTTATGTCCTTAAATTAATACGTTTTAATCAAATTTTATTAGATTTGATAAATGATTAACCCCAAAACTCATTTATCATGAAATTTCTAACCCCAGAGATTGAAGCCTTGTCAAAACAATATGTTCAAGGCAAATCATTAGCAAAACCTAGTACGTCTTGTGGCATCTTTCAAGATTGCAATCCAAGTGAAACGCATCCTAATTTTTATCAACAGAAAGATATAAAGCACTAAAGGTGTTTTAATACATGTTTATCTTTATGCGCTTTCGGGTTTTATGCTTAATTTGAAGTATAATATCATCAATGATGTCTTTTTCAGTTTTATAGCCTGAAATAGAGATACCACGTTTAAGTCCGGTATAATAAGGTTTCAGCTTATACATTTTGTCTTTTGTGTCTTCAAAAGCAATAACATGTAAAAACTCATTGTCTTGATTCTGACGCTTGTCTGTCCTTTTGTATAAGAACAATCGAATAGGTATGTTGTTGTCTGTTTCAAAATGTTTTTCTTCCAGTAGTTCAATAGTATTTTCAGATGGTTTAAAATAGCTATTGGCAAATAATTTAGACTTTGCATAGGTTTTTAAATCTACCACGCTAGTTTCTGAGGTATCCAAGATTTTATGCCTTTTCAGTTTTGGTATCAGTATATATTGTGCAGCTTCGTTTAAAAGTGTTTTGTCCTTTAATTGATCTGAAATGAATTCATTTTTAGATTTCAGCAGCGTGTAATAGGTGGTTAATGCCTCCCAATCTTTACTTTCCAAAAGTCTTAAATAAAATAACCTTACATCTTTGTCATCGCGGTAAGGAAACAATAATTTTACATAATTGTTTAAAGAAAACGCGTTTCTGATACCGTAAGAATAATGCTGTCTGTTTCCCAAACTTCGTTTTATTTGAATTTTGGCATCATTAATAATTTGCTTTTTAAAGGTTTTGTAAACTTTTGGTTTTACGGTGCTACTATCCAGTAATCGTGATAATAGCCCATAAACAGGCGTTTTGTATTCTTCGACTACCGAAAAATTTAATAATTCTGGAAACAAAACTTTAGCTGTTTTTAACGAATCGGCTTTTTGGCTGTATAACGAAAAACTTGGGGTTTTAGATCCAAGAGGTAAATCAGTATTCATAAGCTCCAAAACAAATTCATAAGAAGCTTTATCCCTTCGTTGAAAAAAGGCATTTAAAATAATATTTTGAATGGAAGGTTGCGAGTATGATTTTAGATATAATTGTCTTGCAAAATTGGTGACAATCTCGCTCTTATCGTTTATAATGAGTTGCCTAATTAAATAGTTTTTAATTTGAGTTTTATTTTCAGGAAACTTAAAATCATCAATGATATCAATAAGCTTTGAAGTGTGTTTTTTTGAAAACACCAACTCACTATAGCCAGTTAAGGCAATACTGTCATTCTCTTTGAGTGCTTTAAAGAATATATCCGTTTTATCCTCAAAAATATCTTTCCCAAGCAGGGTATCCATTGGTGTAAACGAATCGAAAAATTCTGTTAAAAACGTTGAAGGTTTATTAATAGAATCTGTAAGTGCTTCAAGCCTATACAATATCCCTTTTTTCTGAATGTATTTTATTAAAACCTCTTTCGTGCTTAAAGAATCCCTAAATTTATGTGTGTAATAATTGTACCCATTTTTGCTGTAACGCTTTTCGGCAATGGGTTTTAATTTTTTATGCTCGGATGTTTGAGGTAGTTCTCGAGGTTTAAGAAAATTAGTTTTCTTATACATTTGGTTCCATAAACTGTCGGCGTTTTGATACATTTTTAAGTCGTGAAACTTAATTCTACTTATGGCAATTTGCTCATTAGCTTTTGTGGTATATACCGTGTTTTTAACAGTTTGGTTGTAAGGTTTCTTTTGATTAAAATTATCATAAAACTGATTAAAAGGTAATGGTGCTTTTACAGGAGAGTTAACTGTAAAAAATAGCGATGTATCCGTAACTTTTTTAAAGTCGTTGTAGTTGGCATTATCAAATTTTAAAGATGTAAAATAAGATATAGCTTCATCTTTTTTGCTCCCGTAATATCCCATTAAATAGTAGCTGCCATCTTTTACAAGGGATTTTAACCAGAGTTTACTTGTTGAGGTAGAATCTAAAGCTATAGACGACAAATAACTTTTGTAAATGTCATTTGTTGCCTCTGGGTTTACATTTTTAATGTCAAGGTTTTTGTAAAAACTGGTATGAATGTATTTGGCTTCAAAAGCATCTTCTTCAATATATTCCGTGTCATGTTGAGGCGATTCTTGAAAGAAATAAAACGCTCCATTTTTACTCTGTGCTTGCACCAGCTTTTTGCCTGTATGCTCTAAGTTTGCTGTGATGTAGTTGTCAGGACACTCAAATGTATATTTTCCATGAGGTTCTCTAAAGGTGGTTTTAGTATAACCTACGGGTTTAAAACTAATGGAGTTGAAAATTTCAGCTTCATGCAAAAGCACAAAATCCTTTTTGCCGCCAAACTTTATAACAATAATTTCTAAAGGTGTTTTGTAGATGTGATATTTTTGATAATCCCCTTTTTTCGTTTTATTTAAAATACTAATACCAGGATAAGGTGCATCAAACTCTTCCTTTTCAATTATAGTTCCAGGTACATCTTCATACAGCAGGTTTTTAATAAAAGCGAGGTCAACCGTATTATTTCTATTTGGCAAATATTCAAAAGTGTTTAATCGGTTGATGGTTAGGTAAGCGCCATTCGTCATATCAGGAGCCACATAATATTTGATACCTTCTGCGCTAAATTCTCTAAGTTCATCAAAACTTTTAATACTGATAAAACCATCAGACGTAGATTGCAAAGCCATGTTAGGAACAGTAAATTTCTGCTCCAACTTGTCCTTTTCAGCTTTAGCATATTTGGTTTGTTTGGAAACCAAAGGTTTTACAGTGTACCCCTTGTTTCTCAACATATTAAGCATGCCTTTTTCGCCGCCTAAATGTGCAGCACCTACACCCGAAAACACAACCTTTTTGTGCATTAGGGTATCCAGAACATTTACCATGTTCTCGTTGCGCTTAAATAGCATGTGCTCTCTGTAATAGTTGGTGTTTGTAGCAGCACCTATAGAGTCCAACAATTCAATATTTCGCTCGCGGTAAACGTCTTCTTGAAACATGAACATATTTTTCTTTTCCATGAGTTTTATAAACCAGTCATCTGGCTTACGCTTGTTCATGTTAAAACTTGCTTTTGTAGTCAAGTAGCGTGATTCTCTAAAGTCCTCAAGCCCAAATACAGGTTTGTTGTTCTTTTTACCAGCTTGGTAAATAAACATATCCAGATAAGTTTCCTCTTCAAAATCATCAACATAAGAGTTCTTTCTATACAGATAGCTGTTTATCAAATAATTGTCAAATCGTATAACACTGCGCATTTGCATAGGATCCAAGGGCGACAACCTAAATAGGTTTGCATAGAAATCATTCCCATATAAAAAACTGTCAAAATCATAATTAAAACCAAAGTCCTCGTGCATATATTTCAGCCATTGTGTTGGGTCAGATTCTAAAGCAACACATTCACTTTTGTTCAAGGCTTTGTAAAAAACATCGTCTAATCTAAAAGCAACTTTACTGCTCACGTGCATGGTACCATAAATGTATGATGGCTGTTCTAATCCGTTTCCTGAGATTTCCCAAAGCAGACTTTTTTCCTGTGAGAACGAGAAACTACAGACAAACGAAACCAATAAAAGGAACAGTGTTTTTTTCATATTGAACTATTGAATTGCTAAATATAGAAATAAATAGACGTTTAAGTAACGCAAATGAGTTAATAGATTTTATCAATGAGTGAACGGGCAATTTATGGGGCTATTGTGAAATATGTGTCGTATTTTTGCTCGAAACAAATACTTTTATGAGATTTTTAACAACACTAGTACTCGCATTTCTATTTTCAGCTTCAGTTTTTTCACAATCCCACAAAGCAGAGATTCAAAAAGAAGCACAGAATTATTATAATCTGATGACGGATATGAACATTGATGGTTTTTTAGACTATATGTATCCAAAAGTGTTCGAGATGGTGACAAAGGAACAGATGAAAACAGGCATGGAGCAAATGTTCAATTCGCCACAAATGAAGATTGAGTTTATTTCTAACGACGTGAAAAGCATAAGCGATGAAAAAGAAGTAGATGGTGTAAATTATGCTGTGGTGTATTATAACAGCAAGATGCGCATGACGTTTTTAACCGAAAAAGATAAACCTGAAGCGGATAGACAAGCATATTTAGATATGATGAAAACTAACATGGCAGCTCAATTTGGAGCAGAAAATGTAACTGTTGACGTAGCCACCACATCTGTAGTAATAAATAACGATGCAAGTATGTTTGCTATAAACGATCCTCAATACGACGGTTGGAAGTTTTTAGGAAATGAAAAGAATATGGCTGCAATGGTAAATTCTATGATACCTGAAGCCGTTAGAACCGCACTTTTGGAAAAAGAATAGTGAACACTCTATAAAATTGTAAAGCAAAAAGAAAAATGAAAGGCATTCTTTTAGTGAATTTAGGTTCTCCTGACAGTCCAGAACCTAAAGACGTAAAGAAATATTTAGGTGAATTTTTAATGGACGAACGTGTGATAGACGTACCACTTTGGGCAAGAACCTTGCTCGTTAAAGGCATTATCTTAAACACACGACCAAAAGCTTCTGCAAAAGCATATAAAAAAATTTGGTGGGAAGAAGGTTCGCCATTGATTGTGCTATCAGAAAGGCTTCAAGAAAAAGTTCAGGAAAAGGTTGAATATCCTGTAGCTCTAGCAATGCGCTATGGAAGTATGACACTTAAAAAAGGCCTTCAAGAATTGGTGGATAAAGGCTGTACGGAAATCAAAACCATTCCGCTGTATCCTCAATTTGCAATGGCAACTACCGAGACTATCGATGTAAAAGTGGATGAATTGGTTGCTAAACATTTCCCGCAAGTAACCATCACCCGAACACCTGCGTTTTACGGACGGGAAGATTACATAAACGTGCTTTCAACAAGTATTGCCGAAAAATTAGATGGTTTGGATTATGAGCATATCCTGTTTAGTTACCACGGTGTGCCAGAGCGACATATTCGCAAAAGCGATATTACCAACGGAAACTGTAAAATGGATGGTAGATGTTGCTTTAAAATGGGGAGCAAGCAACACGAGTTCTGTTACCGCCATCAATGTGAAATCACCACCATTAATGTGGTAAAAAAGTTAGGCTTAAAAAAAGGCACATATTCCACAACATTTCAATCTAGATTGGGGTTTGACCCATGGTTGCAACCTTACACAGACCGCACTATTGAGCGTATGGGGAAAGCCGGTATTAAAAAAATGGCGATTGTAACACCAGCCTTTGTTAGCGATTGTTTGGAAACCTTGGAAGAGATTGCCATGGAAGGCGAAGAAATATTTCATGAAGTTGGCGGAAAAGAATTTACGGTGATTCCTTGCCTAAACGACCGTGAGGATTTTGCCCAAGTTATTGCAAACATCGCAAAGGAATGGACAGCAGTGGAAAAACCGCAAACCGCTTAAATAACACACTAGGGCAACCATGACGTATTTTTACCTAAAAGCATTTCACCTCATTTTCGTCATCACTTGGTTTGCGGGGCTATTCTATATTCCGCGATTGTTTGTATATCAAATTGAAGCCTTTCATAAACCCTCGCCAGAAAAGGAAATTTTAGGCAAGCAGCTAAAGCTTATGGCAAAACGGCTGTGGTTCATCATCACATGGCCATCGGCAATTTTAGCCCTGATTTTTGGTTTAAGTCTCTTTTACATCAACCCGACACTCTTTTACATGCCATGGATGCAGGTAAAACTAGGCTTCATCATTTTATTGTTTATCTATCACTTAAAAACCCATCAATACTACAAACAATTACAAAATGATGTGGTAAAAAAATCATCAAACTACATGCGCATCTGGAATGAGGGTGCCACCTTCATCCTTTTTGCCGTTATCTTTTTGGTCATCCTAAAAAGCGCCATCAACTGGATATGGGGCGTTATTGGCATCGTTATTTTAGGGATCCTTATCATGCTAGGATTCAAGCTTTATAAAAACATTCGAGAAAAAAATCCTGAGGCTTAAACTGTTTGGGAGTTGCCTCGCCAAGGGCGTATTCGGGCCTACCTGTCAGCAGGCAGGCTTTCACTACTCAATCCCTCCTTCGTCAGGAGCTCCAACATGAAGCCTGTGCTGAGCGGAGTCGAAGTATTCAATCCCTAACGCGGGTATGCTTGCTAAGGTCATCGCTTTATGAGGTTTAGGGGTATTTTCAGAGGGTTCTTTTAGCTTAGGCGGATATACGTCGTCTTAATGACCAATATCCAACGCTAAACGAATTTATCATTTTTTTCTGATAAAATTACGGTCCTTCAGCTTAAGCGGTTAAAGCAATTTCAAATACTTCAATTTTATAATAACCTTATATCTTTTGGTGCGATTATTACTATCTTTAATGCATTAAAACTGCAAATGAAACTAAAAAAACTCTCTTTACGTACCCGTATTTTTATAGTGATGATAGTATTGGTACTGATAGCATCTGTACTCATTGCAGCGGTGGCTATTTATCAATACAATGAGGAAACTACCGATTACCACACGCAACGTCTTGAGCGTAAAGAGGAAAATATTAAAGCACATTTAAAAGGAGTTTTAAATGGCAGAGAAAATACCTGGGAGGTAAAAACTAGAAATATCCCATTAATTTTTAAAGATAAAATAGGGCCAATAGCCGAAATTCATAAGCTGCAAATTAACCTTTACGATTTACAAGGAAATTTGCTTATTACCTCAAAAGCCGACTTAAAGCCAGACGAAGAAAATAAGAGCGTAGGAGCGGAAATTTTAAACGCCATTTCTAATACTGCCGACCATCGGTATGTAGATAAAATTACCGAAAACGGATTAACCTATCAATCGTCCTACACCTTCATTTACGACAAAAAATTCAAACCACTAGCTATTCTCAATTTACCATATTTAGAACGGGACGATTTCCTTTCAAAAGAGCTAAATGAATTTTTGGGCAGATTGGGCTTAGCGTATTTATTTGTCTTAATTATTGCCATAGCCATAGCCTTTTTATTATCTAAATACATAACTAAATCGCTTAAAACTATTAGTGATAAAATTATTGCCACAAGACTGGAAAGGCGAAACGAAAAAATAGTAATTGAAGATTCCAGTCAAGAAATTTCAACCTTAGTAGATTCATACAACAATATGATAGATGAACTTGAGGAAAGTGCGGTGCAACTGGCACGGAGCGAACGTGAGCAAGCTTGGAGGGAAATGGCAAAACAGGTAGCGCATGAGATTAAAAATCCGTTAACACCCATGCGCTTAACGGTGCAGAACTTCCAACGAAAGTTTGACCCAAATGATGAAAACATTACCACCAAATTAGCAGAATACAGTAAAACACTCATCCAGCAAATTGATACCATGAGTTCTATTGCCTCGGCTTTTTCAAACTTCGCAAAAATGCCGGCACAACAAAATGAGACACTTAATGTGGTGAACATTACCAAACTGGCACTTGATATTTTTAATGAAAATTACATTGTCTTTACATCTGATGCCGAAGAAATTATTGCCAAGTTTGATAGAACACAACTTATTAGGGTGGTAACCAATCTCGTTAAAAATGGAATACAATCCATTCCTAATGATAAAACCCCTCAAGTTTTGGTCAATGTGGGACAGGATGACAAAAATGTAATTATTACCGTGGCGGATAACGGTTCTGGAATTTCTGATGAAAACAAGCATAAAATATTTGAACCTAAATTTACAACTAAAACCAGTGGCATGGGCCTTGGTTTGGCGATGGTAAAAAATATTGTAGAAACCTATAAAGGCACAATTTCATTTACTACAGAAACCGATAGAGGTACGGTATTTAAAGTTGTGTTTCCAAAAGAAGAATCTTGATAAACCATTAAAAAATGAGCTATACCAACTTATTAGTACATTCAGAAAAAGGCATTACAACCATAACGATTAACCGACCTAAAAAGTTAAATGCCCTAAACCAAGAGACGATTCAAGAGCTGCATGAAGCTTTTAAAGCAGCTGATGCTGATGGTCGCACGAAAGTAATTGTCATCACAGGAAGTGGCGAAAAGGCCTTTGTTGCAGGTGCTGACATTAGCGAGTTTGCTGATTTTGGTGTAGAAGAAGGCACCTATTTAGCCGCTAACGGACAAAAAATACTTTTTGATTACGTGGAAAATTTAAACACGCCTGTAATAGCCGCAGTGAACGGTTTTGCCCTTGGTGGCGGTTTAGAATTAGCTATGGCTTGCCACTTTAGAGTTGCCAGTGACAATGCCAAAATGGGTTTGCCAGAAACGTCCTTAGGTGTTATTCCTGGATATGGCGGTACACAACGCTTAACCCAATTGGTAGGGAAAGGTCGCGCCATGGAAATGATAATGACAGCAGGTATGATAGACGCGAATAAAGCATTGCACTATGGTTTGGTAAACCATGTAGTGCCACAAAACGAACTTTTAGAGTTGTGTGATACACTTGCTACAAAAATTATGCGAAATTCCCCAACAGCCATTAGTGCCGCTATTAAGGCTGTAAATGCCAATTTTAAAGAAGGTGTTAATGGCTATCTAACCGAAATCACTGCCTTTGGGAACTGTTTTGGAACTGACGATTTTGAAGAAGGTACCACAGCTTTTCTAGAAAAAAGAAAAGCTAATTTTTCTGGGAGCTGATTTTTAAAACCTTCTAGCTTGTTTTCTGAAGCGTCTTATTCTTTTCTTTTAGTATTGCCAACTGTTTTTCAATAAATGTAATGGCCTTTTCTGTTTGGTAACTTGTTTTAGAAGCCATATCCTTAAGTTCCTCTTTTAGTTTTTCTTTACCAGAAGCCGCTGCTTTTGATAAATCATCTTTTACCTCAGAGAAATCCTGAGTTATTTGATCTTTGATGTCTTTACCTTCTTTTTTTAGGTGTTCTCTGGTATTGCTACCCTTGTCTGGAGCTAATAACACACCAAGTGCTGCACCTAATGCAACGCCTCCTAATACCAATATGCCCTTATGAATCATAATTTTTCTTTTTAAATGTTTATTTTACTTATTAGTGGTAAAAACCACTATTTTGTTACAAACAAATTCAGTGCCAAGTATTTATGTTTAAATATTTGAAATAATGACTACAGTTTTATAAAAACTTTTCTATTGTTAATAACCCAATTTCGCTTTAACATTTTTCAAAAGAAATAATACCTAACTTTAGGAAGCTTCTCAAAAAAGCAAAAAACCTAAATTTTATTAGAATGAACCCAAAATCTGCCATAAAAGGACGTGGTGCGCAGCTTAACGTCCCAAATCGTTTCTTTGAATTGCGCCATGAAATACGTGATGATTTCCTTGAATTCTGCCAAAAAGAAGGTGAAAATGCTGATAAGAACAAAACCAAATATTTAGAAGTTTTCCCTAAAACTATAGTGAATAAGGTAACTAGTCCTCATGTTGGGATGCTATATTCCATGAACCCTTATCAGGGCTGCGAACATGGGTGTGTGTATTGTTACGCAAGAAACACCCATGAATTTTGGGGCTACAGTGCAGGATTGGATTTTGAGCGACGCATTTTAGTAAAGAAAGATGCGCCAAAATTATTGGAGCAACAGCTTAAAAAGAAAAGCTGGAAAGCATGCCCAATAGTGTTATCAGGAAATACTGATTGTTATCAACCTGCGGAGCAAAAATTTAAAATTACCAGACAATGTTTAAAGGTGTTTTTAAAATATAGGCATCCCGTGGCCATCATCACCAAAAATTCAAGAATATTAGAAGATTTAGATGTGCTTAAAGATTTGGCAAAATACAACTTGGTTGGTGTGAATTTGTCCATAACATCTTTATCAGAAGACACCAGAAGAATTTTGGAGCCTAGGACGGCAACTAGCAAAAAAAGACTTGAAACCGTTAAATCTTTGAGTGAAAATGGCATTCCTGTAAATGTAATGATAGCACCTATTATTCCTAGTATCAATAGCCATGAAATTCTGCAAATAGCAAAAGCTGCTTCAGATTATGGGGCGGTTTCCATAGGGCATACCATTGTGAGATTAAATGGTGCCATTGGCGAAATATTTACAGATTGGATTAAAAAAACTATGCCGGAAGCTGCTGAAAAAGTACTTCACCAAATTGAAAATTGTCACGGAGGTACTTTAAACGATTCTAGATATGGAACAAGAATGCGAGGTGAAGGTAAAATTGCAGAACAAATTAATAATTTGGTAAAATTAGTGCGACAGCGATATTTTAAAGATAAAGGTATGCCGAAATTAAACTGTAATTTGCATGAACAATATAAAAACGGACAATTAAAACTTTTCTAATCTGTAAAGTAATAATGCGTTACATTATTCAAATTACGTGACAGTATTTATAAAAAAGAAGAGCGAACCAATTGGTCCGCTCCTCAGAAATTAAATTGAGTTAGTGCTACTTAGATAAATTCTACAAATGTTTTACCTTCTGTTTTGTAAATAATTTTATATTCTCCTTTTCTGAAGTCAACAAATTTATAGACTCTTTCAATATGCTTGGTATTTGAAATTGTTTCATTATGTATCAATTGGTATGGTGCAGCATAAAAACCATTTTCTTGATAGATACTTATTTCTAATTCCTCGCCTTCTAAAGCTAATTTTGACACAAATAAAAGGTCTTGCTTAACCACTGTTGAAGGTTTAAAAATTGTTTCTGCATTGTCTTTGTCAAATACTACTTCACTTACTTTTACCTTAAACGGAATGGTTTTGATTTCCATATCCTTATCAAGTTCAAAAAAGTAGCTACCATCTGGAAGTGATGTTAAATCAAACCCTTTTTTGTAGAGTCCGTTTTGTTGTATCGCTTCCTTATATAGTATTAACCCGTTTTTGTCTTTAATAGTGAAAAGATTTCCCTCTTTTACATCATTTAAGGTAATTACAGTTTTGTTTGCATCACCTTTACTAATGTAAAATGAATTGTCACTTGCGTATCCCATAACCGTAGCAAATAGTGCTACCATTAAAAATACTTTTTTTGAGTTGTTCATTACGTTTTTCATGATTTGGATTTATTAACGTTTTACAGGTCAAAATTATATCAAAGAAGATTGCTGTAAAACATTGAAATTGACCAATTTATATGCAAAATTATCTGTTAAATTTGTGTTATTTTATTAAAAAGTTAATATGCTATATTGCGGGGTTAATTCTATATATTTTATGGGGGAATTTTCTATAGATGTGTATTATTTTAACCTTGTAAAAATTTTAAAGGATATTAATTTTTTTTGGGATTAGAGCAAAAAAAAGTGGGCCACCACAGCCCACTTTAACCAACTAAACTAAATAAGACATTAAAATTAATTATTAATGTATATTTTGAACGTACTGCTTAAATCAGTACAATTATTTAAATCTTTATGTATCCGTTGGTTTTGTATCATTTAAATGATGACACCAACGTTTTTACACTACAAAGATACACTGGATGTCTATTTTGAAAAACAACAATTTTGACTAATTTATATGCTATTTTAACTGTTAAGTATATGTTAACTGATTGTTAAGTTAATTTAGCATATATTTAAGGTAATAGAATATATAATGTATGCATAATAAATGCTAAATTTGCATTAAAATTGCCACAATGATTAAAAAGAAACCTACACTAGAAAAGGTAACTCCTAGTTTTGGTAGTTCTATCTTGGTAAAGCAACATTTGGAACGTGTTGACAAGAACAATGCGTTCTGGCATTTTCATCCTGAGCTTGAGCTGGTGTATGTGAATAAGGGCCAAGGAAAAACTCATATTGGGAATCATCTATCTTATTTTAATAATAGTCAGTTGATATTAATAGGTGCAAATTTACCTCATAATGGTTTTGCAGATAGATTAACTGCCAATGGCTCTGAAACTACGGTGCAATTTAAATCAAATTGCTTAGGTGATTATTTTATGAATGTGCCTGAGATGTCCAACGTTTCGGCCTTATTTGCCCGTGCAGAAAAGGGAATTCGTTTTGGTATTGAAACCAAAAAGGTAGTAGGTCCTAAAATTGATGCACTTACAGAATATGAAGGCTTAAAGCGTATTATAAGTTTCTTGGAAATATTGGACTATTTGGCCAAAACAGAAGATTATGTGCTCTTAAATGCCGATGGTATAGCTTTCGAAACCAACCCTCAAGATAGTGATAAGATTAAGTTGATATATAAATACATTAACACCAATTTTCAAGACCATATTACACTAGAGGAGATTGCAGGCAAGGTAAGCATGACAGTACCTGCCTTTTGCCGATACTTTAAGAAAACTACGGGTAAAACCTTTACTCAAATGGTAAACGAATATCGTATTGTGCACGCAACAAAGTTGCTTAACGAAAGCCAAATGAGTATTGCTGATATTTGTTATGAGTGCGGATTTAACAATTTTTCGCACTTTAATAAGCAGTTTAACGAAATAACAGGGAAAAGCGCATCACAATATCGAAAAGAAATAAAGCATATTATTCAATAACTCGTTTTTTTCTCTTGGTTATTATGATTTTAGAATCACTCGTTTTACACGCTGTGAAATGGAGGTGATTAATTCGTAGGAAATAGTGCCTGCACCTTCAGCAAGAGTTTCAGCTGATGTTGTTTCTCCATCAAAAATAATAACTTCGTCGCCTTCTTTACAATCAATACCTGTAATGTTTACCATAATCATATCCATACAAACATTGCCAATAATAGGGGCTCTTTTTCCATGTATTATAACAAAGCCTTTGCCGTTACCATAAATTCTACTAATACCATCAGCGTGGCCCAACGGTAAAGTTGCAGTTTTAGTAAACAAGGCATCACTTTTATAAGCGCGATTATAGCCCACAGATTCACCTTTTTCAATTTGATGAATTTGTGAAATCACGGTTTTTAAACTCGCAATGGGTTTTAAATAGGTACTTTCTTTTTCAGAATTACCAAAACCATATAAGCCGATGCCAGAACGTACCATATCAAAATGTGCTTCGGGGTAGTTTAAAATACCAGAGGTATTGGTCATGTGCAATATTGGCTGGTAACCAATAGCCTTGGAAAAGTTTTCGGCTATTTCCTTAAAACTGGCAATTTGTCTTAAAGTGAAGTCTCTTTCGTTTAAATCTTCGCTTGCTGCTAAATGAGAAAACAAGGATTTTACCTTAACCGCTGAAGTAGCTTTTAGTTTTGAAACAATATAATCCACATCATTTTCCCAAAAACCAAGTCTATTTAGGCCTGTGTTAAACTTAATATGAACAGGATATTCGTTTTGATTTTCAGCTTCAGTAAAGGCAATAAACTCGTTTAAAATTTTTGCATTATATAAGTTGGGTTCAAGGCAATTTTCTAGAACAACATCAAAGTTTACAGCTAAGGTATGCAACACTAAAATGGGCTTGGTAACACCAGCTTGCCTTAAAGCAGCGCCCTCATTGGCATAAGCCACAGCAAAATAATCAATGTCTAAATGCTGTAAATATCTGGCTATTTCTTCGGCATCATTGCCATAGGCAAACGCCTTTACCACCGCTAAAAATTTTGTGTTGCTTTTTAATTTAGATTTTAAATACTCAAAATTATGTCTAAGCGCATTTAAATCAATTTCAAGAATGGTTTCTTGGGCTTTAGGCATTCGGTTTCTTTTGTTTGGAGGTCACATCTTCAACATCTTTCACTTTCATTGTTTTAATCTTTTCGCTCATTGTAGCTTTATAATATGCGGCTCTACTTAACGGCTCGTATTCATCTACTTCCCCAAGCATTACAATATCATCGTTTTTAGATTTTCTATAGCTGTATTGCGCTAAATTACCTGTTCTTGTACATACAGCATGCACTTTGGTAACATATTCAGCAGTTGCCATTAGGTTAGGCATGGGCCCAAAAGGGTTACCTTTAAAATCCATATCCAATCCCGCTACAATTACACGAACGCCTTTATTTGCCAAATCATTACATACGCTCACGATCTCATCGTCAAAAAACTGCGCTTCATCAATACCAACTACGTCACAGCCATCTGCTAAAATAGGAATATTTGCCGCTGCAGGTACCGGCGTAGAACGAATTTGATTCTCGTCATGAGACACCACCATATCTTCATCATAACGCACATCAATAGCAGGTTTAAAAATTTCAACCTTTTGCTTTGCAAATTGCGCACGTTTTAGTCTTCGGATGAGCTCTTCTGTTTTTCCAGAGAACATTGATCCGCAGATAACTTCAATCCAGCCAAATTGTTCTTTATGATTTACGGTATTTTCGAGAAACATTTTGTAATTTTAACACTAAAACTAAGCTGTCGCACGTTTTGTATAAAGGTGGCGTAAATTTATTAAAATCGAAAGTCTAAAACGCATTAATTTTTTAAAATTATACTAAGATGAAGAAGAAGTTGGAATCTGAGTTAGTGAGTATTGCACATAGAATTCTTAAATTAAAAGGAAGGGAAGATGTTTTAAGGATGCATGAAGAAGCACGCTTGCTTTATGAAAAGCTGTCGGTTTTAAAATTTGCACATGAAAATTTTGACGATGATATTCCAACGATAGGCAACAATTCTTCATTTTTTGACATGTTGGATACCGCCTTCAATAATAAAATAAGTGATAATATTGAGGTTGAAGATAAAATTTATATCAATTTGGATGATGTGGTTGACGATGATATCTCAGAACCTGTTATGAACAAAATCAAGGATATGGTAGAGTTTATGCCAGAGGAAACAAAGCAACAGGAGGAGGTAGATAAGATTATTGAATCCGTGGTGCCTAAAGAAGAAACCCATAAAGGCGAGTTGGAAGATTTAACTGCAGATTTCAGGGATTTACCTGTGTTTGAGCCCATTTCAAAAGTGCAACAACAAAATGGACAGGAGAAAAAAACGTTGAACGACCGCATTAAAAGTGGCGGTATGAGCATCGGTCTCAATGATAAAATTGCGTTTATCAAGCATTTATTTGAAGGCAATGCCACTGATTACGATCGTGTGATTTCCCAATTAAATACCATTCAGTCCTTTGAAGATGCAGATCGCTTTATCGAAACCATCGTGAAGCCAGATTACAATAACTGGGACGGGAAAGAAGAGTTTGAAGAACGTTTCAAAGCAATTGTTGAAGCTAAGTTTAGTTAATATTTGGGTGTTACCCTCGATTATAATCTAGAATATTTCATGAAACCAACATGCTCGGGTCGGGCTTTCACTACTCGCTCTCTTCAAGGAGCTCAAACATACCGTTCAATCCCTAACACATGAGTAAACTTTACCTTGTTCCAACACCCATCGGGAATTTAAAAGATATAACCTTTCGAGCCATTGAAGTCTTAAAAGCTGTAGATTTAATTCTAGCAGAAGACACCCGAACCTCGGGGAAACTACTAAAGCATTTTGAAATTACCACCCATATGCAATCGCACCACATGCATAATGAGCATAAAACGGTTGATAACATCATTCAAAAACTAAAGGGAGGGACTTCTATTGCGTTGATTAGTGATGCAGGAACTCCTGCGATTTCCGATCCTGGGTTTTTGTTATCCAGAGCATGTATTGAAAACAACATTGAAATTGAGTGCTTACCAGGTGCTACGGCATTTGTGCCAGCTTTAGTAAATTCTGGATTACCAAACGATAAATTTGTATTCGAGGGGTTCTTACCAGTAAAAAAAGGGCGACAAACTCGATTATTATTGTTAGCTGAAGAAACCAGAACTATGATTTTTTATGAAAGTCCACATAAACTGGTAAAAACCTTAGGGCATTTTTGTGAATATTTTGGGGAGGATAGACCAGTTTCGGTTTCAAGAGAATTGACAAAATTATACGAAGAAACCGTAAGAGGTACTGCAAGAGAGGTTTTGGACTATTATACCAAAAAACTGCCAAAAGGAGAAATAGTTGTTGTGGTTGGGGGGAAAAAGTAATGGAAGATTTACTTCAAGACATACAGCAATGTACCATCTGCAAAGCACATTTGCCTTTAGGCCCTCGGCCCGTAGTAGCCGCACATCCAGAATCTAAAATAGTAATCATCGGACAAGCACCAGGAACAAAAGTGCACGCCTCTGGTATTCCTTGGGATGATGCCAGCGGGAGGCAACTCAGAAGATGGTTGAATGTTACAGATGAAGAATTTTATGATGAAAAAAAGTTTGCCATCATTCCCATGGGGTTTTGTTATCCTGGAAAAGGAAGAACAGGCGATTTACCACCGCGACCAGAATGTGCACCCCAATGGCATGAACTTTTATTTGACGAACTAAAAAATGTAGAACTCGTGATTTTAATAGGGATGTACGCCCAAAAGTATTATTTGGGAAAACAGGCCAAAAAGACGTTAACAGAGACCGTTAGAAATTATAAAGTATACTTACCAAAATATTTACCGTTACCGCATCCATCACCACGAAATCGGTTTTGGTTGATGAAGAACCCATGGTTTGAGGTTGACGTGTTGCCGCAATTAAAGCAGAGAACTCATGAAATATTATAGACCAACCTCTTTGCAATAAAAATACTCTACTTTATCTCCAAATCAATAACAGTATTAGCATCAACAATAAACTTAGCTTTTTCAAATTTTGGCGCGCCCATAAAGCCCTTAGCATTATTTGAGAATGCAAATGGCTCAGATGGAATTCCTAGGAAGTTAGTATCCAGTTTTCCATTATTATTTACCTCATGGTAGGCCATAACAGCATATTCCCCTTTTGGAATTGAATAAAACATTACGGATACTTCATTGTTCACCACACTGCTTTTAGCCGCTTTAATGGGTTTTCTGCTTTTATAATTTGCTTCACTATTTACCAGCATTAATGCGATTTTTCCACTGTTTTTTTCACTTTAAAATTCACTTTGATATTAATTGTGTTCTCAAAGGCATCATCTTTTAGAGCCTTTTCAGGTTGCATTTGGTACGCATTCATCTTTTCATAATCAATATAGGGAATACCAAAATTCTCATGGAATGTATCAACTAAAGACTTGTTTTTTTCAAAAGTGTAGGCTTCAAAATTCAAACTTTCAGAATTTATTTTTGCGGCTATAGAGTTGTTATTTTCAAAATTAAAATCATGTAGTTTAACCGTTTTTACGTTAGGATTATTTCGGCTTAAAAATTGGATTTCTTTAGCGGTAATATCGTAAACAATGCTCCATTGTGTTTGGGTTGTTCTGGTTGGCAACAAGGTTTTGAACAAAGCTTTGGGGTCAACAGAATCATCAAGATTTAACTCAGAAATACTTTTTGTTAAATGGCAATATCTATCAAGCGAACTTCCCGAAGTTTTATCCAAATTGTTTTTATGAGTCGCCCAATAGTTTTGTGAATTTTTATAATTACTATTCGTGATTAATTGATGATTATCAGACGACTCAATAACTACAGTTTTTCCATTTATAAACTCAATTATTGCTGATTTCCCAGAGGTGTCAGCGATAAAATAATGCACTTTTGCCATCACAGGGATTATGGTAAGTTGTTTTAAGGCATATAGAACTTCATCAACCGATGCGTAATTATCTAATTGGTATTGAATCCATTCTAATTCAGAAATTGTTTTAGAGTGTTCAAACACTTCATATTCACAATCATCTTGATTCCAAAGTTGTTTCACGACCAAACCAGCTTCATTCATGCCACCAAAAGGGAATTCTTTACCAATTTGGTTGAAGGTTAAAGATCCATATTTTGAGGTCCACGATACTGTATTATCGCCCTTAAAATTATACCCATTTTTAAAGATATTTTTATCATTTTTTATGATATAGCTATGACTATGCTGCCAATCGAAGTTTTTGGCGAAGTACACACTATTTTTAGCACGACACATAAATGCAGAACATGCTGAGACTTTTATTGAAGAAAAAAGTATGATAATAATTAAAACTGAAATTCTCATTTTTCTAGGTATTAAATTTATACTCCAAACTTAGAACTTAACACGATAAAAAAAATTGACCTATGGTAAGAAAACCAAAACAGATATTATTTACTCAGATAAAAGTTGCTTTTTTAGTCGGCTTAACGATTCTGGAGTAATGCCAATATAAGAAGCAATCATGTAATTGGGGATAGATTTTAAAATTTCTGGTCGTTCTTTTAAAAGCGTTAAGTATCTCGTTTTAGCATCATCTAACAGGAAGGAAGACGAGCGTTTATAAAAATCGATGTATAAAAATTCACTAATGCGCCTCCCAAAAGTATTAAATGCTGTACTCGATTTATACATCCTCTGAACATTTTCATAGGATAACGCCAAAAGCTCTACATCGCTTAGGCATTCTATATTTATACGCCCTTTGCTTTGGGTTAAAAAACTGCTATATGAAGAGCAATAGGAATTTGGGAAATAAAACTGTGTTGTAACTTCTTCACCGTCTTTTAGGTAGTACGATCTTAAAATACCATCATTTACAAAATAGACGTAGTTACTTGTAGCGCCTTCTTTTACAATGACCTCTTTCTTTTTAAAGTGAAAGATTTCAAGCTTATCTTTTAAAGTTTTTTTTCGTTGTCATTTAGGTCTACAATCTTCGAAAAGAAACCTATAATTTTAGAATAATCAACATTATGCATGTCTTCTCATAAAAATTTAAACATGCTTCCCTTTCTCCCAACCGTGTTTTCCCAAATACTGCTCCCCACTTTCAACGGCGCCATCTTCAATAGAAGTGCCCATGGAATCATTCCATCTATTCAAATAACCAAATAAGGAAATAACACCGAGCATTTCCACAATTTCACCTTCGTTCCAGTGTTCATACAAGCGTTTTTTTATAGTATTATCAACGGCATTTGGCACTTGAGAAGCTGCTAAACTAAAGTCTAAAGCAGCGCGTTCAGCTTCGCTAAAAGCAGGATGTGTGCGGTATTCCCAAATATTATCTAGTTGTTCTTGTTCAGCGCCATACCGTTCAGCAGCACGAATAGCATGTGCTTGACAATAACGACAGCCTGTAGCGTTACTTGACACCCAGGCAATCATACGTTTCAATGCTGATGTTACACGTCCTTCATTAGCCATAACAGCTTTATTTAAATTGATAAATGCCTTACTGATGGCAGGACGACGTTGCATGGTTAATACTGAGTTTGGACAAAAGCCCAAAGTTTCGTTAAAGAATTCTGCAAGTGCTTTGGTTTCCAGATCGTGCTCTGGAGATAATGGCGTTACTAAAGGCATGATTTTATTTTTTTAGTAGTATTTTTGAATTTACAATTAACGAAAAATAATTCAGAAAAATGGCAATAAAAGTTTCCACAAAATGGTTAGGAGAAATGCGATTTGAAAGTACCAATCCTTCGGGGCATAATTTGTTTATTGATGCAGGTGAAGAAAACGGAGGCAAAAGTGAAGGTTATCGCCCTAAAGCCTTAATGTTATCAGGATTAGCAGGTTGCTCTGGGCTAGATGTGGCTGCTTTGATAAAGAAAATGAAGTTGGATGTTGATGATTTTAATATAGATATTGAGGCAAATTTAACTGATGAGCACCCTAAATATTATGATAAGGTGGCAATGCATTTTCATTTCTATGGGGATAATTTACAAGAAAAGAAATTGCAACGTGCAGTAGATTTATCCATTGAAAAATACTGTGGTGTTATGGAAATGTTCCGTCAATTTTCAGAATTGGATATAGAAACGCATTTTCATACCAAAAGTGCCTAGACTGATAAGTACTTTTAATTTAGGGTTTAGAAATTATAACTTAAAACTTTTTGAATGCGCTGGACGCTTAAACCAAAACCAAATTTAGAAAGGATAAAACATTTACAAGAAGCACTTCAAGTTGATGAAGTAATTGCAACGATTTTAGTGCAACGTGGTATTGAAACTTATGAGGAGGCAAAGGCATTTTTTCGCCCTAGTTTAAGTCATCTACATGACCCTTTTCTAATGAAGGATATGGACAAGGCGGTGGCACGTATTGAAAAAGCTATTGCTGATAAGGAAAATATTTTGGTTTATGGCGATTATGATGTGGATGGCACTACGGCAGTGGCTTTGATGTCTACATATCTTAAAACTAAGCATAATCTAGTGTATACCTACGTTCCTAATCGGTATGATGAAGGGTATGGCGTATCCAAAAAGGGTATCAACTTTGCGTTAGAGAATGATTTTTCATTAATTATTGCATTAGATTGTGGTATCAAAGCCATAGATAAAGTGGCCTATGCAAAAACATTGGGTATTGATTTTATCATTTGCGATCATCACAGGCCTGGAGAAAATATTCCTGAAGCAGTAGCGGTTTTAGACCCAAAACGCGAAGATTGCGAGTACCCTTACAAGGAGTTATGCGGGTGTGGTGTTGGTTTTAAGTTGATTCAAGCTTTAGCACAAAAGGATGGAGAAACTACAGAGGATTTAATCAAGTATTTGGATTTGGTAGCAACGGCCATTGGTGCAGATATTGTACCTATTGATGGTGAAAACAGAGTAATGGCTTATTTTGGACTGCATGTTATTAACACCAACCCAAGACCGGGAATTAAAGCAATCATCGATCAGGTTGAAAAAACAGAGTTGACCATTACCGATGTAGTTTTTATCATAGCGCCTCGTATTAATGCTGCTGGCCGCATGGAGCATGGTAATTTTGCTGTAGCCTTATTAGCAGATGAAGAATACGAGGATGCAAAAAAACACGCCGTAGATATTGACAATTACAATTTAGAAAGAAGAGCTACCGATAAAGAAATTACTGAAGCGGCCTTACAACAAATTGAAGAAAATAAAGAGCAAGACCGATTGACCACTGTAGTTTATGGCGAAGATTGGCATAAGGGTGTCATAGGTATTGTGGCTTCAAGGTTGACGGAAACCTATTACCGCCCTACTTTGGTATTTACCAAAAGTGGTGGAAAACTGGCGGCTTCGGCACGTTCAGTAAGAGGTTTCGACGTATATAATGCTTTAGAGGCTTGCAAAGAATATATTGAGCAGTTTGGCGGACACAAATATGCAGCTGGTTTAACCCTAGAAGAAGAAAACTATGAAGCTTTCAAGCAAGCTTTTGAAGATGAAGTTTCTAAAACTATTGATAGAAACTTATTAACTCCAGAAATTAAGATTGATACCCAAATTGAATTAAACGATATTACGCCTAAGTTTTATAGAATTTTAAAACAATTTGCACCCTACGGACCAAGTAATATGACACCCGTATTCATGACCGATAATTTAAAAGATACTGGCTATGGAAAGTGTGTTGGTGCTGATAAAACACATCTGCGAATTACTGCAAGTCAAACCGATTCTAATAGTATCGTGGCGATCGGTTTCGGGATGGGAGATAAATACGAATTAATTTCTGAGGGAAAACCATTTAAGGCTGTGTACTCCATTGACGAAAATGAATGGCGGGGTAACGTGTCGTTGCAATTAAAATTAAGGGATATTAAAGCGTAGTTATTATGGCAAAAACCGACCCATATGCTGCACTAAGAATTAGAGAGTTCAATATTTTTTTACTGCTGCGCCTGTTTCTAGTATTTGGTTGGTCCATGCAATTTATTGTCATTGAATGGCAGGTGTATAGTTTGACAAAAGATCCATTATCGCTTGGGATTATTGGGCTTATGGAAATAATTCCAGCATTTACCATGGCTTTGTTTGCAGGTCATATTGTGGACCAGCGAGAAAAACGAAATTTATTTGCCCTTTGTATCGCTGCTTTTTCACTCATTAGTTTAGGATTATTTTTGTTGACCTCAGATACCGTTGTAGGTGATTGGTCTACGCGATCTATTCTTTATTGTATTTATGCCTTGGTGTTTTTTGGAGGGTTTTTGCGTTCGTTTTTTGGACCAATAATTTTCTCCTTAGTAGCTTTAATTGTTCCTAAGAAAATATATCCTAATGCTGCAACTTGGAGCACAAGTACTTGGAAGACGGCTGCGGTTTTAGGAGCACTTTTCGGAGGGTTTTTTATCAGTTGGATTGGTGTGGCAAGTACCTTATGCGTCGTGTTTTTTCTTGTGGTGATTTCCTTTTTTATGGTTTTTTTAATTGAGAAGAAACCCATTTTAAATAAAAAGATAGGCGAGCCTATGATGGACAGCCTAAAAGTTGGTGTACGTTTTGTATTTCAAAATAAAGCAATTTTAGGAGCGTTAACGTTGGATATGATTGCAGTCTTGTTTGGTGGTACTGTTGCCATTCTTTCCGTATTTGCACAGGATGTTTTGGAAGTGGGTAGTGAAGGTTTTGGGATTATGAATGCTTCTATTTCGTTGGGAAGTATTTTAACTATGTTCGCCACCACTTACATTCCGATAAGTAAGAATACAGGCAAAAAAATGTTGATTGCGGTATTTGTATTTGGATTGAGTATTATCGGTTTCGGACTTTCAAATATTTTTTGGGTGAGTGTTTTAATGTTATTTATTAGTGGAGCTGCAGATGGTATTTCTATGGTGATTCGGCAAACGATTTTACAATTGAAAACCCCTGACGATATGCGTGGGCGCGTATCTTCTGTAAATTCTATGTTTGTTGGCTCTTCTAACGAATTAGGCGCTTTTGAAAGTGGTTTAACCGCCAAAATAATGGGACCTGTTGCTGCCGTAGTTTTTGGAGGTTCCATGACGCTACTCACTGTTTTTACCGTTGGATTAAAAAACCCTGTTCTACGTGAATTGGATTTAACCGAGGATATTGAAGCTAGTGAGGTAGAGTAAAAACTATGTCTGGTAAAAGGTGGACTAATTATACTTTATACTCCTTTAAATCCAAAGTTTCTCCATCAAAAACTCCATAAGTAAAATACTGAATCCAATCCCCAAGATTAATATATTTGGAATTGTTGTTGAGGTCGATATCCAGCGGCAAGTGCCTGTGTCCAAAAACGAAGTAGTCGCGGTGTTTGTCGTCTAGTTTACGCTTACAATACTGCACTAGCCATTCATTATCTTCACCAAGAAATTTAGCATCTTCATCGCCTGAAATCATTTTGTTTTTAACGGACATATAATGCCCCAATCGCACACCAAAATCGGGATGTATTAAACGTTTAAAGAGCCATTTACAAATGGGGTTGGTGAAAACCTTTTTCATACGCTTATAACCTTTATCTCCAGGACCCAATCCGTCACCATGACCAATGAAAAAGGTTTTGTCGTTAAAAGTGAATTCTTTGGGTTTGTGATATACGGGAATATTTAGTTCTTCTTCAAAATAGCCATCCATCCACAAATCGTGATTGCCTACAAAGTAATGAATTGGAATACCAGAATCTGATATTTCAGCAAGTTTACCAAGGGTGCGTGTAAAACCTTTGGGGACTACTTTTTTATATTCCATCCAAAAGTCGAACAAATCGCCTAACAAAAAAATAACGGCTGCATCTTTTTTGATCTCGTCCAACCAAGCAACGAATTTTTTTTCGCGAGGTAAGGATGCTTCTCGTGTTGGGGCGCCGAGGTGATTATCGGAAGCGAAATATATTTTTTTTCCTTTTGGGATTTGCATATGGTAAATATAGTTTTTTGCCACGAATTTCACGAATTATGATAAACTTCTGTAAGTGGCTCGTAAAGCTTTTGCAAATGTGAAGTAAGTTTTATGTTTTGCTGATGATAGCAAACAGGACTGCGTTTGGGATTGAGGCATTTGTTGAAGCTCCCTGACGTAGGAAGGAGCGACTGCCGAAAGCCCGACCCTGTAGGGGAACGCCCAAAAAATCAATCTTGATCGTTAGCGAACCATTCCGCAAAACTGGTAGCAGTTTCTTGAAGTTTTAAGGAGTGCAACTTAATATTTTCAGGTAGGCGTGCTTTTATTTTTTTGGCAAAATCGATAACCATCATTTCACTTGTGGGTTGATAATCAACCAATAAAATATTATGTCCACGGGTCTGCAGCTCTTTGGCTAGTTCTACATGAGGGGTGTTTTTGTTGAACACCGTAGCGTGGTCGAAAACGCTAACAATTTCTTCTTTCACGATTTTTTTGAGATCACCAAAATCGATAACCATACCGTATTTTACGTTAGATGTGTCGCTAATGGGTTTTCCAATAACGGTGACGTCGAGACGGTAACTGTGCCCGTGTACGTTTTTACATTTGCCATCGTAGCCATAAAGGGCGTGACCGGTTTCGAAAGAGAATTGTTTGGTGATGCGTATGTTACTCATTTGAATGGTATTGATGGACAAAGATACTATTTGCGACGTTTTTTATTGACAAAATAGACGATAATTAGCACGAAAGCCAGGAGCAAAAAAAGACCGTTGCCACCTAAAAAGCTAAGAACATCCATAATTATCTGTTTTCGTTGCGTTTTTTGCTGTAATAATAAATCATGTAGGCGATGATAACCAGAACTACAAAGGGTATCATGGCACCAATAAATACGCCTATTTCGTAACCACTATCGGGCGCATTTTTAATTTTTTCTTCTATATCTGGGCTTTGAAAGAGGCTTAAAAATTGCATCGGTTTGCTTGAAAATTGGTTGTAAAGTTAATTGTTTTTTGCGAGTGGGATGAATTGTTTATTAAAACTAATAAGAAGAGGTAAGGCTCTTGCTATCATCCAAAACGTGAGCGCAATAAAAATACCATTTAGCTTAAAATTGAAATAATCTAAAGCGTATAGTATTGGAATGAAAACTAAAAACGTGGCGAGTAGCAGTACATTTCTTAACGTTTTCATTTTGCCCAAGCCTTTAAAAATTCCATCAAAAATAAATGCGATAGAGCAGATGGGTTGCATGATGAGTACTATCCAGAATATATCGTAAAAACGTTGCAATACTTCTGGTTCTTTTGTGAAAAGTAAACCGATGGGTTTGTAAACAATGAATCCCGCTACCGTTAAAATGAACCCCACTACCAATCCGATTTTAATTAATTTTTTATTGAGATTAACGAGATTTTTGTAATGTTTGCCTCCATATAATCTACCTGACATAATATTGCCAGCACCCGCATAACCATCAATAATAAAAGCACCTAGAAACCATAGATTAATAGCGATGGTATAGGCTGCTATATAGTTTTTACCATATCCTGTGGCGAACCTTGTAGCAAAATACAAGGTAATATTGAGCGCCAGTGTTCTCACAAAAAGATTGAGAATCATGACGATAAATCTTTTAATTTCTTTATTAAACGGAAATGTTGGTATTAAGGGTATACTCGTTTTTTTCAGTAGGAAATATGCTGAAAACAATGCCATAAGGATTTGTGCGATAACACTGGCGTAGGCTGCGCCTTCTATATTCATGGGTTCCAGATATCCTGGAATACCATATACCAAAATGAAATCTAAGATAATATTTGCAGATGCGCCAATAATGGCAATAATCATTGGATGATATGTGTTTTGTAAGCCTCTAAATGTGCCAAAAACTGCTATAGTAAACAAAGTAAACGGAAAGCCAAAAACCCTGATTTTATAATATAGCACGCTGTAATCTAATATAAGATTAGAGGCGTTATAGAGTTTAAAAATTTGAGATGCGAAAGGATAGGTGCTAGCGATTATTAAAAGACTTAGCGACGTTACTATAAATATGGCTTGTGCTGGCAGATTTTTTACAGATTCCAAATTATCTGCTCCTAAATATTGAGATATTATGGCGGAAATGGCGCTTCTGGTTTGCCCTAAAATCCAAATGAGCATGGATAAAAATGTTCCCACAATGCCTACAGCAGCAAGTGATTCTACGGGATTCACATCAATATTACCTACAATTGCTGTATCGGTTATAGACAGAATAGGTTCTGATATTCCTGAAATTAATGCTGGAATAGCTAGTTTATTGATGTATTTTAAGCTGATATTGCTGCTCACAGGACTAGTTCATAACAATGGAAAGGATATTCACTTTGCTTTGGAAAGTAAATATCCCCCAATTTTTTATACCCGCGAAGTTCGTAAAACTTTTGGTTTCTTTTGTTCTGTGAAAATGTATCTAATCTTATGGAAGTGTATCTTTTTGTTACAGCATAGTTTTCGGCGAATGACAATAATTCTTGCGCATGGCCTTTGCCTTGATAATTAGGATGTACCGCTAAGCGATGGATATAAATGTTATTTTTATTTGGTGTTAACCATAATATTGGGATGTATTCTTCATCCATAAGGGTTGAAATGGTAATGCAACCTATAATGGCATTGTTAATCTCTAAAACATAGCATTCATCTCGTTTAATATCTATTTCAAAAGCTGCGGCATTTGGGTAAAATTCATTCCATTGAAAAATGTTTTGAAAAATCATGTGTTTTGCAGACGCCTTGGTAATTTCTAAAATTTCATCTACATCTTCGAGTATTGCTTTCCGTATCATTAAATTATTTACTTTTGCCCCAAAATTTATTGTAAATTTAAGCTTTAACTATCTGGTTATGAAAAATATTTTGGTTCCTGTGGGATCGTCAAAAAATGCGGTAAGTCATTTGCAATATGCTGTAGATTTTGCCGAGGCTTTTGGCGCAAAGGTTTTTGTTGTGCAGGTTTATAATGTATTTACCAAGGCAGGAACTATGATGAACGTCGACAAAATTATTCAACGCGAAAGTTTAGAGTTCCTGAATGGGTTGGTGGCTCAAGTCGATAAAAAAAATATTGATGTTTATGTGAAGGTTTTGAAAGGTGACATGGTTGAGACTTTAGAGTTGGCCTGTAAAGCGGCTGATGTAGATTTAGTTTTAGTTGAACCAAGAACGAACTCTATTAAAGACGAAGTGTATTTAGGGAAAACTTCTGGAAAAATTATCAAGCAAATGGATGTGCCCGCATTGATTGTTCCTGAAGGCTACAGGTTTTCGGCTCCTTCAAATATATTGATGGCAATAAAATCGGCCATTATCAAAAAGGAAAACGTGTTACAACCTCTAAAAGATGTAAAATCAAAATTTGATTGTGATGTTGACCTACTTTTGGTAAAGACACCGTATCATAAAGCAGGTGATTTTGATGTGAATGAAGAACTAGGTTCAATCGTAAGAAATACTACTGAAAGCATAAATGCTACCACATTTCAAGGCGTATTAGAGCATTTTCAGTCGCACAGTCCCGATATGCTTTGTGTTGTAAGACGAAAACGTGGGTTTTTTGCTAAAAAATGGGAAAAGGATACTATATTGCGCAAAGATTTTTTTATTAAAACACCTGTTTTAGTATTAAGCGGTTTAAAATAAAGGGGATGTAGCTCAGTTGGCTAGAGCGCTTGACTGGCAGTCAAGAGGTCGTCGGTTCGAGCCCGATCTTCTCCACAAAAGGCGACATCCCAGGGATGTCGCCTTTTTATTTAGTGAGAACTAAATACTAAACTCGTACAAATTTTATTATAGCTTCAACAGCTATATTTAATTCTTTTGAGAGCGAATTTAGCTTCCAAGGGTGCTTGGTGTTAAAAACGTGATCTGCTCCATCTATCAGTTTTAGTTGGCTTTTTGGATTCCACGAATGGAGTTGATGTGCCTCATCAATTAAAACACTAGTATCATTATCGCCATGAATGATGAGGTAAGGAATTTTTAAATTTGAAACGGCTCTCATAATTGTAAGTCGCTCCTCGTTCTCCATGTAATTTTCATAGAATTGATAATAGTGAGGCATTTGTTGTTTGGTTCTGCCATTCATCACATATTTCACCCCATCTTTTTTCCATTGTTCTAAATCGCCAATAGTTGAACTTCTTTTTCCATAATCGCAAACGCCTGCAAGACTTATAACTCTATTGATACGATTGTCCTCTTCAGCTTTAATCGTAACAATACCACCACCTCTACTATGCCCTATGAGACTTATATCTTTGGAATCTGCCTCTTTTTCAAATTCTGAAGTGCTACAAATCCAATCCACTACACTTTCTAAATCATCCAGTTCTTTGGTATAGTTGTTATTTCCAAAAGCCTCTAAATCTGGAAAATCAATAGGTTGTTCTACTGTACCTCCATTATGGGAAAAATTGAATTTTATAAAGAAAAACCCAGCCTCTGCAAATGCATTAGCCATCAAATCCCAAGCGCCCCAGTCTTTGAACCCCTTATACCCATGGCAGAAAATGATAATTGGTTTGGGTTTTTTATTTTGTAGATAATACACATCAGTTAAGATGGGCTTGTCATGTTGACCTCCAAGGATAATATTTTTAATTATAGTCATAATTAAACTTCTTTTTCTTTAAAATCGATATTAGGATTACAAATTTCTGAAATAAGCGCTTTTAATTCAACTTCAAAAGAAGCCAAAGTAGCTTCAGTAATAAAGGTATCTTTTTTACCTCTTATACTTTCTTTCTTGGCAAATTTTAAAACCCCAGAACTTAAATTTTTAAAGGAAATTATTCCAGCTTCAATAGGCAATATTACTTGTTTGGATTTGTACATCATATAGGCATAAGTTAATACCTGAAAGCTTTTGCTGTACTTTTTATAATCGGTCGTAATATCATTCCAGTTTATAATTTCAACTTGTGCTTGTTGTACATTACCTGTTTTGTAGTCGACAATTCTGGTGTTTCCGTTGTACTCATCGACACGATCAACTTTCCCCGTTAATTTAACAGGGAATTCAAGTTCAGGAATATCCAGTTCTATCATGTTGTCCGCTTCTATCTTAAGAATTTTTATTTGATTTCCTGCCTTTAAATCTTCAATTTCTGCATTTAAGAAATTAGAGATATAGCGCTTGGCAATTTCAAATACAATAAGATTTTTTCCTTTTGAGATATCACCTTCTTTATACTCTTTTTTAAAATGATAAGTAACACGTTCTTCAATTTCAGATTTAAAATTTTTGACAATATCAACAGTTAAAAATTGATTTAAGAATGGTTTGTAAAACTCCTCAAGTGTATTATGAACCACAGTACCTAAAGTATTTGCAGCAACAGTTTCTTCAACATCTTCATGCTCTTTGATTTTTAAAATTTTCTGATAATAAAAATCAATTGGATTTCGCATATAATTCGTTAAAGATGATGGTGAAAACCCTGATTTAGCAACCTTATAAATCTCTTCCAAGAGATGGCTTGTCTTTTTAACCACCTTTAAATTGTGTTCTATTTTAGGAACTATTGGAGCGATAATTTGATGATTGATATGGTGTATGCCTTCTAATTCCAATTGTGTAATAAATCGACTCTTTTCACCTCCAGAGAGCACGTCGGCCTCTGTATTATAAAGTATGTATACGTTTTTTGCGCGTTGCAATAGCCTGTAGAAATGATAGGTGTACACTGCATCTTTTTCTTTATAGGTGGGAAGTTTGTTCTCCAATTTCACATCAAACGGAATAAAGGAATTGTTACTCTTACCAGAAGGCAAAATACCTTCATTTACGGATGAGATGATTACCGTTTCATAATCTAACACACGAGACTCTAGCATTCCCATAATTTGCAGTCCTTTAAGAGGTTCTCCTTGGAAATCTAATGTTTCACTGCTAAGTAACTCTTTGTAGACGCTGTACAATGAAGATATATCTTGAATATGGCGATATTCAGAATTTAATCTAATTATTTCATTAAAAAGAGTGTTAAAGCGATAGATATACTCAAGAGATAATTTATTATACGACTTATTTTCATCTAGCTTTTCTTTAACGGCAAAGATTAAAGTGGAACATTTAGATAATACGTTATCTATGGAAGCATTCCAACCTGAAAAAAACAGATCAATAATATCGCTGTGTTTTGGTGCTATTGTTTTTAATTTTTCTGATGTAAGGTAGGTAAGGTTATTGCTTTTTATATATACAACAAGCTTACTTACAATATCTTCATCAGCACTTGAAAAGAGTAATCTTGTAAATTGATGTGATAAAATAGATTCTACATCTTTATAATAAAAGCTATTTGATACCGTTTTATGAACACGAAATAAGGCCTCAAAGAGAGAAGCCAGGGGAATAGATTTTAAAGGGAAACCCATGGTAATATTTAGGGCTTCGATATCAGGCGGTAATGAGTTTAAAATAGGAACCAATAAGTTTTCGTCTCCTAAAACTACTGCCGTATCTTTTAGGTTTTTATTTTCTTTTTTTAAATCTTGAAGTAACTCTCCAATATATTTTGCTTGTCCTACGTTTTTTGGGATGCCAAAAACTGATATTGATTTTTCTTGGGAATAATGGTTAGTCTCCCATTTGAAAAGATGCTTTTTAAAATAGGTCCAATTGGTTTTGTGCTGTCTTGTAAATAAAGCAGCATCGTGTTTGGGGTTGTTTAAAAACACTTTGTCAATATCCCAGTATATCTCAGCTATATCGTTGTGAAGTAATTCTTTAATTATGATTTCCTCTGCGGTATTTAGAGCATTAAAGCCTAAAAAAATGAATTTTTCATCGTTAGTGTTTTGTATGAAGGACTCAATGTTTTCTACTGCTTCTCTGTATATTAGACCTTGGTACCCAACCCCTTTATTTATTAATGCAGTGGTAAAATGGTCGTAGTAAAGACTGAGTTTATTCCAGAAGGATAAATACTGTTTTATAAAGTCGGTCTGATTTTTCTCAGTAGACCAATGATTAATTTCCTGTATGGCGCTTAAATAATCAAAAATTTGCTTTTGTGGTATAAGATATCGATCTATCTCATTAAAGTCCTGAAGCAGTATTTGACTCCATTTAGAAAAAGACTCAAATGTGTCTTGTTGAGATTTATCAGTAAGTTTTAGATACGTAGTATAAAACTCAAAAAGTAAGTCTGTATTTGTAACACTATTAAGTTGAGAAAGCTCTTCAACAAATTCTTCAATACTTATAATTTTTGGTGCAAAAAGTGTCTTATTACTAACTTTTGGTATTTGATGTTTTAAGAATAATCCAGCGCGTTTACTTGGTAGTACAAAAGTTAATTCTGAGAGATTATAACGGTTTTGCTGTAAATCTTTTAAAACATCAAAAATGAAGGAGGTCATAGGTGTATAAAAATAAAAAACGCCTCGGGATTACCGAAGCGTTTTTAAACTTATTATGTTAAGATTTAACTTGCTTTTACTTAGCTAAGTTAATTTCTACACGTCTGTTGTTAGCTCTACCTTTTCTAGTTTTGTTAGTATCGATAGGCTTAGATTCTCCATATCCAAGAGCAGATAATCTAAATGCATCAATACCGTTTTCTACTAAGTACTCTTTTACAGAGTTAGCTCTAGAGTCTGATAATCTTTGGTTAAGTTTTTCACTACCTACACTATCAGTATGTCCTTCAACTGTAAACTTAGCAGTTGGGTATTCTTTTAAGATTGTGATAATATCAGCTAATACAGCAGCAGATTGTGCTTTTATAGTAGATTTACCTGTATCAAATAAGATAGTTTTTGCGTATTCATTTAAAGTTTTTTGAACTTCTTCAGAAACTTCAGGACATCCGTTATTAGCTACGGTACCTTTAACATCTGGACATTTATCGTCTTTGTCTAACACACCGTCACCGTCAGAATCTGGCCATGGGCATCCTTTGTTTGCAGCAGGACCTGCTTCGTCTGGACATTTATCGTCTGCATCAGTAACACCGTCACCGTCTGCATCAGGACATCCGCCTAAAGCTTTTAAACCAGCAACAGTAGGACAGTTATCATCTTTGTCAACAACACCGTCACCATCTCCGTCAGGACATCCGTTAAATTCGGCTGCTCCAGCTTCGTTTGGACAATCATCTTTGCTGTCTTCGATACCATCACCATCTGTATCAGGACATCCGTTGAACGCCTCTAAACCAGCAACGTCTGGACAAGCATCATCTTTGTCATAGATACCATCACCGTCTGTATCAGTACCACCAAATCTAATTGAAAGACCTGCTGAATGTTGAAAATGTGTATCTAGGTAATCTTCAAACGCATGTTTATAAGCTGTTTGGATAGTTAAACCAATATTTTCACTGAACCACAAGTTGAAACCTAAAGTACCATTTAAAGTACCAGCTCCAATTTCATCTATCCAAGTGTATCCACCACCGATTCCGATGAATGGATCAAAAGTTTTCCAATCTAGTACTTCACCAATACCATATTTGATAGTACCGTCAATTGCATAATATGATAAATCGTCAACGTTTCTAGTTTCTTCAGGAAAAGAACCAGGAACATCTCCCCATTTATCAATTTTGTTTAAAGAACCAGCTACTCCGAAAGAGAAACCATCTCCAATATACTTAGAAACAGAAATAGTAGATAGGGAAGGTAAAATGTTGTAGTGGTCTTCTACGTTGGCAAACTCATCAAAGATAGTTTCACTAAAAGGACCTCCATCTCCATTTGGATATGCATCAACTGCATTTACCCCAATGGTTATTTGCCAAGGGTTGTTTTTGTCTTGCGCATCAACATTGCTAAAACCTAATACTAGCAACGTAGCGAACAATAATCGGCTAAGATTTTTCATATTCAAAAGTTTAATTTTTAAGTGTTAATTGTGAACAAAAGTAAGTTGTTAAATGTTATTAACAAAGACAAATATATAAAAAAATTGAAGATTACCTTTATCCATGCGTATTTCAGAATGATTTTAGATAATATTTTATGCAAAAAAGTACTTCGCGTATTTAATAAATCTTGAAAATTTATTACAAATTTTTAATTGACACTTTTTCGTTGATGTACACTAATATTTTTTCATCGACCATATAGCCCATTTCTTTGATTAAACTCTCGTAATCGTCTAATTGTTTTCTGTGTTTGGCATGCTCTTCTCCAGTTTTGTAATCAATAATGGTAAAATGGTTATTCTCTTTGTCCAAAACTAGCCTGTCGGGTCGAAATATGCGTCCCATGGTAGAAATGATATCACGCTCATTGAAAATGATGTATTTAGAACTGTAGTACTTTTTTAATTCTGGATGATTTAAAATGGTAGTGATTATATTTTGAAGGCTCTTCTTTTGGTTTTCGTTTATTTCTGATGAAGTGTAAAATTCATTTAAAACATCATCTAAATCATCCCTAGTTTTTATACTAGCCATAATATTATGGACGAGATTCCCTTTTTCTATGGCATCTTCTTGATGAGTATCCCATAGCATTCCAGATTTTGTAACTATGGTAATATTTAAATCTTCTTTAGCATTAGATATAAAGGTATTTTGTTGCTTTACGAGTTGTTTCTCCTGATGCCTTCTAATAGCCTTTTGCATTGTGCCAAAGGTATAATTAACTTCAGAAGGGTTCCACAAATTACGTTGCTTCAAAAAGTTTATGAACAGTCCGGAGTATTTTTTGTTTTTAGCGTCTTCTTTTAGATTCTCGTCGTCCTTAGTCAAAATAAAAAGTTGTTCTTCCGCTCTTGTTAAAGCAACATATAGCAAGTTAATATTGTCTAATTCTTGTTCAGATTTGTGCCTATTGTAAATTTCTAGACCTTGATTACCAAAATGCTCAAAATCATTATTAAAATTTAGCAACGCATGTTCAAAACCATTGTATTGACCACTATCTAAAGCAAACCACTCTTTTGGCTCTATTTCTTGATAAAGGTTTAAATCTGCGAAAGGGAAAATAACAATAGGAAATTCCAGCCCTTTAGATTTGTGAATGGTCATAATTTGTACTGCATTTTGACCTTCAGGAGAAATAATACTAAAACTGTCTTTTTTCTTGTCAAAATACTCCAGAAATGATGTAATATCCGAGCCTTTTTTCTGGTAAAAATCAAGCACTATATCTAAGTAATACTGAATGTAGGCATTAGGGACTTTTATCAAATTGAAACACCTTGCAATGGTCTCTACTAAATCATATAATGGCAGTTGCACTAAAGATTTACTGTTTATAAAGATATAATAGTGCTCCAGAGACTTAAAAAATTGTGTAATTGGTAAATTAATGTGCTTTGAAAAGAATTCGTGCACATCTTCAACCTCCAGCAATGTTGCTAAAAATGTTAAAACTTCAATTTTAATTTCATTGTTTTCAGGTTGGGATAAGAGTTTCAATATGTTATTGATGAAATTTACTTCAGGACTATTAATCACTAATAAAGTTTCCGAAGATAAAATAGGAATATTGTGCTCACTTAAATATTTAGCAACTGCAATTCCTTCTTTTTTGTAGCGTACCAAAACAGTGATGTCTGAAAGCTCATAACCGTTGGAGCTACAGGTAGTAATGGTATTTAATACTGCTTCACAATACTTTTCGTTTCTATCATCCTCTTTTTTAATGTCTAAGAGCGACAGTTCAACATAACCCTCGCTATCATCATGCATATTTTGGTGCGTATTTTTATAAAGATGTGCATAATCAGGATTTTGAAACACAGTTTCTGCAATAAACTTGAACAAACTATTGTTAAACTCTATAATTTCTCTGGAACTTCTGTAGTTCGTATCTAAATTGTTTACATCCTGTTCCAGATAAAAAGGTTGTGTGTTTTTATTAAACAAGTCAATGAACTGTTCTGCTTTTCCACCACGCCAGCGGTAAATGGCTTGTTTAGCATCGCCAACCAACATCGCACTGCCATTTTCACTAGAAAGCGCGTTGTTAATAAGCGGAATTAAATTTTCCCATTGTTTCACAGAAGTATCCTGAAACTCATCAATAAAATAATGCTTGAATTTTTCCCCAATGCGTTCATAAATAAAAGGTGTAGGTTGATCTTTAATTTCTTTACTTATGATACTGTTAAATTCCGAAATCAACATTTTGTTTTGGTCTTCCTTCAGTAATACAAGTTCTTTATGAATTGCATTTAAAACTGAAAGCGGTGTAATGTTTTTATAAAAAGCTTTTAAAAATTTAAGGTGAAATACATTTGCTTTTATTGTTTTATAAAACACCTCAATTTCAGGAAGGATTTGATCTATGGTGCTCGCTAAAACAGGGTCTAAGGTTTTGTTGTAAATGCGTTTGCCTTCAGATATATTTTCTTCTAGTTGATTATCGTATAAGCGATTAAAATCGAGACGCATCACTTTTTTAAAGTGGTTGGGAAGCGTACCTCTTGAAAAATCTGAATGCTCTAAACCAGCTTGTGCTATAAGTTCTAAAACACTTTCAGCATTTTTTGTAATGGTTTTTTCAGACTCAAAAATCTTTTCTTTAAGCAGTTGCTTCAACACTTTAAAATCATCAAGTGTCTTATCCTGAAGTTTTTCTATATAAGGTAGATCGTTTTCATTTACAAGGAGTTTGGCAATCTTATTAAAATCCAACGCTACGTCCCAACTTTTATCATCATCTGCTTTTTCAATAGCAAAATCCACCAAAATATTGGTAAGTTGTTTATCAGTTCCAGCTTTGTTAATTAAGCTATCCACAGCTTCATTCAAAAGTGCTTGTTGGTCCAGTTCAACTTCAAAATTTAAGGGCAACTTCAAATCATAAGCAAAGGTTCTTATAATTCTATGTGTAAAGCCATCAATGGTAGAAATATCAAAAGCAGCATAGTTATGAATAATGGTATCCAAAACAGTTTTTGATTTCTGGTGAAGAGCTTTTTCAGATAGGTTTAGAGCTTTGCAGAGATCATTAAACATATCGTTTTCAGACGTTTTTAAAATAGATTCGTCCGAGAATGTTTTCAACGTATCAATAATACGTCCTTTCATTTCAGCCACCGCTTTATTGGTAAATGTAATGGCCAAAATACGCTTAAACATTTCGGGATTTTTGGCGCCCAACACTAATTTTAGGTAAGATTTTACAAGCGTATAGGTTTTACCGCTACCAGCAGAAGCATTATAAATGGTAAAATCACTAGGCTTGTTCATACATCAAATTTGTTGACAAGATAAAAACTCTCAATGAGTTCATAACAATTTATTATTTTTAATTGATGCCTTTTATGTCTAACTTTGTTGAAATTAAATATTAATATTTTAAACAAATAATTATGGCTTTTGAATTACCAGATTTAGGTTACGCTTATGATGCGTTAGAACCACATATAGATGCAAGAACAATGGAAATACACCACTCTAAGCATCATGCAGGATATACAAACAAATTAAATGCTGCTATTGACGGCACTGATTTGGCAGGAAAATCTATTAATGATATTCTTACCAATTTAGATATGAGTAACGGTGCCGTTAGAAATAACGGTGGTGGATTTTACAACCACTCTTTATTTTGGAGTGCGATGAATCCTGAGGGGAAAGGGTATTTGTCAGGAGAATTAAAAGATGCTATTGAGGCAGAGTTTGGTTCTAAAGAAGGCTTTATGGATGCATTTTCTAAGGCAGCAGCGACACAATTTGGTTCTGGTTGGGCTTGGTTATGCGTGCACAAAGGCGGAAAAGTTGAAGTATGCTCTACACCAAACCAAGATAACCCTTTAATGCCAGGAATTGGTTGTGGTGGAACCCCTATTTTAGGCATTGATGTTTGGGAACACGCTTATTACTTAAACTACCAAAACCGTCGTCCAGATTATATAAGTGCATTTTTTAATGTAATTAACTGGAATGAGGTTGAAAGGAGATATGCTGAGGCAAAATAAGCTTTAGAGTATTTTAAATATAAAGGCAAATTCAGAAATGGATTTGTCTTTTTTTATGGCGTTACCCTGTCGGGTCGGGCTTTCCGCTATATCTTTTGCTTTTGTCATTCCTCAGAAGCCAGGAATCTACAATATAATTAATAGCTTTATTAGAAAAGACTACCTACTCTTCATTAAACAGCAAAAGGATGCCGCTGCAATCCCTAACGCGCTCACTCATATGGCTCACTCAAAACCTAAAAAGTTTGTTTGTTTTGTACGTATGTGGCAACTGGTTTCCCAAACCTAATTGACTCTCTTGTACTTCCCTTGAGCTTCTAATTTGCCACTTGCATTGGGATAATAAAAAATCAACATACGTTTATTGAGTTTTACTCTACTTTTTAAGGTAACTTCTTTTCCGTTTTTATATTCAGTCAATATAAAATACTTTCCTTTCTTCTTGATTCGTCCATTTTTAACATTCGGTTTGATACGCTTATAGGATGTCCATTCTTTTTTCTCCTCAAATGCCCAATCTTTGCTGGTATAAGTTGAGTCAGAGTGAATTTCCATGGTGTTGACAATATATAAATCGTCAAAAACGTAATCGTGCCATAAATAAAGTGGATCAGTATTTTGACCAACCATTCGTGATAATGTAAAGACCATTACAATTGAGAGATAGAACTTATTCATTTGTTACGTTTTTTAGCTGTCTAGTCCTGAAATATGGCTACAGGTTAAAAATTGATTTACGCTGTTTTTAAACCTGCCTTGCCGGCAGGCAGGTATACCATATTTGGTGTTTTATAATCTAAAGATAC
>NZ_SIRT01000018.1 GCF_004310325.1 Hyunsoonleella flava
TTGATTGCTCGCATCTTTGCGGTTATACAAAGACAAACACCTTATGTGGATACATTAAGGTTCGTAGCTTAAATTTTAACAAATTTTTTTTGGTCGAATCATAGAATACGCAGTAATATCTGCTAGCTTTAGTATCTTATCCTAAATTTAGTTTTATCTAAACATTAACTAATACTAAAATCGCACTTAATATCTTTCGATCTGTTTAGTAGTTCCTCACTTTCGGGGGCAGTAGGGGTAGTTAATTTCGGTTATCCTCGCCCCACAACATTTTCTTGCGAAGTGTTTTTAAAAAGCTCTCGTCAAGTAAATCAATCATTTTAATTTTAAAGTCGGCTTTTTTAACTTTTATAATAGTGCCATTATCTAAAGTTGCAATTCTGGAGTCTAACGAAACCAAATGTTGCTCTTCACGACCATCAACTTTTAATTGAATTTCGGTTGAATCGGGAATCACCAGAGGTCTTGCACTTAAATTATGCGGAGCAATAGGTGTAAGTACAAAACTGTTGGCACCAGGTGTTATTACGGGGCCACCACAGCTTAGGGAATAGCCAGTTGAACCTGTTGGTGTTGATACAATTAGGCCATCACTCCAATATGAGGTAAGATATTGCCCGTCAAGAAGTGTCTCTACGGTAATCATGGAAGTGGTGTTCTTGCGGCTAACGGCTATCTCGTTTAAGGCAAAGTTTAAGTCCAAAATATCATCATTTTCAGGTGACGTTTCTATTGTAAGTAAGCTGCGTTCTGAAATTCTATACTTGCCGTCAATAATATTTTGTACTGCTTTTTCAATATCCTCTACCTGAATTGTTGCCAGAAACCCTAACCTTCCAGTATTAATGCCAACAATAGGGATGTCTAAATCCATCACAAAGGTTATGGCTCTTAAAATAGTGCCATCACCACCTATACTTACCAATAAATCGAATGATTCATCCAGGGATTTAAACGTTTCAAACGTACTATAAAAATCTCGTTTTGTTGAAACGGATTTTATGAGTTCCGAAAATTCAGATTCTATGTAGACTTCCACATCTTTTTGAGCAACATAGTTAAGGAGTGTGTCTACAGATATAAGTGTATACTTATTATTAAAGCGTCCAAAAACGGCTAACTTCATACATTAAATATTTAAATATTTTTTTAAATAGTCCGACCGTTCTTTTAAATTCTGTGTAAAACTATCTTCCTCGTGTCCTGATGCTATATTGTAGCTATAACGCCTGAATGTTTGAATAATATCATTAAGACTGGTATTTCCAATTTTTAAGGTAACCTGAACAATATCATTTTTCATTTTTGAAACAAACGCTCCGAGCAATTTACCGTTGTTGGACTCTACAATTTGGCTTATCTCGCTAAAAGAATAATCATTAATACCTTTTTCAACCACTAAAACACCTCCGGCTTCATTAAAAAATGGGGATTCGTTAAAAAGTCCTATCACATCATTAAGCTCATAATACCCCAGATAATCTCCTTTTTCATTCAAAACAGGCATAATGTTAGCCGAGTTTTGGGCGAAAGCTTCCAAGACGTCTAGCCACATGGTGCTTTCTCGCACATAAAAATCCTCCAAACTATATAGGTAGTCGCTCACCAATTTGTTGCCATCAAAACAATGCACATCAGTCTCAAAAAACGTACCTGCAAAAACACCGTTTTCATCCTGAATAGGGATATGTGAATAAGTAAGCTGGTTAAAAAATTCTTGCAACTCACTTATTTTACTGTTAGTTTTTACTGGTTTTATGTCGTTTATAATAAATTCTGAAAGTCTCATGTGTACTATTAATTACATTGCAAATTAATCAAAAAAAACCTACCTAAGCCTGTTCTAGTTTGTATTTTTGTACTTTAAAATTGAATAGATGACAAAGTTAAGTGTAAATATTAACAAGATTGCAACCTTGAGGAATTCCCGTGGTGGTGATGTGCCAAACGTAGTGCAGTTTGCCAAAGATGTACAGCGTTTTGGTGCCGAAGGGGTGACTATACACCCAAGACCAGACGAGCGCCACATACGTTACCAAGATGCAAGAGATCTAAAACCTGAGGTGTATACGGAGTATAATATTGAAGGTAATCCCATAAAATCATTTATGGATTTGGTATTGAGTGTAAAACCTACGCAAGTTACATTGGTGCCTGACGCTGAAGATGCCATAACAAGCAATGCAGGTTGGGATACTATAAAACACAAGGATTTTCTAATTGATGTAATTGCAGAGTTCCAAAAGAATGGGATTAGAACATCTATTTTTGTCGACCCGATTTTAAAACAAATTGAAGGTGCTAAAGCAACAGGAACTGATAGAATTGAACTGTACACTGAAAGTTTTGCACATCAATATAATTTGGGAAATAAAGACGGTATTTTACCTTATACTGAAAGTGCTATTTTGGCAAACGACTTAGGTTTAGGAATTAATGCAGGACATGATTTATCATTGGATAATATTCAATTTTTTAAAGAAAATATTCCAAATCTGTTGGAGGTTTCTATCGGGCATGCTTTAGTTGCAGAGAGTTTGTACTTAGGCGTTGAGAATGTAATTCAAATGTATTTGCATAAATTAAAATGAGGTTAAGTTTATGACAGAAGATAGAATTTTACATTCAAATATATTAGGGGAAGGACAACCGTTTGTGATTCTACATGGGTTTTTAGGCATGGGCGACAATTGGAAAACTCATGGTAAAAATCTTGCTGAGTTAGGATATGAAGTACATTTGGTAGATCAGCGCAATCACGGACATAGTTTTCATGATGATGCTTTTAGTTATGAAGTGTTAGCAGAAGATTTGAAACACTATTGCGAAGCAAAACACTTAGATAAAATTATTTTACTGGGGCATTCCATGGGTGGGAAAACAGCGATGTTGTTTGCAACGGAGTACCCAGAACTGGTTTCAAAATTAATAGTTGCTGATATTTCTCCAAGATTTTATCCTGTGCATCATGATGCGATTTTAAATGGGCTAGGCGCACTCGATTTTGATAGCATTAGAAGTAGAGGAGAAGCAGATAGGGCTCTAGTCAAATATGTACCCGATGTTGGTACACGCCAGTTTTTATTGAAAAACCTGTATTGGGTAGAGAAAGGACAATTAGGGCTTCGTATTAATCTGGAGATATTGCAAAATGAAGTTGCAGAAGTTGGTGAAGCGCTACCAAGTTATGCAAGATTTGAAAAAGACACCCTGTTTTTACGTGGCGATCGGTCAGAATATATTGGAGCAGATGATGAAAGGATTATAAAAAATCATTTTTCAAATGTTAAAATTACAACAATTCCCAATGCAGGACATTGGTTGCATGCTGAGAATCCAAAGGCGTTTTTTGATGAGCTTATGGGCTTTGTGAAATAATATTTACTTTTATTAAATAAAATAATCTGTAACAATGAAACTAATTATCAAACTTTTGCTAAATGCAGTAGCCGTTTTTATCTTAGCGCACTTACTTTCAGGTGTTAATGTAGATGGCTATGTAGGTGCACTTATCGTTGCCGTAGTATTGGCTATTCTTAACGTATTGGTAAAACCACTGTTAGTCATTTTTACACTGCCAGCCACCATTCTTACGTTAGGTCTTTTTCTATTAGTGATAAATGCCGTTATCATACTATTGGCGGACAAACTAATAGATGGTTTTGCAGTAGCTAATTTCTGGTGGGCGCTACTTTTCAGTATCCTATTGTCTATACTACAATCCATATTGCATTCACTTTTAAAAGAAGATAAAAAGTAGCTCTAAATCAAATAATTAAAAACTTTGTTGGGATGCAAAAATGTACTAATTTTGCATCCCAATTTTGATTTCGGGCCTATGCCCATTTGTTAATTGCCTAAACAGGCTTATATCATTACAATGAATATTACAAGAGAAAACTTAGATGCATTAAATGCGGTAGTAAAAGTAGATATCGCTAAAGAGGATTACAGCGATAAAGTAGAGAAAATTTTATCAGATTACCGTAAAACTGCCAACATTCCAGGATTTAGAAAAGGACACGTGCCAATGGGAATGGTAAAAAAGCAATACGGTAAAGCAGTATTAGTTGATGAAGTAAATAAGCTGTTGCAGGATGCGCTAAACAAATATCTTACTGAAGAAAAACTAGATGTTTTAGGGCAACCATTACCTAAGCCTCAAGACGAAATTGATTGGGATGCCGATGGTTTTAGTTTTGAGTTTGAATTAGGGTTGGCACCGGAATTTGACGTAAACTTAAAAAGCAAAAAAGCTATTACACACTATAATATTATTGCGGATGATAAGATGATTGACGAGCAAATTGAGCGTATTCAAAAGCAATATGGCAAGTTAGTGTCTCAAGATACCGTTGAAAAGGATAGTGAAATAACAGGATCGTACAAGAACGAAGAAAAGGAAATAGATAACACGGTTACTTTAACTTTAGATAAATTCAAAGGCAAAACAACAGCGAAGAAATTTGTTGGTGCTAAAGTGGGAGATGTTATTACTTTGAAAACAAAAGGGCTTTACGAAGATGATCACGATTTAATGCATGCCTTAAAAGTAGGTCATGATGAAGCTCATGGTTTGGATATTGAAGTGAACTTCACAATCACTGAAATTAACAAGCGTGAATTAGCAGATTTAGACCAAGAGTTATTTGATAAAATATTCCCTTCTAAAGAAGTAACTTCTGTTACCGAATTAAAGGAAAAGATTAAAGAGGACGCTGAAAAGCAATTCAAACAGCAATCTGACCAAAAATTATTGAATGATGTAACGGAATATTTGGTGGACAATACCAAATTTGAATTACCTGCTGAGTTTTTAACTAAATGGATGCAGACTTCAGGTGAAAAGGAAATGGATGAAGCGCAAGCCAAGGAAGAATATGAAAAGTCAGAAAAGAGTTTGCGTTATCAGTTAATTGAAGGTAAATTAATTGAAGACAATAACATTCAAGTTACCATAGAGGACATCAAAGGGCATGCTAAAGAAATGATCAAGGCGCAAATGGCACAGTTTGGACAGATGAACCCATCAGATGAAGAGCTTGAAGGTATTGCAGCTAGAGTGTTGGGAAATCAAGAAGAAGCACGTAGAATTTCAGAGCAATTAATAAGTCAAAAATTAATTGAACTTTATAAAGAAAAAGCAAACTTAAAGGTAAAGGAATTGAGTTACGAAAAGTTTGTTAAAGAAGTATACGGCGACAAATAAATCAAATAATAATTCATTATATTTATGCGCTTGAATCCATCGGATTCAAGCGCATTTTTAGTGAAACTCAATTTTGGGAAATCTCAAAATTTATCAAAATTGTAAGTTGAACTAATCCCGCTTTTTTTTGCGGGATATTTTTTAACATAACATCTTAATATTAAAAAGATATAGCTTATTATGGATTACGCTAAAGAATTCGAAAAATTTGCAATTAAAGATCAAGGTATCAGTAGCACGTATTACGACAAAATTGTAAGTAGTATGTACCCTACCAATCTTACCCCAAATATTATTGAAGAACGCCAAATGAATATTGCCATCTTTGATGTGTTTTCACGATTGATGATGGATAGAATCATATTTTTAGGTACGGGAATAAACGATCAAGTTGCAAATATTATTCAAGCCCAGTTATTGTTTTTAGAAAGTGTTGATGCTTCTAAAGACATACAAATTTACATTAACTCTCCAGGAGGTAGTGTGTATGCCGGTTTAGGTATTTATGACACGATGCAATTTATTAAGCCCGATGTAGCCACAATTTGTACAGGAATGGCCGCCTCAATGGGTGCGGTATTGTTGTGCGCTGGAGAAAAAGGAAAACGCAGTGGTTTAACCCACTCTAGAGTAATGATTCATCAGCCAATGGGCGGTGCTCAAGGGCAAGCCAGTGATATTGAGATCACGGCAAAGGAAATCTTAACCCTAAAAGAAGAGCTTTATAAAATTATTAGTAAGCATTCAGGTCAGGATTACGACAAAGTATATGAAGATAGTGACAGAGACTATTGGATGAAAGCCGATAAGGCGAAGGAATACGGCATGATAGACGAGATATTAGCTAGAAATTAAAAAAAATCGTACTTTTACAAGTCCTAATAGAATAAGTAAAGTAATTTGCTTCTCTCAAATTTAACTGATTAATGGCAAAAGAAGAATTAGAATGTTCGTTTTGTGGCAGAAAAAAGCCAGAAACAAACTTATTGATTGCAGGCTTGGATGCACATATTTGTGATAGGTGTATTGAGCAGGCACATGGTATTGTTGTTGAAGAATCAAAACAAAACGACACTAATGATTTATCTGCAGAATTAAAGCTAAGAAAACCACAGCAAATCAAGGCGTTTCTTGATGAATATATTATTGGTCAGGAAATGACAAAAAAGGTCATGTCTGTTGCTGTTTACAATCACTACAAGCGTTTATTGCAACCACCAACAAATGATGATATTGAAATCCAAAAGAGTAATATCATTATGGTTGGGCAAACTGGTACAGGTAAAACGTTGATGGCCAAAACGGTTGCCAGAATGTTAAATGTGCCTTTGGCGATTGTTGATGCCACCGTGTTGACTGAAGCAGGTTATGTTGGAGAGGATGTAGAAAGTATTTTAACACGTTTGCTTCAAGCTGCGGATTACAATTTAGAGAAAGCTGAAAAGGGTATTGTTTTTATTGACGAAATAGATAAAATTGCACGTAAAAGTGATAACCCATCTATTACCCGGGATGTTTCTGGTGAAGGTGTGCAACAAGCGTTATTAAAGTTACTTGAAGGAACTACAGTGAATGTTCCACCGAAAGGCGGAAGGAAGCATCCAGATCAAAAGTTTATCGAGGTGAATACCGAAAATATTTTATTTATCGCCGGTGGTGCTTTTGATGGTATAGAACGCGTTATTTCCAAGCGCCTAAATATGAAAGCGGTTGGTTATGCAGCTTCAATGTCTGATGAGGTTGTCGATCAGGATAACTTATTGCAGTACATTATTCCAAAGGATTTGAAAGATTTTGGCTTAATCCCCGAAATCATCGGAAGACTTCCAGTATTAACGTACATGGATCCTTTAGATGCGAAAACCTTGAGAGCGATATTAACTGAGCCAAAAAATGCCATTATCAAGCAATATAAGAAGTTGTTTGCGATGGATGATATTGAATTCACGATAACAGATGGTGCACTAGGTTTTATTGTAGACAAAGCGATTGAATATAAATTAGGAGCTAGAGGACTACGTTCGTTATGTGAAGAAATTTTAACCGATGCTATGTTTGAGTTACCAAGTAGTAATGACAAAAAATTGAATGTTACTAAAGTTTATGCAGAAGACAAGTTAACAAAAACCACACTTAAAAAACTCAAAGCCGTTTCTTAAGAAACAGATTTATAAATTAATATGAGCATTCTAAATTTTATTTAGGATGCTTTTTTATTTTTACAAAAAATGAACGTATGTGTAGGTTTTTGTTGAATTGGTTCAAATCGACACCCAAAATAAAAGATCAAGACCCCATGAAGAAATTTTTAATTGTTGGTTTAGGAAATATTGGTGAAAAATATGCTAAGACACGACATAATATTGGGTTTAAAATTTTGGATTTTTTTGCTAAAAAAGAAGATTTTTCTTTTGAAACACAAAAACTTGGAGACGTGGCTACCTATAAATTGAAAGGGCGTACTTTTATTTTTCTAAAACCTAGCACGTTTATGAACCTAAGCGGTAAAGCAGTAATCTATTGGTTAAAAAAGGAGAAAGTACCCTTAGAAAATCTGTTGATAGTTACTGATGACTTAAACTTACCTTTTGGAAGCATTCGGTTAAAAACCAAAGGAAGTGATGGAGGGCATAACGGATTAAAAGATATTCAGGAAAAACTGAATACTACCAAATACAACCGTTTTCGGTTTGGTATAAGTGATGCGTTTAGTAAAGGTAGACAAGTAGATTATGTGTTAGGAGAATGGAATGATGATGAAATAGAAAAACTTCCTCAACGTTTAGAAACGTCGGTAGAGCTTATAAAATCTTTTGCCTTGGCGGGTGTAAATACTACGATGAATAGCTTCAACGGGAAATAAGGAAAATTGCTTATTTCACTACAATTCTTCTTGTATCTGTACTGGTCTCATCTTGCAGGCGCAAAATATACATTCCTGATTGAATACTATCGAGTGTTACAGTCTCATCAAGTCTTGACGTTTCTTCGAATTGTTCTTCATACACCAATCTGCCCCTCACATCAAATAGTTCCATTTTAATGTTTTTATTAGCATGGGCAGCGTCAATTTTTATGGTAAACTCGCCATTATTAGGATTAGGAAATAGTTTAACATTTTTAAAGGAAAATTCGGTGATTTCCAACGCTGTATGAGTGGTTTGGCAAACCTCAATAAACCAAGAATTTAAGGTGCCAGTATCTCCTGGTTGAAAATCTCCTAATCTAATCGTCCAATCTCCGGCAGTACCTTCGCCATTAAAAATTTCTAGTAAATCATTTAAAGATTTTTGGTATAAGTTATTATCAGAATTGAAACAATTGAAAGCCACAGCGTCATCATCAAAAACAGCAATAATATCTTCTTCAGAATCACAATCACTTGAAGTTTTTAGTGTTACTGTTGTATTATTAGGACTCACAACTTCAATCCCTAAATCACCAATATAACTGTGGGTAATATTCATGCCAACGTTAATATCTGTTATAATTGCATCATCTGGTATATTAATCACATGACTTTGTGTAAAAGCCTCAGTATTATCATCAATATCAATACCTAAATTGGTTGAAGAATTATACTGCGTACATGTAGAGGTGACTTCAAAGTCAATAGCAAAATCTTCAGAATTAATGGCAAAGAAATTATTGTTGGTAGGTTCAATCATTAATCTACATTCAGGCGAAGGTGAGTTTGGAACAGTAAGCGAATAATTACCATTGTTAGGGATGTTGCTCACTATTTCATTATAAGTTTCGCCACCGTCAGTGGATAATAGAATATTTACGTTTGATGCTCCTGGTAAAGTATTGGTATTGTTTACATCCCAAGTAATGGTTTCAGTACTTCCGCTTGACCATGAAATACCAGTGGTACTTTGGGAAGTAATTTGAAACGGACCGAAGCTTGGGTCAAAAGTAACACGCATATCATCCTGATTATTATTGGCACCATTAGGTTTATTATCTCTCACAGTCAACCTAAAATCTGCAGTTCTACCCACATTAGGAACTTTTTCCCATTGGCTTGCATTTACTCCAAATGTTAAATCGGACAAGTTCGGAAAATATCTTGTGGGGCTTGTTGTGGGAGGAAAAGATCGTACCAAAACAGCATCGTCGCTGCCTAAATTTGGGTTAGGGTAGACGGTTGCGGCATTATTCTCGTCAATTTGCTCCCAGCAATATGTGATAATGTCCCCATCACTATCTCCACCTGTGCCAGTAAGCTTAAATGCAGTGCCAATAGGAAGCGTTACATCATTTCCTGCATCGGCAGTTGGAGTCGTGTTTCCTGTGTTGGTTTCAGTAGCGCAAGAGGTTGTTTTTATAAAATTTGTGACTTGCTCTATGGAAATTCCATGAAAGTAAGGATCACTGTTAAGCTGTATGTTGGCTGAAGCCGCAATACCAGCATAACCCATTACTGTTGTACCACTGCCGGGTTCTATTTGTACATTTGTACCCTCGTTACCGTCGTGTGTCCATGTATGATTTGCTCCAAATTGATGTCCAATTTCGTGTGCTACTAAATCGATATCAAAATTAAACCCGTCAGGTATATCATCAGAAGCATAAGCACTACCTTTAAGTCCAGTTGTGCAAACACATCCAATACATCCAGCGTTACCATCAAAACCTATAGCTGAAAGTAAGTGGCCAACATCATAATTGGCATCGCCAATTTCAGCATCTAAGGCGCCTTGTGCTTCCGTACCGTAATTGTTAAATCCAGAATAGGGATCGGTAGCCGCATCAAAATATATAACATTGTCATTGTTAGCAGCAAGTTGTAGAGAGACATTAAAATCGTTTTCAAAAACAGCATTTACATTAGTTAGTGTCGCCGCAAGTGATGCATTTACAAAAGGCAGGGTGCCACCATGAAAATCAGAATATTCTCCAGTAACTGAAATTGCTATCGTATACAGCCTGTTAATACTGTCATCTGCATCTTTCAAGCCATTACTCTTATTTGATGCTTCAAAAAAGCTATCTATAGTCCTACAGTTAAACCCTTCTTTTTTATCCAAACTAGATTTGGTAAGAACTGTAAATTGTGATGTATTTTTAGTATCAGGTTGAAAAACCTCCGCTTTCTCCTTACCTAAGACAATGCCGGTTAAGCCTTTGTATGGAGAGAGGCTAAACCTTAAATACCCTGTTGGGGAATCAATGCCATACCCAATATATGATCTAATTTCGGGGTATTTAGCTTGAAGCTCAGGATGCATCACTGATGCTTCAACTATTCTATACCTTTCTAAAGAGCCTTTTAAGTTTGGGAAATCAATTATAACATCTGATGCTTTAGACGTATTTTTATTAGAGGCTTTCTGTAATGCAGCACTCAATTTGTTATAGTCAAACTGATATGTTGAATGTGATTCTGAAGTAGTTTTTAATGCGCTTGCTTTTTGCTGATATTCTATTTTTACAAAAAAGTTATCTTGCGCAGAAGCTGAAAAAGCAATTAAAAATATGGTTGTTGCAAAAACATAATGTAGTTTTGTTTTCATAACTAAACAGGGGTCTTTTAAAAGCAAATCTAGCTTATTTTAGCGACATTAACAATTCCAAAACACCTATGGGTAAGGTATTGAAAATTGAAAAATATAAATCTTCAGCATCCACAATAGTAACCATTGGAACTTTTGACGGTGTTCACGTTGGACATCAAAAAATCATTAATCGTCTTATTGCTTTAGGTGAAAAGGAAGGTTTAAAATCTGTAATTCTTACATTTTTTCCTCATCCGAGAATGGTTTTGCAAAAGGATTCCAACATCAAACTCATTAACACAATTGATGAACGTAGTGAGATATTAGATTCATTAGGATTAGACTACCTGCTGATAAAAAAATTTACAAAGGACTTTTCACGATTATCGGCAGAAGAATTTGTAAAACAGGTTTTGGTAGATAGACTAAACGCTAAAAAAGTAATTATTGGTTATGATCACAGATTTGGTAGAAACAGGAATGCGGATATCAATGATTTGATAAAATACGGAGAGGCATTTGGGTTTGAAGTAGAAGAAATTTCAGCTAAAGATATTAATGACGTTGCCGTAAGTTCCACAAAAATTAGAAAAGCGCTTTCAGAAGGCAATATTCAAAAGGCAAATAGATATTTGGGCTATCCATTTATGCTGACAGGAACCGTTATAAAAGGAAAAGGTATTGGAAAGCAACTTGATTACCCTACTGCCAATATAGGCATAAATGAAGCTTATAAACTCATACCAAAACAAGGGTCTTATGTTGTAAAAACAACTATTGGTAAAGACACCGTTTTTGGTATGATGAACATAGGCATGAACCCTACGGTTAGTGGTGAAACAGAATCCATTGAAGTGCATTTTTTCAATTTTGATAGCACCATTTATGGCGAAAAAATTCAAATTGATGTATTGGAGCGCATTCGGGACGAACAAAAATTTGAATCGGTTCAAGCACTTAAAGATCAGCTTCAAAAGGATAAACTTTTTTCATTGAATTTTATCAATAACTTATAATGTTGAATAGTTGGTTATTCAAACATATCGATAATTCACAATTAGTAGTTTTTAGAGTTTTTTTTGGTCTACTTTGTTTCCTAGAATCTTTTGGGGCGATACTTACAGGTTGGGTAAAACGTGTTTTGGTTGAACCAAAATTCACATTTACATTCATAGGTTTTGAGTGGTTGCAGGTATTTCAAGGTGAAGGGATGTACGTGTATTACGCCATAATGGCTGTTTTTGGCTTGTTGATTATGGTGGGATACAAGTATCGCTTAAGCATAATAAGTTTCACGTTGCTTTGGGCAGGAAGTTACCTGATGCAAAAGTCGTCATACAACAATCATTATTATTTGTTGGTTTTAATTAGTGCCATAATGGTGTTTATGCCAGCGCATCGTGATATGTCTTTTGATGCCAAATTAAATCCATCATTAAAAACCAACGCAATGCCCAATTGGTGCCGTTTGGTGTTTATCCTGCAACTTTTTATTGTTTACACCTATGCTTCTGTCGCAAAACTCTACCCAGATTGGTTGGATGGAACCGTTATGGAAGTATTAATGAAAGGAAAACAAGGTTACTATCTTATTGGAGACATGTTACAGGAAAAATGGTTGCAAAACGTTTTAACTTGGGGAGGCATTTTCTTTGACGGATTAATAGTGCCTTTGTTGTTGTACAAACCAACAAGAAAATGGGCATTTATCATTTCAATAGGGTTCCATTTATTTAATTCGATAGTGTTTCAAATAGGTATTTTCCCTTATTTGGCTTTGGCTTTTTATCTGTTTTTCTTTCCGCCAAAAACCATTCGAAATATCTTTCTAAAAAAGAGAGTGTTTTATGATGAACGTGAAATAAAATATCCAAACTTTAAGAATGCTTACATTATTTTGTTTGCTATTTATTTTGTTTTTCAAATAGTATTGCCACTGCGCCATCATGGGTTTAAAGATTATGTGTTATGGACGGAGGAAGGGCATCGTTTGTCATGGCGCATGATGCTTAGAGCTAAATATGGGAGAACAGTATATACAATAAAAGATAAAGCTACTGGTGAGCGTTTAAGTATAAATATGAACGATTTCCTAACCAAAAAGCAGCAGAAAAGCACAAGTACAAAACCAGATGTAATTTGGCAGTTTTCAAAATACTTAAAAGACCATTTCAAATCTAAAGGAAAAGATGTAGAAGTTTATGTGGATTGTAGGGTAAGCGTAAATGGAAAGCCTTTAAAGCGGTTTATTAATCGCGACGTGGATGTTGCAAGCCAACCTTGGAAACCTCTAAAACATAGCGATTGGATTTTACCTTCAAAAACGGAATAAATACTACCTAAATCATTAAATTTGTCGCTTAAATTTTAAACCATGCTACAAGTTCCATTTATTCGAGATAATAAAGCAGCAGTTATACAACGTTTGGCAAAACGAGGTATAGATGCCAGTAAAATGATTGATGAGGTTATTGCTTTGGATGAAAAGCGTAGAAATATTCAAACCGAATTGGATAATACTTTAGCAGAGTCTAACACCATTTCTAAACAAATAGGAGGCTTATTCAAGTCGGGTAAGGTTGAAGAAGCAAATGTGTTAAAGGCGAAAACGGGAGAATTAAAAGAAACTTCAAAAGCCCTGACGGATCAATTGAATGAAACAACAGATAACCTACAGGAACTGTTGTTTCAAATCCCAAATGTGCCACACGAATCTGTGCCTGCTGGCAATTCTGAAGAAGATAATGAAGAGGTTTATAATTGGGGCGATATTCCAACACTTCACGAAGGTGCATTGCCGCATTGGGAGCTTGCAAAAAAATATGATATCATAGATTTTGAGCTTGGTAATAAAATTACAGGAGCAGGGTTTCCTGTTTATAAAGGAAAAGGTGCAAAGCTACAACGTGCGTTAATCACTTATTTTTTAGATAAGAATGCTGAGGCTGGATATACGGAATACCAATTGCCATTATTGGTGAATGAAGCCTCTGGTATTGGTACTGGGCAATTGCCTGACAAAGAGGGGCAAATGTATCACGTAACTGAAGATAACCTGTATTTAATTCCTACGGCTGAAGTCCCAGGAACTAATATTTTTAGGGATACAGTGTTGAATGAGAGTGATTTACCAATAGGGATTACTGGATATACCCCTTGTTTTCGAAGAGAAGCTGGAAGTTATGGTGCCCACGTTAGAGGTTTAAACAGGTTACATCAATTTGATAAGGTAGAAATCATAAGAGTAGAGCATCCATCAAAATCCTATGATGCTTTGGATGGAATGGTAAACCACGTAAAAACTGTTTTGGAAGAATTAAAGTTGCCCTACAGGATTTTAAAACTGTGCGGAGGCGACACGTCTTTTGCATCTGCTTTGACATACGATTTTGAAGTGTTTTCAACTGCGCAAAATAGATGGTTGGAAGTCTCTTCTGTTTCAAATTTTGAAACCTTTCAAGCCAATCGCTTAAAACTACGATTCAAGAATGCTAATGGGAAGAATGAGTTGGCGCACACCTTAAATGGCAGTGCTTTGGCATTACCAAGAATTCTTGCAGGTATTTTAGAGAATTATCAAACTGTGGATGGTATAGAAATTCCAGAAGTGTTGCGTGCCTATACAGGGTTCGCTAAAATTTAGTCTTTTTCTTTCAAAATTACATGTAAAAATCGATTAAATGCATTTTAGACATGTTGATTAACGATTTTTTATAAGTTTGCTTGGTGATTTCCAATATATTTTAGAATATAGCTAGACCAAATCTATCAACCTACTTAACCATGAAGAATGTACTACGTATTATTCTGCTTTTAGCACTCATATTTATCGGGAGTAAAGTTTTGTTTTCAGATTTTAGTTTAGAAAAATCTGAAGATAAAACCTTGGCAGTTGTGAAAAAATAAGTTGTTTTAAACATACAAAGACTGTCCCCAATCGAGTGATGCTATCGTTTTTATTTTCGGTAGTTTAGTTAATAGAACTTTATTTTGGTTGGTTATGCCCGAATGCAATATTCGGGCATTTTTGGTGTTCTTCAAGTTAGAAAAGGTATTGTGTTCAATTTATCTTCATTATATTTACTCAATGAGATTGCTATTGTTTTTATTCCTATTTATTCCAGCGCTTCTGGTGGCGCAGGATGATTTATTTGCTAAGGAATACTACAAAAATGGTGATTTTGAAAAGGCATTGGTAGAATACAAGAAGCTTTATTCAAAATCAAAGTCAAACATAAGCTATATCAAGCAGATTATTGATATCCATCAACAATTGGAACAATATCAAGAGGCTGAAGATTTTTTGACAACAATAATAGGGAGAACCAAATATCCCGCATTTTATGTAACGCTCGGGTATAACTATCAATTACAAAATAAACCAGAAAAGGCTAATGAAAACTACACGATAGCCATAAATAGTTTACTGGTAAACCCCAATAACGCCTATTCTGTCGCTAGGACGTTTCAAGATTATGCATTGCTAGATCAGGCGGCAACCACTTATGAAAAAGCCATGGAGCTTAATCCAAAATTGAATTTAAAATTGCCTTTGGCTCAAATTTATGGTGAAAAGGGAGACATTGAAAAAATGATGTTGAATTATATAGATTTTGCAGAGAAAAACCCCATTTCGTTAGGCAACGTAAAGCGAGCGCTTAATAGTTTCATAAGTGATGATGGCAGCAATGAGAGCAACATCATTTTACGAAAATTACTAATCAAGAAAATTCAGCAAGAACCCAATGTGCTATGGAATGAACTCCTAAGTTGGTTGTTCATTCAGCAAAAAGAGTTTAATAAGGCATTTGCCCAAGAAAGGGCCATAAATGCAAGAGTCCAGGAAGGACTAGAACGCATCATGAATTTAGGCAAAACTGCCGAAAGAGATAAAGCTTATGAAACTGCAAAAACTATATTTAACTATGTAATTGAAAATGCTCAGGATAGCGATACAAAATTAGTGGCGTTTTATGATTTACTTCAAATCGAAACAAAAGAAGCTGATAAAGATTCCTTTAAAGAACTTGAAAATAAATACATAGAACTTTTTGACACCTATGGTACTTTCGCACAAACATTAGATTTACAAATAGCTTACGCTCATTTTTTAGCCTTTTATATGAATAAAACAAAAGAGGCAACTGTGTTTTTGGAAAATGCATTAGAGTTACCGTTGAATGAAATTGAAAAGGCCCAAATTAAATTAGAACTGGGTGATATTTTGGTGTTAAAAGAGGAGTTCAATAAAGCTTTGATCTACTATACACAGATTCAAAGAAATTTAAAGAATAGCGAAGTATCACAAATGGCACGATTTAAAGTTGCCAAGGCAAGTTATTATAAAGGCGATTTTAAATGGGCAGAATCTCAACTTAAGATTTTAAAATCTTCAACATCACAATTAATTGCCAATGATGCTTTAGATTTAAAATTATTGATAACCGACAATAAGTACGAAGACTCTCTTCAAACGGCCTTAAAGCGTTATGCGAAAGCAGATTTGTTGGCTTTTCAAAATAGAAATGATGAAGCTATTATGTTACTGAGTAAGGTGCTCGAAGAACATAAAACCGAACCTATAATACCCCAAGCGCTATATAAGCAAGGTCAGCTTTTTGAAATTAAAAAACAATTTGAAAAGGCTGCAAATAATTACCAACAAATAATCGATAACTTCAGAGATGGTATTTTAATAGACAACGCTATTTACAGTTCGGCAGAGTTATATTTATACCATTTGGATGCCCCAGAAAAAGCTAAAGGATTATACAAAGAATTGATTTTCAACCATGCAGATAGCATTTATTTTATTGAGGCGCGCAAGCAATTTAGAAAACTTCGCGGAGATGCTATCAACTAACTTTTAAAGTTTACTAATGGGTTTTGATGCATATGAAACAATAGGTTTTGCCGCAGCGGTACTTACAACAATTGCATTTTTGCCTCAAGTATATAAAACATGGAAAACTAAAGATGTTTCTAGTTTGTCACTACCCATGTTAATTTTATTTTTTATCGGTATAGTGTTATGGCTTATCTATGGGTTCTTAAAACATAGTCCTTCTATGATTTTTGCAAATTCTATCACTGTATTGTCTGCAATATTATTGCTGTATTTCAAACTGAAATATGGCAAAAAGTAAACCTAACATGGTTCGATCGTTAATAACGAATAATACAACGAAAACTCTGTTAAGCTGAAATGTTTTATGTAATTCCTAGCATATTGTTAAAATCGATATTGAAAATTCAAAAAAAATAACAATTCTCTGTTTATTTTCAATTCAATATCTTAATATTGTACTCGTATTTCGTTTCTTAACCATAATTGTAATTTAACTTAAAAATTGAAAGATGAAAATTGGTGTTCCTATTGAAATTAAAAACAACGAAAACCGCGTTGGAATGACGCCTTCTGGTGTTTTCGAATTAACAAAAAGAAATCACACTGTATACATTCAAAAAGACGCTGGCCATAACAGTGGCTTCTTAGATGAAGACTACATTAAGGCAGGTGCAACCATTCTTGACACTATCGAGGAGATTTATGATATCGCAGATATGATAGTGAAGGTAAAAGAGCCTATTGAGCCAGAATATAGTTTAATAAAGGAAGATCAGGTTGTGTTTACCTATTTTCATTTTGCATCTAGCGAAGTGTTAACCCAGGCTATGATTGAGAGTAAGGCTGTATGTATCGCATACGAAACTGTGGAGGACAAAGACGGGTCTTTACCATTATTAATCCCCATGTCTGAAGTTGCGGGTCGTATGTCAGTCCAACAAGGTGCTAAATATCTGGAAAAACCAATTCAAGGTAGAGGTATTTTATTGGGAGGTATACCGGGTGTACCACCTGCAAAAGTATTGATTTTAGGAGCTGGTGTTGTGGGGGTTCAAGCAGCAAGAATGGCTTCAGGATTGGGGGCAAATGTATTTATTTTAGATATCAATATGAAAGCGTTGCGCCATGTAAGTGAAACTATGCCAAATAATGTGATTAGCGAGTTTTCAAGTGAATATAACATTAGAAAGCATATCAAGGATTCTGATTTGATTATTGGTGGTGTATTGATTAAAGGAGCAAAAGCACCTAAATTGATTACAAAAGATATGCTAAAAGATATGCGTCATGGAGCAGTAATGGTGGATGTTGCAGTAGATCAGGGTGGTTGTTTTGAAACTACTAAACCTACAACGCATCAAGACCCTACTTATATCATTGACGAAGTAGTACATTATTGTGTGGCCAATATGCCTGGAGCTGTACCATATACTTCTACTATGGGGCTAACTAATGTTACATTGCCTTATGTTATTAAACTGGCTGATATGGGATGGAAAAAGGCATGCAAGAAAAACAAATCTCTTGCAAAGGGACTCAACATCGTTAATGGTAAAATAGTATATAAAGAAATTGCCGAGGCTTTTGATTTAGAATTTGAAACTGTGTAAGCAAGTGAATCTGACAAAATTTCATGGGTTAGAATTGGCGTAATTATTGCTATATTTATTGTAAATTAAAAAATGAAATTATGTTTGGATATTATATATTAATTGGTGCAGTAATGCTCGCTAGTTGGGCGGTAAGTAATACTTTAAAGCGAAAGTTCGCAAAGTATTCAAAAGTGCACTTGAGAAATGGAATGAGTGGTGCTGAGGTAGCTCAAAAAATGTTGTCAGACCATGGTATTTATGACGTTGAAATTATCTCCACACCCGGAAAGTTAACAGACCATTACAACCCAAAGAATAAAACGGTTAATTTAAGTGAAGCGGTCTATAATCAGCGTAATGCTGCTGCTGCTGCAGTTGCGGCTCATGAAGTTGGTCATGCGGTACAGCACGCGCAAGCTTACAGTTGGTTGCAAATGCGTTCTACTTTAGTCCCTGTGGTTAGCGTAACTTCTGGCATGTCGCAATGGTTGATTATTGGTGGATTAATTTTAGGCGGTGCCGCTGGCTTAGGTTTAGGTTGGTGGGTTGCGGTAGCTGGTTTAGTAATGATGGGAGCTGCGACATTGTTCAGCTTCATTACCTTGCCAGTAGAGTACGATGCCAGTAATAGAGCATTAGCTTGGTTGAAGAATAAAAATGTGGTTACTCCAGATGAATACAAAGGATCTGAAGACGCTTTAAAGTGGGCTGCCAGAACGTATTTGGTAGCTGCTATTGGTGCATTAGCAAATCTATTATACTGGGCATTTCAAGTGTTTGGAAGAGATTAAGACAAAACATTATAACTACAAAAGCTCTGAAGTCATTTCAGGGCTTTTTTGTTTATTTACATTTTTAATTGCGTAATGATAAATTCAAACCCTAAAGCATATTATAAAGAACATCTTGAAAGCTACGAGCTAAAATCAAAAGCACTATATAAGCGAATGACAACATTAAGCATTTTGCGTGTATTGGTGTTTTTAGTAGTCGCTTTCGGAATTTATTTTTATTTCAATTTTTGGCAAGTAGCAGTATTACTAGCTGCTATCGGTATTGGTCTTTTTGTGTATTTACTTTCAAAACATAGCGATGTAAAGCATCAAAAGGCCTTTTATGATGCTTTAATTAAAATAAATCAAGATGAGCTTGCCATAGCTTCAGGAAATTTTCACAATAGAGATCAAGGATTGGAATTTCAAGATCCTAAGCATTTTTACAGTCTGGATATTGATTTATTCGGTCGTGGTTCCTTCTTTCAATTTATTAATCGAACACATATTAATGAAGGGAAAAAGCAATTAGCTGATGCTTTAAAAGCAAATGAAACTAAGGATGTAAAGCTTCGGCAGGAAGCTATTAAAGAATTGGCTTCTAAACCAAAATGGCGACAGTTTTATGGAGCTAATGCAAGATTGGTTACTGTAGAAACTCCTGCAACAGCGATTGTCAATTGGTTGGGAACTTACAAATCGTTTTTGCCAAATCTCATGCAATGGTTGCCATTGGCATTTAGTTTATGTTCCATAGCTATTTTTATAGGTATCATTTCAGACGTTATTGCTAACCAAAGTGTTTTACTGTATTGGTTGTTTTTAGGTTTGGGGCTCACGGGAATATACGTCAAGAAAATCAACCAGCTTTCTTCCAATGCTGATAAAGTAAAGGATACATTTCGTCAGTATGCTGTATTATTGGATATGATTGAAAACGAAACGTTTCAGTCGGAATTGTTGAAACAAAAGCAACATCAAATTCAAACGGAAAAAGATAAGGCCTCATTAATTTTTAAAAAGCTATCAAGATCCTTAGATGCATTGGATAATAGGAATAATATTATAGGAGCCATTTTTGGAAACGGTTTCTTCTTAACCGATATAAAAAATAGTTACAGAATTGAGCAATGGATTGAGCAATACAATACCAAGGTTTCTGATTGGTTCGAGGTTGTATCGTTCTTTGATGCCTACAACAGTTTAGGCAATTTCTCATTCAACCACCCCGAATATGTATTTCCATTAATTAGTAAAGATGAACATATTATTAAAGCAGAAGGTCTTGGGCATCCACTTTTAAATAAAGATAAAAGGGTGGATAGTGATGTAGTTATTGATAAAGAGCAATTTTTTATTGTTACGGGTGCAAATATGGCTGGGAAAAGTACGTTTTTAAGAACTATTTCGCTGCATATAGTAATGGCTAATGTAGGTTTGCCTGTGTGTGCTAAGTCAAGTGTTTACAGTCCAATAAAACTAATTACCAGTATGCGTACATCAGATTCCTTAACTGATGATAGTTCGTATTTCTTTTCAGAGTTAACACGATTAAAATTTATAGTTGATACAATAAAAGAAACACCATACTTTATTGTGTTGGATGAAATCCTGAAAGGTACAAACAGTACTGACAAAGCTATCGGTTCTAAAAAGTTTGTTGAAAAACTTGTGGCATCCAATGCTACGGGGATTATAGCAACCCACGATTTGAGTTTATGTGACATTGAAAAAGAACTAGAGGACGTTAAAAACTACTATTTTGATGCAGAAATCGTCAATGATGAACTGTTTTTTGATTATACATTGAAAGAAGGTGTTTGCAAGAACATGAATGCAAGTTTCCTTTTGAAGAAAATGGAAATAGTTTGATGTTAAATTTATAAATACAAAAATTATGAAATTGAAATATATAATTCTAGTAATTTGGATAGCTAGTATTACCTCATGCGGAAGTAGTGAACGTGTAATTACTGATAGTGGGGAGGTATACAAAGTAAAAGGGAATAAATTTTATAAAGAAGGTAAAGATGTTACTGCTGAACTTTCAGACTCAAGAAAGGAGTATATTAATGCTGTTTTAGAGCGCAGGCTTAAAGCCGAAAAGGAAGCTGAAGAACAGGAAGAGCGCATTAAAGGCGAGTTAGAAAAACTTCAAGAAAGGGAGAAAGCACTTAAGCAAAAGCAAAAACAGATTGAAGAAAAGACCGAAAAGCGTGAAGAGGCAAGGAAAGAATTTTTCAAGATTAAAGAGGATTTAGAAAGCTTAAAGAAAGAGTATAGTACAATTAAGGAAAAAGGGGAACTATCACCTAAAGCAAAGAAAAAGTGGGAAAAACGCTTGAACAAACTAGAACTGAAATTGAAAAAAGCAGAACTTAAAATCAACAATTAATAGTGAATTCAACAAAGTGACTTTTTAGTAAAAATAGCGTCTAAATGACAAAGTATGTAAACCATGAAAAATATAGTTAGATTCTTATTATTGATAGTATTTGTAACGATAGGAATGTCATTGTCCGCACAAGAAATAAAAGTTAACGACAAGGTATATGAAGTTAAAAAGGGACTTATTTTCCAAGAAGGTGTGGATATTACCAATACTTTGAGCGTGGAAGAAAAAGCAAAAATTTTAGCTGAATTTGAAAAGAAACAACAAAACATAGCGGAAGCTGAAGCAACACAAAAGCGAATAGAAAAGGCAGAGAAAGAGCAGAAAAAAGCTGAAAAGGAACAAAGAAAAGCTGAAAAAAAGCGAAAAAAGGCTGAAAAAGCATTAAGACAAAAAGAGAAAGCTCAATCTAATTATGACAAGGCCACCAAGAAATTTAAGGATGCCCAAAAGAAGTATGAGAAGCTAAAAAGCAAAGGCAAATTATCACCTCAGGATGAAAAAAAGTGGTTAGAAAAAATAGAGAAATTAAATGCCAACGTTGCTAAGACAAAACAGAAGCTAAAGTAAATATAGAAACTAGATTTATCTGTAAATCTGGTTTGATTACTTCAAATTATATAATATCTTAAGAGTTCAAAAAAACTAAGTGTTTGGACTCTTTTTTTTATGATATAACAATTGTTGGCGGTGGTATTGTTGGTGCTGCTACGGCCTATAAAATTCAACAGAAATACCCTCGTTTAAAACTGGTTCTTATCGAGAAAGAGGAGAGTTTAGCTGCACACCAAACAGGCAATAACTCAGGGGTGATACATTCAGGGTTATACTATAAACCAGGATCGCTTAAAGCTAAATTATGCTCAGACGGAAGAAAACAATTGGTGTCTTTCGCTAAACAGTATAATGTGGCTCATGAGGTATGCGGAAAAGTTGTGGCTGCAACTGATAAAAGTGAACTACCTTATTTGGATAAGATTTTCAATAACGGACTTCAAAATAAAATAGAAGATATTGAGAAAATTAACTCAGATCAGGTTAAAGATATAGAGCCTTATGTGAAAAGTATTGGAGGTATTTGGGTGCCATGTACGGGTATCATTGACTTTAAATCCGCTACGGAGACCATGGCGAATTTGGTTTTAGGGATACAGCCCAAGAGTAAAATTGTGCTAGGAGCAGAAGCTATGAATTGGAACCATTCGTCTGAGACTTCAGTTTTAGTAACTTCAAAGCAAAAGTATAATACTAAATATGTTATTTTCTGTGGTGGTTTACAAGCGGACAGGTTAGCAAAAAAAGATAACATAAATCTTAAACAACGGGTGGTTGGTTTTAGGGGAGATTATTACAATCTTACTGAAGGCGCAAAAGAAAAAGTAAAAAATCTTATATATCCAGTACCAAATCCAGCGTTTCCATTTCTTGGGGTTCATTTTACAAGGATGATAAATGGCGATGTGGAGTGTGGGCCAAATGCAGTATTAACATTTAAACGCGAGGGTTACGGTAAAACCGATTTTAATTTGAAGGATACTGTTGATGCTTTAACTTACTCAGGAATATGGAATTTGCTTAAAAATAATACCAAGTTTGCGGTGAATGAATATCGTCGTGCATTTTCAAAAACTATGTTTTTAAAGACATTGCAGCGTTTGATACCGTCATTAACTGCTGAAGACATAGTCCCTGGAAGGTCAGGGGTAAGAGCAATGTTGCTTAAAGAGAATGGAGAGATGCAAGAAGATTTTGAGATCGCCTACCAAAACAAAAGTATTCATGTGTTAAATGCGCCTTCACCAGCAGCTACAGCGTGTTTAGCAATCGGAGATAAAATTTGCGACATGGCAATTGCACATTTTGATTTATGAGGTGTTTTAAGATGGTAAAGATTGTTTATAAGTTCTTATCTTTAAAGGATGCAACATGCTTCTAAAATTCCCAACGTAGGTACTACCATTTTTACTGTTATGAGTGCTTTGGCAACAAAGCATAGTGCCATAAATTTATCCCAAGGTTTCCCAGATTTTGATAGCGATCAAGAACTTATCGATTTGGTTAGTAAAGCCATGAATTCTGGATATAACCATTACGCACCAATGCAGGGGAATTTAGAATTAAGAGAAGCTATTGCTGAAAAAACAGCTACACTTTATAACGCAAGTTATCATCCAGAATCAGAAATTACAGTAACTGCTGGAGCTACTCAGGCTATTGCCACCATTATAACAACTTTTATAGGTAAGGAGGACGAGGTTATAGTATTTCAACCAGCTTATGATAGCTATCAACCAATGGTGGAGCTTAATGGAGGTAAAGTGGTTCCCATTCAAATGAAGGCATCCAAGAATTTTAAAGTTGATTGGCAAGAAGTGAAAGAGAGCGTTAATCATAAAACCAAAATGATTATCATTAATTCACCTCACAATCCAACGGGCTCAGTCTTTTCTGGTGAAGATTTAGTTAGATTACAGGAAATTACTAGAAATACGAATATCATTGTTTTAAGTGATGAGGTATATGAGCATATGGTTTTTGATAGCGAGAAGCATCAAAGTGTATGTATGTATCCGGATTTAAAAATAAGGAGTTTTGTGGTGGCATCATTTTGTAAAACCTTTCATAATACTGGTTGGCGAATAGGGTATTGTTGTGCTCCAAATGAACTTATGAAAGCGTTTTTAAAAGTACATCAGTTTAGTGTGTTTTGCGTACATCATCCTACACAAAAAGGAATTGCAGACTATATGAAAAACCCTCAGCATTATCTGAGTTTGCCTGAGGTTTATCAGAGGAAAAGAGACTTGTTTTTAGATTTAATAAAAGATTCAAGATTCAAATTTACACCTGCTAAAGGTACCTATTTTCAATTACTGGATTATTCCGAAATTAGTGATGCATATGATGTTGATTTAGCAAAACGATGGACTATTGAGCAAAAAATAGCCTCTATTCCATTATCTGTTTTTAATTCTAATGGCTCTGATGAAAAGCTGTTGCGATTTTGTTTTGCTAAAAAAGAGGATACTTTAAAACAAGCTGCGGATATTTTAAACTCTATTTAAATATAATATCTGACAGATAAAAAACAATACAATTTAAGCAGATGAAAGACGACTTAAAAATAGCTTTAGTACAAACCGATTTGGTGTGGGAAAACCCAGAACAAAATCGGTTAAACTTCGGTGAGAAAATCAAAAGCATTAAAGAGGAGGTAGATATTATTATTCTGCCAGAAATGTTTACATCTGGGTTTACCATGAATGCTAAAAGTGTGGCTGAAACAATGGATGGAGTTACTGTATCTTGGTTAAAGGATATGGCAAAAACAGTGCAATCTGCTGTTGCAGGAAGTGTAGTGATCTCTGAAGATGGCAGTTATTTTAATAGGTTCTTGTTTGTAGAGCCATCTGGAAAATTATCATATTATGATAAACGGCACACTTTCACTTTAGCAGGGGAGCACAAGGTTTATACCGCAGGGAAAAGTAAGCTAATTTTGGACTATGAAGGATGGAGAATTTGTCCTTTAGTTTGTTATGATTTACGTTTTCCTGTATGGGCAAGAAACACTGAAAATTATGATATTTTGCTGTACGTTGCCAATTGGCCTGTGCCAAGAATTGATGCTTGGGATGCGTTATTGAAAGCAAGAGCTATTGAAAATATGAGCTACAGTATTGGTGTAAACCGAATTGGCGTTGATGGAGCCAACATTGGATATTGTGGGAGCTCTGCCTGTTATGATGTTTTAGGTAAAAAAATATCTGAAATACCGATGAATAAAGAAGTTATTGAAATTGTAAACTTATCCAAGAATCATATTAGGAAATACAGAAACGCACTTAAGTTTTTGGAAGACAGAGATGAGTTTAATCTTTTAATGTAAAGCTGGTTTCATCATCCCATCCAGCTCTAACTTCAATAGATTTTTCAGAATGTTTGGTGATTTCTGGTTGTATTTTTTTTAGGTAGCTCCCTGTGTCGTAAATCTTATTGCCGTTGGCATCAAAAATTACTTTAATTAAATAATTGCCAGGACTAATGTTTAAAAAGTCAAATATTCTTTGCTCAGTGGCATATTGTTCATACTTAACATTTTCACTTTTATCTGTAAGTTGAACAATAATTGGGTAAACCGCATTATTAATTCTTAGGCGTAAATTCCCGTAACTGTCTTGTTTTTTAGTTCTTAAAGAATATTGGAGTGTGTCATTAGTGTTTTCAAAAAAGTCAGTAAAAGCTTCAGGAAAAACAGTCATATTATATTCGCTGTCCTCGGTTTTTTTAAAATCTAAGGCATAAGTGTTGGATAAAGAGTCGTATGATTTTATAGTAAACTCAACAGGCAATGAATCTTTGTCAATCAACTCAATTTTGGTTTTATCAAATTTAGTGAAGGGGATGTTTCCAGAAATCTTGAAGTCTGCATCATAAGCAATAGTGCCGCTTGGTTCAACTTCAAGCATTAAGGAATCACGTTCTTTATCACGTATTCTTACGGTGTATTCCTTAGTTATTTGCGGGTGTTCAATATGCAAAATTAACGAGTCAACTTCTAGTTTAGGTTTGTACCAATAATATAGTGTGTCAGTTTCTTTGTTTTTAGAAATGCGATATTCAAAGTCCTCTGGGACTTCAGAAATCATCGAAAATCTTACACCTTCTGGATCTCCTTCATACCCAATCATAATTTTTTCACCATTTACAATTTGAGGTCTTGAAGGATTAAAATCTACCACTTCATTAAACAACCTTAGGCTATAGGTACTATCAGTTGGGAGCGTAATAAATTCCTTTTTAAAGGCAATTTGATCTGACTTTTGCTGATAAATATTATCGCCGTTTTTATCCTTTAATGCAACCAATAAATACTTGCCTGCCTTTGCATTTTCTATAGTATACGTAGTAAGACTATCGAGTGTGTTGGTAATGTATTTTGGAGTTTCTTTATAAATAATAGAGTCTGTAAAAGTAGAATCCACTTCGTAAAGCATTACCGAAACAAAGGTTTCGGGTTCACGTTTAAATGCATCCGTAATATTTCCTGAAACCGTTAAAGAGTCAATAAAATCTCCAGTAGAAAACACGTAACGATAATAAGTGTAGGGATTGCCTTCGTTATTGTCCTCAATACTATTCCCAAAGTTAAAGGCATACGTAGTATTAGGAGGCAGTGTGTCAAAAATCTTTATTTTAATAGTTTTACTTGCGGCTCCCAAAGGCGTAATTTCAGGTTGGGTTTTCATGGGAGGCGAAATAATTAATTGCTTTTGTAGGTTTTTAATTTTAATATATTCATCAAACTCAATTCTTATTTCCTTCGCATTAAAATTGGTGGAGTAGTTTTCTGGAGAAGTGCTAACAATTACTGGAGGTGTCACATCCTCTTCGCCACCTTCAGGTGTGCCTCTGTTGGCACAATTGATAAAAATACAGCCAACGGTTAGTGCCAAAAGAAAATTTAAAAACGTATTGCGCATTGCCTTAATTAAATTTTAAGCAAACCTACATAAAATTTGCCTTAAAAATAAACGATAAAACTTTTAGGCTATTGCCATAGTAGCAATACTTATTTTTATAACTTTTGCCTGACTTAATGCTGAGGAACATGCCTCTAAAGTAGCGCCAGTTGTAATAATATCATCTACTAAAAGTACATGCTTGTTTTCAATTTTTATGATGTTTTTTACAGCGAAAATTTCATTGCTGTTATTCCACCGTGCTAAGCGCCCTTTTGTGGTTTGAGATTTTGTGTTTGAGATTTTTACTAAAACGTCGTCCACGTATTCTGCATGTAATGCCTTAGCTATCTGTTGTCCAAATTTTGCTACCTGATTATAACCTCTTTTCTTTAGTTTCTTTGGATGCATTGGTACCGGAATTACCATGTCTATGGTTTGGTAAGCTTCAACTTCACTGAGTTCACCACCCAACCAATCTCCCAAAAGTTCTCCAATAGGTTCGTAACCTCTGTATTTCAGTCCGTGGATGAGTTGTTGCACAGGCCCTTTTTTTTCAAAACGAAATAATGCCGTGGCGTGTTCAATTTTTGCTCTACCTCTTAGTACTTTTTTTACGGTGTCGTCATCGTTAAAGTGAAATTCGGTAACGGGTAAATCATGTCTGCAATTGATGCAAATTGTGGCTTCGTTATCCGATAGGTAATTGGAGCATGCATAGCAAACTTTCGGGAATAATAAGTTGATGACTGATTTCAAAAGAGATTTTATTATAGCTGCTTTGTAAACTTAAGTAAAAAAATAACGCTAATGAGCTTAATTTTTTTCAAACTAGCTATACAGTTTACTACGGTTTTATATTTTTGCACCTATGGCAAATCAAGACGATACATTTAAGAAGGTGATTTCGCATGCTAAGGAATACGGATATGTGTTCCAGAGCAGTGAAATTTATGATGGTTTAAGCGCGGTTTATGACTACGCCCAAAACGGAGCAGAGTTAAAAAAGAACATTCGTGACTACTGGTGGCGTGCCATGGTACAGATGAATGAAAATATTGTAGGTATTGATGCGGCAATCTTTATGCATCCAACAACTTGGAAAGCATCAGGACACGTCGATGCCTTTAACGACCCGCTAATTGATAATAAGGATTCTAAAAAGCGTTATCGTGCCGATGTTTTGATTGAAGATTACTGCGCCAAGATTGAAACCAAAATTGAAAAAGAGGTAAAGAAAGCTGCAAAGCGTTTTGGGGAAGCCTTTAATAAGGAAGAATTCATCACAACCAATAGGCGTGTTTTAGGATATCAAAAAAAGATTAATGAGACGTTGTCCCGTATGGCAAAATCTTTAGAAAATGAAGATTTGGCTGATGTTAAGGCTTTAATAGAAGAGTTGGAAATTGCAGACCCAATGACAGGAAGCAAAAATTGGACAGATGTAAAACAGTTCAATTTAATGTTTGGGACAAAGCTTGGTGCTTCTGCGGATAATGCGATGGATTTGTACTTACGACCCGAAACAGCACAAGGTATTTTTGTGAATTTTTTAAATGTGCAGAAAACAAGTCGTTTAAAAATCCCATTTGGTATTGCGCAAACAGGTAAAGCCTTCAGAAATGAGATTGTTGCGAGACAATTTATCTTTAGAATGCGTGAGTTTGAACAAATGGAAATGCAGTTTTTTATAAAACCAGGAACACAGGCGGAATGGTATGAGCATTGGAAAGAAACCCGATTGAAATGGCATTTGTCTTTAGGACTGGGAGAAGATAACTATCGTTTTCATGACCATGAAAAATTAGCGCATTACGCAGATGCCGCGGCTGATATTGAATTTAAATTCCCATTTGGATTTAAAGAATTAGAGGGTATCCATTCTAGAACAGATTTTGATTTGAGTCAGCATGAAAAATTCTCGGGTAAAAAATTACAATATTTTGATCCTGAAGAAAATAAAAGCTACGTACCGTATGTTTTAGAAACCTCTATTGGTTTAGATAGAATGTTTTTGGCTGTTTTTTCAAACTCACTTCAAGAGGAAGCATTGGATAACGGTACTACTAGAACAGTTTTAAAGTTACCAAGTGTATTGGCCCCAGTAAAGGCTGCCGTTTTACCATTAGTTAAAAAAGATGGTTTGCCAGAAATAGCTAGAAAAATTGTTGAAGACCTAAAATGGGATTTTAATATTATTTATGATGAAAAAGATGCGGTTGGTAGACGTTATAGACGACAAGATGCCAACGGAACACCATTTTGTATCACTGTAGATCATGATACTTTAGAGGATAACACTGTTACTATTCGTCATAGAGATACTATGGAACAAGAGCGCGTAAAGATCGAGGATTTAAGGGATATTATTAAGAAAGAGGTTGATGTACGCCATTGGCTAATGAAGATGAAATAGAGCATGTATTGACATGCTGAATTCATTTCGTCATCTCATTAAATATATAACCCTAACTTTTTAGTTAGGGTTTGTTTTGTAGATATATAAGTTGATTTAGAATCTATAACCTAAAGTAATACCGCCTTTACCAATAATTTCGTAATCAAGATCATTATTGTTAAAAAAGTTTCTACCAACACCAAAACCTAATTCACCAACAAAACCGCTTTTTGTTACCCATTTACCACCAATGCCTATACCAAGGGCAAAATCAGTTTTGGCTTCGTTCTTTTCTATAAAACTATCAGAAGTAAATTCTATATCATAGCTTACGGTAGAGTTAAGCATTCCAAAACCTTCAACATAAAAACCTGCAGCATACTTTTTTCCAAAATAAAATCTATAATAAGGAGATACGTAATATTTTATTTCATCGCTTACATCGTCATCAATAGGCAAAAACAATGAAACTCCTGCTCCGGATTCCTCATTAAGCGTTCGTTCATAAGTAACTTCGAATGCCCCTAAAACTAAAAAAAGACCGTTAAGCTTGATTTCATTGAAGTTGGTTGAAGTGTCGTTTAAATCAATGCTGTTATTGTCTTCTTGTGCAAATGAAATATTAGAGATTAATAATGCCAAAATTGTAACAACGAATAGTTTTTTCATAAAAGTCTAGTTTAAAGTGTAATGTAAACAATTACATGCTAGATGTAATTCTATTGCAAAGGTTGCGCAATTATTGTGCCTATTTTATGATTTTTGTTAGATTTTAACTTGGCGCTGTATTAATTGGGATAAAGAAATAAAAGTCTCTGTTCGAGATACACCGTTTATTTCTTGAATGGTGTTCAACACTTCCATTAAGTGGTCATTGCTTTTACAGATAACCTTAAGGAAAACATTCCAGTTTCCCGTAGTATAGTGGCATTCCAATACTTCTGGCACTCGTTTTAGGAGTTTTATAATTAGTGGCGCATCCGCAGCTTTATCAAAATATACACCTACAAATGCCATGGTATCAAAACCTAAAACTTCAGGATTTACCACAAATTTTGATCCAGCCAGAAGTCCAGATTTTTCTAGTTTACGAAGACGTTGATGAATAGCAGCTCCAGAAATACCAACATTTCTTGCGATTTCAAGGATTGGTGTTCGGGCATCTTCCATTAAGGTGCGCAGTATTTTTTTGTCGATGCCATCAATCTCAGTTTGTTTCTTTTTTGCCATTGGTATTATAGTTTAGAAGGTAAAAGTAATAATTTGATTGCAATTAGGAACATTTTTTTGATATGTGTGCTATTTAAAATTTAACAAACATAGAAGTGTATATTAACTAGGGCTGGTAGCTGTTTTAGGCAGATGAGTGCGTTAAGGACTGAACACTTCGACTGTGCTCAGTGCAGGCTAAATATTGGAGCTCCTGACGTAGGAGGAGCTAATAGTAAAAGCCTGACCCCTCGCAGGTAACACCCATTATCCTAATTGTTTAACGGGTTATACCCCAAATACGGTACTTCTTTTTCCTTAAACAAAATCCCAAACTGCTGCAATTCCTGGAGAATAGGTTCATAAATTTCTTTTGTAATAGGGATTTGAACCCCAGCACTAGTGATTTTGCCATTGAGAATAGCTAGGGTAGCTATAGCAACTGGTAGCCCGACAGTTTTTGCCATTGCAGTGTACCGTTGATCTTCGCCAATAACCACCATATTTGCGTCTAGTTGATATTTTTTTCCATTCAGTTCGTAGCCAAATTTATGGTACATCACAATCATGTCCTTGTCGTCTTTACTCAAAGTCCAACTGTCCATAAGTATTTTTTGTAGTATTTGAGCTGGTGTGGCATTTTTAAGTACCACCTTTTTATCCGGATTGAAAATATCTAGTTCTACAAGTTTATCCCAAACAACATCATCCTGATCTATTTTTAATTCATGCCTTAGTTTTAACTCAACCGAATCTTTATGGCTGTATGGTAGAAAGGCGTTTGTAAAATCACGATAGCTCATGTTTTCGCTGTCCTCTATCGTGAAACTATCATCCGTCATTCCTAAAGTGACAAAAATATTCCAAGCACGACTGAAACCCACGCGACGCATTGTACCTCGATACAAAGTTCTAACATTGCTTAACCCATATGCATTTTGATATTTTAACGAATCACGATTTGCATATGCCTCAAACCTGCCAAAACCCTCAATATCTAAAAATTCGGTGCGCCTAAACAAACGGTGATAAGGGATGTATTTATAGCTGTTTTCTTGTATGAACTTTGCGGTACCTCCTTGTCCTGCGGTAACCACATTTCTCGGGTTCCATGTAAATTTGTAGTTCCATAGGTTGTTGTCACTTTCAGGAGCAACCAATCCGCCAGTAAAAGACTCAAACAAAATAATGTTGCCACCTTTATCCCTAATCTTATCTAAAACCTGCATGGCGCTCATATGGTCAATGCCAGGATCTACACCAATCTCGTTCATGAGAATGATGCCTTTGGATTTAGCTTTGCCTTCTAGAGCTTTCATTTCTGGACTAACGTACGATGCCGTAACCATATGTTTATTGTGGAGAATGCAATCTTTTGCTACCGTACCATGAAAACGGGCTGGCAGCATTGAAATAACAATATCGGCATTCTTGATGGCGTTTGAGCGTTCTTTATCATTGAAAACATCGAGTTGTATAACATTTGAATTAGTATGATTTTTAAGAATACTTTGTGCGCTGCTTATATTGATATCTCCAACTGTTATAAATAGATTTTCTGAAGTAGATTTATCTAGTAAATATTTTAATAGATAAGATGTGGATTTACCGGAACCGATAACTAAAATCTTTCGCATATTTGTGATTTGTTGCCTAAATTTGTTGAACAATTAAATTGTAAAAGATGCATAAAATTATTTTGATTACTGGAGCTATATTAGGTGTTTTGGCTATTGTACTAGGTGCTTTTGGCGCACATGGTTTAAAAGCCCATTTATCTCCAGAACAGTTACAAACTTTTGAGACGGGTGTACGTTATCAAATGTATCATGCACTTTTTTTATTATTTATAGGAAGTACTACTGTGGTGACTTCTGGATATAAAACTGTCATATTTTACTCAGTTCTTATTGGTGTTGTTTTGTTTTCTGGTTCTATTTATGGCTTAGCAACAAATACCTTAACAAACTTCAATTTTAAATCTATTGGTTTTGTCACTCCCATTGGCGGATTGTTTTTAATTGCGTCTTGGGTGGTTTTAATTATTAATTTCGTAAAATTAAAGTATTAAAAATACGAATTTTATATTTTTAGTTAAAAATAATATCATAGTTTTGCATAATAATTATTTTATCAGATAAAAAATGATGAACCATAATTCGTCCACACAGCAGATTTCATTAGAAGATTACGGTATTAAAAATGCGAAAATGCATTACCAACTATCCCCTGAAGATTTACATCGCATAACTATTGAGAAAGGGCAAGGTGTTGAGACGTTCTCTGGGGCTTTAGCAGTAAATACTGGAGAATTTACTGGCCGCTCTCCAAAAGATAGATTCATTGTAAAAGATACTATTACTGAGGACAAAATTTGGTGGGGTGACATAAATATACCTTTTGCACCTGAAGATTTTGATAAACTTTATGACAAAGTAGTGGCATACTTATCTGAAAAAGAAGTTTTTGTTAGGGATTGTTATGCCTGTGCCGATAAAAACTACAAAACAAATATTCGTGTAATTAACGAGTATCCTTGGAGTAATATGTTTGCTTACAACATGTTTTTAAGACCAACATTGGAGGAACTGGAAGGCTTTGAAGCAGAATGGACTGTTATAAACGCCCCTGGGTTTATGGCGAATCCTAAAGTTGACAAAACAAGACAACACAATTTTGCAATTTTAAATTTTACAAAAAAAATAGCTCTAGTCGGTGGTACTGGGTATACTGGTGAAATTAAAAAAGGTATTTTTTCTGCCTTGAATTTTATATTACCCGTTGAAAAAAACACTTTGCCTATGCATTGCAGTGCCAATGTAGGGAAAGAAGGTGATACTGCAATTTTCTTCGGGTTATCAGGTACTGGTAAAACAACACTTTCTACAGACCCTAATAGAAGTTTGATTGGTGATGATGAACACGGATGGACAAACGAGAATTCTGTTTTTAATTTTGAAGGTGGTTGTTATGCAAAAGTGATAAGCCTATCCAAAGAGAAAGAGCAAGAAATTTATGATGCTATAAAAAAAGGGGCTATTCTTGAAAATGTAATTTTGGATGATAACGGTGTTGTAGATTTTGATGATACTACAATAACACAAAACACTAGGGTAAGTTACCCAATTCATCATATTGAAAATATTATGGTGCCATCGGTAGGTGAGAATCCAAAAAACATATTCTTTTTAACGGCCGATGCTTTTGGGGTTATTCCACCAATTTCTAAATTAACACCAAGTCAGGCTGCATATCATTTTATATCGGGTTACACTGCAAAAGTAGCTGGTACCGAGGCTGGTGTTAAAGAGCCACAGCCCTCGTTTTCTGCATGTTTTGGTGCCCCGTTTATGCCACTGCATCCCGCGAAATACGCTGAAATGTTAAGCAAAAAAATGATTGAAGCTGGGGTAAATGTTTGGTTGATAAACACTGGTTGGACTGGAGGTCCTTACGGTGTTGGTAAACGTATGGAATTAAAATACACGCGCGCTATGATTAATGCAGTGTTAAATGGAGATTTAGGCTTATATAACTACGATGATTATCACATTCACTCAGTATTTGGTGTGGCGCAACCAAGAACTTGTCCAGGTGTGCCAACAAGTGTATTAAGTCCTCGACAAACATGGAATGATGATAAAGCCTATTATACAATGGCATTTAAGTTAACTAATGCATTTAGAGAGAACTTTAAAAAGTTTGAGGCCCACTGTACTGAAGAAATAAGACGTGGCGGCCCACAACGGTACGCCTTTTAAAAACAAAAAAGCGTTTTCAATTTTTTGAAAACGCTTTTTTTATGATTTACTATAAGTATTATTTTCCTTTGTTAACCTGGTCAATATACTTTTCCAGAGCCATGGTCATTGAAGGTGTTTCAGGAGTTGGAGCTGCAATATCAACACGTAATCCTTTTTCTTTAACAGCTTTTATGGTTGTGTTTCCAAATACCGCTATACGTGTATTGTTTTGTTGAAAATCTGGAAAGTTTTGAAATAAAGATTCAATTCCAGATGGACTAAAAAATACCAAAACATCATAATATACGTTAGCCAAATCTGATAAATCACTTACAACCGTTTTATAGAATGTAGCCTGTTTCCAATCTACACCTAGAGCATCTAATGTCTCAGGAACTGCTGGTTTTACTTTATCTGTATTCGGTAGCAAAAATTTCTCATCCTTATATTTTTTGATCAAAGGTGATAATTCAGAGAACGTACGTTTTCCAACATATATCTTACGCTTTCTATACACAACATATTTTTGAAGATAGTAGGCTACCGCTTCAGATTGACAGAAATATTTCATACTGTCAGGCACCTTAAAACGCATTTCTTCGGCCACTCTAAAAAAATGGTCCACCGCATTTCTACTTGTAAGAATTATAGCAGTGTAATTGTTCAAATCAATTTTTTGGTGTCTTATTTCTTTAGCTGGAACACCTTCTACATGAATAAAAGGTCTAAAATCTATTTTAACTTTCTTTTTCTCCTGAAGGTCAAAGTAAGGAGAATTTTCAATTTTAGGTTCTGGCTGAGATACTAAAATGGTCTTCACTTTCATAGGCGCAAAATAGTTTAATTAAGCACTAAAAATCGCGTAAATAACTACATAGGGTGCGATTTCGAGAGCGCAAAGATACAAAATAAAATAGAAAAAGTTATTTTTAATTTCATTTTGATACATTTTAAATGAGGTAAATAAACCACTGATATTCACTACAAAAAGTAATCCAAGAATACTATAAAGTAATGTTTTTGTTGGAGCTATACTAAATATTAAAATCGCATTAATTGGCAGAAGTAAAATGCCTAAATAATTTTTATAACTAATCTTTTGAAAAAGATAATTATCTATAATCTCATCAATTTCAAAAAGACTAGCAATTAAACGCTCTAGCAGTACTTTTGCAAGCATAAAAATACCAATACCAACAACGAGTTTAACGAGTAATGTGATGTTGGATTCTATTGAATTTGTTAAGTTTTCAATACAAATTACACTAAATATTGCGCCAGATATGATAAGGTTTATAAACAGTAGGCCATCGTAATAATCTAAAAACTTTTGATCCTTACCATAAATCTTAAGATATCTTGAGTTAGAAATTACCATAATGAACTCATTAAAGCGCCTTGGAGCTATACTTTTAGCGATGGCAATTGTTGCCAAACAACTTAGTAGCAAAAGTGTGTATAATGTATGGGAAGGTACTTCTCGAAGCATGGGTTAAAATTATCATAAATTTTAAAGAAGAAAGGAATTATTACGAAATTTTTAAAAAAAAGAATATCTTAAAAATGTACATTTGTCTTTGATATTATTTTAGATGAAGGACGCTGTTGTAATCATTCCAACGTATAACGAGATTGAGAATATAGAGCTTATCATAAGAGCTGTATTTTCAGAATCTAAAGATATACACATTCTTGTTGTAGATGACAATTCTCCAGACGGCACTTCCGATAAGGTAAAAGAGCTTCAGGGTGTTTTTTCAGGTAGATTGCACTTAAAACAGCGCAAAGAAAAAGCAGGTTTGGGTACGGCTTATATTTTAGGTTTTAAATGGAGTTTGGTTAGAAAATACGAGTATATTTTTGAAATGGATGCTGATTTTTCTCATGACCCAAGAGATTTGAAAAAACTCTATAAAGCTTGTGCCGAAGGTGGTGCGGATGTGGCTATCGGTTCGCGTTACATTACAGGTGTTAACGTTGTTAATTGGCCAATGAGTAGAGTGTTGATGTCGTATTTGGCATCAAAATATGTACGCTTTATTACAGGAATGAACATTAATGACACTACCGCAGGTTTTGTTTGTTATAAGCGTAAAGTATTGGAGGCACTAGATTTACGTAAAATTAAATTTATAGGATATGCATTTCAAATTGAAATGAAGTTTAAGACCTATCTCAAAAAATTTAAAATCGTAGAAGTTCCTGTTATTTTTACTGATAGAACCAGAGGAGAGTCTAAATTGAGTTCAGGGATTATTTCTGAAGCGGTTTTTGGAGTTATCTCAATGAAATTTAAAAGTTTGTTTAAACGAAAAGATTTATAATGAAATTGAAAAGAACACTTATAAAGAATGCCAATATTGTTAATGAAGGCAAAGTTTTTAGTGGAGACATATTAATTGAAGGCGAATTTATAAAGCAGATTGATACATCCATCAGTGCAAAATCGGCAGATGTTGCCATCATTGATGCTGAAGGGAAATATGTTTTACCAGGAGCCATTGATGACCAAGTGCATTTTAGAGAACCTGGTTTAACGCACAAAGCTACTATTGAAACAGAATCTAGGGCAGCTTTGGCTGGAGGGATTACCTCTTTTATAGAAATGCCAAATACAAATCCGCAAACCACAACAGTTGAAAAGCTTGAGGAAAAATTTGAAATAGCTGCAAAAACATCCTCAGCGAATTATTCGTTTATGTTTGGTGGTACCAATGATAACCTGGATGAAATACTTAAAGTAGATGAAACGTCTGTTGCTGGCTTAAAGTTGTTTTTAGGCTCTTCGACAGGGAATATGCTGGTTGACGATCCAAAAGTTTTGGAGAAAATATTCCAAAACACTAATATGGTAATCTCAGTACATTGTGAGGATGAAGCTACTATTAGAAAGAACCTAAAAGCACACATTGAGAAATTTGGAGATGATATTCCTATTGAAAAACACCCCATAATTAGAAGTGAAGAAGCGTGCTATTTATCCTCTTCAACTGCCATAGCATTGGCAAAAAAAACAGGAGCGAGGCTACATGTATTCCACCTTTCTACTGGAAAAGAAACCAACTTATTCACTAACAAAATTCCGTTAAAAGATAAAAAAATAACAGCCGAAGTATGTATCCATCATTTATGGTTTTCAGATGAAGATTATAAAACAAAAGGAACGAATATAAAATGGAATCCCGCTGTAAAAACAAAAACCGACAGAGAACAGCTTTGGGAAGCGCTTTTGGATGATAGGATTGATGTAATTGCTACAGACCATGCACCGCATACTATTGAAGAGAAGAAAAACGTTTATACTAAAGCACCATCGGGTGGACCATTAGTGCAACATGCATTACCTGCCATGTTGGAAAAGCATCATGAAGGTAAAATTTCGATTGAGAAAATAGTTGAAAAAATGTGCCATAATCCAGCTATTTTGTTTCAAGTTGAACGCAGAGGTTATATTAAGGAAGGGTATTATGCAGATTTGGTATTGGTAGATTTAAACAATCCATGGACGGTTAAAAAGGACAATATTTTGTATAAATGTGGATGGTCGCCTTTTGAAGGGACTACATTTAAATCAAGAATTACACATACCATTTTAAATGGTAGTTTGGTGTACCATAATTTTAAGTTTTCAGAAGTTAAAGCTGCAAAACGTTTAACATTTAACAGGTAATGTATAAAAAAGCGATAGTACTATTTTTGTTGTGTCTGCTGTTAGGGCTCTCTTCCTGCTACAAATACAATAAGCCTAAAAAGCCCAAAAACCTTATCCCAAAGGAGGAAATGGTTCATATTTTATTGGACTTAAAGTATATTGGTGCAGTTACAGGAAGGGATAAGAAAGTTTTAGATAGTGCTAAAGTTAATCCAGAAGGCTATATCTATAAGAAGTATAACATTGATAGCGCGCAGTTTGCTGAAAGCAATGCTTATTATGCCTATTATATGGATGACTATGCTGAAATTTATCAAAAGGTGAAAGACAGTCTTTCAAAACTAAAAACACATTACACGGAAATTCTAGATAAAGAACGAGAAGAAAAAAAGAAGGCAGATTCCTTAAAGGCTATTAAACGTGAACTTGAAGCAATAGAACTTGAAGATGAAGCAGATTTGGAGCAACTTGAACTTATTGAACCTGTTTCAGATACTGATCTGCAATCTCCGAAATAACTAATTCTACAGGCTCAAACTTATAGTTTAAAGCTTTTGTTATTTTCTTGTTACTGTAATTTGTTTTGGTAGTTAAGGATTTGGTAAGTTGCTTCGTTAATTTTCTACGTTTTCCCGTAATTTGTCGTTTTAACCAATCCAATCGCCATCCAATTTTCAATATCCAAGGTTTTGCTAATTTTTTTGGAAGTTTAACATGAAGAGCCCTAGCCATAGTTTGTAAAAACGATTTGTAAGACCAATTTTCAGCAACTAAAATATAGCGTTCATTTTTTATATCACTTTTCAGTAGCTTAATCATAATATTAACAACATCGGTAACAGATACTAAACCAATGTTGCCAGAAGTATAATAGTTAATACCATCATGTATTTTTTTAAATAGGTTGCCGCTGCCGTAGCGCCAAATGCCCGCGCCAAGGATAACGCCTGGATTAACAATTACAGCATCCAATCCTTCTTGGGTGCCTCGCCATACTTCCATTTCGGCACCATATTTTGTTATGGCATAAACGCTATTGTCGTCTTCAGGATTCCAATGGGTTTCTTCAGTAATAACTTCATCTTCTTTTACAGGATTCCCAACAGTTGCTATGGAACTTACATAACACATTTTTTTTACACCTTTGGCAATACAAACATTTACAACGTTGGCAGTGCCTTCAATATTTATTTGTCGTAAAAATTGGTACTTATCAGGTTCAAAAGAAACAAAAGCGGCGCAATGATACACATATTCAATTTCGTTTAATGCTTCGTTTAATGAAGGAATATCTAGAATATCCGCCTTAACCCATTCAATTTTGTCAAATAAAGCTGAATCGGTCTCACCATAGCAGGAAAAAACATTTTTAACGTTTTGAAGCTTACGTTCGGTACGGTAAATTGCCCTAACAGCTTCGTTGTCTGAAACTAATTTATACAATAAGTGAGCGCCTACTAAACCTGTTCCCCCTGTTACTAAAATCATAGAACGAAATTAAAGAATTATTCAGAATCACTGCCTATGTCTGCATGTATTTTTATATTTGCGCTAGTTTTCTAAAATTGAATAAAATGGCTAAGAATTTTGTTGAAGAATTAACATGGAGAGGTATGATACACACCGTAATGCCCGGGGCAGAAGAACATTTGATGGAGGGCATGAGAAGTGCGTATGTAGGTTTTGACCCCACGGCAGATTCTTTGCATATAGGAAACTTGGTGCCAATTATGCTATTGGCACATTATCAACGTTGTGGGCACAAACCAGTTGCCCTAGTTGGTGGTGCTACGGGTATGATTGGTGATCCGTCTGGAAAATCAAGCGAGCGTAATTTGTTGGATGAAAAAACACTACGCCATAACCAAGAGGCTATAAAAACACAACTAGCTCATTTTTTAGATTTTGAAAGTGATGCGGAGAATGCAGCCGTTTTGGTGAATAACTACGACTGGATGAAGACGTTTTCATTTTTGGAATTTATTCGAGACGTGGGTAAGCACATTACTGTAAATTATATGATGGCAAAGGATTCTGTGAAAAACAGAATTTCTTCAGACGACTCGGAAGGGATGAGCTTTACAGAGTTTACATACCAATTGGTGCAAGGTTATGACTTTTTGCACTTGTACAAAGAAAACGACTGTACCATTCAAATGGGTGGAAGCGACCAATGGGGAAATATTACCACGGGAACTGAGTTGATTCGACGTATTGGGGGAGGCAAAGGCTTTGCTATCACGTGTCCTTTAATTACGAAGTCTGATGGTTCAAAATTTGGAAAATCTGAAGGTGGAAACGTATGGCTGGATGCTAACCGTACGTCGCCATATAAATTCTATCAATATTGGTTAAACTCTAGTGATGAAGATGCTGAAAAGTATATTAAAATATTTACGTTTTTAGGAGAGGATGAAATCAAAAGTCTTATAGAAGAACATACGAAAGCACCTCACTTAAGAATATTACAAAAGCGTTTAGCAGAAGAGATTACCACTATGGTGCATTCAAAAGAAGATTTAGATAATGCAATAAAAGCTAGCAATATTCTATTTGGAAAATCTACAAGTGACGACTTGAAACAGCTTGATGAAAATACGTTTTTGGATGTTTTTGAAGGTGTACCGCAAGCGGAAGTTGATAGGTCTGAAATTACATCAGGGCTAGATATGATCGGTGCATTGGCAGCAAAAACCAGTTTTTTAAAGTCAAACGGAGAGGCGCGACGTGCCTTGAAGGAAAATGCTATTTCAGTAAACAAGGAAAAGGTAAAGGAAGATTATAAAATTACCGATGCAGATTTAATCAACAACAAGTTTGTACTACTGCAACGCGGCAAGAAAAACTACTTTGTTTTAACCGTAAAATAAACAAAAGCCCAATCAAGAGATTGGGCTTTCTAAACTAACCAACTTACTAAAATAATCTTTCTTTATTCTTAGCTTTTGTTTTGTCGAAATTTGTTCCAACTACTTACAAAAACCAAGTTATTTTTTAAATTTAATCGTTTCCCAGTTTTCATTGGCCATTTCAATTAACTCACTTTGGTTTTCTTTAATCCACAACTCTAATGTATTCGTGCCCCAAGCGTTATAAAATAAATACAGTTTTCCGTCTCTAATTAAAAACGACTTCGGATTTATGGAAACTTTGGTGTTTTTTAGCGCAACTGCGTAAGCGCAATAACCGCCATACTGCGGCACATATGTTGTCGGATCTTTTAAAAAGGTATTTAGGTTTTCTTCTGAAGAAAATTTGTAATTAACACCGTCAAAAGTGGTTTTAAATTTCTTGTTACCTTCCTCTGCTATATTATCAAAATATGCTACAACATCATAACCATTTGCGGCAAACCCTTTCTTGGTATTGTAATCAACTGTTTGGGAAAATAGGCCTGTACTGAGCATTATAAAAAAGACCGCTATTAGTTGTTTCATATCTTCAACTTTAGAGTTAAGTCCGTAATTCTTAAAGTAGCTTACAATAGTACGGTGATAAGTTGCTTAACCTGCACATTCAAAACAATCTAAAATCAAGTCAGAAATTGTTGAGTTCATTATCACACTGCCATCAAAGCTGCTAAATACGGCATTTAGCCTTAATTTATCTGCATCCCCATTCAAATTATCTTCAATTGTGCTTATGTCAAGAGAACCCGATATTCCTGTAAAAGTGGAACTGTTGTCTACATATCTAAGAGTAGCATAAAAAGACTTAGAGGTGTCTCCTATTGGGAATTTAGTACCATTAACTAGTGCCTGAAAAGTAGTGTCATTATCGACTACCGTTAAAGTTAGCTTGCCTCCGCTAGGACCTTCAGTATCGGCAGTAATATTGATTGATAGTGTTTGGCTAGTTTCGTAGTAGTTGGAAATTGTAGCAACTATATTTTCCATAGCAAAGCCTCCACCATTTGTAAAAGCAATAGAAATCGATCCTTGAGTTGATTGCTGTTCATCTTCAGAACCGTCATTTTCAGAACAAGATAAAGTTAATACAGATACTAGAAGAAAAATAGTTTTAAGAGTTTTCATAAATTTTGATGTTTTAATTTTATACTACAGCATCGCGCTAATCATAAAATGTCATCATTAAATATGAAATTAAAATTTCTTTTTAATTATTTAAAATGGGCTTATAAGAGGTTAAAGTACCATCAAATTACATCCTCTTATGTCAGAGTGGTCAAAACGTCCGATAACTTCAAATGAGTTATCATCATACACCCGTCCTAAATCTTGAGTAGCAATAAATGAACATGAGTTTACATTCGCCAAATCTATGATGTTAATACCTCCGGCTTTGCCAGAATCAAGAAGCGTTAAAGGATCTTCTGTGTCACGGGTTAACACTTTCATCCATGGTGGACAATTAAAAATGCCATCCCCATTTGAATACGCTTGACTTAATAATTCCGTCATACCATATTCACTATGGATTGTCTTAACGCCAAAACCTTTTTTTAGTATGTTATGTAATTCGCTACGAATAAGTTCCTTACGTCGTCCCTTCATGCCACCAGTTTCCATCACTATAGTGTTTTTCAGGTGAAAAGTATGTTGTTCGATTAAGTCCAATAAAGCAAAAGAAACTCCGATCAGCAATACTTTTGCACCAGATTTATCCAGTTGAACAAGTTTATTTTTTAAATCTGAAAGGTTGTTTAAATAAAATCCACTTTTAGGAGATTTTGATTGGGCAATTAAATCATTCACCATATAGATTAAGGACGAACCTTCACGTTCCAAATAAGAAGGGAGCAATGCTAAAACCACATAATCCTCAATATTACCGTAAAATTCAGAAAACCCTTTGGTATAGCTATCTTGGTAGATTTTTAAAATAGAAACATAATGTTTGCTTGTGACGGAGCCAGTAGTGCCAGAACTGGTAAACACAGTCTCAGCTTTGAAGTTTTTATTAATTACCTTACGGGATTTAAAAAACTCAATAGGTAAAAAAGGTATATCGCTAATAGTTTTTACATCGCTAGGATGCTTATATAGCAAGTCGCAAAATGAGCGATAAACGCTGTTGTTTTCAAACTGAAAATTAAATACTTTAAGAGCGGTATCTTCAAATTCAATTGGCGTAGCAATACTAAATATGGAAGCAGTGTCTATCATAAAGCGATAACGGCAAAATTATATAAAATAAAAGAGCATTGCTTTATGCAACGCTCTAAATATTTTTATGTGGTTTTGTATGTATCCTAAATTACCGTATGACTAATTTTCGTGTTTCGCTAATTGAGCCTTGAGTTATTTTAAGAATATAAACACCAGAATTTAAAGATGAGATATCCAACTCTTTTCTTGTAGACACTGTGGCCTTTATTTGCTTACCTAGAACATTATATATTGCAACTTTCTTAAGAGCAATTTTATCCTTGCTAATAATGTATATAGTGGAGGCGTTACCATCTACAGGGTTAGGATAAACCGAAAGCCCTTCAATATTTAGTTGAGTAGGCTCAGGAGGAGGATTTCCTTGTGCAAATCCATTTTGAATTGGCAGACAAAGAAAAACGATAAACATTAATAAAAAGTAGATGTTCTTCATAAAACGCTTCTTATAAGATATAAAATTACTACAAAAGCTGCAAAATCCGTACCAAAATAGTGTTAAATATTTATGTTTTACATCGAAAAGTTAAATATGCCTATGGCTATGTTACCTAATTGTTATTTGTATTTTAAATTCTATAAACTAATGTTATTTAGTTTTATCTTTACTTTTGGAAAACTAAAATAGTACCATTCTGTAATGAATAAAAAAGATATTAAAATCCTTCTTGTTGATGACGAGCCAGATATTTTAGAAATTGTAGGCTACAATCTGTCCAATGAAGGTTATCATGTAATTACTGCTGAAAACGGAGCTGAAGCCGTAAAAAAAGCAAAAAAGGAGTTGCCGCAATTAATAATTTTGGATGTAATGATGCCAGAAATGGACGGTATTGAGGCTTGCGAAAACATAAGAAAGCAACCGGAATTAGAAGATGTAGTTATCACATTTTTAACTGCTAGAGGTGAAGATTACTCGCAGGTAGCTGGCTTTGATGCTGGTGCTGATGATTACATTACTAAACCAATAAAGCCAAAGGTGTTGGTAAGTAAAGTAAAGGCGCTTTTAAGACGTTTTAAGGATGATGTAAAAAACACCGTTAAGGTTGGTAACCTTGTCATCAATAGAGATGAATATAAAATTGTGCTAAAAGGAAACGAAATAATTTTACCCAGAAAAGAGTTTGAATTACTATCTTTATTGGCGTCGAAGCCTGGGAAAGTTTTTAAGCGCGATGAAATCTTAGATAAAGTTTGGGGAAATGAGGTTGTAGTTGGTGGCAGAACTATTGATGTTCATATCCGTAAGCTACGCGAAAAAATCGGAGATAAAAGCTTTAAAACTGTCAAAGGCGTCGGCTACAAGTTTGTAGACTAATAATGCAGGTAAAATTTAAGAAATCTTATAAGTTCGCGATAAGTACATCGCTTTACATTACTATATGCTTTACACTCTTAATGAGTGTTTTTTTGTATTATTATTTTACCCTCAAATGGTTGCCCATTCTACTATTTGCTGTTTGTTTTTATGTTGTCTCTTTTATTATAATTCAATATAGGGTAGAACGCTATATCTACAGGCGCGTAAAAAGTATTTATGATGATTTAACGCTTTTGGAATCTACAAGTTTAACAAGAGGTGCAATTACCACCGATATGGCTACCTTAACACAGGAAATTGACAAATTTGCCAGAGATAAAAAGTTAGAGATAGAAACCCTAAAAGTAAGAGAGCAGTACCGAAAAGAGTTTTTGGGAAACGTGTCACACGAATTAAAAACACCATTATTTACCATTCAAGGCTATATTTTAACCTTGCTAGATGGTGCCATGGATAATAAAAAACTTCGCAGTAAATACTTGGAACGTGCCAATAGTGCTGTAGAACGTCTAGCGTATATAGTTAACGATTTGGATTTAATAACAAAACTAGAAGCTGGCGATTTACGCCTACAACCAGAAGTTTTTGATATTGTAGAGCTTATCAAAGAAGTATTTGGCATGGTGGAGATGCGCGCAAGCGAAAAGAAAATCACACTAACTTTTGATAGAGATTACGATAAACCGGTAATGGTACGTGCCGATAAAGAACGTATTCAACAAGTTTTGGTAAACCTCATTATCAATTCCCTAAAATATGGACGTTTAAAGGGTACTACAGAAGTAAGTATTGAAAACCTGATTAAAAACAAAGCCATTATCAGGGTTACGGATAACGGAGAGGGTATTGAAAGAAATCATTTGGAACGTTTGTTTGAGCGTTTTTATAGGGTTGATAAAAGCGGCTCAAGAAACCAAGGGGGATCTGGTCTGGGTTTATCTATCGTAAAACATATTATTGAAGCGCACGATGAACGTATTTATGTTGAAAGTGAATACGGTGTGGGTAGTGAGTTCTCTTTTACTTTAGAAAAGGCGAAATAACGCTTTGTAGTTAGCTCGGGTATTAAAACTTTTCAGGCCTTTATATTCTGAAATTTTGTCTAGTAAAAAAATGCTAAATTCCTTTTGTTTACAACTAGGAACAAACCCTTGTTGTGTCAAACGATTTGCCAAATACTCTTGCTCAGTTTGCCCAGGTGTAGGAATAAAAAATGCTTTTTTTTCCAATTTGGCCAAATCCATAATACTGGTGTACCCAGATCTTGACAGCACTAACTTACTTTTATTAATCGTTCTTTCCAGACGATTAGAAGTCATGAAATTATAAATGGTCACATCCTGTTTTTGCTCAATCTTTTGTTCTTTTTCAGGAATACCCCTAACAAAAACCACATGCCCTCCATAATTTTTTACTTCTTTAAGTAATTTGTCTTCAAGTAAGGAACGTTGTGGTTCAGGACCAGATAACAATACCAGCAAATCTATAGTTTCCTCAATGTCCATTTTAGTAAACCTGCTTATTGGACCAATATATTTCGTTTTGATATTTAGCTGCCTTTTATGCCCTAATTTTCCAGATAAATTTAAGTCACCCTCGGCATCAGGAACCCAGCATTCATTAAAGTTAGCCATATATTTTTCGTGCAGTTTGGTACTCAACCAAGTAGTACTTCCACTCAAAACATTAAGTTGATGGGTAACAAAGGCACAAGGAGTATCCTTATCATAAACACCAAGTCTATTATCAGAAATAATCCCAGAAATATTATGACTCTCAACGATGTCACGAGTAGCTATTTTTTCCGCCTTTATGGCCTTCAACATTCTTGGGGAGTCCTTTATAAGTTTCAATTTAAAATGACTTCCTTTTTTAGGGTAAGTTACATCGTAAGAAGGCAATTCTATCGAAGCAAACCTAGGGAATTCCTTACGCAACAAGTCCAATGCTATGCCATCACTAGCAATAATTGGCTGAAAACCATGCGTATGCAATGCTTTCATAATCGGTATACATCGGGTGGCATGTCCTAAACCCCAGTTTAGTGGTGCAACTAGTATTCGTTTTTTCATTAAAATAATTTGGGCGTGCCCATAAGGGGTCGGGTCTGCCTGTCGGCAGGCTTTCGGCAGTCGCTTTTTTGCGTTGCATACCTACCTGTTGGCAGAAAGGCAAAGCAAAAAGAACTTCAACTAACCTGTACTCATTTTGTTGAAGTATGCCTCTATCCCTCACGCGAGTTTCAGCTAAATTCAAAAGTAAAGATATAAACCCTGTTGTATATTTCCTTAATTTTACCAATTCAAAAAAATAATAAGAAATAATTAGTACACTTTGGGCAGTAAAAATAAACTGAAGCGATTTAAGGAAAACGAAACATTTGCTAACGTATTTCAACCAACTAGAGAAGAACTGGTTGAAGGGAGTTACAGGCTAAAAGGTGCATGGAATTCTAAATACTTTAAAAATAACAACCCAATTGTGTTGGAATTAGGTTGCGGTAAAGGCGAATATGCTGTCGCGCTCGCCCAAAAGTATCCCAATAAAAATTTTATAGGTGTTGATATAAAAGGAGCCCGATTTTGGCGAGGCGCAAAAACGGCGATTGAAGAAAACTTGCCAAACGTGGCATTTCTTAGAACACAAATTGAGTTAATAGACCATGCCTTTTCTAAGAATGAAGTAGATGAAATTTGGATCACCTTTCCAGATCCACAGATAAAATATAAACGTACCAAGCATCGTTTAACAAATGTGGAGTTTTTAAAACGTTACAAACACATCCTGAAACCAGAAGGCGTTGTTAATTTAAAAACAGACAGCGAATTTATGCATGGTTACACCTTAGGGTTGTTGCATGGCGCAGGGCACGAGGTCTTGTATGCCAACCATAATGTTTACAAGCAAGAAGGAAGTCCCGAGGAGGTAACTAGCATTCAAACTTTTTACGAATCGCAATACCTAGAACAAAATAAACCTATTACCTTTATAAGGTTTAAAATAAACAGGTAAATGAACCTCACCTTTGTTTTCTTTCTCGGACTTTTTTTTGCACTAATTGGTGTTATTCCACCTGGGTTGCTTAATATGACTGCTGCAAAAATTAGTTTAAAAGAGGGTCATACAAGGGGTATAGTATTTTCCATAGGCGTCTGTATTATCGTCTTTGTTCAAACGTATTTGGCAGCAATTTTTGCTAGGTACTTAAGTATGCACCCAGAAGTTGTGGATATATTAAGAATGGTTGCGTTGGTGATTTTTATATTGATAACGGTCTATTTCCTATTCGTTGCAAAAGCATCTTCAAAACAACAAATTGAACCTAAAATTAAAAGTAAGCACAGTCGTTTTTTTCAAGGGATGCTCATGTCTGCTATTAATGTGTTTCCCATTCCTTATCAAGCATACGTTACAATTACCCTAGCGTCCGTTAATTGGTTAGATTTTGAACTTACTAGCATTATATCTTATGTGGCCGGAGCGGGTATGGGTACTTTTGTAATGCTCTATGTATATATTTTCTTTTTCGATAAAATTAAAAGCAAGTCCTTTACCTCCCAAAAAAACATGAACTATATTATCGGTGGTATCACAGGAATTATTTCGATTATGACATTAATTAATATCATAAGGGATTTTTAAAAGATGAAGGCAGAAACCCTCAGTTTTTTTGAAAAGGTATACGAAGTTGCTCGACAAATTCCATATGGAAGAGTAACAAGCTATGGTGCCATTGCTAAATATTTGGGAGCAGCCAGAAGCGCGAGAATAGTAGGCTATGCAATGAATGGTTCAGGAGGAAAAGATGTGCCAGCACACCGCGTAGTAAATAGAAAAGGATTATTAACTGGGAAGCATCATTTCGATGGTACAAACCTCATGCAACAGCTTCTGGAAAGTGAGGGGATTGTTGTCAAGGATAATCAAATTCAAAATTTTAATGGAGTGTTTTGGGATCCAGGGAAGGAATTGTAATTATTTCCTAATTTTTTAAAAATTTACAAATAATTACAGATCACAACCGATAACCAAACCCAATAATTACATCAATAAATCTTCTAACTTGCATCATCTGTCTTCTGTCATTATTGCCTATCTTTGCACTTAGAATGATTCTTAATAGGAAAAATGAAATTAAATAAACAAGATATACTAAAGGCTTTAGAAACCATTACTGTTCCTGGAGAAGGACAAAATATGGTGGAAAGTGGCGCTGTAAAGAATGTGGTAACATTTGCAGATGAGGTTATTGTAGACATTACTATTAAAAACCCAAGTTTACAGGCCAAAAAGCGTACTGAAGTGGATATCCTTAAAACCATTCATGAGAAAGTATACGAAAAGGCAAAGATTACAGTAAATGTAAAGGTAGAAGCACCAGCTAAACCTAAAACAAATGTTATCAAAGGAAAACCAATTCCAGGAATTCAAAATATAGTCGCAGTAGCGTCAGGTAAAGGCGGTGTAGGTAAATCTACCGTTACCGCTAATTTGGCGGTGTCTTTATCCAAAATGGGTTTTAAGGTAGGTGTTTTAGATGCTGATATTTACGGGCCTTCAATTCCTATTATGTTTGATGTGGAGGCTGAAAAACCTTTGGCGGTAAATATTGACGGAAAATCTAAAATGAAGCCTATTGAGAATTATGGTGTAAAGGTACTATCTATCGGTTTTTTTACGCAACCAAATCAAGCAGTAGTATGGCGCGGGCCTATGGCGGCAAAAGCCTTAAACCAAATGATTTTTGATGCACATTGGGGCGAATTGGATTTCTTGTTATTGGATCTGCCTCCTGGAACAGGCGATATCCATTTAAGCATTATGCAATCGTTACCAATTACTGGAGCAGTAGTCGTTAGTACACCGCAGAATATTGCTTTGGCTGATGCTAAAAAAGGTGTGGCGATGTTTCAACAGGATAGTATTCAAGTACCTGTTTTAGGAATTATTGAAAATATGGCGTATTTTACACCAGAAGAGCTGCCAGACAACAAGTATCATATCTTTGGAAAGAAAGGAGCAAAAAATCTAGCAGAAGATTTGAAAGTCCCATTTTTGGGAGAGATTCCGTTGGTACAGAGCATCAGGGAAGCAGGAGATGTTGGTCGGCCTGCAGCAATGCAAACCGCAACTCCTTTAGAAAAAGCTTTTGAAGCTTTAACCCAAAATGTAGTGCAGGAGGTAGTACGAAGAAACGAAAATTTACCACCAACCGAAGCAATAAAAATCACCACGATGGCTGGATGTTCAGCTGTAAAAAAATAAGACATGACTACAGAAGAAATCAAATCAAATGTTGAAAAAGCCTTGGATGAAATTCGTCCTTTTTTGCAAAGTGACGGAGGGGACATATCTCTATTATCAATTGAGGAGGATAAATTGGTAAAAGTGCAATTGCAAGGTGCCTGTGTTGGATGTAGTGTCAATCAGATGACTTTGAAATCAGGTGTAGAAATGACCATAAAGAAGCATGCGCCACAGATTGAGAAAGTTATAAATATTGAGGCATAAACTGCGCTACGATTAAAATCCCATTACTTCATCATATTTTTTTAGAAAAATCCCAGAATAAATAATACTTTTGGCACGCAAAATGTATTGCATCTAGCGTAACAATAATTTTTCAAATGAGTCAAGATATAAATATCAAGATAACCGATAGAGATGGTGTAACCCACGAAATTGTAGCACCCACGGATATGGCCATGAATTTAATGGAAGTAGTTCGTTCTTACGAGCTAGCACCTGAGGGTACCATTGGGGTTTGCGGTGGGATGGCTATGTGCGCCTCTTGCCAGTGTTATGTGCATAGCGAAACTGAACTTCCTGAAAAGAGCGACGACGAAGAAGCTATGCTATCTGAAGCCTTTGGTGTGCGCGATAATAGCCGATTAGGTTGCCAAATACAGATGACGCCAGATATGGAGGGTCTTGAGGTAGAACTGGCTCCTGAGAGTTGATTTGCAGTGTGACTTCATAGCAAATTTTGTGTCATATAATTAATCGCATTCAGATTAATGACATTTCTAAAAATTTATAAGGACAGATTTAATAATTACAGGTTTTATTTAAAACCAAATAATCGCATCACTTTTTTTAGCGAACCTTATATTTCTAAACGCAAATGTTTAGAGAAAGCTGATTTTTTAAGAACACATTCTAGAGTGGATAAAAACTATCAAAGACTAAAAGCCCAATGCGGGAGTCATTATTTTGTGTTTAAGAATCATATTGATGGTGAAGTAATTGGAACGAGTGAAAGTTATTTAAATGTTGGCGCAATGGAGCATTCCATTTCCTTAATTAAAATGGGCATCAATAAGGTTAAAATAGATAACGAGGTTTATGTCATGTAATACCGGGCTCTAGGTTTAATTTCAACTAATAGCTTTCTGGAAGACTACCACCAAACTAAAAATACTTTCTCAATGGTACCAGTATTGCGCTTCATCCAGCATAATGTGGAAAATTTTTGCTCAAAGTAATTTTTAGTTGTTTCTTTAAAAGTTTCAAAATTTAACCAATCAACGTTGCTGTAAGGTTCTATTAGCCAATCTTTTTTTGTAGGGATAAAAAATTTACAATCTTTAAAATTATTCAATTCATTCTTATTAACGTAAAATCCAGCTATACAATCGGTATTCAGGGTTTTGAGTTTCGTATTTTTATTGTTGTATGGTAAAAAAAGTTGTGCCTTAAAATAGACTTGCTGCGTCATGTCTTGTGCATCAAGATTAAATCTGTCCAAATACTTTTGGCAAGCATCAGAATAGAGCAAAGGTAGTTGCTTGTCCTTGAGTTTATTTAATTTTTCAATCAGGGAATCTTTCCTATTCGGACCAATAAAGTGTTCAATTTCCGAAGCGCCAATAGAAGTGTCATACAAATAGAATTTATAAATAATTTCTAAATGAATGGGCTTGTCGTCTTTTAAAAGCAAACAATCCAACTCACCCAGAGTGCCATTGTTTTTTTGAATTTGAATATTTTCGGCTACAACCTTAATGGCATCTTGTTGCCGTAATTCAAACGAAATTAAACGTTCTACATATTTTCCTAGACGTATGGTTTCATCAATGGAAATATCAATTTTATGATGCAGGGAAGAGATTTCAAACTGCTTTAAACCGTGTACTGAATTATTATGCCAAAGGCAAGGTGTATTTAAAAAGCCTTTGTATCTTTTTTGAAGCATTTAATCGGTTTTGTAATCCTCCAATTTCCGTGGGCCTTCCAGCAACACTCTAACGATCTGCAAAGTACCATCGTCTTTGGTGGCAATCTGCCATTTAATCAAAGAGATTTCGCCATTTTCAATTTCCAGTCCTGTAATGCTTCTAGGGTGTACACAGCTTCCATCATTAAAAAATGCAATGTCTCCAGGTTCTGGGAATCTTGGGCGATGTGTATGTCCAGCAATGGTTAAAAGGTTGCCGTTTTCAGCAATCCACTTTTTGGTTCTGCGCTCTACCTTAATAAGTTCTTTGTAGTTTTTCGCAGGACTAGTAGGGTCTGCAATTCCCATTACGTTTAAGGGTTTCCAAAGCACACGTACCATAAAACGACTCCATTTCCAAAATAGGTAATTCCACCAATCAGCTTGATGCCCATGTGTTAAAAATAATTCTTGTCCAGTAGAACAATGCTTTAAAACAATGCCTTCATGATAGGTGATGTTTCCAAAAAGTTCAACATCTTCACCAACTTTTGGGTCAAAATACGTGGAAAGGTGCTTCTTTACATAATCAGGGTTTCGGTAGACCATATCATGATTGCCCCAAATCATGTGTAAACGATTATCCTTATGAAACAACTTCATTAACATGAATACATTTTTATGGGCATTTAAAATAGATTCAAACGATAGGTTTTCCCATAATTCGTCGCCATCGCCCAATTCGAAATACTGAAAACCTTCTGCATAATAATGCTTTAGTGCGTGAAAATAGATGTTGCGATTATTGGCAAAATCATCAGCGAAACTATTGTCGCCACGGTGGCAATCACTAAACAAAATAAATTTACTCTCGTCATCAAAATCGACAACTTTAGCATTTTTGTATGCGTTATTTAAACGTTTTTTAGAAGAAAACATGCCTAAAAGTGTTTAGGCTAATATAGGTAAATTAGTTACCATTATAGCCAATTTTTTCAAGCGCAAGAGGTAAAATACGACTAACAAATTTTGAGTAAGCCAAGGTTGATGGGTGTAAACGGTCACTGGCTATTAAGTCGGGTTCATCTAAACCTTTCCTGGTAATATCCGTAATATAAACGTATGTTATTCCGTTTTCGTTGCAGTAATTTTCGATAAAATCGTTGTATTTATCGATGCCATTGGATATGCTTTCTCTACCAGCACCATAAGGAGTGAAGGCATAGTCTGGAATGGAAACCACTATTAAGTTTTTCTTCACCCCTTTGGTATAGGATATGGCTTTATTGGCTAGCTTTGGGAACTGTGTTTCAAATTGCTCAAAGGGTCTGCCTTGAAACTGATTGTTAACCCCGATTAATAAGGTGGCCAAATCGTAATTTTCTTCTATAGTTTCTTCGTTTAGCGCATTTAGTAAAGCACTGGTAGTCCAGCCTGTTGTTGCGATAACTTTCAGGTCTATATCTGGATTTCCAGTTTTGTGTTTTATGCTATCCTTTAACTGCTCTGGAAACCTACAAGTACTGCAAACGCTTTCTCCAATGGTGTAACTGTCACCCAAAGAAATAATCTTTAAAGGTGTAGTACTTTCCATTACTGGCTGGTCATTTTCTTGTGAGTTTGAAGTACAGCCCGCGCATAAAAAAAGGACTAAACAAAGGTTTAGAAGAAGATTTTTCAATTTCATTTTTTATTTTAAAGATACGGTTTTAAATTCTAAATTAAAACCAATAAAAAAGCGTTATAATATTGAAACGCTTCTTAACTGTGAGGTAAAACGTATTTAATGCATGGCGTATTGCAACCCAAACATAAAGTTACAATTCTGTTTTAGCTGTATGCCGTTTAAGTCTTGATAAACGGGTGTGCTTATTTCCCTAGCAAATCTTAACCCTTTTAAATCACCATATTTGTTTATATAGTTTAATCCAAATCCAGAGTTTATAAAGGTTCCACCAGAGATTACAGTATCCGCAGTAGTTGCCATCATCGGGTTTAACAATGGGCTAGTGCCATCGATCTCATCAAAAAGAGGTGCTTGCAATCTTATTAAAACACTTAAATTGTCTCCAGCTTTGGCAGCAATCCAGTTGTTAAAACTGTAGCGATTACCAAATTTATAGTCTTGGTCGTTATCTTTCAGGTTTATAAACCCCATTATCTGATGTCCTCAAGAAAATTTGTCGAATTGTCCTAAATAAGTCAATCCAAGTCTTGCACCAAAAGATCCTGTGCCTATTTGCATAGGGTAAGGCAGTTGTACGGCATTACCAATAGGCGTTGGTAATAAGTTCTCTCAATACTTTCGGCAGGAATGTTCATGCCCAATTGCGTGTGTAATACTGTTCTGTTTTTATTAAATATACTTAGAACAATTGTTTGAGAAAAAATCTGGGTGATAATCTAATGATTATATCACCCAGAATACTAAAAAACTAAAAATCAATTAACTTCTTACTAATTACTTTTTCTATACAGAGGGTCGGCTCCAATGGTACCTACTAAACTTTTTAGGTAGTCATCAGATTTCACTTCTGCATAAGATGCTTTTACAGATTTCAATTTGTCCTCAATTCGCATTTCAGAAACAAGGGTTTTATTGTCTTCATTAGCAATAAAATCCTCTAAATAACTTATTTGGGTGTCATAAAAACCAATATCTTTTTGCTGCTTCAATTTTAAACGTTCAGCATACCAATCACTCTTTACAACATAGTCTCTATCAAAGAATTTACGCAATTCTGGATCGCTAATATCTTTACCATCATATTCGCCATAAGCCATGATGTGCAATAAAATTTTCAGAGGAGGAATAGCAGCTTCAATACTACCATCAGCAAAATAGTTTAGTGCTACTTTTTGTTGTGCTTCGGTAATATTATTTATACCATCAACATAATCGTCCATACCTTGTAATTCTGGTTTCAGCATACGTTCACTAAATACCGCGGTAGGTTCATCAAAAATTCTATTTAAGCATAGTAAATTAAATTTCTCAGTAATTCTGTAACCTAATCTACTAGCCAATACTTTTTGTCCGTCATACTCAAAATCCTCCAATTTTTCAAGAGCACCAACCTTAATTAGGTTAATAGGGTCTCTATCCTCAGGAGCCATTCTAGCCCATATTTCGGGTATCAATAAGCTTACGTCATGGTCTATCTTGTTTTCTGCACCAACATAACCTGCAGCGGTACTAAATCCGTTCGATTCTGTTAGGATGTGAGATAGTAAAGCATTATTTAAATCAGTTGTTGGTGTCAACATATTAAATGGAGCCTTTGTTAAAGCACCCTCGGATCCTGCACCTGTTGTTGATGGTGATTTACCAGTTAAACTACAGATAAAATCCATAAATAATTCTGGAGTTTCTTGATAATGAATTGGGTTATAGACCGCTAAAGGTCTTATACCTGCTTTTTTATCTACAGGATTATTTCTTCTACCGGGTAACACTGCATTTACAGTATGGATGACTGGATCTTCTAATTTAATTTTTCGCTTTAAGCGCACACCCATATCTGAGATGTAAGACGCCTCAGTTTCATTATAAAACTTGTTTGGCTCTAAATAACGTGGATTCTTAGTAGGTAAACCATCCTCAATAATTCTTGGGTGCGATGGTAATACAAACTGTATATCTTCATCATCGCTGTCAATAATTTCTTTTATGAAGTCTTGAACAGGTTGGGTGTATTTATCGTAATTGATAGTGTCTTCGTATATTTCAATAGCATCTTTTTTGGTTAACATTTCATAGTTAGTTAAAAATCTACCATCCGAAATAATATCTAATTCCGCACCTTTGTCATAACCACGTACAATGGCTTCATCTGGTCTTTGAAATAAATGTGCTTCACAGTTTATAAGAACTTTTACACTTTTATTTGGATATTCGGGGTTTAAGTTTTTAAACTGATTTCTTGGAAGCGTAATAGATGCTGAAATATCGTCTTCAGTTTGAATTTTTTCTGAAGCCGAAAAATCAGAGCGTAATTTATTTAACATCCAGTTGCCTTCTTGGTTAAAACCTATTCTTACATAACTTCCAACCACAGGGTTGTTATTATAAATTAAAGATGTGCCTTTTACACCGTTTATCGTTTCAACAGACATCATGTCTTTCCAGTTTAGGTTAGCGCCATGGGCTTGTCTAAATAAACGTTTAACAAACAATATTAAAGAGCGCACATGTACTGGGATATTTTCTAACCATTCGTTAAATTCATCCGAGTTTTCTTCAGATGGTGTTAACAATTTTACGACAGAACCTAAGGTTCGTTTTTCACTTAATAATGATCTGGATTTTGGTCTTTTAATAGTTTTATCTTTCCAGCGAGTTGAATAATTAAATTCTATAATTTCATCAGCCTTTTTAAAGTCTTCTTCTATATTGTGAATATTGAAGTTGCTATATGTAATGGCATTTTGCATGGATTTTGAAATCTCAGATTTACCACCACCAGAAACCGTACAAGGTTTATGACAAAACACACCTTCTGGGTAAGTCTCAATCATACGCCATAAATCGATGGATTTATGTTTTTCTAACCGAAGTTTATTGCCTGATGGATGTATATAAGTTTTAAAAGGCGATAGCTTTAATCGTTGTTCTTCTCCCTTGTAATTCCAGGAAATACTATTGGTGTTAGTATCAAAATAAGATGACTCAGGAATATAAATGATATTTGGGTAGGTTTTATCTATAGCATAGTTTTCTGGTTGTACCTCAATACGATCTCCTAATAAAGTTTTAACATCTTCAATGGTATGATCTAATCCGTAATACACTTTGTAATCTTCGCAATTAACGGTATCCCCCATCACACGTCTTGCGTAAGCTATGGCGCCACCAGCGTGTTCTTCTTCTAAAACACCATATAAGTTAGCGGAGTAGCTAATTTGTGTTTTAATCTCTTTTTTAGAATACCCGTAGTAGTTATCGGCAATCAAAGTAACTACGACTCCGCTGTCATCTCTACACGTAATTTTAAATGCACCGCCGTCATTATACAACTCATTTTCATCTTTCCAGCACATGCCATCCTTTTTTTGACGATCTGTAGCGTCATCAAAATGAGGTAATCCCACCTCTTTCTTTTTCAGCTTTAAAAGTTGAGGCGCTAAAATAATGCATCCTGTATGTCCTGTCCAGTGTTCTGGATCTAAAGCAGCATCATTATGTGCTAAATTTGGGTTGCCAGCATTACCAAATATATTCTCAACGAAGTCTAAATTACTAGCTAAGTTTCCTGGTGTAAAAAAGCGCACCTCTAAAGATTTTTTGGTAACTACACCTTTTACTTCTGGGCAAACTGTTGGTCTTAAAAGCATAGACACCATGGTTTTTGCTTTTTCTTCCTGGTTTGATGTAAATGGTAACGTATTTAAATCATCCGAGGGTTTGAACGCTTCATTTATAAAATGTGCTAAAACTACTCGAGGCACTTCTTTTTTGTCCAATGGTACAGGCAATGGACCTTCAACAATATGAAACGTTCCTTTAGTAGTACGTTTATCATGTAATGGGTTGTTCAAGATACCTTGTTTTAAGCGTTTAGAGTTGACTAAATCACTTTCAAATGAATTGCCATCAGGTGGTAGACTAACCTCTCTTGCTTGTCCTTTTTTAGAAAGTATTAGTGTGTTATTAGGTAATTTATAGGGTTTGTCAATAGATACATCTTTTAGATAACGGTCAATAAAGTTTTGAATCCTCGTATCAGCTGGTGATAAATGATCGGCTAACAGTCTTGACTTTTCCCGCAAGCTCATGATTAATGGCTTGGTAGTTTTTTCAAATTCTGGGTCACAGAATTTAATCGCGCTATCATCTTTATCTTTGAAAGTAGGTTGCCCTAATGCGGCTAATTGTAGGTTGGTAAACTGGATAATGTCTTTTCTTGAATCTTTCATGATACTTTATACTATTGAATGGTAAATGAATACAACGATATTCAAAAGCAAAAGTAAATTGACATTCCTTTAAAAAACATGTCAAAAGTCATGTTATAGCTAGAAAATATACTAAAACGATGTAGTGAAATTGATACTTCAAGAAGTAAAAAGAAGCTTATTTAAAAGCATTCAGTCCAGTAATATCCAATCCTGTAATTAATAAATGAATATCATGTGTGCCTTCATAAGTAATGACACTTTCTAAATTCATGGAATGGCGCATAACGGAGTATTCTCCAGTAATTCCCATGCCACCAAGCATTTGTCTGGCTTCTCGTGCGATATTAATTGCCATTTCAACATTATTGCGTTTTGCCATGGATATTTGTGCGGAAGTAGCTGTACCATTTTCACGCATTACGCCCAATCTCCATGCTAGAAGTTGTGCCTTGGTAATTTCGGTAATCATCTCTGCAAGCTTCTTTTGTTGTAGTTGAAATTGGCCAATAGGTTTACCAAATTGGATGCGTTCTTTACTGTAGCGCAAAGCAGTATCATAACAATCCATAGCAGCACCAATAGCACCCCAAGCAATACCATATCTTGCAGAGTCTAAACATCCTAGAGGCGCGCCTAATCCAGATTTGTTGGGTAGTAAATTTTCTTTGGGCACTTTTACATTATCAAAAATAAGTTCTCCAGTTGCCGATGCACGAAGCGACCATTTGTTGTGGGTTTCTGGCGTAGTAAACCCATCCATACCACGTTCTACAATTAGTCCATGTATTCTGCCCTCTTCATTTTTTGCCCAAACCACGGCAACCTGCGCAAAAGGCGCGTTACTAATCCAAAGTTTGGCTCCATTTAAAAGATAATGGTCTCCCATATCCTTAAAATTTGTTGTCATACCTCCCGGGTTACTGCCATGGTCTGGTTCGGTTAATCCGAAGCACCCCATCCATTCGCCACTGGCTAGTTTTGGTAAATATTTTTGGCGTTGTTCTTCATTGCCATATTTCCAAATAGGATACATCACCAAGGATGATTGTACTGAGGCTGTGGAACGTACGCCAGAATCACCACGCTCTATTTCCTGCATGATTAAACCATAACTAATTTGGTCTAACCCTGCACCACCATACTCCATGGGGATATAGGGGCCGAAAGCACCAATTTCAGCTAAACCTCCAATAATCTGTTTTGGGAATTCTGCCTTTTGCGCATATTCTTCTATGATAGGAGAAACATCACGTTTTACCCAATCACGGGCAGCGTTTCTAACTAATTTATGCTCATCAGTGAGTAATTCATCTAAATTGTAGTAATCAGGGGCTTCGAATAAATCTGGCTTCATAATTTCGGATTCTTCAGGTTTAATGCAAATTTATTGAAAATATCGAATAAAAAACTTATTTTTTTAGGAATAGTTTAATAACGGTAACAGTGTCAAACCTAACTAGTTTACATTTTCAAATAGAAATCTTTCGTCAAATTAATATAGTCATTTGTATATTGATGCCGTTTGGTTTCAATGACTAAGCTATCAATTATAGGTTCACTTTTGCGAAACGAGAATTCTATTAAGCTTCGTTTTATATCGGAACTGGGATTGCCTTTTATCCTAAGTATCTTCTTAGGAAATAGTTTAAACGTAGCAGCTAATTCAATAAAATACCCTTCCTCTTTAAATGGAATAACCACATTAAAAGTACCTACCTCTGATAATAATTTTGACACGCTTTCTATTAAGTGCCCAAATGGCATCGCGTCTTGAAACCTAGCTAAATCCCTTTGTTTGTTTTCTGTCTTAAAATCTTCTGAATAAAACGGAGGATTACAAATAATTAAATCATATTTATCCTCAATTTCTTTAGTAAACTCATCTAAAGAAGCATGGTAACAAAACAATGTATCTCCCCAAGGGGACTGCTCAAAGTTTTCAACACATTGCTCATAAGCGTTTTCATCAATCTCTAACGCATCTATAATCCCAACAGTTTCAGATGTAGCGCTACTTCTTTGCGCCAATATTAAGGATAAAACTCCAGTGCCTGCACCAACATCTAATATGGAAAACGGTTTTTTCTCCAAGGAAGTCCAAACACCTAGAAGCACGCTGTCGGTACCAACTTTCATTGCGCATCGGTCTTGGTTAACTCTAAATTTTTTAAATAGAAAGGGAGCAACGCTCATCAAAATAAGGTCTTAAGTAATACATGGTAAATATAACCTGAAATTCTCTTCGTTCTGTCTTTGATAAAAGGTAATTATTTAAAATTTTTATGCAGTTTAACGATAAAATATGGAGAATAACGATAAAATCATTATATTAATGCTTCGATTCAGACGGTTTAATGAAATAGGAGGCTAATTTTATTTAAAAAGCGTTTTTCAAGCTTTACCAGCGCGTTTCTTGTCTTGGTAATTGGTCATCTCTTTTCATTCGTAAATAAGTAATGCTAATAATTATTGAATAGTATAGGGTGATTTGTAATTATCACTTTTACAATTGCTTTTTATTATTTGAAATTGAAAAGAAGTTATCCCACTAAATCAACTAAAACTAAACTTAAAACTATGGCACAACAAAATCAAAACATCTGGCAACTTAATGAATTGTTGAAGATAAATCATATAGCTGAAAAATCGTATTTGGAAGCGCTTGAGGCAACTAGCAATGAAGAATTAAAGCAATTTTTTAGGGCTCGGGCTTTTGAGCGTAATGAATTTTGTAGGTATCTAGGAGCGGAAATTAGAATGATGGGTGGCATACCGGATTACTCTGATACAAACACAAAAATTAATTGGCCCGATTTTAAAAAGATTTTAGCTTCTAAAAATGCACGCTTTTTATTTACTGAAATAAACAGAATTAAAAGTATTTGTTTGACGCATTACAATAATGTTCTGAATAGTTACGAATTCCATGAAGGTTTGGTTAAACTTCTGAAAGAACAACGAAAAATAATTGGACGCTCTATAGGCTATATGAGATATAAAGACGGTTTGTCTAACACAAACCAGCAACTTATTGCTAACCTTTAAAACAAGATTTTACATTTTTGGAAAGCTGCCTAAAATAGGTGGCTTTTTTTAAATGTATAAATCAATCAAGCCCTCAGGTGCTTCAACTAAAATAGTTTTATTTGTTCGGTTTACCTCAATAATAAACTCATCATTCATTGGAATAAGAATCTCGGTTCCGTTTCTGTCAATTTCAAAAAGCGCCTGAGCGGTTGAGTCATTTATGGACTTAATTATGCCAACCTCGCCGAAGTTTTTATCTGTAATTTTAAATCCGATGACTTCATGAAAATAGAATTTGTTACCTTCTAGTTTAGGTAATAAGTCGAGGGGCAGATATAACTCACTTTTCATAATGGCGTCTGCATCAGCTTCAGTATCTACGTCCTCAAATTTTAAACGAAGTAGCTCTGATTTGTGCAGTTGCGACCGCTCTATAAAAAAAGGTACTAGATTTTTTCTCAACTCCAAGAAAATAGCATCAAGGTTTTCGTATAGTTCCGGCTGGTCAGTATCGAGTTTAGCCAGAACTTCGCCTTTAAAGCTGTATTTTTTTACAATTTTTCCTAAATAGAAGCAGTCTTCTTTTTTCATGTCAAATTAATAATTGGTCATCCTGAGTTTGTTTCAGGGTCTCTTTGCTCAGTAAAAAACAGGAGATGCTGAAATGAATTCAGCATGACACAAATATGGATTTAAATAAAAAACTCCGATATTTCTATCGGAGCTTAAAAGTATAAAAAATAGTTTTTTATTCTTCTTCGTTCGAAGCTTCTGCTTCGGCAGCAGGAGCATCTTCCTCTGCTTCAACAACAGGAACAGCTGCAGCTATTCTTGCTTCATTTACCGCTTTTTCAGCAGCTAATGCATCGGCTTTTGCTTTTGCTTCGGCTTCAGATAGTCCGTCAGCCTTTGCTTGAATTTTAGCTTCTTTTTCTTCTAACCAAGCTTTAAATTTCTCTTCAGCTTGTTCTTCAGTTAAAGCACCTTTTTTAACACCACCTGCAAGATGATTTTTTAACATAGCACCTTTATAAGATAAAAGTGTTCTAGCTGTATCGGTAGGTTGCGCACCATTTTGTAACCATTGTACAGCTCCATCAACGTTTAATTCTACAGTTGCTGGGTTGGTGTTTGGATTGTAAGCACCTAGTTTTTCAAGGTATTTACCATCTCTTTTTGAGCGTGAATCCGCTGCTACGATCCAGTAATAAGGTTTTCCTTTTTTACCGTGTCTTTGTAATCTAATTTTTACTGGCATAATAATTAATTATTTGAGGTTCCCGACCTCGGTTATTAATGAGGGCGCAAATATACCATATTTTTTTAAAAACCAGTACTTTATTAAAAGCGAATTTAAAATAATAGACAAACAGGTTCAGGAACCTTAAAATCATGCAGGTAAGTAAGCTTGCCATTGCTTTTGTTAATACTAAAAACTGCAATATTTTCAGTTCTCATATTGGCTACTAATAAGAATTTCCCTGTTGGATCTATTGTAAAATTTCGTGGCCAATCGCCATGAACGGACATACTTTGTATTTTGTTAAGTTTTCCATTTTTTGTATTGCGCTCAAAAACAGCAATGGTATTTTCACCTCGGTTTGAGCCATAAATAAAACGTTCATCTTCAGATATGTGGATGTCTGCACATTTATTAAATTCAGTAAAACCTGGCTCTAGCGTATTGTCTTTATCAATTTGTTTAAACCCTTTCTTCGTTCTTTTTATAGAAGTAATGGTAGCGCCATATTCATTAATAACATATATGAAATTACCGTCTTTTGTAAACTTAAAATGTCGCGGTCCAGGGTTGCCTTTAGTTTTAATAAGACCATCAGATTTTAATTGATACTGGTCGTTTTGCAATACATATTGAAACAAGGCATTTCTTCCTAAATCGGCTACAAACAGCTCATCCTTAAAAAATAAAGACGAATGCGCATGAGAGGCTCTTTCACTATTACTTTGATTAAATACCTGGGAGGCCTCGGCTAAACTCCCGTCTTCGTTTACTGAATATATGGCAATACTACCTCCTACGTAGTTCGATACAGATACTGCTTGTCCATCTTGCCGAATTGAGATATGACAGGGGCCTTTACCTTTGCTACTTACGCGGGTTAATAACTGCAAACTACCATCATCCTTTATTTTATAAGACGAAATAAAACCGCTTTCACTACCATTGGTAGAATATAGGTACTTCCGGTCTGGAGAATACGTTAAAAAAGATGGATTGTCAATTGGGATAGCTAGTTTTAAATCACTTAATTCACCTGTTTCAGTATTAAAATTTAATTGGTAAATGCCTTTGCTGTTTCCTTTGGTATAAGTGCCTACGTAGAGTGGAGATGTTTGAGAATAGCATTTCAGACAAAATACTAAAAGCGTTAGGTGGATTATGAATTTCATGGTGCTGTTAAATTTTAAACATCTAATTTATGATAAATTATCTTAAATGATGGCTGTAGGTGTTAATGAATCTTAAAACTATCACAAACCCTGTTAAATCCCTTGACAAACCTGGTGTTTGCCCTTATATTAATGGTGTAGATGTGAAACAATACGCATCTTTAAAAAACTTATTGAAATTTAAAATGAAAATGATAAACATGAAGTACACTGAAGAAATTTCAAAAAAATTAAATGAATTATTAATTAAGAATTACGATGCTGAAAAAGGCTATAAAAATGCAGCCGAAAATGTGGATAATCACCGACTAGAGAGATTCTTTGAAAGAATGTCAAAAGAGCGCAGTGAATTTGCCAGAGAATTAAAAGTTGAAATCGAAAGATTTGGTGACACACCAAAAGATTCTGGAAGTATTAAAGGTATTGTACACAGAAACTGGATGTCGCTAAAAAGCTTATTCGCTACAAATGATGAAGAAGCCATTTTGGAAGAAGTCATTAGAGGTGAAGAAAACAGTTTAGATGCATATTATGATATGTTACGAGACAGATCATTACCAGCGACAATTGATGCGCTATTATTTAAGCAGCGAAACGCTATAAAAACTACTTTAGAGTCTGTTAAGAGACAAGAAGAATTAGTGTCATAAACATTATTTTGGTTAGTAAGCAAAAAGCCTTCTCCGTTTTGGGGAGGGCTTTTTTAATGTAAAATACCTAGAATCAGGTATGTTGTGTTATTGGTAAATCTATTAGTTTTACACTGCTATTAATTAGTTCTTATTGAGAATTATAAATAGTGTCTTTACTCACTAAAAGTTAAGGCACTTTTTTGTTCACAACTCTTAATAACTCCACTTTAAAAAAGTAGAAATTCTACCTATTTTTATAAGCTCGATATTTACGACGCAACAGTTACACAATTCAACTAACAAACTTAAAGAATGTACTTAATCTTCGATACTGAAACCACAGGTTTGCCAAAGCGTTGGGACGCACCTATTACCGATGTTGACAATTGGCCAAGGTGTATACAAATTGCATGGCAATTACACGATGCCATGGGGAATTGTATCGATCAGCAGGATTATTTGGTAAAACCAGACGGGTTTAATATTCCATATGATGCCGAAAAAATTCATGGTATTTCTACCGAGTTGGCTGAAGAACAAGGTGTGCCGTTAGATGAGGTTTTAGAGAAGTTTAATGAAGTTTTAGGGAAAACCAAGTTTGTGGTTGGTCAGAATGTAAAGTTCGATTTAAATATAATGGGTGCGGAATTTGTTCGGGGAAATGTTCAAAACCCATTACAGGAACTCCCAGTTTTAGATACCTGTACCGAACATACAGCACAGTTATGTCAGATTCCCGGAGGACGGTATGGTAAATTTAAATTGCCGACGTTAACAGAACTTCATGAGTTTTTATTCAATGAGCCTTTTGCTGAAGCGCATAATGCCACCGCCGATGTGGAAGCCACAACACGGTGTTTTTTGGAGTTAGTCCGTTTGGGCGAATATACCAAGGAACAACTGGATGTTCAACCCGATTATTTCGAGAACTTTAAGGAAGAGAATCCTGAGACGATAAAAACTATCGGATTAAAGCACATAAATCTTAAAAAGGCGAGTGCTGAAATTCGAGAACGTATTGAAAAGGCCAAATCTGGAATATCTCTGGAGGATATTCAGCAAAACGCATCTGATTTAGCTGGGGTTGATTTTGTGCATTTGCATAACCATTCGCAATTCTCTGTGCTGCAATCCACTATGAGTGTTTCTGATCTAGTAAGTGCGGCGGCAGAACATAATATGCCAGCAGTGGCGTTAACCGATCATGCGAATATGATGGGTGCATTTCATTTTGTAAATGCGGTCAATAAGGTTAATAGTGGTATCAAAGCTAAAATTGCTGAAGCGGAAGAGAAGGGAGAATCTACCGATGCAAAATTGATAAAACCAATAGTGGGTTGCGAGTTTTTTGTTTGTGAAGACCATACTGATAAAACCAGAAAAGACAACGGGTATCAAATTGTGCTTTTGGCAAAAAACAAAAATGGCTATCATAATTTAGCAAAACTATCGTCTCACGCCTTTGTGGATGGCTTTTATTATTTGCCTAGAATTGATAAAAAATTGATTCAGCAGTACAAAGAAGATTTGATTGTGCTCACAGGAAATCTATATGGCGAAGTACCAAGTAAAGTATTGAACATTGGCGAAAACCAAGCAGAGGAAGCGCTGATTTGGTGGAAAAACGAGTTTGGTGACGATTTGTATGTAGAATTGATGCGCCATAACCAAGAAGATGAAAATCGTGTAAACCCAACGTTGATTAAGCTGGCAAAAAAGCATAATATAAAGTTGCTAGCTACCAATAACACCTATTATCAAAAACAAGAACACGCTAATGCTCATGATATTTTACTTTGTGTAAAAGATGGTGAAAAACAGGCGACTCCAATAGGGCGTGGGCGAGGGTATCGTTACGGATTGCCAAATCAGGAGTACTATTTTAAGTCTTCCGAAGAGATGAAGGCGCTGTTTCGAGATATTCCTGAAGCCGTCTTGAACGTTCAGGAGGTCGTTGATAAAGTAGAAGCATTTCAATTAGCACGTGATGTATTATTGCCCGCCTTTGATATTCCTGACGAATTTAAACATGAAGCGGATTTAGCTGATGGCGGCAAACGTGGTGAAAATGCCTACTTAAGACATTTGGTATATGAAGGCGCCAAAAAACGCTACGGCGAACCTTTGTCAGAAGAAGTTACAGAACGATTAGACTTTGAACTTAGCGTTATTGAAAACACGGGCTATCCAGGGTATTTCTTAATTGTTGAAGATTTTATTCGAGAAGCGCGAAATATGGATGTGTCGGTAGGTCCAGGGCGTGGTTCTGCGGCAGGTTCCGTTGCAGCATATTGCCTTTGGATTACGAACATCGACCCATTGAAGTACGATTTGCTTTTTGAGCGTTTCTTAAATCCAGATCGTATTAGTATGCCCGATATTGACATTGATTTTGATGATGAAGGCCGAAGTCGTGTGATGGATTATGTGATTGAAAAATACGGTGCAAATCAGGTGGCGCAAATCATTACTTACGGTACCATGGCAGCGAAATCTTCTATTCGTGATACGGCTCGGGTACTGGATTTACCTTTGTTTGATGCAGATAGAATTGCGAAGTTAATTCCGAATATGTCTAAGCTAAATAAGATTTTTGGTTTAGATGAAAAGGAGTTAGGCAAGAAATTTAGAGCCGAGGATTTAGAAAAAGTCAATCAGCTTTTAAATATTTCCGAAGGAAGTGATTTAGAAGCTGAAACAGTTAATACGGCTAGAGCTTTGGAAGGTTCAGTAAGGAATACAGGAATTCATGCTTGTGGTGTGATTATTACACCAGATGATATTACGAAATTCGTTCCTGTAGCCACTGCAAAGGATTCTGACTTATATGTTACACAATTCGATAACTCCGTAGTAGAAGACGCAGGACTTTTAAAAATGGATTTCTTGGGTTTAAAAACGCTGACTTTAATTAAAGACACTGTTAAAATCGTTAAAGCAAAACACGATATTCAACTCGATCCTGAAAGTTTTCCTTTAGATGATGAAAAAACATACGCCTTATTCCAAAGAGGTGAAACGGTAGGGGTGTTCCAATACGAATCTCCTGGGATGCAAAAACATCTTCGTGATTTAAAACCTACGGTGTTTGAAGATTTAATTGCGATGAACGCTTTGTATCGTCCGGGGCCAATGGAATACATTCCAAGTTTCGTTCGTAGAAAACATGGTGATGAGGAGATTGAATACGACTTGCCCGCCATGGAGGAATACCTTAAGGAAACTTATGGTATTACGGTGTATCAAGAGCAGGTGATGTTGCTGTCACAAAGTTTGGCGGATTTTACCAAAGGTGAAGCAGATGTCCTCCGTAAAGCGATGGGTAAAAAGCAGATTGCGGTTTTGGATAAAATGAAACCAAAATTTATCGAACAAGCGAGTGCCAACGGACATGATGCGAAAATTTTGGAAAAAGTTTGGAAAGATTGGGAAGCCTTTGCGAGTTACGCTTTTAACAAATCCCACTCCACCTGTTATGCTTGGATTGCTTACCAAACGGCGTATTTAAAGGCACATTATCCTGCGGAATATATGGCGGCGGTGCTATCCAATAATATGAATGATATTAAGCAGGTTACCTTCTTTATGGAAGAATGTAAACGTATGAAATTGGATGTTTTGGGGCCTGATGTGAATGAGAGTTACTACAAGTTTTCGGTAAACAAAGATGGAGCGGTACGTTTTGGAATGGGGGCAATAAAAGGCGTTGGTCATGGTGCGGTAATGACGATTGTGGAAAACCGAAAAAAGGATGGACACTACAAATCTATATTTGATTTGGCTAAGCGTATTGACTTGCGAGCGGCCAATAAAAAGGCATTTGAAAACTTAGCATTGGCAGGTGGTTTTGATGGGTTAGGCGATACACATCGCGCGCAGTATTTTCATGACGATGGCGATGGTATTACCTTTTTGGAAAAAGCGATTAAGTATGCCCAAAAGTACAAAGAGAATGAGAACTCAGCACAGGTAAGTTTGTTTGGAGAAGCCAGCGAAGTGCAAATACCAGAACCCGAAGTCCCACCTTGCGAAGAGTGGGGCACCATGAAAACCTTGAGTAAAGAGCGTGAGGTAGTTGGTGTTTACATATCAGGGCATCCGTTAGATGATTTTAAAACCGAAATGAAAACATTCTGTAACGCTACAGTAGGTATGTTCAATAACTTGGAGCCTTATGTGAACCGTGAATTGGTTTTTGGAGGTGTAGTAACCGATGTGCAACACCGTGTAAGTAAGCAAGGTAAAGGTTGGGCATTATTTACTATTGAAGACTATACGGATAGCTACGAATTCCGGATTTTTGGAGAAGAATATTTAAAGTACCGGCACTTTTTATTGCAAAACAATTTTGTATTTGTAAAAACCTTTGTGCGCGAAGGTTGGGTAAACAAGGATACGGGTAAAAAGAGCGATCCACGATTACAGTTTAATAGTTTTCAACTACTACATGATGTAATGGAGCAGTATACTAAAAAGCTGTCTATTCAGGTGGATATTGAAGATTTAACAGAGCAAAAAATTATAGCGTTAAAAGAGTTGTTGCACATGCATCCTGGAAACCAAACCTTAAACTTTTTGGTGTATGACACTAAAGATAAAATGAAATTAACGATGCCCAGTCGAAAGCAAAAGGTGAAGGTATGTCAAGAATTACTGAATGAGCTGGAAGCACAGGATGTTAGGTTTAAGTTGAATTAGCTTTCAATAAACTCTGGGCAATCAATCCGAATTTCAGAGTTTTGTAGTTTTTTTTCTAATAAATTGCAGTAATGCTGCGTGTCATTTTTTTGATAGAATTTACAAGCATAACATGTGCGTTGTACCGTTAACACACCAATTTTATTTAGCTTAAAAATAAGTTGACTTAAGGTGTTGAAGGTTTGCTCTAAATCATCATTGTTTAAATTATCTAGTTGACTCTGTAGTGGGGTTGCAAAGTTTTCTGTTTCTGAAACAATACCTTTTCCCGTATCGGATAATTGAATGGCATAACTTCGGCTATCGGAGGAAGAAAACACTTTTTTAATCAGTTCCTTTTTAAGTAATACACGAACCGCATCACTAATTGTAGGTTTGGTCACATTAAATTCCTTTGCTAAATGGCTCACACTGCAAAACTCCAATTTGTGATACTTGATAAAAATCAGGATTTGAATCTGAATAGGGCTTAAACCTAATGATTTTGCCTTTTCCCAAAGTAATACTTTAAAAGCTTCAGAAATACGCTCCAAACCAGCGACGATTTTACTGGAAATGTCGTTTTCTTGATGACTGGGATTAAAAATACTGTCGCTCATAAATGTAAATGTCCCGCCTTCTTTTGGCGGGACAAAGTTAGCAATCCTAACTATTAAATGCAAAAATTAGGCTTTTACATCTGCCATAGAGGCCCCAAAGTTGATGTGTAGTACATTTCCATTGGGTGTTACTAAAGCGGGTACGGATTGAACACCTGCATTTTCGGCTTCAGGAATTCTTGAGGCGTCTTCGCCAAAATGAACTACTTCTACATTGTCTTTTCCAATGAGGTTAATAATGTCATGTTCTGCACTAACACAAACAGGACAGCCTGCGTGATAAAAAATGGATTTACTCATGATGTATGATTTTAAATTAATTCAATGCAAATATAGTAAGGATTCCTAACTAAATAAAATATTTTTAAAATAATTCTTAACCTAAGATGATTTTATAATTTTTTTAAGTTGATTTTTTATCCAAATAATCCCCTAAACTTCCCAGTTTATCATCCCAGAATTGCTCATAGAATTTCAACCATTTATTGACTTCTTGTAATTCTTTCGGGTTGGCGCTACAAAAGCGTTCGCGCCCTTGGGTTTTGATGTAAACTAATCCGGCATCTTCTAGTGTTTTTATATGTTTTGTAACGCCTTGACGGCTCATCTCAAATTGGTTTGAAATTTGAGTGATGGACAGTGCTGAGGCAGCAATAACCAAGGCGTGGAAAATATCACGCCTTGTAGGGTCTGCTATGGCCTTGAATAGTTTTGTGATGTTATCCTGCATTCACTTCTTCTTTTAAATAATTGGTTAGTCCGTTAATACAATTGTCCCAACCTCCATTAAAACTTTCGAACATAGCAATGGCAGTTTCACCTCTGTAATTTGATATATCTGAATGTATTAAAGTAAGTTTGGTACCTTTAGAAACAGACTCTAACTCCCATTTCACTTTAGTTTCTACATTTTTAGTACTACCTTCAATCCAGGTGTAAATTAAGGTATAAGGATTAGCCTCCAATACTTGTCCGCTTATGGTAGTGCATCCTTTTTCGTTTGGGGGTGAAGTGAACAGATATTTGTATCCTTTTTTGGCTTTGAAATCAGCGGGGATAAACCATGTTGAGATTTCTTCGGCTTTGGTTATGGCGTTCCACACTTGGTCTATGTCGTGATTGAATATCACTTCTTTTGTAATTACATCCTTCATTATAGTTCGGTTTTTTGATTAATATGCAACTTTATAGTTGCTAAACTAAGGCAAATATTTTAAATATGCAACATTATGGTTGCATATTGTTGACTGGTAAGTTTTGAAATTGTTTAAATTGGATGGTTTGTAGTTTGGATTTTGTATTGGATTTGGCGGATATGCCCGCGTATTCTATGATTCGACCAAAAAAAATTTGTTAAAATTTAAGCTACGAACCTTAATGTATCCACATAAGGTGTTTGTCTTTGTATAACCGCAAAGATGCGAGCAA
>NZ_SIRT01000019.1 GCF_004310325.1 Hyunsoonleella flava
AAAATTTCAGTGCCTTTTGAAAATTCCTTAAGTGTAGATTTATTAATTAATTCATCTAACAACCTTGGTTTTAAAAAAGACAATAAGTTTTTATCAAATTCCATTAATTGTTGGTTGGCTTTTCAGGTTGCACACAACGAGATTTCGGATATGCGCCGTTGGTAATACTTCGACTAAACTCAGTAACAGGCTTATATTCGCCAGTAAACCAAGTTCGGTTATTTTTCTGACAAAATCAAGCTAAAAGCGCTTTAAATTTAAATTAATTGTTTTATAAAAACATAAAGTTTTACTTTTTGGTAAAACCCCAAATCAACCTTACAAAAACCAAATATTTCGCTATTTTTGCAATTCAAAAATTAAATACAAAAAGACAGACTGCTCAGTGCAACTGTCTACTGAATACTGAAAAATTATGTTTAATAATTTAAGCGATAAATTAGATAAAGCTCTACACGTTCTAAAGGGACACGGTAGTATTACCGAAGTAAATGTAGCCGAAACTTTAAAAGAAGTAAGACGTGCGCTTTTAGATGCCGATGTTAACTTTAAGATAGCCAAACAATTTACCAACACCGTTAAGGAAAAAGCACTGGGACAAAACGTATTAACTACGTTACAGCCAGGGCAGTTAATGGTAAAAATCGTAAAAGATGAACTAACCCAGCTAATGGGTGGTGATGCTGAAGGCATTAATTTATCGGGTACACCAAGTGTAATTTTAATGTCTGGTCTACAAGGTTCTGGTAAAACCACGTTTTCCGGTAAACTTGCTAACTACCTTAAGAATAAAAAGACCAAAAAGCCTTTATTGGTAGCCTGTGATGTGTATCGTCCTGCAGCGATTGACCAGTTGCACGTGGTTGGAGAACAAATTAATGTGGAGGTGTTTAGCGATAGAGGTAATAATGATCCTGTAGCTATTGCCCAAGCCGGTGTTGCCTACGCCAAAGCAAACGGATTTAATGTGGTAATTATAGATACCGCAGGTCGCTTAGCAGTGGATGAGGCGATGATGACCGAGATATCCAATATTCATAAAGCAATCCAGCCACAAGAAACACTGTTCGTTGTAGATTCCATGACGGGTCAAGATGCGGTAAATACAGCAAAAGCCTTTAACGATATCTTAAATTTTGACGGTGTTATCCTTACCAAATTGGATGGTGATACACGCGGTGGTGCTGCTATCTCTATTAAATCGGTAGTAAATAAACCTATCAAATTTATTGGTACTGGCGAGAAGATGGAAGCCATTGATGTGTTTTATCCATCACGTATGGCAGATCGTATCCTAGGGATGGGAGATGTGGTGTCTCTTGTGGAGCGTGCCCAAGAACAGTTTGATGAGCAAGAAGCGAGAAAGCTTCAAAAGAAAATTGCTAAAAACCAATTTGGTTTTGATGATTTCTTAAAGCAAATCCAACAAATCAAAAAAATGGGGAATATGAAAGACCTTGTAGGTATGATTCCCGGTGCAGGTAAAATGATGAAAGATGTAGATATTGATGATGATGCCTTTAAGGGTATTGAAGCCATTATCCACTCCATGACCCCAAAAGAACGTTCAAATCCATCGGTATTAAATGCAAGTAGAAAGAAACGTGTTGCTAAAGGTTCAGGAACTTCTGTACAAGAGGTAAATCAACTGTTGAAGCAATTCAACCAAATGAGCAAGATGATGAAAATGATGCAAGGTGGCGGCGGTAAAAAGATGATGCAGATGATGAAGAATATGCGTTAATTCAGTTCTCAGTCTCAGTCTCAGTCTCAGTTTTCAGTAGTTTATGGATTTTAAAGATTTACTAGCTTATAAGAAAGGATTTGAATTATCTATGTTGATATTTGAAACTTCAAAATCTTTTCCTAAAGAAGAAACCTATTCTTTGACTGACCAAATAAGAAGAAGTTCACGCTCAGTTTGTACTAATATTTCAGAAGCTTACAGAAAAAGAAGATATCCGAAGCATTTTATCAGCAAACTAACCGACGCTGATGGAGAGAATTCTGAAACAAGTACTTGGTTGGATTTTGCTTTCGAGTGCAAATATATTTCCAAAGAAAAATACTCTGATTTTATTAATCAAAATAATGAAATTGGAAAACTCATAAACTATATGATTCATAATCCAGAAAAATTTGGAGTTAAAACAGAAAACTAAATTACGGCATGAGTGGAAGTGCTGAGTAAGAACTGCGACTGCGACTGCGACTGAAAACTAATAAAAATGACAATTTTAGACGGTAAAAAAGTAAGTAACGACATAAAAAACGAAATAGCAGAACATGTAAAATCCATGGTTGCTAAAGGCGAAAAAGTACCGCATTTAGCCGCTATTTTGGTAGGTTCAGACGGGGCGAGTATGACGTATGTTGGTGCTAAGGTAAAGGCTTGCGAGCGTATAGGTTTTAAATCGACACTTATTGAAATGCCCGAATACACTTCGGAAGAAGAACTACTAGAAAAAATACACCAGTTAAATACTGATGACGATATTGATGGGTTTATAGTGCAACTGCCTTTGCCTGATCAAATTGATGAGCAGAAAGTATTGATGGCGGTAGACCCTGATAAAGATGTAGACGGATTTCACCCTACCAATGTGGGGAGAATGGCACTAGATTTGCCAACGTTTTTACCAGCTACGCCTTACGGAATTATGGAGTTGCTAGAGCGTTATCAAATTGAAACCTCTGGAAAAAATGTAGTTGTTATGGGTAGAAGCCATATAGTTGGTCGCCCGATGAGCATTTTAATGAGTCAAAAACGTCCAGCAGGTGATGCTACGGTGACCGTAGTTCATAGTCGTTCTAAAAACCTAAAAGAAATTACCAAAGCAGCAGATATTGTTGTTGCTGCTATTGGGATTTCAGAGTTTTTAACAGGAGATATGGTTAAAGAAGATGCCGTCATTATTGATGTTGGTATTACTAGAGTTCCAGATCAAACCAAAAAGAATGGTTACCGACTTGCAGGCGATGTACATTTTGAAAGTGTGAGTAAAAAAGCAAGTTATATTACGCCAGTTCCAGGAGGCGTAGGCCCTATGACTATTGCAATGTTGTTGAAAAACACCCTTTTGGCAAGAGAGCGTCACGGTTAGAATACGTTACTTAGCGAATAGTTGAGACATATCTTTAAAGGCTTTAAACTCTAAAGCATTACCTGCTGGGTCGAAAAAAAACATAGTGGCTTGTTCGCCAACCAAACCTTCAAATCTTATATAAGGTTCAATTACAAATTCAATATCTTTTTGCTTGAGGCGATCGGAAAAACTTTGAAAATCGTTCCAAGCCAAAACAACGCCAAAATGTGGTACAGGTACATCTTTTCCATCCACAGCATTGGTATGCACATCTTTGGTGTCTTCTTTAGGTTTATAATGAATCACCAATTGATGCCCAAAGAAATTAAAATCTACCCAATGGTCGCTGCTCCTTCCTTCCTCACAGGCTAAAACATCCCTGTAAAAAGTTCTGCACTCAGCAAGATTGTGAACAGGAATTGCTAAATGAAATGGTTGTACACTAGACATTGCTTGAGTGAATTAAGCAGATTTTTTACCATATTTGAACATAGAAGTACCAGCTATAAAAAAGATAAGACCTAAAATAGCCAGTGCCCATGGACTAAGTGAGTTAACTATTGGCGTGCCAAAAATTCCTAAAACGCCTAAAATTAAACCTGCCATTCCTACTAGGGTTAAAATCAATGCTAAAGTTCGTATCATGTTATTTAGATTTTTTCAAAAATAAGAATATTTAATAAATGTGGTTATTTTCCTCTTATCTCTCTTTTTGATGGCGTAAACGTTTTTTTTGAATCACTTATAAGTTTTGATAGCGTTCTAAACTCATCCTTTGTTAACTCGCGATATTGCCCAACAGGAATATCTAATTTAATATTCATGATGCGCACCCGTTTTAAAGTTTGCACTTCGTAGTTTAAATAATCACACATGCGCCGAATTTGGCGATTCAACCCTTGGGTTAGTATAATTTTGAATTTGGTTCTCCCAAGTTTTTCAACCTCACATTTCTTTGTGGTTTGTTTTAATTCTTCAAGGTAAATACCACCGGCCATTCGATTAATAAAGGTTTGCGATATGGGTTTGTCAACGGTAACGATGTACTCTTTTTCATGATTATTGCTTGCACGAAGAATTTTATTAACGATATCTCCATCATCAGTTAAAAGAATTAGTCCTTCACTGGGTTTGTCCAATCTTCCAATAGGAAAAATACGTTTTGAATAGTTAATAAAATCAATAATATTATCTTTTTCAACAGAAGTATCCGTTGTGCAAACAATACCAACAGGCTTGTTGAAAGCCAGATACACAAATCTGTCTTTGGTATTTTTTATAGTTTCGCCATCTACAGCAACAACATCGTTAGGAGCGATTTTTGTTCCCATTTCTGGAACAACGCCATTTATTGTAACACGCCCCGCAGCAATGAGTTTATCTGCTTCTCGCCGTGAGCAATATCCAGCTTCACTTAAAAATTTATTAATGCGTTTTAATGGTTCTGTCATAGTGTAAAAATAAGCATCTTATTTTTTTAAGAACTTAATTATATCCTTAGTTACCGAAGTGCTGTTTAATGAGTGTCCTAGCCCTTGGGTAGAAATCAAATTGCTGTTTTTTAAACTCTGATTTATAAGTTTGGCATCAGAATAAGGAATAATCATATCCTTGATATCATGGATAATCAAACCTTCGGTTTCAATGTTTTTTGAGAATTTTGAGGTGGAAAATTCACTGGGTTTAGCGCCAAATTTTCTGAGGATTATGCGATGCAGGTGCTTTTCAATTTTTCGGTTATATCCCAAAAGTTGAATATAGTTTTTTAGAATAGTTTCAAACTCTGAAGGTGCTCCAAGTAGAACCAATTTATTTAAAGAAGACAGCTGATATTTTTGCTGAAAAAACACTGCGGCCATTCCTCCAACTGAATGACCAATGATAACTTCGGGGTTGTATTTTTGAGCAACTACATTTATAAATTCAGAGTATAAAAGCGCATTGAATAATTTACTGCCTGATGCACCATGAGCAGGAGCATCCAGAGCAACAATATTAAAGCCCTCAGCGATAAAATGGTGTATTTTGTTTTTCCACCGGGCGGAATTACTTTCCCAACCATGAACTAATAGTATTGTGCTTTTATCTCCCTTCCAATGATATGTGGCTATTTTAAAATTTTCATAGATTAAATTCTCCTTTCTTGCAGAATTTAAGAATGCTATCTGTTGCGCTTTAAGGCTACCTTTTCTAGGCTTAGAAAATATGTGAAGCGCTTTTTTAGCGGCATAATCCCCTGAGATATGACTTAAAACGTTGAGGTAAGTACCGATAAGATTAATCACAAATTTTTCCATTTAATCTTCTCTATTAACCAATTCCATTGAAAAGGCAGGAGTACAAATAGCAATATATTCGCAAGCTTCAGAAAACGGATTTGAATATTGTACTCTAGTGTTCTTTTCAATTTTAATAGATTGACCAGCTTCCAAAACCACAGTTTCATTATCTATGATAAATTGTTTTTTTCCACGGATGATAAAGGTGTATTCATCAAACTCAGGCGTTTGAAATGGTTCGCTCCAGCTAGGAGGTGCAACCATATGGGCAATACTAATTTTAGAATTACCATTAGTAGCGTTACCAAAGTGCTCTTTTATAATTTTACCATCAGTAGTGGGTACTATAAATGGTTTTTTTTGAATGGTATATGGCTTCTTCATTTCAATCTTTAAATGGTTTGCGCTTTATCATCCCGCCTTTGATATCTTTTGCAATACCCATCACGAGAAACGCTTTTCTATCAATTTTATCAATTTCTGTTCTCAACCTTGGTAGCTCTAAGCGGGTAATAACAGTGTAAATAATATCCTTTTCTCCTGTTTCACCTTCTTTTCCGTAGCCACCTTGGCCCTTGTAAACGGTACAAGCACGACCTAATTTTTTAGTCAGCATCAACTTAATGTCGTCGTTTTTCACAGAAATAATGGTAAGTCCAACATATTCCTCAACACCTTCAACAACAAAATCAACTGTTCGTGCAGCTGCTAAATAAGTCAATATGGCATAAAGGGCAGTTTCAACCGAAAGTACATAAGCACCAAAGGAAAAGATAACGATATTAATAATTAGAAGTACGTCGCCAACAGTGACAGAGAGTTTTCGGCTTAAATAAATGGCAAGTACTTCGGTGCCATCAATAACGCTTCTTCCGCGCATTGACATACCAATACCCAAACCTAAAAAGAAACCTCCAAAAATCGCGATAAGTAATTTGTCTTCGGTAATTTTTGGATATTCTACATAATGCACAACAATAGCTAGAAAGCTAATAGCAACAATACTTCTTAACGCAAATTTTAAGCTGATGGTACGTGATGCCAATATGATAAACGGAATATTTACCAAAATTAAAAGAACACCCAGCTTTAGAGATGTGATATTTTCAAGCAATAATGAAATTCCGGTTGCACCACCATCTATAAAACTATTAGGTAGTAAAAATCCTTTAAGTCCAAAACCAGCTGCAAATACGCCTATAACAATAAAAAAGTATTCACTTAGTGTATGTTTCAATTCAACATACAAGCGTTGTGCCAATGGAATCACTTGCTTTTTGCTTACAGGTGTATCTGTTTGTTTTTTTTGTAGTCGCTTACGAGCTACATCTACGAGTATTTTGGATAAGAATGGATTCAAATCATTAGTGCCAGTTTATAAAAAAGTACTTAATTTTTGCATTATCGGGAATATGAGTAGCCTCAATTTGAAGATCCATGTCTATTCGTAAATTCGATGGTAATTCCTTTTTGTCAATCGTAAAACTAGCATTAATGCTTTTTACCGTTACTACAATTGAGTTGATTAAGTTGTCAATTCTTGAAATCTTATAATTATCCGTAATATCCTTGAATGTACTTAAAACGGTAATATTTTTATCAGTTTTATAACGTTCATCAATAATTTGAACCGTTTCAAATACTGAAGTGGAATCTAAGGCTTCAGAAGGTTCCAGAAGCAGTAATTGTTTCCCTATTTTATCTAAAATTTCAATATTGTTTTTGTTTCCAGTAAACTCGTCGCCTCCAATTCGTTTCACGATAGAATCATTTGGAAATACAAGTTTTAAGTCTTTCACTTGAGTTGAATCTGTCAATAAGCCAACATGTTGTTTTGAAATTTCAAATGGGTCTCGTTCGTTATTACATGCCATAAAGCAACATAACAACGTAAAAACTGAATATTTAAGCAATCTATGCATGGTATTAAAATTAAGTTGGGGCTATTTATAAAATTACTTTCGCATTACTTTGGTAAGAATGCCAAAAACGCTCCTAATAAATGTAGCACTGGTAAGCACTTTTACCACCGGATTCATTCGTGAACTTTTGCGACGTGATGATGTACTTCGCTTTTTTGCTTTTGCTTTTTCGAGCGCTTCTTTTTCTTTTTTTGCTTTTTCTTTTGCTTCTTCGGCTTCAGCTTTTTTTATTTTTTCGTTCAATAATTCATAAGCACTTTCACGGTCAATGTTTTCATTGTACTTCTTAGTCAATTTTGATTTAGAAAGTAACGCAGCCAATTCGGTATTTGTTAAAACATCCATTCTGCTCATGGGTGCACGCATCATTGTAGCAGCAAGTGGCGTTGGTCGTCCTTTTTCATCCAAAGCAGAAACTAAGGCTTCTCCAATACCCAGAGAGGTTAACACTTCAGTGGTGTCATAATATTCAGAATCTGGATAATTTTGAGCGGTTAACTTAATGGCTTTTCGGTCTTTTGCGGTAAAGGCTCTTAAGGCATGCTGTACCTTTAATCCAAGTTGCCCTAAAACCTCTTCGGGGACATCCGCTGGATTCTGGGTAACAAAATATAAGCCCACACCTTTACTTCTGATGAGTTTTACAATACTCTCAATTTGATCTAAAAGCGCTTTCGAAGCTTCATTAAATATCAAGTGTGCCTCGTCAATAAACATCACGAGTTCTGGTCTTCCGCTATCGCCTTGTTCTGGAAATGTGGAATAGATTTCTGCCAATAAGCTCAACATAAATGTTGAAAATAGTTTTGGTCTATCTTGAATATCTGTAAGCCTAATAATATTGATGTACCCACGACCGTCGTTATCAACTCTCAATAAATCATCCACATCAAAAGATGTCTCTCCAAAAAACAAATCAGCTCCTTGTTGCTCTAATTCTATTATTTTACGAAGAATTGCGCCTGTTGAAGCGGTTGAAATACGGCCATAAGCCTCAGTGAATTCTGCTTTCCCTTCTTGAGTGGCATATTGCAGTATTTTTTTAAAATCTTTTAAATCGAGTAAAGGCAGTTTATTATCATCACAATATTTAAAGATGACTGAAACAATGCCAGATTGGGTTTCAGTTAAATCTAAAATTCTTGATAATAATACAGGGCCAAATTCGCTCACGGTAGCACGTAATCGAACACCATCTTGCTCTGAGAGTGTTAACACTTCAATAGGAAATGATTTTGCTTCAAATGGTAGCCCAATTTTTTCATGACGTTCATCAATTTTTGGGTGACCCGGACTTGGTTGTGCTAATCCGCTTAAATCGCCTTTTATGTCCATGAGAAGCACAGGGATTCCCTTTTCGCTAAGGTTTTCAGCTAGTACCTGTAAAGATTTGGTTTTACCAGTTCCTGTGGCTCCGGCAATTAAGCCATGGCGATTCATGGTTTTTAATGGAATTTTTACATGTGCTCCCGTAACGGTTTCACCATCCAACATTGCGGCACCAAGTGTAATGGAATCTCCTTTAAATGTATTGCTATCGGTTATAATTTTAGAAAAGTCATCAGTTCTGCTCATCATCAAAGTTTTGATAAAAATAGTGTAATTTTAATCAACTAGAAAATTGATTATTATGATGAAAAGCGTATTCATTCCAATTTTAAGTATTACTGTTTTTTTGATGGCTTGTGATGCAAGAAAAAGTGAAATTGTATTTCATAAATCGCATGAACCCAAAAGACAGAATGTACCTTTTAGCGATGCCGTTGAAACTAATGATTTTTTATTTCTGGCAGGACAAATTGGAAAAAACCATAAAACGGGTAAGTTAGTAGAAAGTGGTATAAAATCAGAAACCAAACAGGCTATTAAGAATATTCAAGCTGTACTCCAACATCATAATTTGGACCTAGATAATGTTGTGAAATGCACCGTTATTTTGAAGGATATAAATGAGTTTAAGCAGTTTAACGAAGTGTATACAACATATTTCACAAAAAAACCAGCGAGAACCACGTTTGCGGCTGCAGGTTTAGCGGCGAATGCTAATATTGAAATTGATGTAATTGCAGCGAAGTAGTCTGTTTACTTAATTTTTTCAATGTAAATGTTGGATGTACCAGCGCTTCGCATTACCGCAGGAGCAGAGTTACCGCCCCTTATGGTTTGTACGCTAATAGTTTGGCCAGCTGTGATATTAAAAACCTCAGTAATATGTAGAGAAGCTTCAAGATGTCCAGCATTATGTCTAACATATCCTGTGTTTCCTATGGTTCCTGTTGGTGTCCCGTTAATAGCTATTTGAGACTCCACTGAAACTCTTTGATCTGTATTACCTCCAATTGTAGGTACGGTATATGAAATATTTACAGTAATTCGATATCGCCCTGAAGTATTAATGGTTAGTAAGTTTCCTGCAACGGTATATAGTGCGGTATCGTCGTTCCATTCTAAATTGCCAAAAATCGGGATATTGGCATAAGCTCCATTATTATTAATGTTTGTTGTAGTGTCAGTATTACTATATTTAACGGATGAAGGGTGTGAAATCTTACTCCAATTAGGTGTTGCTATCGTGCCATTGTTGAACTGAAACTCATTAAGGTCTGTGTTAAACACCATCAATCCCATTGCAGGATTTACAATGGCATTAATCTGTGCAGTGGTTAATCTAGGAATAAGTATTCCCATATCGGTAGATTCTATATCTAAAATAGAGGAATTGTCAGGATTAGTGGTGCCTATACCAACTTGTGCATAATAACAACTGATACTACTGATTAAAAGAACCAACAGTGAGTAGGTTATTTTATTCGTTTTAGGGGTTTTGAGAGACTATTTTTGCTATTAATTCCAAGCAAAGTCATAAAAACACGATGAAACACTAAAAAAATACGATAAAATGTAATTTGTAATAAAACTATTTTGAATTTGTATCTTTGCGCGCTCATGAATAAAGAAATAGAAAAATTAGTAGAAAAAGGCCTGATGTTACCTTTAATGGAGGAGTTCTATACCATCCAAGGGGAGGGCTATCACAAAGGGACGGCAGCTTATTTCATTCGTATTGGTGGATGTGATGTAGGGTGTCATTGGTGTGATGTGAAGGAAAGTTGGAATGCCGATTTGCACCCGCCAACAGAAACCAGCCACATTGTTAAGAACGCTAAGAAATATAGTGATACCATCGTGGTTACTGGTGGCGAACCACTAACTTGGGATATGACGGAGTTAACCGCTCAACTTAAAGCTGAAGGTCTACAAATTCATATTGAAACGTCTGGGGCGTATAAGTTAACAGGTACTTGGGATTGGATTTGTTTGTCTCCAAAGAAAATCAAATTACCAACAAAAGAGATTTATGAAAAGGCAGATGAGCTAAAAGTAATCGTTTATAATAAAGACGATTTTCGTTTTGCAGAAGAACAAGCTGCTAAAGTAAACAAGGATTGTATTTTGTATTTACAGCCTGAATGGAGTAAACGCGATAAGGTTGTTCCTGAAATTGTAGATTATGTCATGCAGCACCCAAAATGGAAAGTGTCATTGCAAACCCATAAATATTTAAATATACCATAAAAAAATACCTTGAGATTTCAAGGCATTTTTTGTCAATATTGTTAAGCTATTTAATTCGTAAAAGGAATAGCAATTCTTTTATTACCCCAGCCCAAGTGCATATGTATACCATTATCCGCTTCTGTAAAAGCAATTGAAAATGCTTCAAGCTCATCGTAACTAGTAGATACTGGAACTGCCAAACGTGCTACATCTTTCGATTCATCATAAAAATATGAGCCCCAAACATTAGTATCGGTGTTAATAACAGCCGTCCATTCTGTTTCTCCTGGGATAACATAAAATGTGTAGGTGCCAGCTTTTATTTCTGTTTTGCCCAATTTCATATCGGTATATAGTGTTAGTTCTGCTGCCTCATTAGCACCAGTACGCCATACTTTTCCGTTAGGAGCTAGTTTTGATACTTCTCTGCCTTTTAGTTGAGGTCTGCTGTATACTATTTTAATAAGTTTGTCAGATACCTTATAATCTCTTGGAAATGCCGCTGCATCCATCGGACTTTTATCTAGTTTTGCAAATTTTTGAGCCTCAATATTTGAGCTCATGAGCATTATAAATGCAAAAGCAAGTGCTGATAAGATTTTTGTTTTTTTCATAATGAATTTTAAGATTTTGATTTTTCAAATTTAAGGCAGAATTCGCTTAAAGTGTTGATAAAAGTCGTTAAGCTTTGTTAAAGTTTACATCCAATTACAATAATTTGGGCGTTACCCACAAGGGGTCGGGCTTTCACGAGTCGCTCTCTGCGAGGAGCTCCAACAATCGCTCAATCCCTAACGCGGGGTATACTAACACCTATTTCAACTCTGTTTATTGAATACCTGCTAAGTTCAACATCGTTAATAACTTAGAACGAAAGTAAAATCCATATATTTTATAGTACATTTGAATATAAATCAAATAAAACCAAAAGGTTTTGAAATTTACCAGAGAATTTAAACCAGATGAAAAAGTAATCCTAAGAGATTATTTAGCAATAGAGCGCACACGTTTAGCTAATGAGAGAACCTTATTGTCTTACATAAGGTCTTCATTATACTTATTAATAGGGAGTATTGCTTTTTTTCAATTGAAGGAGTTTCCTAATTTTAAATATTTGGCACTGGCTTCTTTAGTGTTTAGTGCGCTTTTTTTTATAATTGGTTTGTACAGATTTACGACCCTAAAGCGAAGTTTAAAGCGGTTATATTATATGTCTGAGGATTTAGAAAGTAAAGCCTAAGGGAATATTAATTATTCTGATGTTAAGAAATCATAAAGCCTTGCATTAATTTCATTGAGCACTGCAGGAATAGCTTTAACGTAAGACTTTGTTTTTTTAATCACCTTTCCCTTTTTAAAGTAAGCCTCTCCATTGTTTAAATTAAAATCTTTCCAGCCCATATCGTATTTGCTATTGGCTTTTGTCTGTATTTCCAGGGGTTTAAAGGTGTATTGTCCTTCTTTAAAACTAATTTCCACGACATACTTCATATGGAAATAGCGTTTATCCGCTTGTATAGCATTTTCTTTAATACTTGTTAAGCGGATAATTTGCTTATCCATTTCAGTATCAGGCTTTTTATAAGTTGCTTTAATCCATTTAAGCGCCTTATTAAATAATTGTATTTTAGAAAGCCCATCAACTTTAGAAATTGTGTGTTTCGGACTTAGTCCATCTTTATTAAAAACGAATTTCCCTTGCCCAAAACCAAAAGATGTGCACACAAGAACTAATAAAATAATCAAACTCTTCATTGTTATAATGACATGATTTTATCCCAAATGCCTTTATTTACTGAAATACCGTTTTTTAGGTTTTCTGCTTTTCTTTTTAAACTCCTTTCTCCAGGGTAGTAGGTCTTGTCTTCAGCATGTATAGGCTCTACGTTATGAGTGTAATCTATAATTTCATTTAATAACTTTTCTTGTAGTGCTTTATCGTTAAAAACTTCAGGATAAATACATAAATATACTTGCGAAATACCGGTTTCAATCTCATTTTGGCTAATTCTGTATGTAGAATTTCCTGCAGATAAAATGGTTGCCAGCATGTCTAAAATTATAGAAAGTGCAGAACCTTTCCAAAAGCCTATAGGTAAACCTCGCTCTTTTAAGGAGATTTTCTTAGGGTCTTTTGATAGCTCATCATTATCGTCCCAGCCACCAAAAAAAGGCAGTTTTTCGCCTTTCAACTTGTAATCATTTATTTTTCCAAAAGAAAACTGAGATATTGCCATATCTAAAACAATATGTCCGTTCTCACGTGGTATGGATACAATAAATGGATTATTGCCTATGCGACTGTCTTTGCCTCCCCAAGGTGGCATATTTGGTTGCGTATTGGTAAACAATATTGAAATACATCCAGCTTCTGCCGCTTGGTGTCCATAAGAACCTCCTCTCATCCAATGATTGGTGTTGCGTAGTGCTACCAAACCCATTCCGTGTGCTTTTGCAAGTTCTACGGCTCTATCAGTACACCTTATGGCGTTAATTACACCAGAGCCAAAATTGCCATCCCATCGTTCTATGCTCCCAAAAGTTTCTACTTTTTCTGCCTTGGCATTTATATTGATAATGCCTTTTTTGATATATTCTATAAAAAGAGGAATACGATTGATGCCATGGGAATTCACTCCAAACAAGGTGCTTTCCGTATGTGTTTTAGCTATTAAAAGCGCGTACTCGTTGGTAAATCCATATTTTACAAGCAGTTTTTGAAGTTCGTCCTGCATTTCAGTTTTTGAAACGCGTATCGTTTTTTCTATCACTTTGGTTATGGTATTTTAGTAAGTTTTTGAAAAGACATTTAATTCTTATATAGTGTCTTTAAGTTACAATATATTATAAAAAAATAAAAGCCTCAGATTCCTCTGAGGCTTTTATTATTTATATTGAAAGGTTATCTATTTCTTAATTACCCTAACGTTCATCTCCTCAACTTTTTTGTTTGAAAGTGGGGAAGGAGACCCAAATAATAAATCTTCACTGGTTCCTGTTTTAGGGAAGGCCATTACTTCTCTGATGGATGCTTTTTTCTCTAAAATCATCATTAGTCGGTCAACACCCCAAGCAATGCCGCCATGTGGTGGCGCCCCATAGTGGAAGGCGTTATACATCGTGCCAACACTTTTCATCATCTCGTCCTTACTGTAACCCATGTTTTTATAAGTGGCCTCCAAAATTTCTGGTTTGTGTGCACGTACTGAACCTCCGCCAATTTCGTAACCATTCAAAATTAAATCGTACTGTTGGGCTATGATACTTCCAATCTCTTCTTCTTTTCCATTGATATGCTTTTCAATATCATACACTGCTGGCATTGAGAATGGGTTATGCGTAAATGTCCAGTTGCCCTCCTCGGTTTTTTCAAACATAGGGAAATCTACAACCCATGCTGGTCTTAATTCTTTTGGGTTAATTAATTTTAGCATCTTACCTAACTCCTGTCTTACAGCATCCAGAGCTTTGTTTGCGGTAGCATAATCTGCAGCAGAGAAGAATACAATATCACCCACTTGTGCATTGGTTGTTTGAATAATGCCCTCAGCGATGTCTTCACCTAAAAATTTAATTATAGGGGATTGCAAATCAGATGCATTGACTATAATATAAGCTAAACCTCCCAATCCATTATCTTGGGCAATAGCTGTTAATTTCTCAATCTGACCTTTAGATAAGCGCTTTTTACCTTGCTCTTCGGCCGAAACTTTAATACATTTTACAATACCACCTTCATCAATAGGTTTGCTAAATACTTGGAACGATGTTTCTTTAACAATATCAGTAATGTCTTGCAGTTGCAAACCGAAACGTAAATCTGGTCTGTCACAACCATAACTGTCCATAGCTTCTTTATACGTCAGCACTTCAAACGGATGCAAGATCCATTTTTTGCCATAAATTTTGGTGACTATCTCATTGAACATCTTGGTGTTTAAATCGATAATATCCTGCATGCTGGCATAAGCCATTTCGATATCTAGTTGGGTAAATTCTGGTTGTCTATCACCACGGGAATCCTCGTCTCTAAAGCAACGTGCAATTTGAAAATACTTTTCGTAACCACTTACCATCAAAATTTGCTTAAACTGCTGAGGTGCTTGTGGTAATGTGTAGAAAGACCCCGCTTTTTTTCGTGTAGGTACGATAAATTCACGTGCGCCTTCATCGGTTCCAGCCGTTAAAATTGGAGTTTCAACTTCAAGGAATTCCTGGGCATCAAGAATGTCCCGCATTAACTTAATTACCTTATGGCGATTCACGATAGCCTTTCTTACCGCATCATTTCTGTGATCTAAATATTTATATTGAAAGCGAACTGTCTCGTTGGATTTATGAGCGCGTTTGATTTCGAAAGGCAAGGTTTTAGATAAATTCAGAATATCTAATTCAGAAGTTTCCAATTCAATAGTACCGGTTCTAAGTGCTGGATTGTAATCGTCAGCTTTACGCTGTACTATTTCTCCTGTAACCGTTATAACAGATTCGGGCTTTAGTTTAACCAATTCATCCAGATTGGCGAAAGATTCCCTACTTAATCTCACTTGGAAAATTTCGTAGCTGGAATCGCGTAAGTCAATAAATATCAATTCGCCATGATCTCTAACACTAGAAACCCAGCCTGCTAAAGTAACTTGCTCTGAAATAGATGCTTCACTTAAATCTGATGCTTTGTGGGTTCTGTATTGCTCCTTAATAACAATAGGAATTTCTGGAAGCGTTTCTTCGTCAGCTGAAGTCTGCTTTTGTCCATTTGACTGTGCACCTTCATTAGTGTTTGAATCACTTCTTCCATTGTTTTGAAACCCTTGATTACTTACCGCAACTTCATCCAAAATCCGTTGGCGAATTACTTTCCCTGAAGCGCCTTTTCCAATAATACCGATTACTTTTCCGACTAAAATACCGGCTTTTCCTTGATTTCCAGATTTTATATCGTTAGCTATAGCTTCATTCTCAGAAATAACTTTTGCTATGGCTTCATCTATCTGAGATTGCGAAATTGTATTCTCCTCAAAATATTGATTATAATCAAAAGTTCTATCTTTCAAATACGAGGTGATGGCATTTTGAACCAATACCGACGTAATTTTTTCTTCTTTGAACAATTGAAAAATTTCAATAAGATGTTCAATGCTATGAATGTCTCCATAAGCCTCGGCATCAATGTTATTTACCAATGTTTTTGCTACAAAAGATGGGTCTTTTAATACACCGTTAATCGCCATAAACGTTTTGGAACGTAATGGGTCTGCAGTGAAGAATTTTGCATCTTGCGGTAATACACCGCCTTTTATTAATATAGATTCTACGGCAAAAGGAAGTGCGCTTATATCAACATCAATGCGTTCTACAACATCTTTTATTTTAACAAATGGTAGGTCTGGTTCTGAGATAAAGCGGTAATCTGCCTCAAACTCCTTTTTACGCATGGTTTTGGTCTGTTTCAAATCAGCATCAAACAAAACGGTAGTTTGGTCTGGTCTAAACTCTTTGTGCTCCAAATAATAGTCCAGTTGCTTTTCAACTTCCTCTTTTAGAGCCTCTACCATAAACTTAAACGAGTTTAAGTTTTTAATCTCGGTACGCGGATTTAGGTTGTAATCGCGTTTCTTTCTTAATGATACAGAGACGTCAGATTTAAACTCTCCCTTTTCAAGGTTAGCGTCTGAAATTCCAAGGTTTTGAACAATACGCTGAATATACTGCGCATAAATGGAGGCGTCCTCAATATGGCGAATACAAGGTTCGGTAACTATTTCAATCAGTGGTACGCCAGCTTTATTAAAATCTACCAGCGATACATGTTTCTCATGAATCATTTTGGCGGCATCTTCTTCAATATGCACTTGGGTTAAGTTTACCGTAAACTGTGACCCATCATTTCTAAAACATGACACTTGTCCGTCAGGAATAATAGGGTTGTGAAACTGGGTAATCTGTATGTTCTTTGGGTTATCAGGATACTCATAGTGCTTCCTGTCCCAAGAAATAACTTCATTTTCAAATGTAGATTTTACCGCTTTTCCAAAATAAATAGCTTTAGTAATAGCTTCTTTATTTATGGCGGGCAACACGCCCATTTGCCCTGTGCACACTGAACAAATATTGTGGTTTGGTGTATCAATTTCACCAGCGTTGGCACAAGAACAAAACAATTTTGTTTTGGTATTTAGCCTCACGTGGGTTTCCAACCCGATAACTAACTCCAGTTCGTGTTTTTTAAGTTGCTCGTTTAGTTCCTCCAGTTCCATTATATCGTATCTTTTAAGAAGTTAGCAAACTTCAAAACGAGTTCGTCATTATTTTTAGCGGCCGTAATTTGTAAGCCAGTTGCCGTACCTTGTGGTATGGTAAGTGTTGGTAGTTCTCCTAAGCTAAAACCAACGGTGTAAGCGTCAGATAAGTACATGGCCAATGGATCTTTCAAGCTTTCTCCAATTTTTGGAGGCGTGCTTGGTGTAACGGGAGAAATTATAATATCAACTTCATTAAAATCTTCTTCAAAGTTGGCCATAATTTGATCTCTCAGATTAAGCCCTTTTAAATATATTTCATCGGCAAATCCTTGAGACAGTACCTGGTTTCCACCAACAATTCTTCGCTTTGTTTCTGCTGAAAAGTTTTCAGAGCGAGTTACAGCGTAAGTTTCTTTAAGGTCATCGGCTTCAATACGATTGCCATAATTAGTACCGTCTAATCGCGATAGGTTAGAGGCAGTTTCAGCCATTGCCAATGTATAGTAAGTTGAAACTAAAGTGTTCGATTCAAAAAAATCAAGAGCTTTTACTTTTATGCCTTTCGCTTTAATAGTTCCAATTGCTGATAGAAAATCTGCTTTTATTTCTGCATCAATAGCTTCACTTTCAACAAAGTTCTTAAAATATCCTACGGTTTTGATGTCCTCTGAATACGAGAGGCGCTCTTCAGATATGCTTTCAGAGGCATAAGAGGTTTGGTCCTTAATGTCCTGTCCGCTCATTGCATTTAAAACAATTCGAATATCTTCGATAGATGTGGCAATAGGGCCTACACAATCTGTAGACGATGCATAAGCCATTAAACCGAATCTTGAAATGCGCCCGTAGGTGGGTTTTAAACCATAAACGCCGTTATAACCAGCTGGCTGACGAATAGAACCGCCTGTATCTCCTCCTATAGAAAACACTGTATAGCCTTTCGCTACATTTACTGCTGATCCACCACTAGAACCACCACCAACCAACTCAGGATTGATAGCATTTTTTACTGCTCCAAAAATGGTGTTTTCACTGGACGAACCATGACCAAAACTATCACAGTTTTCCTTTACCAAAGGGATAGCGCCAGCATCTAGCAATTTTTGGATGGCCGTTGCTGTGTAGGCAGATTTGTAGTTTTTTAATAAATCAGAACTTGCGGTAGTGTATGTACCTTGCACCATGTATACATCCTTAATGCCAAAAGGAATACCTTCAAGCAAACCTATGGATTCGCCATTAGCAATTTTAGCATCAACTTTAGCGGCTAAGTCTAAAGCCATAGTATCCAGTAAAGCATTAACCGTGTTATGGGTGTTCTGTTTTAAAGCTTCTAACTTTTCTTGTACCAATTGCGTACAAGATATTTCCTTGTCCATCAATTGCTGATGGATTTTACGTATTTGAGAGTCCATAATCTATGCTTCAATTACTTTAGAAACTACCAAATAGCCATTTTTTTCCTTTGGAAAGTTTTCAATGATGATTTGCTTTTCGGTGGCAGAACTGTCTACAACTACATCGTCTCTCAAATTATCTAAAGACACACCATTATTATGATTATTATTAAAGGCATTATTATTTGATGTATTTGCATTTTTGATTACGTCAAACAACTTGTTCACAGTCTCTGATGGCTGCGCTCCTTTAATACTCGACAAAACGTCGACTGTCATAATTTTACTCATGTCTTTTTGTTAAAAATTTTAGCAGGTAAAATTACAAAAGTTTTTATGTAGAATAAGGGTTTAGCGCTCTAAAGTTGGTGGTATATTTCTATTGCTTTGGAATATTCAAAATATTAGCAATTTTATTGTCAATTTACATAGAAAAACTACAGAATTATAGTAATATTGAAAGTGTATTTTAATATGTGAAACTAATACAGCGCATACATTTCGCTTATTTTTCAGACTGAATGAAGAAAATTTCCCTATCAACAACCCATCATAAATTAATACTGGAATACCCATTTAGTATTTCTAGGTATACAGTTTATGAGCAAGACACGTTGATAGTATCCATTACAAACGGTGAGGTTTCAGGCTATGGAGAAGCTACTGTAAACCCTTATTATGCAAGTACGATAGAGAATTTAAAACGTTCGGTGGAGAGCGTTAACGCGATGTTTCAGGATAATATTGGTATACATCCCGTAAAACTATGGGAATTAATAGAACCCAAACTTCTTGATAATTATTTTGCCTTATCTGCGATTGATTGCGCATATTGGGATTTTTATGCCCGATTAAAAAAGAAGACACTCAGAAGTTTTTGGAGTGAAACAACATCAAAATTACCGCTTACGAATTACACCATTGGGATAGATGACATTCCTGTGATGGTATCAAAAATCCGGCAAAATCCATGGCCCATTTACAAAATAAAGCTTGGGATTGACAATGATTTGGAGATTATTAAGGCTTTAAGAGCAGTCACTAAATCGGTCTTTCGGATTGACGCCAATTGTGCTTGGGGTGTTGAAGAAACTATTGAGAAATCAAAAGTTTTAAAAGATTTGGGCGTTGAATTTATCGAGCAGCCCTTGAAAGCTGATTCCCTTGAGGCCATGGCTTATGTAAAACAACACAGCAAATTACCCATAATGGCAGATGAGAGTTGCCAGCGATTAGAAGATGTAAATCCTTGTGGAAACGTATTTCATGGTATAAACATTAAGCTCATGAAATGCGGCGGTATCACCCCAGCTTTAAAAATGATTGAAAAAGCAAGAGCACTTCATCTAAAAGTGATGGTAGGTTGTATGACCGAATCTACAATAGGTATTTCAAACCTAGTGCAAATCGCCCCGCTTTTAGATTATATAGATGCGGATGGCGCCATGCTTTTAAAAAATGATGTAGCTACTGGCGTAAACTTTAAAAACGGAGCTATTATTTATCCTAAGGGTTTTGGCTCAGGATCAACACTTCTTTAGAACACAAACAGTATTACATTTATTTAATTGCAATTTGGTATTGCAATACGCCCATGCCTTTATAATCTTTTTGTGTCAAGGTGTTAGCATCAAAAATTGGGCGATGTTGATACCCTAAACTTATTTTATTGCCATGAGAGCCATTAATCAAAAAGTTAACGGTTACATCATAAACTGTCATCTTATCGCTAAGGAGGTCCCAATTGGAATGTTGTATGGCAATATTAGGTTGAATTACGGTATCGTAGTTCAAAATACTTGTAGATTTAAATGCATAACCAAATTGCCCATACCAAGTAGTACCCGTACCAATCATTGGAAAGGCAACACCAGCGCCATTAAAGTCTGTGCCTCCTCCTGATGTGGGGTTATTTGCACCAACATTTCGGATATAGTCTTTACCAAAATCATAATCGTAAAAGCCTAAGTAGGCAGTGATAGCGTCACCGTTTATAAGTGGAAGGTTTAAAAAAGAATCTGCTGCAAAGTGCGTCATATCGTAAAATGTGGTAGACGGCAATCGAGCATCGCCATCACTCATAGCATTATTTTGGTGTTGAAATCCGACCCCTATATTAAACACCTTTTTATTCTGCTCGTAAGTACCCACTTGGTAAGCAGATTTATTAGATTCGTGCTCATAAAACTGATATTTAACATATCCCGAAGTCTTAACACGTGGCTTATTATTGGCAAAATTAACTTCACCGTCAGGCACATTGGTGACAAAAAAGGGCCTGTTAAAAGCTAATCTGTAGTCAAATTTACCGGCTTGACCTTTTATCCATGCACCAAATAATCGTCCTATATCGTCATTTTTTTCAACGGAGTTTAAGGTGAACAGGGGAGAGTCCAAACCCATTAAGGTTTTATTGGAGCGTATATTCCATCGGCTTAACCCTTGCCAACCAGATTTACCAACACCAACTTCAAAATACTTGGCAAATGTATATTCGGCATAAAGATCTAAGACTTGAAGTGATATTTCTTTGGTTTTAAAATTAAAATTATTACCGCCAAAAATACTATACACAAATATTTTTGGAGTAACCTGCGAGTATACTGGAATCCGCAATCTGCGAATGGATATATCAAAAAATTCAGATGTAGGCTCTTCTTGTATTAAAGAACCTTCGTTAAGGTCTGAATATCTCATCCATATTTGAGATCTGATATTCCAATGAATTTTTGGTTTTTGTTTTGTTTCAGTTTGACTAAAGATGAATAAGGGAAATGTTAGCGCGATACAAATTAACCATATTCGTAAAACGCCTTTTTTAAGTGTCATGATTATTTACTTATAAAGTTCAGGACAAAATTATACTGAACTTACATACTAAAATGTGACATGCATCATGTTTTGGGAAATATATTTTTTCAGAAAAAAACCAAAATTAGACTTCTAAGGCATTTTTCTTGTTTTCTGCTTTGTGGAGCAATTAAAAAAGCTAAGAAATCAATTTTAAGGCGCTTTTTAGTCGATTTAAGAGTGTTTTGGGTAATTAACAATTGTTGATAATTATTGTATAAACTCGTTAAAATGCTTTTTAACGGCCTCAATATTTCGTATATTTGTTTTGGTTGAGAATGATGCAATTGCGTCATTTTTTTATGAACTAAACTGATAGTAAAATTAAAGAAATTTTTATGAGCGAAGAAGCTAAAAAACACAATTATTCGGCTGATAGTATTCAGGCGTTGGAAGGTATGGAGCATGTGCGCATGCGCCCTTCCATGTACATTGGAGATGTTGGTACAAGAGGATTGCACCATTTGGTATATGAAGTCGTGGATAACTCCATTGATGAAGCGTTAGCGGGACATTGTGATAATATTACAGTAACCATTAATGAGGATAACTCCATTACTACTGAAGATGATGGTCGTGGTATTCCTGTGGGATTGCATAAAAAAGAAGGTGTTTCGGCACTTGAAGTTGTTATGACCAAAATCGGTGCAGGTGGTAAATTTGATAAAGATTCCTATAAAGTATCAGGTGGACTGCATGGGGTAGGTGTTAGTTGTGTTAATGCATTGTCTGAGCATTTAACAGCAACAGTACATCGCGAAGGGAAAATTTGGCAGCAGGAATACGAGCGTGGTAAGCCCTTATACCCTGTGAAAACTATTGGCGATTCTGATAAGAATGGCACGATAGTAACCTTTAAACCAGACCCAACAATTTTTACACAAACACTGGAATATAGCTATGATACTTTGGCCAGTAGATTACGTGAGTTGGCATTTTTGAATAAAGGTATCACTATTCATATAGTTGATAAGCGCTTCAAAAAAGAGGATGGTTCTTTTGAGGGTGAAACATTTCATTCTACGGAAGGTTTAACGGAGTTTGTTACATACCTAGACGCTACGAGAGAACCTTTGATGAAAAATGTGATTGCTTTTGAAGGCGAGAAAAATGGTATTCCTGTTGAGGTTGCTATGATTTATAATACATCGTACGGAGAGAATCTTCACTCTTATGTGAATAATATCAATACACACGAGGGTGGTACGCATTTATCCGGTTTTAGACGAGGATTGACGCATACCTTGAAAAAGTATGCAGATTCTTCTGGACTTACAGATAAATTAAAGTTTGATATTTCTGGTGATGATTTTCGTGAAGGATTGACAGCCATTATTTCGGTGAAAGTGCAAGAGCCTCAATTTGAAGGGCAAACCAAAACCAAATTGGGAAACCGTGAAGTGTCTGCTTCTGTAAGTCAAGCTGTTTCTGAAATGTTAACCGATTATTTAGAAGAACATCCGGATGATGCCAAAACCATCGTTCAGAAAGTGATTTTAGCAGCACAAGCACGTCATGCCGCTCAAAAAGCACGCGAAATGGTTCAGAGAAAAACCGTAATGAGTATTGGCGGTTTACCAGGGAAATTAAGTGACTGCTCGGAGCAAGATCCAGAAAAATGTGAGCTATACCTTGTAGAGGGAGATTCTGCAGGTGGTACAGCAAAAGCAGGTAGAGATAGAAACTTTCAGGCTATTTTACCATTAAGGGGTAAAATTCTGAATGTGGAAAAAGCGATGCAGCATAAGGTTTTTGAGAATGAAGAAATCAAAAATATATTTACGGCATTAGGTGTAACTATTGGTACAGAAGAAGATAGTAAAGCTTTGAATTTATCTAAGTTGCGTTACCATAAAATTGTTATTATGTGTGATGCGGATATTGATGGTAGCCATATTGCTACATTAATTTTGACGTTCTTCTTTAGATATATGAGGGAGTTGGTTGAAAACGGACATGTTTACATAGCTACACCACCATTATACTTAGTTAAAAAAGGAGCCAAAAAGCAATATGCTTGGAGTGATAAAGAGCGAGATGAAATCATTGAGAAATTTGGTGATGGAGCAAAAATTCAACGTTATAAAGGTTTGGGGGAAATGAATGCCGAACAATTGTGGGATACCACTATGGATCCAGAATTTAGAACAATGCGTCAGGTACAAATTGACAATGGAACAGAGGCAGATAGGATTTTTTCCATGCTTATGGGAGATGAAGTGCCACCGCGTAGAGATTTTATTGAAAGAAATGCTATTTATGCCAATATTGATGCGTAAATAGGTATTAGATAACACGCTAATTGTAACCCTAATTCGAAAGAATTGGGGTTATTTTTTGGTTAAAAACACCGATGAAATACATTTTTTTTCGATAAAATGTTGTTTCGTATGATTTTTTTTATACATTTGTAAAACCAAATCTAAGAATCATAATGAAAAAGTTAACCCTACTTATTATATTAACACTTTCAGTTACACTTTCTAAAGCTCAGAATGATTTAGATGCACTTTTAGCTGCTGGTGTTGAGGATGCCGAACGATTTGCTAATGATTATTTAGCCCCAGGAACCAATGGTTTAATGCATAGTATGAATGCCAACTGGTTCAATTCAGGTAAAGTGAAGCCTCTTGGTGGTTTTGAAATCTCTATAGTGGCTAATGCTGCACAATATGGAGATGATCAGAAAATGTTCAACATGAACACTTCCGATTACAATAACATCACATTTACGCAAGGCGGAAACCCTCAGATGGTAGCTAGTGTGCTAGGTGAAAATAATCCAACCGTTTTTGTTGACATCGAGTATGAAGATCCGATTTTCGGTAACCAAACCGAAACACTGGAGCTTCCAGACGGAATTGGAGATGGAACAGGTAATTTATTACCTACTGCCTTTATACAAGGAGCAATAGGCCTAAGTAGTGGCATTGAATTAAAAGCGCGATTTGTGCCAACTGTTGAGACGGACGAAGTTTCACTTAGTATGTATGGTGCAGGGTTACAAATTGAGTTTACTGATTGGCTACCTGCTGATAAGTTATGGCCAATTGCCATTTCGGGTGTAGTGGCTTACACACATTTGGATGGTAAGTACGATTTAACAGATTCTTCTGGGATTGATGGTGATGATCAACGCATAGAAAATAAAACAAATACATGGCTGCTGTCATTGGTGGCGTCTACAAAACTTCCAGTAATTAATTTCTATGGGGGTTTAGGTTATATCAAAGGGAAATCAGAGTCTGATTTGCTCGGAACTTATATCGTTACAAACGGATTAATATCAGCAGAACCTATAGTAGACCCATTTTCAGTATCAAGTGAGGTATCAGCAGTAAGAGGAACAATCGGAACAAAATTAAAATTAGGTTTTTTTAGACTTAATGCAGAATATCATTTATCTGAGTTTAATGCCTTTTCAGTAGGCTTAAATTTCGGATTTAGGTAGAAAATATCTAAATAATTTTCGTAATAATTATTTTAGTTTTTTAGTTAGTTTTTATTTAATTTAGTTAAAAGTGTAGCATTTAATGTTGCACTTTTTTCTTTTGTATTTTCAATTGGTAATCGTATTTAATTTGAGTAATTTTGCATGACTAAAATCATAAAATAAATCTATTTTCAGTTTTACATTTGTGGTGTTAAAATTAAAATAAAAACAACCTAAACATAAAATTATGAAAGTTACCGTAGTTGGAGCAGGAGCAGTAGGCGCAAGTTGTGCTGAATATATTGCTATTAAGGATTTTGCATCTGAAGTTGTATTGTTGGATATTAAGGAAGGCTATGCCGAAGGTAAAGCTATGGATTTAATGCAATGTGCATCTTTAAACGGGTTTGATACAAAAATTACCGGAGCAACAAACGATTATTCTAAAACAGCTGGAAGCGATATTTGCGTGATAACATCAGGTATTCCTCGTAAACCTGGGATGACAAGAGAAGAATTAATAGGAATTAATGCTGGTATTGTAAAAACTGTATCTGCTAGCTTGATTGAGCATTCTCCAAACACCATTATTATCGTGGTAAGTAACCCAATGGACACCATGACATATTTGGTGCACAAAACTACAGACTTGCCAAAAAATAAAATCATAGGTATGGGTGGAGCTTTAGACTCAGCACGTTTTAAGTACAGATTAGCAGAAGCTATGGAAGCACCTATTAGCGACATTGACGGTATGGTAATTGGTGGACATAGTGATACTGGGATGGTGCCATTAACAAGCCATGCTACGAGAAATAGCATTAAAGTTTCTGAATTCTTATCAGAAGAAAGATTAGATCAAGTAGCTGCCGATACTAAAGTAGGCGGTGCAACATTAACCAAATTATTAGGAACTTCAGCGTGGTATGCACCTGGGGCAGCAGTAAGTGGTTTAGTGCAAGCGATTGCATGCGACCAAAAGAAAATGTTCCCTTGCTCAACTTATTTAGAAGGTGAGTACGGATTAAATGATATCTGTATCGGAGTTCCGGTAATTTTAGGAAGAAACGGTATTGAAAAAATTGTTGATGTACCTTTAAGTGATGCTGAAAAAGCACATATGAAAGCTAGTGCTGAAGGCGTTTCTAAAACTAATGGATTACTAGAGTTGTAAAACCAATTTCTTTTTAAATATATTTAGGCTGTCAAAACTGTTTTGATAGCCTATTTTTTTTAATCTTATGAGAAACATATATCTACTTGTATCACTCTTTTTAATATGCTCTTGTGTATTCAAACCAAAACAAGAATTTAGATTTGTTTATGGTTTTGAAAACCAATCTGATATTTCCAATATAGAGCTTAAAAAAACAATTGATGTTATCAAAAATAGATTAGCCCATTTTGGAGTTGAGAATACTGTTAATCGTTTTGGAGAAAATCAATTAGAGGTTATTATTAAGGCTAATGAACTCAATATTGAAAGAGTTGATGAATTAATTTCTAATGAGGGGAAGCTTGAGCTTTGGCATATGTATAAGGGAGAAGCTTTTTTTGAATACACTAGTGAATTATTGTCCAATATAAATGAAACAAATAAAGGTGATAGAATTGATATAAAATCTAATTTTGAAATTCATCCTGGTTACCAAGGAGGGCCAATTATTTTTAATGCTAAGGTTAAAGATACTGGGGCAATTATGGACTTGATAAATAGTAAAGACTCCAGATTAGACTTGCCAAACGAATATAAAAACGTAAAATTCCTGTGGGGAATTCCAGATGAAAGCGGGAGTATTCCATTATATGCAGCTAAATCAAATAGCGAAAATAAACCGCCTCTAACAGGAGAAGTAATTATTAATGCTAGTCAATCTTTTGGATACACAGATAGACCTGAAGTATCCATTCAAATGAATGAAGAAGGCGCCTTAATTTGGGAACGGATGACTGAAAAAGCTTACCGAGAAGCTACAAGTATTGCTATAACATTGAATGATTTAGTTTATTCTGCCCCAGGGGTTACAGCAGGACCAATAACAGGAGGAAAATCATCTATTTCTGGAGATTTTACAATTGAAGAAGCTCAAAACTTAGCTATTATTTTAACTTCAGGAAAAATAATTCCAAAGCTGAAATTATTGGAGCAAACAATAGTGCCAAATAGATAACACATCACTATGTACATAAACCATCTTTATTTTTTTATATTTGCCGCATGAGTCTAAAAAAGTACATAGGCATACTAGTTGTTTTAACTGCCATCATTGGTTTTGTAAATCACCACCAAGTAGATTTACATAATCAGGAAATTGTACTTCAATATAACAATGCAGAACATACCGATGTTGATACTCAGATTACAATTTCCATCTTAAAAAGTGAACTTCAAAATCTCGGAGTTACAAATTATAAGGTTGTTGAAAACGGAAATGGTAAATTAAAGATTACTTATTTCAGTAAAACTGATGTGGCTTTGGTGAAACGTGTGTTGTTAAATCGAATCAGGTCTCAGCTGGATACTTCAGATAATGATGAAGACCTGCCATTTGACTTCCCTCTTGAAGACCAAGATGTAACTTACAACCTAGATGTCCATGAAATACAAAACGGAAATGAAACCGATTCTGGACTTAACGGTATTGTAGTTTTAGAATTAAAGCCTAAAGCCGATAGGTTTGAAAAGCCTAAAACAGCATCATTTTCATTTCACAAACATTCCGAGAAGGAGCATGCCGAATCAAATGTGGCATTCAATCTTCATAAAAGAAATGTATGCGCTTTAGATAAAGCATCTCAGCAAATACCAGAAGTTAGAGCAGGGCCTCACAACTAATGGGAAAAGGGTTGTAAAAGTTCCCATACTCCGAAGTTTCGGTATTTCAAAATACCTTAAATATAGCTTTACACCTCAAAAAGCTATGCAACATCATAAATATCATAAAAATTGTCAAATCTAAATGCAAAACATATATTTGCGTGTTTAGAAATTTTGACCATAAATATTAAAAAATGCAAAATAAAGGAGTAGTTAAGTTATTTGCTATTTTGTTTGGTTTGGTAAGTATTTACCAATTATCATTCACGTTTAAAGCAAATCAAATTGAAAAAGAAGCTGAGGAAGTGGCCATAAGCAAGTTCCCAGAAACAGAAGACGACTATCGTGCCAAACGCAGTCAAGAAGAAATAAACTATCTGGATGCCAAGGCAACAGACACTGTGTACGATTTATTAGTTGCTGAGTACACCTACAACGAGGTAAAGCAAAAAGCCATGAATCTTGGTTTAGACCTTAAAGGTGGTTTAAACGTTATTCTTCAGGTATCGGTAAAGGATATATTGAAAGGATTGGCGAACAATACCAAAGACCCAGTTTTTAATACAGCTTTAGAAAACGCTTCAGAACTTCAAAAGAACAGTCAAAACACGTATTTAGAAGATTTCTTTATCGCTTTTGATGCCATTAAGGGTGATAAAAAACTAGCTTCACCTGATATATTTTATACCAAAGCTTTAGATGGTGAAATTGATGGAGGCATGTCTGATGAAGAAGTACAAGGTATCATCGAGACAAAGATTGATGAGTCTATTGTCTCAGCGTTTGAAGTACTGCGTAAGCGTATTGACCAGTTTGGTGTTACGCAACCTAATATTCAGCGTTTAGGGAATTCAGGCCGTATTCTAGTAGAATTACCAGGTGTAAAAGATATTGAGCGTGCTACAGGATTATTACAAAGTACAGCACAACTTGAGTTTTGGGACGTGTACAAAGGTCAAGAATTTCAGCAATTTTTATTTCAAGCAGATCAAGTTCTAAAAGATATCGTAAAAGTAGAGGAAGATACACAAGAAGCTGAACCACAGGATGAAGAAGATGCAACCGAGGATAAGATTGACGAGCTTTTAGGAGAGGCTGCTACAGATTCAACAGAGGTAAATACTGCTGCTGCAAATCCACTAGGAAGCTTAATAAGAGGCTTTGGGTTTCAAGGTGGACCAGTTGTAGCTTCTTTTGAAATCAAGGATAAAGAAACGGTTCTTGAGTATTTAAACAAGCCACAAGTAAGAGCATTATTGCCTGCTGAAATGCGTTATGTAAAATTTGCTTTCAGTAAACCAGAAAAAAATAGTGAGATTGTTGATTTATATGCTCTAAAAGGCAATAGAGATAGTACTCCAGAATTAAGTGGTGCTGTTGTTACAGATGCAAGACATACCTTCGGACAAACAGGAAAGCCTGAGGTGTCTATGCAAATGAATAGCAAGGGTGCTAAAATCTGGGAAGAAATGACTGGTAGGGCTTACCAACAGCAAGGGCAGATTGCTATCGTTTTAGATAATGTGGTGTATTCTGCACCAGGTGTAACTACTGGGCCTATTTCAGGTGGTAATTCTTCAATCTCTGGTAATTTTACATTAAACGAAGCTATAGATTTAGCAAACGTATTGCGCGCAGGTAAACTGCCAGCTTCGGCTGATATCATTCAAAGTGAGGTTGTGGGACCTTCTCTTGGGCAAGAAGCCATAGATAGCGGTACAATGTCATTCTTAATTGCATTGGCGGTAGTATTGTTATGGATGATTTTCTACTACGGAAAAGTAGGAGGATTTGCCGATATCGCAATGCTATTAAATATTTTGTTAATCTTTGGTATTTTATCAGGATTAGGAGCGGTGTTAACCTTACCTGGTATAGCGGGTATCGTATTAACCATTGGTATGTCGGTAGATGCTAACGTGCTTATTTTTGAGCGTGTAAGAGAAGAATTAGCCAAAGGCAAAGGACAAAAAGAAGCCATTAAAGATGGATTTAGCAATGCGTTATCATCAATTTTGGATGCTAACATTACTACAGGTTTAACGGCATTAATCCTATTCATTTTTGGTACAGGACCAATTAAAGGATTTGCAACTACCTTATTAATTGGTATCGCAACATCTTTGTTTACTGCAATTTTTATAACAAGATTATTAGTAGATTGGTATACCAACAGAGGAGGGGAACTTACATTCTCAACTGCTATTACTAAAAACTTATTTAGAAACATCAATGTAGAATTCTTAAAGAAAAGAAAGATAGCTTACATTATTTCTGGTATTTTAATAGCAATAGGTTTAAGCTCATTATTTACAAACGGTTTAGATCAAGGTGTAGATTTTGTTGGTGGTAGAACCTACCAAGTGCGTTTCGCGCAAGATATGAACGCCTCTGAAATTACAGACGTACTTTCAGATCCAGCAGTATTTGGTAGTGCCAATGCAAAAACATTTGGAGATGCCAACCAGTTAAAAATAACTACGAAGTACAAAGTAAATGAAACCGGTGCTGAGGTTGATGAAGAAATAAGATCATCATTATTCAACGCATTACAGCCTTATTTTGATGGTATGACTTACGAAGATTTCATAAGTGATGCCGAAGATAAAACCGTTGGTTTAATGCGTAACGATAAAGTAAGTCCAACCATTGCCGATGATATCAAAAAAGCATCATTCTGGGCAATTTTAGGATCTCTAATCGTGGTGTTCTTATATATTTTATTCCGATTCAAAAAATGGCAATACTCACTAGGTGCTGTAGCGGCGGTATTCCACGATGTATTAATCGTCTTGGGTATCTTCTCATTAACCTATAAGTTCATGCCGTTTAACATGGAAATAGACCAAGCGTTCATTGCGGCAATCCTAACGGTAATCGGGTATTCGTTAAACGATACTGTGGTAGTATTCGATAGAATTCGTGAGTTCTTCAACGAGCACACCAGTTGGGAATTCAACCGCGTGGTAGACTCCTCATTAAGCAGTACATTAAGCAGAACCTTAAATACATCGCTAACCACATTGGTGGTATTACTATCCATCTTTATCTTTGGTGGCGATTCTATCCGTGGGTTCATGTTCGCCTTAATCGTTGGTGTTATCGTCGGTACCTACTCATCGTTATTTATTGCAACACCAATAATGTACGATTCAGTAAAAAAATTAGAAGGTAAAAAGAAGGACTAACTCAAACTTTTCTTTTTTCAAGGCCTGTTAACGTATGTTGGCAGGCTTTTTTAGTAAAACTCTATTTTGAAAAATCCGAAGGATGAATTCAAAATAGATAGTTGAACTAATCCCGCTGAAAAGCGGGATCTCAGTTTAGATAGTTATTAGACCAATACTTATGATGTTTTTTATGGCGTTCCCCTTTCGGGTCGGGCTTTCACTACTCAATCCCTCCTTCGTCGGGGATTTCAAACACACCGTTCAATCCCTAACCTTTAGATTAGCAAATACTATTAATTGTTATTACATTTAAAAAGGACAGAGTGAACTTATATCCCTAACTAGCTAAAAAGAGCTATCGTGCGTATTAGT
>NZ_SIRT01000002.1 GCF_004310325.1 Hyunsoonleella flava
GAGACTAATACGCACGATAGCTCTTTTTAGCTAGTTAGGGATATAAGTTCACTCTGTCCTTTTTAAATGTAATAACAATTAATAGTATTTGCTAATCTAAAGGTTAGGGATTGCAGAGGAAAGCCCACAGCGACGGAGGAGCGAGGACTTGGAACGGAAAGCCCGACCCGATAGGGGAACGCCCAAAAAAAAGGAAATAAACCTGACTGATGCCGTTATAGGGAAAACAAATTGCCCGTTTGTAAGCTTTGGAATATTTTTTGACTAATTTTGTGTAATTAAAACGAATTAAAAATTTTTTAAACACATATATTATGGCATTAGAGATAACGGATGCGACTTTTGAGGAAACGGTATTAAAGAGTGAAAAGCCTGTGCTGGTTGATTTTTGGGCAGCTTGGTGTGGACCTTGTAGAATGGTTGGTCCTGTGATTGAGCAGATAAGCGAGGAGTATGACGGGAAAGCTGTTGTTGGAAAAGTGGATGTTGATGCTAACCAAGAGTTTGCTGCTAAATACGGTGTTCGTAATATCCCAACGGTTTTGGTATTTCAAAACGGTGAAGTTGTTGGAAGACAAGTGGGTGTTGCGCCGAAGAATGCGTATACAGATGCGATAGATTCGCTTTTGTAATAGAAAAAGAAAAGAAAGTTGAAAAGGTTTGCCTTATGGTGAACCTTTTTTTATTTTAGATGATTATTAAACTAAAATTAAGATGAGTAAAAATAAAGTTCAGGACGCGATAGATAATAAATTATTAGAACAACGCAAGGTGTTTTTGTGGGGGCAGGTGGATGATAAGTCGGCAAAACATGTGATAGACCGCTTGTTGTATTTGGATGCTTTGGAAACTGCGGATATTCAGTTGTACATTAATAGTCCGGGTGGTTATGTAACCTCTGGTTTTGCTATGTACGATTGTATTCAATCTTTAAATAGCGATGTGTCAACCATTTGTACAGGGTTGGCAGCTTCTATGGGTTCTATTTTATTATCGGTTGGTGCTAAGGGTAAACGTTTTATACAACCACACGCGCGTGTGATGATTCATCAACCTAGTGGTGGTGCTCGCGGGCAGGCTAGTGATATTGAAATTACTGCACAGGAGATTTTGAAAACAAAAGAATTGAGTGCAAAAATTTTAGCTGATAATTGCGGACAGACTTTTGAAAAAGTAATGAAAGATTTTAATCGTGACCATTGGATGGGGGCTGAGGAGTCTGTAGCTTATGGTATTGTGGATAAACTAATCTAAAAATCCTCACCTAACCTCCCCAAGGGGAGGAACTCTTACCTTGTCTTTGAGGAGTCGTGGGGTAGAAAAGTATAATGTTTAATCAGATAAAAAGATTTAGCTCGTTTTAATAGATTATGAGTGAAATTCCTCCCCCCTTGGGAGGGCAGGTGGGACCTCTCAATGGATTTACAAGCAGAACTAAATAAAGCCGAAGGTTTTAAAAACCTTGAATTACTTGCAAAACAGGTAGTTGAAGGCTTTATTGCTGGTATGCATAAAAGTCCGTTTCATGGGTTTTCGGCCGAATTTGCTGAACACAAGATTTACAATCGCGGCGAGAGTACACGCCATATTGATTGGAAATTATACGCTAAAACAGATAAGCTGTATACCAAGAGATACGATGATGAGACGAATTTGCGCTGTCACATCATCTTGGATAATAGTAGCTCTATGCATTATCCAAAGTTGGAGCAGTTTTCCATGGATAGTTTAAATAAGATTGGATTTTCGGTATTGGCAGCAGCATCTTTAATGCAGATTCTAAAGAAGCAGCGTGATGCTGTTGGTTTAAGTATTTATAGTGATAACTATGATTATTATGCGCCAGAAAAGGGTAGCGAACGCCATCATCAAATGTTGCTGAATCATTTAAGTGATGCTGTGATTTCAAAACCTTTGAATAAGGCAACAGAAACGTATAAGTATCTGCATGAAATTGCTGAAAAGATTCATAGACGCTCTATGATATTTTTATTTACCGATATGTTTCAAACTGCTGAAGATGAGGTAAAGCTATTTGAGGCGCTTAGACACTTAAAATACAATAAACATGAGGTGATTTTATTTCATGTATTTGATAAGGAAAAAGAGTTACAGTTCGATTTTGATAACAACCCCAAGCGTTTTATTGATGTAGAAACAGGCGAATATATCAACTTATATGCGGACACCATAAAGGAAAATTACAGTGAAGCGGTAAATGACTATTTTGAAGCGTTACGCTTAAAATGCATGCAGTATAAAATAAAATATGTTGAGGCTGACGTTAATAAGGATTTCAATTCTATATTGACAACTTATTTGGTGGAGCGTCAGAAATTTAGATAAAAAAGCACCTCCTAACCTCTCCATGGGGGAGGAACTCTAGCTGAAACGATCAAGTTATAAGAAGGTAAAAAATTACTCAAAAAACTTTAAAAAACATTTGACTTATAAAAAAAGGCGTGTATATTTGCAACCGCAATAACGCAACGGTCTGGTAGTTCAGTTGGTTAGAATATCTGCCTGTCACGCAGGGGGTCGCGGGTTCGAGTCCCGTCCAGACCGCAACTTAAAAAAGTTGTGTTGTTTATCTCGAAAGAGATAACGTAGTGAAAGCCCAATAATAATGGGCGATCCAATGAGAAGCTTTCCTTTTTTCTTTAGAGAAAATTGTGAAGCTTTTTTGTTTTATAACTATCCGAAAAAAGCTTTAATAATCTTATCCTTGATTTAACGTATACATTTTAAATAAATTTTTTCCTAAGTTCTACTGCTAAGATGATGACATTCTTTAGGAGTTACGATGTGTATTAAAAGTCACTCTTTAACACATCAGAAAAATGAAAACCAAAACATTAACTCTAAAAATTTTACTATTATTTGTTCTTTTATTTTTTACAGCATGCAGTAAAAACGAAGAATTAAAAGAAACACGTTCTACCGATTTTGCACCAGTTGAGGTAACCGTTGAGGTACCAGATGGAGCTAATTTGAATATGACTTCAACTAAAATGTATTCATTAAGCGTTACCTCCGATGTTACCGATACAGGAACGGGAATGCTGCCTTTTAACGAAAGCTTTAATGATTTAGCTTTTCTTTTGGATGAAAACGACAACGTGCTATTAGCAGCTTTTTTAACCAATAATAGGAAGGAAATTTCTATTGAAACAACTGCCGAGGTATTGGTTTATTATGCGTTGGATTACTATTTGCTTCCAAATAAATCTAAAGAAAAGTACATAAAAGCTATACAAGAAACAGGAAGTTTTGACGATTTGATAACCAATTTGAAAGAGCTGTTTGCCCAAAACAATTTAATGTTTCAACAAGGTGCCTATTTTGAAGATTTGAATAGTTTCTTGTCTTCCTTAACAAGTAAACATCCAGATATTAAGGACATATCCCATACAGGAAAAAGGATATTCACCAAAGATAAAAGAACTAAAAGTGGAATTACTGTGGCTAACGATGAAGATTCCAATGTTATACTCCAAAATTCATATCCGCGCAGAGGTAAGGTTTTTATTTATAAAAAAACATCATTGGATAGAGATGGTGTTGAGACTCAACTAAGCAATTACACAGACACGCCATTTTTGGAATTTGATTTAGAACCAGGAAAAACCCTGAATATTGAGGCCTTCAAAGTAGGATTTAAGGTGTCTCAAATGAACGCGCAATCAAGCGCCATAGAAAATACGGTAAGTAGTGACCCGATAAACCTACCTGTTAGCAGTAGCGAATATTCAGCTGGATATGAGTTTGTGATTTTGGGTTCTGGGGATTTATCAAATGCACCAAGGGCTTTAACCGATAAAGAGCAAATAGCCTACAATGAATTGACAAAGGAGGCTTATATATTAGACTATTTTCTACCCACGCTTCTAGATGTTGGCGGAAATAAAGAATTGTTGCCACCACCAGGCGACCCCAAGGAACAAGCACTTGCAAATGCTGTTTTGCCTATTTTAGAAGCTAACCCAGAAGTTCTGGAAGCTGTTATAAATAATGATTTTAAAACAGCTACCGAATTATTTTTGCCTGAACTTTATAGTGATGTTAGATTGTCGGATGATTTGCGAGATATTCTTAATAAGGTGTACGGAACGCTTTCTGAAGATAAAAGTTCCCCCAATACATTCATTCAAAGTCAAGAATTAGTTAGCAGCGGACATCCCAGACTGCAAAAAGTACTTAGTGTAGTTTATAAAAACATGGATTTGAAAACTAAGGGCAATATTCCTTTTTTAAGAACGGATGCCAATGCCATTGAAGATTGGTTTATAAAATCTATAGATGCTGACGTAAACATTAGCAATGATATTGACAGATTGTGTTTGGGGCAACCTACGGAAATTAGGGTTGGTGTAATAACAGAATACGAACCAGATTTTGAAGAGGTGGAGTTCCACTGGCAAACAAGTGGAGAATTTAAGGGTAGAATTCAAGATATTAATGATAATCCAAATAATTTTGGTACTTCTATAATCACAAAAACAAACTCAGTATCATACATAAGTGTTGCACAGGAATCAGAATTAGGTAGTGGTGATAATATTGAAACGGTTGAGGTTATTATTTATATGAAAAACAAAAGGAACGGGCAATTATCTGAAGTTGGAAGGGACTCAATGACCATAAACCATAAAATTTGTGTATCGTTTTATGTAGGATTTCAAAAAGAAGTTAAGATTTTAGAAAATGAGAATGCTTTGATTTGTGGTGGTAATACGGAGTATACCGTTGGTCACCCAACTTTTGTAGCAAAGTTTTCTGCTGTTGATGATGCCAAATCCTATAAAGGTAGAGTAAAGAGAAAAGACGGTACTTTTGCCGCAGAATTTCAAATGCAACAAATCAATGATTTAGGTGGTGGGAATTTAGAATATAAGTTAGGAGTGGGGCCTATTCATATAATTAAAACATGTAATCTTGAGCAAGCAGAGGAAGAACAACAAAAGAAATTTGATTATTTAGATGAAGTAGGGCACCAAGGCATAGAAATAACACCTATATTTTAAAGCCCGAAAATCAAAATTTCTGGTGTTATTCACCAACTGAAATCAGAATTCAAAAAAATACTTCCCTTTCTTTTCTAGATGAAATTATGGGGAGTATTTATTTTAAATAGTTGTAAATTTTATATTTTGTATCTTTATACTGTTACACTGTATATTATACATCATGAAAAGAAAACAACGTATTATATTATCCATTTTTTTATGTCTTATCACTGGTGCTTTCTATGCTCAGAAGAAAAACAAACAGAAAGTGGTCAAGTCAATCACTGGTATAGTAAAAGACATTAATAACAATCCCTTAACTGGTGTTTATATTTATTTAGATTCTGTGAGAACTAAAGTACGAACAAATAAAAAGGGATTTTATAAACTTAAAATTAAGCCTAATACTAAGGTTATTTCTGCATATTCACCAAATCATGGCATTTTAAGTTTAAGTTATTCTGGAGAGAAGAAAGTGAGTTTTGCATTTTCTGATGACGCTAAGCCACTACATAGAAGTGAACTGTCTGAAATGGGATTCGGAGATCCCTTGAGAGTAGGTGGTACTAAAGTTAGTTTCGAAGGTGTTAGGGGGTTAAATGGTTTCAACGATATTTACCAGTTGCTAGAAGGTGTTTTTGCCGGGGTTTCGGTTACAGGTACAAGCATAAATATAAGAGGCGCTACTACATCAACAACAAATTTTGGAAATCCTACGGAGCCACTATTACTGGTTGATAATGTGCCTTTTTTAGATATTAGCAATATTATCCCTTCCGAGGTAAAATCTATTGAGGTAATAAAAGGTCCTGATGCTGCTTATTATGGAGCGAGAGGGGTTTACGGTGTTGTAAAAATAAATTTGAAGAATTAGTCTATTTCTCAAGATTATTTTCTTCAAATTCATGGATAAATAAAAGTCATAAAGTAATTTTACTTTATGACTTTTACGTTTAATGGAGTATTTAATTTTTTAGCAAAATTACTCAAATACTGTTCCCACTCATATTGGTTTTTGAATTGCCCACTTTTTTGCCAAGTAAAACCTGCATAATATACCGTTTTACCATTGATTACTTTTAGGTGTGAAAAGGCGTTACTCAAATCTTTGGCTTCAGTTTCATATTTTTCAGAATCTATAAAGTATGTTGAAGGAGCTACTATGGCTGTACCCAATTCAGAATCACCATGTGGCTGCCAATAGTTTAACCACGTTTCGTCTTCATGCGATGTTACTACACCATCTTTTTCATGTAAAGTTAAACCAGCAGAAATAGTATCTACCCCTTTGATGGAAATTTCAAATTTTGAAAGGTTATTACCGTAATCTAAACTAATTTTTTTGGATTCCTTTACCGTTGTACCATCAGCTTCCCAAGTGCCGTAATCCAAAATAAAACTGGTTCTAATTGGTCCATTGGTTAATGTTTTGTGACTGATGAAATTTTTAGAAATATAGTATGTACTGTCCTTTTTGTAAGCAATACCTCCAACACCACGACTTGTACCCACATGAAAATTGTCTAATCCTTCACCTGTGTCTTCGTGATATGTCCCTGTTTTTTCTGTGTATTTTTTATACCATTTATCAATAATAGAATACTCCACACGTTTTAACCAAGCATCAATACCACTAGACAATGTGCCTTCTTTTAGTTTGTTTTCAAACCTATATTGTGCATTTGGGCCGTAGGTTCTAAAGGCTACTTTATTGTTTTCCCAGGCATAGTCATCTGTTCTTTCGGGAACAAATCGTGAGTAACATATTTTTTCATTTGAAGGTACAAAATCATCAGGAAGCTTAGCAATCTCGTACAATGCTTTGCTATTAGCTTTTACCTCAGGTTGAAATAGTAAGACGTCCATATTGCCATCTCCGTTACTGTCTATCAACTGGGAGACTAAGAACGTTTTTGAAGACACAGTTTTAATTCCCAAATTGTTTAAACTTTCAACCCCTAGTAACTCTTTAGAGATTTCTACAGTTTCAAAAGCTCTATCTAAGGACAACTCGTTTGAAACTTCAACGGTAATGTTTTCTTCTTGATGCTCACATGAAAAAGAAAAAAAGCCCAATGCTAAAGCAAAAAATAGCTTAATGAGTTTCATGGTATTATTTTAATTCGTTTGTTGGACATACATCCATATCTCCATAATCTAAATTTTCTCCTGCCATACCCCAAATAAAACTATAACTGCTAGTTCCAGAACCAGAGTGGATAGACCAAGGTGGTGATATTACAGCCTCATCGTTACCCATCCAAATGTGTCTGGTTTCATCTGTTTGTCCCATAAAATGACACACGGCTTGGTCTTCAGGAACTTCAAAATAAAAGTATACTTCCATGCGTCTGTCATGAACGTGAGCGGGCATTGTATTCCAAGAACTGCCTGTTTTTATCGTAGTCATTCCCATTTGCAGCTGGCACACATCTACAACACTGTTTACAATATATTTTCTTAGTGTTCTGGCATTAGCTGTTTCTGGAGCTCCAAGTTCAATAACTTCCAAATCTTCAGTACCAATTTTTTTGTTAGGATATGCTTTATGTGCAGGTGTCGAATTTAAATAGAATTTAGCAGGATTAGAGGCAGAATCACTAGAGAATATAACTTCCTTATTTCCGCGGCCAATATATAAGCCCTCTTTGTTATCTAAATCATACTGAGTGCCGTCCACAGAAACAGAGCCACTTCCCCCAATGTTTATGATACCTAATTCTCGTCTTTCCAAGAAATATTCTGCCTTTAACGGATCTATGGTTTCTAAACTAACTTTTTGATTTACTGGAGACACTCCCGCAGTTATAAATCTATCATAGTGAGAATAGATGTAACTGATTTCATCTTGCTTAAAAATATTTTGAATTAAGAACTCATCTCTTAATTCTTTAGTGTCCATTCGCTTTACTTCTCTTGGTGAGGCTGCATAACGCACTTCAAAATTGTTTGCCATCTTACTATATTTTAGTTTTTTTATTAGATAATTTCAGTAAAAATAATAAATTTCAATGAAAATACAATCGATTGTATTTATTAGTTTTTTTATATATTTATCACCTTAATAGAGAAACGTAAATCTTACGTAGTATATATTGTCAGAATGAATTCAGGAAAGGCTACTATTCACGATATTTCGAAGGCTTTAAATATTGATAGTTCTACGGTTTCGCGTGCTTTAAACAATAGCCCAAGAGTCTCTAGCAAAACAAAGGCAAAGATTTTAACAAAAGCCGCTGAGCTAGGATACCAAAGAAATAGTTTGGCTTCAAACTTAAGAACAAACAAAACCAACACTATCGGGGTTATTGTTCCTAGAATTTCCCGTAGTTTTTTCTCAAGTGTAATATCAGGAATTGAAGAGACGGCTTATAAGAATGGTTATAACGTGATAATCTGTCAATCCCTAGAGGATGTAAATAGAGAGAAAAAAATCATGGACAACTTACTATCTAATCGTGTAGATGGTGTTTTGATTTCTATTTCAATGCAAACAAGCTCTTATGAGCATTTGAAACCATTTAGGAATCATGGAGCGCCCATTGTTTTTTATGACAGACCATGTAATTTTGAAGGTTGCACCAGTGTAAGTATCGATGATTTTGAAGCAAGTTTTAAGGCCACTGAACATTTGATTTCCAATGGTTGTAAAAATATTGTGCACTTCGGTGGTCCTCAAAACATTGCATTATATAAAAACAGGAAAAAAGGCTATTTAGCTGCACTAGAAAAATATGGTTTAGAGATAAACGAGATATTTTGTTTTGAAAATGAGCTGAGTGAAAATGATGGAGTAATAATGGCAAAAGAAATATTGAAAATGAAAAATGTTGACGGGATTTATGCTGCCAATGATACTTCAGCAATAAGCGCACTACAATATTTAAAGTCTAAAGACGTGAAAATACCAGAGGATATTGCGATAGTAGGTTTTAATAACGACCCCATCTCATCTGTTATTGAGCCCTCACTCACTACTATAAATCAGCCAGATTTTGAGATGGGTAGGATGGCAACAAATGCTTTAATAGATCAAATTAAAGACACATCTTTAAGTGTAAGGCCTATTGTTTTGAAGTCGGAATTGATAGTGCGAAGTTCATCTAAAGTAATGCCCTAAAGATAAATAGTTAGCTAATTTTTCATGAAATTGTTGTATTATTGCATTTTGTATACAAAATGCAAAATAAGTTTATGATTGAATATACAGACTTAAGCCAACCTATCTATAAACGCCTTAAAGAGATGATTCGCAATGGCGAATTGAAACAAGGTGAGAAAATAGTGCAGGAGAAAATTGCTGAGGAGTTGGGTGTAAGTAGAACACCCTTGATGAAAGCACTTTTGGCTTTGGAAAATGAATATTTGGTTGAAAGTATTCCTAGACGGGGCATGTATTTACGTGTGTTAGACTACAAGGAAATCATTGATATATATGTATGCCGAGAAGCATTGGAAGGGATGGCAGCGAGAGTTCTTGCTGAAAAAAAAGACAAATCAGCAGTTCAAAAACTAAAAACCTGTTTTGCCCCTTTTTTAAACCAAAGTGAAATCGACGAAAAAGAATATGCCGAGGCTGATGAAAATTTCCATTCGCTATTAATTAAGTTAACCGGAAATGCGCCACTGGATAATATTTACTTTTTCAGTAACATACATGATAAAGTTGTGGGGCATGGTTTGGTAAGAACACCACAAGACACTTTGGAGGAACATTTCAACATTATAAAAGCTATAGAAGATGGTGACGCTGATAAAGCTGAAACGCTTGTGAGGTCCCACATCAATAAATCAAAAGAATTATTAATAAATCAACATAAAATTCAAAAAAGTGAGTAATTACAAAATTGCAGTTGTACCTGGAGATGGTATCGGAAACGAAATAGTACCTGAAGGATTAAGAGTAATTAAAGCAGTTGCTGAAAGGCATAATTTTTCAATCGAAACCGAAGAATTTGGTTGGGGTGCTGGTTATTATTTAAAGAACAATCAGTTTTTACCAGATGATGGTATTGATAAACTTAGAGCATTTGATGCTGTTTATTTTGGATCAGTAGGTCTTCCAGCTGTAGATGATACTTTACCAGCTAAAGATTATACATTTAAAGTGCGTACACATTTTAACCAATACGTAAATCACAGACCAGTAAGAACGTATCCTGGAGTAACTAGACCAATTCGTTCTGAAAAGCATATTGACTTTGTAATTGTTAGAGAAAACAATGAAGGTGAATTTGTGCAAATGGGTGGGCAGTATTTACCCGATTTTGAAAACGGTATGGGTATAGATACCAGCGTTTTTACACGAAAAGGTATAGAGCGTGTAGCGCATTATGCGTTTAAATTGGCACGAACAAGACGCAATAAAGTAACACATATTACAAAGTCTAACACGTTAATTAACAGTTTGTCCTATTGGGATAGAGTTATTGGCGAGGTTGCAGCACAATACCCAGATGTAGAGCATCAACAAATGTATATTGATAATTCTACAGCAATGTTCGTATTAAAACCAGAACAGTTTGATGTTGTTTTAACCACGAACTTATTTGGAGATATTTTAAGTGATTTAGGTGGTGCTATTATGGGAAGCCTTGGTTTAGGTGGAAGTGGAAACATAAATCCTGAAAAAGAATTTCCTTCTATGTTTGAGCCTATTCACGGTTCTGCTCCTGATATTGCAGGACAAAATATTGCTAATCCTTACGGACAAATTTGGTCAGCAGCATTAATGCTAGAACATTTAGGTGAAACTGAAGCGGCAAATAATATTATGGAAGCTATTGATAAATCTACCACTCAAGGTGTTTTAACTGTAGATTTAGGTGGTAATGCTAGCACTTCAGATGTTGCAGATGCCGTAATAGCTAATTTATAAGCGTAAAACTAATGAGTCGTGTTGTAGATCTTACATTGTCCTACCATAACAATGTTAATGGTTTTTCAAAAGAAATAGCAAGAACCAAAGACAAAGATGGGTGGAACGCTAGTACGCTAACGTTCTACTCTCATATTGGTACGCACATGGACGCGCCATTTCATTTTAATGTTAGTAACCAAACTATTGATGAAATACCAGTGTCTGATTTTGTAGGTGATGCTTGGGTTATTGATGCAAGAGATGTTGGCCCAAAAGGGTTAATTACTGTGGAGCATATTTCAGCAGATATCAAAGCGCGTTTTAAAGCAGGCGATAGTTTGATAATTTGGACAGGTTGGTCTCAATACGCATGGACTCAAAAATATAGAGATGAATTACCTAGAATTAGTGAAGCATTAGCATATTGGTGTATTGATAACAAGGTAAAAATGATTGGTGTTGAACCGCCTTCTGTTGCCGATGTTAATAATATTGAAGAAGTGACTAAAATTCATGAAATTCTCTTGGAGGGCGTCGTTATTATTGAAGGGTTAACTAATATTGAAAAATTAACCTCAAATAAGGTAGAACTTATTGCTTTACCCTTAAAAATTGAAGGTGGAGATGGTGCGCCGGCACGAGTAATTGCAATTGAAAGATAAATAATGAGTGTAAGCTTAAAAGAGATAATTAAAGGATTCCCTAGTGAAGATGAAAGCGATTATCGTTCTAAAAATAGAGCGCTTTTTTCTGAATTAGATAAAATCCTTGTAGTTGTTGATGATGATCCCACAGGAAATCAAACGGTATATGATATACCGCTTTTAAGTGCTTGGAGTACTGATGTTTTTGTAAAAGAATTTATTGAAGGTACACCAGTATTCTATGTTCTAACTAATTCTAGAAGTTTAACACCTGAAGCTACTTCTAAAGTTTACAAAGAAGTGGCTCAAAATTTACTGAAAGCCTCAGAGTTAACCCAAAAAAAGTTTACGGTTTTAAGTAGAGGAGACTCAACATTGCGTGGACATTTTCCGCTCGAACCAGAAACGCTTCAGCAGCATTTAAAACTGAATAATGCTATTACGGTTTTTATTCCTGTGATGTTTGAAGGCAATAGGGTTACAGTAAACAGCACGCATTATATTAAAGATGAAGATACACTTACACCAGTAAACGAAACACCATTTGCTCAAGACCATTCGTTTACATATTCAAAAGGAAACTTAAAGGAATATATTGAGGAAAAATCTAATGGCCACGTTAAATCTGATGAGGTATTTTCATTTGCAATTGAAGAGATACGACGTTGGGATGTGAAGATATTGGCTGAACATATTTTAGAAATACCCGAGGCATCTTATTGTGTTTTTGATAGTTTAAATTATAACGATTTAGATAAAGTAACGCACGCGCTTTTGCTTGCTGAAAAGTATGGGAAGCAAATTATATATAGAACCTCTAGCTCATTTGTACCTTCTTATATAGGTTTAAAGCCTAAAGGGTTACTGCTTCCTAAAGATGTTATAGATGACAATACTAAACATGGCGGCTTAACGGTTGTTGGGTCTTATGTTAAGAAGTCTTCAGAGCAATTGGCAAATGCTTTATCTCTCTTTGATGCAAGTCAAATTGTTGAAGTAGATGTGTCTCAAGTGCTTTCTGAAACATCAAATCAATATATAGCTGACTTAGTTTCGAGTATTGATACTACTATTTTAAAAGGAGAGGATGTTATTGTTTATACAAGCCGAAAACTTGTTACAGGAACAGATGGAAATGAGACGGTAAATATTGCAAGCAAAATTTCTAATGCTTTAGTTGCTATTGTAAAAGGTATCCGTGAAAGACCAAAATACTTAATGGCGAAAGGCGGTATTACCTCGCACGATTTGGCCACAAAAGGTTTGGGTATGGAGCGCGCTAAAGTATTAGGGCAAATTCAACCGGGAATTCCACTTTGGGAAATGGGAAGCGAAACTAAATTTTCAAAGTTACCATATATCGTTTTTCCAGGAAATGTAGGCGACGAAAACACACTTCAAACCATAATAACTAAACTAAACCACCATGATTAACAATTCCAAACGTTATCGCTTTTTCTTAGGCTCTTTCTTAATTACGCTTTTATTGTATGTAGACCGTGTATGTATATCGTCAGCAAAAGACGCTATCTCGGGAGACTTAAGTTTAACCGATATACAAATGGGGTGGGTGTTAAGTGCTTTTGCATTAGGTTATGCATTGTTTCAGGTACCGGGTGGTGCTTTGGGAGATAAATATGGTGTCCGAAAGGTAATGACAGGTATTATGGTATTATGGTCAATCTTCACATCACTAACTGGTGCCGCTTGGAATTACATTTCAATGCTATGTTTTAGATTCATTTTTGGTGCTGGAGAGGCTGGCGCTTTTCCAAACATATCTAGAGCAGCATTTTCTTGGATACCAACCAAAGAGCGTGGTGCTTTTCAAGGCATAAATTTTTCAGGATCAAGGTTAGGAGCAGCTTTTGCATTACCATTAGTTGCTTATTTAATAGATTCTTGGGGATGGCGAAACATATTTTATTTCTTTGGAGCCATTGGTATTTTGTTTGCTCTGATGTTTTATGCGTTTTTTAGAAATAAACCAGAGGACCATCCCGGATTATCCGACACTGAAAAAGATTACATTGTAAAAAATAGACAGCAGGAGGTAGAGAAGGAAGGCGGGAATTTACCTTTAGGGAAAATTCTTGGTTCCAAAAATGTTATTCTTGCCATGATTCAATATATAGGCAGTAATTTTATCTTCTTCTTTACGCTTACATGGTTGTTTCCCTATATAAAAGCTAAGTATGAGTTGAGTTTGGTAGATACTGGTTTATACGCCATGTTACCACTATTGGCCGGGGCAGTAGGTAACTGGACATCAGGTTTTATGGTAGATGCTATTTACAAAACTGGAAAATGGAAATTATCAAGACAGCTCCCAGCAACTATTGGATTCGTCCTGGTTGTAATCGGCATACTTTCTAGTTTATATATGGATACTGCTTTAGGGGCAGTACTTTGTTTGTCAGTAGCCATTTTTGGAGCAGATATGACGCTAAGTCCATCTTGGTCATTCTGTATGGATATAGGAGAAGAAAACTCCGGTAAAGTATCAGGGATGATGAATATGGCAGGAAATATAGGCGCATTTACCACAGCTTTAGCATTTCCTTATTTACAAGAATGGACAGGTTCTAACGAGCCATTTTTCTACGTAGCAGCAATTCTAGGTTTTATAGCCATCTTTTGTTGGTACTTTATGAATCCGGATAAAAAATTAAGCGATGCATAAATTAAAAGGAGTAGCCATCGGTGCAGGATATTTTAGTCAGTTTCAATATGAAGCATGGACAAGAATACCTGAAGTAGAAATTACAGCATTGTGTAATTCTAATCAAGGGCGCGCAAAAGGCATAATGGATGCCTATGGGGTTAAAAATCACTATACAGATTATAGGGAAATGATACTTCAGGAAAAACCTGACTTTGTAGATATCATTACACCTCCAGAAACCCATTTTGAAATGTGCAAATTTGCTGCAGATAATGGGGTTCATATCATTTGTCAAAAACCTTTAGCACCAACATTAGAGGAATCTCAGAAAATAGTAGACTATGTTTCAAAAAAAAATGTTCGGTTTGTAGTTCATGAAAATTTTAGATTTCAACCTTGGCACAGAGAAATTAAAAAGTTGATTGATAACGACGAGATTGGAGTACTTTTCAATTTAAATTTCAGATCCCGCATGGGAGACGGCTGGGGTGAAGACGCCTATTTATCCAGACAACCTTATTTTAGGGATTATAAAAAATTACTTATTTACGAAACAGGAGTACATTTTATAGATACATTTAGATACCATGCTGGAGAAGTAAAAAATGTATTCGCCATATTAAAACGCTTAAACCCCGTGATAAAAGGAGAGGATGCAGGATTGATGTTGTTAAATTTCGAATCTGATACCACAGCGCTTTGGGACGCTAATAGATATAATGAAAATAATTTTGCAAACCCTCGCTATACTTTTGGAGAGTATTTAGTTGAAGGTTCAAAAGGCACTATTCGCTTGTATACTGATGGTAAGATCACCATACAGCCTTTAGGTAAACCTGAAACAGAACATTCATATACTCATAATGATATTGGTTTTGCAGGAGATTGCTGCTATATTTTTCAAAGAGATTTTATAGATAGTTTAATTGCAGATAAACCTTTTGAAACCAATGGTCCTAATTATTTAAAAACCTTAAAAGTACAGGAAGCGGTCTATAAATCGGCCGAAACTAAACTGCCTGTAACTATTATTTAGGCTTCAATTACTGAAAACTTAGTTTTTTAGGGTTCTATTTTTGTAAATTGCATTCTCGTTTTAATCAATTTGAAATTATGGTAACCCTAAAACAGCTAGCTAAGGAGTTAAACGTATCCATTTCAACCGTTTCTAAAGCACTTAATGATAGTGAGGAAATTGGTGAGGAAACGAGAAAGCGCGTTAAAGAGCTTGCCAAATTATACAACTATAAGCCTAATAAAGTTGCGCTAAGCCTTAAGCAAAACAAAACAAAGACGATTGGTGTAATCATCCCGGATATTCTTAATCATTTTTTGTCAAAAGTGCTATTTGGAATTGAAAGAGAGGCAAATTTACATGGCTATAATATTATTACATGTATATCAAATGAATCGCTTCAAAAAGAAAAAGATAGCTTGCAACTACTAGCTAATGGCAGTGTAGATGGCTTTATTTTAAGTATTGCTGAAGAAACACAAACCGAAAATGAAATAAATCATTTTAAAGAAACAATTAGTCAAGGATTACCAATAGTAATGTTTGATAGGGTAGCACATGATGTAAAATGCGATAAGGTAATTGTTGATAATTTTGAAGCTACCTACAACGCTACAAAAAACCTAATTGCAGAAAATCGAAAGCACATTGTTTTTATTAGTAAAATTGATAATATTAGTGTAGGTAAACTAAGAGAGCGGGGTTACAACAAAGCTATGCTTGAAGAGGGTTTAGAAACCAATGTACTTAGAATTTTAAAGGGTGACGATACTCAACAAAAAATTAAGCGCCTTTATAAAAAGCATACAGAAATGGATGGTGTAGTTGCAGCCGATAGTGCTTCAGGGGTTATTGCCATTAATATGGCAAGAAATTTTAAGAAAAAAGTACCAAAAGATATTTCTGTAGTAGGGTTTTCAAGCAAAAGTGTATCAAACCATTCTGTGCCAAAATTGTCTATTATTCGTCAACATGCAAAAAAAATTGGAGCACAAGCAGCTCAATTGTTAATAGATAGATTGAATTCTAGCTCTGAAACTCATAACGATTACACAACCAAAATAGTAAAGACTACCTTGGTGAAAAGTAAATCTACCTTATAGAATTGGAAATTAACATTTTATAATATTTAAGGTTAAATATTGCCAGTTGTTTAGGTATGCAGTTCAACCTATGTATTTCGTCGATAAAAAAAGCATTTCATCGATTATATTGTATTCACTGTGTCTATTGCATGTAATTTAGCAGTGCTTTAGAGCACATAATCCCTCCGCTCACTAATAAAGCTTAATTAATCCTTTTTTTGACCCCTCGGTCTCAAATCCCCTCAAAAGAAAATAGCTTCGTATGCTTTTATGCATTCGATTTTAGTTAATTATTCCATTTATCCCTTCATCAAAACTTTTGTGTTAAAGGTTTTGATGTTAGAAAATTAACACAAAGGAAAAGTTTAAATTAAAATTGAATATTTATGAAAGCCCTAAAAATTACATTGATTTTAGCAGTATTATTTGGATCATTAACATCTTGTGTAAGACAAGACTTAAATGAAGACGATTTATTAGAAAACACAGAAACCGAATTGCAGATGCCTCCAACCGGTGGTCAAGGTCAAGATGGATAGACAAAGTATGATATAAAGTAGAAAGCCTCATTGTATAACTCAATGAGGTTTTTTTTATTTAATAAATATAGATACATTTGATTGAACTGTATGGCATATCTGTATTTTGAAAACTAAAAAATTTGTCCTTGCTTTTGTAATATTTGTAAATTATTTGAATACACAAAATGAAATCTTTACACGTAAGATAGATTCAGTAAAAGCCATTTTGTCAAATAAAAACGCTTCAGATTCATTAGCTGTTTCACGAGAGTATTATGTCTTAGGGGAGCTTTATCGAAAAACTTTAACAAATAATGATAGTGCCTATTTTTACTATCAAAAGGCTGAAAAATTATTTAGGCAAAATAATTTGCAACTTGAGTTTGCTCAAGCATTGTTTGGTATAGCAGTTTTACAAACAAATGACAAGGACTATACGGGAAGCGAAGTCACTTCAATTGAAGCAATAAGTGTTCTAGACAAGTTAACACGAACTAATGAGGTAGATAAGTATAAGGCATATCTTTACAATAATCTTGGTATCGTTTTCAATGAGCTAGGTCAATTTGATGAGTCTGTACGATACTATCAAATTGCCTTAGATTTAAAAAAGAGCCTTGAAGGTGATTTCAGAAGAAGCATTGCTTTGTCTGAAAATAATCTGGCTTTTGCTTATAAAAATGCTGGACTATATGAATCAGCTATACCTATTTATGAAAAAATGTTGGCTGATAAAGCTCTTATTGAAGAGTATCCTGATGTTCATGTTTTAGTGCTGGGTAACTATGCAAATACTCTTTATTTATCTAATAAACAAGAGCAGCTACCAACTCTATACCTCAAAGCTTTAAAAATTTGTGATAGCATAAATGATACATACAATTCCATCATAATAAATCAACATCTCGCGGAATTTTATAACGATAAAAATAAGATAGATTCCGCAAAATATTATGCTTACAAGGCTAAGGAAATGTCTGAGAATTATGCAAATGACGACTTGTTGAAATCACTTTTGCTACTTTCAAAAATTGAAGAGGGCGAAAAAGCAGCAGAACACTTAAAGGCTTATGTTAAATTAAGTGATAGCTTGCAAAAAGCCGAACGGAAAATTAGAAATAAATCAGCAAGAATCCGTTTTGAAACTCAACAAATAGAGCAAGAAAATATCAGGATAGCCCGAGAGCGTATGTGGTTGGTTATTATATCAATTATTTTACTTGTGGCTGGGGTACTTATCTATATTATCATATCTCAACGAGCGAAAAATAAGGAATTGAAATTTGCAAAACAACAGCAAGAGGCAAACGAAGAGATATATAATCTGATGTTAGGCGAACATGAAAAAGTAGAAGAGGCAAGAGCAATTGAAAAACAGCGCATTTCCCAAGAACTGCATGACGGTGTTTTAGGTAGGTTATTCGGAACAAGATTGAGTTTAGATAGTTTAAACATGAACAATAGCGATGAGGCTATCAAAACTAGAGGGCAATATATAAGCGAACTCAAAACCATTGAAGAAGATATTAGAAAAGTATCCCACGAGTTGAATACAGATTTTATTTCTGGTTCTGGCTTTATTGATATCATAAAGACGATGGTTGAAACGCAAACTGCAGTTTATAAATTGAATTATGATTTAAATTATAACGATGACATTAATTGGGACGCTGTGTCAAACAAATCTAAAATACATATTTACAGAATATTACAAGAATCGCTTCATAATATCCATAAACATGCTAATGCTACTTACATTATTATTAGCATAAAACTAGAAAATAATGTAATTTGCTTAACAGTGACAGACAATGGTTCTGGCTTTGACGTCTCAAAATCAAAAGCAGGAATCGGTCTCAAAAACATGAATGCTAGAATAAAAGAAGTAGATGGTTCAATATTAGTTGAATCGGAAAAAGATAAAGGAACAACTGTAAGTATAAAGGTCCCAACCAAATACCTGTAGCTTATGAATAAACCTGAGCACATTAAAATATTAATGATTGATGATCATCCTATCATTATTGAAGGGTATCAAAACACATTACAATTTACTAAGAAGGAACACCAAGAATTGGATATTGACATTGCCAATAACTGCGATGAAGCACTAGCCTACATGAGAAAGTCTGTAGATAGTAATACCCCCTATGATTTGCTGTTTGTTGATATAAGTTTACCACCTTCTAGTGATGGACGTATGAATTCAGGAGAAGACTTAGCGGAATATGCGCGTAAAGTTTTACCAGATGCAAAGATTATCATCCTTACTATGTTTAATGAATCGTTTAGAATTCATAATATCATAAAAAATATAGATCCTGAAGGGTTTTTGATTAAAAGCGACTTAACGTCGAGTGAACTCGCCAGTGCATTTCAGGCTGTACTTAGTAATCCTCCTTTTTATAGTGGTACCGTAAATAGTTTTATTAGAAAATCCATTACTAGTGACATCGTAATTGACGATAAAAATAGAAAGATTCTGTACCTACTCTCGCAAGGTGTAAAAACTAAAAACTTAGCATCTCATTTAGATATCTCTTTAAGTGCTGTAGAGAAAAGAAAAAAACAACTAAAAGAACTTTTTGAGATTGAAGATGGGCAGGACGAATCGTTATTGAATGCAGCTCGCGCAAAAGGATTTATTTAATAAAACACACTTTATTTCCTATTCAAAAGGTAGATTTTCGAAAATACGTTACTTTTTTTGAGCTTGAACCCCTTATTATGATTAGCTTCTATAAGTTCACCGTAATCTTGTTACGGTTTTTCCGCACCTTGAAGAGAAAACTTATACCTAAATTTGTAAAGTCAACATATCAGATTAATTAATCCCTCGATTTTTTTTGTTGATAATAGCAATTTACAAGGCCCTGTGGAGGTGAGAGACCCACAGGGCTTCTTCTTTTTAGTTATACATTAAAAAGTACTTCGCTGTATTCAATAAGCTTTCCAATATAAAGCCCAAAAAATATTACGGCCACAATAAACTTTAAAAGTGTTGAGGTTAAAAATCCAATAAAGGATCCAAAAGCAGCTTTCACGGCAGTTTTAGAGTCATTTTTATTAATCAATTCACCAATTAACGCTCCAACAAAGGGGCCAATGATGATACCACCGGGAATAGGCGACAACAATCCAACAATCAAACCTATAGTTGTACCAATCATACCATATTTAGAACCGCCAAAGCGTTTTGTGCCAATAGCAGGAATAATATAATCCAGTATCCATATAGAAGCAGCAATTATAAAAGTAACCACTAAAAACGTGGTATTCATTGGTATGACTTCAGTGAAATGTATAATGAGCAGACCTACCCAACTTGTAATAGGCCCGGGCAATACGGGTAGAAAGCTACCAAGTATACCAAGCAGCATAAAAAGAGCCGCAATAATTATTAGAATTATATCCATTTTTTTAATATCAGTCGATATAAAAATTTAATTGTTACAAAGTAATTAATTTCCCATATTTAGAATCTAAAAAAATTGTACTTTTCGCTTTCAGAAGAAACCTATGAAGCAATTTTGTGTCATTCTCTTAGTTTTGATGGTGAGTTCTTGCGACTATTTCAACGTAAAAAAAACATCATCAGAAGCTATTTTAAAAGAAGAATTACAAGCTTTTGATTGGGAGCATGTGGATACCTATCCAAGTTTTGCGCAATGCGATAGTCTTCAGCTAAAAGAAGAACAAAAAGCTTGTTTTGAGAGCACCTTGTATGCTGAGATTAGTGAGTTTCTTCAAAATGAAATAATTATTGTTACACAAGATATCAATGACACGTTAATATTAAAGTTAAGGGTTTCAAAAGAAGGAGATGTATCGTTATTGGATACAAAAATGGATTCCCTAACAAGAAGTGAAATTCCAGAGTTACAAAATCTTATATTGAAAAGTTTAGACGCGCTACCTAAGATAAATGCAGCGATCAAACGCAGTCAGCCCGTTACTACAGAATTTGAAATGCCTTTAATCGTTAAGGTTGAATAATAAAAAGCTTATTATTGATTAAAACCGAATGGCCAATTTTCGCATGAGTCGGAGAATTTCAACATATAACCAAACAAGCGTTACCAATAGTCCCCACGTAGCTAACCATTCCTTATATTTTGGAGATTTGTTCTTGTGCCGCTCAATATAATCAAAGTCCAGAAGCAAGGATAAAGAAGCAAAAATAGCCGCAACAATATTAAAAATGATAGCGGGCCAGGAAGTGCCCCAAATAAAAACTTTGATGCCAAAGAAACTAAGTATCCATGAAATGATATATATCACAAAAATGCTTGTTGCCACAGTAATAATAACGCTTCTCAGTTTTTTAGTTACTACAATAATTCGCGTTTGATACAGTAAGAGCATCACAAAAAAAGTCACCATCGTGATACCTATTGCCTGATAAGGTAAGTTTGGGAAATGTGCATGGGCATATGCCGTAGTAGCTCCAAGAAAAAACCCTTTGGCAATAGCATAGAGCGGTACCAAAATATGTGCCCAATGCTGTCGCACGGAAATCACAATACTAATTATAATGGCAGCCAACATGCCTCCCATGGAATACCATTTTATTGTGGCGCCCTCACTGTGCAACTTCCAAATGCCAATACAAATAATTATCATGATAAGAATAGACAGCAATGATTTTATGAAAATTCCAGTAACGGTCATCTTTCTAGGAGACGGATTGTCATTATTAAAAAAGTAACTGTTAAAAGCGGGGTTGGTAGTCCTATCAAGTAATTTCATGTCTAAATCTAATAAATTATCTTTTAAAACTGCGTCCTTTCCACTTGTAGCCTTTGAATAATGACAGTATAGCAACATAAACACTAAAAAAAGGATATATAAAAAAACTGATTAGAAAACTTCTAAACACTTGTCTTTGATTGAAAAAAGCAGAGGTTTTATATAATAGCAGGAAGTCAATATTAAGCTTAATAACCAAGATATAAACCCAAATTTTAATATTAAAAAAACCGAAAAGTGAAAGTACTGGTAAAATCAAAATCATAAGATTCATGAGAAAAACGGATAGTCCCGTGAGTTTCCCAAACCAACTATGATAGTTTCCCGTTTTTGCTGCCCACCGTATGCGTTGTTCAATGAGTGCAGCCCATGATGGTTGGGGTTTTGTGGAGACAATAGCCTTTTCGAATTTTAAATAATGTATCAATTTAGGATACTTAATAATAATTTTTTCAAGTAGAAAAATATCATCACCACTTGAGATATTGGAGTTACCTTCAAACCCATTTAGCTCTTGAAAAGTTGCTTTGGTGTATGCGAAATTTGCACCATTACAAAGAAAAGGTTGGCTTACACCGAAACCTCCAATCGTAGCACCTTGTAAACTCATGAAATCGAGACTTTGAAACCGACTTAAAAATGAATGTTCATCATAATATGTTACAGGAGCTGTTATACAAACCGTATTGTGATTTTGAATAAACCCATCAAAACTATCCAACCAAAATTTTGGTAAAATGCAGTCGGCGTCTGTTGTAACAATCCATTCATGTTTTGCTTGTTTTATTGCATTTGTAATAGCATCTTTTTTTGGTGCATTTGTAATGCGATCATTCTGAATAATTTTAAGATTCAAACCTGAATTGTTTAATGCAGTATTGATTAGGGCAACTGAATTATCTTCGGACTCATCATCAATTAAAATAACCTCAAACAGATGCTTTGAATAATTAAGATGTTCTAAGGAACGCAATAATTTTGGTAAGTTATAAGCTTCATTTCTAAATGGAATCACAACAGAAAACCTTGTTTTTGCTTGTATATCAGATAATACAAAGGTTTTTACTTTATCAAAACCAATAGTGAAACTTACTATCAACGCCAAGTATAAAACTGTGATGGTTATACAAAGGATTATCATGCTAATCGTTTTGGGTTAATTTAAAATTCAATACGTAGTAGCTTCCAAAAATACTTGGTATTGCAAAATTCAATAGCCACATGATAGTGATAGTACTTAAAATAATGAGTTCGTTTACTCCTAAAATACCAAAAAGGTAAACGGCAATACTGCCTTTTATAACCACATCAAAAATAAAAATTGATGGTAGTAGTGAAGCTATAAAATACATGCTTGTGATAACAGACATTGCCTCTAAATACGAAATATCAACTTTAAACAATGATAAAATGAGATAGAATTGGAACGAAAAAACGAGATAACGCATAAAAGATAAAACAAAGGCTATATAGAATTTTTGTTTGGGAAAATCAGAAAAAAATATTTTTATGCGTTCTATCGAAAATCCTTTTAATTTAAAACGCTTATGGGTAATTCCAAAAGCGGTAAGTAATACAACGGATAAGATTATAATTAAAAATCGACCAATGCTATAGTAATCTAGCTCTACATGGTAAGTATTAGCAAAAAAGCTAAAACCAATAATGCCCATTGCTACGGTTACACTCATTTGTAACATATTGCTCAAAAGGTTTGTGAGCATTACTTTTTTACGCAGATGAGGCAGATAGTAAATGGCTTTAGCACCATATTCTCCTATCCTGTTTGGTGTAAATAATGACGCGGTAAGTGAGCCCAAACTTTGCTCCATTGCATTTTTGAAGCTTATTTTGTTGATTGGACTTATCAAATTTTGCCATTTCAAAATTTCTAAAAACCAATTGAAAATAGATAAAAACAGTAGAAAAATGATATTTTTTGATGAGAAAACGCCATTTTTTGAAGTAAATTGAATAAAACGGTGAAATTCCAAATCGGGATTTTTTGCTAGTTTTTGATAAATAAAATAACTGGCCCCAACTACTATACTTAATTTAATAAGTACAAAAAAGAATTGTTTAGTTTTGTATGGAAGCCTGTAACCCATAGTTTGAGATTGCAAAATAATCATTAATGCAGTTATGAGTCCAAAAATCAACATACTTAAATGGAACCTTCTAATGGTTTGGTGTTATTTGAGTTGTTTTTCGGTTTCTGGACAGGGAGATACCAGCACATTTAAAGCTCAAATAGCGTTAGGGGTTAATAGTCCATCCAATGACGGATTTGTTCAAAATTTCAAAGGAAAGTCTGTTAATTTTCCAACAGTAAATTTGGGATTGCAGTATATGTTTACAAGACATTTGGGAGGTAAATTAGATTATGGTTTTAGTCGAATTTCGAATGAAACAAATTCACCAGAATTTAAATTAAACTATTCCCGTGTAAATCTACAGGCAGTTTATGATGCATCTAGAGTTGTTTCGTTTTCTCAAAGAATGGGGACGTTTTTACATGCTGGCCCAGGATTTTCAATGGTCAAGCCTTTGGGGAACTACACCAATAATGATGTGTCGTTCTTAAATGTTATGGGAGGTGTGGAGTTTCATTATGGTATTTCAGATAGTCTAACGTTGTTTTTAGATACGTCTTATATTCTTGGGATGGGCAGTGATTTTAATCCTGTATCTTCAGGTTTTGGAGCTTTTAATGGCGATTTATTAACAATAACCTTTGGTGCATCAATTTCACTAAGTGGTTGTTATTTTTGTGGAGATTGATGCAAAAGGAAAAAATTATTTTGGGTATTGACCCTGGAACAACCATTATGGGGTTCGGGCTTATAAAAGTGGTTGGTAAGACGATGACGTTTTTACAATTGAATGAACTGGATTTAAAAAAATACAGCGATCATTACTTAAAATTGAAGCTTATTTTTGAACGCACCATCGAGCTTATAGATACCCACAACCCAGATGAAATTGCCATTGAAGCCCCGTTTTATGGCAAAAATGTACAGAGTATGCTAAAATTGGGGCGCGCCCAAGGCGTAGCTATGGCAGCAGGTTTAAGCAGGGAAATACCCATTACGGAATATTTACCCAAGAAAATAAAAATGGCCATTACGGGCAACGGAAATGCTAGTAAAGAGCAGGTCGCCAAAATGCTACAAAGCTTATTGGGCTTAAAAACATTGCCAAAAAATTTGGATGCTACAGATGGATTGGCTGCTGCGGTATGTCACTTTTATAATTCTGGTAGAGTTGAGGTTGGTAAAAACTATTCGGGGTGGGCTAGTTTTGTGAAGCAGAATGAAGATAGAGTAGGCCCCCTAACCCCCAAAGGGGGAATGAAAAACGCAAAAAAATGAGTATGAGTAAGGGTTCCTTCCCTTCGGGGAGGCTAGGAGGGGCTGCCGGCATCTACATCCATATACCATTTTGTAAACAAGCATGTCACTACTGTGATTTTCATTTTTCAACATCATTAAAAAAGAAAGATTCGCTCATCGCATGTTTGGTTAAGGAACTTGAACTTAGAAAAGAAGAGCTTCAAAATAAAACTGTTGAAACTATTTATTTTGGTGGCGGAACACCCTCTTTATTGACGACTGATGAGTTACAATTTTTGATTTCGGAAGTCTATGAGAATTTTAAAGTTGCAGAACACCCTGAAATTACCTTAGAAGCTAATCCCGATGATTTAATGTCTGTTCGAGCGCAGTCGAGAACTATTTTTGAAGACTACAAGCAAATTGGAATAAACCGTCTTTCAATAGGTATTCAGTCGTTTTTTGAGCGGGATTTAAAACTGATGAATCGTGCGCATAATTCAGAGGAAGCCAAAGCCTGTTTAGAAGAAGCTACAAAATATTTTGATAATATTTCAGTCGATTTGATTTATGGAATTCCTGGATCAAGCAATAAAGAATGGATTCAAAATATAGATACAGCTTTGTCTTATGGCGTACCTCATGTTTCGTGTTACGCCCTAACAGTAGAGCCAAAAACGGCATTAGCATCATTTATTAAAAAAGGCATTATTGAAAATGTAGACGATGATTTGGCGCAGGAACAATTCAATATTTTAGTTGAAAAATTGGAGGAAGCAGGATTTGTAAATTATGAGTTGTCCAATTTTGGTAAACCTGAATATTTCAGTAAAAATAATTCGGCGTATTGGCAAGGGAAACCCTATTTGGGCATCGGGCCATCGGCACATTCCTTTAATGGTGACCAACGCAGTTGGAATGTGTCTAATAATACAAAGTATATTAAGAATATTCAACAAAACATATTGCCATCAGAACTGGAAGAACTCTCAACAACTGATAAGTTTAATGAGTATATTATGACGGGTTTAAGGACTATTTGGGGCGTGTCCTTAAACAAGGTTAATAACGACTTTGGAGGTGCTTACAAAAAGTATTTACTTGAGCAATCTGAAGTTTTTATAAATGAACATTTATTGTATATTGATGATGATAAACTTTTAGCCACAAAAAAAGGTAAGTTTCTAAGCGATGGTATCGCTTCCAGTCTTTTTAAAATTAATTTGTCTTGATTACAACGATACAATACAATTCCAGAAAATTACAAATCGATTTATCCAAACCGCTAGATATTTCAATACCCATGCGTGCGTCAAAATCCAATGTAAATGCATGGTATGTCGATGCTCCAAAAATTGAACCTGTAAAAGACGGCGATTGGGTTGCTACTGTAAAAGACGGGGCATGTATTAACTTCAACAACATTGAATTTAATCCTCATGCACATGGGACACATACAGAATGCGTAGGGCATATTACCAATAAGGTACATTCTGTAAACCAAAATTTAAAACAGTTTTTCTTTTTAGCAGAGGTAATTACCGTTGCGCCAGAGAATTACTTAAAAGACAAGGTTATTTCTAAAAAACAACTGCAGTTTGCCTTGGGCAATAAGAGAAGAGATGCTGTGGTGTTAAGGACTATCCCTAATACCAAGGAGAAATTATCGCGCCAGTATTCTAATACTAATTGGCCCTATTTGCTTAAAGATGCTGTTGAGCTTTTGGTGAAAAAAGGGATAAAGCATTTGCTAATTGATACTCCAAGTATAGACAGGGAAAAAGATGAATGTGAGTTATTGGGGCATAATGCCTTTTGGAATACCAAAGGGAAATTGCGAATGGATGCCACAATTACCGAACTTATTTTTGTGCCACATACCATTCCTGACGGGGAGTATTTTTTAAATTTACAAATAGCTCCTTTTGAGAATGATGCTACCCCAAGTAAACCTGTTTTATATAAAGTGATGAGCTAAATGGAAATTTTTATAACTATAATACTAGCAGTTTTGGTAACCTTAGGTGTGGTTACCGTTATAAAATCGTTTAAGAGGAAGCAATTGGTAAACGCACAGTCCACTATTCTCTTGAACAAGATTAAAAAGGTGTGTAAGTTTATTACTGTTGAAGGCGATTTTGCTGAGATTTACCATTATGAGGATGTAAAACAAAAATTTTTAAAATTGATTTCTAGCAAGAAGAAGGCCTTGGTGGTAATAAACGCAAAAGCCCATGTTGGATATGATTTGTCTAAAATTCAGTTGAAGTCTGATGTGGATAAAAAACGAATTATTTTGGAACATTTTCCGCAGCCTGAAGTGTTATCTATTGAAACGAATTTGAATTATTATGATAAATCGGACGGACTTTTTAACAAGTTTGAAGCTGCAGATTTAACCGGTTTACACAATGAAGCCAAGGTACATATAAAGGCTAAAATTCCAGAAAGCGGATTGATTCAAGTGGCACAGAAAGAAGCATTGGAGACTATTTTATTGATTGAAACTATTGTGGAAACAATCGGTTGGAAGTTGGATTATTCAGCTTTGAAAATTGACTCGGCAGATAAAAAGTTGCTGGAATAGATACTGCTGTTGGCGGATACGCCCGCGTTAGGGATTGAACGGTATGTTGGAGCTCCCGACGCAGGAGGAGCGACTAGTAAAAGCCCGACCACGCTTGAAGCGTGGTAACGTCCAAAATACCTTGCCTAGTTGTAATGAATATAGAACAAATAAGAGCATACTGTTTAGCTAAAAAAGCATCTACGGAAGAATTTCCTTTTGACGAGCACACCTTAGTTTTTAAGGTGCTGGGGAAAATGTTTTTGATGGCGCCATTGCGGAAATGGGAAGCTGGAGAGGCTACAATTACCTTGAAATGCGACCCAAACCGCACCATGGAATTGCGAGACCGTTACCCTAGTATATACGCTGGGCCTTATGTGAGTAATAAACATTGGAATACTGTTGATTTGTTTAAAGGTGAAATTTCTGCTGAGTTTACAAAGGAGCTTATTGACCATTCTTACGATATGGTTGTAAAGGGGATGACTAAAAAAATGAGGGATAGTTTATTATAAACGAGCGATGTTTTTAAAATGCCCTAAAAAACCTTATTCTTGCATAACAAACCATATAGATGAGCGTTTTACAGACTTTAAAGGATAGAAGTGGTAGCACTTGCGAGTTGTGTGCTTCTAAGAATGATTTACAACAATATAATATACCGCCCACACAAAATGAAAATGTTGAGCATGCTATTTTGGTTTGCAATACGTGTTTAAATCAAATTAATGGTGATGAGGAGATGCATCCCAACCACTGGCGTTGTTTAAATGATAGCATGTGGAGTGAACATATGCCAGTACAAGTAATGGCTTGGAGAATACTACAGAGGCTGAGAGATGAAGGGTGGCCGAAAGATTTGTTGGATATGATGTATTTATCAGATGAGGCACTTGCTCTAGCCAGAGCTACTGGGGAGCATGAGGAAGCTGAAAACAAAATAGTACATAAGGATGTAAATGGAGTGACGCTAACTACTGGAGATAATGTGGTACTTATTAAAGATTTAAAGGTGAAGGGTTCAAGCATGGTGGCAAAGCAAGGAACAGCGGTACGTAATATTCGTTTAGACCATGAAAACGAGAAATATATTGAGGGCAAAATAGGTGCGCAACAGATTGTAATTATTACAGATTTTGTTAAGAAAACTTAATCTTGATTCTTCTTTTTAAAAATCTCTAATCCTAAGGGGAACATAAAAACAAGGAAAACATATCTACCTGTTACCAAACCGTAGATGGTAATTGCTGCAAGAACTATCATGAGTAATACTTTGTAGCTGTATTTCATTTTTCTTAAATGATTATTTATTATTTTCAATGTATAAAAATAAATATACATGCTAGAGATTAGGCCAACTTGTGAAAATTGTAATACGCCCTTACCCTTCGATTCCGAAGAAGCGATGATCTGTACTTTTGAATGTACGTTTTGTAAAGACTGCGTAAATACTGTTTTGCAGCACGTTTGTCCTAATTGTGGTGGTGGTTTTGAAAAGCGGCCAATTAGACCAGCACGATTGCTGGAAAAATATCCTGTTTCAAACAAGATAGTCCACAAGCCCGTAGACGTAAGTAAGCATAATGATTTTCTTAATGGACCTAATAATAAACAAACCTAAACGGAAGTATCAGCAATAATTTTCCATTTACCATCAATCTTTTTAAATACTAGCATAAAGAGGCCATCGGCATTGCCAACCTCTCGTTTAATGTGATATTCTCCTAGAACATAATATGAATCTGGAGCTATATTATTAACGGCATTTATTTTAAAACTTAATTTTCCAGTATAGGCGGCTGTGGGGTAATAGGTTAAATAATGGTCTAAGGTGTTTTCCCAACCGTAGATAACGCCCTTATTACCATAGAAAGCTAGTGAGTCACTTTGCCAATACCCTTCCATATAACCCTCTATGTCATTATTGGACCATGCTATACGTTGCTTTTTTAATACTTTATTTATTGCTTTTATATCAGAGTCTTTATTTACTTGAGCATTGGTAAAGCCAAAAGCCAAAAAACAAAAAAGTGTAATTAATTTTCTCATAATTGTAGGTTTTCAATAGTAATTCTGGGTAAATGTAAACAAAAAATCATGCCAAAAGTGCTCATCGTCGATGAAAATGACATCCAAAATTCATTCAACGTTAGTAAAAATGGATTTGTCGAAAAAAAAAGTATTTTTTGATTTATGTAGCTATATTTACAACATAATCAGACGATTAATAGCCCAAATTTATTGTTGAATTAAAAATTTATGTTCTATGGACTTAAGAATTACCAATTGTAATAATTTCTTCAAATTAAAAGGTATTCTGAATAAGGATAATGTTGATGTATTTCGTTCAGAATTCCAAGAAGCATTCGAAAAATTTGATAGCCTCACTATAAGCATAGAAGGTTTGGAAAGCGTTGACCGCTTTGGTGTGAATGCTCTGGCAGATTTGCATACGCAATCTTTGAAAGTTAACAAGCAGTTTTCAATTGTAGGTTTGGGCTGTAAGGAGCTTTACGATCATTTTAAATCCTGTGAAGCGGCATAATTTTAGGAGACTGAAATACGTAATTTAGCCTATATGTTTTCTGTTTCAAAATCTTTTTTACTTATAATTGTAAGAAATTTAAATTATTTTATTACATTTACATCGAAAATAATCGATTAAAACCCAAATTTATCGATATAAAGCATGTTGTGATATGGATTTAAAAATAATTTCTTGTAATAATTTCTTCAAATTAAAGGGAGAGCTTAACGAAAAAAATGTTGCCCTATTTAAAACCGAGTTTCAAGAGGCTTTAGAAAACTTTAATATGTTAACCATTAGCGTTGAAGAGCTAAAAAAAGTTGACAATACAGGAGTTAATGCTTTTTTGGAATTGCAGTCCCAGTCTGTTAAAAATGATATTCAACTTTCAATAGTTGGAAATGGCTGTGAAGCACTTTTCCACAGTTTTAAAACTACTGACGTTGCTGTAGCATAATATGTGCTGCTTTCTATAAAATAGATTTCTGTTTTTTATAGAAAGCATCAGCTTGTAGTTGCAGTAACTCGCGGGCTTTTTTGCTTTTATAGGCATACAATTCCTCATCACGCTCAATATCGGAATAAACACTATCATTAAGTGTATTTTCTGTATTCAATAATGCCGCTCTTTGGTGTTTGTTTTGTAATATCAAATTCTTAACAGTTTCTTCTTCATCTTGCAATTTATAATCGTAGGCGCCTCTCGGAGATATAAGTTTTGCAAATATCGGAGCTGTTTCAATGGCTAAAAACAACAGGAATATGAAGAATGAAGGCAACCATGGTAGTTTGTTTAAAGCATTAATACGCGCCATTAAACCATCAAAGTTTGAAATGATGGGTTGTGTGCTTAACACCTTGTTGTTGTAATCCCCTTTTAATTCGGCAATTTTTGTTTCCGCCACTTGAATTTTTGCTTTGTTTTCTGCTTTTAACGCTTGTAAGTCTGCTAAGGCAGCATCATGTTTTTCACGCTTTTCTTTGTATACCGGCCCTTTTCCTAGGAGTTTTGTTCCTGCTGTTCCTTCTGCTTCAGAAATGTAAACATTATATAAGCTATTTACTTCATTTTCTTTAGAAGTAATTTGATTTTGTAAACGCGTTATTTCAGTATTTAAAGTTTCGATTTCAGGCGTAAATTGTTCTGCTATTTGATTTTGATTAGCCAACGTCATGGCATTTTTTTCTTCTAGCAGTACTTGGTTTATTTCTTTTTCAAAGATTTTTAACTCTAACGGTTTTGCTATAACGATAGCTATTATTATGGCTAAAATGATTCGTGGTGTAGCCTGAATAAACTCATCTAGGGCACTTCCTGTTTTTTTGATGGTAGAAACGATATATCTATCCAAATTAAAAATGAGCAGCCCCCAAATTAAGCCAAAAAAGATGGCGGCAAATACATTATCAAAAACTGTGTATAATGCATATCCGGCAGCTATAAATGCCATTATAGCGGTAAAGAAAACAGTGGCGCCAATGCCAACATATTTGTTTTGTTCGCCTGGGGAACAGTGCTCTAAAATTTGAGTGTCTGCACCAGAGCAGAGGATAAAAAAGCGCTTTAACATGATTGATTGTTTTTTGATTGATACTTCGACTGTGCTCAGCACAGGATGACTATTAGAACGCAAAAAGTCCTTTTTTGTTACATAATTTAATAAAAAAGACCTGACAGGTTCTTGAAACCTGACTTGTCTTCATGAAATAACAACTAAATAAACTATTTATGTTTTTTTGATGTGTTTCTATTTTTTGCCAGATAACATTTTGGTATAGAGGTTTTCTAGTTCTTTGTATTCTGCTGCAGTATAAAACTTTCTACCTTTTGACAGTGCATGGGCTTTTATTTTATTATAAAGAGCATTTACTTTTTTTGTTTGCTCCGTTGTTAAACCTTTTAAACTTTTAATATATTCACTAATAACACTTGGAGATTCCACCTTTTCTTTTTGAGCATTAGACATTTTATTAAATAATGTTTTTAAGTATTGAAGATTGTTATTTCTGTTGATGGGAATAAACTTGGTTCTTTTTGTTAGATTATTATATGTGTAAATAGTATCCATTGCAGGTGGTGGAGGTGGAGGCGCAAATTTAGGAAAAGGTTCTGCATATTTTTCCTTTTGGGTTTTAGTCATTAAACTATATAAATACTTTAAGCGTTTCAAGTCTTTCAGTTTTATGATACGTTTGTTTTCAGGTTGTTCGTTAAGCTTTTTAACGATTTTATTATATTCAGCAATTTGCTCTTTCGATGCGCCTTTTTGATTATCTGAGCTAGAAATATCAATAGGTTTATTGCCTTTTTTATGAATTATTTCTTGGTTGTAAGTTACAATACGATGAAAGCCATAATCGAGAACCGAATTGTAAATAAACCATACTTCTTCATCAGATACTAGTTTTTGGTCGTTAACATGAATATTTATTATGCGATTACGAATTTCAGGTGTAATATCTTGATGTAATTTATTAATAGTTGGTATAAATGTTGCTTTAGTAGCAGCAATACCGTCTATTTTATATGTGCCGTTGTCTAGTACTTCAACTTCAATACTTCTAGCGGTATGATGCAGTGTTGAGGTTTCTGAAGCAATGTACTTCTCTACTTTTTTGTGTGCACTGAAACTGTATACTAGGACAGCTAATAATGGTAGAAGTATAATAATCCTGCTCCATATTTTTGTTTTTGATGTTTTTGTTTTCATGACTGTGAATCGTTTTTTGATTAATGAATAATTTATGGCGTTTGCCAATCGATTGTGAGAAGCATTTGATGAGAATGCTAATAATAATTTTTGATATTGTTTTGTATTTGCTCCATTGTATATAACTGCTTGATCTGCTAAAAACTCGTGATTAAGTTTAATGTCTTTTTTTATGAAATGTAATAGTGGATTAAACCAGAAAACTATTTGAAGTATTTCAATAAACAAGATGTCTAGAGCATGCTTTTGTTTAGCATGAACTTGCTCATGTAAAAGGACCTCTTTTGGGATTAGCCTGTTCTCGTATTCATTTTTATTGAGAAAAATGTAATTGAAAAAGGTGTGTGGATGGATTAAATCATGCAATAAAACGTTAATAAACTTTTCATCTTTAAACTTCGGATTGGTTTTTATTTTATGAATAATTTTATATATATTTTTAAAGAATCTGAAAGAAAACATAATTACACCAATGGTATAGGTACTCCACAAAATTATTGGGGTGTAGTTTTGTTGTTGCTTGGTTTCGGTAGCTTCAAAAGCAGGCTGATTTATAAATTCTAGAGTTGGAATATTATTTTCGGGTTGCACCAAAATATACTCAGTAAAAGTAATAAACGGAATGCCAATTGAAATTAAAATTGCAATAATTAAATAGAATCGTTTAAAGGTATGCGCACTTGTTTGTTCTAAACAAAATTTATAAAACAACATAAAAATAGCTAAACAAGCACTAGATTTTAACAGGAGTAAAAGCATAACTATTTATTTTTTATTTCACTATCAATTAAGGTTTTTAAGTCTTTTAACTCCTCTTTTGTTAAGTTGGTTTCTTTGGTAAAAAAGGAGGCAAACTGCGATGCGCTATCGTTAAAAAAGTTTTTAATCAACCCGTTTACATGCCTTGAGAAATAATCTTTCTTTTTAACTAACGGATAATATTCTCTAGATTTTCCATATAATTTATAACCAACAAAACCTTTATCTGTCATGCGCTTTAAAAGTGTTGCTACGGTTGTATTTGCGGGCTTAGGTTCAGGGTAAGCATCTAATAAATCTTTCATAAAGGCTTTCTCAAGCTTCCAGAGGTAATTCATTAAATCTTCTTCGGTTTTAGATAACTGCATTGTTCTACAAAATTAGAATATTCTCTACAAATGTAGAACAAATATTCATGTTCTACAAATGTAGAAGTAAAAAAATAGATTATGCTTTTCTAGATCTAACACTCTCAATAACCACAGTAGCTAAGATTAAAGCACCTCCAATATAGGTGTTTGCTGTTGGAATTTCATTAAGAAAAAAGTAGGCCATTATAATTCCAAAAATAGGTTGTGCGCTGCCAATAATGCTTGCGGTACTCACGGAGAAGTGTTTTAAACTACTAATGAATAACGAATGCCCGAGTGCGGTGGTTACTAAACCTAAAATTAATAAATATGGTAGTTGTGTTTTTGTTTGGTCCAAATCTATATTAAACAGTACAGGTATTAGTAATATACTAACGATAATACATTGCTGCATCATAAGTACTGTGCCATCATAGGTGGTGACGTGACGTTTTAAAATAAGATTTCTTAGAGCATAGCAAAAGGCCGAAAACACACCTAGAAGTATACCTCTTAAATAAGAGCTCTCAAAATTTATTTCTGGTGCGAGAATATAAATTCCTAAAAGTACCATGAGCCCTAAAATTACGTGTATAGGGTTTAGTTTAGATTTTGTAAAGAAAGGTTCTATTAAGGCAGTAATTACTGGAAATGTAAACATAGAGAGCATGCCTACGGCAACGTTAGAAAGCTTTAAAGCCAAAAAATATGTAATCCAATGTGTGCCTAAAAGTATGCCTCCAATTATAATTGTAGGAACATCTTTTTTTGAATGTAGCTTGATATTTAATTTTCGGTATTTGCAAAAAAGGAAGAGGAAAACTGCTGCCAATGCGCTTCTAAACCAAATTATTAAAGGAGTGGGAAGGTTTATATATTTTCCTAAAACACCAGATGTGCTTATAAAAAGTGTGGCTAGACCTAATAAAACAAGATGGTTGGTATGTTGGTTTTTCATGTATGTTATGTAAACATTCGGGTTGCGTTAGGGATTGAACGGCATGTTTGAAATCCCCGACGAAGGAGGGATTGAGTAGTGAAAGCCCGACCCCTTGTGGGTAACGCCCAAATTATGTTTTAGACAATTCGGTAAAATACTTATAAAAATAGGGAATAGTTTCAATGCCTTTTAGGTAGTTCCAAATGCCAAAATGTTCATTTGGGGAGTGGATGGCGTCGCTATCTAGCCCAAAGCCCATTAAAATGGTTTTGCTTTTAAGTTCTTTTTCAAAAAGTGCAACTATTGGGATGCTACCACCACTACGTTGCGGAATAGGTGTTTTTCCAAAAGTGTCTTGATACGCCATACTTGCTGCTTTGTAGCCAATATTATCTATAGGCGTTACGTAACCTTGACCACCGTGGTGAGGTGTAACTTTTACCTTTGCGGCTTTTGGTGCGATACTTTCAAAGTGTGTTTTAAATAGTTGTGTAATATGTTCCCAATCTTGATTTGGTACCAATCGCATAGATATTTTGGCGTACGCTTTACTTGCAATAACGGTTTTAGCACCTTCGCCTGTATAGCCACCCCAAATACCATTAACATCTAGCGTGGGACGAATGGAATTTCGTTCGTTTGTGGTGTAGCCAGCTTCTCCGTAAACAGCATCAATATCTAATGCGTTTTTATAATCTTTAAGGTTGAAAGGTGCTGTTGCCATTTCAGCACGTTCTTCTTTAGATAGTTCTTCTACGTTATCATAAAACCCTGGAATGGTAATATGGTTGTTTTCGTCATGAAGTGATGCAATCATTTTTGTGAGTATATTGATAGGGTTTGCTACGGCACCACCATAAAGTCCAGAATGTAAATCTCGATTTGGTCCTGTAACTTCAACCTCTAAATAACTCAATCCGCGTAAGCCAGTGGTGATAGAAGGTACATCTTTGGCAATCATACCAGTATCCGAAATAAGGATAACATCGTTCTTTAATTTATTGTGATTGTTTTTTACGAATGTAGATAGGTTTTTGCTGCCCACTTCCTCTTCCCCCTCAATCATGAATTTTACATTACAAGGTAGTTGTTTGGTTTCAGTCATAAACTCCATTGCCTTTACATGCATGTACATTTGCCCTTTATCATCGCAAGCACCGCGCGCAAAAATAGCGCCCTCTGGATGAAGCTCAGTTTTCTCTATGATAGGCTCAAACGGTGCGGAATTCCATAATTCTATCGGGTCTGGAGGTTGTACATCGTAATGCCCATATACTAAAACAGTTGGTAAATTGCTGTTTATTATCTTTTCTCCGTAAACTATAGGGTAGCCATCGGTTTCACAAATTTCGACGGTATCGCATCCAGCTTTTTTTAAACTTGATTTTATAGCTTCGGCGGTTTTTAACACGTCTTTTGCATAGGCTGAATCCGCACTTATTGATGGTATTTTAAGCAGTTGGATAAGCTCATTAACAAATCTGTCTTCGTGTTCCTGTATGTAAGATTTTATATGATCCATGGTTTATTTTGAAAGGTAATATTCAAAAGTATAAAAAAGAATACTTTTTAGAGTTATGAGTTTGGAATTTAAAAATCTTGATTATATTTGCAGTCCTTTTGCGGGCGTGGTGGAATTGGTAGACACGCTAGACTTAGGATTTAACCTAATAAAAGTTCTTAAAATATTGAAAAAGCGGATGTGGTGGAACTGGTAGACACGTCAGACTTAGGATCTGATGCCGCGAGGTGTGCAGGTTCGATTCCTGTCATCCGCACTTTTTCAACTGCAAAGTTGCAGTCATAAAACCTCTCAGAAATGAGAGGTTTTTTTGTTTGGGTACAACATAGGTACAACATTTGCACTTTTTTTAGCTCGAATTGTATATTGATACTATATGCTTTCATTTAAAATCAAACATTATTTCTGCTTATAGATTTTAATAAATTATGTGTTTTCTCAACTATACTTCTTCGATTGAGAGTTTATTATCATACAATATACACGCAAGGTAAACTCGTAAAATACTTCCATCAAAAGACTACGGCATAAAGCCGACGCTTCTTCCACTACTCATTTATTCCGTTTCCTTTTGAGCCAAGATTTTATCTTCCGTTTGGTTTCTGCTCAAATATTGTTTAATCAAAAATTTGAGTATTATGACAACAAAAGCAAGTACCACAAAGAAGCGCAGTAGAGCAAAAGCAACTGCCAAAAAAGAAGTAAACGGAAAGAAATCACCCGTACTTCAAATTCAGAACTTACCATTAGGCAAAATCAAGCCTGACCCAGAACAACCAAGAAAGACTTTCAACAAAGATGCGTTACAGCAACTTTCTGAAAGCATCGAAGAGCACGGTGTATTGCAGCCAATTACGGTAAGGCTACTAAATGGCCATTACATCATAGTAATGGGCGAACGTCGATATCGTGCAAGCAAGCTGGCAGGAAAAAAGACCATACCCTGTATTGTGAGGACTTATGAGAACAATGATGTACTTGAAGTTCAAATCATCGAAAATCTACAAAGACGGGATGTAGAACCTACCGAAGAAGCTGAGGCAATTGCTTACCTAAGTGAGAAATATGCTTCTACCGAAATTGCAAAGCGATTGGGCAGAACAGATAACTTTATCAGACAACGCCTAAAATTGGCAGGTTTGATAGAAGGTTTTAAGCACTTTGTCCGCAATGGCGAAATGACCATTTCCTTAGGTATTGGTGTCGCACTTTTTACACCAGAGGAACAGCAAATGATGTTGGAAACGATGGGTGAAGATTTTAATGCCCATCAAATCAACAGGATGATTAAAGACCAGACCTATGACTTGGAAAAAGCATCTTTTGATGTAACCGATAAGAAGTTGGTACCCAAGGCTGGGTCTTGTGTAGAATGTCCGTTCAATGCCGCCAATCAAGGCAACCTGTTTGGCGAGGGTAAAATGGTCTGTACAAAATCAGCTTGCTTTGAAACGAAGAAAAGTAAATCGTTGTTGAACTTGATTGAGAAATCAAAGAAAGAGAATATCCTGCTGATTCCTGAAATACGACAGTATTGGGCAGATGATGAAAACAATCAGCTCATTATTTCACAGTTAGAAAAAAATAGCTTGAAAGTCTATTTGCTAGATGATTTAGAAATAATCGAAGAACCTATTTGCCCTACTATAAAGGATATCCAAGAAGAATATCGTAATTATGGTTTTCAAGAAGGCGAATTAGAGGAATGCTTTGAAGAAGCAATGACGGCATATAATGAAGAATTAAAAAATTACAATTCAGCCACTGATAATGGATTTGTAAATGGCATCGTTTTCCATCCTGGAAACTTCCAGAGCAAGGAAGTGTTTGTTAAGTTAATTGAGAAGTCAAAAGATGAATCCACGGAATATTCAGCACCATTGGCCAATAGGAAAATGGCTGATTGTACGCCCCAAGAACAAATCGTGAAAATCAACGAAAGGGAAATCCGCAAGAAGCACATCGAGAACAACAAGCATTTTGAAGAAGTTGTTCAGATGATTCGTGAGACCGGATACATCAATACAAAGAAGACACTTTCAACGGATGAAATGGTTGCGTTTTCGATATCGCTCTTTGAAAATAATGTGGACTATATGAGCCAACAAAAGTATTTTTCAAAGCTATTAGGCAACACGTCCAAGATGACCAAAGTTGAAATGGTTGAGAATTTCAAGAAGAAGTTCAAAAAAGAAATCTTCCATAAGTTGATACGATATATGCTTACAAAGCAAGTGCATTTTGGCGAAAGTAATCACGTTAATAACCTGACCAACATTTCATTCTACAATGCGATGCAGGGATATTACAAATCCAAGATTGCCGGCATCGAGAAGGAATATGCCGATAAACGAGACAAGCGTGAAGCACGTTTGAAAGAGCGTATCACAGTTCTTGAAAAGAAAATTCAGGAACTCAGCGATTAGCTTTTGTTGTTTGAAGAAGGGTTGGCATTCGTGCTGGCCCTTTTTCTTTTTTATGATAGTGCCTAAAAGAATGTATTTGCAAGGAAGGGGTTATCAATCAATAGTTAGCGCAAAGATAAACTCGTAAAATACACCCATCAAAAGACTACGGCATAAAGCCATTGCGCTCATCCCTCTTCACATTTATTCCGTTTCCTTTTGAGCTGAGATTTTAGCTTCCGTTTGGGTACTGCTCAAATATTGTTTAACTAAAATTTCAATTTTATGAAACGAGTATCAAGTAATTCCAAAATTCAATTAAATGAAGTGGAAAACCACTATCAATCGAGTCGTGAAAATTATGATATCGAAAGTGCGGAAAGTCACTTGGCTTATTATAGAGAAAAGCATCCAATCAATTATGCGGTTTTATTACAAAATGTTTAATCTAAAAATCAAAAGCTATGTATTTACAAAATTTGCAACAAGATGAAATATTTGTTCCATCAGAAATGAAATCATTAAAGAGTCTGACTCAGATGGAATCCCGAAGAGGGCTTGAAAATGCCATTATCTCAAATGGTAAAATCGTTAATGTGGTCTCGAACAGCTATGGCCACATTCCGAATCAACTGTTCTTCAAAAAAGCCGAAGAAATGCTTACCGATGAACAACTGAACTTCCACAAGCGCACCATCAATAAAAACGATAGGTCATTTATTACCGATTTTATAATCGACGACAAAAGCCAGTTTACCGTCAAGAACCATAAGGATTTGATATTGCCGATGCTTCGGTTCAAGAACTCGTATGATGGTAGTGAAAAGACCTCTGGCCACTTCGGTTTCTACAGAAAAGTATGTTCTAATGGCTTGCACGTTTCACAAGCGGAAATTGAGTTTTCCATTAAGCATAGTAAGAACAATACACACCTCATTATGCCGAGGTTGAATAATCTGTTCGATAAATTTCTGGATAATGAGTTTTACACCATTACCAAGAAATTCGATAAGATGAAGGGATTTAAAATTATCGATACACAGGAATTTGTAAAAGCCGTTCTCGATAAGACAAAGCTATTCAGATACGAGTGTAGCGACAAGAATAGCGAGCCTTCAAAAAAGTCTCGTGAAGTCATTGAGATATTAAATTACGAAGCCTTGCTGCTCAATGAAGAACCGAACCTTTGGCTTGGCTATAATGCATTCAATTCTGTACTTCATAATGTATTGAAAAAGAGTTTTGGCCAACAAGAACGGTTGGATAAAAAGGTGTTTGATGAAGTCTATGCTATGGCATAAATTAAATAAAGGTTTGTCCAGTACCTCAAACTGGATTTTTCATTTAATGAGAACGGTATTTACAAAACCACTTAGCACATTCCCCTACATTTCGCGAAAAGCTACATTCCGGAAAAAGAGCTTCACTACAAATATCTTGGACACAATCCACAATTTCAGCTTTCCATTCCGTTAACCCTTCCCGATGCTCTGGGAAGGAACACTACATTCCCAAGCCAAAATTGTGAATTAAGTCCGCTTTTTCATCGGAAAGCCATCACTTCGGTTTTCTTAACAGGATTTTCGGCGCGGTCTTCTTGAGCCCTCACTCGAAAATCCTTAAAAACCGAAACGCTGTCTTACACATTTTAAGGGGTTTATAATAGATAAAGCCTTTATTGTTTTTCGGGGCGTCGAAAAACAGGCACGACATAACCAACTCTAATTTAATCACAGCTGCTTATTTCGCTTAACTGTCGGTACGCTCAAACGCAACTGCGCTTAAAAGAATTGCTAATGTCCTTATGGAACTTGTCAAGACTATACGAGTTTTAGTGAAAAATAAGGTTTCTACTTCCTTGAAATCCGCAAAAAAGGCGGATTTACTACGTCGCAAACACACCTGATTTATTCCCTAAAAGTCTTGACAAAACCCACTCTATCCATTGTGCGGTGCACGAAAGAAAAGAACAAACACCCCTTAAAATTTAAGCTGTTTTAAATCAATAGGGGAAATATAAATCTTTTAAATATTTTATTATGAGTACTATTAAAAATCACGTACAGTTAATTGGAAACGTTGGACAAGAGCCAACCATTACGAACCTTGAAAGCGGAAAGAAAGTAGCCCGTTTTTCATTAGCCACAAATGAGTATTACAAGGATAGCAAGGGCGAAAAGCAAACAGATACGAATTGGCATACAATTGTAGCCTGGGGCAAGACTGCCGAAATTGTAGAGAAGTATGTTGCTAAGGGAAAAGAAGTGGGAATATCGGGTAAACTAAAAACCCGAAGCTACACAACCGATGATAATGAGCAACGCTATGTAACAGAAGTTGTAGCCGATGAAATCCTTTTACTTGGAAGTAAAGGCGATAAGTAAACCTAAGAATTAAAGAGGGCGTAACCGTCGAAAGATGCGTCCTCTTTTTTCATTATTCAAATCTTAAAAATTTCAAACAATGAAAGCACAAGTTAACGAAATCAAAGAAAATTTACAGACGTTTAGCGGTACTGATTTCTTCTACCAAATACCACTTTTAAAAACTCGGTTTACGGATGGACTAAAATATCTGTCGGAAGTAGCCGAATGTTTTTGGCTTATTACAGACACTTCCGTAATTGCAAAAAGTCTGATGAACAGAAGCGAATTTGTAACCATAGACTTCAAAAGATTATCTGAAGAAAAGCAGGATTTTACAGGCTACGAAGCCGAGATAATTTACACCGACGGTAACGACAATATTTTAGAAAAACACGGCTATCGTACAACTGATTTTCCGCTTGATGAACTACGGTTATTTTTTGTAAATGACACGCTGATGTTACCTAGCGAATATTAAATTTTGAGGTTATGATTTACATTAAATTTCAAGATTTGAGCGAGGAAAAACAAGAGGAACTTTTTCAAGTTTCTAGGGAACACGTTATACATCTTTTTGGGGAATCTATTCAAAAATATGTTGACGAAACTGGTGCAGATTTTGACAAGTTGATAGACGAGGAAATGATTAAAAATCTATACACGTATAACTTCGTTTTTAACATCTAATTTCCTAAAGTTAGTTTTTAAGCACCTCTAATGTTAGGGGTGTTTTTGTGTGCAATTCACATTCAATTCAAGAAAAAAATGTATCTTTACAATGCTGAAATTCAGCGCACAAATTAAAGTAAGGTTATCCAATTTTTGACTTTCGCCGATACCCTTACACATCGAAAAATAACATATCGGAAAATCATTTTCCTTGAAAATGGCAATCGGCTTTTTAGCCGGATTGTATGGATTTTTGTCACGCTTGCGCGTGACGAAAAGGAATAGCAAGAGGGTAACACGCTTCGCGATGTTTCGGATTCCTTTTCGTTTCCAAATAGCTGATTACCAGCGATTTGAATATATTTTAATTTCCTAACAATCAACGATTTGCGACAAACGGGCTGAGAACGCCCATTTTTAGAGAAGGTTTTGCGACAAATCGGCGAAATATGGACTCATTTACTGGCATTAGATTTAAAAAAGAAACTGCGAAACGTTTCCAAACATTCTCACGCACATACTTCAAATCGCATACCGAGGCAATGTCCACAATGCTCGATTTTTTCTTCTATAACGAGATTTCCCCAAAAGAAAAATTAGGTCCAACAGGACGCACCATCGAAGCCAAACTCTTAAAAAGAATTAATGCGGTTATCGCCATAATGCGAGATGTAGAAAAGACACAAACCAAACCTACGGTAGCAATGATTCAATCGCTATTTGAAACAGAAGAACCCACAAAAAAATCGCTAATCGTAGAAAAGAAATATGCCGAAGAAAAGAAAGAAGTGCGCTTTCGCGAAAAGCAAAATACAAGTAATCAACTCTAATTTTTTGAATTATGTATATCACAATCACAGCTCAAAAAATGGGTGCAAATTACTCACAAAGTTCAGCGGATTTTGTGGGGTATTTAGAGAAAGAAAATGAAGGTTTAGAACAGCGAGATATGGAACACTTTTTTAATCAATATGGCGATGAGATTTCTGCAAAAGAAGTGGTAAAAGAGATTGATGGAAACACCGCAAAATTGAAAAAGAAAGAACCTAAATTTTATTCGATTACAGTCAGTCCATCGAAGTATGAATTAAGACGATTACAGAACAGTCGTGAAGATTTAAAAACCTACACCAAAGAGATAATGAAAGATTACGTTGCATCATTCAATCGGGAAATAAACGGACGACCCGTAACAATAGATGACATTAAATATTATGCAAAAATTGAACATCAACGCACCTTTAAAGGAACAGATTTTCAGATAAAAGAAAACCAACCTTTTGCCACAAAAATATTGCAGCTCAAAACAGAAATCAGAAATGTTCAAGAAGGAAGAGCTAAAGGGAACATTAAAAAAATGAGAAAAGAAATTGCCAAACTGGAACGCCAAGCACCACATCAACAAAATGGAAAACGGATAGTCCAGGGAATGCAAAAAGATGGAAACCAAAGTCATATTCATATCATCGTGAGTAGAAAAGATGCTTCCAATTCAATCAGTCTTTCCCCAGGAAGTAAACACAAAGCTTCGGAAGTTGAAATGCACGGAAAGAACGTAAAGCGTGGTTTTGATAGAGATAATTTTTTTGAGAAAGCAGAAAAGACGTTTGACAAGACTTTTGGTTATAAACGCAACTTTGCCGAGACCTATAAGGCACGAAAAGATTTTGTGAAAAACCCCAAGCTTTACTTTGCTGCCTTGATGAAATTACCAGCAAACGAAAGAGCATTGGCTTTCAAAATGATGACGAAAACGGGATTGCCAATCGTTCCAAGTATTCCTGTTACTCAGGCGCAAATTGCACTTCGTGTTTTCAAACGATTAAGACGTGGTGCAGAAATAGCAATTAAATCAAGTTCAATAGGAATATAGTGGGTATGGAAATAGACAATCTTATAACAATACTTTCAATCATTGGTTTGACCAGTACTGTTTTCTATGCGATGTTTCGCGTAAGCAAATATGCGTTCTTATTAAATATCACTATGCTTTCATTTCTCGTTTTCTATATTTCTGAAGGAAATGAATTTGTATCGATATTATTGTATTTAGTTTGTCCTCTTATGCTAATTAATACAGGACTGTATGTTTTTCTTCATAAAACTGAAAACGCACAAAATGGAAATACTAAATATCAGGTCAGTTTTTCTACGAATAAGGGAAACTTCAAATTAGATAATATTAAACGTGGCGCATCCGTCATCGGATCCGCCGGAAGTGGAAAAACCGAAAGTGTAGTTTATGGGTTTCTTGACCATTTCCAGAAAGAGGAATTTTGCGGTATCATTCACGACTACAAGGATTTTGAATTGACCGAAATGGCATATCCGCTTTTCAAGGATAGCGATATCCCGTTTAAGGTCGTTTCCTTTGATAATATCATACACAGGGTAAATCCTATTGCACCACGGTATTTAGAGAACGAGGAAAGCGTAAACGAAGTGTCTAGGGTGATGATTGAAAACCTTTTGGAACAAAGGGAATCGGGAACAACCGGCACAACAAAATTCTTTAACGATGCTGCTGAAGGTTTGATTGGCGGTTTAATTTGGAAACTGAAAATCGACTACCCTAAATACTGTACCCTTCCACATCTAATAGCTATTTATCAACTATTGGACACAGACAGTCTTATACAGTTTTTGGAAACCAATACCACATCGAGGGCAATGGCAGATGCTTTTATTAGTGGAAAGGATTCCGATAGGCAGACAGCTGGCGTTAAAAGCACCTTGGCCAATGCACTAAAACGCATTAGTACACAACGCATTTTTATGGCATTGTCCGCAGACGAAATACCACTGAATATTAATAGCAAAGATAATCCTGCCATCATTGCCGTAGTAAACAATCCGAAATATGAAACATCGTATTCGCCTGTGATTGCCACCATTATTCACACCATTACCAAACAAATGAGCGTGCGAAATTCTAATTCGTCGTTCTTGCTAATGGAAGAAGCGCCTACTATCCGATTATTGAATATGCATCGCATTCCTGCAACGTTGAGAAGCTATGATATTGCTACCATCTATGTGATGCAAGACAAAATTCAGAACGATATGATGTATGGGGATAAGGCGAGTAAAGCAATATTGAGTAATCTTTCTTACCAGTTTTTCGGTAAGGTAAACGACCCAGACACCGCTAAATATTACGAACGCTTTTTTGAAATCATCAAAGACTCAACAAAGAGTATTAGTCGTGGGCATAACCTTGATTTTGATACACGCATTACCACAGGTGAAAAGGAAATCCCAAAAATTAGAGCAGATGTGTTCTTTAGATTAAAGCAAGGGGAGTTTATTACCTATGCTGATGGAAAGGATAAGAAAGTTCAGTTCAAATTGGCGAACATTCAACGAGAACTACCGAGAGCATCAAAACCATTTTCTCAGGCTGATTTAGAGGCAAATTTTGAGAGAGTTTATGAGGAGGCGAGGTCGATTTTTCAAAATTAGTAATATGCGTTTAACTGGTACATCCTAGGTTCATAAGCCACCCCGTATTTTAAGATTTTAACCAATGGCATACATAATTTTAAACAAAGTTGAACCTCAAAAACTTGGTAACAGAATCGATTCTTTGTAACTTTACAGATTTGTGATTTAAGTTAAATTTAACACTTCAAAATGCTTTAATTATCGGGAGAAACATTCATTGAATGAATTGAGTTGAGTTAATATTTTAGACTCAACGGTATGAAATTTACCTAAGCCAATCAATCAAATGAGTACAAGATTTTAATGGTTTGAAGATATAAATTAGCTAGAAAACTAAAGGTTTCTGGCTTTTTTTGAATTTACTGGGTCATCAAATGAAAACATTTGGCCAATACATAACGAATATAATAATTTGGGTTCACAAAATATAAAATATACTTTTTCAGGACACGATTCTTTTCAGTGTCGACAACTGTGGTTGAAAAAAGGTTACGATTACGTAGTTGAGAATAGAAACTTTAACGATGAAGACGCTGTTGTTCAGCTTGGAGTTGGTAAAAATATGGTTTCTTCAATACGTTTTTGGCTAAAGGCATTCAACATTGTGGATAATAATGATTTGCCGACGGAATTTGGAAAGAGACTTTTTGACGATGAGATCGGTTATGACCCTTTTTTGGAAGATGAAGCAAGTTTATGGCTTTTACACTTTAATCTGGTAAAAACTGGATTTGCTTCTATATATAGCATTATTTTCAATGAGTTCAGAAAAGAAAAACTTTTCTTTAACAAAGAAACATATGTCAACTATTTGAAGAGAATTGCTGAGAGTGATAGTGATCTGAATTTCAATGAAAATACTGTTGCTAAAGATTTTAATGTCTTTACGAATTTGTATAAAAATGAATCTAAAGGAAAAAATATAGAAGATAGTTTTTCAGGAATACTATCAGAAATTGAACTGCTAAGTACAGCAGGAAAAGGAAAAGATGAGCAATTCTATATCGAGAACAGCGAAAGAGATAATCTATCTGAATACGTTGTGCTATATGCAATTCTTGAAAATGTAGATTACGGAAATTCCATCAGTTTAAATTCCTTAGAGTTTAATATCAATAGCCCAGGTTCAATTTTTGCACTGAATCGTTTGGGTTTGATGAATAAAATTTCTGAAATAGTTAGTGAATTTGACGGAATAACTTTTACAGATCAAGCGGGAATAAAAGAGTTACAGTTCAAAAATAAGGTTGAAGCATTCAAGGTATTAGATAAATATTATGGCAAATAATTTCACGACATCGGTTAATATCATTAGAGATACTGACAGGGATTTTAATTATATCCCAACACCAAATGCAAAACAAGTTGTTAGCCAAGTAGTTAATGATTTTAAAAAAGGTATTCGTTCTTTTAACATAGTGGGAACTTATGGTACAGGGAAGTCATCTTTTCTTTTAGCATTTGAACAAAGTGTAAAAGGAGAAAGACGTTATTTTGACCCTAATTTTATTAGTAACCCTAATATAGATTTTGTTAAAATAATTGGCTCTTACTCGTCTATAATAGAACGATTTGCAGGCGCATTTGATGTTGCGTCTCAAAAAAATCAGCAAGAAAATATTCTTTCTGAAATATTCAATAGATATCATTCATTAGGTGACCAGAATAAGGTCTTATTTATTTTGATTGATGAGTTCGGGAAATTTTTGGAATATGCTACGAGAAATAATCCCGAGAGGGAATTGTATTTTGTTCAACAGCTTGCTGAATTTTGTAACAATCCAGAACACAATATTGTTCTTATAACGACGGTTCACCAAAGTTTAGAGTCTTATGCTTATTCGCTAAGTAAAACACAGCAACAAGAATGGACTAAGATTAAAGGTCGTTTTCGTGAAATCACTTTTAATGAGCCAGTTGAACAACTGTTGTATTTAGCATCAGAATATCTTGTTGAAAAATTCGATACCAATTCATCGGCTAAAGATATTGAGAAGTGCTTGACGTTGACAACCGAAACTAAGGCTTTCAATTTCAATAAGGATTTCCTCAAAGATATTGCTTCAAAGTTATATCCTTTGGATATTCTTTCAGCAAACATTCTGACACTTTCTCTACAAAGATATGGTCAAAACGAAAGATCGTTATTTTCCTTTCTTGAATCCTCAGACCATACTGGTCTATCAAAATTCGATAAGCGTGAAAATCCATTTTACAATTTATCAAATGTTTATGACTATTTGAATTTTAATTTTTATTCATTTCTAACATCAAGGTATAATCCAGATTTTTCTTCTTGGGGTTCTATCCGTTCCGCAATTGAAGAAGTAGAAAGAGCATTTGACCTTGATATTAATAACTATATCAAGACTGTAAAAGTTATAGGTCTTTTGAATATTTTTTCAGCTAGCGGTTCAATTTTAGATTTCAATTTTTTAATTGATTACTTGAACATTGCTTGTGGCATAATCGATTCGAAAAATGTCATTAAAAATCTCGAAACGAAGAATATTATTCGTTACCGTGAGCATTCGAAACGATTTATTTTGTTCGAGGGAACGGATTTGGATATCCAAAATGCATTGATAGAAGCAGGAAATAAAATTTCAGAAGTTGTTGACATCACCACGCTCTTAAACAAGCATTTCCACTTTAGTCCTGTATTTGCAAAGCAATACTCTTTTACAACTGGCACCCCAAGGTATTTTGAGTTTGTTATTTCAGATTACCCTATTCAAGAAATACCCTTAGGAGAAGTTGATGGTTTCGTAAATCTTGTTTTTAATAGTAAGCTGAAAGAAAGTGATGTTAAAAATAAGTCTAAACTTCAAGAAGAAGCTATAATTTATTGTTTTTTCAACAATTCTAGCGAGATAAAAAATTTGTTATTTGAGATAGAAAAAATTCAGAAAGTAATAGAAGAAAACAAAGATGACAAGGTTGCAAAGAGGGAGCTTGAAAACATTGTAGAATCGCAAATAAGATTGCTTAACCACTATATAACGGACAGCATATATTCAGGAGGCAAAGATGTAAAATGGTACTTCAACGGTGAGGAAAAAACTATTGCCGATAAAAAGGACTTTAATAAATTACTTTCTCAAGTTTGCAGTTTGGTTTATGACGCAACACCTCTATTTAAAAATGAATTGGTTAATAAGCATAAAATTTCTTCATCTATTCATACAGCCAAAAGAAATTATTTTAGGGCCTTAACGAATTGCTGGGATCAGGATAACTTGGGTTTTGAAGATTCTAAATTTCCACCGGAAAAAACCATTTATCTGTCACTTTTAAAAGAAAACGGAATATCACCGATAAGAGAAAACAAAACAGGTGTTGTACACGTCGACAAATACTCTTCGTTCAATAAACTATGGAGAGCTTCCGAGGACTTTCTAGAAAGCGCCAAATCTGAACAACTCAAAATTTCCGAATTGGTTGATATGCTCGGAAAAAGACCTTTTAAACTTAAACAGGGATTTATTGACTTTTGGATTCCTACTTTTCTCTTTCTAAAACGAGATGATTTTGCAATTTTTAACGATGATAGCTATATACCAGATCTTTCCGAAGAAAATCTTGAGTTAATCGCTAAATACCCGGAAAAATATTCAATTAAATCCTTTGATATAGAAGGTGTTAAGTTAGATATTTTCAATAGCTATCGTATTTTTCTAAACATTGGAACTCAAGAAAAGTTTGATAACGAATCGTTTATCGAAACTATTAAGCCATTCATTGTTTTCTACAAACAATTACCAGAATACAGTAAAAATACCAAGAGATTATCTTCTTCGGCAAAGAAAATACGTAAAGCTATTGCGAACAGTAAAGATCCTGAGAAGACTTTCTTTGAAGCCTTTCCTGGTGCTCTAGGAATTACTTTAAGCACTTTGCAAAAGGACAAGTCAAAACTTCAAAATTACACAGTAAATCTTCAAAATGCAGTTAAAGAATTAAGAACAGCTTATGACGGCCTTCTCAATAGATTTGAGGAGTTCATTATAAATGAGTTTGTTGGTGAGAAAATTGAATTTGAGGAGTACAGAAAATATCTTCAAAAACGATTTTCAGGTTTAAAAAAGCATATGCTTTTAAACAATCAAAAATCTTTTATTCAGCGTCTTGACTCGCCATTGGATGACAAAAAGGCTTGGTTAAATTCCATAGGACAGTCTATAATGGGAAAAACCCTTGAAAGGTTTTCCGATGAAGATGAAGTTTTACTCTATGAGAAGTTTAAGTCAATGATTTTAGATTTAGATAGCTTGACGAAAATTTCCAAAACTGATATTGATGAGAGTAAAGAGGAAGTAATTGGCGTTAAAATTGATTCGTTCTTCAGCAAGATTGACCCCAAGGTAGTCAGAATGCCTAAAAGTAAGAGCAAAGAGATTGAGCAATTGAAAGAAGAATTAAAAAATAAACTTGGCAAAGACAATACTTCAAACATAGCAGCGGTATTGAATCTGCTGAAAGAATTATTAAAATGAGCAAAATAAGACACGTATTAGGTATATCAGGAGGAAAAGACAGTGCTGCTCTGGCAATTTACGTAAAGACAAAATATCCATCCATAGACCTAGAATTTTACTCTTGCGATACCGGAAAGGAATTGGAGGAAACGTACCAGTTAATTAGAAATTTAGAAGTCTATCTTGGCATAAAAATTAATCTTTTACAAGGAGCAGAAAAAAGTTCAGAGGACCCATTCGATCATTTTTTAAAAATGTATGGTGGTTTTTTGCCTTCATCCAATGCGCGCTGGTGTACTAAACAATTGAAATTAGCACCTTTTGAAAATTATGTTGGTGATGATCCAGTAGTTTCATACGTAGGTATCAGGGGTGATGAAGAAAGAGAAGGTTATATCTCTACTAAAAACAATATTCAGTCAATATTTCCTTTTCGCAAGAATATTTGGAGCAAGGATGTAATGACAAAGATGCTTTCAAACCAAAATATAGAGCAACTAATTCCGATATTTAAAAATACAGATTTCGGTCAAAGTCAAGAAAAAGTACATCAGGTTTTGTTCAGAAAAATAACCCCGGACTTTACTTTTGATCAGAAACTCAACACATTGTTAGACTCAAATGTTAAAGCCTTTAATCACTTAGTTTTCGACTTCTTAAAAACAACAGATTATCCTCTAGCAAAAGAAGAGGCATTTCCACTTATAGAAAATGACGAAATATTGGTTAAGGCTGATATTTTTAGAATATTAGAAGAAAGCGGTGTTGGTGTACCCGCCTATTATAATAAGATAGAATTTGAAATTAATGGTAAAAAAGGCGAATATGCGAGAAGCCGTTCAGGATGTTTCTTCTGCTTCTTCCAACAAAAAATAGAATGGGTTTGGTTATATGAACAACACCCTGAACTATATAAGAAGGCAATGGAGTATGAGAAAGATGGGTATACGTGGGGACAAAACGAAAGTTTAGAAGAATTAATACAGCCTGAAAGAATTGAGAAGATAAAAGAGGAATATATAAAAAGGATGGAAAGAAAATCCAAAGTGAAATCCCCCTATTTGGTAGATATTTTAGGAGATGACGAGGATGAAGGATGTGCAGCTTGTTTCATCTAGATAATATGTTTTTAGCACTATGACAGGCAGCGCATTTTCTTTAGGAGAAGAAGTAGAGTTAAGAAAAGTCGAGTACAAACTTCACGGAGAGCTGTGGAAGAAATTTACTTGTGCTGATTTTGACTTGAAATTTGAGAATTGGATAAAAATAAAGTACTTGAATGAAAATGCAGATGATTTTGATGGTGGTGTTCTTGATGTTCCAAATGATAAAGGTGGACTTTATATGTTTTATGTAAAATGTAATATAATTTCTGGAATAACCGAATATCCCCTGTATGTTGGAAGAGCGCAAATAACAGAAAATCAAAATCTTAGAAAACGAGTGAAAGAATATTTTCAGAAATATAGTAAGAACAACGAAAGGCCAAAACTAACCAGAATGTTCAATTATTGGAAGAATGATTTGCATTTAGCTTATTTTCCGTTAGACGACAACGAGGATGTGATTAGTATTGAAAATCAATTCATAAACTCATTACTCTTACCTATGAATACTGAAATTCCTGATACCGAAGTTAAACAGGCAATAAAAGCATTCCAATAATGAAAATACCTGCACTAAAATCCAAAATGGGAGATTGGGATTATTATGTAACCACCTTGACTTTTGAACAAGTGAGTATGTACGTCTCAAAAATTGATGAGCAATTGCATAAATCTGATTCCCTTAAAGATCTGATTCAGAGAAGTATTACGAATAATTTTTTGAGCATTAAAAGTTATATTCTCAATCAACCTTCTGTCTTTTTCAATTCCCTTGTGCTAGCAGTTTACGACGATTATCCCGATTGGCAGGAAATTGAGTTTAAATATGATGATATGGAAACCTATAAAATGGGCTTGCTAGATTTTCCAAGTAATCATAAAATTTTTCCAGTTGATGGTCAACATCGAGTAGAAGGCATTAAAGCGGCCTTAAAAGAGAACCCTGAATTCAAGACTCATCAAATAGCTGCAATTTTCATTGGTCATAAAAATGATCCGGAAGGAAAACAACGAACAAGAAGATTATTTACAACTTTGAATCGGTATGCAAAACCAGTGAAATTGGATGATATTATTGCGTTAGACGAAGATGACTCTGTAGCAATAGTAACTAGATATATGTTAGAAGAATATGATTTATTTACCGACAAAAGAGTGGTTTATGCAAAGCAAAAGGCAATACCAAATAGTAACAAGGAAGCAATAACTTCTATAATAACTTTGTATCAAGCTAATGTTGAGTTGTTTAATGTTTATTTTCAAAACAAATTCAATAAAAAACCAACTAAAAGTAAGGTTGCTGAATATCTCAAATTTAGACCATCTGACGAAGAAATTGAAGAATTTAAAGCCTTTTGCATTCAGTATTGGGATGCGTTTAAAAATAATCTTTCATTTATATCGGACTACCTAAACCTAGAAGTGAATGCTGCCGCACCTTTTAGAAATAGTGAAACAGGAGGAAATCTTCTTTTCCGTCCAATTGGCTTAATACCATTTATCAAAGCGTGCTTAACAATCTATAAAAGAGAAGAAAAATCATTTGATGAGATTTTAGAGAGGTTTAATGACATCAATTTTAACATCGATAGTAAACCTTGGCATTATGTTGTTTGGAACCCTATTGCAAAAAGAATGTTGATGAATTCTACTTCGTTGACCTATTTGCTATTGATTTACCTATATGATAGAGAATTAATTCAAGGAAATGAGTTGCAAAGGCTGAAAGAAGGATATGCCTCTAAAATTTCCTACGAACAGGATTTAGATAATGTTTTACAAGAAATCGATTGAGTCAAAAACAAAACATATCGTACCTAGACTACAATTCGACTACCCCAATCGATCCGAGGGTACTAGATGCAATGCTACCTTATCTAAAAGATAATTTTGGTAACTCAAGCAGTACCCATCATTTTGGTCAAATCATAAATAAAAGAGTAAAACAAGCTAGAAGTCAAATCGCTCATTTTATAAATTCAGAATCCAGTGAAATAATCTTTACTAGTGGGGCTACGGAAGCAATCAATATTGCTCTTAAAGGAATAGCAGAAAGCTATAATAACAAAGGTAACCACATCATTACTGTTTCGACCGAACATAAGGCAGTTCTAGACACTTGCAAAGATTTGGAAAGAAAAGGGTTCGAGGTAACTTTTCTACCTATTAAAGAAAATGGTCTACTTTGTTTAGATTTCTTAGAAGAATCCATTAGGACTGATACCATACTTGTTTCGGTTATGTTCGTCAATAACGAAACAGGAGTCATTCAACCTATCAAAAAAATTGCTGAGATAGTTCACGAGAAAGGAGCTTTATTTATGACAGACGCAACACAAGCGCTGGGTAAAATTGAAGTTGATGTTCAGGAATTAGGTATAGACCTACTCTGTTTCAGCGGACACAAGATGTATGCCCCAAAAGGCATTGGTGCTCTTTTTGTACGAAGAAGTGATAAAACGGTAAATCTTACACCTCAGACACACGGTGGTGGTCACGAAATTGGTTTGAGAAGTGGAACATTGAATGTTCCTGGGATTATTGCTTTAGCGAAAGCCTGTGAAATCTCTAGCCAAGAAATGACAGAAAATCGCGCTCTAGTTTCTGAATTAAGAGATACCTTGGAATATGAATTGTTGAAAATAGGCCAAACATCACTGAATGGTGATTTAACTAAAAGAATTTATAATACAACTAATATTTGTTTCAAAGGTAAAGATGCCAATGTACTAATTGGTAGAATGAAGACCATTGCAGTTTCGAATGGTTCAGCTTGTTCATCAGCTGTTTTTGAACCTTCTCACGTGCTCAAATCAATGGGGCTTAGTGATGATGACGCACTCGCTTCTTTACGTTTTTCACTCGGAAAATATAATACAATTGAGGATGTCAAACTAGTTGTGGAAACCATAAAAAAACTAACTGAACCTCAATCAAAATATGCTTAAAGATTGCGAATGGTCAAAAGATCGAGACTATAAAACAGATTCTGAAAATGAACCGCTACAATTTTACTTAGATGGGTTGGCCAATAGTAATGAGTTTAACCTACTACTAGGCTATTTCAGTTCTTCTGCTATCAACCTGCTTTCGGTTGGCTTTGCCACCTTCATCAGTAAAGGTGGTAAAATGAAAATGGTTATAAACCATTTGCTTTCTTCAAAAGACAAAGAAGCGATAACAAAAGCAGATACTGAACCTCAAGGAAAGGTTTTTGATTTAATGGATGTCGTTTCCTTAGGTAAAGTTTTGGATGAATACGACACTCACTTTTTTGAGTGTTTAACTTACCTCATTTCTGAAAAACGAATTGAAATCAAAGTGATTAAACCGAAAAATGGAAAAGGAATAGCCCATTATAAATCGGGAGTTTTCAGTGATGGACAGGACTCAGTTGGCTATAAGGCATCCTGCAATTTTACACTGTATGGATTATCAGAAAATTTAGAGGAGCTAGAAGCTTTTCTAAGTTGGGAAAATGGACGATCAAACACATTAATAAAAAAACAACGGAAATTGATCGATGCTTATTTTTCTGAAAAAGATGAAGATGTAGAATATATTCCTGTGGATGAAATAGAAGTTGTACTTAAAGATAAGTTCGGCAAAAAAGATATTAATGAATTACTTGTTCAAGAAGAACAACTCTTAAAAAAGAAACGAAGCCTAATTTCAAATCCCAAATTAAAAAAAACGATTACAAAGCTTTTCAATGAAATCGACGTCATTCGCAGATCACCTAAATTTCCTTACAAGGAAGGACCTAGAGAATATCAAATTAATGCATATAAAGAATGGGTTGACAATAATTACAAGGGAATTTTCGCAATGGCGACAGGGACGGGAAAAACGATTACATCTCTTAACTGCTTATTGAACGAATATAAAGCAACAAACATTTATAGAGCCATTATAACCGTACCCACAACCGCATTAGTAGAGCAATGGAAAAAAGAATGTGCCAAATTTAACTTCAAAAATATCATTACCGTAAGTTCAAAGGAAAATTGGGATAATAATCTTGCTTTCTTCAACACAGCGTCAAAACTTATTGATGCATCATTCATTGTCATCGTTACATATGCTTCCTTACCAAGAAAGAAATTTCAGAGTTATTTTACCCAACTTCCTAATGACACTATCTTAATTGCAGATGAGACCCATAATCTGGGTTCACAAGGCCTTTTAAAAATTTTACCGACTCTACATTTAGAAAAGAGAATAGGGTTGTCCGCCACACCACATAGAAAATTCGACGAACTTGGAAATACAGCCATTCAAGATTTTTTCAATGACAAACCGCCTTACATAGTTTCATATTCTATGGAAGAAGCTTTAAAAATAGGATGGTTGTGCAGTTATACGTATTACCCACACGTGGTTAAACTCACAGATCGGGAATTGGAGGAGTATAGGAAATTATCGTTACAATTACTAAGAATGGGAATGTTTGATAAAGAAACGGGTGCTTTTAAAAGCAGTCCTGAAATCGAGAGGTTGCTTCTTCAAAGAAAACGCATCATTCACAAAGCAGCTAATAAATTGGACGCTTTTAAAAAAATCCTTAGCAAAGAATATGATGAGCGTGGAAATCTAAAATACACATTGGTATATGTTCCAGAAGGAGTAGAATCAAATTTTGAAAATGTGGATTTTAGTACTGAAACGGAAGATGAAAATAGATTAATAAATGAATATACTAAAGCTGTAAGTCAAACGGATGACTCTATTATGGTAAAGCAATTTACGTCTAATTCGATTAATCGTGAAAACATATTAAAGGATTTTGAATCTGGGAATGTTCACGTATTAACATCAATGAAGTGTTTAGACGAAGGTGTAGATGTCCCTCGTTCCGAGTTGGCAGTATTTTGCGCTAGTACCGGAAACCCAAGACAGTTCATTCAACGTAGAGGAAGAGTTTTACGCTTGCACGATGATAAAACCCACGCAACAATTCACGATCTAGTAGTAGTCCCAGAGGTTGGTTCTGAAGAAAATACTTTTGAGATGGAAAAAGGATTGGTAAGGAAAGAACTAGAGAGAGTTGTTGATTTCGCTAATCTTGCTATGAATAAGTCTGACACTTACGAAACATTAAAGAATATTTTGGACTATTATAGTTTGAATCTGAACGATATATAAAATAACTCTTATGGCAAGAAAAGATACTATACTTAAAAGTTTTTTGACTCACGACTTACTTGAATCTAAATATGAATTTGATAAGGCAGATTTACCTTCTACAGTGAGAGAAGCGCTATCCTCTGACAAACCAGTTATTAAAGCGATTGCCTTGATAGTAGAAGGATTAGACGGTACTTCACCAGTTACGGACTCAGTACTAAGGAATCAAGTCACACAATTTCTAAACGAGGCCTTATGATTATCAGAAAAATACAAATAGACAATTATCTATGTTACTACGACACTAATACTTTTGTGTTGTCGGAAGGTTTGAATATTATCCTCGGTGAAAACGGAGAAGGGAAAACGAAATTTTTTGAAGCTGTCGATTGGCTGTTCAATGGTGAGAATGAAGATTTAGAATTACTTGTTTCGGCCAAAAAGTTAAGTGAAACTGAAATTGGTGAAAGCTTTAGGGTTAGGGTCTCAATGACTGTTGAACAGTATGGCGATAGTAAAATAATAACCAGGTCCTTTTTAGCTAAGAAGGAAAAAGAAAACCAATGTTCGACTTCAAGCTTTATGATTGAAGGTATTGAAGAAAATAGTTCAGGTGAGCGAAGTCAGGTCGATGGTGCAACTCTTCTTGATAGGGTATTCCCTTTTCAAATTCGAAAATATTCTATGTTTAAAGGTGAAGCTGATTTAAACATTTTTGAAAGCGACAATGCCCTAGTCAACCTTATCAACTTATTTTCAGAAGCAAAACACTATGATAAATATTCAGATAAAGGTACTTTTCTTAGAGAGAAAGCTGAAAAAGCAGTCGAAGATTCTGCGAAACGTGATAAGAAAAACGCAAACCTTTACAAGAAGCTTGAGGGAGAAATTTCGCTTCTTGAAAAAGAGAAAGCTAAATACGAAGTTCATTTAAATTCTACTGATGAGGAAATTAGGAAAATTGAAGGGAATTTACAATTAGCTGAAAGTTACGTTAAGAACGCCAAGGCTTTAGAAACTTTAAATAAACGGATTAAAGAAGTTGAAGAAAAAATTTCTTTTCTCAACGGTAGAATTGATGAAAACTATACCACATCCCTGTTTGATGAAAATTGGATTCTTGTCAATTTCGAACCATTTCATAAAGAGTTTGCTGAAAAGGTATCTGAGCATAGCAAAAAGCGAAGAGAACTTCAATCTGAGTTTGACAAAGAGAAGGGAATTAAACTTGGTGAGAAAAAAGCAAAAGCAGATTTGCTGAACAATGCAGTTCCACTTCCTACCGGTGTGCCTTCAAAGGCGCATATGGAAGAAATGCTAAATGATGAAATATGCAAAGTGTGTAATCGCGATGCAAAAAAGGGTTCTGACGCATATGAATTTATGATGGGAAGACTTAAGAATTATCTAGAAAGTCAGGTTGTTGATGAAACCGAAGATGAAGAAGATGAGCCTCTTTTCAGGCTAGATTATACAAATAGGCTAGAAAATTTGAGTATTAGTCACGAGGACAATTTGAAAAATCTTCGATCAATAAGAACAAAAATTAAAGACCTCTTCCAATTTAATGATGAAAGAAAAAAAGAGATTGAAGAACTTAATGAGCAATTGGAGAAGGAGAAATTAGAAAGAGAGAGAATTTTAGGTGATACTAGCATTGCTGAGGATGAGCTGATAGATGTATTCAAAAACTACAATGGGTGGCAAAATGATTTGAAAGTTAGAAATCAAGATCAGCTTCGATATACATTAGAGTACGAAAAGCTTGAAAGCCAATTGAAAATAAAAAAAGAGGAAAAAGACAAAATAGATATTGATTCAGCAAATTCATTCTTGATTAAAACAAGGAATATATTGCGAGATATTGAAACTATCTTTTTAGATACCAAAGAGAAAAAGTTTGATGAATTTATTGAAAAGCTGCAAACAAAATCTAATAGCTTTTTCAAGAAAATTAATATTGACGCTTTCACAGGTACAATTATTTTCACTAGACGAAATAAAGTAAATCGAACTATAGTTGAAGTCGAGTTGCAGGAGGATGGTAGAGTTTTTTATAAGCCAAATCAATCCCTACTGACTTCAATGCATATCTCAATTCTTTTTGCTATTTCAGAATTAGCCACCGAAACAAAAGAAGAAAATTTCCCAATGATTTTTGATGCGCCCACATCATCGTTTGGGGAAAATAAAACTGCACAGTTCTTGAATTTAATTTTTGAAACCGATAACCAGAAAATCTTACTCATTAAAGATTTCCTTCACACCGACAGAGCGTCAAAAACACTATCAATCAAAAACGAATTTGAGAGCGTTAGACGAGATAAAGCTTTTTGGGTAAAACTAGAAAGACCTTTTGATCCCAATAATTTGAAGACAATTAACTCTCAGGTAATTACATTATAGTATGAATAATTTATTTGAAAAATGGAAAACTAAAATTCCAAAATATAGTGAGGTTCATAAAGATTTGTTCGCTTCGCTTTCTCAAAAGTTTGGGGCAGAAGGCGAAAAAAAAATTAATCTGGGAAAACACTTCAGTACTAACTACGAATTATACACCTACGCCTTTTTTCTAGGACTCTACAATGATGAATATAGTCCAATTCCTGATAAGGAAAAGAAAACGGACTTTAGCCATCATATCCAGCATTGGGGAAGTAAGACAACAATTTCTTCGCGTAAGGACTTTACTAATTTGCAGGAAAATATATTTATAGCACTAGTGGCCAAAACAGATTTAGACTTGATTGATTTGGAGAAAGGAGAACTTGATGAGGACCAGGCAGTCAAATTGATCCTTAAAACAATGGAGTCATTCACAAATGGAGGTCTTATCCTTATTAAAGAAAAGTTAGAGGAAAATCCAAATTATTTCTTGCAACCGACATCATTTTTAAATTTGATTTTGGAGAAAAATGTGATATCACACTAGATGCCAATAGAATTTTAAATTTATTTTTCAACTAGAATGCCAGAAACAAACCGCATAGAATACAAACGAGAATTGACCGATGGACTTGAAAAAGAGGTCGTTGCTTTTCTGAACTACCGTGAAGGTGGCATTCTATACATTGGTGTCGATAAAGAGGGAAATACCTACGGATTGACAGATGCAGATGGCGACCAGTTGAAGATTAAGGATAGACTCAAAAATAATATCCGTCCTTCTGCATTGGGTTTATTTGACATTGTGAGCGAGGAAAGAGATGGTAATGATATCCTGAAAATCATTGTAGCTAGCGGTCCAGAAAAACCATATCATCTTAAAAAGTATGGTATGAGTGAAAAGGGATGTTTCATTCGTTTAGGTTCGGCAGCTGAACCGATGACACAAAAAATGATTGATGAGCTCTTTGCTAAGCGCACCCGAAATTCCATTAACAAAATTAAAGCTGGCAGACAGGATTTAAGCTTTAGCCAGTTGAAAATTTACTATGAGGAATCTGGATATAAGCTAGGAAAAGCATTTTCAAAGAATTTAGAATTACTAACCGAGGATGGCGCGTTCAATTATGCCGCCTATCTTTTAGCAGATAAAAACAATACCTCTATAAAGGTTGCCAAGTATTCCGGCACAACTCGAACAGACCTAATAGAAAGTAACGAGTACGGACACGAATGTTTGATAAAAGCTACAAAACAAGTAATTGATAAAATTGCCGTAGAGAACAGAACTACTACAAAAATTACTTCAAAAGAAAGGCAGCAGGCCAATCTTTGGAATCCCATTGCGTTACGCGAGGCTATCATTAACGCCTTTGTGCATAATGACTACACAAATGAGATTACCCCAAAGTTTGAAATTTTTACCGATAGAATTGAAATTACTTCGGCAGGCGGTCTACCAGAAGGATTAAGCAAACAAGAATTTTTTGAAGGCTTTTCAGTTCCTCGCAATAAGGAACTGATGCGAATTTTTAAAGATTTGGAACTGGTAGAACAATTAGGTTCTGGTATTCCTCGTATTTTAGGACATTATGGAAAAGAAAGTTTTAGTTTTTCTGATAATTTCCTAAGAATGACTTTTGCCGTTAAAGAAGAAACTAATGAAACTGCTGTTAAAGTTGATGATGAAGAAGCTAGTCAAAAAGGTGGTGTAATAGGTGGTGTAATAGGTAGTGCAAAAGGTGGTGCAATTGATGCTACTGAAGCTCTAACTAAAAGACAAAAAGAAGTACTTAAGCTAATTGCTGCTAATCCTTCAATAACATATAATGATATAGCTGAAGCTTTAGGCATTAATGAATCTGCCGTAGGGAAACATATTACAGCAATAAAGAATAAAGGATTTTTAGTACGTCACGGCGATACAAGAGGCTATTGGGAAATCAAACTTGAGAAAAATTGAATTAAAACTTCCTTTTAAAAAGGCCCTTTCTCTCTCGGTCCTTTGCTCGTCACTTTCCATTGACCATCTTCTTTGATGAGTTTAAAGATACCAGGCTTATTATCATAATTAGAACTGTATTTGACCCACGCAGTATCAGTCTCTATAACTTCATCTGATATTGTAACCTTTGCATCATTATCTGCATCTGGCACTAAACCTTGAATCATCATTAAACTATCATAACCATCAGAAGTTGTATGTTTTTTTAAGGTGTTATTATCTTTAGCATAAAAGCTTTCAACAACAATCTTTACAGTTTCAGATGGCGACATATTCTTGGTTTCAGAACAAGAAATGAATAAAAGTACGAGTGAGCAAATGACTAATCTTTTCATAATATTATTAATTTGGGTTATTGATATACCTATGTGATATGTTCAGTTTTATATTGCGCTCGCCATTCTTCTCATTCAATTCCAAAATTGCTCTACGGTCATTGGACAAAGAGAATTTGGGCATTACATAAACCAATCTTACCATTTTACCTTCTGCAATTTTTGACGATAAATGGTGCTTGTAAATAGGTTCTTGATATAAACTCTGTAAGGATTTCCTTTTCCCTTTTTGTCGAGTCTCGATGGAAAGGTTCAAGAAATTCAAATCGTAATCCAACGTAGAATTATTCTCAATCTGGATGACAAAGTAGAGTTCTTCTTTATCAAAAACAATATTATCAACGGTCAAGACGATGCCTTGCGTACGCTTCTTAATCCGACCGACACGTTGGTTTCTGTTAAGAAGATAGGTGCAGAATTTTTGATAATAGTAGGTTCTGTTATCTATATTTTTTTCAGAAGTTACAACCTGAATCGAATCGGCTACGATTGGCTTCTCATTACCAATACTATTTGATAATGGGATAAAATAATTGAGCTTTGACAGCTGCTTTTTATATCTTACAATATACGAAAAAATTGCACCATTTCTATTGACTACCAGTAGATTACTTTCCTTTCCGGGCTTTGCCTGAAGTAATCCAAAATACTGTTCTTTTTCACGATTATAACTAAAGACAAAATTATCCGAACCGGTTATGCCTTGTCTTATGGGTTCTGGAAAAAATAGCGCAACGTTTTTTGTATCGTTTGCATAAATGGTATCTAATGCTACGTTTATTTGTGCTTTCCCGAAAGCGGAAATAATGAGGGCTGAAATTATAATATACTTTTTCATAAGAGTGCGTTTTAAATGCCCATTATGGGTCTCATAATTTTGGTTTTAGAATTAATTTGTAGTTGTTGAGCACAGTTACCTTCACACTTCGATTGCGTCGTCTAAATACCTGTGTAATTCCGCCTACTTGCGGAACAGTTGGGATATTGATATCACCAATTACATCATCCAAAACTTCAGTAGTAGCCTCTGCTCTAAAATTGTTCTGTACATAGATGCCTTCGCTACCATCGAGCAAATCGAATGCCTTTAGTTTGGTAGGATGATGCTTTATGTTCTCAATTTCGATTAAGGCACGATTTGGCTGAAAGCTGATAAAACCAAAAACTGGCGTATTCTTTGGCATCGGCTTACCATTAATAGTAGCCGATTTGGTTAGGCGCATCCGTAATCTAGTGTTCGCTTTGACAATCTGGTCGCCATCGACAACCACATATATCGTTTCATCTGTATTACCAATAATTGAAACTTCATTGGGTTTAGGCGAAGCAGCAAAGAATAACTGATGTTCTAATCCTAATTCTTTGGCTTCAATTTTTTGTTCTCGTATTATTTCGGCTGAATCGATTTGTTGTGCGCTCTTTTGCGCAACTTTCTTTTGCCCTAAGTTTCTGTATTTCTTGTCAGAGTATTGAATTTTACCTGCATTGTATATACTATCCACAATGCGTTTTTTTTCAAGTTCCGGCAAATTAGGATTGTAAAGACCTGTGGAATCCAAAAGCTTTTCATCGTAGATGCTGGGTGCGTTATTCTCGCGCACTTCCTTTAAGTCATTGATGGCATCGAGCTTGGAATCATACTCTTTTTGATTTTCGTCCAAGTCCGGTACTAAGGTCTGTTCAAGGTTTTCGTTCTCGTTTTCATCATCACCCATAACCATCATAGAATAGGAAATAAGGAATATGAAAATTACAGCTAGTACAGCTGCAAAAACTATTTTGTTCTTTTCTACTTTCATAATCGTGGTTTTAAAGTGCCGATTATCGGCTCAACTTTCATCGTTTAATTTTTTTAAGGTGTTCTCGAAATAGTTTGTAATCAACAAACCGTGTGGATTGTTTGGAAAGTTTCTATCAACGGGAATTAAGTTTCCACTAGAAACGAGTTCGTAGGTGTCAATTATTGAACCTCTATTGATTTCAAATACAGTAACCGTTCTAAAGACGTACGTTCCGTTTTGTTCTTCGATTTGTGAATCAATACTTAGTACTTTTTGAACAAGTGAGTATTGCAGCAATCGATTGTAGACACCATCGGCTTTTTTCTGACGATACAAGTTGTCCACGGAACTATTGCCCAACCAAAGCGCCTTTTCAAGATTCCGTTCGTAGTTACTGGCATCGATATTATAGAAGTAGTTGTGGAACAGGTCCAAATGCGCCAATGCCTCTACTTTGAAATTTTCTTTTTGGGTAACAAGCTTCAGCGGAATAATACTGCCATCGGTATTAATGGCAAAGGCACTATTAAGTGCTTCTTTATTTGTCTTAAAAGCCATCCAAAGTGAAAAGGTGCTCGATAGCATCGCAAAAATGACAACTGCCAACACGATAAATCTGTTCAACTTTAAGACGTTGTATATGTTCTTATATGGTGTTTTCATATTTATATGTTTAATCTGCCCTAGGCAGTAAATAATCTGAGGGTAAACGATGTGGCGCGTTTATATAATTTGAACTTTAGAAAAACAATGAAACAAACTGACCCTAGCTGAACCACAGGTGCAAAAAAGCCCTGGCCGACATCTGTCCCAAAAAGGTTTGTCCAGAAATTCGTATTGATTTCAGTATAGAGGGCGTTTACAAATACATTAACCAGAAAGAATGCAGGCACCAACATATAAACCGCGGCATATAACTTGAAAAATGTGTAAGCAAGCGAACGGAATTTTTCAAAAACTGCTAGACTTATAACCAGCGGGAAAAAGGCTTGCATTATACCCAATAAAAAGTAGCGTTCAGCAAGAAACAACGGGTAGATGAACAAATCCAAAATCCAAAGGATAAGGCTAATGATAAATGCAAAGATTTTGAATCCGTAAAGTGGTGTGACAAGAGCTTCATATAATAAGGCCATTGCCGCTTGAGCAGCCTCTAAAAAATTTATTTCTTCTTCTATAGGAATATCCTGCATCTGTAATGGCAATAAAGCTGGTGCTGTACCACGATATTGCGCTTCTATGGAAACCAAGATGCCATCAAAAAAGCCTAAAACCTGCGTTGAAAATATAACCAGAAGTACAATGGCAAAATTCTTGGTCAATTCCCCCGGACTTAATCCCCAAGTATAACCGTCTTTATCCGCAATACCTTCATTATACTTTTTTAGGATATTGACCAGAAAGAACAATACAGCAAGAGTTTTCATTCCTGCAATTGTATATTGCGAGAAACTACTGTTCTGTATGGTTTGAAATACCGCATCGACGTATTCCAGTCCAATTCCTAAAAATATGGTTGCGGTCATTATTAGTAATCTGTTTCTCTATTATTAATTTTGTCCTGCATTTTTCTGAAGGATATAATATCCTTGTAGCGTTTCGTTCTTGTTTGAATATTTGAAACCATTTGCTTTGATTCTAGTTCTTTTTCCTTCAAAACTTCAGCACGTTCAGCATCGGACATTTTTAGATTATCACTAGATAAAATTTCGCCCATAAATTCAACCGTGTCCAAAGAGTTTTGAACTATCGCATCAAATGATTCCGCAACTCGTGTAACTTCCTCTGGTTTGATATAAGGCGAGTTTAAAATATCCTGCAAATCGTTTTGCATTATATTGATAAGGCGTTGATTGTTAGCTGCTATTTCTTCAACTGCCCTAAGTTGTTGGACAACACTTGACACTTTCTCAATTGCCTCTTTCGCATCTTTCAAGAACTTTACGGACTTGATAAGTTGAGAGGTCTGTTTTGCCGATTCCACAAGCGATTTTACCAAACTGATAAAGTTGGTATTGTCATAAACTGGCATTCCCTGAGCGGTAGCACCGCTGGGTAATAAAAGGACAACCGTTAAGAATAGCCCGAACAAGATTGTTTTGATTTTTGTTTTACTCATTGGTAAAAATTTGTTTTGGTATTCGTGAATCTTCGATTTCATAATATTATGTTTTAGATGTGAATTGAATTATTGCTTTTTCCATATCGTGATGCTCATTGTAGAGCTTCATTATTTCCTCATTTTCCTGGCCATCGGTTAAGTAAGCTGCATAGACTTCTTTAGGAACTTCAAGCCGAAAGATGTTGCTTTCCTTCCCAATCTTGATAAACATTTCGGTGTACTTCCGTGGTCCGGAAAGATTATTTTTGATGGACTTTAATTGGTTCAAGTCGTGGCTGGAAAGGTTGAGCCTTTTGACCAATTCGTTATAGCCTTTTTCATTGTTTAGGCTGTAGACTACTTGCGTATTTTCTAGTATGCTGGCTGATGTGGAATTGTTTGGAAGCTGATTGATGGATTGTAGAATAATACCAATCGCACCATTTTGTTTACGGATAGCTTGATAGTAGAATTCGACACTTTCCAGCACATTATCGAACTTCAATTGCTTTGCAAATTCATCGAATAGTATGATACCTTTTTCAGCTCTATTTTTCCATATAGTTCTTTGGATGGCTGACTTAATCAGCTTCAACATTACGGACAAGATTTCCTTATTGTCCTTGACTTCATCCAGTTCAAAAACAATCAATCTTTTATCCTCAATCTTATAGGTCTGGTCTTCGCTAACTTCAAATAGAAAACTATATAGACCATCGCCGACATATTCGGACATTACGTGCAAGAAGCTGGTAATATTGAAATAGTCGGGATGGATTTTTAAGGTGTTCAGAAGGTCTTTCTGATTCCGCTCTATAAAATTGTAAAAACCATCCAGCGAATGATTTTCTGAAGTATTGTTGTAATAATGACGCAGTATCTTTTTAACCGAAACCGATTGTGCTTTGGTCACTTTTAAATCTGAAGCGAACAGTTCAAACAGGAAGACAGACAAGTCTTCCAAACGTTCAGGGGTCAGGTCATTCACATCGCTTATATAAAAAGGATTAATACCCAGATTTTTGCCACTTTCATAACGAAGCACCGTATATTTCTCAGGATAGAGTTTGGCAAATTTGGTGTAGGATCCACCAAGGTCAATAATGACTAGGCGGACACCACTCTCAAAATATTGGCGTAGAATGTTATTTGCCAAAAAGGACTTCCCTTCGCCAGTAGGTGCAAAAATGGCAAAGTTTCGTGCTTTGATACGCTTCTTGCGTTCGTCCCAAACGTCCTTTAGAACTGGAACGTTATGTTCTCTATCATTAAAGATAATTCCAGTAGCATCCGAGTTGTAGTTTGTATTATTAATAAACAAGCATAGTGCGTGTTTTAAATCCGTTACATATAAATCGTTATTTGAAAAGTTGGAAGAAAAACAGCAGTAACTATTTAGTATATAGTTCTTCCGTTCCTCACCTCTTGGATAATATGGGATAATATCCAGTTCCTTAAATTCAGTTTTGATTTTAGAACCGATTCGACTTAAATTTTCAGGGTTTTTATCCCAATAGACGATGTTGAGATGACCACGAATAATCCGTGCATTGTCATCTGCATTGATTTGGTCGAGAATATGTTGAATTTTACCAAGTACCACTTTGTTCTGTGAACCGAAGTTGGAACTTTTGTTGAGTTCTTCAACTTTCTTATCTAGAAGCTTGCGCCACTTTTGTTTATCATCCAAATACAGGATTTGATTAACAATATGATTCTCATTAAGCGTAAGCCCTAAGCCATCAATAAACCCTTGATGAAACACGAAATCGTCAGAAGTGAATTTCTCATTGGTCTTGCTACTCTGTACACTTTCGCCAAAGCACAGTTCGCTATTGATAGCCAGGGCATCAAAATGGTTTTCGCCAATATTGACGCTTTTCTTTTCTAATATGATGTCCGTATCAAAACCTTCATTGAATCCATTGAAATAACCATTTGTGAGGTGCTGAATGTCTTTCGCTTTAAGCTGGACAAAGGTCATTTTTCGGCTATTGTTTATAAAGGAAACCGAATCACTAACCGAGCCAATGAAGCTCTTAACGTTGTCATCTAATTGTTGAACAATCCCTTTAGAAACTTTACGAAAAGGGTTGACATATTTTGAATTATTTAGAGCCTTGTTCTTAGTGAGTGTAAAGAACAAAAAGCAACGATGTTCCATATAATCACGTCCTTTGAAATGCTCGTGTGTAGCTTTTTCTAAAAAAGTTGTTTTCGGCAATTCTTCTGAAGTGTAACTCTTTTTAAGGTAGATATCCTGTTTTTGTACCACCGTGCCAATAGGTAAAGATTTTAAAGCCTGAAACCAAGCGCCGTGTATATCCTCAAAGTCTTTTTCTGATAGGGAATAAATTTCTGGTAGCGTTCCTTTATAGCACAGAACGACATTGCCATTATTGGCAAATATGATATTGTCCTGAACATCTGCAATAGGGTTATATGCCGAAAGATTAATCTTGTTCATAATCGAAGCCCGAATTTCTTTTGTTACTTATTATTCTTGGGAAGGCTTTAGCCATTTGAAATAGTTGTGGGTTAAGTGTTATTCTCGTGAGGGCTACATATAAGGCAGCATTAAAAACGAGAACGCCAATTATTATCCCGAAACTGAAAGAGAAAATGATAATGAGCAGCGAAGCCAAAATAGACACCATCATTAGGGCGAACAGGGAAATAGGCAGCCCAAAAATGACTGCCCTTTTTCTAATGTTTTTATAGACCTCGAATTTCTTCATACAACTTTTTTAATAAAGCCCTCGATGAGGGTTCAATTATACTACGATGCCTATTAAATATGTGAAGATGCCCACAACCGCACCCGCAATCAAAACAAATACAAGTACTCTAGTAATACCTTTTTTAAGGTCTGCGTTTTCCCCAAAGAAATGTCCTGCGTTAAATAGGAATCCAACTAGAAAGATGACACCAAGTAAAATTGGAAATATGGTACGTATGGTATCGCCCACATCATTAACGGAATCTTCAATTCCCCCAATTTGAGCAAAAAGTGATGTTGAGAGCAACGATAAAAAAGTTGCTAAGTAGATTGATTTTTTCATAATAAAATTGTTTAGATTTTTTATTCATTTTCCCTTTCTGAAATTTACATATATTTGTCCATAAATAACTGAAAATCAAATATTTGTGAATAAAATATTATTTGAAATCAATTGAATTTAATTGTTATTATTTGGCATCAAATTCTATGAATTTTTGAAGGGAAGTTGTTGATAACCCGAAAATTGAAAATGAAAAAAGTGCTCAAAAACGTCAGTTTTGTGGTTTTGCTTTTAAAAATGTGCATCATTTTTGGACAGGAAACCAGTACTCAAAAACGAATTATAATTGACGTTGGACACGGTGGAAAAGATGCTGGTGCGATAGGCATTAATAATATCCAAGAAAAGGATGTTGTACTTAATATTGCCAATACCATTTTGAAGCTAAATAACGAACTGGACAGGCCTCTAGATATTTATTTGACCAGGTATAATGATACGCTTATTTATTTATCGGATAGAACAAAACTGGCCAAAATCCTTGATGCAGATTTGTTTGTCTCTTTACATTGTAATCATTCGGATAATTCTAATGCTAGAGGAATAGAAGTTTATGCTTCACGAAAGCAAACAAATTATTCAAAAGAATCTATTTATATAGGTTACCAAATTGAAAAAGCACTTTGCAAAGAGATAGGATATGAAAGTAGAGGCGTGAAGTTTGCAAACTTTCTGGTATTAAAAGACACCATAGGCTATTGTGCTTCCATTCTGTTGGAACTTGGGTTCTTATCAAATAAAGATGAAGGAAACTATATTTCAGATGTTACCAGTGTCCAATTCATTGCCAGCACTATTTTATCATCGATACAAAACTAATACGATTATGAAAGATTTATTTTTAGAGATAACCAAAAGTTTAAAAGCCGTTGTGGTACAATTTATTTCTGAAGTGATTCTACTATGTAAATCGTTCAGAAGTTGAATTATTATAGCATAGCGCCAACGGTATTTTTGATACAATTAAACTCAAAATAACGATAGCAGAATATTTATATTTAAGCATTTGCTTAAATACGCAATTAATTATACCTTTGTTCATCTAAATAGTTATTATGAAAATGGAAATTTCTTGTACGAGAGCTGAAGCTGACCATAAGCAGTTACTAAACTGCAAAACGGTCATTGATGGTATGACTAATGATTTCGATAAAATAACAAAACTACTGTCCATTTCAGGTAATGAAGTACGCTTAAAGGTGCTATTCCTCTTAAATATGGAAAAAGAACTATGTCCTTGTGATTTAGCCGATATTTTAGGTATGAGTATTCCTGCGGTTTCACAGCATATACGAAAAATGAAAGATGCAGATATTATAAGCTCAAGGCGAGAAGGGCAAACCTTATACTATTCATTGAACGAGGATGAGACCGATATTCTAAATAGTATTTTTAAGTCAATTAAATTAAAAAGAAGAACAGCATAAATTTTTAATAATGAGTACTGTAAAAACATCAAAAAATGCAGCTTATACAGGTTTGTTTGCTGCTGTAGCCGCATCATCTTGTTGTATACCACCAGTTATTGCATTGATTGCTGGCGTTGGTGGAGGTGCATCCGCTTTATCTTGGGTAGAACCCTTTAGACCCTATTTAATTAGTATCGCTGTCATAGCACTTGGTTATGCCTGGTATGATTATCTAAAACCGAAAAATGCAGAGGATTGTTGTGAAGTGGATGCAAAGCCAAAGTGGTTTCAAACTAAAGGTTTTTTAATAAGTATTACGCTATTTGCGGCTATATCAATAAGTTTTCCATATTACTCTCACATTTTTTATCCGAATAACAAGAAGGAAGTGGTTATTGTAAATCAATCCAATATCCATACGGTAAATTTTGATGTAAAAGGGATGACTTGTGCAAGTTGCGAAGAGCACGTCAACCACGAAGTAAACAAGCTCGACGGAATTGTAACCTCAAAAGTGTCCTACGAAAATGGGAATGCCATCATTGAATTTGACCAAACCAAAACGAATGAAACGGAAATCGAGAAAGCAATTAACTCAACAGGCTATAAAGTAACCAACAAAAAAGAAAACTAATGGAAGTTCTTTTAAAATCAGAGATTACCTGTCCGAACTGTGGATATCAAAAATTAGAAGATATGCCGACAAATGCTTGTCAATTCTTTTACGAATGTGAGAATTGTAAAATGGTTTTGAAACCAAATGAAGGCGATTGTTGCGTTTATTGCTCATTCGGAACTGTAGCCTGTCCACCTATTCAGGAAAATAAAAGTTGTTGTTGAAAATTTTCCAACTAGACTTTAAGTCAATATATTTAATAACCGTTTGTGCAACGTATTCATAAAAAAGCACTTTAATCATTTCCTTTTATCCCCAGCACCTTTATCAAAGGCAATCAAATTAAACAGTTCTCGCATTCTGCTACGAACTCGATTGCCATAGCGTTCTTCCAATTCTTCAGCATTTAAGTTGGTGGTAGCGTGAGTTTTAATTTTATGTTTGGTATCGAGATAAAGTTCATATCTGGATAAGAGCACTTCGCCCATTACGTTCAAATCTTTTCCATAAAACCGTCCAGCCGGTTCAACGCCCAAATCATCAAAGCAATAGAATTTAGTATTGCCGTATTCTTCAACAGTTTTAAAGCCAAGGTGGTTAAAACCAAAAGTTACATTCCGGCAAGGAATCATTTCGTAAGGGCGTTGCAACGGAACTATGTGGCGAAGTAATTTCATAAGGCTGGTTTTACCACACCCAACAGGTCCAGAAAGTAAAATACCTTTGTCAATGTCAATACCGTAGGTAGCGCAGTTCTCTTTATCCTTAATGAAATATGAACAAAGTTTAAGCAGTATGTTTTTATCTTCTTCATAGATTCTGAATTTCTTGCCAAACAATAGTTTTCCTTTTGCATTCAGGTAAATCAAAATTTTTGGAAAGTCATAGACAACGCTTTTGCCGTCAAATTTTCCCAGTGAATATTCTACGCCACCTTCAATAATTTTAGAGGGGTTGTCCATAATCTTTGTTTTTAGTGGTTCGCAAGTTGTCCTTGATTTGGGACGCTTGGTTTTTGTTTGCTTTGTTTTCTTCTTCGAAAAGCTCAGTTCTATCCATCCAGTTTGTGGCCAAAGCTCGCCAATCACGAATTTGTTGACCATCGCTAGTTTGCCAGTTCCTAGTTTCATAATGCTCGTAGAATTTTTTTCCTTCATCAGCATTAAAACCTTTTTCAACAAAAAAATCAATTACGGCCTGCCAGCCCTTTGGCTGTTTTGTATAGTTTTCTTGTTTGATATTGTTTGTAGTAGATACCAATGCTTGTCCACCTATGGGACGGTATGGGTCTACAACCTGTCCATTTATGGGATGGTGCTGTCCCACAACTGGTTCAGGTATGGGATAGTACTGTTCCGCAAGCTGTTCTAATGTGGGATTGTATCGTCCCATATCAGGTTCATCACTTGTCCCAATAATGGACATCTTGATTTTACTGCCCTTGTATGGATTGTTAGATGGGAAATAGGATAGATAAAGCCACGCGTCCAAATCCGTAACACAACGATGATAGGTGGATTTTGAGCCTATTTTAGCACAACGCATTAAATCCCTACGGTTTACATAAAATTCATCTGCAAACCGACTACTGTTCCATTCTTGAAACAGCGCCATATACAAGCTGATATGTGTGGGATTTAGGCGGTCATCAAAATAGAACTTTTCAAAAGCCGCATTAAGTAGCTTTATATAGTTCATTACTTAAGAATTTGAACCGTGCTGCACACGGTTGGCGGTCATTATATTTTGAATTTCCTCGGCATCGTAGTAGATAATACCGCCTACTTTGGTATAGGGCAAAGTGCCATTGATACGAAGATTTTGCAAAGTACCTGGACTGACTTGTAACAAGTCCATAACCTCAGAAGATTTGAGATACCTTTTCAGTTTTACAGTAGCTTGTTTGGATAATAGTTTTTTGATGTCATCGAGTAATTCCATTTTGAAATCTCGAAGGTCGTCTGTGGTAATAATACTTGTGGGCATAATAGAACGGTTTTAAAGAAAGAGGCTATCGCATCGCTATCAACTAATTTGATAGCCTCTGACCTGATTTGACTTTCGTTCTACAAATTTGAATAGCTTTAATGGATTTTATTCCCCAGTACGACCGTACTACGGTCAAAATTTAACATTTTGAAATTTGATTAGTTTTAGGGTGTTTTGAGGTGTTTGCACTATTAATTGAACTTTAAATTGTACCAAAATTTATGGAAAAGAGGATGAGAATCTAATTACCGTAGGTCAACCGTAGTACGGTCTTATTTTAGCAGATAAAAGGATAGGTAAATGAGAATGGTTAGCGACTATTCCTCGCTTTTATCCATTTCTGAAAGAAGGGAAGCAATCAGCTGGTCAAGGAACAATGTTCGGCTGTTTTTACGATTTTTGATGTCTTGAAAGGTTTTGTAGATGTCTTTGGGTTCAAAATCAAATATCTGTTGCAACTTTCTAGAAAGTTGCATAATACTTTTATTGTCCTGCTTCCCGAGACCTTTTGCGCATAGTGCGTAGAGCAGCTCAACCCAATCTGTATTTGTAAATGGCCAAATAATTTTTTCAGTAGGTTTTATATTCACACTAAAACCATTCAATCTATTTTTAATAGAATGTTTCTTTTGGTCCATATAATTAATAAGGGAAGTATAGGCCTTGAACTTTCCTAAAAGCATATCTCTTGGCGTACAAAAATCAGGGTCTTGAAAATAGAATTTAGAAGTAGTGATGTGATACTTATCGAGATGGTCTCTTGTGTAATATGTCTTATCAAAATGGGTTGCCCCAGATTTTACATATTGGCCAAAGTCAAGATTATAAAGAAAAAAGCGATTTAGTTTACCAATCTTCTTTTTTACAAATTTTAGTTGGGCAGCTCTATCAGCTTTAGGAAATTGAATTTCAAAAGAATGAATCTCTGAGAAGTATATAAGTTTAATTAATGGTACTTGTTTTATTTTTTTAAAGAAATCAATTTCATCATCAACGCTTTTAAAATCATTAGCCAAAATATTTCTTTTAAAAACGGTAAGCAAATTTCTACTTAACTCGATGGAACGATAGGATAGTTCCAAAATCGGAAGATTTTCGAGCCTTATCCCGTCTAATTCTACGAGAAGATTTTCGCCTAGTGATTCTAAATCCATTTATAGCCATAAATACAGTTAAACACCGACATTACTGCGGGTGGTCTTAGTTTGGATGGGTTGTTAGTGGTTGTTAGAATTCTTTAGTTGCGAATGTGTGGGACAGGTACTTGAAAGTAGAAGTTTTTACGACAAAGGGCGGCCAAAGAACAACTGAAATGTAATAACATAATTTTGAAAGAAGGGTATTTTATTCCGTAGATATGTACGGAATAAACCGTATTTTCCTACGGTAATTGCTATGGTATCAGGAACAACGCTACTTCGCCTTTTTTCGATATCGACTAATGAATTGCCTTCTATTTTTTACACCAGTTTTTTTATAGATATTAGAAGCGTGTTTAGAGACAGTACTTTCGGCAATGAATAAATCTTTGGCTATTTGTTTGTAACTAAGATTGCTCAGAATAGATAAAGTAATTTCTATTTCCCTTCGTGTCAAGTTTTCGTAGATTATTTTTGTTTCTGCTGAGTTAATTGCCTGTTCCTTACTCATTGCAAATACTTCATACATTTTGGTCTTGTTTTCCAAAAAATATAAATGTCGGTCTATTTCAATAATCGTTATGGCATAAAAAGCCGCGTTCATAACAGTAAAAGTCAACCATTGAAAATCCCCAATTAAGGTTAGTATAGGTAACAACGCAATACTTGTCACGCTAATCATTGATAACCTATTACGACGTAGGATGTATTCATTTGGATTGTTTGGATGGGAAATTCTTTCATAAAACATACCTAAAAACACAAAGGCAAGAACAGAAATAGGTATGGTAAAAAGTAACCTTGAAGCGTCTAAGGAATAGGTAAAAAAGTATGGGATTAAAAATAGTATAATAAAACTTCCAGAAGACAAAATCGCTAAATTTCTAATAGAAGAATTGTACTTTAATACAATGATATCATATTCTTTATAGAGGTAGTAAACTATATAAACGCATAGAGTTATGGCAACGCCGTAAGTTATGATGTACTGAAGAATGAGAGGACCAGGAAAATTCTTAATTGGCAAAAATCCACCTGTTAAATTATAGGTAATAAATAAAATACCCAAAGATAAAAATCGCTTATAACCACTTGAATCTTTTCGAGTTGAATAGTAGAGTGTGAACAATACAATGACCGTATCTAATAAAAGATAGAAAAAAGTCGTCCAATGTATTGATGTACCAAACATTTATCTTTTTCATCGCTGCTCAAATTTGTTGGTTTCTAAATTTTTTGTCACATTCTTCCAATGAAATATAGTGCCATTCATTGCCACATATACATCTGCTTTTAGAAATTGAACTGAGCATATTGCATAACCTAAATTAAAAGGGGCGTCTGTACCATTGGATGTGCCTAAAACAAATGAGCCAACCAAGACAATCGTTTTATTTAGGTTAAGGTTTCCGATATATTTTGCGGTATCTTCCATAGTGAAAGTACCGTGGGTTAATACTATTTTTTCTGCGCTTGTAGCTTTAATTTTATCTACCAATAGCTGGCGGTCTTCATCTGTTATAGAGCGGCTGTCTTTATTCAAAACACTTTCAATGGTATAGGAAAATGAGACATTCGCCGACCTAAAAAAGTTCTCAATAGAGATTTTGCTTTCTTGGTTCTGGCTATTTTTTTCGCTATAGTCCAACCCCTCAATTGTACCGCCTGTTGTGATTATATGTATCATAAAATAGGACTTGTTGTGACCTACAATATAACGGTTATTATTGGTAATCAATTTTCATTCTGGTAACTTCAATGGGAAAAATTCTATGATTCTTACCACTTCATTTTCTGCAATCGTACCGCATTTAAAATAGCCAACAATGCCACACCCACATCGGCAAATACAGCTTCCCACATTGTTGCCAGTCCACCAGCACCAAGAATAAGTACGATAGCCTTTACACCAAATGCCAAACCAATATTCTGCCAAACAATTTTTCGGGTAGAACGCCCAATTTTAATTGCTCTTGCAATTTTACTTGGTTGGTCGGTCTGGATGATGACATCTGCCGTCTCAATGGCAACATCACTACCCAAGCCACCCATTGCGATACCTACACCACTTGCTGCCAATACGGGCGCGTCATTAATACCATCGCCTATAAAGGCTACTTTCGTTTCAGGTTGTTTTTTGAGCCCTTCAACCTCGTTCAACTTATCTTCCGGTAGTAAACCACCTTTTGCCCAATCAATATTTAATTCTTTGGAAACCTGTTGCGTAATGGAATCTTTATCGCCAGAAAGCATTATGATTTTTGAAATTCCAGCTTCCCTTATTTGCTTAATAGCTTGGTGGGCATCTTCCTTCAGTTCATCGGCAATGGTTACATAACCTGCAAACTTTCCATCAATGGCAACCATTACTATTGATTCTACAATGCTATCGGTTTCAGAGGGTACTTCGATACTGTTCGAAGTCATTAATGCTTTGTTACCGACCAAAACGGTTCTTCCATTGACCGTTCCTTTTAAGCCTTTTCCAGCAACTTCAGAAACTTCAGTTGCTTCCAAGTCAACACCGTCAGCTTTATATTCCAATATTGCCTTTGCGATTGGATGAGTAGATTGTTCTTCCATCGCCATCAAGTATTGCATAAATTCCGCTTCCGCGAAAGCGGATGTATTGACCACTTCCTTAATCTTAAAGACCCCTTTGGTAACAGTTCCCGTTTTGTCCATTACCACGGTATTCACTTTGGTCATTGCATCCAAAAAGGATGCGCCCTTGAATAAAATACCGTTACGTGATGCTGCACCCAGACCACCGAAATAGCCCAAAGGAATGGAAATAACCAATGCACAGGGACAGGAAATAACTAAGAAAATTAATGCTCTGTACAACCAATCACGAAACACGTAATCATCAACAAAGAAATAAGGAAGAAAAGTCAGACCAATAGCTAGAAATACAACGATAGGTGTGTAAATCCGTGCAAACTTTCTGATGAACAATTCAGTCTTTGATTTACGAGCGGTGGCATTCTGGACCATATCCAGAATACGGGCAATGGAACTGTCCTTAAATTCTTTGGTGGTTTCAACTTCGATGACACCATCGAGATTGATACTTCCCGCAAAAACCTTTTCGCCTTTCGCAATGGTATCTGGCTTGCTTTCGCCTGTTAAAGCAGCTGTGTTGAACGACCCTTTTTCTGAAAGTAAAATACCATCAAGTGGTACTTTTTCACCCACCCGAACCTGAATTTTCTCGCCAATCTGGACGGTTTCAGGATTGACAGAAACAAAATCATCATCACGATAAACCAATGCTTCATTAGGGCGCACATCGAGTAGTGCTTTAATATTTCTTTTGGCACGGTTGACCGCTGCATTCTGGAACAGTTCGCCAACGGCATAGAAGAGCATCACCGCCACACCTTCGGGATATTCACCTATGGCAAATGCCCCCAAAGTGGCAATGGACATCAAGAAAAATTCCGTGAAGAAGTCGCCTTTTAAGATGCTGTTCCAACCTTCCCGTATGACAGGAAATCCCACGGGAATATAAGCCACAGTATACCAGACTATGCGAATCCAACCTTTAAAGAAGGGAAAGGCATCAAAATAATCAATGGCAATACCAGCAATCAGCATCACAAAGCTGAAAATGGCAGGTAAATAAGTTCTGAAGTTTGACAATTCTTCCGGACTGCTGTGATTGTGTCCTTCATCGTGGCTGTGCTCGCCCTTATGTTCTTTAGGGTCTAAATCACGTAAGTTTACTTTTTTCTTTTTCATTAGGTTGGTCTGTATTGGTTTAAGATAATTTCCAAGTCGTGAGGAAGTTCCATTCTCTTAAGAGGTGGAACGTTAACACCACCCGTATTTCCTACGGGCACGTGGTCAATAAATGATTTCCACCCGCCAACGACCAATCGAACAACTTGACCTAAAATTTCTTTTGTATTTTTTTGTCTAAAGCCAAATTTGAGCATTAGCCAATGAGAATAGGTATGTTCGTAAGGATAGGACTGCCCAAGTATGTGCGAGCGTTCAAGATGCTTCCAAGCAATTCCATAATCTTTCCGATTCAATGCATTACGATATAGATTCAATTCCTTATCATAGTATTCTTTTAAACCTTTAGGGATGTTGGTATTAAATTTCATCTAACAAGTTTTTATAAATTAATCCAAGTCATAGCCTGTTCCTTATTTTTGGCTTCAAAATATTTGGCCTCGCTTCCCGTAAAGAAATCGGTTGCCTTTGCTGCCCATTCCTGCCATTTTTCATTTCCGACGAATGCTATTTTCCCGTAATCCTTGATATGGGCTACATCAGTCTTGATGTCTTCCCAAAACCCTTTAATAGTATAGCCTTCAAAATCTTCCATTTCAAAATAGAAGTCCACTTTGTGACCCTTGTCGATGATTCGATGGATTTGTTTGTGAACGGTCTTTAAATTTTCTTCGTTCAATTTGCCCGAAAGCTTTGCTGCAATTAGGTTCTCTTTTTTCGTATCTATAAACTGTATCATAAGTTCTTATTTTTCAGCGTTCAAAGTACAGGTTTAAACCGTGCAACGGAAGTGCATTTATCGCCCGCTACACTTTTCGCAAATACCTTTTATAACCAAGTTAGCATCCTCAGCCACATATCCATCTGGTAGATTAACCTGCGGTATCTTATGTTCTGTAAGGCATACGGTTTCATCGCAGTTGTTGCAATGAAAATGCAGGTGTAAATCTTGTTCGATTTCACAATTGCACCCTGGTTCACAAAGCGCATATTTTGAAATATTGGTGCCATCGTCTATTTGATGCACGATTCCCTTTTCTTCAAAAGTTTTTAAGGTTCGGTAAAGCGTAGTTCTGTCCGCTTTCGCGAAAGCATTCTCAATGTCCGTTAATGCAACAGCAATTTCTTTCTCGGCCATATACTTATAAATCAAAATGCGCATTGCCGTAGGTCGCACACTTTTGTTTTCCAATGTTTTTTCTATTTCTTTCATCTAATGATGTTATTAATCAATTTTAATGTGAGTGTTCTGCTTCGCCTTTTTTCATTTCTGCCATTAAATAGTAACCGTTGTTTAAGGCATATTTGGCATTCGATTTTTGTTCCGTTAGAAAATCAATAGGAATCCATTCCCCGTCTTTAGCCCCCTTTGTTATTTCATTAGGTGTAAAAGCCCAATCGTTACCTTCCTTTTCAGCTAAAAACACAAAAAATCGGTTACCATCAGCGGCTATGGCACTTTCGGGTATAGCCAACGTCTTATTGTTATCCGTTTGTATGCGTCCCTGAATGTACATTCCGGGTATCAAGTTGCCTTCCTTGTTCTCAATTTCTGCGTGAACGTGTATCGCTTTCGGGTTCTGCTCAAAAGTTTTTCCTACGGAATAGATTTCCGCGGTCAGTTCCTGCCCTTGATTGGATTGGACATTAAACGTTACTTTTTGACCTTCCTTTACCCTATAGACATCCTTTTCAAAGACCATCAAATCGGCGTGCACGTGGTGGGTGTCCACAATTTCCATTAGGTCAGTCTGGGGTTCTACATACTGCCCTGTTTTGACTTCTACCTTTTGTACAAATCCTTCGATGGGACTTCTAAGCGCCACACGCTGGTAAATCGTTCCGTTTCTTACGCCCGATGCACTAACGTTAAGTTGTTGCAGTTGGGCTTCAAGACCTTTTGCCATACTTCGGGATGCTTGGTATTCAGCTTCTGCCTTTTGGAAATTGGCACCGCTTCCTACACCCGCATCGTAAAGGGTTTTTTGTCGTTCATATTCCTTTTTCAGAAACTGACTATTACTAAAAGCATTTAAGTAGTCTGTCTGTTTCTGAATGATGTTGGGATGCGAGAGGTAAGCGACTGTTTGCCCTTTATTGACCTTATCACCCTCGATAACCTCGATGGAAACCACGTTTGCACCTACAACTGTTGTTATGGTGGCCTCGTTCTGGGGAGGGACTTCCAGTTGACCGTTCGCTTCCACATACCCGCTCATATTTCGCATTTGTAAGGTGTCGATTTTCATTTGTAATGCATCGAACTGTTTTGCTGTGAGCATCACTTCCTCAGCTTCGCCTTCTGCGTGGGCTTCTTCCGTTTCAGAATTTCCTTTACTGTTTTCAGCTGACTCTGATTTAGAATCACCACAAGAGGTTAACCCTAAGAGCATAACCAATAAACCGATGACTGTATATTTAGATAGATTTTTCATTATTGTTTAAAATATTGTAGTTCGAAAACTGATTTTAGATAATTGTCGAGCGCATCCAGCGCATCCATTTCGGTATTTATGGCATCCCTTATTATTTGTGTAAATGCTGCATAGTCCACTGCACCTTCCTTGTAGGCAAGTAGTGCGCCTCTGCGTTGCTCTTCGGCAAGGGGTAAGGCTTTATTTTTATAAAATTGCCAAGATGTTTCCCACTTTTGATAGGACTTTACGGCCTGTTGATATTCGGATTGCAATTGGCGTTGTGTATAATCAGCATTAGTCCTTGCAATTTCGCCGTCAATTTTAGCGGCCTTGGCTTGGCTACGTTCCGTACCAGAAAATAAAGGAATGGAAATACCAGCCTGATAAGTGTAAAACCCGCTATTGCCGTTCACTCTTTGAAGTCCGCCCTGAAGATTAAACTTGGGAAGCAAGTCAGCACGAGCTGCGTCATAATTTGCCTCAGCTTCATCAATTTGCTTTTGCGAAAGTTTCAGTTTGGGATGATTTTCCACTGTTGTGGGTATGCCCAATACGGCAAATTCACTTTCGTCAAGCGATTTAGGTACAGTATAGAAAGTGTCTGAAACTAACCATAGGTTTAGTTTTTGAAGGGCAATGGCGTAATCGCTTTCGGCCTGTTGCAATTTGTTGCGGATTTGCAAGGCTTGATTGGTAGCTGATGAATATTCCAAGCGTGAAATGGCTTCTACCTCATAATTGAGGGCAATGGCTTTTTCAAATTGTGAATAGATAGAATCCAGTTCTTGGTACAGTTCAAATTTTTGCCTTTGCTGATAGGCTTGCGACCAAGCTTTTTTAACTTCCTGTTCTATTTGAAGTTCAGAAAGGTCAAGAGCTGTTTCGGCCAAAGCGATACGTTGCTTTTGCAGACGCTTTTTCGCACCTATGCCGAATAAGTTGATATTCTGTTGCCCTAAGCCAACCAATGTATAAATACCCTGACCATCCGATATTTCCTCGCCACCTGTAAACACTTGGGTGTTGCCAAAGTCGTAAGCAGTCCCCTTTAATGCAGTTTGTCTTTGAATTTCCAACTGTTTCGTTTTCAAGAGCGGATAATTTTCCTTAGAAACTTCTACCGCTTTTTCCAATAATATTACCGGCAGCGAATCATTCTGTGGAACTTGCTGCGCTTTAGCGAAAGCAGAAGTAAATAGCAAACAAACTACTGCCATAGCGGTAGCAAATTTTGGATTCAATTTTGCCTTTCGTTCAGAACGTTTCTCGACCCATTGATAAAAAATGGGCAGAATAAACAGCGTTAAAAGGGTTGAAGTTATCAATCCACCAATAACCACGGTAGCCAAGGGTCTTTGCACTTCAGCCCCTGCGGATGCTGAAATCGCCATAGGCAAAAAACCAAGAATATCGGTAAAGGCAGTAAGCATAATCGGGCGTATCCTACGTTTTGTGCCTTCCACAATCCTGTCTTTTAAGTTTGTTACGCCTTCTTCCTTCAGTTCATTCAGACCGCTTATCATTACCAATCCATTCAGTACAGCTACCCCAAAGAGCACAATAAAACCGACCCCTGCCGAAATACTAAAAGGCATATCCCGAAGCCATAGAGCGAACACGCCACCTATGGTCGCCATAGGTATTGCTACATAAATCATCAAGGTTTGCGGAAAGGATTTTAGGGCAAAGTAAATCAGAATGAATATGAGCAATAAAGCTATTGGCACAACAGTCTGTAACCTACTGCTGGCACGTTCGAGGTTTTCAAAAGCCCCACCATAACGAATGTAATATCCAGGTGGTAATTCAAATTGGGCATCTAATTTATCCTGAATTTCTTCTACTACAGATTTAACATCACGGTCACGAATATTGATACCTACATACGTTCGTCTATTTGTATTGTCTCTACTTATTTGCATTGGACCAGGCTCATAACTCACTTCTGCAATTTCACGTAGCGGAATTTGTGAACCATTTGGAAGGTTTATGAACAGGTTTTTAATGTCAGCAATGCTTTCCCGATTCTCTTTTTGTAGGCGAACTACCAAATCGAACCGCTTTTCCCCCTCGAAAATTACGCCTGCTTTTCCACCTGCAAATGCAGCTTGTAACACACTATTGAGTTGGTTGATTTCAAGACCGTATTGCGCGAGCTTGTTACGATTATAGTTAACCGTAATTTGCGGAAGGCCATCGGTAGCCTCTACTTTCATATCCGCAACACCCGGAACAGTTGCAATGATTTTACCCATTTCTTCCGCTTTGCTTGCCAGTATGTCCAAATCTTCCCCAAACAGTTTAATAGCAACATCTTCACGTACACCCGTAAGTAGTTCGTTAAAACGCATTTCTATAGGCTGGGTAAATTCATAATTGACCCCGGGTACGATGCTTATGGCATCCTTCATTTTTTCGACCAGTTCATCTTTGCTTTCGGCGGATGTCCATTCATCACTTGGTTTAAGGATGACGAAGACATCGGCAATGTCCATCGGCATCGGGTCAGTAGGTACATCGGCCACACCGATACGACTGATGATAGTTTCCACCTCTGGAAATTCCGCCTTAACTATTTGCTCTATTTTTGTGGTTGTTTCTATGGTTTCTGAAAGGGAACTTCCGGGTTTTAGGATGGCGTGAAACGCAATATCGCCTTCATCCAACTGTGGGATAAATTCGCCGCCCATTCTGGTAAAGGCAAAAATGGCAACTGCAAAAAGAGCAATAGCGATACCTATAACCATCTTCCCTTTAGTAAGCGATTTGGTCAACAGCGGCTCGTATTTTCTTTCAATCCAATGGACAAACTTATCGCCGTAAGACTTTTTTTCGGATTTCGGCGGTCTTAAGAATAACGCTGAAATCATCGGAACATAGGTCAGACAAAGCAACATTGCACCAATCATAGCAAAGATGAAAGTTAAAGCCATAGGCTGAAACATCTTACCTTCAACACCTTCCAAAGCTAAAATGGGTAGGAAGACAATAAGAATTATAAGCTGGCCGAAGAAAGCGGCGTTCATCATCTTTTTAGAAGCCTTTGCAGCGATTTCGTCCCTCGTTTCAGAACTCACAGCCTTCTTTTTAACTACATAAGAATACATTAGAAAAACAGTACTTTCTACGATGATGACCGCACCGTCCACAATGATTCCAAAGTCAATCGCCCCCAAACTCATCAGGTTCGCCCATACGTCAAAAACGTTCATTAGTATGAATGCAAACAAAAGCGATAGCGGAATAGTGGATGCTACTATAAGACCACCACGCCAATTTCCCAAGAGCAAAACCAAAACAAAGATTACGATAAGCCCACCTTCCAAAAGGTTTCCAGTTACCGTTCCCGTTGTTTCCGCAATCAATTCACTTCGGTCAAGAAATGGTTTTATACTAACACCTTTAGGAAGTGATTGCTGAATCTGTTCCATACGTTGGATCACGTTTTCGATAACTTCGTTGGAATTAGCCCCTTTAAGCATCAAAATCATTCCGCCAACAGCTTCGCCTTTGCCATCTTTTGTCAGCGCACCGTAACGGACGGCACTTCCTATACTCACCTTACCAACATCTTTAATCTTGATAGGAATACCATTGACCGTTTTTACGACCATATTTTCGATATCCGAAACGGTTCTGGCAAGCCCTTCGCCACGGATGAAATTAGCTTGATGGTTTCGCTCGATATAGGCACCGCCCGTATTCTGATTATTGTTTTCCAAAGCGGAAAACACCTCAGATATTGTAATTCCGATTGCTCGAAGTTCATCAGGGTCAACGGCTACTTCGTATTGTTTTTTATTTCCGCCAAAAGCATTTACTTCCACAACGCCGGTAACCATTGCCATTTGTCTGCGAACTATCCAGTCCTGAATCGTTCTCAATTCCGTTGCAGAATACTCGCCCTTGTGCTCAGCATCGACTTCAAGGGTATATTGGTAGATTTCGCCCAGTCCCGTTGAAATGGGTCCCATAGACGGTTCACCAAAACCCATAGGGATTTGTTCCTGTACCTCTGTCAGTTTTTCCGCAACAAGCTGTCTGGGTAAATAGGTTCCTACATCATCGTCGAAGACAATAGTTACAACGGAAAGACCAAAGCGGGAAACCGAACGGATTTCCTTGACATTGGGCAGGTTGCTCATTGCCACCTCGACAGGATAGGTTACAAATTGCTCAATATCCTCTGTCCCCAGATTGGGCGATTGTGTAATGACCTGTACCTGATTATTGGTAATATCTGGCACGGCATCAATAGGAACTTGGGTCATACTATAGATACCTGCACCAATTAATGCAAGTGTGAGCAGACCAATAATAAATTTGTTATTGATTGAAAAATCAATGATTTTATTAATCATAGATATGGGTGTTAATTCAGTTTAAATTCTCTGTGGGCACATTACAGAAATGCAATGCACTATTTTGACATATCCAAAATAAGGACACGTCAAAACAGGATATAGCTATCCTATGAAAACTGAATTATACCTGTGGGGGCTGTAAAAGGGAATGAAAAAAGTTGTTTTCAAAACCATCGAAATGGTCGAAGTACTCTTGTGAAATCTTAGGTTGATACGGTTCGAATGAAGTTATGCCAAAATCTATAGTGTGAACGTGGCAACAATGACAATGACAAAAGGGCGAACATAATTCACAATCTTGGTCGTGCTCACTATCATAGTCAATTACGGAAACTACTTGGGAATCTTCATTAATGTTTCCTGTATCGCTACAGGGCACACCATTAAGTGCTAAGAAGTAAATTGCTAATATGAGTGTAAAGTATTTCAAGCTACAAAGATAAAAAGATTTTCGTGCAACTGTGTTGCAAAGTATTATTTCAATGAATCAACTACACTTCCACAAGTAAGCATCTGTTCGCCATAATAAGGGTTACTGATGACTTTATCTTTACTTATCCAAAACGCCCCTCTGTTGTTATTTGCCATTGGGCATTTCTGAATATATACCTTTGGGTTCAACCCTTTTATAGTCTTTACAATCGGTATAAAATTTTGGTTCAAAACCACAAAATGGCTACGCTGATTTTCGATGTTATCACTTTCGTTTATTGACTTCAACATTTTTTTGATTTTGGAAATGTGGGCTTGTTCCATTTTACCCAAATCCGAATCAGAAACTGGCTCTAATATTTCTAAGGTTTCCTGTGAGAAAGACGAAACTTTTTGAGCATCACCAGCTACAAAGACATCTTTCATTTTAAGATATGGCGTTAAAGCAGACTGAAACGCAATTTGAACTGTCTTTGGTAGTTCCATTTTCATTGTTGAACTACTAGTGGTTTCGTTACCTGTATTCTGCATACCTAAGTGTCCTTCGTGTCCTGTCATTGTTTTTCCGTCTGATTTATTCATCATTGACTTCTTACCCTGTAATTGTGCAGCTGCATCCACCGTGAAAGTCCCATTAGTTACTATTTCATCGCCTTCTTGTAATCCGGAAGCGACCATAAAAATATCACCAACTCGATTGCCAAGCGTTACTTCCTGCATTTCAAAAATGGGTTCATTTGGATTTGTCTTGATGTAAACTAATGAGCGTTCGCCTGTCCACATTACCGCACTCGCTGGAATGCGAAGTTGTACTTCTGAACTAGTTGATTTGCTTTTGATTTTGCCTGTGACGAACATCCCTGGCTTAAAAATCCCTTTGTTGTTTTTCAAATTGGCTCGAACCACGACAGTTCTCGTTTGAGTATTCAGAACGGGGTCTATGAATGAAACCGTAGCATCAAATATTTCATTGGGATAAGCATTGGTTGTAACCTTGATTTTCTGACCTTTCTTGAATTCTGAAATTTGGTTTTCATAAGCATCGAATTCTGCCCATACCAAATTTAGATTGCTCACCTTTACGATGGGTTGCCCTTGCTTTACGTAATCGCCTTCAGAAGCCATCTTTTCAGATACCGTACCGCTAACCGTTGCGTATATGGGAAAGTTTTCTTTAACCTTCCCTGATTCTTCGATACTATTAATTTGACTTTCCGATAGCTTCCAAAGTTTAAGTTTATTGCGTACCGCTTTATATAATTCTGGTTGCGATGCTTTAAGGGAAGCTGCAGTTATCAATTCTTGCTGAGCCGCTACTAAATTTGGCGCATAAATGGTTGCCAAAAGTTGCCCTTTCCTTACTTCCTGACCCTCAAAGTTGACATTGAGCCGTTCAATCCTACCATCAAAATAACTCGCTTGAATGGCGTTTTCCTCTTCATTCATTTTGATTTTTCCTGAAAGCGAAATCATATTTTCGCTGCCTGCCGATGCATTTCCTACAGTAGTGGTTTGGATGTTTGCCAATGCCATTGCATTTTTTGTCATCTTTATTTCATTCATTGCAAGGCCATCAGCACTAGATTCTGCCGGAATTAAATCCATACCGCATATAGGACAGTCGCCTGGTTCTGGTTGCATAATTTGTGGATGCATAGAGCACGTCCACATTTGTTCAGCACTTTCGGCAGAATGGTCGTGCGTTTCGGTCATTGCCGCCTCGTCTTTTTCGGTAGAATTGCCACCAAAAATGAGCCACCCACCTAAAAGTCCTATCAAAGCTGCGATACCGATGTATAAAATGTTTTTGTTCATATCAAATTATTTATTTTCTAATCGTTCAATCATCTGCTTCATTTCTTCAATTTCCTTCTTTTGTGCCTTGATGATATCCTGTGCCAGTTTCTTCACTTCAGGGTCTTTAATATCAGCACGTTCACTCGTTAAAATCGCAATAGAGTGATGGGGAATCATAGCTTTCATCCAGAGAACGTCCCCAACTGTTGTCTTTTGTTCTCTTACTAAAGTCAAAGCCCCAACAAATAGGATTAGGCTGCCTACCAAAATGGCAATATTCTTCTTTTTATCGGTATACATATTCCGCATAAACAACCACATTATTACGGCCATAGTCGCTATGCCAAGACATACCATATAAAACCGGGTCAAGCTAAAAAATACGTGGTCTAAAGAATATGTGTTTAAGTACATTGTGATGTACATAGCAATGAATGAGCAACCGAGCATCAAGTAAAATTTAGTGTACTTACTTAATCCATTGTTCTCGTTTTTGTGTTCTTGTGAATTCATAAATTTTGGTTTTTATAGTTAAAGAATTATTTAATTGATTTTGTTCTTAATCTTAGTGCGTTAGCAATAACCGATACGGAACTGAAACTCATTGCTAAAGCGGCAATCATTGGGGATAAAAGGATTCCGAAAAATGGGTAGAGTAAACCGGCTGCTATCGGTATACCCAACGTATTATAGATGAGGGCAAAGAACAGATTCTGCTTGATGTTCCTCATAACAACAGCGCTTAGATTTCGTGCTTTAACAATACTGTGTAAGTCGCCCTTAACCAATGTTAGTGCTGCACTTTCAATCGCTACATCTGTTCCCGTTCCCATTGCTATACCAACATCACTTTTTGCCAAGGCAGGGGCATCATTGATACCATCACCCGCCATTGCGACTACGTGACCATTATTCTGCAATTTTTCAACTTCCTGTAATTTATTTTCAGGTAACATTCCTGCCTTGAAATCAGCTAGGTTGAGCTCTTTTGCCACGGCTTGAGCGGTATCGTGATTATCGCCTGTAAGCATTATGACATCAATATTTTTGTCCTGCAATGCTTTGATAGCTTTGGCACTTGTTTTCTTGATTTTATCACCTATAACAACATATCCAACAGTCTTGCCATCAATAGCCAGATAAGAAACTGTCTTGCCTTGCTTTTGATAGGTTTGCGCTTCGTTTTCCATAGCCTCTGAAAGTTTCGCATTTGCTATTTCCATCATTTTAGTATTGCCCAAAGACAATTCTTTTCCGTTGACCTTTCCTTCAACACCCTTACCAGTTACAGCATTGAAACCAGTCGCTTTTAGAAATTCAGCTTGTTGTTCCTTTCCGTATTTAACTGTTGCTTCAGCGAGTGGATGCTCACTTTGGCTGTTCAGGGAAACGATATATTGTAGTACTTCATTTTCAGTAAAGCCATTATCAAAAGCCCCAACTTTTTCAACTGTCGGTTTACCTTCCGTAATTGTTCCCGTTTTGTCAACTATGAGTGTATCTACCTTGTCCATCTTTTCGAGGGCTTCAGCGTTTTTGATAAGCACCCCATTTTGTGCACCTTTACCAACACCTACCATTACGGACATTGGTGTTGCAAGACCTAAAGCACAAGGACAAGCGATTATTAATACAGCGATGGCATTGACCAAGGCATAAACATAGGCTGGCTCTGGTCCCCATATTGCCCAGACCGCAAAGGTTATCAGGGCAATTATGACCACAACTGGTACAAAATATCCCGAAACCTTATCTGCCAAATTCTGGATGGGTGCACGGCTGCGACTAGCATCGTTTACCATATGGATGATTTGGGATAATAGCGTGTCTGAACCAACTTTTTCAGCTTTCATTAAAAAGGACTGATTTCCATTGATTGTTCCGCTACTGACCTTATCGTCTACGATTTTGTTTACGGGAATCGGTTCGCCTGTAATCATCGATTCGTCAACGGAAGTTTCCCCTTCGGTCAAAACACCATCCACAGGAATCTTATCGCCTGGCTTAACTCTTAGAATGTCGCCTAATTCAATGTCGTCAATACTCACTTCTTTTTCTTCGCCATCGACTACTTTAATGGCTTTATTAGGTGCTAACTTCAATAGCTCTTTTACTGCGGAATTGGTCTTGCTGTGAGCACGAGCTTCAAGTAACTGCCCCAAAAGGACTAAAGTGAGGATTACAGTAGCAGCTTCAAAATAGACGTGAACCGTACCTGCTTCGGTCTTAAATTGGTCTGGGAAAAAGTCAGGTGTAAGCATACCTATTACACTAAATAACCAAGCTACACCAGCACCGATTCCAATAAGCGTAAACATATTGAGATTCCAAGTTTTAATACTGCGGTAGGCACGTTCAAAGAACATCCAAGTAGCATAAAACACGACTGGAATGGAAAGCACAAACTGAATCCAATTCCAATACTTCAATTCCAGAATACCATATAATGGATTATTGGTCAGCATTTCGGACATTGCAATCAAAAAGATGGGTAGTGTAAATGCCACGGCAACCCAAAACTTTTTAAGTAGTTTTCTATAGGTCTTTTCTTCTGCGGACATATCGGGTTCCATTGGTACTAAATCCATCCCACAAATTGGGCAGCTTCCAGCTTCATCCTTTACGATTTCGGGATGCATAGGACAAGTATATTGAGTAGCTGAAGAATTGGATAGATTTTGTTCTTCAACCAAATCCATTCCACAGACAGGGCAATCACCTGGCTTATCATAGGTTTTGTCACCTTCGCAATGCATCGGGCAATAGAATGTTCCTGTGCCTTGGCTCTTCGGTGCCTTCTCTTTCTTATCGACAACCTTATGATGTTCGCCCGTTTTGTGAATACTGTATGAGCCCCCATCTTTCTTCAAAGCCTCTTGAAACGTATCTATGGAAATATGGGATTCCATTTCGATGACCGCTTCCGATTTCTCTAAGTTGACGGATGCATTTGTTACGCCGTCAATATTTTTTATTATGTTCTCAACGTGGGTTCTACAACCGTTACAGGTCATCCCGTGTATGTGATATGTATGTTTCATTTTTTTAGCCTTTTGGTAATATTAAAATCATATTACTACTTAATTTTAAGTCATCAACGTGTCCAGCCAATTCTTCATTTTGATTTTTAAAATGCATATGCAAAAAGGTAGTATGATGAGTAAATACCGCTTGATGCGATTTGGAAAAGAAACCTATAATTTCAACTTTCTTATTTTCCTCAACACCCTTTAAACCAGATTCCTTATGCTTTTGATGGGTGTGTTCAGTATCGCCATCCTTCCAATTGATGACGTGCCAACTTAATGATTTCGCCATTCCTTCAATTAAAAACGGAATAGGCTTTTCAGCATCGATACCTAACTGATTTGCCTGTTTTTCAATAAATGTTTCTAATTTCTTCGAAGAATCAATTGCACTTGGAATTTCAATATTCTGCCAACTGGATATTTCAGCATATACAATGAGCGATGCCTTTTTATCGAAGGTTTTATCAAAGACAAGATTTCCAGATTGCACAGTTGAGTTAAATGCCTTGCCGTCAAAAATTTGAATCTCACCTTTCAAATTTTCAAAAGCACCCAATGCGTATAAATGAGGCTTTTTTGAAAGCGAGTCCAAAGAAGCAGTCGCTTGTAAATCACCCGACATCATTGAGCGCAATGCACCTGAGTATTTTACTTCCGTATTCTGATTGCCTGAATTACAACCAACCACTAATAAGGCAAATGACGCTACTACAAGAATTTGTTTTGATAAACGACCCATAGTTGATTACTTCAAAGTTTCTGTGACTTTACCACATTTCAACATCTTATTCCCGAAGTATGGATTGCGGATTTCCTCTTCTTTAGACAGCCAGTAACCGCCTTTATTGTTAAAGGCCATTGGGCAAAATTGTTTATAGACCTCACCACTAGAAAGTGATGCAGCTACCACATCAGTCATCTTTTCCGTAACATCGGAAAATATAGTACGTTGTACTTCGATATCAGTTGTTTCTGAAATTTTAGAGAGCATACCTTTTAAATCTGCATCACCCGTATTTTCCATTAACATTTTTGCCCCGGATTGAGCCTCATTGAAATCTGAGTTTACCAATGCGGTCTTTAAATGAATGTAATGCTGAAATTGTTTTCCAACCTTATCATCATTAAAAGTTAATCCATCTGTCTTGGCATTCTCAGTAACGGAATCTGAATTTTTGTTGTCATTTTTTGTTTCATTTTTACACGAAACCAAACTTGCGATAGCAAGCATTAATACTGTTGTCTTAAATAGTGTTTTCATTGCTATAATTTTAGATTATTGATTTATTAAATAATTGATGACGGCAGATTGTACATAGTACATTTGCACCGACACGATTTGATTAATTTGAAATTTTAGTTGTAATTCTTGAATGTCCAGCACATCGTTAAAATCTATTGTTCCCGTTTCATAATTCTTTATCAGAATTTCTTCAGCATCCTTTGCCTGTTTTAGATTTTTTTCCTGAGTATTGAATTTTATCCGTGCTTGATTACGTTGTGATTTTGCCTTTGCGAAAGCAGTTTCCAACGTGTTCAATCGTTCATTTTTTTGAGATTCTATTTCCTGTTGTCGCAACTTATTTTGCTTAGAAACAGAACTATACTTATTATTGAAAATGGGAATGGAAAGCGTAACCATTGGCATTACTATATCCTTTCCGTTATCGTTAAAGTTCATCGCTGGTCGCTCTGCCACGGGAACATAGTCTAGCCCAAATCCTAGATTTGGCGCACTTTCTTTTTGATTTAAAAGTTCTGATTGCTCTACGGATTTATAGAGCTTGTCGTATTTAAGCAGTTCAGGATTGAGGGACAATCCTTCATCGCTAAAAACAGGGTCTTCCGATGGAATCATCATTTCTGGAACAACATCAACGACAATATCTTCCTCACGATTCAGCAGATTATTGAACACGGTTTGTTCTGCGAGATATTCTTCCTGCAAAACTTCCTTTTGTTGTTGCAGTTCATTCTGACGGATTTGTAAACGTAGGACATCCACAGCCGAGGCTTTTCCAACTTCAACAGATGTCAATGCCAAACGCTCGTAGGTTTTCAATAATTGAATATTATCGTCCAGTACATTTTGTTTCGCCTTATTGGCATACAAAGTGTAATACGATTGGGCGACGGAAAGCGCTAGTTTCCGTTTAGCAATAGCGATTTCTACAAATTCGGTTTCTGCCATTGAACTGGCATAGTTTTCCCTAGCGGTAATTGTTCCGAACCAAGGCAACATTTGGGATATTGAAAAACGCGCACGTTGCGCACCTGTTCGGGTTTCAGGTTCGCTCACAAAATAACCAGCACTAATTGTAGTGTTGGGCAATGTATTGACTTCACTTACCTTTTCTCGGGCAATATTATACCGCAATTCATACGCTTGGATATCTGGATTGTTCGCCTCTGCTTCTTGTATGTAGGATTGCAGTTCTTGTGCTTTCGCAAAAGCGGAAACAAGCAAAAGACATACTATGATTATTATATTTTTCATTTGCTCGCTTGTTTTAGTTGAAACTCTTTTTTCATACTGAATAACACAGGAACAACGAACAGCGTAATTAACGCTATCAGCATTCCACCAAAACTTGGAATGGCCATTGGTATCATAATATCACTTCCTCGGCCTGTTGAAGTCAAAATTGGAAGTAATGCCAATATGGTTGTTGCTGTGGTCATTAGGCAAGGACGAATTCGTTTTTCGCCAGCTTCTACGATGGAATCACGAATTTCATTCTTGTTTTCTGGTGTATTTCGGTCAAATGTTTGTGTGAGGTAGGTCGCCATCACAACACCATCATCGGTAGCAATACCGAACAGCGCAATGAATCCTACCCAAACTGCTACACTTAGATTTATAGTGTGCATCTGAAACAAGTCCCGCAGATTTTCGCCAAAGAAATTGAAGTTTAAGAACCAGTCTTGACCATAGAACCAAATCATTAAGAAACCGCCTGCAAATGCAACGGCAATTCCAGTAAATACCATAAGCGAAGTAGCGACTGAACGGAACTGAAAATAAAGAATCAAAAAGATAATGATGAGTGCCAATGGAACAACTACGGACAATGTTTTTTCTGCTCGTAATTGATTTTCATACGTTCCCGTAAATTGATAGTTGATACCCTTTGGAACGATTAATTCGCCACTATCAATTTTGTCTTTAATCAATGCTTGGGCATTTTCTACCACGTCCACTTCGGCAAAACCGTCCAGTTTATCAAACAGAACATAACCCACTAAAAAGGTGTCCTCACTTTTTATGACTTGTGGCCCTCGTTCATAACGAATATCCACAAGTTCACCGAGAGGTACAGGATTTCCTTTTTCCACAGGTACATAAATATTCTTCAAGTCCGTGGGGTTTTCCCTTAGTTCACGAGGATAGCGCACACGTACGGCATAGCGTTCACGACCTTCCACGGTTTGAGTTAGAGGCATTCCACCAACGGCTACTTGCAAAATTTCCTGAACCTTCATTATTGAAATACCATACCGCGCAAGTTGCTCTCTGTCAATATCAATTAGCAAATAAGGTTTACCTACGATACGGTCTGCAAAAACAGCTTGTTCTTTGACACCTTCCGTCTGTTTTAGAACAGCTTCAATCTGAAGACCAAAATCTTCGATTTCGCTCAAATTCTGGCCTTTGACTTTAATACCCATCGGCGCTCGCATTCCTGTCTGTAACATCACTAATCTAGTTTCAATGGGCTGCAACTTTGGTGCTGAAGTAATGCCGGGTAGTTTTGTGACCCGAACGATTTCATTCCAGATATCATCTGGACTTTTGATTTCAGGACGCCAATTTCGATAGTACTCACCATCATCGTCAATAATCAATTCATCTCGTGTAACTGTTGTCTTTAATTGGGATGCTTCATAGTTTTCACCTTCCTCTATTTCATTATTTGGATTGATAATTAGCCTACCATTTTTGAGAACAAAAAGACCATCATCATTGACTTTGTAACGTTGATGTTTTCCTTCCGAATTCATCATATATTCAGACTTGTACTGAATGATATTTTCATACATCGATAGGGGTGCAGGGTCTAGAGCAGATTCCGTTCGTCCAGACTTACCAACGACCGTTTTTATTTCAGGGATAGTGGCGACTGCCATATCCAATTGTTGTAGAATTCGTTTGTTTTCTTCAACCCCTGCGTGTGGTAAAGATGTTGGCATTAACAGGAACGAACCCTCGTTTAATGAAGGCATAAATTCCTTACCTGTATTCTGCATTATAAGAACACCGAATATGATTATAGCCGTTGGTACGGAAAGAAATAGAAATTTATTCCGTAAAGCCCATCTTAAAATTCTTGTATAATATTTACGGAAGACCCAAAATGTACCAAGCAATCCAAAGCACACGATACTTACAAAAATGAGGTTCATTGCAATACTTCGGTCAAAACCTAATGGTCGCCAGTATTCGGCCAATAAGAAAACAATGGCTACCGATGAAATGATGATATTGACCAAATTAGCTTTCTTTTCGGTCAGCTTTCCTTGTAGTCCAGCGATTCCCGAAGCACCAAAGGCAATCAATATGAGACCTAACCAGAACCCATATATCATTGCGATTATCCCCGCAATTATCAAAGAAATATTTAGGATGTATTTGAATGGATTTTTGAGGCTTTTCTTTCGGAATAAAAAAGCTGCAAATGGTGGGATTAAAAATAGTGCGACGATTATAGATGCCGTGAGTGCCATTGTTTTTGTAAAGGCTAATGGACGGAATAATTTTCCTTCGGCACCTACCATTGTAAAGACAGGAATAAAGCTGATAATTGTGGTTAACACAGCCGTAAGGATTGCACCTGACACTTCTGTTGTAGCATTGTAAACAATTGTATTTATCGGCAGTTTATTTCCTTCGGAATCGGTGTTTTCCATATCCAAATGCCTGATAATATTCTCGGAAAGAATTACGCCCACATCAACCATAGTACCTATGGCAATAGCGATTCCTGAAAGTGCTACAATGTTTGCATCTACATCGAAAAGTTTCATCGCAATAAAAACCATCAATACCGCAACAGGTAACAGTCCGGAAATCAAAACAGACGCTCTTAGGTTAAAGACCATTATGATAATGACAAGAATGGTAATTAAAATTTCGAGCGTTAACGCTTCATTCAGCGTACCTAAAGTTTCTTGAATGAGTTCGGTTCGGTCATAAAACGGAACTATGGTAACTTGTGAAGTGCGACCATCGGCCAATTCTTTAGAAGGAAGTCCTGCACTTAAATCGTTGATTTGGTCTTTAACGTTGTTAATGACTTCCATGGGATTTGCACCATATCGAGCCACAACCACACCGCCGACAACTTCAGCACCCTCTTTGTCAAGAATACCGCGTCGTGTAGCTGGACCTAAATGGACTTTGCCCACATCCTTTATCCTGATAGAAGTGAATTCTTTAGAGGTAACTACCGCGTTTTCTATATCTTCTATGGACTTTACATAACCTAGACCACGAACCAGATATTCAGCCTGATTCATTTCCAAAGTCTGAGCACCGATATCCTGATTACTATGTTTAACGGCTTTTACAATATCAGATAGTCCAATGTTGTACTGGCGCATCAATTCTGGATTCACGTCCACTTGATATTCTTGAACATAACCACCGATAGAGGCAACTTCTGAAACACCGCTTGCAGACGACAAGGCATATTTCACGTAATAATCTTGGATGCTACGAAGTTCCTGTAAGTCCCAACCACCTGTAACATTACCATCCTTATCACGGCCTTCTAATGTGTACCAGAAAATCTGTCCCAATCCCGTGGCATCTGGCCCTAAAGCTGGGTTAACATCATCTGGCAATAGACCGCTTGGAAGTGAGTTGAGTTTTTCAAGAATTCGACTTCGTGACCAGTAGAATTCTATATCTTCCTCAAAAATGATATAGATGCTCGAAAACCCGAACATTGAGGAACTTCTAATGGTTTTTACCCCTGGTATTCCCAATAAGGAAGTGGTAAGGGGATAGGTAATTTGGTCTTCAATATCCTGTGGCGAACGTCCTTGCCATTTGGTAAAGACGATTTGCTGATTTTCGCCAATATCGGGTATGGCATCCACGGCCACAGGGTTACTTGGCAGAATGCCAGTATCCCAACCAAAAGGTGCATTTACAATACCCCAACCCACAAATAGGGCGAGCATTAGTACCGCAACAAGTTTGTTCTCGATTAAAAATTTTATGCTTTTATTGAGCATATAGAATGATAATTAGACAGTTATACAAAAGTTGGTCTTGATGTAGTTCTGAAAAAAGACCACAACAAACAAGCCCAAAACGGAAATACCGCAGAGCGAAAAGGTTACTGTCTAAAAATCAAATTAGATATGTCTCGTAAAGGGTCTGGATTTCCCGTTCGACAAAGGGGGGCGAATAATCCTTGAAAGGGACGATGTTTTCATCAAGTCCTTCAAAGCGATTGATATATGTGTAGAAAAATGTTGCAACAAAAGTTTGTTGCTCGAATGTAAGTTTATCGAAAGATGTTTTTAAGTCTTGGTTGCCTTCCTTAACAAATTGTTGGTCAGTACAACAATCTTTTTCAGTCATCGAAGGATTTTCGCAACTTTTAGCGGGTTGTGCTTTTTCCATACCACAACTTTCCGCTTTCGTAAAAACCGAAAAGTCAACTAAAGAATCCCCACAATAGTGCATATCAACTGTAAAGGACAATGTAGTAAACAATACTACAAAAGCCATCAAAACAGATAATATTTTATGGAAAACCTTTTTCATTAGTGCAAAATTACAAAAATTTAACAGTTTTTATTGGGATTAACAGAACTTTAATTTTGATGTTATGATGAATCACGAAGTAATTTCAACGTTCAATAAATTGTCTAATTAAAAATTGACCACACTCTCTAAGGCATCATCAGCATCTTTATGGATGAAATTTGCTTGGTAGTTAATTGTTGTTTTAAGGTCGGTATGTCGATATAATTTTTGAAGCATTAATGGATGTATATTATCGGCGGCAATATTACCAAAGGAATGACGAGCTATATGCATCGTTACCTTTTTTTGAATACCAGCTCTTTTTGTAATTTTCTTTAAATGGTCGTTGAACTTTTTATTTGCAACTTTCTTTTTTCTGTAGATATCCTTAGCATCGGTCAAATCGGCTTTTTTCATTTCTGGAAACACAAAATCATCATCACTTCTTTTGTCTGAAATATATTGCAGCAAGATTTTTTCCACTTTTTCTGGAATCTTCAAGGATAGTAATTTTGAGTTCTTACCCATTCTATAATGTAACCTGCCGTCATAGATTTGCGACCATCTTGTAAAGAGCACATCGGACACACGCATTCCGGCAAAATAGAAACTAAACAGCCAGACATTCAGCGAATGCTGTTCCATATCGGTAAGCTCAGAAACATTATCGAGTGCTTGTATTTCTTTTCCCGTTAGTCCTGTCTTTGTAGTTTCAGGAAACTTTATTTTAAATTTTCCTGTACCAAACGGGTATAGTTCTTTGCTTACTACTTTATCCTTTATTGCCCGATTGAAAAGTAATCGAATCAAAACCATAACGTTCATAGCAGTAGTTTCCGTAAGTGAACAAGAACCTTTTAGGTAGATTTTAAATTTTTTGAGAAAGCGTTCATCTATTTCTTGAAAAGTGAGGTGTCGCGCTTTGCAATATTTTTCTATATAACTGAGCCAAGCAGAATCTGTAGAATGGCGATTAATTTTATTCTCAGCTTCAAGAGCTTCGAGATGTTCATCCGCAAAATCAAAGAAAGTGAGTTTGGAAGTTGGCTTGTAAATTTCCTTTTTAATTTGCCGTGCGGTTGCATCTTTATTGTTGGTCTGTAAAACAATCAAACCTTTTCTTGCTTCTGAAAGTTTTGATGTCAAAAGGTTGTTTAGACTTTCGGCATTTGGATGTGATTTCTTGACCTTAAGATTTTTTGTGTCCCAATCTTCTAACTCAATATAGTGACCTATGTGTTTGTAAGTGGAACGACGGTCTTTAGTTATCCTTACCGCAAGTGGATATTGTCCCTTAGCGTTAGGTTTTTTGCGAAGTATTATTTTTGCACTTGTTGACATTTTGAACCTGTTTTAGATACGAAAGCCAAATCAGGTACAACATTTTGTCAAAAATTCACTTTAAAGATACGAATTTACTGGAACTTTTGGGTACAACATAGGTACAACAAATGTTGATATTAACTGATATTATATGACTTTAAATAAAATGATTGAAAACATAAATCATTGAAAATGAGTTAATTTATGTTTTATTGGTGCAATATATACCAGACTTAGGATCTAGTGCCGCGAGGTGTGAGAGTTCGAGTCTCTCCGCCCGCACTAAAAAACAAAGCTTTTCAGAAATGAGAGGCTTTTTTTATTTTGTAGTGTTTTTTATAAATCATTTCAAAACTATTGGTTATATTTCAATATAAGGTTGTTTTATAGTTCTGCAAATGATGATTCAAAGTTTAAAGAATGCTTTCATATTATTTTTTTTACTTCTGTGCTGTGTTACAGTTAATGCACAATACACACCCTTTTTTCAAAATTACGCTTTAACCGAATTTGGTGCAGGAAATAAAAACTGGGATATTTCCATTGCTGAAAATGGAAAGCTTTATGCTGCGAATGATAAAGGTTTAATGGAGTTTGATGGTATGAAATGGAATTTCTATCAATTACCTAATAAAACTATTATCCGTTCTGTATTGGCGCACAAAGGTGTAGTCTATACAGGCTCTTATGAGGAGTTTGGCTATTGGAAAAGGAATTCAAAAGGAAGATTGGAGTACACCTCGTTAAGTAGTTTTGAGGAAAGGCAAGAATCATTAGCTGAAGAGTTTTGGCAAATTTTCCAATATAATGATGCTGTTCTTTTTAGGTCATTTTCAAACTTGTATAGCTATAAAAATGGGCAAGTAACCAAAATCCAACCTGAATCTACAGTTTTATCCTGCAGCATAGTGAATAACAAGGTTTACGTAGCCACAGTGAGGCATGGTATTTTTACGTTAGAAAATGAAACATTAGTCCCCATTATTACCCATCCTTTATTGCACAACACCAAGGTAATCTCTATAGTTAAATACCAAGACAAATTGCTTATAACTACAGCCTTAAATGGATGTTTTCTGTATGATAACCTTAAGGGTAGTATTTCACCATGGCAGACTGATATAAACACCGAAATTAAAGAGCAGCAATTAAATAGTTTTAGTATACTTAAAAATGGAGATATGATATTCGGTACCATCAAAAACGGTGCTTATATCACTGATAAAGAGGGGAGGGTGAAATATCTTATCAATAAAGCCAATGGTTTACTCAACAATACGGTTTTAAGCCATGAGCTAGGGAAAGACAACGAAGTATGGCTGGGATTGGATAATGGTTTAGCCAAATTGGATTTGGATTACAACCGTATACTTTTTAATTACAATTCTGGTAAACTGGGTGCTGTTTATGATGTTATAAGTTACAACAACAAACTATATTTAGGAAGTAATACTGGCTTATTCTATTTGAATGATGATGGAAATGAAATAGGCTTTGTAGAAGGGTCTCAAGGACAGGTTTGGGACTTGAAAATAATCGATAATCAACTAATATGTGGTCATAATAGTGGTACGTTTTTAGTTAAAAATGATAAGCTGACTAAAATATCTGATTTCACTGGTGGTTGGGTAATCAAAAAAATCCCAGAAAAAGAGAAGTCATTTATGCAGGGAACTTATGGCGGTATCGTAAGGTTTGATTTTGAGAATCAGAATTGGCGTGTTAACCATATGGGTTCGAGGACTATACCCATTAAATACTTAGTGTTTGAAGACTCCCACACCCTTTGGGCGGCTCACGCCTATAAAGGCTTGTTTAGGGTTCAGTTTGATAATAATCATGATAGTATTTTAAATTTTAAAAATTATAAAGACAAAGGTTTATGGTCTGATTATAATGTAAAAGTTCATAAAATTAAAAATGATATCTGCTTCAAAACAAATAAAGGGTGGCAAAAATATGAAGGTATACTTGATAGTATAGTACCGCATGATATATTAAATGACTCTTTTGGAAATGATACTGAGATTATTTCAGAATCAGATACTGATATTTTAGTCACTAAGAATGACAAAGGTAAAATCAGTTTTGTGTCATTAACTAAAGATGACAATACCTTAAACCTTCCAAATTCCCTATTGCAAAAACGATTGGTGGCTGGTGCGGAAAGTGTTTCAAAATTGAATGATTCTATTTATACATTTAATCTTTATGACGGTTTTATGCTAATAGATAAAACTATTGAAAGTGCAAATGACACATTGCAAGCGCCTGTTATAGAACGGATAGAGTTAGACAAGGTGTTAGTTAATATAGATGATAAAAACGCTTATGAGTTTCCTTTTAACAAAAATGTAGCTGTTTCCGTTTCCTCACCATTGTCCAAAAATTATTTTTTCGAGTATGCTATTGCGGCAAATGGCAAATTGAATTGGTATAAAATGGATAAAGAAAAGTTAGAACTTTCTGGGCTAAGTAATGGTGATTACAACTTACATTTTAGAACATCTAATTTTTCAGGAGATGTATCGAAACCCATCGTTATTAAGATGAAAATTTTACCTCCGTGGTATAAAAATATTCTTTTTTATGTATTGGTATTTGTTCTGGCGGCAGGATTGTTTTATGGTTTACATAGAAGAAAAATAAGCAAGGAGCAAAGGTTGCTTCACGACAAGTTAGTGAAAGAGCAAGAGGCTTTACTTAAAGAAAAGGCAATTGAAAATGATAAAAAGATTGTTGAGTTAAGAAATCAGTCCCTTAAGAATGAAGTGAAGCTTAAAAGTAAGCAGCTTGCCAATACAGCAATGGCGTTAGTGAAGAAAAATGAATCTATGCTTGAAATTAAAAATGAATTAGAGAAGAACAAATCAGGTTTTGCAAATTCATTGGCCTATAAGCGCCTTTTAAGAATGATTGATAGTACAATTGGTCATGAAGATGAATGGGAATTGTTTGAGTACAATTTCAATCAAGTTCACGAAGAGTTTTTTAATCAATTGAAAAACAAACATCCAAAACTTACTCACAAAGATTTGAAGATTTGTGCCTACATCAAAATGAATTTATTGACTAAAGAAATTGCGCCATTGATGAATGTGTCAATAAGAGGCCTAGAAACTCACAGGTATCGATTAAAACGCAAGTTAAATTTAGAAAATGATAAATCTTTAGGTGATTATCTAAGAGATTTCAAATAATATAGTATAAATACCGATTTCTACTAACTCATTTACTACGTCATTATTACGTCATTTTTTATTTAATACTCTTATTTTACTTGATTTCGCTAAGGCTTTTAGTACGTCAAACAGTAAATTTTTAAATTTTTCTTCAATGACGTATTTTATGTGTATCTGTTTTCTTGATAAGATTTCATCTAGTCTGTAATTTAGTAGAAACTAACAATTTAAATAAGACTATATGAAAACAAGATTTACTTTATTGTTTATCCTGCTATTTGCTATTAATGTTTTCGCACAGGAAAAATCCGTTTCAGGTACAGTTGTAAGTGCCGAGGATGATATACCAATTCCTGGGGTAAATGTTATTGTGCAGGGAACTACAAGAGGAGTAAGTACAGACTTTGATGGTAATTATACCATTAACGTAAGCGAAGGCGAAACATTGGAATTCAGTTCCCTTGGTTTTAAAACCTTTACAGTGCTTATCCAAGACCAAACGCAAATTAATGTCTCTCTCGAACCGGATATAGCCGCACTTGATGAAGTTGTAGTAGTTGGTTATGGTACCCAAAAGCGAGCGGACTTAACCAGCGCCATTGTAACCATAGAACCTGAAGCATTACAAAAAGTTCAGGCGGCGCAAGTAGTACAAGGATTCCAAGGTCAAGTTGCTGGTGTGCAAATTAGCAGTCTGGGTTCACCAGGTGATACACCAGAGATTAATATTAGGGGTATCAATTCCTTGTTTGGAAATTCAGCACCTTTATTTGTTGTAGATGGTATGTTCTACAATAATATAGATTTCCTTAATGCATCAGAAATTCAAGATTTATCAATATTAAAGGATGCCTCAGCCGCTGCAATTTATGGTGTGCGTGCTGCAAATGGTGTGGTTTTAATAACCACTAAGGGTGGAAAGTTTAATAGGGATGCGCAAATAGAGTATACGGGAAACTATGGTATACAAAGAGCGCAAAACATTTTAAAAATGGCCAATGCAGAACAGTTCACCACATTTGCTTTGGAGTCTGGCTCTGGTGCTGAAATAGCAAGTATAGATGATGCTATGCAACGTTTTGGTAGAAGCAGGGTTAATCCCAACGTTCCAAATGTAAATACAGATTGGTACAAAGAAGTGCTAAGGGATGCGCCTATGTACAGCCACGATTTGCAAATTAATGGAGGTACGGAATCTATTGCCTACTCCATTGGTGGTAACTATTTGTTGCAAGATGGTATTCTTGATATGAGAAATGATTATAAGCGTTTTAACTTAAGAGCGCGTGTAGATGCCAAAGTTAATAGTTGGTTAAAAGTAGGTGCAAACTTTTTAAACAGTAGAGCCATTAAATATGATGATGAAGGTTCGGCGTGGCAATTAACGTATTATGCAGTGCCAATTTTGCCAGTGTTTGATTCCAACTTTACGGATGCTGATCCTTTTCCATATGCAGATGCAAGAGAAATAGGATATAGAGGAAGCCAAAACCCATTTCCTCTATTAGATAACTCAGATAGGAGAGGAGAACGTCGAAGAAGCACTATTAATGTTTACACAGAGATTAGTCTTGTGCCAGAGAAACTGAATTTTCGAACAACGATGTCATATAACAATAGAAATAATAATGAAAGAATAGTATTGTTACCGTATTTTGTTTCTGATAACTTCCAAAGGCCAATTGAAGAGTCATCCATTACCAGAAACAATTCAGTACAAGAGAATTATATTTTAGATAATGTACTTACCTATAATGATACTTTTGGAGATCATGACCTCACCTTGATGGGAGGTACATCTTATAGAGATGATTATTTTAGAAGTTTTGGCACAAGAGGTAATTTTGATCCAGGAGCAGCTTTTATAAGGGATAATGATAAAACTTGGTACCTGTCAAATACCGCAGAAGATAGTAGGATTTCCTATGACGGTGGAAGTAGAGCTTATGGATTCTCTTATTTTGGTAGAGCATCGTATAAGTTTAAAAATAAGTATATTGCATATGCAACCTTTAGAGCAGAAGGGAGTAATAAATACGAAGAAACTTATGTTTACCTTCCTGCCTTTGGTGCTGGATGGGTGGCATCAGAAGAAAGTTTTATGGAAGGCATTGAGTTTATAGACTTCCTGAAATTTAGAGCCGGTTGGGGTAGATTAGCTAACGACGCTGTTCCTGCTAGTGTTCCTCAGAGTGCGAGCACTATCTCAACAGTTTTTGACGATACCTTAATCAACGGTTTTTCGTTTTCTACAAATGCTGATGATTTAGGATGGGAGTTTACAGAAGAAGCTAACTTCGGGCTTACTGCAAGATTATTTAATAATAGTTTATCTCTGGAAGCTGATTACTTTATTAAGGATACGAAGAACTTGGCTATTCCTGTTTTACCATTGGTTGGAACTGATGTTAGCCAACAAAATGTAGGTAGTGTTAGAAATAAAGGTTTTGAAATTGCGGCTACTTATAGAGGTGAAATTACTAAAGATTTAGGATTTACCGTTTCAGGAAACTTTAGTTCTATCAAAAATGAAATTACAGATTTGGAAGGACAACCTCATATTGATCGTGGAAGTGCAGAATTCAGACAGCGTTTAGCTGTTGGACAACCGATTAATGTGTTTTACGGATGGCAAGTAGATGGCGTTTATCAAAACGATGCCGAAATAGCTTCAGACCCAATAGCTCAAGCCGCAATTGCAGAAGGTGTAGACGTTAGGCCTGGGTATTTTAAGTTCAAAGATTTGGAGCCTGATGGTGTTTTGGATGCAAATGACAGAACTTATATAGGGTCGCCTGTGCCAACCTATTATTACGGAGGTAATATTGGTTTAAATTACAAGAGTTGGGAAGTGTCTGCACAATTTTATGGGCAAGGCGGTAACGTTATACTCAATAGAAACCGTGCAGAGGTAATAAGAACCCAAGGCCGTAATATTGATGCGCAATTAGCTGTAAATAGATGGCATGGTGAAGGTACTACAAACGCATTCCCTTCATCTGAAGGCTACAGACAATTATGGAACCAAAGAATGTCTGAATTCTGGTTGGAAGAAGGAGACTTCTTTAGAATTCAAAATATACAGTTGGCATATACATTGAAATCAAATAATTTGCCACAGATGAGATTTACATTAACAGCTGACAGACCGTTCCAATGGGCTAAAAGCTTTAATGGCTTCAATCCTGAAGTTGGATTTGATGGTATTGACTTAAGGACATATCCTGTGCCAGCCGTCTACTCCTTCGGGGTAAATGTGAAACTTTAATTGCTAAAAAGAAAGAAATATGAAAACACAATCATTTTTAATTAAAATTATGTTGTTGGCACTACCCATTTTCTTTATGGATTGTAGTGAACAATTAAACGAAGAACAAGAACTTGTTGTACAACAAGGTGATATCGACTATACAAGTGCGGAAAGTGCATTTGGTGCTTTGGTTGGATCTTACCGAGCATTTCAGAGTATGGGATGGGAGCAAATACCTCTTCTCGCTGTAAGAGGTGATGATGTAAATTCTGGTGGTTTAGGAGACCAACAGGGGTTTGCAGATACTGATAATTTTATCTACGATAATAATTATTGGATGTATAACTCGCTTTGGAATAATTGGTTTCAAGATGTATTACAAATTACCGTACAAATTGACCAACTGAAAGAGTTCAAGGCCAATGGAGTAAGTGTCGATTTAATAGACCAATATATAGCTGAATCTAAAGCGTTACGTGGTTTTATTACTTTGCAACTGTCACGTGCTTTTGGAGATGTTTATAAAATTGATACACCAGACCAAACCCAAATTGAAGTGCTTCCAAAAGATGAACTGATGCAATGGGTGTCAGATCAAATGGATGAGGCCATACCGCATTTATTGGACGCACATCCAGTTGATAGAAATGATTTGCCTGGAGGTATTACAAGATATACTGCACTGGCAGTTAAGGCAATGGCAAATTTAGAATTAGAAAACTATCAAGGTGTAGCAGATGCAACAGGACAGATTATAAATTCTAATAAGTTTCAATTATTTAATGATTTTTATAATCTTTTTAAGATACCTGGAAAACTCAATAGAGAAAATATTCTGGAAATCCAATATTCAGATTTTGGTCAATCTTCTGGAGATAATGTTGGGCATTTGTATGCATTTTATGGCTCCCAAAACTGGACTCCCGCAGTAGCTGGTGCTAGAAGCGGATGGGGATTCTATGAGCCAAGTTTAAAGTTTATCAAATTTATGTTGGACAGAAATGAGTCTATACGTTTAGAAACAAGCGTATTGTTCACTAACCGTGGTATTGCAGAACTTGAAGCAGCTGGTTATACAAATTTACCTTCGTTTGTGAGTAATACAACTCGTGATGGAGATCGTATTAATGATTATTCTAGAGCGATGTTTGCTAGTGGAAAACATTATCTGCCATCAGTTCAGCTTACACCAGGTAGAACAAATTATGGTACAAATAAAAACTTTACGGTAATTCGTTATGCTGAGGTATTGTTGATGTACGCTGAAGCGCTTACACGTGGTGCTACTGGTAACGCTGGTTCTGCTGATGATGCTGTTAACGAAGTGAGAAACAGAGCTGGACTAACACCAATTAGCGGAGCTACAAGTGAAGATGTATTAGATGAAAAATTTGCTGAATTCTCTATGGAATGGGGCATAAGATATGCTGATATGGTTCGTCTGGGTAAAACGGATGAGTTAAGCTATGATGGAAGAAGCTTTACAATGGAGAAGGCGTTTTTGCCTTATCCTTTGGCACAGTTGGAGCAGAGTTTCATTCTAAGGGAGTATGTGAATAATAACAACTAAAAATATTATGAAGAATATATCAAAAAGAATAACAACGTTATTGCTGTTGATGCTGGTTTTTACCGCATGCGATAAGGATAATATAGATCCAATAACCGAAGTAGATCCAGGGCCTGACGCGGGTGCACCGCTTATTACGATTATGAAACCCACCAACGGGTTCGAAATTCAAGTTCCAGAGCCTGTAACCTCAATAGACATAGAGTTTAAGGCAGAAGATGATATTGAACTGGATAACATTGTAGTAGAATTAAATGGTGTGCAAATAGCTTCGTACGAGAATGAAGTTAATGATACGTTTTTAGATTATCGCATTGTTACCAGAGATTTTAACTACGACAATATTCCAACAGGAGACCATGTGCTTACTGTAAAAGCAACTGATATTGCAGGAAATACTGCGACAGCAATGTCTAGTTTCAGTAAAAAACCACCTTACACACCTTTGTTTAGTGGAGAAATGTTCTACATGCCTTTTGATGGTAGTTTTACAAATTTGATATCCTTCGATGAAGCTACAGAAGTAGGTTCTCCAGGTTTTGCTGGGGAAGCTAAAGTAGGATCTAATGCTTATGCTGGTGCTGCTGATTCTTACTTAACAGTTCCTACTGCTGGCATGCTAGGTGATGAATTTAGTGCTTCGTTTTGGTATAAAGTAAATGCTACTCCAGATCGTGCAGGAATATTGGTAATTGGTCCGGAAGATACCGGTAATGCCAATTTCCCAGATTCTCAAAACAATAGAACTTCTGGTTTCAGGTTGTTTAGAGAGAATGCAGGCGGTATGCAACGTATTAAATTAAATGTTGGTAGAGGGGATGGAGATTCATGGTTTGATGGTGGCGCAGCAGCTGATATTGATCCTTCAGCGAACGAATGGGTGCATATAGCATTTACCATTTCTCAATCGGAAGCGGTAGTATATATTGATGGGCAAGTGGTAAGACAAGGCGCCTTTAGTGGTGTAGATTGGACAGGTTGTGATATTTTATCCATAATGTCCGGAGAGCCAAGGTTTTCAGGATGGAACCATAGATCAGATTCGAGTTTCATGGATGAACTAAGATTATTCAATAAAGCATTAACCCAAAGTGAAGTTACCAATTTAAAGGCTCAGGGTAGTAAAATATTCAACATGTCATTTGATGGAAGTTATACCGAATCTATTAGCAAAACTGATGCTACCGAAGTAGGGTCGCCTGGTTTTGCTGGAGAATCTAAAGCTGGTATCAATGCATACGCAGGTGCAGCAGATTCATATTTAACGTTTCCAACTGATGGAATGCTTGGAGACGAATTAAGTGCGGCATTTTGGTACAAAGTAAATGCTACACCAGACCGTGCAGGTATTTTAGTAATTGGTCCTGAAGATACAGATAATGCTAACTTCCCAGATTCTCAAAATGATAGATCTTCAGGATTTAGACTGTTTAGAGAGAATGCGGGAGGTATGCAACGCATTAAGCTGAATGTAGGTAGAGGTGATGGTGATTCTTGGTTTGATGGTGGAGCAGCAGCAGATATTGATCCTGCGTCCAATGAATGGGTACACATTGCATTTACCGTTTCGCAAACAGAAGCAGCAGTGTATATCAATGGTCAAGTGGTGAGAGACGGAACCTATGGAGGTGTGGACTGGACAGGTTGTGATATTTTATCCATAATGTCAGGAGCACCACGATTCACAGGTTGGAACCATAGATCAGACTCAAGCTTTATTGATGAGTTACAGATATTCAATAAAGCACTTTCTCAGACAGAAATTCAAGCCGTTATGGACAATTAACGATAATGTATTAGTTTAGTTTAAATACAGAGTTTAGTTTATTTAGTTAAGATTTTAGCCACGCTTTTTGGCGTGGCTAAAATTAATGTACTCGTTTTTATGAAGATAAAAGTATATATCCTACCGATTCTTTGCCTTATTTTATTCAACTGTAAAGAGAACAATCAAAAAGACTTGGCGGTTAAAAACAAAGCTAGTTTTGCCATAGACGATGAAGCGTTACTGGACAAAATTCAAAAACAAACCTTCAATTACTTTTGGGATGGTGCCGAACCTAATTCTGGTCTAGCTCCAGAACGTTTGCACATGGATAACATTTATCCTACCTCCCCAAAACATACAGTAACTACTGGAGGAACAGGATTTGGAATGATGGCTATCTTGGTGGGGGTAAAACGAGGTTTTATCACGAGGGAACAGGCATTAAATAGATTCCAAAAAATGATTGATTTTTTGGAGAAGGCTGATAGATTTCATGGTGCATGGTCCCATTGGATAGATGGACAAACAGGTAAAGTGTACCCTTTCAGCAAAAAGGATAATGGCGGCGATCTGGTAGAAACGGCTTTTCTGGTTCAAGGTATGTTAACTGTTGCAGAATACTTCAAAAATGGCAATGAAGAGGAGCAAAAGCTTGTAGAAAAAATTGATAAACTTTGGCGCGAAGTAGAATGGGATTGGTACACCAAAGGCGAGGATGTATTGTATTGGCATTGGTCGCCCGAATATAAATGGGAAAAGAATTTTCCTGTTGGGGGCTATAACGAATGTTTGATTATGTATGTTTTAGCTGCAGCATCACCTACGCATTCTGTAAGTGCAGATGTCTATCACAAAGGCTGGGCACGAAACGATTCAATAATTTCTAAAGATACCATGTATGGTATTCCTACTATTTTGAATTATTATGAGCATAACGATGACAAAATAGGCCCATTGTTTTGGGCACATTATTCCTATTTAGGATTGAACCCTAAAGGATTGAATGACAAGTATGCAGACTATTGGAAATTGGTGCAAAACCACGCAAAAATTCATCATAAGCATTCTATTGAAAACCCAAATGACTACAAAGGTTATGGAGATAGTATTTGGGGTTTAACTTCAAGCTATTCAGTAAAAGGCTATAAAGGGCATAGACCCGATAGGGATTTAGGTGTTGTTTCGCCCACTGCAGCATTATCGTCATTTCCATATACACCTAAAGCTAGTATGAAAATGCTCAAAAAATTATATAAGGATCACGATAGTTTAATTGGAAAATACGGTCCTTATGATGCGTTCAGTTTTGAACACAATTGGTATAATCCACGTTATTTGGCAATAGATCAAGGCCCAATTCCAGTTATGATTGAGAATCATCGTTCAGGAATGCTATGGGATTTATTCATGCAAAACGAAGAAGTTCAAAACGGGTTAGATAAGTTAGGGTTCACGTACAAAAAAAGCGAATAGATTTATGAAGCGATTTGCAGTGATATTATTGTGTCTTGCAATGTTTTCCTGTGGAAAAGATAGTGGTCCAGGATATCAAGAACCTTATATTCCAGGTTCAGATGATGAACCAGAAACCATTGTTCCCTTAAGCGATGAGGAGATGATGGATTTGGTTCAAAAGGAAACATTTAAATACTTTTGGGATTTTGCCCATCCAGCTTCCGGAGGGGCCAAAGAACGGTATCACCCTGACGAACCCTCTCTAAATCAAGAGGTGGTTACAACTGGCGGTACGGGTTTTGGTCTAATGGCAATTTTGGTTGGTATAGAACGTGGCTACGTTACAAGGGCTGAGGCAGTGTCTAGGTTAAACACTTTACTAACTTTTCTCGAAAATGCAAATAGATTTCATGGAGCATGGTCTCATTGGATTAATGGGGATACTGGGACTGTAATGCCCTTCGGAGCCAATGATGATGGTGGTGATTTGGTTGAAACCGCTTTTTTAGTGCAAGGATTAATTTGTGTTAAGGAGTATTTTAAAAATGGTTCGGATACCGAAAAGGCTTTAGCTGAAAAAGCCGATACACTTTGGAAAGGTGTAGAGTGGAACTGGTACACCCAAAACCAAAATGCATTGTATTGGCATTGGAGCCCAAACCATGGTTTTGATATTAATTTGAAGTTAACAGGATATAATGAGGTAATGATTACCTATATTCTCGCAGCAGCATCACCCGAGTATTCCATAGAAAAAGAGGTGTATGAAGAAGGTTGGGCAAGTAATGGCGGTATCATGTCTTCCGCATCACAGTATGGTTTTCCATTGGTGTTGAGGCATGCTGGAGGTTCTAACTTAGGCGGACCTTTATTCTTTAGTCATTATTCGTTTTTAGGTTTGAACCCAAAAACCTTGAGTGATCAGTATGGCAACTATTGGAATGCAGCGGTAAATCATACTAAGATTAATCGGCAATACTGTATTGTAAATCCTAAAAATTATACTGGTTATGGAGAAGACCTTTGGGGCTTAACGGCTAGTTACTCCAGAAATGCTGATGGCTCTAGAGGGTATTCGGCGCACAGTCCCTCAAACGATAAAGGTGTGATTTCGCCAACAGCAGCAATAAGTTCTATACCATATACACCATCGGAATCTTTAAAAGTGATGCACTATCTCTATCAACATAAAGATAAAACACTGGGGCCAGCAGGGTTTTACGATGCCTTGAGTCCTCACTATAATTTCTGGGTAACCAAAACGTATTTAGCCATAGATCAGGGGCCTCAAATCGTTATGATTGAAAACCATAGAACAGGATTACTTTGGAATTTATTCATGCAAAATGAAGATGTCAAGAAAGGATTGGATAAATTAGGGTTTAATTATTAAAAAAGACAGGTATGAATTCATTTTATAAATATGCGTTATCGCTCCTTGTATTCTGCTTGGTAAATTCAGTTGTAGCGCAGCATCAAAAGCTTTACGAAAAAAAAGAGTTTATTCATGAATCAGATACACTATTGTATCGCGTGTTGATGCCCAAGGATTTCGATGAAACAAAACAATACCCAGTAGTGTTGTTTCTCCATGGTGCAGGTGAAAGAGGCAACGATAATAATGCGCAATTGGTACACGGAAGCAAGTTGTTTTTAAATCCGGTTAACCGACGTGTTTTTCCCGCTATAATTGTTTTTCCACAATGTCCTAAAAAATCATTTTGGGCAAATGCCACAGTCGATAGAAACTCAAGGCCTATAAAATTGGAATTTCCTTTGGATATAGCACCAACAAAACCATTGGATTTAGTGATGAAATTGATGGATGACATGGTGTCTAAACCTTATGTTGATGCACAACGTATTTATGTTGGTGGATTGTCCATGGGTGGCATGGGCACTTTTGAAATTGTTTATAGAAAACCTGAATTTTTCGCTGCGGCCTTTTCTATTTGTGGGGCTGGAAACCCTGAAGCTACTAAGTATTATGCTAAAACCACCCCGTTTTGGGTGTTTCATGGTGCTAAGGACGATGTTGTGAATCCCCAATCTTCTGTAAAAATGATCGAAGGTATTTTAAAACATGGTGGGAAACCTAGTTTTTCCTTATATGCAAATGACAATCATAATAGTTGGGATTCTGCTTTTGCTGAATCTGAATTATTACCATGGTTGTTTTCTAACACAAAAACATTAAAAAATGAATAAAACGCTAGCCAAATTTTTTATACTTCTATTTGCTGTTACCACTTTTAGTTGTAAAACAGAATCGAAAAATACAGTCCATCATTCTGAAGAAACTGCCTATGATGCAAAGGTAGATTCATTGATGAGTTTAATGACGTTAAAGGAAAAAATAGGTCAAACCGTAATGTACAGTGGCGGTTGGAGTGTTACTGGGCCAGTAATAAGTTCTAATAATAAGAAGTTCATTAAAGAAGGAAGTGTGGGAGCTATGCTTAATGTATATTCTGTAAAAGGCACCAAAGATTTGCAGAAAATGGCTGTAGAAGACACCCGTTTGGGGATTCCGTTGTTATTTGGTTATGATGTAATTCATGGGTTTAAAACTATTTTTCCTATCAATTTAGGATTGGCAGCTAGTTTTGATTTAGAAGATATTGAAAAAGGCTCTAGAATAGCAGCTGAAGAAGCATCAGCCGAAGGCATTCATTGGACTTTCGCGCCTATGGTAGATATAGGTAGAGACCCACGTTGGGGTCGGATTTCTGAAGGGGCTGGAGAAGATGTGTATTTGGGTAGCGAAATAGCAAAAGCTTATGTAAGAGGATTTCAAGGAGAAGATCTTTCAAAACACAATACCATTTTAGCCTGTGCTAAACATTTCGTGGGTTATGGTGCTGCACAAGCGGGTCGCGATTATCATACCGTAAATATGGGGATGGATGAACTAAGAAATACGTATTTACCGCCTTTTGAAGCTGCAGTTGAAGAAGGCGTAGAAACCTTTATGACAGCATTTAACGAAGTTAACGGCGTGCCTGCAACCGGAAATAAATTTCTTTACAGAGATATTTTGAGAGATGAATGGGGCTTTAATGGTTTCGTGGTAACAGACTACACAGCCATCAATGAGTTGGTGATGCACGGATACGCTAAAGACCGAAAGCACGCTACAGAATTAGCGATAAAAGCGGGTATAGACCAAGATATGATGAGTAGTGCCAATCGTGAATTTTTGGAAGAATTGGTTAATGAAGGAAAAGTAGATGAGGCATTAATTGATGATGCCTGCAGAAGAATTCTGTTGGCAAAATATAAGTTAGGACTCTTTGACGATCCCTATAGATATTGTGATGAACAGCGCGAAAAGGAAACCATTTATAAACCAGAGTATCTGGAAGCTGCCCGAAAATCTGCTGCGATGTGTTCCGTGCTATTAAAGAATGACGATAAAGCATTACCATTAAACAATAACCAAACGATAGCGTTAATTGGTCCACTAGTAAAAGATAAAGAAAACATTCTAGGAAATTGGGGTGCCGCAGGCGATAGAACAGGAAAAGCTATTAGCGTGCATCAAGGCATTCAAGAATATTTAAACGATTCTAAAATTATTTTCGCCAAAGGTTGTGAAATTGAAGGAGATGATACTAGTGAGTTTGGTAAAGCCATTAGTGCAGCTAGAAAAGCAGATAAAGTGGTAATGGTAATGGGAGAAGATTACGATATGAGCGGGGAAGCCGCAAGTAGAACCAATATCAATCTTCCTGGAAGTCAAACCGAATTGATTAAAGCGATTAGAAAGGCAGTACCTAACAAAAAAATTATTTTGGTATTGATGAATGGACGCCCTCTTGATTTATCTGAAGAAGATACTTTGGCAGATGCCATTCTTGAAACTTGGTTTCCAGGAACGAGCGGAGGCCACGGAGTTGCTGATGTGATTTTTGGAGCCTATAATCCTTCCGGAAAATTACCGCTAACCTTTCCAAGAACATTGGGGCAAGTGCCTATTTATTATAATATGAAGAATACAGGACGCCCAATCCCGCCAGATAACCCACATGAAGACTATAAATCTCATTATTTAGATGCACCAAATACACCATTATATCCTTTTGGTCATGGCTTAAGTTATACCACATTTGATTATTCTGATGTAAAACTTTCAAGTAAAACAATCGGGTTTTCAGATACGTTAACAGCATCAGCCACTATTACAAATACGGGCGATTATGATGGTCATGAAGTAGTACAACTCTATATTCATGATAAGGTTGGAAGCTTAACGCGACCAGTAAAGGAACTTAAAGGTTTCAAAAAAATATTTCTTAAAAAAGGCGAAAGTAAAACGGTGAGTTTTGATGTAACGGTTGAAGACTTAAAGTATTACAATGCCAACAATACATTCGATGTAGAGCCAGGTGAGTTTGAAATTGCCATTAAAGGGTCTTCAGATTTTGACTTTAAACAATCATTCATATTGCAATAGAAAATATATTCAAGTCTGTTTAAAGTTAGGTAAAAAAAGGCTTAAATTAAATTAATTAACGTGAACAAAGTAAAGTTTGGTCATTAAGACTGAAACTTAGGTGTTATTGTTTTAATAAAAACCGACAAATAAAACAAATGAAATATAGATTGTTTGTTATTTATCTGCTCTTCACCGTATTTGCTTTTTCGCAAAATAAAACCACCTATACCTATGCCATAAAAAATTCAGATACTTTAAAACTAGATGTTTACAAACCTGATAACTTAAAGAAAAATGATAGCTTACCAGTAGTGCTATGGATGCATGGTGGAGGTTTTGCTGGTGGAAATAGGGATAATCCGGATGAAGTAAAAATGATGAAATATCTAACTCAAAATGGATATATAGGTATTTCAATTTCGTACAGATTATTATTAAAAGGATCAAAAACTGGCTCTGGTTGCAATTGCCCTAAAACCTTTAAATTAGATATATTCAGGCAAGCAGCTATTGATTATTTAGATGCTGCCAAATATGTGGTTAAAAACAAAACGATACTACAAATAGATCCCACAAGAATTATTGCGGGAGGAAGCAGTGCAGGAGCTGAGGGTGTTTTAAACGCTGTCTATCTGAAACACTTTTTTGTGGATGATATCTCAATTTATCATGATGTAGAATTTGCCGGTGTTATATCACTTGCTGGTGCAGTTGTAAATTCAGATTATATTTCAAAAGAAAATGCAATACCAACGGTGTTATTTCATGGTACGGATGATAATTTAGTGCCTTTTGGAAAGGCGCCACACCATTATTGTACACCAGATAGATTAGGCTACTTAATTCTGGATGGTTCAGAAGTTATTGCCAATAAATTACATGGTTTAGATGCATCTTATTATTTCCATAATGTTGTGGGAGGTAGGCACGAATTGTGTCAAATCCCTTTTTCTAAACTGGATGACATATTAGCTTTTTTTGATAAGACTATCAATGATGTTAAAGTAATTCAAACCAAACATACAATCCATAAAAAATGATAAAAAATATAGCATACATTTTGATTTTAGCACTTGCTTTTCAATCCTGTAAAAAGGAAAAGGAGGCAGAGGACGGTATGCAGAAACGTCCAAATATAATTTTTATAATGGCAGATGACCACGCCACCCAAGCCATTAGTGCTTACGGTCACCCTGTTAGTCAACTGGCACCAACCCCTAATATTGATAGGCTAGCCGATGAAGGTGCAATTTTTAAAAATAATTTTTGTACCAATTCTATTTGTGGCCCAAGTAGGGCAGTAATTCTAACGGGAAAACATAGCCATGTAAATGGCTTCAGGATGAATGGAGATCGATTTGACGGCAGCCAACAAACTTTTCCTAAGTTGTTACAAAAAGCAGGCTACAAAACAGCTGTATTTGGAAAATGGCACCTACATGGTTTGCCTCAAGGGTTTGATTATTGGAATATTTTGCAAGACCAAGGCAACTATTATAACCCTAATTTTATAAAAATAAACGAAACAACTAAAAAGGTAGATACCACTATGGTTATGGGGTATGCTACAGATATTGTAACCGAGGATGCTATTCGTTATTTAAATGAGGTTAAAGATGATGAACAACCGTTTATGCTCATGGTCCAGCACAAGGCACCACATAGAAATTGGATGCCAGCACTTCGTCACGCCAATAAATATGATGATGTAACATTTCCTGTACCAGATACTTATTTTAATGATCACGAAGGCTCAACAGCGTCTAAAGAACAATCACAGACGGTTTATGTGGATATGTATGAAGGCCACGATTTAAAAATGACCAAGAAAAAAGGTAGCCCGGAATTGGCACACAATCCATGGAAAACCGATTTTGAGCGTATGACAAAGGAGCAAAAAGAAGCTTGGAACAAAGCGTATCAGCCAAAAAATGATGCATTTCACGATATGAATCTAAAAGGGAAGGACCTAGATTTATGGAAACTGCAACGCTATCTGCAAGATTATTTGGCTACTATAGCTGCAGTTGATGAGGGCGTTGGTCGTATTTTAGACTATCTAAAAGATAATGGTTTAGAAGAAAATACCATAGTGGTTTACACTACCGATCAAGGCTTTTATTTAGGGGAAAAGGGTTGGTTTGATAAACGTTTTATGTATGAAGAATCATTGGAAATGCCAATGTTGATGAAATATCCTAAGAAAATTAAAGCAGGGACAGAAATTTCCGCATTAACTCAAAACTTAGATTTTGCTGAAACTTTTTTAGATTTTGCAGGTGTTACTATCCCAAAAGATATGCAAGGTAAATCCCTCAAGCCTTTACTAACTAATACTATAAAAGATGAAGATTTTAGAGATGCTATCTACTATCATTATTATGATTTCCCTGCATTTCACATGGTTAAAAAAATGTATGGTGTACGCACCAATCGTTTTAAATTAATACACGTTTATGATGATATTGACGAATGGGAATTGTATGATTTAAAAGAAGATCCTTCAGAAATTAACAATGTTATAAATGATGATGCCTACAATGAAATTAAGCAGATTTTAAAAAGACGACTGGCCGAATTACAAAAGCAATATCATGTTACCGAAAAAGAGTTTAAACAAGCCAACAAAAATCAAATTAAAAGAGCTTATAAAGGCTTTGAGCGTTTAAGAGGAAAACCTATGAAAGCTTATGAACACTAAACAACTAAAAATATTTTTTGTGATACTATGCATTACGGGGTTTCAAGCCTGTAAGCGCAGCAATCATAAAGAAGGCAATCAAAGTGTTGTTTCTAGTAGTATAAAAAAACTAGAAACTTATTGTAATCCTTTAGATATAGACTATACTTATATGGTGTATAACTCAAGCAGAAATTTATCCTACCGCTCCGGTGCAGATCCTGCTGTTATCGAGTTTAAAGGAGAATACTACATGTTTGTAACGCGTTCTTTTGGTTATTGGCATTCCAAAGATCTTGTAAACTGGAAGTTTATTAAGCCTCAACAGTGGTTTTTTGAAGGCTGCAATGCGCCTACCGCATTTAACTATAAGGATTCTCTGGTGTATTTTGCAGGTGATCCAGCTGGTTACGGTAGCATTCTTTATACTGAAGACCCAAAAAGTGGTAAATGGACACCCACGCCCTCTATTTCAAAAAACATTCAGGATTCAGAATTGTTTATTGATGATGACGGTAAGACGTATTTGTATTGGGGGTCATCAAATCTACATCCAATTCGAGTAAAAATGTTAAATAAAGACGATCGTTTTTTGGAGACAGGAGTTAAAAAAGAATTGATAAATCTTGTTGAAGCAGAACATGGGTGGGAACGTTTTGGCGAAAATAATTTTCATCCTAGGTTAAAAGAAGGCTACATGGAAGGCGCTTCTATGACAAAGCACAACGGAAAATACTATCTACAATACGCTGCTCCCGGAACTCAGTTTAACGTATATGCCGATGGTGCGTATATTGGTGATACACCATTGGGCCCATTTAAGTACATGAAAAATAATCCTATGAGTTTTAAACCAGGCGGATTTACCAATGGCGCAGGACATGGTATTACTGTGAAGCAAACCAACGGACAATATTGGCATTTTGCAACTATGGCATTGGCTTCTAACGCACAATGGGAACGCCGCTTGTGCATGTTTCCTACTTATTTTGATGATGAAGGGCTAATGTATTCCACCACAGATTATGGAGATTATCCACGCTATGTACCCAATCATCCCACAAAAGCTGGACAGCATAATGGATGGATGTTATTGTCTTATAACGGGAATGTAACCGTATCAACTTCATTAAAACAAGTCATGAAATTTACGTCTAATAATGACGAAGTTGAAGTTGATGAATTGCCAATGGAAAAAAATAGCAACGGTGATATTACAGCGAAAGTATTGACGGATGAAAATCCAAAAACGTTTTGGGTAGCGGAAGCTAACGATAACAAACAATGGATAAGAATTGAAATGAAACATCCTGAAAAAATTCATGCCCTTCAACTTAATTTTCATGACCACAAGACTGGTATTTATACTCGAGTAGAAGGCTTAAAACATCGCTTTAGTATTGATGTGTCAGAAGATGGCGAAAACTGGGAAACCATAGTCGACAGAAGTAAAAGTAATATTGATGCACCCAATGCCTACATTGAGTTAGATGCACCAGTTAGGGCTAAATACGTGCGCTATAATAATGTAGAAGTTCCTGGAGCTAACTTTGCGATGTCAGAGTTTAGAGTATTTGGTTTAGGCTTTGGTAAAGCCCCAGATGGAGTAACAGGATTTAATATAGCGCGTGAAACTGATAGAAGAGATGCTACGTTTTCTTGGAATGCGGTACAAGGAGCTCAGGGCTATAATATTCGCTGGGGAATTGCTCCAGACAAACTCTATCAATCGTGGCTAGTTTATGATAAAACTGAACATTTTATGCGATGTTTAGACCGTGATACTCCTTATTACTTTACAATTGAAGCGTTTAATGAAAATGGGATATCTGAAAGGAGTGAAATCTTGTTTATAGAATAATGGAATTATGAAAAAATTAGTTGGTTTTATGATAGTGTGTTTTTGTGTAGGTGCTATTTGTGCTCAGGAAACCACTAAAATAATGACCTACAACATAAAACTAGACTACCCAAAAGAAGGAAAGAACAGTTGGGAAAACAGGAAGGATTGGATTACAGGGCAAATTAATTTTTACGAACCACGCATATTTGGTGTTCAGGAAGCTTTACCAAATCAAATGCAATATTTGGATAGTACGCTTGTAGATTTTGATTACGTAGGTGTAGGGCGAGATGACGGTAAAAGCTCTGGCGAATACTCGGCTATTTTTTATAACAAAATACACTTTAAACCTATCAAAAGTGGAACGTTTTGGTTATCAGAAACACCAGAAAAAGTCTCTATGGGTTGGGATGCTGTTTGTAATAGGGTTTGTACTTATGCCCTATTTAAGAATAAAAGTACTAATCAAAAATTTTTGGTGTTTAATACACATTTTGACCATGTGGGGAAAACAGCTCGCATAGAAAGCCCAAAACTTATTATTAGAAAGATAAAAGAACTCAATATTAAAAACTTACCAGTAGTTTTAATGGGCGATTTTAACTTGGAGCCAGAAACCGAAAATATTCAATACATCAAAAAGCATCTGTATGATTCTAAGGAGATTTCAGAATCAGTTCCATTTGGGCCAGAAGGTACATTTAACGGATTTCATTTTGATAAACCTGTTACTCGAAGAATCGATTATATTTTTACTAGTAAAAAAACTATCAAAGTAAAAAAATATGCGGTCCTTAGCGATTCTAAGGATTGCAAATATCCGTCGGATCATTTGCCTGTACTCATTGAAATGAGTTTGCTATTTGATTGATTAAATCTTTCTGTCTACAGATACCGTTTCGGCTATTTTATTTTTTTCAGAAATACGAAAAATTAACATAAATTCCTGTAACATTTTTGGTGTTAGTAAGTCTTCTTTAAAACGACTAACGCAATAATTCGTAAATTTGTTACTCACGGAATCACATAGGATTATGGATATTAACGATAGTATCGAATCGCCAATGATGCTAAAAGTAGGCTTTAACAAGATACTTGAGCATTATGAAAAGCTAGCTGAAAGCGAAGATGAGTTTCTTTCGGCAAAGGCAAAGCGTGTGTTAAAAACAGCAAAACCCTACCCTGAACTTAGAGATGGATTTAGCGATACTAAAATCCTAAAGGATAGAGAGAAAGAGATAAGTATTATCCTCCAAGATTCTTTTGCTCCAGTTTTAACGAGAAATGAAATTAAAACTGCTTCAGTACCTTTTCATGATTTAATTTTTAATTCGTCTGAACGCTTTAAAAACATAATAAAAACTGCCGGTGATGATTTTGAGTTGAATATCAAAAACATGCCAGATGACCATCGCTACATTATTGCCTGTACGGTGATTTTAAATTTTTGTTATGGATACAACTTGAATTTTAAGCGTCCCTTTTACTATGAAATTCCCGATGTAAACGGTGTAAACCGATTTTACAAAATAACATACAATGCCGATTTTTGTGAAATATTACCAACGGAAAAAGCAAAAAAAATCACAGAGGAAGACTACAAGTTACTTCTAGATAATTTTGAGAATTTAGATATATGGAAAGAAAAATTTCCTCCAAACAGTTATATTTTCAAAGGCTTTGTAATTTCAAATATATTTGATGTTACCGAAGACCAATCCATTTCCAATATCAAATCTAATTTGATAGGAGAAGATAAAAGAAAGGACGAAAATTTCATGCACGAGTTTCATGACGTTTTCAGGTCTTTATTAGGAATTAATGATTTACAAGTTGGTTTTTCTATTTACAATGAAGAAGAAAATGTTTTTGAACGTGTTTACGGCGTAGGTATTAATAGTTATTTACTCGGGGATGCTGAGCGTTTAGAATGTAATAGTTCTTTATGTAAATGGTCTTATAATCGTTTGATTAAAGAGAACAAATATTTCTCAATATCGGATGTAGATGGGGTTTATGAAAAAGCAAAAGGAGGTTTTGCCCCTCAGGTTGAAGTGCTTCACAAACAAGGGTTTAAAAGTGCCATATTTGCACCGATAGCCAATGATGACGGCCTCATGGGAGTGATGGAAATTGTCTCAAACACACCTCGTGTACTAAATAGCATAAATGCCAACAAGCTTATTGATATTATGCCGTTTATAGTTTCGGCTGTCGAACGTTCAAAAAAGGATGAGGAAAATCTAATTGAAGCTATTATTCAAAAAGAATGCACCTCCATACATTCAAGTGTGCATTGGCGTTTTGCGAAGGAGGCTAAGAATTACATTCGGGATGAGATGGAAGGCAAAGATGCGTCTTTTAAAAAGATAGCATTTGATAATGTATATCCGCTTTATGGGCAAATAGATATAAAAGGCTCTTCTGAGGCTAGGAATAGTGCTACGAGAGAGGATTTAGGCTTACAGTTGAAGGCAGCAAAACGTATTTTGAGAAGCGCACTCGATATTGAAGCTATTCCAATTTACGAACAGTTTATTTATCAGATTGATGAGTTTCAAAAAGGGTTGAACGAGAATTTTCAAGTAGATAGCGAACAACAAATTTCGTCTTTTTTTAAAGAAGATATCGAACCTTTATTGCAGCACTTAAATTCAATTCCAGAGCTAAAATTAGATATTGAAAATTATTATACGAGTATTGATGATAAGGTAAATGTACTTTATAAGCATCGAAAGGATTATGATGAAACGATAGCTAAGATAAATGTGGAAATGGCTGCATTGCTTGATAAAAAGCAAGAAGAAGCGCAACAAATGTATCCACATTATTTTGAGAGATTTAAAACTGATGGTGTGGAGCATAATATGTACATCGGCGAATCTATCACCAAAGAGGAGAGTTTCAATAAGATTTATCTCTATAATCTTAGATTATGGCAATTGCAAGTAATGTGCGAAATGGAAAATGCCTATTATCAAATGCAATCAGATTTTCCAGTAGCTTTAGATGTAGCCTCCATGGTCTTGGTGTTTAATCAACCTCTATCTATCAGTTTTAGAATGGATGAAAAACAGTTTGATGTTGATGGTACCTACAATGCACGTTACGAAATAGTTAAAAAGCGAGTAGATAAGGCCTACATAAAGGGCACAACTGAACGTGTTACGCAAAAGGGAAAAATAAGCATTGTGTACTCGCAAAAGCAAGATGAGATAGAATATTTAAGTTACATTAAATTCTTGCAGTCCAAGAACTATTTAGATGATGATATTGAAATAGTTGAATTACAAGATTTACAAGCAGTAACTGGGCTGAAAGCCATTAGGGTAAGCGTATTGTATCATAAGCATGAAGATGATAAAGCGTTTTATACTTACGACGATTTAATGAAAGAGATTAAAGCTTAGAGTTTTAGGCTGCACCGCTAGTTGCGAAGGCAACTCCAAAAGCAATTACGCTTACTACAATGCCAACCATAAATACGGTATAAGTGGTTCTCAAAAGGTTGTATTTTCTATTTAAAACAAGTCCTAAAAAGTATAAATCTTTAGTAAGCGAACCGTATAAATAATCTTTATCCTGCATCATTTCTCCCATAGCCCATTCAAAATCCTTAAGACTCATTTGGTGGAAATTACCAAAGAATAGTAGATTCACTTTTTTATCAGCAACGTCTTCTTTTGTAAACTGTCCTTTAGTTACATTTGGTCGTGTGGCTAAAACTGATAACACTATTGAAGCTACAGTAAATCCTAGGAAAATAAGTGTAGGATAAATTAAATAAGTATTTGATGGGTTATCAAGTTTAGGCAGTAAATTAGAAAGTGCTACCGAAATTATAATAGCATTTACAGAAAGTAAAATGTTGGCTTTTGTGTCTGCAATATCGCTTAATGTGATATGGTTTCTCAAGGCGACCCTAAACATGGTTTCTATTCCTCTATCAGGTAAATCTAGTTTTTCTTTTTTAAACTTAAGCTCCGCTTTTTTCTGTTTGAGTTTTTCAGTACTTGCCTTAATTTTATTTTGATTCTGAATAAGGTTAGCTAAGTTTTTACCTTTTCGTTTTTCCCATTTGCTAGCTGCTAGTGGTGAATAAAACGTATGGTTGGTTAAAAAATTAATATTCTCCTCAAGCCACTCCGTTTTCGAGATTTTTTTATTAAGTGTAAGTTCCCATTCTTTTCTTAATAGGGCTGTGTAATCTTCGTATTTTTTACTTGATACATGCGCACAATCAGCATCTCTTATTAGCTCCTCTAAAAGATTTTTAGGCTCATATCCCATTTCGGTTGCTAAAATAATTTTCGAAATCATTTCAATATCTGCTTTCGAAACGTTTTCAGATTTTAAAAAGCCTTCAGCAATTTTTACACTTTCTTTTTCATGGTTCTCGATGGTTTTGGTGAAGCCTGTATCATGGAACCATGCCGCAACAATAAGAAGTTCTTTTTCGTTGTCACTTATAACAATCGATTCATCTTCAATAAGTTCATAAACTTTGCCAACAACCCGCTGTGTGTGTGCAATATTGTGGTAAACAAATGAAGAATCAAGATTGTCATTTAAATATTTAGTTACAAAATTTTCAGTTTTATCAATAAGAGTATTCATTCTGAAGTACGATTTTGAGTAAAAATACTAAACTTTGATTACATTAAAATTAAGTGTGTAAAACACCGTTATTTGTCGTAAATTTCAATAATGCTTTCAGAATTGATTTCACATATTGAAAATGTAAGTTTTTGGCAATAAGTACGACCAAATTTCAACTTTGAAAGCATATATTTAATTTAACAAAGAAAGGACAAAAAATATGCTAACTTGGAAAGAAGTCATTAGTTTTTCTGTAAATGGAAATCCTATTCCAGACAGAAGAGTTGAGAAAACCGAAAAAGAGTGGAGGGCCCAATTAACTCCAGAGCAATTTAGAATTACAAGGTTAAAAGGTACTGAACGCCCACACAGTGGAGCGTTGTGCAGTATTCACGAAGCTGGAAAATACAATTGCGTGTGTTGCAATACACCATTGTTTGATTCTACTATTAAGTTTGAATCTGGCACAGGATGGCCCAGTTTTACACAACCTATTACCGAAAATGCTATTAAATATGAGAAGGATACAGCCTTTGGAATGGTGCGTGTTGAGGTAATGTGTAATACTTGCGATGCCCATTTGGGGCATGTGTTTCCTGATGGCCCAGAACCTAGCGGATTGCGATACTGCATTAATTCTGAATCTATGCAATTAGAGACGGAGGTTTCAAATGAGCAATAAAATTTTGCAAACCGCCACGGTTGGTGGCGGTTGCTTTTGGTGTACAGAAGCGATATTTCAAGAACTAAAGGGTGTTGAAAATGTAGTGTCAGGCTATTCTGGAGGAACAGTTCCTGGGCATCCCACATACAGAGAAGTATGTTCTGGCTTAACAGGACATGCCGAAGTGGTACAAATCACTTTTAATGCCGCAATCATTTCTTATGAAGAGATTTTGGTGATGTTTATGACTACACATAATCCCACTACATTGAATAAACAAGGTGCAGATAGAGGAACCCAATATCGTTCTGTGATTTACTATCGCAATGCGCAGCAGAAAGAGATTGCCGAAATTGTGGTAAAAGAAATTGCGCCCTATTATGAAAACCCAATAGTTACTGAAATAGCACCTTTAAAAATATTTTATAAGGCAGAAGCACATCATCAGGAGTATTACAAAAACAATAAAGAACAAGGCTATTGCAGTATTGTAATTGCTCCTAAATTAAAAAAACTGAGAGAGCTTTATAAGGATAAATTGAGATAGGCTATGACACCAGAAATAAAACTTTATGGCGCCAAAAGATGCCATAAAAGTCGATACTATAAAAAATTTTTAGAAGCCTTAAATTTGAAGTATGAATTTTTAGATGTCAAACAGAGCGAAGAAGCTGCGGAAGCGTTGCGAGACTTGTATGAAAACCGAAGACTCAATTTTCCAACAATTACTATTGGAGAAAAAAAACTACGAAACCCTTCGGATAGAGATTTAAATAAATGGCTTGAAAAATTGTTATGAAACTGAATATAAAAGATAAATTTAATAAAGAACTACCAGCAGATCCTATTCTAGAAAATTCTAGAAGACAGGTTTCTGAGGCTTGTTTTTCGTACGTAACACCTAAACAGACTAAAAAACCTGAGTTGTTGCATGTATCACCAGAGATGCTTGATTCTTTAGGATTGTCAAAAGAGGATACCAAAAGTGATGATTTTCTAAAAGTATTCACAGGAAATAAAGTTTTAGAAGAAACAAAGCCTTATGCGATGTGTTATGGCGGACATCAATTTGGGAATTGGGCTGGACAATTGGGCGATGGTCGTGCCATTAATTTATGCGAAGTAGAAAATAAAGGTAAAAACTGGCAATTACAGCTGAAAGGTGCTGGTGAAACACCATATTCCAGAAATGCGGATGGTTTAGCGGTATTACGCTCTTCCATTCGGGAATATTTATGTAGCGAAGCCATGTTTCATTTAGGCGTGCCAACCACAAGAGCTTTGTCTTTAGCCTTATCGGGAGATCAGGTATTACGTGATGTTATGTACGATGGGAATCCTGCTTATGAAAAAGGAGCTATTGTTTGCAGAACAGCCGAATCGTTTTTACGCTTCGGAAACTATCAAATTTTTGCTGCCAGACAAGATGATAAAAACTTAAAAGTCTTGGTGGATTACACCATTAAGTATCATTTTTCAAATTTAGGAGAGCCCTCAAAAGACACCTATATCGCATTTTTTAAAGAAGTTGCTCATCGTACATTAAACATGATAATACAATGGCAGCGTGTAGGTTTTGTGCATGGTGTGATGAATACCGATAACATGTCAATTTTAGGTTTAACTATAGATTACGGGCCTTATGGCTGGTTAGAAGGATACGATTATGGTTGGACACCTAATACTACTGACAGGCAGCATAAGCGCTACCGCTATGGCAACCAACCTAATATTGGACTTTGGAATTTATTGCAATTAGCCAATGCATTGTATCCACTCATTGAAGAAGCATCACCTTTAGAAGAGATATTGAATCAATATAAAACCGATTTTGAAAATGAATCATTGAAAATGATGTGCTCTAAATTAGGGCTAGCTATTGAAGATGAAAATGATCAAAAACTAATACAAGAGCTTGAAGATGTTTTACATCTTACAGAAACAGATATGACGATTTTCTTTAGAAGCTTATCCAATATAAAGAGGGAAAATTCAAAAGAAGTTGCAGCGATTAAAAGTGCATTTTATAAACCTGATGAAGTTGTTGGTAATATTAAAAAACGTTGGAATGATTGGTTTATGATGTATACTGAAAGATTACAAATGGAAACCTTATCTGATAAAGAACGTCAGTTAAAAATGAACGCAGTAAACCCAAAATATGTGTTGAGAAATTACATGGCTCAATTAGCTATTGACGCTGCGGATAAAGGTGACTATCAGTTAATAGATGAATTGTTTCAAATGCTTAAAAACCCCTATGAAGAACAACCAAAATATGAAAAATGGTTTGCAAAACGACCAGATTGGGCGCGCCATAAAGTAGGCTGTTCTATGCTCTCTTGTAGTTCGTAATGGAGTTGTTAAGTTTCATAGAACATATTCCAGAAGGTTATTCCGAAGGTGTTTATAGAGATGCGAAATATGGCATTACTAAATCAGTATTTAATAATGGAAAATCGTTTAAAATATATGCCAAAGAGCTAAAAGGAACTAATTTTATTAGTTTAAATTATTACATAACAACTAGTAAAGCATTATTAAAACCATGCGAAATGCCAGAGCAAAAAGTAATTGATTTTTTAACACATATAAAACTCAAATAGATTAAGACAGAATTTAAAAAATAAAACCATGAGCAATTATAAAAAAGCATACATAGCAGGAGGCTGTTTTTGGGGAATGGAAGATTTATTTAGAACACGCCCGGGAGTTGTTGATACAGAAGTAGGTTACCAAGGTGGAGATAATGATAACCCCACTTACAAAAACCATCCAGGACATGCCGAAGGTATCGAAATCACATATAATCCTGACGAAACTTCTTTTAAGGAATTACTAGATTATTTCTTTAGAATGCATAATCCCACAACAGTGGATAGGCAAGGTAACGATAGGGGTTCAAGTTACCGTTCAGCAATTTTTTATCAAAATGAAGAAGAAAAACAAATTGCTGAAGAAATGATTAACATCGTAAATGCTTCTGGTAAATGGGATAATAAGGTAGTTACTACTTTAGAGCCGTGGTCTACCTTTTGGAAAGCAGAAGATTATCATCAAGATTATTTAGTAAAAAACCCAAATGGCTATACCTGCCATTTTTTAAGATTTGAAGAACCTTTTATTTAAAGTTTAAAAAAAAGTATTGCATACAGAAACAAAAATAGCATTTGGTGGCGGTTGTCATTGGTGTACAGAAGCTGTATTTCAATCGTTGCTTGGTGTTATAAAAGTAGAGCAAGGTTTTGTAGCTTCCATTGATGAAAATAGTGAGTTTTCAGAAGCAGTAATCATTCATTTTGATGCTGCAAAAATTTCATTAGGCGTGCTTATTGAAATTCATTTGCATACACATAAAAGTACATCAAACCATTCCATGCGCAACAAGTATCGTTCTGCGATATATACGTTTTCAGAAGCACAAAAACATGAGGCTACAGGACAATTAGAGCTATTACAATTTCAGTTTCAAAATGAATTAATAACGCAAGTATTACCGTTTGATAAGTTTAGAGCTTCAAGAGCGCAAATTCAAAATTACTATTACAAAAACCCTAAAAAACCTTTTTGTGAAAGTTTTATCAATCCTAAGCTACTAACACTACTTAAAAGATTTTCAAAATATACAAATCAAAACAAACTAAAGCACTTAAAAGATGAATCGCGAGAGATTAAGCATACAAAACACCAAGGGTCATAAATTACAAGCCTATTTAGAATTACCAGCAGACCAAAAACCACATTACTTTGCCATTTTTGCGCATTGTTTTACCTGTAATAGTAATTTAACGGCAGTAAAAAATATTAGTAGAGCTTTAACAGCTCACGGTTTTGGCGTGGTGCGGTTTGATTTTACGGGGCTAGGACGAAGTGAAGGTGAGTTTGCAGACAGCTATTTCTCGGCCAATGTAGACGATTTAATTGCTGTAAATGATTACGTTACACAACATTATAAAGCGCCGGGGTTATTGGTAGGCCATTCGCTTGGTGGTGCTGCAGTAATAGTTGCAGCGTCAAAATTAGAGAATATAAAAGCGGTGGCTACGGTAGGAGCACCATCAACCGTTAGTCATGTAAAACACTTGTTTTCTCACGGTATTGAAGAAGTGAAACAAAAAGGCGAAGTTGAAATTAATATTGGAGGAAGACCATTTAAAATTAATAACGATTTTGTTGAAGATTTTGATAAAATTAATCTACTAGAAATTATGAAAAATCTAAGGAAACCATTGCTTATTATGCACGCACCTTTTGATGGTATTGTGGGTATAAATAATGCACACGAGCTATACCATAATGCGCATCACCCTAAAAGTTTTGTGAGTTTGGATGATGCCGATCATTTATTATCAAACTCAAAAGATAGTAAGTATGTTGGCAATGTTATTGGTACTTGGGCAGATCGTTATTTTGAGCCACAGGAGAATACCATCCTTGAGACAAAAGGTGAGCAACTGGTAGCACACCTTAATTTGGTTGAAGATAACTTTACAACGTCCATACAAACAAAAAACCATCATTTTACTGCTGATGAACCAGGAAGCATAGGAGGTGACGATTTTGGCCCATCACCTTACGATTTTTTAAGTGCAGGATTAGCAGCGTGTACCGTAATGACTTTAAAAATGTATGCGGAACGCAAAAAATGGGACCTACAAGAAGTGTATGCCTACATTACATATTCAAAAAAGCATAGTGATGATTTAATGCTGGATTTAGAGGAGCCAAAACGTATCGACCACTTACAAAAACGTCTAAAATTTGTCGGTAATTTGGATGAAGCTCAGAAAATAAAACTAAAAGAAATAGCATCTAAATGTCCTGTGCATCGTACATTGCTGTCAGAAACTATTATTGAAACAGAAGTCATCAATTAATGAGTAAAGTTACTACCAAAATTGGGTTAGGTTTAGCTGCTTTGGGCAGACCAGAATATATAAATATTAGAGATAATGCCGCCATTGATAAATCAGAATCTGCTTTTAAACAAAACACATTTTCTGTTTTAGATGAAGCTTATAAACTTGGTATGCGTTATTTTGATACAGCGCCGTCTTACGGAAAAGGAGAAAGGTTTTTACAGGAGTGGAATGATTCTAGAGCCTACAAAGATGCTATTCTAGGTACAAAATGGGGCTATACTTATGTAGCAAATTGGGAATTAGGTTACAATGGCAAGCACGAAATAAAAGAACACTCATTAAATAAGTTGCAAGAGCAATGGGAGGTTTCAAAACACTTACTACCCAATCTAAATTACTATCAAGTACATTCTGCAACCTTTGAAAGTGGCATTCTCGAGAATAAAGCGGTTTTAAATCAACTCTATCGCATTAAAAAAGCCACTGGTCTAAAAATAGGTATTACTACAAGTGGCGCAAATCAAAAAGAAGTTATAGCTTCAGCAGCAAACACTAAAATTGAAAATGAAGCTATATTCGATAGTTTTCAAGTGACATATAATGTTTTTGAACAAGGTGCTTTCAAAGTTTTAAAACAGACGTTATCAGAGGGTAAAACCATTATCATAAAGGAAGGGTTGGCTAATGGTCGCGTCTTTCCAAATAATAGGTTTAATAATTATTCAGAAGCATATCAAGTTTTAGAGAGTTTATCAAAAAAGTATCAAGTAGGCGTTGACGCCATCGCATTGCGATTTGTAATGGATAGCTTAGAACCAAACTATGTTTTAAGCGGTGCTTCTGATGTTCATCAACTTAAAGCCAACATTAAAGCACTTAGTTTTAAACTTTCAGAAGAAGAGCTTTCTACATTAAAAAGCTTAAAGATTGCCCCACAAGCCTATTGGGAAGAACGTAGTCAATTACATTGGAATTAAATCAAATTCTAATTATTATCTTTAGGAATTAATCCACTAATAAATGAAATTTCAAAAAGTATTTGTTTCGTTAATTCTCATTTGTGTTTTTCAGGCCTGTGCTACCTATAAACCACAATACAAGGATGAAGCTTCGCAACCTAGTTTTCCAAATAAAGATATAGCACATTCGTTTTACCTATTAGGTGACGCCGGCAATTACGAATTAGGAGAATCTACCAAAGTTTTAAATACGTTTAAAAAAGAATTAAGTGAAGCTACTAAAAATAGCACAGCCATATTTTTAGGTGATAATATTTATCCTATTGGTTTTCCAGATAAGGATAATAAACATAGAGCGTCTGCAGAAAGATATATAAGAGCGCAAACTGATGTAGCCAAAAATTTTAAAGGACGAACTGTTTTTATTCCAGGTAATCATGATTGGTATTCCGGTGTTAAGGGTTTAAAGCGACAAGAAAAATTTGTTGAAGATGCATTAGGTAAGAACACATTTTTACCTGAAAATGGTTGTCCTATTGAGAAAATTCATGTTACTGAAGATATTGAACTTATTTTAGTTGATAGCCAATGGTACATTACAAATTGGAATAACAAGCCAACTATAAATGACGAATGTGAAATAAAAACTAGAGATGCTTTTCTAGCAGAGTTTAGCAGTCTTATAAAAAAAGCAAGAAACAAAACGACTATTGTTGCTATCCATCACCCAATGTTTGTTAATGGGCCACATGGCGGTCAGTTTAGTTTTAAAAGTCATATGAAACCACTTCCTGTTATTGGAACATTAATTAATGTGTTTAGAAAAACTAATGGTTTGTCTAATGTAGACTTGCAAAATAAGCATTATAATGAGCTAAAGCAGCGTTTGGTTACGCTGGCACAAGAAAATGAAAAAGTGGTTTTTGTATCAGGGCACGAACATAGTTTACAGTATTTAGAAAAAGATAATTTAAAGCAAATAGTAAGTGGTTCTGGATCCAAGAAAACACCAACGCGAAATGTTGGAGCGGGTCTATTTTCATATGGAACACCAGGATATGCTAGACTTGATGTTTTTAAGGATGGTTCTTCTTATGTTCGGTTTTATTCTGTAACAGATGAAAAAATAGTTTTTGAAAGTGAAGTTTTTAGAAAAGATTTAAATCCAGTAATGGCGTATAAAACCGACTTTCCAGAAACAGTTTTGGCATCCATATATACACCTGAGGAGACCAATGCCTCAAAATCTCAAGAGTTTTTCTGGGGAGAGCGCTATCGCAAATATTTTAGTTCTAAAGTTAAAGCGCCAACCGTAAATTTAGATACGCTTTTCGGAGGTTTAAAGCCTGTACGTAAAGGAGGAGGAAACCAATCCAAATCCTTGCGCTTAGAGGATAAAAATGGAGCGCAATATGTAATGCGTGCTTTACGCAAACAGGCGCTACAGTATTTACAGGCTGTTGTATTTAAAGATCAATATATAGAAGGGCAATTTGAAGATACAGCAATTGAAAAGCTATTGCTTGATGTGTTTACCGGTTCTCATCCTTATGCACCTTTTGTGATTGGAGATTTATCTGATGCTGTGGGTGTTTATCACACAAATCCAGTTTTATATTATGTGCCAAAACAAAAGGCTCTAGGTGATTATAATGGGGACTTTGGTGACGAACTGTATATGATTGAAGAACATACTTCTGAAGGACATGGCGATTTAGCAAGTTTTGGTTTTCAAAATGAAATAGAAGGTACTGATGATATGATGAAACGCCTCCACAAAGATGAAGATATTATTATTGATGAAGCATCTTATATACGTGCACGTTTATTCGATATGCTTATTGGAGACTGGGATCGTCATCATGACCAATGGCGCTGGATAGAATTTAAAGAAAATGGCAAGAAAGTTTATAGACCGCTTCCAAGAGATAGGGATCAGGCATTTTCAATCATGGGAGATGGCGCATTATTAAAGTCGGCCATTGCATTAATACCAGCTGCACGTTTACTCAGGCCTTACAGTGAGGATCTTAAGGATGTAAAGAGTGTAAATGTAGAACCATACCCGCTAGATATGGAGCTTATACAACGTTCTGGCAAAGAGGTTTGGGATGCACAAGTAAAAATTATTCAAGAGGGCATAACGGATGAGGTTATTGAGAAATCTTTTTTAAATATGCCAGAAGAAGTAAGAGATGAAACTGTTGAAGAGATTAAGAGGAAATTAAAAGCTAGAAGAGGAAATCTACAAAAAATCTCAGATCGTTATTTTAAACTTATTAATAACTTGGCTGTGATAAAAGGAACCAACAAAGACGATTGGTTTGATATTGAGCGCTTACCAAATGGGCAAACAAAAGTTACAGGTTATCGTATTAAAGATGATAAAAAGGCAGATGTATTTATAGAGCGTACTTATAATGTATCAGAAACCAAAGAAATTTGGATTTATGCTTTGGATGATGATGATGTTTTTCATGTTTATGGTAAAAGTGATAAGTATATAAAAGTATTATTGTTGGGCGGACAAAACAATGATACCTATGATATTAAAAATGGTAATAAAATTAAGTACTACGATTATAAATCAAAACCAAATACCTTTAAAACCAATAAGGGTAGCCGTAGATTAACAGATAACTATTATACAAATGTTTACAACTACAAAAAGCTAAAAAACAGTACCACACAGATTTTACCTAGTTTAGGAGCAAACCCCGACGATGGATTTAAAATTGGTGCAGCCTTTACTAAAACCAATTATAATTTTGAGCGTAATCCATTTTCATCAAGGCATAGTTTAAAAGCAGAATACTTTTTTGCAACCAATGGGTTTAATTTTAATTATGGTGGAGAGTTTGCCAATGTTTTTTTTCAAAATGTAAATTTTGGAGTAGATATTCAATATAATAGTCCAAATTATGCTACAAACTTTTTTGGCTTCGGAAATGAAACCTTAAATCCAGAGGCAGAAGAAAATGATGGTTTAGATGTTGATTTAGATTATAATCGCGTTAAAATTAGAACATTTAGAGCTATGCCAGCCATGGTTTGGCGTGGTTATTCTGGTTCTGAAGTAAAATTAAGTTTATTATACGAATCTAATGAAGTAGCCCGAACTGAAAATAGGTTTATAGAGACATTACCTGAGGATAATCCTTTGTTTGATAAACAAGATTTTTGGGGTTTTGATGCCAAGTATAGTTACGAAAACAAGGATAGAGAGGCATTTCCAACTTTGGGCTTTCAATTGAGTTTTCAAGCAGGTTACAAAAACAATGTATCTACTGAAAAAGGGTTTTCTTATGTCATTCCAAAAATGGGTTTTGATTATAAGTTAATTCCAAGCGGTAATTTAGTATTAGCTACAAACTTTATTGGTCATATAAATTTTGGCAATGAGTTTGAGTTTTATCAAGGCGCTACATTAGGTGCTAATAATGGTTTAAGAGGTTATAGAAATCAACGATTTACAGGTAAACGAGCTTTTGCGCAAAGTACAGATTTACGACTAAATTTAACACAAGTTAAAACAGGTTGGTTTCCACTATATCTTGGTGTATACGGTGGTGTTGATTATGGTAGGGTTTGGCTAGAAGATGATAACTCAAAAAAATGGAATAATTCTTTTGGTGGCGGTATGTTCATCAACATGGCTAATATACTTACTGGAAATATTTCGGCTTTTAATAGTGATGATGGTTTACGTTTAGCCTTCAGATTAGGTTTCGGATTTTAATATATATAATTGCATGGTTTCAAAGTCAACTTTAATATGCATACCCGATATTAGTGGGTTTACTCGTTTTATGAGTGACACTGATATTGAACTAAGTGCAAGAGTTATTCCCTCGTTGTTAAATGAGATTATTTACGCTAACGAAATAAATTTAAAAGTATCTGAAATTGAAGGAGACGCTGTTTTGTTTTTTAGAAAAGGACAGCTCCCACCTTTTGTAGATTTAATTGATCAGTGCAAAACTTTTTTTTCACAATTCTATAATCAACTAGATGTTTTAACAAAAAAGTATAGTGAAGAAAAGGGTATTGATAATATTCCTAAATTAGGATTGAAAATCATATTGCATTATGGGGAAAATGTAGAATCTGTCCAAATAGGAAACCGCATAAAGCTTATGGGAGAGGATGTTATAATTGCACATCGATTATTGAAGAATGATATAAAAGAAGATGAATATTTGTTAATTTCAGAAGATTTATTAAATCAATATGAAGACTCAACTATTGAACGTAATTTTGATTGGGGAGAATTTCAAGATAATGAACAGGTGTACAAGCATATAGGTGAAATCAATTACAGCTACATAAAGATGTATAAGCTACTTGACTAGTTTAAATCAAATCCATGTAGATTTCCTTCATTGCCCTAAGTTCTTTCTTTAGTAATGAAAACTTTTGAGTGGTTTTTAAAATCATATACCTTTTTTTAGAGTTAGGATTAAATTTTTATTCTTCTATTTTTTCATCTAAGAAATTATTACCTTTAAATTACTAATCTTCCAAAAGTTTAGAATGAATTATACTACTATGGTTTATTGTCGGCGTATAAACTAGGGTTTGGATTTTAACAGAATGTGTTATCCTAATCTTATTTCAAGGTATCCACTATTGTAAATGTAATTTATTTGCGTGTTTTGCGTCTAAAAAACTATATAAAAGCATAAATAAATGAAAAGTAGTTTTAACGATATCATAAATTCAGAAAAAGTAGTGTTAGTAGATTTTTTTGCAACTTGGTGCGGACCATGTCAAGCATTGTTACCTATTCTTAAAGAGGTAAAAGATGAGGTGGAAGATGCTGTAAAAGTTGTGAAAATTGATATTGATAAAAACAATCCTTTAGCAATGAAATATCAAGTAAGAAGCGTGCCTACCATGATTCTTTTTGTAAATGGAGAACCTAAATGGAGGCAATCAGGTGTATTGCAAAAGAAAGATATTTTAAATGTGATTAAAACCCATTCGGGAATTACGGTTTAATTGAGTTTGAACTCATAAAGATTTCCGCCATCACCCTTATCTCTTTCGTCAGTGATGTAAACTGTTTTAGAATCTATAAAGCAAATACCTTCTTTTTGGGAGTTATGGTCAAATTTTAGTTCTTCAATTTTTCCATCGAAGAAGTTATCACCTTTAAAATTGCTAATTTTCCAAAGTTTATCATGGTTTAATAATACTATGGTCTTACCATCATCACTGATGTCGGCCGAAGTAATCCTATGGTTTTTACCATCTAGATTAAACTCTTTAACTAAAATAGCGGTGTGTAGCCCAACTTTATTAGGTACCTTAAATAGCATGCTGGATTTGTTTTCTTTACTAAATACATAGAAAAATCCATTCCAAATAAAAAACGCTTCAAAGTCTTTAGGCTTCACATCCTTAGGTAACATAAAGTTGATGCGTTGTGCGTTGGTTTTATCATCGCTCAAATCAGATATTTTGTAAATGGTGAAGTCGTCTCTATTTTTACTATTGTTTCCAAAATCACCAATGTACAGGTTGCCTTCTTTATCAGAAGTTAAATCTTCCCAATCAATATTACTGGAGTTTTTTATATCAATATCTTTTATGATGTCGCCATTCGTATTCAATCCATAGATATTGTTTTTGTTTCCAGAATCTTCAATGGTCCATAATAAATCAGAATTTACTACTGTCTCAATAGCTGAAGCTTCTTTTAAACTTTTTGGTAAATCTGCAATTACACTTAATTTGCCGGTTTGGCATGCATTAAACAAAATGAAAATTAAAAGTAATTTTTGTATTTGGTACATCTTTATTTTTTTATCTATCTCAAAATTACAACTTAGGGACCCAAATGAAAATTAAATATCATAAACTATTTATAAAATATGGGAAATGCCTTTTTTAATTGATAGTTTTATGCTGAAAAAGTGTGCCTATGACAACAGTAGATGATTTACTTAATCTTTTAGTTTTAGATAAAATAAGTGATGATGCTTTTAATGGTGTGAGTAAGACAGTGGGCAGTCCCATTGTTTTTGGCGGGCAGGTGCTGGCACAAGCCTTAAATGCAGCGAGTAGAACTATTACAAATCAAAGAATTTTACACTCGATGCATGCGTTTTTTTTGGAAGCTGGAGATTTGGAATGTCCTATTACCTACAACGTTAGTAAGGTAAGGGATGGTGGAAGTTTTTCTGTAAGACGCGTAACGGCGCATCAAAAAGAGACTACAATTTTTATCTTATCGGCTTCATTTCATAAAAAAGAGGAAGGTTATGAGCATCAAATTGAAATGCCGATAAATGTAAAACCTCCAGAGGATTTGTTAAGTTGGACTGATATGCGTAAAGAGTTTGGAGATGCACTTCCAAAGGGCTTAAAATCGTTTTTAGAAGTTAAGCGCCCAATAGAATTTAAACCAACGGCTTTTGCCAACCCTTTACAACCTAAAGATTTGCCTCCAAAACATCAGGTGTGGTTTAAACTGAAGGGTAATATTGAAAATTTAGATTTAGCCACAAAACAACAAATTTTAACCTACATTTCAGATTATAATATTTTAGTGTCTACTTTAAATCCTCATGCTAGTAAAGCTCATTGGGGCAATACACAGACCGCCAGTTTAGATCATTCTATGTGGTTTTTTAGGGATTTTGATTTTTCAGATTGGTTGCTTTACGATATGGAATCGCCCAGTGGAGCTATGGCGAGAGGGTTTGCAAGAGGACATATTTTTACTAGAGATGGAAAATTAATAGCTTCAGTAGCGCAGGAAGGATTGGTAAGACCCATAGCAAAATAATGGCTAAGAAAGACGTAATTATCATTGGGGGCGGTGCTGCAGGTTTTTTTGCAGCCATTAACGTTGCGGAGCAAAACCCCAAGTTAAAAGTTGCTATTTTAGAACGAGGAAAAGAAGGTTTAGGTAAAGTAAAAGTGTCTGGTGGCGGACGATGTAATGTAACACATGCTGAATTTATACCTTCTGAACTAGTTCATAATTATCCCCGTGGTGAAAAAGAGTTATTAGGGCCTTTTCACAAGTTTATGACGGGCGATACCATTGATTGGTTTGAAAAAAGGGGTGTGGCTCTAAAAATAGAAGATGATGGCAGAATGTTTCCAGTTACAAACTCGTCACAAACCATCATCGATTGTTTTTTAAATGAAGCTGAAAAGTTTGGTGTTGAGGTATTTTATAACCATTCTGTGAAATCAATTAATAAAGAAGAAAGCGATTTTAAAGTAGAAACAACGCAAGGTTTATTTTCAGCAGAAAAAGTTTTGATAGCAACGGGAAGTAATCCCAAAATTTGGAATTTACTGGAAGGTTTAGGACATACCATTTCACAGCCTGTACCGTCATTATTTACATTTAATATTGAAGATGAGCGCATTAAAGATATCCCTGGTGTTGTTGCAAAAGATGTTGCCATACAGGTTTTAGAAACCAATTTATGGAGCGAAGGCCCTTTATTGATTACGCACTGGGGCATGAGTGCACCATCTATTTTAAAGCTATCCGCTTTTGGTGCTTTAGAATTGGCTAAACTGGAGTATAAATTTCAGATTGAAGTTAATTTTATCAAACAGTCCTTTGAAGATTGTTTAGAAGTTTTAAAGGTCTTAAAACAGGATTTGGCTAAAAAAGCAGTGTATAAATCTACGCAATTTGATTTGCCAAAACGTTTGTGGCATAAATTGGTTTTAGCATCCCAAATACAGATTGAAACCCGATGGGCAGATATTAATAAATTACAATTCGAACAACTAGCAACCCAATTAACCAAAGCTGTTTTCAATGTTAAGGGCAAAAGCACATTTAAAGAAGAGTTTGTAACTGCTGGAGGCGTAAGTCTTAAGGAGGTAAACTTTAAAACATTTGAGAGTAAGAAAATTAAAAACCTTTATTTTGCAGGCGAGGTGTTAAATATTGATGCAGTTACAGGAGGATTCAACTTTCAAAATGCATGGACAGGTGGTTATATAGCAGCAATGGCTATTGTAAATTCATCATAAAATGAAGTATGTAGTTATAATTTTTTTGTTGTCAAATACAGTGTGGTCTCAAAACTTAGATGCTCATTTATGGGAGAATCGTGTCATTGTGATTTCAGCCGATAAAGCTAATATTCAAAAGGCGGAATCTCAGTTCAATTTACTTAATAAAGAAAAAGAAAAACTAATAGATAGAAGATTGGTCATCTACAAGTGCATTGAAAAAACTTGCGTATTTTATGATTTTAAACAAGTGGAAAAAATGTCCAAAACCAATAAAAATCCCGAAGGTTTTAGCATTACGTTGATAGGATTAGATGGAGGTAAAAAATACAAATCAAACCAAATAGAGCAAGCTAATGTTTTTTTTGACTTGATCGACAAGATGCCAATGCGACGTCAAGAGCTCAAAAACAAAAAAGGTAAGAATGACTAAATATATCGCATTACTTCGTGGTATAAACGTTAGTGGGCAAAAGAAAATTCCCATGGCAGAATTACGTGAATTACTTTCCAAATCTGAGTTAGAGCAAGTACAAACTTATATTCAAAGTGGGAATGTTATCTTTCAATCTTCAGAAAAAGATAAAGGAATATTAGAAATAAAGATTCATAATGCTATAAAAAAACATTTTGGGTTTGAAGTGTCAATTCTAGTGCTAATGCCGGAAGAATTACAACAAATTTTTGATAATTGCCCTTTTCCACAGGAAAAAAAGGAAAAGAGTTATTTTATGATGCTATTCTCCAAAGCAGAAAAAGCCAAAGTTGATGAGATTTCGAAATTGTCCTATCCAAACGAGGAATTTCAAATAACTGATTGTTGTGTATATTTTTATTGTTCTGTTGGTTATGGAAAAGCAAAATTCAGTAATAATTTTTTTGAAAGAAAATTAAAAATTATCGCCACCGCCAGAAATTATAACACAATGGTAAAGTTATTATCTTTGTCGGCAGAATAATTGCTATGATAGAAAAAGACTTTATACCAAAAGCATATAAGAGTTCAATTGACAAAGGAAGTGTTACTTGGTCATCTCCAAGTAATATAGCTTTAGTGAAATATTGGGGCAAAAAGCAAAATCAAATTCCAGAAAATCCTTCTATTAGTTTTACCTTAAACAATTGTAAAACAACAACTAATTTAAGCTACACTAAAAAGGGAGACAGTGATAACTTTTCATTTGAAGTGTTTTTGGATGGGAAAAAAGAAGACGGATTTAAACCAAAAATTGAAATGTTTTTTAAAAGGGTTGAGGTGTATTTGCCTTTTTTGAAAGACTATCATTTTAAAATAGAAACATCCAATACATTTCCTCACAGTTCGGGGATAGCATCTTCAGCTTCGGGAATGAGTGCTTTAGCCTTGTGTTTGATGAGCGTTGAACAAGAACTTTCAAAGGCTGATGTTATTCCGAGTGCAGTCAAGGAATCCAGCTTCATCAAAAAAGCGTCGTTTTTAGCACGCCTAGGTTCTGGGAGTGCATGTAGAAGTTTGGAAGGCGATTTAGTGGTTTGGGGAAAGCATGATGCTATTGAAGACAGTTCGGACTTATTTGGTGTAAAATATCCATACGCGGTTCATGACGTTTTTAAAAATTATCAAGACACCATTTTATTGGTTGATAAAGGCGAAAAGCAAGTAAGCAGTACCGTTGGACATAATTTAATGCATGGGCATCCCTTTGCTCAAGAGCGCTTTAAACAGGCCAATAAAAACCTTTCAGACATCATTTCTATATTAAAGGAAGGTGATTTAGATGGCTTTGTTGCTTTGGTTGAGAGCGAAGCACTTACGTTGCATGCAATGATGATGACAAGTATGCCTTATTTTATTTTGATGAAACCAAATACGTTGGAAATCATCAATAAAATCTGGGCTTACAGAAACCAAACAGGCTTTAAAGTTTGTTTTACTTTAGATGCAGGTGCAAACGTACATGTATTATATCCTGAGCGTGAAGCACCAAAGGTTTTAGAATTCATTCAGAATGAATTAGTTGCATATTGCCAAAATGGACAGTATATTTGCGACGTTATTGGTTTGGGGGCTAATAAATTATAAATGAATGATAATTTTGTTTAAAAATATACTATATTTGTTAAACAAGTTTTCCAAATCACGTTAGCTATTATGAAAGGACCCCTTTTTTATTCAAAAATTTTACTCTTCGGAGAGTATGGAATCATAAAGGATTCTAAAGGGCTCTCTATTCCTTACAGTTTCTACAATGGTGCTCTTAAGAAAGATGATAATTCTTCTGAGGAAGCATTAAAATCAAATGCTAGCTTAAAGCGTTTTGTTGCGCATTTAGAAAATATTGATGATAGTATTGTTCGTTTTGATGTTGAGCGATTAAAAGCTGATGTAAATTCTGGAATGTACTTTGATTCATCTATTCCTCAAGGTTACGGCGTTGGTAGTAGTGGTGCATTGGTTGCTGCTATTTATGATAAATATGCTTTTGATAAAATTACCGTTCTTGAAAATCTTACCAGAGAAAAGTTATTGAAACTTAAAGGTGTATTTTCAGCTATGGAATCGTTTTTCCATGGAAGTTCCTCAGGTTTAGACCCTTTAAACAGTTATTTGAGTATTCCTATACTTATCAATTCAAAAGATAACATTGAAGCCACAGGTATTCCTGCCCAACAAAGCGAAGGTAATGGTGCCGTATTTTTATTAGATAGTGGTATCATTGGTGAAACTGCTCCTATGGTACAGATTTTTATGGAAAATATGAAGAAGGAAGGCTTCCGTAGTATGTTGAAAAATCAATTTATTAAGCATACTGATGCCTGTGTAGATGATTTCTTAAAAGGCGATATTAAATCCTTATTTAGAAATACCAAGCAACTCTCTAAAATTGTGTTAAACCATTTTAAACCGATGATTCCGAAGCATTTTCACGAACTTTGGAAAAAAGGTATCGAAACCAATGAGTACTATCTAAAACTTTGTGGTTCTGGTGGTGGAGGTTATATTCTTGGTTTTACAGAGGATTTAGACAAAGCAAAACAAGCATTATCTGATCATAAATTAGAAGTCGTTTATAACTTCTAATATTCTTATCTTTATTGTTCATTCAAAAAATAATGCTACCCTGAGTTTATTTTAAGGGCATTAAACTGTGTATATGCTTTCCAGAAGACAGAAACATATTCTTCTTAAGTTTTTTAGTATGTTTTCTGTGGTCAGAGGTTACAATATTCTGGTCATCGTCATCGCCCAATACCTTACTGCTGTTTATATTTTGGCTTATGATAAACCCTTAAAAACAGTGGTTTTTGATTTGAATTTATTGATGCTCGTGCTAGCTACTGCTGCAACGATTGCTGCGGGCTATATCATCAATAATTTTTATGATTCTGAAAAGGATTTAATCAATCGTCCAATAAAGTCAAGATTAGATCGCTTGGTCAGTCAAAATACAAAACTATCCTTCTACTTTGTTTTAAATTTTATAGCGGTTATAATGGCAAGCTATGTGTCTTTTAACGCGGTAATATTCTTCTCTATTTACATCTTCGGTATCTGGTTTTATTCGCATAGACTGAAGAAACTGCCATTTGTTGGAAATTTAACATCAGCTATATTAACCATCACGCCGTTCTTTGCCATTTTCATGTATTACAAGAATTTTGAAACCGTAATTTTTGTGCATGCCATATTTTTATTTTTAATGATTTCAATGCGCGAATTGACCAAGGATCTCGAAAATATAAAAGGAGACATCGCGCAAAACTACATCACTATTCCAGTGGCCTATGGTGAACGGGCTTCAAAAGTTATGCTTACATTATTAGCAGTGGCCACGTTATTGCCAATGTATTTATTGTTATTTCATTATGAGGTAGGGTATATGTATCTCTTCTTCTATTTAAGTTTATTCCTCTTGGTAATTTTTATGATATTATTGTGGAAATCTACGACTAAGATTCAATATTTGATATTACACAATATTTTAAAATTTATAATCCTTGCAGGGGTATTTAGTATATTACTGATCGATGTGAGTGTTATTTTAAATCGAATTTAAATGCAGAATTTATTAAAAGTTGCTCTAGCTCAAATTTCCCCAGTTTGGTTGAACAAAGTTGAAACCTTAAAAAAAGTAGAACAGGCTATACGTGATGCTTCAAAAGAAAATTGTGAATTAATAGTATTTGGGGAAGGTTTAGTGCCTGGGTATCCATTTTGGCTGGCTTTAACAGGAGGAGCAGAATGGAATACCAAGGTAAATAAAGAGCTACATGCTCATTATGTAAAAAATTCAATTACTATTGAAGAAGAGGATTTAGAATCGATTTGTGAATTAGCTAAAAAACACAAAATTGCCATTTATTTAGGTATTATTGAGCGGCCATTGGATCGTGGTGGCCATAGTATTTATGCCTCTTTAGTTTATATAGATGCCAATGGAAAGATACAATCTGTACACAGAAAACTCCAACCCACCTACGATGAACGTTTAACTTGGGCACCAGGAGATGGTAACGGTTTACAAGTGCATAAACTCAAAGATTTTACGGTTGGAGGGTTAAATTGTTGGGAAAATTGGATGCCCCTTCCCAGAGCTGCGCTTTATGGTTTAGGTGAAAATTTACATATTGCCGTTTGGCCAGGGAGCGACCATAATACCAAAGATATTACACGGTTTATCGCTAGGGAATCTAGGAGTTTTGTGATTTCAGTGAGCAGTTTAATGACGAAAGACGATTTTCCAAAAGACACACCATATTTAGATAAAATTTTGGAGAAAGCACCTGATGTTTTAGCCAATGGTGGTAGTTGTATAGCTGGACCAGACGGCGAATGGATTGTTGCACCCGTTTTACACAAATCAGGTTTAATAATTGAAACAATTGACTTTAATCGCGTGTATGAGGAACGACAAAATTTTGATGCGGTAGGACATTATTCCAGACCGGACGTTACACAATTGCAGGTGAATACCGAGAGACAGTCTACCGTGAAGTTCAATAAATAGAGAAATCCTTAACCCAAAATCATCAATCATAAATTATTAGGTATATCTTTGCACAAAATTTACAGTGATGAACAGACAACAAGGCGGTAAAGGAAAAGGAAAACCATCAAAATTTGATGGTGGTAACAAGCCTTATAAAATCAATTCCAAAGATAAAACCCCTGTTAAGAAGACTAATTCGCAACATAAAAAATCTGGAAATTCAGATCAAATCCGTTTGAATAAATATGTAGCCAATGCAGGCGTGTGTTCACGACGTGAAGCTGATGTGCATATTGCAACAGGATTGGTTTCGGTTAATGGAAAAATCATCACTGAAATGGGCTTTAAGGTAAAACCAGGTGATGAGGTACGCTATGATGGTGCTAGAATTAGCCCAGAGAAAAAAGCCTATGTATTACTAAACAAGCCAAAAGGTTTTGCCACAACTACTAGTGAGGGAAAGGGCAGAACGGTAATGGATTTAGTCGCTAATGCTACCAACGCCAAGATAAAACCTATTGGTCGCTTAGGAAGAAACTCTAAAGGTTTATTATTGTTCACAAATGATGATTCGGTTCATAAGAAATTCACTCATTCTAAAAATGGGGTAGCGCGTTTATTTCATATTGAATTGGATAAAAACCTAAAGCTTGAAGATTTAAAGAAGATTCAAAATGGGTTTAAGGTTGAAGGGAAACTAATAGAAGTGGAAGAAATAAGTTTTATAGATGGAGCTAGTAAAAAGGAAGTCGGTTTAAAAATCAAGAATACTGGCAATACCATTATCCGAACTATTTTTGAGCATTTTAACTACGATATTTTAAGCTTGGATTGTGTGGCGATCGGGCATTTAACCAAAAAAGATATCCCTCGTGGGCATTGGAAGCATTTAACAGAACAGGAGTTAAATACCTTAAAGATGCTTTAAGGGTTTTTAAACTCACCAATAAGCCATAGCACCCCAGATGGGTCGTGTATAAAATATTCATTACCCCAATCATTATAATGAATTTTTGAAATTTTCACATCTTTATATTTGTTTTCTAAATGAAGTGCTTTGATATTTTTTAGATGTGTTTCTAAGTGCTCTACTTCCATGAAAATCATAGAATTATCTATCCAATCTTTAATATTATAGTCTTGCAGGTAAAAACCAAAGTCTCCTGATTTAAAGTAAGACATTTTATCTGAGAGTTTTAGTTCCTCAAATCCAAAATCATTGTAAAACTGTCTGGAAAGGCTGTAATCTTTGGCGCCTATAAAGGATCGGAGGGATTTTATATTATGAAACATCTTAGAAACGTTTACTTTATAAAAATAATGTTTCTAATCTAATTGGGTTCTTTAAAGTATTACGGATTACTTAAAATCAGAATTTCAGAATTATAATTATTTCGAAGACAGAGATAAGTAAAAACAAAAAAAGGTATTCAAATCAAAATTGAATACCCTTTTCTGGTGTTATATATTATTCTTCTTAATTATTTTTTCCACGCCTTATCAATTTCTTCAAGCTCTAGACCCTTAGTTTCGTATACGTATTTGTAAACAAAATATACAGAAAGTATAGCGCCTAAAGTATATAAACTATAAGCAAATGCTAGACCCATTGAGCCAAGTAACATAGGGAAAGTTAAAGTAACAGCAAAATTGGCGACCCATTGTGATAATCCTGCAACAGCTAAACCTAAACCTCTTATCTGATTTGGAAACATTTCCCCAAGCATCACCCACATTACTGGTCCCCATGAAAAGTTGAATAGCATAACATAAGCGTTAGCAGCAATTAATGCTAACATTCCCATGCTGTCACTTAAATCTAAAGTTTCTTGTCCTGTAGCCGCATTAAGTTCCATAGTTCCTGTTGAAAACGCATATACAACCAAAGCCAAGGTGATACTCATTCCAATTGAACCAATCATAAGTATTGGCTTTCTTCCTATTTTATCTACCAAGAAGAGTGATAATACCACACCTGCAATACTTAAGGCACCCGAAATCACATTGATTAATAATGAATCGCCTTCATCAAAACCAACCGCTTGCCATAATACAGCACCATAATAAAATACAACGTTAATACCAACAAATTGCTGAAACGCAGCAAGTCCAATCCCAACCCAAACGATTGGTTTTATTCTCCCTAATGTTTTGTCATACAAATCAGAAAAACGAGGTTTATGGTCTTTAGATATAGAATCATCAATTTCCTGTACTTTTCGCTCTCCTGTAATTGAACCATACAGCTTGCTTAAAACTTTCTGTGCTTTTTCCTTATGGCTTTTCGCTACAAGGTATCTTGGGCTTTCTGGTATAAATAATAACGATACAAAGAAAATTGTAGCAGGTATCAGCTCAATCCAAAACATCCAACGCCAAGTTTCATATTCCCACCATAAGGGGTTTAATGCAGATCCTGATAAATCGGCTAGTTTGTAATTACTTAGGAATGAGAAAAACAAACCTGCGATAATTGCGATTTGTTGGGTAGTAGCCAGAGCTCCACGGTATTTAGCCGGTGCTATCTCACTAATATAAGCTGGAGCCATCACTGAAGCTGCACCAACGCCTAAGCCTCCAAGAATCCTGTAAATAATAAACTCAATAGAGGATGTTGAAATTCCAGACCCCCATGCAGACACTATAAACAATATAGAAGCAATGATAAGCATGGATCTTCTTCCATATAAATCTGCTAGTTTGCCTGCAAAAAATGCACCTACAGCACAACCTAATAACATCGAAGCAACATTAAACCCACTACCAATATTTTGTGCATCAAAAGCTATTTCAAGTCCTTTTACAGTACCATTTATAACACCACTGTCAAACCCAAAAAGGAAACCTCCTAGAGTCGCAACTAAGGTAATTCCAATGACATATAATTTATTTACTTGTTCTTCTGTTTTCAAAATATTTAGTTTTAAGTGTTAGCGATATTATTTTAATGATTCCAAATGTAAAGAATATTAATTTGAGCTTAAATATACTGGTTAATTATATTTTCAAACAACTCTTGCTTACCACTCTTTAGAGGTAAATCTCCATTCTCCTGTGCTATTTTGTATAAATCGTTGAAGTCTAAATTACCACTTTCAAAAGCCTTACCGTTTCCAGAATCGAATGAAGCGTAACGCTCTACTCTTAATTTATCATAAGCTGATGAAGAAATAATCTTATCTGCTGTTAGTAATGCACGTGCGAAAGTATCTGCTCCACCTACATGCGCTAAAAAAATATCTTCTAAATCGGTTGAGTTTCTTCTGATTTTGGCATCGAAATTAACACCGCCACCTTGCAAGCCTCCTGCTTTAAGGAAGACTAACATAGCTTCTGTAGTTTCTTGAATATTGTTTGGGAACTGATCTGTATCCCAACCGTTTTGATAGTCGCCACGGTTAGCATCAATACTTCCTAACATACCAGCATTTGCAGATACTTCTAATTCATGCTGAAAAGTATGTTGTGCTAGTGTAGCATGATTTACTTCTATATTCATTTTGAAATCTTTGTCTAAACCATAGTTTTTAAGGAAACCTATAGCTGTAGCAGCATCAAAGTCATATTGATGTTTCATAGGTTCCATTGGTTTTGGCTCAATAAAGAATGTACCTTTAAAGCCTTGACCTCTAGCATAGTCTCTAGCCATGGTTAATAACTGCGCCATGTGGTCTAACTCACGCCCCATATCTGTATTTAATAAAGACATGTAACCTTCACGACCACCCCAGAATACGTAATTTTCACCATCTAATTTAATGGTAGCATCTAAAGCTAATTTTATTTGCGCTCCTGCTCTTGCAACTACATCAAACTCTGGGTTGGTTGCAGCACCATTCATGTATCTTGGGTTTGAAAAACAGTTTGCTGTTCCCCAAAGTAATTTAATACCTGAAGCTTCTTTTTTCTCTTTTAGATAATCTGTAATGGTTGCTAAACGTTGTTCTGATTCTGAAAGCGTTGCACCTTCGGCCACTAAATCGTAATCGTGGAAACAGAAATAATCGAAGCCCATTTTGCTGATAAATTCAAAAGCAGCATCTGCTTTGTCTTTTGCTGCTTGTATGGGGTCGTTAGATTGATCCCATTCAAAATTTTGAGTTCCAGGACCAAACGGGTCTGCACCTTGCCCACAGAATGTATGCCAATATGCAATAGCAAACTTAAAGTGCTCTCGCATTGTTTTTCCTGCAACTACTTGATCTGGATTGTAGTATTTAAATGCCAAAGGATTATCCGAATCTTTTCCTTCAAATTTGATGTCTCCAATACCTTTAAAATATTCTTTGTCTCCTAAAATTGCCATGTGTTATGTATTTATTCGTTTATGTAATTATTATTCTATAGTATCATTATATATTCTGCATCTGCGTTAGGGATTGAGCGGCATGTTGAAGCTCCCCGACGCAGGAGGGAGCGACTAGCGAAAGCCCGACCCTTGGGTAACGCCCAAATATTAGTTATTTAAAAAACCTTCTAATTGTGTTTTCCAATTTTGGTAGGCCTTCTGGTAAGGGGCTTTGTTTCCTAGTGGTTTATACGTCATTACGTGGTCGTTTGCTGTGATGTTATCTCCAAACTTTTTGAAATCACCATCGGTTAAACCTGCTGCTCTCGCCGCACCTACTGCACCTGTGGTGTTATAAATCTCGATATCATGACCGATTAAAGTAGCCACCGTATTCGAGAAAATTTCAGAACGGAATAAATTATCATTTCCTGCTCTTATCACTTTTATTTCGGCATTATCGCCTTTTAAAATATCCATACCGTACACAAAAGAAAACGCAATACCCTCTAAAGCTGCACGACACAAATGCCCTTCGTTATGTGTATTTAAATTTAAATTGCAAAAATGTGTACCTACAATTTTGTTGTTGAACATGCGTTCTGCGCCGTTTCCAAAGGGTATTACGCAAACACCCTCTGCACCAACAGGTACAACTTCTGCTTTATTATTCATAGCTTCATAAGTATTTGAAGCTAAATTATCCTTTAACCAACGGTACTGAATACCCGCACCATTTATACACAATAACTTACCCAATGTTGGGTTACTGTTTGAATAGTTTACATGTGCAAAATGATTAATTCTAGACGGTTCTTTAGATTTTAAAACATCGGTAACGGCATATACTACGCCAGATGTTCCACCTGTAGCTGCAACCTCCCCATGGTTAAACACATTAAGTGATAGTGCGTTGTTGGGTTGATCGCCTGCTCTGTAGGTAATAGGGATACCCTCTGGTAATCCAGTATCGCTCGCACCTTGCGCATTCACCTCGCATTGTGCGGTAAAATTTTCAACAATGTTTGGTGTTAAATTTGTATTTATATTATAGTGTTCTAATAACCAGTTTGCAACAGTATCTGCTTTATAATCCCACAACATACCTTCGGACAGACCGTTTTTAGTGGTATTAATTTCACCAGACAATTTCATGGCTATAAAATCTCCAGGTAACATGTACTTATCAATTTTTGTATAAATATCGGGCTCGTTATCGCGCACCCATTTAAGTTTTGAGGCCGTAAAATTTCCAGGTGAATTTAGCAATTTTGCCATACAAACATCTTCTCCCAAAGCTTTAAAAGCGTTATTTCCAATCTCTACTGCACGACTATCGCACCATATAATGGAGTTTCGTAATGGTTCACGGTCTTTATCAACTACAACCAGCCCATGCATCTGATAAGAAATCCCAATACCGGTTATTTTTGACGCATCAATATTGCCTTCCTTTATAGCGCGTTTGGTTGCCACACATATATAATTCCACCACATGTTTGGGTCTTGCTCCGCCCAATGTTGTTGAGGCGCCACAATTTCCATTTCATTTGTAGGCTCATTTAAGGTAATGATATTTGCTCCAGTTTTGGCGTTAACAATCGCCACTTTTACAGAAGAACTTCCTAAATCGTATCCAATATAATACACCTGTTTGGTTTTAGTTGGTTTGAAAATAATTCGAGTCTCGAAAGGTATAAAAATAACACTCATTTTCGGTCTAAAACTCTAAAATATCACATTGGTTTCTACGAAAAATTTAAGTATTCAAAAATGTTTAAAAATTATGTTAAGTACTGCTAAATTTACCGACTTAACACCCCAGATGTTTATATTTACACTAAAATTTTATAATGCAGAAAACATACTACGACCCCGCAGACCTTAGGAAATTTGGAAAAATCACAGAATGGAGTGAGGAATTAGGCAATAAATTCTTTGAGTATTACGGTAAAGTATTTGAGGAGGGTGCGCTTACGGCACGCGAAAAATCCTTAATAGCCTTAGCCGTGGCCCATACAGAACAGTGTCCCTACTGCATTGACGCATATACAAAAGATGGTTTGCAACGTGGCGTAACTAAAGAAGAAATGATGGAAGCTATTCATGTAGGAGCCGCCATAAAAAGTGGTGCAACCCTTGTGCATGGTGTTCAAATGATGAATAAAGTGAATAAGTTGGATGGGTAATTAATTGGGCGTTCCCCAAGGTTCGGGCTTTCCACTAATAGTTTTGGCTCGATGCGCGCCTCGCCAAAAGCTGCCGTTTCAATCCCTAACGCGGGTACAGAACTTATCATGATAAATAGTCCCTAAGAAAGTATATGACGAAAGTAAAAACACAATCTCTACATAAACGCGAAAGCACATTAGCTCAAAGCAAAAGACAATTAGAAATCCTATCAAACGGTATTTTCCAAAATGGAGAGTTACCCACTTTTGCAAAAAAAATAGGTGAGACAAATCAGTTTCCCTTGAAGGCAAAAAAGCTTGAAATTTTGCAGATTAACGTTGGCTACATGTGCAACCAAGTATGCGAACACTGCCATGTAGATGCTGGTCCAGATCGTAAAGAAATAATGACCAAAGAAACGATGCAGCAATGTCTTGAAGTGATTAAAAATACAGGCGCACACACTTTAGATTTGACAGGTGGTGCTCCTGAAATGAATCCTAATTTTAGATGGTTTGTTGAGGAAGCTTCAAAAGCTGGTATTATAGATTTTATTGTACGCTCTAACCTTACAATTATTCGTGCCAATAAAAAGTATTATGATTTACCTGAGTTTTTTAAAAAACACAATGTTCATGTAGTGAGTTCTATGCCGCACTGGACACGAGGAAAAACAGATAAACAAAGAGGTGAAGGCGTCTTTGATATGTCCATAAAAGCGCTTCAGGAATTAAATGCTGTGGGTTACGGTATGCCAGATAGCGGTTTACGTTTGGATTTGGTTTACAATCCGTCGGGCGCATTTTTACCAGGAGATCAAATGGCGATGGAAAAAGATTTCAAAAAGGCATTGATGGAAGATTTTGGAATTCAATTTCATAATTTATTTGCCATAACCAATCTGCCAATCTCAAGATTCTTGGATTATTTAATTGCCTCAGAGAATTATGAAGATTACATGTATCAGTTGGTAGAAGCTTACAATCCAGCAGCTGTTGCCAATGTAATGTGCACAAATACCATATCCGTAAGTTGGGATGGCTTTCTTTATGATTGTGATTTTAACCAAATGCTAGAATTGCCTGTAAACAGCAAAGTAAAACACATTTCAGAGTATAATGAAGAGCTTCTAGAAGGTAGAAATATTGTAATTTCACAACATTGTTATGGTTGTACTGCCGGTGCAGGAAGTAGTTGCCAAGGTAGTGTGGCTTAAAAAAAATGTATGAGGTATTTATTTCTAATCATTTGTTTTGGTATTTCAATGTCTGGGTTTTCCCAAAAGAAATTGTCCAAACTTTTAAAACAGCAAAACACCGAATCCATCCCTTATATTTCAGTAGACACATTGCAACAAATTCAACATGAGGTTATCTTACTAGATTCAAGAGAAGAAAAAAAATTTGAAACCAGTCATTTAAAAGATGCTATTTGTGTAGGGTACGATTTTTTCAATTTAGACTCCGTTAAACAAAAGCTCCCCAATAAAGACTCGAAAATAGTAGTGTACTGTTCATTGGGAATCCGCTCTGAAGATGTTGCCGAAAAACTTAAGAAGGCAGGTTACAAAAATGTACTGAACTTGTATGGTGGAATTTTTGAGTGGAAGAATAAAGATTTAGAAGTAGTTAACGAAAATGAAAAGCCTACGGACTCCATACATGCCTTTTCTAAAGCATGGAGTAAATGGTTAAAAAAAGGTGTAAAAGTATATGAGTAAAGAGCTCGTTATTGTTTTTGTGAAAAACATAAAACTTGGAAAAGTAAAAACTAGACTCGCCAAAACCATCGGGGATTTAGGTGCTTTTGAAGTTTACAAGGAGTTAGTTGAAATCACTGAAAAAGCAACCGCTAAGGTTGAGGCCGACAAACGTATTTACTTTTCTGATGTGATTATTGATGAAAAATGGAAGGGTTTTGATAAATACGTCCAGGAAGGTTCAGACCTTGGTATACGAATGAAAAATGCTTTTACCAAAGGGTTTGAAGATGGTTACGAACGTATTGTTTTAATAGGTTCAGACCTTCCAGATATAAATGCTTCCCACATTAAAAATGGATTAAAAGCTCTGGAAACTTCTCAAACGGTTTTTGGTCCAGCAGTAGACGGTGGTTATTACCTTATCGGGCTTTCAAAAATTCATGATTGTGTTTTTGATAACAAACCTTGGAGTCAATCCAATTTATTACAAATTACCGTTCAAGAATTGAAGTCTAAAAACATCAATTATAGTATATTAGAAACCTTAAATGATATTGATACTTTTGAGGATTTGATTGCCTCAGAGTTTTACAAATCTAATCTTCAATTACAAGAAAAAATTAAACAATTAAATGATTAAGTTTATAACAGAAACAGTTGATTATCTTAAAGAAAAAGGCTTTGATACCCCAGAAATTGGTATCATCCTAGGCACAGGCTTAGGTCAGCTTATTAATGACGTTGAAATTATTAAAGAAGTAAGTTATAATCACATTCCTAACTTTCCAACTGCAACCGTAGAATTCCATAAAGGCAAACTGATTTTCGGGAAACTTGCTGGTAAAAAGGTAGTTGTTATGCAGGGTCGCTTTCATGTTTACGAAGGTTACTCGCTTCAAGATGTTACTTATCCTGTGCGCATCATGGAAAAACTAGGCATACATACCTTATTGGTTTCAAATGCCGCAGGGGCAATTAATCTAGATTTCAAAAAAGGAGAATTGATGTTGATTGATGACCATATTAATCTTCAAGGAAGTTCGCCTTTGGCGTTTCAAGGGGTAGAACAGTTAGGCGAGCGCTTCGTGGATATGAGTGCGCCCTACGATACTGAAATAAATTCAACATTTAAAAACATTGCAAATGCTAATGGCATCAAACTTCATAAAGGCGTTTACGCCAGTGTAGTTGGGCCTCAATTGGAAACCAGAGCAGAATATAGAATGCTAAAAATAATGGGGGCTGATGCCGTTGGTATGAGTACGGTTCCAGAGGTTATTGTGGCAAATCATTTAAAATTAAAAGTAGCAGCAGTGTCAGTTTTAACAGATGAATGCGACCCAGATAACCTAGCACCTGTTGATATTGCGGAAATTATTGCCATGGCAGGAAAAGCAGAACCAGATATGGTAACCTTATTTAAAGAACTAATAGAAAATATTTGATAGTGTAATATTTGTTACACCTTTGATATTTAAAGTGCCTACCTTTATTATATCTAATGTTTAGAAAAACTGATTATGAATAGCTATTTAGAAACAACCCATGACGTTTACAAAGAAGCAGCACTAACACCAGATGTTGGTTTATGCTGTACCACAAATCCTATATGGGAATTACCTGGATTAAAAATCCCAAAGATCATGCAAGAAATGAACTATGGTTGTGGTTCTACGGTTCATGCACGAGATTTAACCAATAACCCAAAAATGCTTTATGTTGGTGTTGGCGGCGGTATGGAACTGCTGCAGTTCGCTTACTTTAATAGACAAAAAGGAGGCGTAATTGGCGTTGATGTTGTTGACGAAATGCTGGAAGCTTCACGCAAAAATTTTATTGAGGCCGAAGCCCAAAATGATTGGTTTAAAAGTGAATTTGTAGATCTTAAAAAAGGGAATGCTTTAAATTTGCCTGTTGACGATAACTCCATTGATGTAGCTGCCCAAAATTGTTTGTTCAATATTTTTAAGGCTGAGGATTTAAAAAAGGCCATTGCCGAAATGTACCGTGTTTTAAAGCCTCATGGACGTTTGGTGATGAGCGACCCAACCTGTGAGCAACCTATGAATGAAGATTTGAGAAATGATGAACGCTTGCGTGCATTATGTTTAAGTGGCAGTTTGCCCATTGCAGATTATGTAAAAGCCTTAACCGATGCTGGTTTTGGTACTATTGAAATTAGAGCTAGAAAACCCTATCGTATTTTAGACCCTAAACATTACCCAACAGATGAATTAATTTACATTGAGTCTATTGAGGTTGCGGCTATCAAAGACCCAATGCCAGAAGATGGACCATGTATCTTTACTGGGAAGGCTGCGATTTATTATGGCGAAGATGATTATTTTGATGATAAAAAAGGGCATGTGTTGCTCAAAAATCAGCCTTTAGCTATCTGTGATAAAACCGCTGGTGTGTTGGCAAATCTAAATCGGCATGATATTTTCATTAGTGAGTCTACATACCACTATGACGGTGGCGGGTGTTGTTAGTTTATATTTAGAATTAGATATGAAATTTTTTGGCCTCATTTTTTTAACCTGCTTAGTTGTAGCCTGCTCTGGGGCCAAAAAGGTGGTGAACAAAACTGAGCGTTCTACTTCTGGAACGAATGAAATAGATACCACGGCAACCACTACCACAAAAGTGATTAAAATGACAGATTCACTTTATGTTCCAGATTCCGACGCTGATATTGAAATTGTAAATAAACCTTTAATTAAGAGTTCTGGTGAAAGCACTAGGGATTCAATAGCTAATAAAGCAGTAGAAGAGAAAATTGAGGAACCGATACTTGAACACGACACAATTCTTTATTATCCAGAAGCTTTCAATCATGATTCTTGGGACGATGTATTGGAAAAATATGTTTCGACAGATGGAAATGTAGACTACTCAGGGTTGAAAAAAAGCAGAGGTGTTTTATTAAAGTATATTGAGCTATTGGCCAATAATACACCAAATAATGATTGGACAAAAGAAGACAAACTAGCCTATTGGATAAATGCCTACAACGCCTTAACTATCGACTTAATCTTACGAAATTATCCTATAAAAAGTATTAAAGATATTAAAGACCCGTGGAAACAACGCCATTGGAAATTAGGTAAAAAATGGTACAATTTGGACGAAATAGAACATCAAATTTTACGAAAAATGGATGAACCACGTATTCATTTTGCTATTGTTTGCGCTTCTGATTCTTGTCCGAAATTGCAAAATGACGCATTTACAGCTTCAAATTTAGAACAACAGCTAACTAAAGCGACTGAGGAGTTTCTAAGTGATAAGAGTAAAAACGACCTTTCTGATAACCCAATTAAACTATCAAAAATATTCAAGTGGTTTTCTAAAGACTTTAATCAAAACACGAATCTGATAGATTTTTTGAATAAATATTCTGAAGAAACAGTATATCACTCAACCAAAATACGCTATATGGATTATAATTGGGATTTGAATGAATAAAATTTCAATTATCATACCCGTTTTAAATGAAGCAGGATGCATTAAAAATCTGCTTAATCATCTTACTGAAAATTCTTCAGAAGAACATATTGCTGAAATCATTATAGTAGATGGTGGAAGTGAAGACAGCACGCAGCAGATGGTTCTCGATACGTTTTCGCAAAGCGAAAACACTCGAATTGATACTAAGCTAATAATTTCAGAAAAAGGTCGTGCAAAACAAATGAATATTGGAGCAAAAAACGCCAGTGGTGACATTCTTTATTTTTTGCATGCTGATTCTTTTCCTCCCAAGCATTTTGACGCACACATTGTTAGAGTCGTGAAAAAAGGTAATAATGCTGGTTGTTTTAGAATGAAATTTGATAGTAACCATTGGTGGTTAACATTGGCAGGTTGGCTAACTGCTCTACCATTTAAGGCTAGTCGAGGAGGTGATCAAAGTCAGTTTATAACAAGCCAACTTTTCAATGACATTGGTGGTTATGATGAACGTTTTTCTATTTATGAAGATAACGACCTGATTTCAAAACTATATGCTAGAAATGAGTTTGTTGTTATCCCAAAATGGTTGACGACCTCTGCGCGTTGCTATGAAAAACATGGCATATGGAAAACGCAATTCCATTTTTGGAGGATTCACTTAAAAAGTCGATTGGGAGCTTCCCCATACGAACTCCAGTCTTATTACTTGCAAAACTTGGTGAACGCTTAATTTTTGTTCCTTCCTTTTTCATCGGGATATAAATCCTTTACCACATCACTCTGAAATACTTCTTTGGTGTCAATGTTTATGGCAGATAATTTCCCAAAAAACGCTGCGCCTGTGTCAATGTTCCAAACATTTATAGCATTCATGGGCTCATATTGATTGTAATTTAAGGTAGGCGTATGCCCGATGTAAATTTCCTTGTAGTGCGTGAGTCGCTTTGGGTACAATTCAGAGTTTTTCTCAATACGCTTGTCCATAGTCAGCGCCATTTCCCATAGTGTTCTGTCAAAATAAAATGTAGTTTGGAATACCTCCTTTTCAACTCCATGCATTGAAGTGAAACCTGCGTGCAAAAACAACCTGTTTTCAGTATCTAAATGGTACATTTTTAGGGTTTCAAAAAAGCTTAAATGCTTTCGCTTTTCTTCTTCACTGAATCTTTCATAGCTTTCCATGGTCTCCTTTCCTCCATGCATGTACCATACCTTGTTTACATCTCCATCTCGTAACCATTCTTCGCACCACACATCATGATTGCCTTTTATAAAAATACAGTTAACTTTTTCAGAAAGTTCAATCAAAAATTGGATTACTTGGGCAGATTCACTCCATCCGTCCACATAATCGCCCATGAAAATGAGTTGGTCTTCGTCTTTAATTTCCAGAGTATTTAAAAGTTGGATAAGTGCTTTTAAACCTCCGTGAATATCGCCAATTGCAAAAGTTCGCATATTGAATTTGTTTTAGGCAAAACTAGTAGAATCTTTACTAATAACAGTGGTTTTTTAATAAGAAATGTAGTTTACAAATGATTACTTTTTTTAGGGTTTTGATTTACTTTGTCTGATAGGTGCGTTAGGGATTGAAAGGTATACGGAGCTCCTCGCAGAGAGAGACTAGCGAAAGTCCGACCCTTTAGGGTAACCTGCCTGCCGGCAGGCGCTCAAATACTGTAACTAAAAATATTGCCCAATACCAAATACAAAACCTTTTGTGGAATTCTCGGTGATACCATAGCCGTAATCTATCCTAAAAATGGCATTATATATTTTTTTATGAATAAAACGCAACCCTAACCCAGGATATATTTTTACGTTGTCTTTTTTGCTAAAATCGCCAAAATCTCCCCCTGGGTTTCGCCATGTGCCTGCATCGATAAATGCATTGCCTTGTAGGACAAACCAGTTTTTCTCATAAAGGGTATGACGATATTCAGTATTGATGACGATAACCCCTGTACCTCTATCGATGGTGTTACCTACACCACGAACGTTAAGGTTGTTATCTACAGAAAAAGGCGCAAAAGGTGTTTCATCATTTGTGGAAAGCCCCATGCGCAATCTGTTGGCCCAATTGCCATTTTCGCCTATGCGCTTGAAATAGAAAAAATCGTTCCAACCGATAAAAAAATCGGGAAGCATATCGTTAGTAGAAGTTACATACTGAAAATTAAAAATACTTCTAAACCCTGAGACGAAATGGTAAAAATAATCCAGATTATTATACTCGTAAATACCTTTTGCTAACCATTTATGAACGTTTAATTCTGGTCTGTTATTTATATTATCTCCTCTAAACCTGTAATCTTCTGTAAAATAATTTACACCAAATTCCAGTCTATTATGAAAATCAAACCTATGCAAACCAAGTATTTCATAGCTTTTGTTGTTGTATCGGTATTGTGCTGTTTCGTCGTCAAAAAAAACTGGCTCCAACGTTGTTAAATCTTGATAATTGGCGGCCAAACCCCATCGCCTTGAAAAGAGAAAAGGTGCTCTTAGATTGATAGCATGAGAATCATAAATGTCTTTTTGATAAAACCCTCCAAAGATGATGTTTCTACCAAATGTGTTGAATTCGTATAAACCGATTCGATATGCAAATTCATCGTCATCCGTTGTATAAAAATTAACAGATGGAATAAGTGTGAAGTTTTCTTCGATATTATAAAACACATTATACCTGTTGTCTCCAGCGGGAAAAACTTGATAAGAGGCATGTGATACGGAGGGTAGTCTCTTGATAAGTTTGATGTCTTCTGCAATTTCTAAAGAGTCTAAAGGTGCTCCTGATTTTACGCTCGCTATTTTTTTAAGAAATGACGATTTTATCTTTTCGTTTCCTTGGATTTTTAGGTCTGCCACCACTGCGTTTTGAGCAAAAGCAAAAAAACTACAACATACAATTAAAACATAAGTTGAGGCTCTTTTCATCATTTGGCACTAAACGATTTTGTTACCACTAAATTGACCCAATTATCCAAACTTACGTCCATTAAGGTGAAATTATAAGTATTTCCCATAACCAAATCTGGTGGTGGTAATTGCGTGGTAACATTTAAAACCACATTGCTGGTATTATAATATTGGAACATGCTTTCGTAGGTGTATGTTCCAGATAGTAAACTGTCTTGCGCATCTGAAATGACCTGAAAATAAATGGCGTTATCACCCGCAGCATTATGTTGCCATGAAAAAACGGGCATACTGGAGGTGGTTTGATTGATAATTACCTCATCCGTCCATACTGTGGGCTTAGATTGGTGCTTAATGCGAATTGGGTTGGAGATTTTTATTTCGTTATCCAATTCAAAAGTGATGATTACCCATTTTTCATTAGAATTGGATTGGGTGAATTTCCCTAAATGACCATTAAAAAATGGTTCGTTCTCTAAAAAAACCTGCTTGTAATTTGTGTAATCTTCGTGATTTTGCTGTGCGTTTTTGGTTTCATAAAATCTAATGTTGGTGGCACCGTCCTCTGGATAAAAAAAAGTAAGTACGTCTCCTGTATCTTTATCACTTGCGGCACATGCGATTACCGCTCCTGTTTCAATGGGTTTGCTTGAAGCATATAATTCTAAGGTTTGTTCAATAGCATCATCAGTATCGGTGCACGACATCATGATGATAAATGAAAGTAGTAGATGTTTAAGTTTGCCCATGATAAACTACTGTTTGTAATAATTACGAATTAAACCTTCAGCCGGTTTGTTTTGGGGCGTAAACATTGCATTGTTTTCACCTCCAACGTTGTCATGATTTATAAACCATTTCCAAACAAAACCACCAGCAAACCAATCTTCCTTCCAAAAGGTTTCAAAAAGTGCTTTTGTGGTATTGTTTTGGGCTTCTAAATTAACGGCTCCCATTTTTCTATCACTTTTCCATGGTGCTTTGCCAGAATAATCTACACTTCTGTATCCAAACTCGGTAAACAAAATAGGTTTACCATATTTCACAGAAATATCCTGAATAACCCTTTTATGCTTTCCCCAACCTTTTAAACACTCTTCAAAAGTTGGTGTTTTTCTATCGCTTACAGGAAAATAAGCATCAACACCTATAAAATCCAATTTATTCCAAAAGGGTGTGCGTTTAAACTCATCCCAATTGGCGGCATAGGTTAATTTTCCGTTGTAAATATGTTTTATGTCTTTTATTAAGTTGTTCCAATAATCAGGTCGATTTGATATAAAACGTTCTAATTCCGTTCCAATACAAAATATGTCGGCATTGATTTCATTAGCTAACACTGCATATTCCAAAATAAATTTTGAATAGGAGTTTTCTAAAGTTTTCCAGTCCGTTTCGGTTTTCATTTCAATATAACCCGTAAACTCACCTCTCCACACCCAAATTTGGGGTTTCAACATAATTTTGATGTTCTTTTTTTGAAGTGTCTTGATATATTGTTTTGCACCATCTACGGTTTCTCCAAACCACTGCCTATGGGTGTTATAAATAATTTCAGGATGTTTTAAATCTCTTATAAATCCAAATGGCATGATGGCCGCATAGTTGGCATTTACTTTTACTACAGGAGAAATATGTTTTTCCTTTACTTCGGCATTGGCAGCCACAAAACTTACACCGTTAATTTTTTTAGTTTGCGCATTACACGATTGGAAGTTAAGTAGAAGAATAAAAAAAAGGAGTTTAAACAACCGCATAAGCAAAGTTTTAAACTCCTAATTTACTATTATAATCTGGATTCCCATTTGTACAGGAATGACAAATTTATTGGCTTCATCTAACGATGAGTGAGTATTTAACCTTTAGAACAATGCTCTTAATCCGATATTGAATGTTTGCCCTAGACCTGTAGCCTCGCCTCTAAAGAAGTTTGAGTATAAGAACTCAACGTTAAGTTCATCTGTTAACTGATATTTAGCGCCACCGCCCAAAATTGTGGCGTTCTGGCTAAAATCATTTTCACCTAAATCATTTCCTCCAAAAGAAATCAATTGTAAATGTTGAACCAGCCCCAAAACCGTGAATTTTGAACTTGGAAAATAACTTAAAAAGGCACCAGGTGTCAAGCGTAAACTATTGTAAGCAAAACTAGCTTGTTCTCCAAAATTGTACTCTGTATTTAACTCTGTGAATAATTGCCAATCGCCACCAGCGAAACTATAATCGTAGAAGAATCTGTTTTGAAAGATAAAACCATCTTGGTCTAGAAACACACCGTTTTCGGTTTCATTATCAATTAAGGGGATATGAAACGCAGTTTGAATAGTGAAATTTCCAACGTTTTTGATAGGATTGAATTTTATGGCTGGAGCAAAAGAAGTCAAACCAGAACGTGCTGTACCTCTTTCTCCATCAAAAGAGAATACGTCCAAAGCATTTCTACCGCCAATAGCATTAGAGCGCACTTCGAACAGAAGACCAATATTTAGATTATTATTATCAGAAATACCCGTAAATATATCTACCGAAGAGGTGAAAAATGTATTTCTTGGAATATCTTGTTTTTGGTCACCATTTGGTCCGCCAAATAAATCTTTAGTCTCTGTATATAAATTATTGAACCATTTTATGTCCCACTGTCCTTTTTTTAAAAGTATTGAAGGGGTGTAAGTCTGTATCACGCTGCGTTCTTCTTGCTCGTCTTCTTGTGCAAACCCTGTAAAGGTTACTGTTGCTAGTGCTATTAATGCTATTATCTTTTTCATTATTTTGATTTGTTATTTGTTTTAAAAATTGAGGTTATTGTTTGTTAATTGTCCAGTTATATGGAAAGTAACTTAACTTCCATTTACCTTCTAGTTTTTCAGTTCTATATTTATTTATGAAGTCGATTTCGTCCATTTCTTTAGTCTTAAAATCCTCTTTGTACCATTCCATAATTTGAGATACTTGTACGCGGTTTTTCTTTGAATTTACTTGAATGAAACTACCATTTATGGCTTTTTTAGTTTGTGCTTCTAATTGTGCATCCAACGTATTTGGTAAGTAAGCCTTACTAATTAATGGCGGACATCCAACAGCACCACAAACCAAAACGAAGTGAAATCTTGGTTCTTTAAAATTACCTCTTAATAATTTGTGTTCAATATCATTTAAGGTGATGTTTTTGCCGCCAATATTGTGTTTTGTTTTATCAAAAAAACCTGCATTATCTAATGGTGATTTTGTGGGATACTTGTCTATCAATCCTTTTATAACTGATAAATTATAGGCGTTTATCCAAAAGGCTTGATAGTTTTTGGCATCGCTTTTTTCTACTGAAATATTTTCGGCAATTTTTAAAACTTCGTTTAGTTGTGCTTGGTTAGCATGAATTTTATCGTAAGCTACTTTTCCGTTTGATACGTTGGCCTTAAAAAAGGCATCTGCTTTTTTAAAAAATGTAGTTAAGTCTTGCGCTTTTGCAGAAAATACGGTTGAAATAAAAGCGATTATTAAGATATATTTTTTCATTTTTTTTGATTTGAATTTCATTTTTCTGAAACCTAAGTCTGTTTAATTTGAATAAACTTTCAAAAAAACTTACAATTTTTTGGCGTCTTATGACTTTGCAATTCCTTACAAACAACAACCAATTTAAAGCGTTTCTAAATTAGAGTGCAGTGTTAAGTTCTTATCTTTAGATGCGACCTAATAGCGTGCTGTAGCAACTTTGGCGAATAAAAAATTGACTTTGGGACAGCATTACCTAAGCAAGTATGCCCGCGTTAGGGATTGAGGCATTTGTTGAAGCTCCTCGCAGAGAGCGACTGCCGAAAGCCCGACCCGACCTTAGGAGGGTAACGCCAAAATAAAAATGACTAACAACCAAATTATGGAAGAACATATTGTAATAATAGGAAACGGAATTTCTGGTGTTACCGCAGCCAGACATATTAGAAAGCTTTCCGATAAAAAAATAACTATTGTTTCTGCGGAAACGGATTATTTCTTTTCACGAACAGCGCTAATGTACGTGTATATGGGGCACATGAAGTTTGAACATACACAACCCTATGAAAATTGGTTCTGGAAGAAAAATAGGATTACTTTAAAAAATGGTTTTGTAAAGGAGGTTGCAACCTCAACTAAAACGTTGCATTTTGCTAACGGGGATACATTGCAATATGACAAATTGATTATTGCAACTGGAAGTAAACCCAATAAATTTGGGTGGCCAGGGCAAGATTTGGATGGCGTAATGGGGATGTACCATAAGCAAGATTTAGAAAATCTGGAAAAATATGCGCCAAATAACAAAGTATGCAAGCGTGCTGTAATTGTTGGTGGTGGCTTGATAGGTATTGAGCTAGCAGAAATGCTACATTCTAGACATATTCCAGTTACCTTTTTAGTGAGAGAACCTAGTTTTTGGAATGGTGTTTTACCAGAAGGCGAAAGTGCTATGATTAATCGCGAAATTATTGCCAATGGTATAGATTTAAGACTCTCAGCCAATTTAAAAGAGATTGTTGCTGACGAAAATGGGCAGGTAAAATCTGTGATTATTCAGGAAACGGGTGAGGAAATTCCGTGCAATGTTGTTGGATTGACGGCAGGTGTTTCACCTAATATTGATTTTATTAAAGATTCTGAAATTGAGACGGGTCGTGGTGTTAAAGTGAATCGCTTTTTGGAAACCAATATCCCAGATGTGTATGCTATAGGTGATTGTGCCGAACAACATGAAGGCATAGGCCAGCGACGACCCATTGAAGCGGTTTGGTACACAGGTAGAATGATGGGAGAAACTGTAGCACAAACTATTTGTGGTAACCGTATCCAATACAAACCAGGACATTGGTTTAACTCTGCGAAATTTATGGATTTAGAATACCAAACGTATGGTTGGGTTTGGGCGCAGCCAAAAGAAAATGAGACTCGTTTTTATTGGGAGCATGCCGATGGCAATAAGTGCATTCATATTAATTATGATAAGAACACTCGCGAGTTTATTGGCATTAATACCTTCGGTATCCGGATGCGTCATGAATTTTTCGACAGCGTTTTGAATGAAAAACAATCCGTTGATTATGTTTTAACGCATTTGGCTGATGCTAATTTTGATCCTGAATTTTATAAACTTCACGAGAAAGCTATCGTATCAAAATTCAACAAAGAAAACAATACAAACATTCAGCTTAAAAAGAAAAGTTGGAAACGCATATTTGCTTAAAAGAAGAGGTTATGAAAGTTTTAAAACAAATAGGTTTAGTCTTATTCATTATAGGTTTAAGTATTTTTACAGGAACACTTTTTACGGGGAGTTTTGGTTTAACAGAAGCAGAATTAAATGACTTTATAGCATCGAAAGGATATAAAAGTGAAGTGATAAAAGCGGAGTTGCAAAAGGCAACACTAACGGAGGAAGACTTGAATATTTTTGAGTTTTCAAGTCGTGTTAGAGGTGCTTATGAAGCGTCAAACAGTTACTACAATGACTTGATAGCTAAGTACGATGCAGAGAAAAATTGGGATAAAAAAGGTGAGCAATACCAATACCTTATTTATGGAAAACCGCACACTTTAAGTTATGAGTTGGCTAAAAAGGCTGGTTCTGGTTTTGTAAAGGAAAATGCAGGATTGTTATGGTGGTTAACTTTTGGATTAGCAATTATTGGGGCTTTGCTATTTATTTTACCTAACCTCATTTTATTAGGTAGACCAGGTATTAAACATAACGGCATTTATCATGAGGCCAGTACTAATCGCGGTTGGATAGCATGGTTAGTATTGATATACTTGGTAATGTTCTATTTACTATTGTATTTCATGCCAGATTATGTGGTGAATTGGACTTACATTTTAGACCCCATTAGTAAGTTTTTAAATGGAGGGCCAGCAAGTCAATGGTTTGTTTACGGCTTCTTGTATTGTGTAATTATGATTGTTATGGCTGTACGCATGTATATAAAATACAGGCATAATAAATATCAAATCATCCGTACGACGTCGGTTTTGTTTTTTCAAATTGTATTTGCATTTCTGATTCCTGAAATTATGACTAGTTTAAATATGCCAGGATATGATTTTAAGAATGCATTTCCATTAGACTATGATTTCTTTTTTGAATGGAACATTGATAGTTTAAGAAATAGCGGAGCAATAGGGCTTTTTATTTTAGTTTGGGGGATAGTATTAACGCTTGTAATTGTGCCCGTGATGGTGTATTTCTTTGGGAAACGCTGGTATTGCTCCTGGGTATGTGGTTGTGGGGGATTAGCTGAAACACTGGGAGACCCTTATAGACAACATTCAAACAAAAGTTTAAATGCTTGGAAGTTGGAACGCTGGTTGATTCATTCTGTTCTGGTATTTTCTTTAGTGATGACATTGGTTACGTTGTATTGCTATTTTTCTGGCGCTGAGGCGTTTTTAGGGATAAAGTCACAATGGATAAAAGATACATATAGTTTCCTTATTGGTGCTTGGTTTGCTGGTGTAATTGGCACGGGCTTTTATCCTATTTTTGGCAACCGTGTGTGGTGTCGTTTTGGTTGTCCGCTAGCAGCTTACCTAGGATTGGTACAGCGTTTTAAGTCTCGCTTTAGAATTACAACTAATGGTGGGCAATGTATTTCCTGCGGTAACTGTTCTACCTATTGCGAACAAGGCATTGATGTAAGGGCTTATGCCCAAAAAGGTGAAAATATTATTCGAGCCAGTTGTGTGGGATGCGGTGTGTGTTCTGCAGTTTGCCCAAGAGGCGTTCTAAAACTGGAGAACGGACCAGAAAAAGGGCGTATTAATCCTACTGAAATTTTGCTTGGGAATGATGTGGATTTGATGGATTTGGTGAATCAAAAATAGAATGCAGTTAACAATCTAAAATTGAAATGAAACACGTATTTCTTCTCATAATAGTTTTGTTAAGCCTCAAGGTTTATGCCCAAAAACACTATCAAAAAGCATATTACGACAACGGTAATGTAAAGGCGGAAGGTTGGTTGGAAAGCGATATAAAAGTTAAGTATTGGACCTTCTACTATAAAAACGGTAAAGTACAAAAAGAAGGGCATTACAAAAATGGTAAACCCGTAAAGTATTGGTATTTTTACCGCGAAAATGGCACTAAGGAAAGCGAAGGGCATTTTCGCGAAGGCAAAAAAAATGACTGGTGGTTGTTTTATGATAATATGGCGAAAATCAATCATAAATGTCAGCTAAAGAACAATGAAAAGAATGGCTATTGCTTGATGTATAAAGATGAAAAGTTGATTTCGGCTAAAAAATTTAAAAACGGAAAGCAGATAAAAGAGTGGACAGACTTTAGCAGTTTTAGGAAAGAAAATAACTTGAACGATCTTAGATGACCAAAATAAACGTCATTATCCCAGCAAACAACGAGGCAGATTCTATTGCTAATGTTATTCATGATATCCCGGACTCTGTAGACGAAATTATTGTAGTAAGCAACAATTCTATTGATGATACCGAAATAAACGCCAAAAATGCTGGTGCCACAGTTTTAACCGAAAACCAGCGTGGTTATGGTTTTGCCTGCTTAAAAGGTATGGACTATGTTTCCAAGAAATCCGAAAAACCAGATATCATCGTTTTTTTAGACGGCGATTACAGCGACTACCCAGAAGAACTCACTAAAATAGTGGCTCCTATCATAGAAGATGATATAGATTTTGTAATTGGAGCACGTGTAAAGCAACTACGTGAAGAGGGTTCCATGACTGTACCACAAATTTTCGGCAATTGGCTGGCAACCTCCTTAATGAAACTGTTCTTTAGGGCAACATTTACAGATTTAGGACCGTTTAGAGCTATAAAATACGATAAGTTGTTGGCTCTTAACATGGAAGATAAAACCTATGGTTGGACCGTGGAGATGCAATTAAAAGCTATAAAACAAAACTTAAGTTACACCGAAGTGCCTGTAAACTACAGAAATAGAATTGGTGTATCAAAAGTTTCAGGAACCGTAAAAGGTGCTATATTTGCAGGCATGAAAATACTGGGATGGATTTTTAAATACAGTATCAAATAATGTATGTAGAAGCTGTTATAATCGTTATTTATACCATTGCGCTGTTGCTTATTTTTATGTACGCTTTGGCTCAGCTTAATTTGTTATTCAATTATTTATCTGCTCAAAAAAATAGTGAAGAATGCGAAGCATTTGATCTTTCTAATCCAGATGAAATACCATACGTTACTATTCAGTTGCCTGTTTACAATGAAATGTACGTTATGGAGCGTTTGTTGGATAATATTGCCAAAATAGACTATCCAAAGCACAAATTAGAGATTCAGGTTTTGGATGATTCCACTGATGAAACTGTTGAAAGCACAAGAGCGCATATTGAGCAACTTCAGCACAAAGGATTGGACATCCAACATATTACCAGGAAAATAAGAACCGGTTTTAAGGCCGGTGCATTAAAAGAGGGATTAGAAACCGCTAAAGGGGAGTTCATTGCCATTTTCGATTCTGATTTTCTGCCCAAGCCCGATTGGTTAAAACGCACCGTACCTTATTTTAAAAATAAAGATATTGGTGTTGTGCAGACAAGATGGGGGCACATAAATCGAAACTTTTCGGTATTAACTAAAATACAGGCGTTTGCTTTGGATGCGCATTTTACCTTAGAACAGGTAGGAAGAAATAGTAAAGGACACTTTATTAACTTTAACGGAACTGCGGGTATTTGGAGAAAAGAGTGCATACTGGATGCTGGTAATTGGGAAGGTGATACACTTACTGAAGATTTGGATTTGAGTTACCGTGCGCAACTTAAAAACTGGAAGTTTAAATACCTTGAAGATGTAGAAACACCGGCCGAATTGCCAATTGTGATTAGTGCTGCACGCTCTCAACAGTTTAGATGGAATAAAGGTGGTGCAGAGAATTTTAGAAAAATGCTTTGGCGTGTATTAAAAAACGAACACATTTCGGCTAAAACCAAAGTGCACGGGTTGCTACATTTGCTTAATAGTACTATGTTTTTAAACATACTTATTGTAGCAATTTTAAGTATTCCTATGCTTTACATTAAAAATGAGTATGCACATTTGAAGCCTTATTTTTATGTGATGAGCTTTTTCGTGATAAGCACAGTCATATTTTTTATTTGCTATTGGATTATGTATCGGAGAATATATGGTGGAGGTATTAAAAATTTCATGGGGTACATAGGTATGTTTTTTGTGTTTTTCTCAATAGCAATGGGGTTTTCATTGCATAACTCTATTGCCGTTTTAGAAGGACATTTGGGTAAGAAAAGTGAGTTTGTGCGTACCCCAAAATTCAACCTTAAAAAGTACAAAGACAATTGGAAACACAATAAGTACATTAAAAGGACGGTTTCTGTACATGTTATTTTTGAGGGGCTTTTAATGGCCTATTTCGGATTTGGTATGTATAGTGCTTTTATCGTTGGGGATCAAGGAGGAGATTTTGGATTGTTTCCGTTTCACTTGATGCTTTTTGTTGGTTTTGGATATGTGTTTTTTAAATCATTGGCTTCTAAGGTTTAACTTTGCCCGTATTACCTTCATTGATAATTTCTAGCGTAAATAAACTTATATTTACTCAATGCTGTTAAACCCAACATTTATAAAGCTTAATAAAATACCATTGGGTTTAATTCTTTTAAACCTAATACTTTATTGTTTTTTTTCTTATGATTTGGTAAGAACGGAGTATTTAAAACTTATTATTTTCTACGCGCTTCTTTTTGTCCTGTTTTATCAATTGGTAAAACGCTTAAAGAATAATCTTCAGCTGCTAACGTATATATCTTTTGGATTTAGAGCTGCTTTTATTTTGGCTATCCCAAATCTTTCACAAGATTTTTACCGCTTCATCTGGGATGGTCGTATCATTTTGGAAGGCCTCAATCCTTATTTGTACACGGTAGAATATTTTATTAATGAAGGCGAATTTCCTATTGCCCAAGCCCAAGAACTTCGAGAGGGGATGGGCGTATTAAACGCAAGCCATTATACAAACTATCCACCTATAAATCAGCTTTGTTTTATTATTGCGGGATTGTTTGCTGGGAAAAGTATTTTAGGGGCCGTCATAGTTATGCGATTGATAATAATTGCGGCAGATTTCGGCACACTTTACTTCGGAAAAAGATTATTAGAAAAACTTAGAATTCCAGCACATAATATCTTTTGGTACATACTAAATCCGTTTATTATAATTGAGCTTACAGGGAATCTTCACTTTGAAGGGGTGATGATTTTCTTTTTAGTTTGGAGCTTGTACTTACTGTACACTGGAAAATGGCAATGGGCAGCAGTAGTTTTGGCGCTTTCCATCTCAGTAAAATTGATTCCGCTTATATTTTTACCATTGTTTTTTCAGTGGTTCATGAAATTTAAAGAAGGTGGTGCAAAAGATTCGACCTCTCTAAACTTGATAAGATTAGTTGTGTTTTATGCAATAGTTGTTATTGTAACTATTGTATTATTCCTGCCATTTTATTCTCCAGAATTTATAAATAACTATTCTGAAACTGTTGCGCTTTGGTTTCAGAATTTTGAATTCAATGCTAGTATTTACTATATCGCCAGAGCAATTGGATACACCTTTAGGGGGTATAACGAAATAGCAATAATTGGTAAAATAATACCCATTGTTATTTTCATTATTACTTTAATCATCACTTTTTTCCGAAGAAACAAAAGTATAATAGAACTTATTACCGCGATGCTTTTAGTACTATCTATTTACTATTTCACCACAACCACGGTGCATCCCTGGTATATAGCTACGCTTTTGATACTATCTGTATTTACAAAGTATAAATTCCCCTTGGTTTGGAGTTTTGTAATCATCCTGAGTTATTTAGCCTACATCAACTTAAATAAAGCTGATAAGTCTGAAAATCTATATATTATCGCCTTGGAATATGCAATAGTTTACGGTGTGTTTATTTGGGAAGTGTTCATAAAAAAAGCTCCAGAAAAGGAGCTTTTAAATCATTCCTAGAAAACTACAGTTTTTCTAGCTTAGTAATGGTGTTTACTTCATCATTGGAAGCTTTCATCTCTTTATTAAAAGTAACCTTAAACTTTGTACCGACAAAAGTATCCGTACTTAAATCAAAAACGCTTAATACAGGCTCTTCAATATTTTGAAAAGTCAAGGTGTTTTTTTTTCCTTTTTTATCAGTTACAACAAAATTATAGCCATCATTATTTTGACCATCATAAGTGGCATAAACTATAAAACCCTCTTGGATTTTATACGTAATAGGAGCTTTTTCTATTGGATGTGCAAGCTTAAAACTTGAAAGTGATAACGCGAATAAAACGATGCCGCTACACATTAAAATTTTTTTAGTATTCATTTCTTTGGGTTTTTATGTCTTAAGTTAAGCAAAAATAGTATAACCTATGCCTAAATATACTTCAATTTTATTTACGATTCAAAAGATACGGCGCCATGTCTAATCTATAATTATCATGTATGATATTCACATGTAAACCTTCACATCCATAACTTTGAAATCTGTATTATATTTTAAATAACTCTTAAAAATTAAATGGGTTTTAAGCTCTGCACTCTATAAATAGGATCATCATCATTACCATCTTCTACAAAAGTGATTCTAAAATCCTTATCAATTAAACTTTTGTCATTTTTTAAATCGTACTGTTTTAAAACACGCGGATGCACCTCCTCAAAGGCCAATTCTTCTCCATTTTCAAACCAAAATGTGTAGTAACCGTTTTTGTAGTGTTTAAAAGCGGCTGTTCTCATAATATAAAAAGTAATAGGTATTAGTCATTATCTTCCAGTGCCTCGGCGTCCATTTTTGGAGGCTGCACCGCCTCAGGGTCGTTATTATCGAAGTCCTCGTAATCGTCCTCATCATAATTCTCCATAGTTACCGCTAGTTTTGAGCTTACCTTTACCAAATATTTGGTATCGTCGGTAGTTACCTCAACTGCCTCTATAATCTCATTGTGCTGGTTTCTAAAGGAAATAATATGGTCGTCATCATAGCCATCAGGATAGCGCTCCACTAACAAAGCTAAAATCTCCGGAGTTAATTTTTTAAAATCTACAATAACACGTTTTAAGTTGTCATTTTGTCGTTTCATGGTTGGTTAAATTTAGGTTGGGTTGTTTTTACACGATTAAAAGATACACAAAAAATCAAATGCTGTCAATACCTTAATAACATTAGCAATTTATTCAAATATCTAAGTTAATATAATTTTCAAAAAAATTAAAACTAAATTTTAGAGGTTAATGCCATGTTAGGTGAAAGTAAGTAAACATCACCCCGTAAAAATCTGTTGTTTTGGAAACCCTAACTTGTGGTTAGCAAACTGTCGCTACTCAATCGTTCCTTAGTGGATTTCAAAAATATAGTCTGCACTAAAGCTATAAGACCTTTCAATCTCTAATATATGCGCGTGTCTGATAAGGTGCTTTTTTCTTTAGAGTTTGACCTTGTTTTAGGAAAGTCATTAGCATTTAAAGGTTCCACTTTACAGGATATTTTAGGTATTTTGAGAAAGGGAATAGGTGATAAATACTTATTTTAAACTATCGTTAAGGGTTTCAATATATGCTAAAACATCATCTTTTCCGATACTTTTAGAGCTAGAAGTTACAAAATAATTAGGCATTTCTTCCCAGAATTCTAACATCACCTTTTTGTAGTCATCAACATGTCGTTCAATAACTTTAGGTTTGAGTTTATCTGCCTTTGTGAAAATGATAGAAAAAGGAATACTGTTTTCTCCCAGCCAATTCATAAATTCTAAGTCAATAGGTTGGGGTTTGTGCCGAATATCTACTAAAACAAATGCAGAAACCAACTGTTCTCGATAGCTAAAATATTGTGTTATAAATTTTTGGAAGGTTTTTTTAGAGCTTTTCGAAACTCGTGCATAACCATAACCTGGTAAATCCACCAAATGCCAGTTCTTATTTATTAAAAAATGATTAATCAGCTGGGTTTTTCCTGGTTTACCTGATGTTTTTGCAAGGCTTCTTCGCCCTGTTAGCATGTTGATTAACGATGATTTTCCAACATTACTTCGCCCAATAAATGCATATTCTGGCAAGCTACTTTTCGGGCATTTTGCCACATCAGAATTGCTAACAACAAATTCAGCAGATTTAATTAGCATAATGTTTTTATTTGGGGGTTTGCCGATTTATAGTTTTCTGTCGGTTAGCCACGAATACAAAATGTCATTGAATGTATCGGGATGTTCCATCATGGCGGCATGTCCGCATTTGTCTATCCAAAATAAATCGGAATCAGGCAATAGCTCATGGAATTCTTCAGCCACTTCGGGCGGGGTAACATTGTCATTCTTACCCCAAATAATACAGGTTGGAGTTTTCATTTTAGGTAAATCCTTGGCCATATTGTGTCTAATGGCGCTCTTAGCAATAGCAAGAGTTTTTACTAGTTTGTTTCTATCGTTTACTGTTGCATAAACTTCATCCACAATGTCTTTGGTTGCTACTGCTGGGTCGTAAAATACATCTTGTGCTTTCTTTTTAATTACCTCGTAGTCACTACGTTTAGTATAACCGCTTCCCATGGCGCTTTCGTAAAGCCCGGAACTTCCAGTAATTACTAAGGCTTTTATCTTTTCGGGATACAATTTTGTATGATATAAACCAATATGTCCACCAAGGGAATTGCCAAGTAGAATAACCTCGTTAAACCCTTTAAATTCAATAAAATCGTGCAGATATCTAGCGAAACTCTTTACGTTGGTTTTTAAAAGAGACATGGTGTAAATTGGTAACTCAGGAATCACAATTTTATAACCCTTGTCACTAAAAAAGTGTTTTACGGCATCAAAATTACTTAAGCCTCCCATTAAACCGTGGAGTATAATTATAGGCGTGCCTTCGCCAACTTCAATGTAACTGTAGTTTTTTTCTTTTCTTAAGCTGTCCCCCATTAAACTTTGTTCATCCGTTTCCTAAAAAAACAAATATAGTTAATTCATTCATAATTCAAATGCTTTAATTTTTACTAAAGCTTACCTGTCCAAAACTAGCTTTGTTAACATTGCTAAATAGTACTTATTCCCACTTTATAAACTCTTGATAACTAGATTGAAATCAGCTGTTTTTCAATTATAAATCAGTTGAAAAACACTTCTTCTCAAAAAATTATTAACAAAAGTGGTATAAAGTGGTAAATCGTGGTAAATTTTGATATATTTGAAACTTAAACACCAAAATCTGAAATCATTACAGTGCATTCATTAATAGGAACATACAATTGTAAGGTTGATGTCAAAGGGAGGATGATGATCCCCTCAGGCATGAAAAAACAGTTGATGCCAATTCTGGATGATGGTTTTGTGCTGAGGCGTTCAGTGTTTCAAAAATGCTTGGAATTGTATCCAATGGCGGAGTGGCAATTGCTTATGCAAAAAATGAACAAGCTGAACAGGTTCAAAAAGAAGAACAACGATTTTATCAGAAGATTTAGTGCCGGTGCTAGAATTATTGAGGTGGATGGAAATGGTAGGTTATTGATTCCAAAGGATTTAACTGTTTTTGCTAACATCACTAAGGACATTGTAATCTCACCCTCGATAAATATTATCGAAATATGGGATAAGGAGTTGTATGAGCAATCTATTGATGATGCGGCTCTGGATTTTGCTGATTTGGCTGAAGAAGTAATGGGGCAAGATGGTGATGACGATGTATCATAATCCAGTATTATTAAAAGAGACGGTTGATGGTTTAGCGATAAAACCTAACGGTGTATATGTGGACGTGACATTTGGTGGAGGTGGGCATAGTCGAGAAATTTTGAGCAGGCTAGGAGATAACGGTAGGTTGTTTGCTTTTGACCAAGACCGGGATGCATTGGCAAACACGATAGATGATGAGCGTTTCGTCTTGATAAATGAAAATTTCAGATATGTAAAGCGGTTTTTAAGATTTTATGGTGTAAAGGAGGTTGACGGTGTATTGGCTGATTTTGGAGTGTCGTCCCATCAGTTTGATGTTGCAGAACGAGGCTTTTCAACACGATTTGAAGCTAAGTTGGATATGAGGATGAATCAACAAAATGAATTATCGGCATTTCATGTTGTAAATGAATACGAAGAGGAGCGGCTACGTCAAGTGCTTTTTCGGTATGGTGAATTAAGGGCAGCTCCGGCAATGGCAAGATTGATTGTGGCGCACAGACAAAACGAACCAATTGTAACAAGCGAGCAGTTAAAACGAGTGTTGAAAAAGTTTTTATCGCCGCGACATGAGAATAAAATTTTGGCCCAAATCTATCAAGCTATCAGGATAGAAGTAAACCAGGAGATTGAAGCTTTAAAGGAATTTTTATTACAGACGCCAGAAATTTTGAAACAAGGTGGTAGGTTAAGTTTTATCTCATACCATTCTTTAGAGGATAGATTAGTAAAACGCTTTATAAGAAACGGATTGTTCGAAGGGGAACCAGAGCGAGATGTTTTTGGAAACTTTGAAGTGCCTCTAAAAAAAGTTAATGGTTTAATTGTGCCGTCACAAGAGGAAATTAAGTTGAATAACAGGGCTAGAAGCGCAAAACTCAGAATTGCAGAAAAATTATAGATGAAAAAAAATATCTATAACATATTAAAAGGGACCTTTTTGGTAAGTGACGATTCGTTTAAAAACTGGCGTATCATCATTTTTATTTCTGTTTTGGCCATTGTTATGATTGCAAGTTCACACAGTGCTGATAAAAAAGTGTATGAGATTACAAAATTAGAAGATGAAGTAAAGGAAATGCGATCTGCATTTGTTGATGGGCGTTCCAGATTAATGCGCTTAAAAATGGAGTCTGCAGTGGCTTCAAAAATGAAAGAAAAAGGGTTGGTGCCTTCTGTGGAGCCGCCTAAAAAGATAAAAGTTAAATCACAAGATTAAAAGTAGATTTTTGGCTGTAAGCGAGAAAAACATATTGAATAGATTATACTTCATAGCTGCGTGTATGTTCATTTTTGGTATTGTCGTTATGGTAAAGTTGGCAAATATTCAGTTTGTGCAAGGTGACGAGTATCGAGCTAAAGCCAGTGAGCGTATTGTAAAAGATTTTGTGGTTCCTGCTAATCGTGGTAACGTGTATTCGGTTAACGGAAATTTGCTCGCCACGTCAATACCTAAATATGATATTCGTTTTGATGCACTAACGCCTGCATCTTCACTTTTTGAAAAACATTTAAAGTCGTTTTGTGATTCGTTAGCAAAATTTCCAGGAAAAAAATCGTCCTCTCAGTATCAAAAATTGATTAGAAAGGCAAGAATAAATAAAAACAGGTATCTGCTTTTGGCGAAAAATTTGGGCTATTCTGAGTATATGAGGATGCGCACATTTCCTCTATTGAATTTAAACGCGTTTAAAGGAGGTATAATAGTCGAGCAAAAAACGAAGCGCGAACATCCTATGGGTGGAATAGCCCAACGCACCATTGGCTACGAGCGCATAGACGAAAAAGGAAATGTAACACGCCCGGGAATTGACGGTGCGTTTGGAGTAAAATATTTAAGAGGAAAAGACGGAAAGCACGCTAAACAGCAAATAGGAAAAGACAAGTGGAAACCTATTTATGATTATAATAAAATTGAGCCCCAAGATGGCTTGGATGTATATACAACCATAGATGTGAATATTCAAGATATAGCACATCATTCATTGCTAAATCAACTTGAAAAATATAAGGCAGACCATGGGTGTACCGTAGTGATGGAGGTTGAAACGGGTGAGATAAGGGCTATTGTGAATTTGGGTAGAAATTCCGAAGGAAAGTATTATGAAAGGCGAAATTATGCGGTTTGGGAGTCGCACGAACCGGGTTCAACATTTAAGTTGATGGCACTTGCCGCTGCTCTTGAAGATAAGGTAATTGATACCAGTGATGTTGTGGATACGGAAAAAGGAGTTCTAACTTACTATGGAAAGAAAGTTAGAGATTCAAAATGGGGTGGCTATGGTAAAATTTCTATTTCTGAAGCTTTTGAGGTCTCGTCAAATACAGGGATAGTAAAGACAATTTATAATGCCTATAAAGAAAAGCCTGAAAAGTTTGTTGATAGGTTGTATGATATGAATCTTGATGGCATGCTACATCTTCCAATCAAAGGAGAAGGAGAAGCGATTATTCCAGATCCAAGAATAAAAAATAACCGTTGGAGTGGCATAGCGCTACCATGGATGGCATTTGGTTATGGGGTGTCGTTTACACCGTTACAAACGCTAACATTCTATAATGCCGTAGCAAATGATGGTGTTATGGTAAAACCAAGATTTTTAAGAGAAGTTAAAGAGTTTGATAAAACTATTGAGCCCTTTGAAAAGGAGGTTATTAATAAGCGCATTTGTTCAAAAGAGACAATTGCTAAACTTCAACAATTATTAAAAAATGTAGTTGAGAAAAAACATGGTACAGGGAATAGGCTGTATTCCAAGAACTTTTCAATGGCAGGAAAAACTGGGACTTGCCAGAAGGATTATCGAGACAAAGAGAAACTTAACTATATCTCATCCTTTGCAGGGTTTTTTCCAGCGGATAATCCAAGATACTCATGTATTGTGGTAATTCATGAGCCCGATAAAGAAGTGGGCTATTATGGTGCTGATGTATCCGGTCCGGTATTTAAAACGATAGCGCAAAAAATATATACAGACACGCCTTTAATTGAGGAGGTTGAATCGCTAGATGTAAAACGTGCTTCGGTAGAGCAACAGTTTGAAGCGTATTACGCCACCGCCCAAAAGTATAAAACCATTATGCCAAATGTAGTTGGGCTTCCTGCAATGGATGCTGTAGCGCTTTTGGAAAACATGGGTTTACAAGTGAATTTCAAGGGTTCGGGTGTGGTAAAACGACAATCAGTGGCTAAAGGTCAAAAAGTAAAGAAGAATCAAAGAATCGATTTAGAAATATCTTGAAAATATTAAAGGACATACTATACAAGGTTAACATCGATGCCGTTGTTGGAAGTACGAATATAGCCGTAAATGCGATCAATTTCGACTCCAGAGCGGTTGGTGCCAAAGACGTGTTTGTCGCTATTCGAGGAACGGTAGCCGATGGACACAACTATATAGATGTCGCGATAAAACAAGGCGCATTAGCGATTATATGCGAAGCTTTGCCTACTAATTTGGTTGATGGTATCACTTATGTAGAAACACTAAACTCAAACAAAGCACTGGCAATCATGGCTTCAAATTATTACGATTCCCCATCGGATAATTTGAAGCTTGTTGGTGTGACAGGTACCAACGGAAAAACTACGGTTACAACATTGTTATATCAGTTATTTAAAAATGCTGGTTATAAAGTGGGCTTGCTTTCTACAGTGAAAATCTTAGTAGATGATGTGGAGTATAAAGCGACACACACAACACCCGATTCTTTGACAATAAATAAGTATTTGATGATGATGAATGATGCTGGGGTGGAATTTTGCTTTATGGAGGTAAGTTCTCACGGGATTCATCAAAGTAGGGCTGAAGGGTTACGTTTTGAAGGGGGTGTATTTACCAATCTGTCTCATGATCATTTGGATTACCATAAAACATTTGCTGAATATCGCGATGTTAAAAAGTCATTTTTTGATGGTTTGGGAAAACACGCATTTACCTTATCGAATACCGATGATAAAAACGGTTTAGTCATGCTCCAAAATACCATGGCAAAAAAATATACTTATGCGCTTAAAGGTTATGCCGATTACAAAGCGCAAATTCTGGAAAATGAGTTTAGTGGATTGCTGTTATCTATTGACGGGAGTGAGGTTTGGACGCGATTGATTGGAAATTTCAATGCTTATAACGTACTGGCAATTTACGCTACTGCGGAATTATTAGGGTTGGAAAAAGTTGAGGTTCTACGGCTGATAAGTGAGTTGCAAAGTGTGAGCGGAAGGTTTCAGTACTTGGTGTCGGACGAAAAAATTACAGCCATTGTGGATTATGCGCATACGCCTGATGCATTAAAAAATGTATTGCAAACAATAAATAGCATTCGCACAAAAAATGAATCATTGATTACAGTTGTGGGTTGTGGCGGAGATAGAGATAAAACGAAGCGCCCCAAGATGGCAAACATAGCTTCTGAGTTAAGCACTAAAGTCATTTTTACTAGTGATAACCCTAGGAGTGAAGTTCCTGAGTCTATTATAGAAGACATGGAAAAGGGTGTTGCTCCTCAGAATTTCAAAAAGACATTATCCATAATTGATAGAAAACAAGCTATTAAAACAGCTTGTCAACTCGCTGAAGCGAAAGACATCATTTTAATCGCAGGAAAAGGGCATGAAACCTACCAAGAGATAAATGGCGAGCGATTCGATTTTGATGATTATAAAGTGGTTCAAGAATTTTTAAAACAGTTACAGAAATAACAAATGTCATTCAGAGCGTAAGCTATGAATCCTAAGCAGAATATATGTTATATTATTTGTTTGATTATTTAGAGAAAGAATTTCAGTTGCCTGGTGCATCTCTCTTTGGCTTTTTAACCTTTCGGGCGGCTTTGGCTATGATTCTGTCGCTATTGATTTCAACGATTTATGGAAAACGCATCATCCGTTTTCTTCAAAGAAAACAAATGGGCGAGACCATTAGAGATCTTGGTTTAGACGGGCAAGCAGAAAAAGCAGGTACACCAACTATGGGTGGTATCATCATTATTCTAGCTACGCTAATACCTGTTTTTTTACTGGCAAAATTAGAGAACGTTTATATTATTCTCCTAGTTGTTACAACGATTTGGATGGGTGTTATTGGGTTTATTGATGACTACATTAAAAAATTCAAAAATGATAAAGATGGCCTAAAGGGGCGATTTAAAGTGTTAGGGCAAATCGGTCTTGGTCTTATTGTGGGGTTAACCTTGTTTTTTAACCCTAATGTCACCATAAAGGAAAAATTACCAGAGGCACAACAACAAGTGTTATTGGCTGAAAATCCTGATTTACCGGTTACTCAACTTTTTGAAAAAGAGGAGAGATCCACTAAAACGACAATTCCATTTGTTAAGAATAATGAATTTGATTATGCCAATTTAATTACATGGATTAGTCCAGAATTAAAGAATTACGCTTGGATAATATTTGTACTGGCAGCAATTTTTATAATAACAGCCGTTTCCAATGGAGCTAATCTTACAGATGGCATTGATGGACTGGCGGCAGGTTCTTCGGCAATAATAGTATTAACACTGGGCATTTTTGCATGGGTATCAGGTAACATTATTTTTTCAGATTACTTGAACATCATGTACATACCAAGGGTAGAAGAAATTACCATATACATTGCAGCTTTTGTAGGCGCCTTAATAGGGTTCTTATGGTACAACACCTTTCCAGCTCAAGTATTTATGGGCGATACGGGAAGTTTAACAATTGGAGGGATTATAGCGGTCATCGCTATTGCAGTTCGAAAAGAGTGGTTAATTCCTCTGTTATGTGGCATTTTTCTAGCTGAAAACTTATCGGTGGTGATGCAAGTAAGTTGGTTTAAGTATACCAAGAAAAAATATGGTGAAGGGCGTCGAATTTTTAAGATGTCGCCGCTTCATCACCATTATCAAAAATTAGGATACCATGAGAGTAAAATTGTGACACGATTTTGGATTGTGGGTATTCTACTGGCTATCATTTCAATAGTAACATTGAAAATTAGATAGATGAAAAGGCTTGTGATTTTGGGTGGAGGAGAAAGTGGTGTTGGTACAGCACTTTTAGGGAAGGCCAAAGCGTACGAGGTATTTGTTTCAGATAGAGGAAAGATAAAACCAGAGTACAAAAAAGTTCTTATACATAATGAGATTGAATGGGAAGAGGAGCAGCATACGGAATCAAAAATTCTTAATGCTGATTTGGTGATGAAAAGCCCTGGAATTCCAGATAAGGTATCCCTAGTTCAAAAATTGAAAAAAAATGGGATTACTATAGTTTCTGAAATTGAGTTTGCTTCAAAATTCACAACGGCAACAATTGTTGGAATAACAGGTAGTAATGGAAAAACAACAACGGCAACATTAACGCATCATTTGTTGAAGGACGAGTTGAACGTTGGTTTAGCAGGAAACATAGGAGATAGTTTTGCGCAACAATTGTTAGTAAAAAACTATGAAAACTATGTATTGGAAATCAGCAGTTTTCAGTTGGACGATGTAATTGATTTCAAGCCTAAAATTGCAGTCATTACTAATATCACACCCGATCATTTAGACAGATATGATTATCAATTTGAGAAGTATGTGAAAGCAAAATTCAGAATTGCAATGAATCAAACTTCAGATGATTATTTGATTTATGATGCTGACGACGAGGTTATAACGAATCATTTAAAAACTAATCCAGTTCAATCCATATTATTGCCTTTTTCACTTAAAGAAGAAATTGAAAACGGTGCATATTTTAAAGATAACAAACTAATAATAACGATAGATAACAACCAAATAATTATGCCAACAACTAGCTTAACTCTCGAAGGTAAACACAACATTAAAAATGCAATGGCTGCCTCAACTGTAGCGCATTTATTGAGAATTAGAAAACAAACCATCAGGGAGAGTTTAGAAAATTTTCAAGGAGTAGAACATAGATTAGAGCAGGTTCTAAAAATCAATAAAGTGCAATACATTAATGATTCAAAAGCTACAAATGTAAATGCCACATATTTTGCTTTAGAAAGTATGGATGCGCCTATAGTTTGGATTGTTGGAGGAGTGGATAAAGGTAATGACTACAGGGAGCTATTTCCATTTGTGAATGAAAAGGTGAAAGCTATTATTTGTTTAGGTGTTGATAATGAAAAATTGATGGATACGTTTGGGAATATGGTAGACATCATTATTGAAACTCAATTTATGAGTGAAGCAGTTAAGATTGCCTATAAGGTGGCAGAATCAGGCGATAATGTCTTATTGTCACCAGCTTGTGCGAGTTTTGATTTGTTTGAAAATTATGAAGATAGAGGGCGTCAGTTTAAGGATGCAGTAAGAAATTTATAAAAATAACGTGCAGCAAATTTTTAAAAATATAAAAGGAGATCGGTTAATTTGGGCAATAGTAGCGCTATTGGCTATTCTATCATTTTTGCCGGTTTATAGTGCTGCGAGTAATTTAGCTTACAGGGGCGGTGGTACTAATACCTTTATTTTTTTCGTAAAGCATTTTGTGTATTTGTTTTCGGGTTTCTTAATTATTTATGGCGCCCATAAAATCCCGTATCGTTATTTCAAGGGTTTATCACTAGTTATGATTCCAATTGTATTGGTGCTTTTAACTATCACTATTTTACAGGGCACAACAGTTGAAGGTGCTACGGCTAGTAGATGGATAAAAATTGGGGGTATGTCGTTCCAAACATCAGCTTTTGCTGCTGTAGTATTGATGGTATATGTAGCTAGGTACTTGTCAAAAATGAAGGATAAAGTAATAACCTTTAAAGCGTCTATTTTACCTTTATGGATGCCTGTGTTTTTGATTTTGGCATTAATTCTGCCTTCAAATTTTTCAACTGCAGCCATAATTTTCACCATGGTATTGGTATTGGTTTTTATGGGAGGGTATCCTGTAAAATACTTAGCGTTTATTTTGGGTTGTGGATTGGTCGCTTTAACACTTTTTGTGTTGGTAGCTAGAATGACCGAGGGTCCTTTAAAGGTTAAGGTGAACACTTGGGAAAATAGAATTAAGAACTATTGGAATGGTGAAGATACAGAAGCGGATTATCAAATTAATAAGGCTAAAATAGCAATTGCATCAGGAGAAATATATGGTGTAGGTCCAGGTAAGAGCATTCAAAAAAACTTTTTGCCCCAATCGTCATCCGATTTCATTTTCGCAATAATAATTGAGGAATATGGATTAATAGGTGGCTTTTTAATTATGCTTTTGTATTTATGGTTGCTATTCCGGGTTGTTATTGTGGCGCAAAAAGCAGATAGTATTTTTGGAAAATTATTGGTCTTGGGCGTTGGTTTGCCTATTATATTTCAGGCATTGATAAATATGGCCGTAGCAGTGGAGTTGTTTCCAGTAACGGGTCAGACTTTGCCATTAATTAGTAGTGGAGGAACATCAATTTGGATGACATGTCTTGCTATAGGTATCATCTTGAGTGTAAGCGCAAGAAGAGAGGAGATTAAGCAGCAAGAAATAAAGGAAGACAATCCGTTGGAAATTTTATCGGAAACTATTTAATAATTACGATATACGATTTTTTGAATTACGATTAATGAAAGAAATACTTAAAAATAGAACAAGAAAATATGCTTCAGATTGTTGGAGGTTATGTTCAAAATTCCCTGTTTCTAGAGAGTATAATGCGTATTGTAATCAATTAATTAGGTGCTCTAGTTCTGTAGGTGCTAATTACAGAGCTGCTTTTAGAGCTAAATCGGACGCAGACTTCATAAATAAATTGAAAATTGTTGAAGAAGAAGCTGATGAAAGCATGTATTTTTTAGAATTACTTTCAGAAGTTAGTAATAAAGAACATCAAGAAATAGAAAGACTTCACAAAGAAGGGAATGAATTATTAGCAATAGTTGTAGCATCAATAAAAACCATGAGAAAGCGTAAATCGTAAATCATGAATCGTAAATCTAAAATCTATAGAATCATTTTATCAGGAGGTGGCACAGGAGGGCACATTTATCCTGCTATTGCTATTGCCAACGAATTAAAATTAAGATATCCAGACTCTAAGTTTTTATTTGTAGGTGCTAAAGATAGAATGGAAATGGAAAAAGTGCCTCAGGCTGGATATGACATAAAAGGGCTTTGGGTTTCTGGTATACAAAGAAGATTTACATTAAAAAATTTGATGTTTCCGTTTAAGTTAATCAGTGGTTTATGGAAAGCCAGAAAAATTATCAAATCTTTTAGGCCTGATGTCGCCATTGGAACTGGCGGTTTTGCAAGTGGTCCATTATTGCACGTTGCAGTATCAAATAAAATTCCGGCACTAATTCAAGAGCAGAATTCATATCCTGGGATAACCAATAAAATTCTATCAAAAAAGGCACAAAAAATTTGTGTTGCGTATGAAGGTTTAGAGCGGTTTTTTCCAAAAGAAAAAATTAAGATTACAGGAAACCCTGTAAGACAAGGTTTGCTAAATATTGAAGGTAAAACTGTTGAAGCAAAAAACCACTTTAACTTAAAACATGGTAAATATACCTTATTGATTTTAGGCGGAAGTTTAGGGTCCAGACGTATTAATGAATTAATTGAACAAGAACTTGATTTTCTTGACACACAAAATGTTGAGATTATCTGGCAATGTGGAAAGTTATATTATCAGCAGTATAAGCTGTATGGTAACGCAAAGGATGTACAGGTTTATGAGTTTTTAAACGAAATGGATATGGCTTATGCAGCTGCAGATATTATCATTTCAAGAGCAGGAGCAAGTTCCGTTTCTGAATTATGTATCGTTGGAAAGCCTGTAATTTTCATACCCTCTCCAAATGTAGCTGAGGATCATCAAACCAAAAATGCCATGGCAATTGTAAATCAAAAAGCGGCATTAATGATAAAGGAGAGTGATCTAGAGGTAGACTTTGAAAATAAGTTTTCGCAGTTAATTGCTTCACAGGATAAGCAAAAGGAATTGGGAGCGAATATTAAAAAATTGGCACTGGTTAATGCCACTAAAGATATAGTTGACGAAGTTGAGATATTGTTAAAAAAGTGAATTTAAATAGCGCACATAACATTTATTTTATAGGTATCGGTGGAATCGGTATGAGTGCATTAGCGCGCTATTTTAAATCTATAGGGAAGCATGTTTCTGGCTATGATAAAACACCTTCTGAAATTACAAAAGATCTTGAAGCCCTAGGGATTTCAATTCATTTTGAAGATCACGTTAGTCACATTGAAAAGCCATTTCAGAATAAAGAAAAAACACTTGTTGTCTATACGCCTGCTGTTCCTCGATTTCATTCCGAGTTAAACTATTTTATAGATAATGGATTTACAGTGCTGAAACGCTCACAAGTTTTAGGGCTGATAACGGAAAACACCTTTTGTTTGGCGGTAGCTGGAACCCATGGAAAAACTACCACTACAAGTATTTTGGGGCATTTATTGTATCAAAGTGGTGTAAAATTAACAGCGTTTTTAGGAGGCATTAGTGAGAATTACAATTCTAATTTAATTCTCAACGGGAATGAGGTTTCGGTTGTGGAAGCCGATGAGTTTGATAGGTCGTTTTTAACGCTATCCCCAAATTTGGCCTGCATTACATCAATGGATGCAGATCATTTGGATATTTACGGTGATGCTTCAGAATTAAAGAAATCTTTTGGAGATTTTTCAAAACGTATTAAGCCTAATGGAAAATTGTTTGTTAGAAATGGGCTGCCTATTGAGGGGATTACATATGGTATTGAAGACGACGCCGATTATTCAATTCAAAATATAAAAATTGAAGATGGCACTTATGTTTTCGATATAAAAACCCCTGAAACAGATATAAATAGTTTGAGATTTAATCTTCCAGGAAGACATAATTTATTAAATGCACTGATAGCAATGGCAATGGCTGCCGAATACGGCGTCTCTCACCGGCGGCTTGCCAATGCGTTGGAATCTTATAAAGGTGTAAAGCGTAGGTTTACCTATCATATCAAAACAGATAATTTGGTGTTTATTGATGATTATGCACATCATCCGGAGGAAATTAACGCGGTTCATCAAGCTGTTAGGGAGATGTATCCCAATCAAGAGGTATTGGCTATTTTTCAACCGCATTTATATACCAGGACCAGAGATTTTATAAATGAATTTGCTGAGAGTTTATCTCAATTTGATGAGTTATTGCTATTGGACATCTATCCAGCAAGAGAATTGCCTATAGAAGGGGTAAACTCCAAATGGCTACTTGATAAAATAGACACCTCTAGTAAAAAATTGGTAAACAAGTCAGATTTAATTTCAGAAATCTTGAAAAGTTCCGCCCGCGTTATTTTAACCATTGGTGCTGGAGACATTGGAGAAGAAGTGAAACACATTAAAAGAGAATTAAGCGTTGCGAGTTAATTGGAATTACATAAAAATGTTGGTGCTATTTATTTCGGTAGGGCTTCTGTACGCTTTTGCTTCAGTAAAAAATAATGTTAGGAAAATATCCAAAACCAACATATCATTTTTAGGAGAAAACAGTCTTTTTATTACGCATGAGGCTGTTAGTAAATTGTTAATACAAAATCAAGGAGGCCTTAAAAATAAGCCTAAAGAAACTTTAGATTTGAATACGTTAGAAAAGACCCTGAATTCTAATCCTATGATTAAATCAGCTGAAGTGTATGTTGCTGTAAATGGTACACTTAACGCTGAAATTGAACAAAAACGACCTGTTGCGAGAGTAAGCACAAATGCATCATATTATATAGATGATGAGGGTAAATACATGCCTTTGTCATCTAATTATACAGCAAGGGTGCCGCTAGTTACAGGTTATGTTGAAAAAAATAATTTGAAGAATGTTTTTGAAATAGCCAAAAAAGTAGAAGCAGACGCCTTTTTAAAACAACATGTAGTAGAGATTCATCAAAGTGTAAATGGTGCTATTGCCCTTAAATTAAGACAATGCAAGTTTACTGTGAATCTAGGAAGTTTAAAGCTTTTAGATAAGAAGATCAACAACTTAAAAGCGTTTTATAAAAAAAGTTTAAAAGAAAAAACGCTGGATAAGTACAGTAAAGTGAATTTGCAATTTGATAATCAAGTGGTGTGTACCAAAACGTAAGATATGGAGCATAATTTATCAGTAGGTTTAGATATAGGGACCACAAAAATTGTGGCGATGATTGGCCGTAAGAACGAGTACGGCAAACTTGAAATTTTAGGTATTGGTAAATCTAAAAGTTTAGGCGTGCACCGTGGTGTGGTAAACAATATTACCCAAACTATTCAGTCGATACAGCAAGCAGTTCAGGAAGCAGAAGCCACAGCCGAGTTAAAGATTGAAGAAGTTACGGTTGGTATTGCGGGGCAACATATACGCAGTTTGCAGCATAGTGACTATATTACAAGGCCAAATTCTGAAACTGTAATTGATGAAGATGATATTGATAGATTGATTAACCAAGTTCACAAATTGGTAATGCTTCCAGGTGAAGAAATTATCCATGTGTTGCCACAAGAATACAAGGTGGATGGACAAGCCGAAATTAAAGAACCCATTGGGATGTATGGCGGAAGATTAGAGGCCAATTTTCACGTGGTTGTTGGGCAGGTGTCCTCCATAAGAAATATTGGACGATGTGTGCAAAGTTCAGGGCTAAACCTTGAAGGTATTACGCTTGAACCATTAGCTTCTGCAAATGCAGTGTTAAGTCAAGAAGAAAAAGAGGCGGGAGTTGCATTGATTGATATAGGAGGAGGAACAACAGATTTAGCCATTTTTAGGGATGGTATCATTCGGCATACCGCGGTAATTCCTTTTGGAGGTAATGTGATTACCGAAGATATCAAGGAAGGTTGTTCAATTATCGAAAAGCAGGCTGAGCTTCTTAAAATAAAGTTTGGTTCAGCATGGCCTGGTGAAAATAAAGATAACGAGATTGTTTCCATTCCTGGATTACGGGGGAGAGAACCCAAAGAGATTACCCTCAAGAATCTTTCCAGAATTATCCATGCACGCGTAGTTGAGATTGTAGAGCAAGTTTTTGCAGAAATTAAAAACTACGGTCATGAAGAGCAAAAGAAAAAACTAATCGCAGGTATTGTGCTTACTGGTGGTGGTAGCCAATTAAAACATCTAAAACAACTTGTAGAATATATCACAGGGATGGATACGAGAATCGGGTACCCTAATGAGCATTTGGCAGGCGATAGTGATGCAGATGTTACAAGCCCGTTGTATGCTACAGCTGTTGGTTTAGTTTTGGATGGACTAAAGCGCAAAGAGCGCATAAAGGTAGAAGAGCAAGAGCAGGAGGAATATGAAGAACAAATTAAAGACGAAACCATCAACGAAGAGGAAATTGAAAAACCAGTGAAAGAGCGCAAATCTTTCTTGGATAAATTAACCGAACGCGTTAAGGATTTTTTAGATAACGCAGAGTAGAACACTAATTAACCATTGAATTAAAATAATATTTAGAACCCCAGAAAAAAAGAATTTATGAGCAGCAAGAACGAATTCGAAAGCATTTCATTTGATCTACCTAAAAATCAATCAAATGTGATAAAAGTTATTGGTGTTGGCGGTGGCGGTAGCAATGCTATCAACCACATGTTCCAGCAAGGTATAAAAGGTGTAGACTTTTATATCTGTAATACCGATGCGCAAGCACTACAAAGCAGTGGTGTTCCCAATAAAATTCAATTGGGTGTAAACTTAACCGAAGGATTAGGTGCTGGTGCAAACCCCGATATAGGTGAGCAATCAGCAGTTGAGAGTTTTGATGAAATTTCCCAGATGTTAGATACCAATACCAAAATGGTGTTTATTACTGCAGGAATGGGTGGTGGTACAGGTACTGGTGCTGCACCAATCATTGCAAAAATGGCAAAGGATAAAGATATTCTTACCGTTGGAATTGTTACAATGCCATTTCAGTTTGAGGGGAAAATGCGTTTGGAACAATCCCAAAAAGGTATTGAAAAATTAAGAAGTGTAGTAGATTCTTTAATCGTAATTAACAATAACAAACTTCGTGAAGTTTACGGAAATCTAGGCTTTAAAGCAGGATTTTCAAAAGCTGATGAAGTGCTGTCTACCGCTGCTCGTGGAATAGCAGAAGTAATTACACACCATTACACACAAAATATCGATTTACGTGATGCTAAAACTGTTTTAAGCAATAGCGGAACCGCAATTATGGGATCTTCAATAGCATCAGGTCAAAACAGGGCTCAGGATGCTATTCGTAAAGCATTAGATTCCCCATTATTAAACGACAACAAAATTACAGGAGCTAAAAATGTACTGTTACTTATAGTTTCTGGTTCACAAGAAATTACTATTGATGAGATTGGAGAGATCAATGATCATATCCAGAACGAAGCGGGGCATGGTGCCAATATCATTATGGGTGTTGGTGAAGATGAATCTCTAGAGGAATCTATCTCTGTAACTATTATAGCAACAGGATTCAATATCGATCAACAGAACGAGATTTCAAATACTGAAACCCAAAAAGTGGTTCATGCTTTAGAAGATGATTCAGATACAAAAGATAAGGAACCCGTTATTATTGCTCCAATTGTAGAGCTAGAGAAGAAAGAGCCTAACCCGATAGTTAGGCATACTTTAGATTTAGATGAGGTTGAAGAGGAAATTAATTCATCTGAAAAAGTTGTTGTAGATAAACCCAGAGTAGCTGATGAACCTAAGGATATTACTTTGATTCCGACATCCGAATTGATAAAAAACATGGATGTGGTTTATGAAGAAGTGAACGCCAATATGGAAGATGACGACTTTATTATCAAGCCAGTTACTACCATGGAAGTGAATGAAGAAGAAGTTGTTATGCCTGAAGATGACGAAGAACAACAAATTACTTTGACTTTTGATTTGCCTTTACCAACTGAAAAAAAGGAGGAGCCAGAAGCTGAAGAAAAAGTAATGTTTAGTCTGGATGAGGAAGAAGTAAAAGATATTCCTGTAAATGATTATGTTGAGCTTATAACAGTTACTGAAACTAACGAAGAAGGCAGTGATGTGCGTTATGCTTTAGACGATTATGTTGAAGCTGAATCGTCTATGAATGTACCGCAACCTGTAGTGGATAAAGTGGCTGAAGACCTTCAAGAAGATGAAGTGTTTGAAAGAAGAGTGATGGAAGAAGAAGCTGTTGAACCGGAAATTGAAGATGATGTGGAAGCAACAGAATTGCCTATATCTGAAATACTAAAACAACGCACTGCTGAGCGTAGACGTAAGATGAAGGACTTTAATTATAAGTTCAATAATGCAAAAATTGATGATATAGAAAAAGTACCAGCTTATAAAAGGCAAGGTGTAAGTTTAGAAGAGAACAAGCATTCTTCAGAATCTGATATTTCCAGAACCAGTGTTGGTTTGGATGATAATGATGAAATACAAATAAGAACAAATAATTCTTTTTTGCACGATAATGTAGATTAGGAATGATACTTCTGTGTTTAACCTCACTTTAGTTATGACCTCGAAAAGTATCCCTCAATCTTTTCGGGGTTTTTTGTATCCTTTTTTCTATCTTCGCAACACTTTTCAATTTTACCTATTATGAGTTTACAACAAGATATAATGTCTGCTTTAAAAGATGCTATGAAAGCCAAAGATCAAACTGCATTGACGGCTTTAAGAGCAGTTAAATCGGCAATTTTACTAGCTAAAACAGAAAGTGGAGCGGGAGATGACTTAAGTGAGGAGCAAGAACTGAAAATACTTCAAAAGCAAGTAAAGCAGAGAAAAGATAGTGCTGCAGTTTATATTGAACAAGGGAGAGAAGATTTGGCTGCACCTGAATTAGCTGAAGCTGAAATTATAAGTCAGTTTTTACCAGAAGCATTAAGTGAAGCTGAAATTGAAAAAGTAGTTGTTGCAACTATTGATCAGGTTGGTGCAGAGGGTATGAAAGATATGGGGAAAGTTATGGGTATTGTAAGCAAGGAACTAGCTGGACAAGCCGATGGCAAAACCATATCTACTATTGTAAAGGCAAAACTAGCTTAAAATAATAAAGGCTGCGTAGTTCAACTGGATAGAATATCAGATTTCGGCTCTGAGGGTTGGGGGTTCGAATCCCTCCGCGGTCACTAATAAATCACAATCCCCCTTTAAAGTATTTAAAGGGGTTTTATGTTATCAATTAGGAAGATTGTCCTAATATTACGGATTTAATTATTGGACAATCTAAATGTCTTTCCAGTAATATTTAGCCTCTTAGAAAGTACAGCCCCATTTTTTACTCTTGCTTTAGAAGGTTGAGCCCCACCAATAGATAATTGATATACTCCTGGTTCAATAATTTTTTCCCCATTATTATTTACAATAGATAGTTGCTCCTTTTTAACTTGGAATTTAATGGTTTTCTTTTCGTTAGGCTCAAATACAACTCTATCAAAAGCTACAAGCGTTTTATGCGGGTTAAATTCATCAGCATTAGGATTTTCAAAATACAATTGTATAACTTCCTCGCCTTTTAAAGATCCAACATTTTCAACTTCAACTTCAACAGTAAAATCATTGCCAGCTTCAAGATTTTTAGGAGCTTTAAAATTATCATATTTAAATTTGGTATAGCTCAGCCCATAACCGAACTCATATAACGGATCACCTTTAAAATAACGATACGTTTTACCTTTCATATCATAATCACTAAATGCTGGTATGTCATTGATACTTTTATAAAACGTTACGGGCAATCTTCCAGCAGGGTTGTAATCTCCAAAAATAACATCAGCTATCGCAGTACCACCGGCTTGTCCAGGATACCATGCTTCTATTATTGCTGGAACATTTTCATTTTCCCAGTTTATTGAGAGTGCACTGCCATTTAGTAAGACTAGTATTGTTGGTTTTCCGAGTGATTGAATCTTTTTGATTAGGTCTGTTTGCGTCTTAGGAAGTTTTGTGTTGACACGATCGCCTCCTGAAAACCCATCAACTTTTACTTTCATTTCTTCGCCCTCCAGCAACGGACTAATACCCATACATAAAACAATAGCATCTGCATCTTTCGCTATATTTAGTGCCTCTTGTTCTAAATTGTCTTTAGGCGACTCCCAAAGCAAACGCATTATGGAATGTTCTGTATTGTCTTGAATACATTCAAAACGAATGTTATACTGTTTTCCAGCTTGAAGTTTTACGTATTCATATATCTTTTTTGGATGATGTACATCTTTTCTTTGCATTAAAAGTTTATCATCTAAAAATAGTTGCATTGATGAGAATGCTTCACCTCCTAATGCATAATTACCTGTTTTATCGACGGAAAGTATGCCAGACCATCTCACAGAATAGGCATCATAAGCTATGTCTGGAAATGGAGACGTATTTCTCCAAGTAAAATCTACAGTTTTATCAACTCTAGTATGCTTTGGCGTCCCTGAAAAAGTAATATTATCATAATATTCGGCTTTTAGGCCTGTTGTACTTTTGGTTTGATCTGTAAATAGTACTGTGTTTGGAATAGCTTCAAAAACAGGTAATCCTTCGGCTAATTTGCACCCAGTAGCATAAACTACCTCTGCATTTGGTAATTTATTTTGTAAGCCCTTTAGAGGTGTTATTGGTTCCTCTGGATACCCATTGTAATTACCTAGTAATACCTCTAAGTCGTCTGCATTAGATCCAATTACGGCAACTTTTTTAACCTTATTTTTGTCAAGCGGAAGTACGTTGTTATCGTTTTTTAATAACACCATAGATTTACGAGCAGTTTCAAGAGCTGCAAGCCTATGTTTTTCAGAATCTACAACATCGTAAGGGATAGTTTCATATTTAACAGCGCCTTTAGGTGCAAACAAGCCAAGTTTTAGACGTGCTACCATTAACCTTTCTAGAGAAACATCAAGTTCAGATTCTGTAATTAACCCATCTTTTACGGCTTGCACTAAAGCAGGGTATGAATTTCCGCAGTTTAAATCTGTCCCAGCTTTTACTGCCATAGCAGAAGCTTCTTTTGCATTGGCACTTATTTCGTGTGCTCCTTTATCATAAAAATCTCTAATGGCCCAACAATCGGAAACAATGTAACCATCAAAGCCCCAGTCATCACGTAATAAGCTACTTAATTTTTTGCTTCCGCAGCAAGGTTCTCCAAAGTAGCTATTGTAAGCACACATTATTGAGTATACTTTGGCTTCTTTAACCACTTTTTCAAAATGAGGACTATACGTATTTAAAAAATCCTGAGCACTAGGTTCCGCATTGAATCTATGACGATCAATTTCAGGGCCACTGTGTACCGCAAAGTGTTTTGCAGTTGCCACAAGTTTTAAATAATTAGGGTCGTCTCCTTGGAGTCCTTTTATAAATCTTACTGCCAATTCTCCGGCGAGATAGGGATCTTCTCCATAGGTTTCCATACCTCGACCCCATCGCGGATCTCTAAAAATGTTGATATTGGGTGTCCAGTATGTAAGGCCTTGATAGATTCCTCTTTTGCCTCGTGAAGCAAATTCATGGTGTTTTGCACGAGCTTCATCCGATATTATTTCAGATATTTTGCTCATTTGATTTTTATCAAACATGGCTGAAAGTCCTATTGCTTGCGGAAACACAGTAGCTTTTCCCGCACGACCAACACCATGTAAACATTCGTTCCACCAATTGTATTCAGGGATCCCAAGTCTCTCTATGGCAGGAGATTCGTAGTTCATTTGCCCTACTTTTTCTTCTAGCGTCATTTGAGCTACAAGTTCTTTTGCCTTTTTTTCAAAGTTTGGAGCTTCTTTATTTTCTTTTGTATTGTGAGGCTTGTCGCTAGAGCATGCTGCTACAATGCTCAAAACAAAAAGGAGCATAATGCGTATGTGAAAATTCATTAATTAATTCCTATTTTAGTTAGAGATGTACTTAATTATGGGCAAACACCTACGTCGTCTAAGTAGAATGTACCAGATACATCGTCTCCTGGACTAATAAACATTTGAAATCTTATGTACTGTCCTGTAGGCTCAAAAGGTGTAAAGTCAGGAATTCCTAAAGCGCCAGATCCTGTAAATCCAGCAGTGGCTGTTGTAAAATCAAACCTTAGTTCCTCCCAGCCTGTTCCAGTATGTATAAGATTAACTTCAGCTTCACGTTCTGTGTCGTTGTTAGGGTCTTGTTGCACAGTTAATCTTACAGGTATTTGTGTGTCTGACCAAAACTTGAGTCTTACAATCTTATCATCATTTTCACCATTACTACTAAAATCTATTGGGCTATTCATTTGAACACCAAAACCATCAAAGTTTCCTCCACCATCTTGTGTAATTTGCAAAACATTTGAAACCTCAGGATTCGCTCCTGATGGATCTGGGTTTTCAACTGTTGCAAGATCTACCCCATTAAATCCAAAAGAAAATGCTATGTTGCCATCATCCCAAGTAGCTGGTGCACTGAAAATCTGTGTACAAGGATCAGCAGGAGGTATTACTTCAAAAAGTTGTTCTGTTACTTTACCATTTGGTGCAATGGCCTTGATTGTAACGAAAAAGGTCTCATCAGATTCTGGGTATATATACATAACTTCTTGTTGAATACCAATAAGAGTAGGGGTGTCACCTGGAAGTCCCGATAATACTTCAAAAGCTGTTGCTCCAATTGCAGTAGGACTTACTGTTACCTCGAATGGAGGTTCTGAATTATTAAAAGCTATGTTAGCTTGAACACTTTCAGGAGCAGGTCCTTCTATAAGTATGGCGTCAAACCCAGCTTCTCTGTTACAGGAAACAAATAAAAGAATTACGATTAACGATAAAAAAGGTCGCATAGTTTTAAGTTATTTTAAATTTATTGAACAATATAGCCTTTTACTGGTTTTTAAAAGCACGTGAGCATTTGTGAATTTTGTATTTGCAACATTTGAGGTCTAAAATGCTACATATTTTATTGTTATTAGTTTCAAATTGCATTTATTTGGTGTCTAAATGCAACATAATTTATGATAATTATAAAACGCTATGTTTTGAAATTTTACAGATATTTATTGTTAGCTATGTTTTTCCTAAGCATGGTGAACGGTTATTCTCAAATTGATTTTACTGCTTTAAAGTTCAACACGGTTGAAAATAATATATTTCAACGCCCCATCACATCTATAGTTCGTGATAGAAATGGTTTTTTGTGGATAGGCACCGATGGTGCTGGCTTGTATAAATACAATGGCTTTTCTTATAATTACTATGGGCATAATATAGAAGATGTTAAAAGTGTTAACAGTAATTCAATAACTGCTCTTTTTTTAGATGGTTCTGGGCAATTATGGATTGGAACAGATGCAGGATTATGTGCATATAACGAAAAGCAAAATTCATTTAATCGTTATAATCACTCATACTTTAGCGGCTTGGAAAACGGCTATATTAGTATCTTAAGCTTTGCTGAATACGAAGAAAGGTTGCTGGTGGGAACTTATGATGGAATTATGGTATTAGATGTGGAGAGTGGCATGTTAAAAGATTATGGACTAGAAGGTCAGGGGATTTTAGATATGAAGTTTTCTGCGAAAGGGAATTTATACGCAGCTACAAATTATGGATTGAATGTAGAACGATATCATCAGTTAGGAGAGTTTGAAGAGATAAGTTTGGGAGCCGATGTTTTAGGGGAGCATATAACAAGTTTACATATTGATAAACAAGAAATTCTATGGATAGGCACGCTTAAAAACGGAACCTATAAGGGTGATTTAAAAAAGTCGCTAGTTACTTTCGATAAGTTAGATATCGTTGATAGTGCTACAATGGCTATCACCAGCGGTTTAGATCATACTTTTATATCCGTTGAAAACGAAGGTCTTTTTGTTTTAGATCAGACGGGAGAAATAGTAAAGCACTATTTGTATAGTGTGACTAATCTCAACGGAGTGGGTTCAGATTCTGTTTGGTCTATGTATTTAGATGATGAAAAAAGGTTGTGGTTGGGGTATTATGAAAATGGGTTAGGCTTTTTTGATGAGCACTATAGTAAGTTTGAATCTATTGATAGAAAAGAGGATGGAAATAGCATTCATACCAATGAGATAAAAGCTTTTGCGAAAACAGGAGATGGTAATATATGGATAGCTCAAATAAATGGAATAGACGTTTTAAATACAAATAATGGTTTTTTAACCAATATTTATGGGAAACAAAGCTCGGAATATAAAGGCTTGAAAAGGGGACTATACATTGAAGATGTTTTTATCGATAGTAAAGGTAATGCTTGGGTTGCTACATGGGGAGAGGGACTTTTCTTTCTAAAAAAAGGGAGTAAAACCTTTGTCAATTTCAATAAGGTTAATACCTACGGAGCTCTAAAAACTAATAAAGTTAAATGTTTCGCCGAAGATAGTACTGGGAAGGTATGGATAGGTTCTTTTTTAGAAGGTATTTTTTATTTTGATTATAGTACAGGAAAAATTCACTCGCCGAGTGGGGAGTTTTATGCCAGTTCAGAGCTTGTAGATAAGGATGTTAAGGTGATACACAACGATAGTTCTGGTCATATTTGGATAGGAACGTCGTCTGGTTTGTATCAAATCGAGAATAGAGATAATGAGTATGTGGTTACAGCACATAATGACTCTATTTCGTCTAAATTTGCTGGTCACCCCAGTTCTAATAGGATTTTAGACATCTATGAGACGCAGGACGGAACAGTATGGTGTGGGACGAATGGCGGTGGGTTGTTTGAATACAAAAGGGATAAGAAGTCCTTTGAGTCTTTTGAGTTAGAAGGTTTTGATCTATCATTTGTAAACACCATTTATGAGCCTGTAAAAAATGAGCTTTGGGTTAGTAGTAAACAGGGAATTCTTAAAATTAATAGAGAAACCAAGGATGTTGTCCAATTTACTATTTATGATGGTTTGCTTGAAAACTTTTTGGCCGATGGCGCAGCAATATTAGATAATAATAACAATTTATATTTAGGCACTAAAAGTGGTGTTAATATTATAAATCCACAAAATATATCCTATAACCCTTATTTAGCAAAACCCTATCTTAAAGATGTAAAATTATTTAATAAAAAAGTAAATAAACGTGATAAGGATAGTCCTTTGGCTATTAAAAGCGATACTAACGTAATATCGCTAAGGCATGATCAACGCGTTATTACTATAGATTATGGTGCTGTTAGTTTTACAAGACCAGAAAAAAATCAGTATGCCTATCTTTTGGAGGGTTTTGAGCATGAATGGAACTATGTGGGGTCAAAAATGAATGCAACTTATACCAATCTTGAGCCAGGAGATTACACGTTTAAATTGAAGGCTTCAAATAATGATAATATATGGAATGATGCATCTGCTATTCTCAAGATACAGGTGCAATCTCCGTGGTGGAAAACTATTTGGGCGTACATTGCTTACATTATTTGTTTTGGTGTATTAGTAATAGTTGGAATGCATTCTTATCGCAAGTATGTGAATGAACGAAATACCTTTAGACTTGAAAGAGAACGAAGAAAGCAAAAAGTGGAGCTACAACAGCAAAAACTTCAATTTTTCACTAATATTTCACATGAGTTTAGAACACCACTTACCTTAATAATAAACCCAATAAAAGAGCTTATAGAGAAGCATAATTCAGAAGCATCAAAATCTGTACAACAAAAATATCATATCATTTATAAAAATGCTGAACGTCTATCTAGATTGATAAACGAACTTATGGATTTTAGAAAGCTACAATCCAATAAGCTTCAATTAAGAGTGAGTGAGTTTAATATTGTTAAAAGTACAAAGAGCATTCTTAGTTTTTTTAATGAAGAGTCTAAAAGAAGGTCAATACAACTGGATTTAAAATATGAAAGCATAGATTTTGCTATATGGGCAGATAAAGGAATACTTGATAAGGTATTGTTTAATTTGTTGTCCAACGCTTTTAAGGTAACCCCAAACAAAGGAAAAATACGAGTAAAGATTTCTTCTAAAAACAAAAAGATATTGCCCTTGATAGATAAAGACACTCCTATTCCTGTTATAGAAATTAGTGTTAAGGACAATGGACCAGGTATAGACCAAAAAGATTATAACAGAATTTTTGAACGATTTTATCAAGTAGGGCAGTTAAACAAATCTTACTACGGTAGTACTGGAGTGGGTTTAGATATGGTTAAAAACTTTATTAAACTCCATAAAGGGCTGATAGAGGTGGAGAGTGAATTAGGCAAGGGTTCAAGCTTTAAGGTGTTTTTGCCTTACGAAAGAGAGTATTTTAAAGACGAGGAATTTTCATCGAAATTGTCTGATAAAATTGAGCAGCTACCTGTAGCCTCTAAATCTAAAGTTTATGACATTGAAGATATTCTCTCGAAAAAAGAATTAAAGAAAAAGTTACTTATTGTAGAGGATAACGTAGATCTTCAAGATTATCTGGTATCCGTCTTAAAAGAAGAATACGATTTGGTTTTGGCGTCCGACGGGCAAGAAGGATGGTTGAAAACTATGGAGCATAGTCCGGATATAATTATTTCAGACTTAATAATGCCAATTATGGATGGTATAGAGTTTTGCAAAAAAGTTAAAAATGATCCTAATCTAAGCAGAATACCTTTAGTAATGCTTACAGCAAAAAACCTAAGCGAAGATAGAATAAAGGCGATAAAGGGAGGTGCTGACGCATATATCGTGAAGCCTTTTGATAATGATGAATTAATGGTTGTTCTGGAGGAACTTCTTGCAAAAAGTGAAAAGTTATCTGAGAAATACGCTAATACAGCAGCATCTTTGATTGAAGAGAAAAGGGAAACGGATTTGGACAATGATTTTATTCAAAAAGTACTAGGGTTTATTTATGAAAATATTGAAAACCCTGATTTGAATGTAGAAAAGCTGTCTTCTCATCTTTGTCTAAGTAGAAGTCAGGTTTATAGAAAGATAAAAACGTTAACAGGGTTGTCTCCTATACAGTTTATAAGAAGAGTAAGATTAGAAAGGTCTAAGGTGATTTTTCAAAATGATAAAAATTTAAATGTAAGTGAAGTAGCCCATAAAGTTGGTTTCCTGTCTGCATCATATTTTACAGTATGTTATAAGAAACAGTTTGGAGAATTGCCTAAAAGCAGAAAAAGTGATTAAATAATAGTTCTTATGGATGTTTTGTTTTTAGACTGTAACGGCGTTTAAAAAACCATATAAAACAAAGGTATTTGTGGATAATGTCCAAATGCAACATATGAAATATTTATTGCATCAAATAAATTGCTCCCGTTGCAATTACTAGATATAAATTGCAATCAGTAAAGCAGTTGTTAGTCTCACTTATAACAATTTGTGACACAAACAAGAAACTAAAACTATTTAATCAAAACTAAATTCTAACATGAAATTAAAGAACTTATGTATTGTTTTCTTTTTGACCATTGTAGGTCAAATCATAGGACAAACAGTCACTGGTACAGTTACTTCTAACTCAGGACCACTACCAGGAGCTAACGTTACTGTAAAAAACCAAACTAAAGGCGTGGTTACAAATTTTGATGGAAAGTACACCTTGGACAATCTCAGTAATGGCGACGTTATAGTATATTCTTTTGTAGGTTTTATAACTAAAGAAGTTACATACTCAGGGCAAAAAGAGATAAACGTTTTTCTAGACGAGGACTTAGTCGGTCTGGATGAAGTGGTTATTGTAACTTACGGAACGCAAAGAAATACGCCAATTTCTGTTGTGAAATCTGAGGATCTTAGTGAGTTTCCAACAGCGGATTTAGGTCAAGCGCTTCAAGGAAGAGCCGCTGGTGTAACTATTACTAATGGTGGTTCTCCGGGGTCTCAAACTCTGGTGCAAATACGAGGTGTCAATACATTTGGAGATGGTACGCCACTTTACGTGGTTGATGGTGTTTTTACTAACAGTATTAATAGTCTCGACTTATCAAGTGTAGAAAAAGTTGACATATTAAAAGATGCCGCTTCACTTGCAGTATATGGTTCAAGAGGAACCAATGGTGTGGTTTTAATAACAACTAAAAAAGGAAAGGCTGGAAAAGCTTCCTTTACAGTTCAAGCTTCTGCAGGGATTCAGGAGTTTAACAGAAGGTATGACATTATGAATACTACACAGTATATTCAATTCTTGAGAGAAATAAATGCACTGGTAGGGCAAAATGGAGGGCCAGATGATCCAATAGGAAGAATAAATGATGATCCCTTATTTGATGGTAATGGTGTAGATACTGACTGGCAAGATGCTTATTTTAGACAAGCGCCCTTATACAATGTTAACGGTAATATAAACGGAGGTAGTGAAAAAGCTAGGTTTAATATTGGTTTTTCTAGGCTTAGTCAAGATGGTGTATATATAGACACTGGTTTTAACCGATCAACGTTGAATATAAATGCAGATGCGAGTATAGCTGATTGGGTAGATATAGGACAAACTCTCGCTTTAGCGCATAGCGAAACCGTTCTTCCAGAACGATTTGAGGGTAGAGACCCTTTGTGGAATATTATTGGGCAAGCACCCTATGTACCAATTGTCGACCAAAATGGTCTTTTTGGTGGAACTGCCTCAGGCGATCTTAATGACGCAAGAAATCAAATAAGAATACAAGATACCAACGATAACTTATCAAGATTTTCATCTGTTATAGGTAGTTTGTATGCTACTTTTAAATTGGCTAAAGGACTTACTTTTAGAACACAATTTGGTTTAAATGCCAATTTGAATTTATTTGATGCGCAAAATAGAGCTTTCGAAGAGGGTGGTGGTAGATTTGAAAACCCTATAAATTTTGTAACCAAAAATAGGCAGACAGTTTCTCAAACCATATTTACAAATACATTGGGTTTTGATAGGGATTATGGCAAACATTCTGTTAATGCCTCCGCCGTTTTAGAACAAACGAAAATTAAATTAGAGTCATCTTCCATATCTGATAATAACACGGTTTCTTCAAGTATTCCTGAGGTATTTTCGCCAAATGCCAGAGCCACATCTTTTTCTGTTCCAGAAAACTTAAATTCTATTTTGTTTCTTGGAGGGTATGAATTTGATAAAAGATATTCGGTGAGTGCTTCTGGGCGTAGAGACACGTCCTCAAGATTTGCTCCTGAAAATGCTTCAGAATGGTTTTTCTCTGGGGCATTAGGTTGGAACGTAACTAACGAATCTTTCTTTGATGTTGATTGGATTAATAACCTGAAACTAAGAGCAAGTTATGGAGAGACCGGAAATAATAGAACTGGTAATACCGTTAACCAATTCCTGCCAACATTAGGTTTAAATTTACCTTCTTCCATTAATAATGAAACAGCAACTGGTATTAGTCCTAATAATGCAGCTAATCCTGACATAAGATGGGAAACGCAAATTAAGCAAAACTATGGTTTTAATTTAGGAATTTTGAACGATCAGATACAGGTTACTGTTGATTATTTCAAAAACAGAAGTGAGGATTTATTAATACCGGTAGAATTGGCGGCATCCGCTGGTATTCCTGGGAATGCGCAAACAGGACCGTCAGTTATAAGAAATGTAGGTATTGTAGATGTAGAAGGTTTTGAGTTCACCTTAGGATACAATGATTACACAGGAGATTTTAAATGGAATTTTTGGGCCAATTTAACAACTGCTCAAAATGTTGTTGAGAGTTTAGGTGTTAGCGGTGAACCTATAGAACGTGCCAGACTGAATCCACCATTTGCTGCTCCTTTAAATAGGTTAGCTGTAGGTGAAGCACCATTTCATTTTTTTGGTTTAGTAGCTGATGGCGTTTATTCTACTCAAGAGCAAATAGATGCGGAGTTACCGAATAATGGTAATGCTGCTGTACCAGTGCAACCTGGTGACGTAAGGTATCTCGATATCGACGGTGATGGATTAGTCACTTTAGGTGATAGGGCGGTTATAGGTGATCCTAATCCAGACTTTACATATTCTGTAAACTTGAGAGCTGAATATAAAGGCTGGGATTTTAATGTTCTATTCAATGGCGTACAAGGTGTTGATGCTTTTAATAGTAACATTTACTATTTAGAAGGTTTAGATAACGGGTTGAATTACGGCACTCGCGTAATACGTAGATGGCAAAATCCAGGCGATATTACAGATATACCAAGATTTAGGTTTGGATCAAACATTAATAATGAAATTTCTTCTCGTTACGTTGAAGATGCCTCTTATCTTAGGTTAAGAAACGTTACTGTTGGTTATAATCTTCCAAGTAATTGGATTAATAAATCAGGCAATGGATTAATTAAAAAGCTTAGGATTTATGTTCAGGGTCAAAATTTGTTAACTTTAACTAATTACACAGGGCTCGATCCAGAAATAGCACCATTTTACAATGCGCTAGGACTTGTAGATGGACTAGGAATTGATAGAAGTGCCCAACCAAGACCAGTTACCGTATTGAGCGGAATTCAAATAGAGTTTTAAAATAATAGAATTGTTAAAATGAAAAAAATTAGTAATTATTTAATTGGGTTTGCAGCGTTATTTGCGTTATTCATTGTAGCTGCTTGTGACGAAGATGTACCTGTTGAAAATACAAACGCATTAAACCCTGAGATTTTCTTTGAATCTCGAAGTCAAGTAGAGGCGGCTGTTAATTCGGCTTATAATCAATTTCAAACATTATATCAGCGTGTAGGTTATGTTTTTCCGGATGCAATATCAGATGAAGTGGTCGCTAGTGGAGACCCAAACTTTGCACCCTATAATAGGTTTGAGTTTAACGCCACTCTTGATAATATTGCATTGTATTGGACTGCTTGTTTTAACGGTGTAGGAGCATGTAACTTTGTTATAGGGAACGAAGATAGGATGAGGACTAATGCCGAAGGATCTGATTTCTCTGATGAGGATATTGATAATGCATTAGGACAAGCCTATTACTTAAGAGCACTTTACTATTATCACTTAGTAAAACGTTTTGGTGGTGTACCCCTAAAAATAGATGTTTTGACGGCTACTGAAGATCAACCAAGGGCAACTGCAGATCAAGTCTACAATCAAATAATAGCAGACTTACAATTATCAACCAGATTAACTTTACCAAAAGGAGCAACAGAAAAAGGACGCGTTACAAAAGAGGCTGCCTATGCAATGCTTGGTAAGGTGTATTTACACAGGGAGTTATATCCAGAAGCCAAAGAAGCCTTTAACAATGTTACAAATCATAGGTTGCTTCCGATAGAAGAATATCGTGATAACTTTAGTGAAACAGGAGAACATAATGATGAGTCTATGTTTGAGATAGGTTATAATGGTGAAGTTGGTACTGAAGCAGAGCGATGGGCACAAACAGGTATAGGAACATCTGAGGTAACATTTCGCTCTCAAGACTACACCGGATGGGCTAATGCAAGACCATCTACTAAAGTTATAGAAGAGTTTGAGGAGGACGACCCAAGGTTAGATATTGCTATTCTACAAGATGAGGATAATACGTATGGCCCTGGAGATTCCTTTCAATTTCCTTGCCCTGGATGTGTTGGGGGACCAGTTTGGTATAAGTTTTCACAATTGTATGATGAGCAAAATGTATCACAAAATAGTGGGGTTAATGTTAGAGTAATGCGATATGCCGATGTGGTACTAATGCAAGCAGAAGTAGAAATGAACCTTAATAATTTAGCACCAGCAGTTGATTTCCTAAACGAGATAAGAGATAGGGCTGGTATGCCAAGATACGGTACAGCAACTATGGATGCTCGAGGTTTCCCTGTAAACACAAAAGAACAAATATTTGATGCTATTGTTCATGAAAGATTTGTAGAGCTTTGTGGAGAGCAAGTAAGATTTGACGATTTGGTAAGATGGAATTTAGACGATCAGGAACTATCAATTTTTCCAGATGCTAATTTTAACAATCCAGATCCATCATTGAGAGTCACCAGGAATTATGATCCATCTGTTCATCGTGTAATGCCAATACCGCAGAATGAAATAGATGCGAACACGCAAATAAACGGTGGGGATCAGAACCCCGGATACTAATTGAGTTATTTGTTTAGTTTAGTTGATAAATGGGCGAAAGTTTTTCTTTTCGCTCATTTGTTTTTAATTTAAGTTTGTAAAATAAAGTTATTAAAGTGAAGATTATGTTGCGAGTAATATTGATACTACTTTTTGTATCAACGGCACTAAGTTGTAGAGAAAATGATAATAAAGAGCACAACTTTGATAATGCTGTTAAAGAAAAAGTTTTTGCTAAAGTTTTGCCTGAGGATACAGGTATAGCTTTTAAAAATATGTTAGTTGAAAATGATACGTTAAACTACTTCACTTATCCATACATATACATGGGCGGCGGTATTGCAGCTGGCGATGTAAATAATGATGGTCTTACCGATTTATTCTTTTCGGGTAATATGGTAGACAATAAACTCTACATTAATCAGGGCGACCTAAAGTTTAAGGATATTACAGAGGAATCTGGACTTTCTGGAGATAGACGATGGTATACAGGTACAACCATGGCAGATATAAATGGAGATGGTTTTATCGATATTTATTGCTTAGTTGCTGGACAGTCTGGAAATAAAAAAAATCAGCTTTTCATCAATCAAGGTGATAATACGTTCAAAGAGCAGGCATCTAATTTTGGTTTAGATGATGCCGGTAATAGTGTTGATGCTACATTTTTTGATTTCGATAATGATGGTGATCTTGATGTGTATGTTGCTAACTACCCCATTACCCCATTTGAATACAATAGCTATCATTATAAGATGCGTATGGATAGGGTGACAGATATAGAAACCGATAATTTGTATAGAAATGATGGTGGAAAATTTACTAAAATAACAAACAATGCGGGTGTTAGATTATATAGTCTTTCTTTAAGTGTAACAGCATCTGATATAAATAATGATGGCTGGATTGATCTTTATGTTTCTAACGATTTTGGGACACCAGATTGTTTATATATCAACCAAAAGGATGGTACGTTTAGGGATGAGGTTAAAAGCGCAACTGCTCACACTTCGTTCTATGGAATGGGTGTAGATATTGCAGATTTTAATAACGATGGTCATCTGGACATTATCCAAATGGATATGGATGCTTCGTCAAACAGACGCTCAAAAGCTAATATGGCAAGCATGAACCCTGAGCTTTTTGCAAATATAGAGCGTGTAGGGTTTCAATACCAATATATGCAGAATACGCTTCAGCTCAATACAGGGTTTAATCATCAAGGTATTCCAAAATTTAAGGATATTTCGCGTTTAGCTGGGGTGTCTTCTACAGATTGGAGTTGGGCACCGCTCTTAGCTGATTTTGACAACGACGGATACAAAGACCTGTTTGTTTCTAACGGTACACGAAGAGAGATAAACAATAAAGACTATTTTGAGAGCCTTCGTGGTGAAAAAAAACATGAGGATAGTTTGTTGATTAAAAGCCTAAACATCCCAACGGAACCTATCGATAATTATGTTTTTAAGAATAATGGAGACCTTACCTTTTCAAAAAATAACAAAGTATGGGGTATTGAAGATAAGGGCTTTTCTAATGGTGCTGTTTATGTAGATTTGGATAACGATGGCGATTTAGAATTGGTTACAAATAATATAGATAATTATGCGTCTTTGTTTGAAAATCATAGTGCAGAGATTAATAACCATTTAACGGTAGCCTTTAAAGGAAGCCCTAAAAATATTCATGGCCTAGGAGCAAAAATATACTTGTATCATAACAATAGATATCAAGTTCAAGAGCTGTCTTTAAGTCGTGGATTTCAATCATCAGTAGCACCTAAGCTCCATTTCGGGCTTGGTGACGATGAAAAAATTGATAGTTTGGTAGTTGTTTGGCCAAATCAAAAGAGTCAAAAATTAACAGATGTAGCCATCAATACAAATGTGCTATTGGATATAAATCAAGCTGAAGGAAACTTTGGAAAAAAACATGAAAATAATGTCGCAGGTAAATTATTTAAGAGTTTTACAGATACCTTAGCGTTATACAAGCACAAGGAAAATAGGTATGATGATTTTAAAAAAGAAGTTCTTTTGCCACATAAAACCTCTCAATTTGGTCCCGGTTTATCTGTGGGTGATTTAAATGGTGATGGTTTAGATGATTTTTACGTTGGTGCAGCAACTAAATATCCAGGTGGCTTATTTTTTCAGAAAAGCGACGGTACGTTTGAGCAACAAAAATTTAAAATACTACTTGAGGATAGAAAGCATGAAGACATTGGTTCTTTAATTTTTGATGCTGATAACGATGGCGATAATGACCTTTATATTGTTAGCGGTGGAAATGAATTTAAGAGTGGATCACAGATGTTACAGGATAGACTTTATGTGAATCAAGGTAATGGGGAATTTATTAAAAGTTATAATGCATTACCACCGATAAGTGAAAGTGGTAGTAGAGTATACGCTTATGATTTTGATAAGGATGGAGATAAAGACTTATTTGTGGGTGGTAGGCTTGTGCCGTCAAATTACCCATACCCAGCTTCTAGTTATATATTAGAAAATATAAGTGAAACAGGTAAGCCTAAATTTAGAAACATAACTAAGAAAGTTGCGCCACATTTAAGTAAAATAGGTTTGGTAACGGCTGCACAATGGTTTGATTATGATAATGACGGTTGGGTAGATCTCGCTGTTACTGGAGAATGGATGAACGTTAGGGTTTTTAAAAATGATAAAGGAAAGCGTTTTACTGAAACTACTGATGACATTGGCTTAAAAGAAACCAGAGGTTGGTGGTTTAGTTTAGTGGCTGACGATATTGATAATGATGGCGATATTGATTTAATAGGAGGAAATCTTGGAGATAATTACAAGTACAAAGCTACGGATGACGCTACTTTTGATATTTATTTAAATGATTTTGATGGTAACAGAACTAATGACATTGTGTTGAGTTATTATAACGAAGGTAAACAGTATCCAGTGAGAGGTAGAGAGTGTTCTTCTCAACAAATACCATCAATTAAGAAGAAATTTAAAAATTACAACGAGTTCTCAACAGCAACATTGAATGATGTTTATAATGAGAAAAAACTTGAGAGTGCCATACACTATCAAGTGTCTTCATTTAAAAGTGCCGTATTTGTAAATGAAAACGGAAAGTTTGTTAGGCGCAACTTGCCCATAAGGGCTCAAATTGCACCTACTAATCAAATTTTGGTTAAAGACTTTGATTCAGATGGGATTAAGGATATGGTTCTTGGTGGTAATTTATATGCGTCGGAAGTTGAGACACCCAGAGCAGATGCTGGTTATGGAACTTTTTTAAAAGGCGAAAAGGAAGATGAAGGTGTTGGTTTTAATCCGTTAAGTACTGTGAAAACCGGATTATTTATTGACGGCGATGTTAAAGATTTTGCTATGATTCAGGTTCAAGGAAAGTCTTATATTTTGGTGGCAAAAAATAATGATTTTTTAAAGTTTGTTGTAATACTATAACTTTTTATAGGCTACTGACGATTACAAGAAATGCTTTTTACAAAAGTGCTTGGTGCTGCAACTAAGAAGTATGCTGGCAGATTTGCCCGCGTTAGGGATAGAAGTGGAAAGCCCACAGCGAAGCTCCAATAGGGCGAAGCGAGGACTTGCAACGGATAGCCCGACCCGCAGGGTAACGCCCAAATTTTGTTATTAAGGTTTACCTAAAAAAAGTTGTTTTATTGGTAGGCTTTTATGATAACATCGGCTATATCATCAAAAGCCCAGGTAATATTTCGTCTGTTAAAGATGCCTAAATCGTCGTTAGATACGCCAATTTTGCCATTATCCCACCAAACGGAAGGCATACCTCTTTGCGCAGCTGCGTTGGCATAATAACTGGCGTGCGTGACGCGGTCTGATAAATTATTCAAGTTTCCAGAGCTCCATTCACCTAAAACTACTGGTATACCATTATCTATAAATTTAGCCTTTATCTTGTCCATTTCGTTATCTAGGGCTTGTTTGTCACTATCGGTACCCCACGTTGTATCTGTGCCTGCTAGTGTAAAAGGAAAAGGGAAATAGGAATGGAGAGACACAATGGCTCTATCATCATTATTAGGTATTTTTAAAGCATTTATGGCGGCAGGAAGGGTGCTTGCAGCATAAGTAGAGATCATGATGTGTCTTAAACTATTATTGCCTCCAGTAGCTCTTATGGCGTCTAGACTTACTTGATGGTATTGGTTTACTACATCTCTGCCTTCTGCAGTTCCTCCCGTCCATTCTTGGGGTGTGTTTTCATAACGGGGTTCGTTAAGTGTTTCGAAAATTAGGTAATCGCTATAGTTTTGAAACCTAGTTGCGATTTGAGTCCATAATTTTGATAGTCTGTTTTTTACTTCATCAGCTTTCGCATAAGTAGGTATTATCCAAGTATCTTCATGGTGCGTATTAAGGATAACATACATATTATTGGCTCTGGCGTAATTAACGACTTCTTCCACGCGATCAAACCAAGCTTTGCTAACAGTATAATCTGGACTTGCTCCTTGGTGAAAGCGCCAAGTTACAGGTATTCTTATGGTTTTAAACCCCCTATTTGCTACTGCGTCAATCATAGCTTTAGTGGTAACGGGGTTGCCCCAATGGGTTTCGGTAGGGCCTTCGGCGTCAAGACTATTGCCTAAATTCCACCCTATCTTCATTTCTGAAACAATATCAAAAGACGATATATTTCTCATTTTTCCATCATCAAATTCGCTGGGAACACCATCGTTGTTATCCATTGGTATTTCTTGTTCTGGTAAGATGGTTGTGTTCATTGTTGGTTTATCGCATGAAGCAGCAAATATGAACACAGCAAAAAAAATAGTGTGGCATCTCATAGCATTCTTTTTTTTCAAATTTAATTAAAACTAAGAATGAGATTCATCTGTAATGATGTAAATAGTACCAGAAATGACGCATATTATTTAGGTGCTAACTAAAAAGACTCTACTATTTAGCGTTCATGAAGTGTATATTATGATTTCTTAATCATTTTACAGCTAGTAAATCTTGGTTTTAGAAAAATAAATTCTACATAACTTAAATATGTGATTTAGAACCAGTTTTTGTTTAAGCAACAATTGCTAGGGTGTTTTGGGGTAACTTTTTTACTAGAAACATGATGCGCATCATTTGTTATATAAGTTGCGTTATATGGAAGGTTAGATTCTTTCGAAGGGTACTAATTTAGCAATGAACAAAAAAACATATAATTATGATGAAAAAACTACCATTTTTTATAACACTCGTATTGAGTGTTCACGTAACGTACGCACAAGAATTTTCGAATCTTGTATTTGATGCTACAGTTCCTCCAACGGCAACAACCGTAGATATAACTTTTGATTACACAGGTGTCTCAACAGGAGATGTTTTTGAATGGCAGTTGTTTTTAGCTAATCCTGACGGCAGTCCAAATTGGGGTTCAGGAAGGAATATAGCTTATGAAGGGAATATTGTGCCTACATCAACGGGTTCTGGAACACAAACTGTTACAATTAATGTGTTTAACACACCAGTAGATGGAGAGGTTTTTACTTGGGCAGGTAAGATAACGTTAGGGGCAGATGGCTCGGATACAGGTTTTAATAATACCGGTAATTTAGTTACCATATCATCTACGGCTAGCACGGAGGATTTTTTGAATAAGAAATCAGTTGTAATCTTCCCTAATCCTGTTGAGAATATTTTGAATGTAGTTTTTAGAGTAGAGCCACTAGAAATGGCATCAATAATTGATATTACAGGTAAAGTAGTGATGAAAAATATAAATCTTACAAATAAAATCGATGTTTCGAACTTAACTCAGGGGTTTTACTTTCTAAGAACAATCGATAATAGATCATTCAAGTTTGTAAAGAAGTAAAATTTACATAAGAAAAATACAAAAGACTGGTTGTATGTAAACTAGTCTTTTGTGTTTTCTTTATTATTAAGTTCAATATTAAAACTTTATTAAATGGGTGTGTTATTTTTGATAAATAAATTATTATATATTAAGGAAATACAAACCAGTTTAAAAAAATTATAAATGGTGAAAATGAAAAAGAATCCAGCTGTTAAGCACACTTTAAAATTTTTATTAATGCTTGTTGTAACCGGAAGTTATGCGCAATCAAAATCGCATCTAGATCAAAGTAAACCTATAGAGGAGCGTATCACGCTGTTGATGAGCCAGATGACCTTAGATGAGAAAGTAGGGCAAATGAACCAATATAACGGTTCTTGGGATTTTACAGGGCCTTTGCCAGAATCGGGCTCTGAAGAAGAGAAGTATGAGCATCTTAAAAAAGGTTGGGTAGGTTCTATGCTTAATGTAAGAGGAGCAAAAGAGGTTAGGGCTGTACAAAGAATTGCTGTAGAAGAGAGTAGGTTGGGCATACCAATAATTTTTGGCTTCGATGTTATTCACGGTTATAAAACCCTTAGTCCTATCCCTTTAGCTGAGGCAGCAAGTTGGGATTTAGAAGCCATAAAAAACTCGGCAAGTGTTGCTGCTCTAGAAGCGGCTGCATCAGGTTTAAACTGGACTTTTGGTCCTAATGTTGACGTTGGAAACGATGCAAGATGGGGACGTGTTATGGAAGGGGCTGGAGAAGATCCTTATTTGGGCAGTAAAATTGCAAAGGCTAGAGTTACTGGATTTCAAGGTGAAAATTTAAACGATCCTACTACCATAGCGTCATGTGCTAAACATTTTGCGGCTTACGGTTATGCAGAAGCGGGAAGAGAATATAATACTGTAGATATGAGCATATCAAAATTATATAATAGTGTTTTGCCTCCTTTTAAAGCTGCAGCTGATGCCGGTGTAAGAACATTTATGAACTCATTCAACACATTAAACGGTGTACCGGCAACAGGAGATGTTTTTTTACAGCGCGATATTTTAAAAGGTGATTGGGGTTTTAACGGATTTGTAGTGTCAGATTGGGCTTCTATCTCTGAAATGATAACCCATGGTTTTGCTAAAGATGGTGCTGATGCTTCAGCTAAGGCAGTGACAGCAGGGTCAGATTTGGATATGGAATCGCACCTATACGTTAAAGAATTAGTTAAGTTAGTTGAAAATGGTACAATAAAAGAGGCGCTTATAGATGATGCCGCTAGAAGAATTTTACGTGTAAAATTTGAATTGGGTTTATTTGATGACCCTTACAAATATTGTGACGAAGCCAGAGAAAAAGCTACAATCGGTAATAAATCGAATAATGAGGCTGTTTTGGATATGGCCAAGAAATCAATTGTGCTATTAAAAAATGATGATAATTTATTGCCACTAAAAAAATCTGGACAAAAAATTGCGTTAATAGGCGCACTAGCTTCTGATAAAAATAGTCCTCTTGGAAGTTGGAGAATTGCTGCCGATGACAACACTGCGGTATCTGTTTTAGAAGGTATGCAGCAATATCAAGATAATGAGCTTGTCTATGAAAAGGGAACTGATGTATCTATTGGCGAGCAATTATTCGTTCAAGAAGTAAAAATAAATACTGATGATTTCTCAGGATTTGATGCTGCAAGAAACGTAGCAAAAGATGCTGATGTTGTAGTGATGGTATTGGGAGAAGTAGGGTTTCAAAGTGGTGAGGGACGAAGTAGAACAGAATTAGGTTTACCAGGAAACCAACAACAATTACTTGAGACTATTTTTGAGGTTAATAAAAACATTGTTCTGGTATTGAATAATGGCCGTCCATTGGCTTTACCTTGGGCGGCAGAACACATACCTGCTATAGTTGAAACGTGGCAATTAGGCACTCAGGCAGGAAATGCTGTAGCACAGGTATTATATGGAGATTATAACCCTAGCGGTAAATTACCTATGTCTTTTCCAAGAAATGTGGGGCAATGTCCAATTTATTACAATCATTTAAGTACTGGCAGACCCGTTAACTCACAAGACAATGTTTTTTGGTCTCATTATATAGATGTTGAAAACACGCCTTTGTTTCCATTCGGTTATGGTTTAAGTTATACAGATTTTAAGTATAGCAACCTAAAATTGGGTAAATCTGAATATAATATTGGTGAAACCGTAGAGTTAAGTGTAGAAGTCACAAATGTTGGTGATTTGGATGGTAAGGAAGTAGTGCAACTTTATATTAATGACCCAGTGGCCAGTATAGTAAGACCGGTTAAAGAATTGAAAGGGTTTGAGCTAGTAGCCTTAAAAAAAGGAAAAACAAAAACAATAACATTCAACTTAACAAATGCTGAACTCGGTTTTTATGATAATGATGGTAATTACCTAGTAGAACCGGGGATGTTTAATATTATGGTGGGAGGAAGTTCTGACAGCGGTTTAAAAGATAAATTTGAGTTGAAATAATTACTATAAATAAAAGCTATGAAAAATATAATAACAACCTATAAGGTTATTTTGCTCTTTGTAATGATATCTGCAATTTTTGCATGCTCTAAAGATGATGATACTGCACCACCAGATAACACTACACCTATTGTTTTGTCTTTTGATGTATTAATATCAGAGCAAAACCCGTTTAGAGTAGCAGTAAATAATACATCAACAGGTACAAGCGGATTAAAAAGTTACTGGCAATTTTTCACCAATGGTCCCAGAGTTGAAGATGCTGCAGGTCCAGAAGTGCATGTATATGATACAACAGGCGACTATACAATAACACTTACAGTTGAAGCTCCCAACGGTGATGTTAGCACTAGTCAAATAGTATCGATTACTGGGCAAGCTTCTAGTGATCCCGCGCTAAAAGATGCAGCTGATAAATTTTCAATTGGTATGGCGGTTAAATCAAATAGACTAGATGGAAGTCATGGCGAAATTCTAGCTCGAGAATTTAATAATCTTACGGCAGAATTTGAAATGAAAATGAACATCATGTATCCTTCTCAAGGTAACTATGATTTTACAGCAGCTGATGCTATTGTGGACTATGGGATAGCCAACAACATGGATATTCATGGGCATACTTTAATTTGGCATACAGCAACACCACAATGGGTAGAAAACTTTTCTGGTACTGATGAGGAGTTTGAAGCGATCATTAAAGATTACATTACAACAGTACTAACACGTTATGCTGGTAAGGTAAGATCTTGGGACGTGGTAAATGAAGCAGTTGAAGATGGCACTAATCAATTAAGAAATACTGTTTTTAGAACACGTATGGGGGATGATTATATTGAAAAATGTTATCAATTTGCAAGGGATGCAGATCCAAACGTACTCCTTTTTTACAATGACTACAACATAACATTTGACGCAGGTAAGCAAAGTGCAATGTTTGCTATTGTAGATAATTTGGCTTCAAAAAACCTTATAGACGGTGTTGGTGCCCAAATGCACATAGCTTATAACTTTCCATCTGCTGCTCAGATACAGGGTGTAGTTAATGGAACCGTATCAAGAGGGTTGAAAATGCATTTTTCTGAACTCGATATAAGGGCAAACCCAAATAATGATATTACATCTTTAACAGATGCTAGAGCAACTGCGCAAGAAAACAAGTTTAAAGAGGTGGTTGAAATTTATAATACTATACCCGATGCTAATAAATTTGCACTAACCGTTTGGGGTATGCGCGATAACGAAACGTGGTTGATTGACTTTTGGGGACAACCCGATTGGCCATTGTTGTATGATTCCAATTTCAACGCTAAAAAAGCTTACAGGGGATTTTTAGAGGAACTCAACTAAAAATCAAGCGCTAGTTTTGGGGGTTAATTATTTATAAAAATTAGATTACATATATACTTATTTCGTAAAATTCGCGTTTCATTCTGTTATAGAGTTTAAAAAGCTAACATATAGTAGATTAATACTATTTACTTCTTTACTTTCGTTCTAGCCACTTATAACCAGTTTATGTTATTGTTAGAACAAACCAACTATGATTTTATTGGAAATATAATTCTTGCCATTCTTTTAATGGGTGTTTTGTTTCTTATCCTGCTATTCATAAGAAAAATAATTACTTCAGTATTGGATGGACTAGAGATGGTTTATGCCTTATTTACAAAACGTCCATTTTTTGTTCATTTTCACCCTTTTAAGAGAAAGCTAAGTAAAGAACAGACTAGAATTTTAGAAAAAGAGTTTGCTTTTTACAGAAGATTAGATAAAAAACGGAAAAGTTATTTCAAGCATAGAGTGGCAACTTTTATTAAAAAGAAAACTTTTGAGGGTAAGGAAGGGTTTATTATTACAGACAAAGTCAAAATTTTGGTTTCAGCAACCGCAGCAATGTTGACTTTTGGTTTTCGCAATTATAAAATTCCATACGTCAAAAACGTTGTTGTTTATCCTACGGAATATTTTTCAAGATTCAGTAAGACCACTAATAAAGGAGAGTTTAATGCGCGTCTTAAAACTTTGGTGCTTTCATGGGATAACTTTTTGGAAGGTCATAGGATAGAGGATGATAAGTTGAATTTAGGCATTCATGAATTTGCGCATGCAATTCACTTCAGTTGTATTAAAAGTGAAGATATCAATTCAATTTTATTTGTTGATACTTTTAATGAGCTAAGGAATATGCTTTCTGACAATGAAACATTGAAAACCAAGCTAACCAATTCTGAATTTATAAGAAGTTATGCTTTTACAAACGATTCAGAGTTATTAGCTGTTATTATTGAAACATTTATTGAGTCTCCTAAGGTTTTTAAAAGCCTATTTCCTAATATTTATATTAAGGTTAAACAAATGCTGAATTTTAATTTTGCTGATTATTAACCTCTTACATGATTTTTGTCATGCTTTTTTCACTTTTCTATTTTTAAATTTAGACATAACTAAATTAAATATTTTAATGGCATGATACGAAAAGCACCAATTTCGATGATAATGACGCAGGATGTCATTACATTAAACAGAAACGACCAATTGGAGAAAGCAGAAAAGTTATTTAAGCAACATAACATTAGGCATATTCCCGTAGTTCAAGATAATGTGATTGTTGGCATGTTGAGTTACTCAGATTTACTTAGACTTAGTTTTGCAGATGTAACAGATAATAATGATAGTGCTGCCGATGTCATGGTTTACAATATGTTTACTATAGATCAAGTAATGAAGAAGAAAATAGTTTGCGTATCGCCTTCCAACTCTATCAAGGAGGTGGCCGAAATACTTGCCAGTAAAGAATTTCATGCGCTTCCTGTAGTGAATAATAATCAATTAGTAGGTATTATAACCACTACAGACTTGATAAATTATTTACTAAAGCAGTTTTAAAATGCAGTTTCGCAATAGCGCGTATTTTTATAATTGATTGGGATATGAATGTATTTATATATCTGACAACATAAAAAAACTTTAAAGATGAGACAACGAACTCCAGTGTCGACGATAATGACCAAAAACCTAGTAGCGCTAACACGTTCAGATAATTTAGAACGTGCAGAAATGCTGTTTAAAAGAAATAAAATTAAGCATATGCCAGTAGTTTCTGGGGAAACCATCATAGGAATGCTTAGCTATACTGATTTAATGCGTATAAGTTTTGCAGAAGCTTCCTCTATCGAAAGTGAAACTTTAGAAACTGTAGTTTATAATAATTTCACTATTGAGGAAGTCATGGTAAAAGACGTAGTTACTATTTCTTCAGATACTACTATTAAGGAAGCTGCTAAAATATTGGCAGAACGAGAGTTCCACGCTTTACCAGTTGAAGAAAATGGAGCATTAGTGGGAATTGTAACTACTACTGATTTACTAAATTATTTTATAAAGCAATTTTAAGAATTGGCAATCAACTTTAAATTCTTGATAGTTTCAGGCTGATTACTGCTTTTAAAGACATGACTGCCAGCTACAAAAACATCTGCACCAGCATCAACTAATTGTTTGATGTTTTTATCGGTTACACCACCGTCTATTTCTATTCTTGTATCTAAATTTTGCTCAGTAATCATTCTTCGGAGCTTTTTAACCCGGTTATAAGTAATATCCTCAAATTTTTGACCCCCAAACCCAGGGTTAATAGACATTAATAACACCATAAAACACTCTGGTAAAATATCTTCCAATACAGATACTGGAGTAGTTAAATTAAGTACAACACCTGCCTTACATCCAGCATCTTTTATTTGCCTTAGAGTTCTATGTAAATGCACTGTAGATTCATAATGAACCGTAATAATATCTGCGCCAACTTTTGCAAATTCTTCAATGTAGCGTTCTGGTTTTTCAATCATTAAATGTACATCCAAAGGTTTGGTTGCGTGTTTTTTAATGGCTTGAATTACTGGCATGCCATAAGAGATATTCGGTACAAAATGTCCGTCCATAACGTCAATGTGAAACCAATCAGCATCACTATTATTAATCATTTCTGTATCTCGTTGAAGGTTGCCAAAATCTGAAGCTAGCATTGATGGCGCAATTAATTTAGAACTCATTATTAATAGTTAAAATATTTTTACAAAAGTATGTAAAAAAATAAACCCGCGGTAATCAGCCGCGGGTTCTTTCATCAATCAAAAAACGAACAGTTATGTGTAACTGTTGTTACCGTAATTTAGTCGTTACGCCTTAGCGAAACTATCCTAAATATGTTTTTAATATTTTACTTCTAGACGTATGTTTCAATCTACGAATAGCTTTTTCTTTAATTTGTCTTACACGCTCTCTTGTTAAATCGAAAGTCTCACCAATTTCCTCTAAAGTCATTGGGTGTTGGTTTCCTAAACCAAAGTATAAACGTATAACATCTGCTTCACGAGGTGTTAAGGTTTCTAATGCACGCTCAATCTCGGTACGTAAAGATTCGTGTAATAATTCTTTATCAGGATTTGGCGACTCACCGGAATTTAATACATCGTATAAGTTAGAATCTTCACCTTCAACTAAAGGCGCATCCATACTTACATGACGTCCTGAGTTTTTCATTGACTCCTTAACATCGTTAATGGTCATATCCAACTCTTTTGCAATTTCTTCAGCAGAAGGTGGACGCTCATGACTTTGCTCTAAAAAAGCAAATGTTTTATTAATTTTGTTTATAGAACCAATTTTATTTAGTGGTAAACGTACAATACGTGATTGTTCAGCTAATGCCTGTAAAATCGACTGGCGAATCCACCAAACGGCATACGATATAAATTTAAAACCACGAGTTTCATCAAAACGTTGTGCAGCTTTAATCAAACCTAAATTACCTTCATTAATTAAATCTGGTAATGTTAAACCTTGGTTTTGGTACTGTTTTGCTACAGAAACCACGAAACGTAAATTAGCTTTAGTTAACTTCTCCAAAGCTATTTGATCACCAGCCTTGATACGTTGTGCTAATTCAACCTCTTCATCGGCTGTAATTAAATCAACCTTACCAATTTCCTGTAGATATTTATCTAACGAAGCAGTTTCCCTGTTGGTAACCTGCTTTGTAATTTTAAGTTGTCTCATCTAATGTTTTCCTGAATTTAATTATGAATAAATAGGCTGTTCAATAGTTATACGTATAAATGTTACATTTTGTTACAAAAAGATAAAAATATTTTAATCTCTTAATTTTAGATACTTAAATTATAGAAAAGTCACAAATACTTCAATTATTTGGGTATTACTCACAGGGGGTAGGGCTTTCCTCTGCAATCCCTAATGCGCTCACTGTTTTGGAAACATAGTATCAAAAAAAGATATAATGTATTAGAAATAAGGTAGTTGTGGTTATATTATACATGTGGTATGAAATTTTCAATAAAGTTTAATGTTTATATGTAAAGAGGTATCAATATATACGACAAAAATCATATGAAGAAATCAACCTTACTAGTAATAATATCTATAGTTTCAATAACTATTAGTTGCGAGCAAGAAGACGATTTATTTGATATAAATGCTGTAAGAATACCTCAAACTATTACTGAGCCAAGTCAATTTGCAGACCCCAATATAAATCAACAAGCCAGAGATTTATACAATAGGCTAATTGATATCACCCAAAAAGGTATCGCTTTTGGTCAACAGCAACCTTTTGGTACAGGAAATGATTTTCCGGTACCAAACGAATTGCAACCAGATTTTTTTGAAGTTACAGGAGATTATCCGGCTATTGCAGGTTTCGATTTAGAGTTAATTAGTCTTCAGCCAAGTGCAAATTCTGACTTCGTTAGCTTTTTAGATGAATTTATCAATAGATTTACAACCGCAGTTATAGAGGCGCACGAAAATGGTAGCATCATAACAATGAGTTGGCACCATGTGCATCCTGAAGGTTTTGGTTCCAGTTTTGATGGTGTAGTAGCTAAGTTTTTGGAAGGTGGAGAATTTCGTACAGAATATATAGAACGACTAGCACGAGCTGCAAGATTATTAAACAATTTAGTAGATTCTCAAGGAAATTCCATACCTGTTTTGTTTAGGCCTTGGCACGAAATGAATGGCGATTTCTTTTTTTGGGGAGAAGGTTTTAGAACTACAGAGGATTATAAACAACTGTGGAAAGATACAATCAAAATCCTATCAGAAGACTTCAATGTGCACAATCTTATTTACGTCTACTCGCCTAATCTAGTTTCAAATAAATCAGAATATTTAAGAAATTATCCAGGAGACGAATTTGTAGATATATTAGGTGTTGACGTATACGATTTTAGAAACGGAAACTTTTTAAACAGTGCCATAAGAAATTTGCAAATAGTAGAGGATATTGCTTTGGAAAAAAATATGCTTTTTGCACTTACAGAAACAGGTTTAAAAAATGTTGTTGATAATACATGGTGGACGCGGAGTTTGTACAAAGCCATTAGAAGTAGCAGTATTACGTACACAATGATTTGGAGAAATGATATGACCACTTTTTTTCATGCACCCTTTCTTGGTCATCCTGCTGAGGGGGATTTTAATGACTTTCTTAATAAGGAAATAATATTGCTAAGTAGAGATATTCAGTAAAAGACTTATTATTAAAAAAAATGTAATTGAAAAAGCCGTTTCAATTTATTGAAACGGCTTTATATATTTAAAAGAGAACCTTAGTCTTCTTTCTTGTCATTTCTAGGTCTTCTATCATCACGTCGGTTATCACGTCCACGATTGTCCCTACCTCTGTTATCACGTCCGCGTCCACCACGATCGTTATTATCTCTTGGTGGTCTCGCCACATAACCTTCAGGTTTTGGTAAAATAGCTTTACGAGATACTTTTTCTTTGCGTGTTCTTGGATCTACACCAAAGTATTTCACATCAAATACATCTCCCATGTTTACAACATCAGAAACATTTTCTGTACGTTCCCAAGCTAATTCACTTACGTGTAATAATACTTCATTTCCTGGGGCATCTACATACTCTACTACAGCACCAAAATCTAACATTTTAATCACTTTCACTTCGTAAACGCTACCAACTTCAGGCTTAAATAATAGTGAATCTATCTTTGCCATAACAGCATCAATACCTTTACTACCAACACCTAAAACTTCAACAATACCTTCTTCAGTAACAGGATCTTCGTTAATAACAATAGTAGTCTCAGTTTCTTTCTGTAATTCTTGAATTACTTTTCCACCAGGACCAATTAACGCGCCTATAAATTCATTAGGGATACGTCTGGTCACCATTGTAGGTGCGTGGTCTTTAACTTCAGCATTTGGTGTTGCGATAGTTTCAGTAATCTTGCCTAAAATATGTAAACGTCCTTCTCTTGCTTGTTTCAAAGCATTTACAAGAATTTCATATGATAATCCTTTTACTTTAATATCCATTTGGCAAGCTGTAATACCATCTTCAGTACCTGTTACTTTAAAGTCCATATCGCCTAAATGATCCTCATCACCTAAAATATCAGATAATACCGCGTATTTTCCAGTATCAGCATCAGAAATTAATCCCATAGCAATACCAGAAACCGGCTTTTTAAGTTGTACACCAGCATCCATCATAGCCATTGTTCCAGCACAAACAGTTGCCATTGAAGAAGAACCATTAGATTCTAAAATCTCAGAAACAACTCTTACTGTATAAGGACAATCCTCAGGAACCATACCTTTTAAAGCACGTTGCGCTAAATTACCATGCCCAACTTCACGACGAGAAGTACCACGAATTGGTCTAGCTTCACCCGTTGAAAAAGGAGGGAAGTTATAATGTAAATAAAAACGCTCTTCACCTTCGTAAGATGGCATATCTATTTGGTTAGCTTCTCTACTTGTTCCTAAAGTTACAGTAGCTAATGCTTGAGTTTCACCACGTGTAAATATCGAAGAACCATGTGTAGAAGGTAAGTAATCTACCTCACACCATATTGGTCTAATCTCATCTGTTTTTCTACCATCTAAACGTAGGCCTTCATCTAAGGTTAAGTTTCTAATGGCCGATTTTTGAGCTTTCGCTACATATTTATGAATCAGTTTTCCTAATTCATCTTGTTCTTCTTCAGAAAACGATTCAAAAACCTCTTCTTTTATTTTGCTAAATGCTTCACCGCGTTCATGCTTTGCAGAACCTGCTTTAGCAATGGCATACGTTTTGTCGTAAACCATATCGTGAATTTTCTTTGCTAAATCTTCATCTTCAACCGCTGGTTCATATTCACGTACTTCTTTTTTACCAAAAGCTTCAGCTAATTTTACTTGAGCAGCACATTGTACTTTAATCGCTTCATGTGCAAACTTAATAGCATCAGCCATTTCTTCTTCAGAAATCTCATCCATTTCACCTTCAACCATCATTACAGAATCAGCAGAAGCACCAATCATCATATCGATATCAGACTCTTCTAATTGAGCTCTAGTTGGATTGATTACAAATTCACCATTAACACGACCAACTCTAGCTTCAGAGATTGGGCATTCAAACGGAAAATCTGATAATTGAATAGCTGCCGAAGCTGCTAAACCTGCCATAGCATCTGGCATAACTTCATCATCATGGGACATCAACTGAATCATTACCTGAGTTTCAGAATGATAATCTTTTGGGAATAACGGACGTAAAACACGGTCTACTAAACGCATTGTTAATACCTCACCATCACTTGGTCTAGCTTCTCTTTTAAAGAAACCACCAGGGTATCTTCCTGCTGCTGCAAATTTTTCTCTGTAGTCTACCGTTAAAGGCAAAAAGTCTACATCGGCAGCGTGATAGTTGGAAACAACTGTACACAAAAGCATACATTTTCCAGATTGTACAACAACAGAACCATGCGCCTGTTTTGCTAATTTTCCGGTTTCGATAGAAATTTCTCTACCGTCACCAAGGTCTATAACCTCTTTAAATGTTTGTGGAATCATAAATTTTTTCTTGTAATTTAAGCGTAAAACTGCCTAAATCATATTAAACAATGGTCGTTGTGTTGTGTGTAGTTGTTGTGTGTGCGACTCTAAAGTCTCGACCAATGAAAAACTATAATTAGCTTCTTCTAATGCGCTGTTTAAACTCCCACGCTCGAGTTATATTTGGGCGTTACCGACAAGGGGTCGGGCTTTACGCTATATCTTTTTTGAAGAAAAATCAAAAAAGGATGCCGCTGCAATCCCTAACGCAAAAGAAAAAAGAGGCTTGCTCAATGCAAACCTCTCTTATCTTGTTTATTTTCTTAATCCTAATTCTTTTACTATGGCACGATATCTTAAGATATCCTTCTTAGTTAAGTAATCTAGTAAAGAGCGACGCTTACCTACTAGTTTTACTAATGAACGCTCAGTATTATAATCTTTACGATTCTTTTTTAAGTGTTCTGTTAAGTGATTAATTCTGTGCGTAAACAACGCAATTTGAGCTTCTGCAGTACCAGTATCGTTCTTTCCTTTACCGTGTTTTGCGAAGATTTTCTCTTTAGCTTCTTTTGTTAAATACATGCTAATATTGTTGTAAATGATTGTTATGTACTATGAAAGTCTTTCTTTCAAGCGGCAAATATACTACTTTTTTGGTGTTATACGATTTTTTGTGTAACTTTTACATTGATTTTTAAAAGTTGCTTCCCTAGGTAACTATTTGTTGGCTCTCAATAAAATAAACTGAAGTATATACGCATATATGAAATCACTTTTCCCGCGAGAAAGTTTCCCAGATTCTTACGACTCCCTTGAAAAAATTTTCAATAATACATACAACGGCATCGCCATTTTAACCCTTGATGGCGATTGGATTAAAGTAAATGATAGCATTTGCGAAATGTTAGGATACTCAAAAAACGAGTTATATAACATGAAAATAGAGAATATCGTTTTTCGGGATGATTTGGGTGTGCATGCCACCAAATACGATCGTCTTATGCAAGGAAAGATAAACAGATATCGCGTGATGCAACGTTATTTTCACAAAGATGGCTCTATTATTTGGTTTTTAATTTCAGTTTCATTGATTACTGCGCTAAACGGAAAACCTACACAAATGATTTGGCAGTTCTCAGATATTACCAGCAGAAAATTAAATCAGGATAAATTAAAGTTAATGCTTAGGGTAGTAAGAGAACAAAACGATAGGTTATCTTCTTTTGCCAGTATAGTTACCCATAATTTACGTTCGCATTCTGGAAACCTATCTACTATTAAGGGCTTCTTGGAAGAAGAGTTTTCTTGGTTAAAGGAAAATGAGAATTTTTCAATGCTCACCAAAGCAGTTGATAACCTTGAAGAAACGGTTTCTCATTTAACTGAAGTTGCAAAAATTAAACCAGTAGACGCAAATGAACTTGAAACGCTAAACCTTTACGATTATGTGGAAAAGGCAATTTATAACGTGACAGCCTTTGCTAGAAATACTAAAACAACCATAATTAATGATATAGAAGATAATCTCTACATCAAAGGTATACCTGCATATGTAGATAGTATTATTCTTAATTTTTTAACAAATGCTATTAAATATAGGTCAGATGATAGGGAACCTCAAGTCGAATTGACATCAAGTATAGAAGATGAATATGTGATTTTTAGGATAGCAGATAATGGTATGGGTATAGATTTAGAGAAATATGGCGATAAGTTATTTCAACTCTACAAAACATTTCATACAAATAGAGATTCGATAGGTTTAGGGTTATTCATCACAAAAAACCATATTGAATCTATGGGAGGGAAAGTAGAGGTTGCAAGTGAAGTTGATGTTGGGACAGAGTTTTCTATATATTTTAAAAGAGCAAAAAAAGACTCAGCAACTACCGAGAGCTCTGAGTCTGAATCCTTTTCTAAATAAATACAACCTTTTAATTAGACTCTTAAAGGGTCGTTTAAAATTAAGTCAATGTACTTATTTATGTTGTCTTTTAAATCTTTTCTATGTGTGATAAAATCTAGGAAACCATGTTCTAAAAGGAACTCTGATGTTTGAAACCCTTCTGGTAGTTCTTTTCCAGTAGTATCCCTAACTATTCTAGGGCCAGCAAAACCTATTAAAGCCCCTGGTTCGCTAATATTAATGTCGCCTAACATGGCAAATGAAGCGGTAGTACCACCTGTAGTGGGATCGGTACATAAGGATATATAGGGTATTTTGGCTTCGGCCAATTGTGCTAATTTAACTGAGGTTTTTGCCAACTGCATTAAAGATAAAGCAGCTTCCATCATTCTAGCACCACCTGATTTTGAAATCACTACTAATGGAACATTATGTTTTAGGGAATAATCAGCTGCACGTGCTATTTTTTCGCCTACAACGCTTCCCATTGAGCCACCAATAAACGCAAAGTCCATACAGGCAACAACTAAGTCCTTACCTTTAGATTTTCCAACAGCCGTCCTTACTGCATCTTTTAATTTGGTTTTTTCTTGGGCAGCTTTTAATCTATCAGGATATTTTTTAGTATCAACAAATTTTAATGGGTCTTTAGATTCAAGCTTAGCATCTAGCTCTTTAAATTTATTATCGTCAAAAAGAATCTCAAAGTACTCATTACTGCCAATTCTTACGTGGTAACCATCTTCTGGACTTACATAAAAGTTTTGCTCAAGCTCTTTTGTGTCAACAATTTTTCCCGTTGGAGATTTATACCACAATCCTTTTGGAGTATCTTTTTTCTCTTCGGTTTTTGTTTGTATTCCTTTATCTTTTCTTTTGAACCAAGACATATTGATTTCAGATTTTATAGTAACGATTTAATATTTAAGGAATTGGCGTTACCGTTATTTTAGTTAGTTATTTTGATTTTTCAATTTATGGAAGATAAATTTCAAATCAATCCACAAAATTAATTTTTTTTTTAATTTTTCGATGATTAAAGCATAGTTTTATTAATTATGTGGACATAAACAACTGTTTTACAGCGTATAAACAAAAAGGTTTTGCCTTAAGCAAAACCTTTTTGTTTTTAAATTTATGTAGTGTAAACTTTACAAACTATTTACGTTGTTTAAATCCTCAAACGCTTTTTTAAGTCTGGCTACAAAGGTTTTTTCGCCTTCTCTTAACCAAACTCTTGGATCGTAGAACTTTTTGTTAGGTACATCATCACCATCTGGATTGCCAATTTGAGATTTTAGATAATCAGACTTCTCACCCATGTAGTCTCTAATTCCAGTCATGTATGCGTACTGCAAATCAGTGTCAATATTCATTTTAATTACACCGTAACCAATGGCTTCTCTTATTTCTTCTACTGTAGAACCAGAACCACCATGAAAAACAAAATCAATATGATTATGTTCTACACCATATTTTTTGGTGATATACTCTTGTGAGTTTTTTAAGATTTTAGGAGTTAATTTTACGTTTCCTGGTTTGTAAACACCATGTACATTTCCAAATGCAGCAGCAATAGTAAATCTATGGCTTACTTTACTTAACTCTTCGTATGCATAGGCTACTTCCTCAGGTTGTGTGTATAATTTAGAAGCATCAACATCTGTATTATCAACACCATCTTCTTCTCCACCTGTAATACCTAATTCTATTTCCAAGGTCATGCCAATTTTAGACATGCGCTCTAAATACTGCTTACAGATTTCTATGTTTTCTTCAATAGGCTCTTCGGAAAGATCAATCATATGAGAACTGAATAATGATTTTCCAGTTTCTTTATAATGTAATTCATTGGCATCTAGTAACCCATCAATCCAAGGCAATAACTTTTTTGCACAATGATCAGTGTGTAAAATAACAGTTACTCCATAAGCTTCGGCCAACGTATGTACATGTTTTGCTCCTGCAACAGCACCAGCAATTGCAGCTTTTTGTCCATCATTACTTAAGCCTTTTCCTGCATTAAACTGCGCGCCACTATTTGAAAATTGAATAATTACTGGAGCGTTTAAATCTCTCGCAGCTTCCATAACGCCATTTATACTATTGGAGCCAATTACATTTACGGCTGGTAATGCATAACCATTTGCTTTTGCATGATTAAAAATAGCTTGAACTTCATCTCCTGTAGCAACGCCAGGTTTTATATTATGTGCCATTATTTGAGTGGTTTTTTGTTTGATTGACAAAAATAGTCATTTTTATAATTTCTATATCAATGATTAATAATGAAAATAAGAATTATAGCCTAAAACGTTATAGTTGTTTACTGAAAAAATAAAACCTAGTTGATTAGAAAGGATAGTTAATACCAATGTTGTATACGGCATTTTTGAAATTGTAATCGTTAAACCAGCGGTTTTCATCACGATAGGAGGGATCATAGGTTTTAAATCCAACATCAAAACGGAACAAAAAGAAGCTAAAATCGTAACGCAAACCAAACCCGGAACCAACAGCAATATCCTCTAAAGAGTTTAAGCCAGAGAATGTAGCTCTAGGATCGTCAACATCATCTAAAACATTCCAAATATTTCCAGCATCTACAAACAGAGCCCCGTTTAAATCGCCAAATAAATTAAAACGTTGTTCAGCGCTTAAGGCAATTTTTAAGTTGGCTTCATTAAATTCATCTGTACTTTCAGAACTTCCTGGTCCTAAGGCATATGCGGTCCAAGCTCTATTATCATTGGCACCACCACCAAAGAAACTTTTCGCAAAAGGAATATTGTCTGAATTGCCATAGGGAATAGCGATACCGAAAAAACTTCTAATAGCGAAAATATTTTGTTTACCTAAATCCCAACGTTTTACATAATCAAACTCAGTCTTTATATATTGGGAAAACGCTACATCAAGAAGTTCGTATCTATCGTCAGCATCTTTTTGTAAACCCAATAATCTTGAGGCATTTGCTAAAAGTGTCCCTGCAGATTCAATTCTAAATCTAAAAATGGAAAAATCTTCATCGAGCAAACTAGTTCTGTTATCCTTTAAAAAACTAAAACTGGTTGATAGGATAAGGTTGTCTTCTGTTAGCCTATTCTTCCGTTCTTCAATTGCGGAAACTCTTCTAAAATCCTCTTCACCTGGAGATAAAGATGTGTTATTACTCAAAACGTCGGCAATAAAATTATCTGTTTGTGTTGGTATTTGTAAATCATTTCCACTATTGTAGTTTATACTTTGGGCAATATCGTTCAACCTTCGGTATGAAGAGGTGTAGACATTAAAATAATCCTGAATATCTAAATTTCTAACATATTGTATGTTAAATAAATCCAGTTGATTGGTAACCTTAGTACTAGGTCTCCAACTGTAACCAAGAATTCCACTTAAAGCTTGTTTATCCAAACCAATGTTTGTTTGCCCAGAACCTGACAGTGTAATCCTTGTGGATGGCGACATGTATTTTGGAATAATGTTATCGGTATTAAATGGTGAGAATATTCTGGGAATGGTCAATCTCAAATCAAGCGCTAATTCATTAATGTCAAAAAACGGATCACTATCATTTCTATTAGGCTCAACAGAAGAACCAATAGCTGCCGTTCCAGAAATTTCAAAAGTCTCTGCTCCTTTAAAAATGTTTCTAATCGTTAAACTGGGGTTTAGTGCTAAACCTATTCTTTGAATATTACTTGTAGAAGCTTCAGTACTAAAACCAAGACTAAACTTTTTTAATGGCGTTAGGTAAATATTTGCGGTAAGAGTGGTATCATTTTCTTCCACATAATCGATATCGGGATATTTAAAAGTACGTAGCTCATTTAAATGTCTGTACGTATACGTCCTATCAATGTCTTTAAATAAAGAATTTGGTGCAATAAAAATAGCATCGGTTATAGCCTTGGGTTTAAATCGCATATCCCCATAGCTATAAAGGTTAAAACCATTGTAAGTAATGGAATCTTTTATTGGTGTTCTATCATTAAGATAGGTGTGATCGGTATAGATGTTTACATTTTTTACCTTGAAAATTTTGAATGGTTTACGAACGATAGAGTCTGGGGTTCTGACGGCTCTGTTCTGTATGTTGAAATTTACATTTACTTTGTTATTGGTGCCAATGGTGTCAATCTCAACAGAGATATAGTCCTGTTTAAAATGAAATAATCCATGATTTCTTAGCAATCCAGAAATTCGCTCGCGTTCCAATTCAAAATTTATGGTTTTATATTGCTCTCCTTGTTTTACCAAAGCATTTTTTTTGAACCTGGGGTATAACGTCTCCACTGCGGGTGACGCTATATTTTCAGAAATGGAGTCGATGATAAAAGCTGGCCCTTTTTCTATGTTGTAGGTGACTTCCGCACGCTTGTTGTCCTTTCTTTCAATATCATACGCTCCTGAAATATTAAACCATCCATTATTTATGTAATAGTCTTGAATACGCTTTACAGATTTTTTGGTTTTATCTTCACTTAAAATTACAGGAGCCTCACCAGTTTTTTTCAGCCATTGGTTAAAATGTAGTTTAGACTCTTGCATTTTATAAAACTGCTTTTTCGATAAAAAGCGCTTTAAGCCTTTTTTGCTGGTATCTGCAAGTTTTATGGCTAGTATGGAATCTATATTTGGACGCGCTAGGTTATATATGTGAAGGCGCAGCGGTACTTTACTATTAGGTTTTTGATGGAGTAAGTTGTTAAGTGTTTCAGATTTGTCTTTTTTACCGTCAACTATAATGGTGTTGTTGGTTAACAGATGCTCATCTTCTGCAACTCTCTTAACCAAGCTGCACGATGTAAAACAGCTAAAAAGCACAAAAAATAATAGTATTTTAATAAGATGCTGTTTCAAATACACTTGCAATAAAACCTTATAGATTTCTGTTAAAATTAAGTTGAATTTCAATTGGCTTAGCTTACCGCTATTGCTTTCAAAAATACATTATTTCAAATTAAATTAGCCCAGTAAAACCCAAGTAAAAATAGTTTAGCTTTTTCTTTATGTTTGCATAACGATTTTAACCACATGCTTTCAAAAAACCAAATAAAATTTATAAAACGATTAGGTCAAAAAAAATATAGACTTGCAGAAGGCTATTTTGTGGTTGAAGGCGTTAAAACGATAAACGAGCTTCTACAGTCTCATTTTGAACTTCATCAATTATATACGACGGAATCCTTCAATATTGATGCCAAAACTGAAAATTTAATTTCAGAAGCAGATTTAAAACGTATTAGTTTTTTAAAAACACCAAATAAGGCATTAGCCGTATTTAACATCCCTAAACCCAATCAAGTTGATTGTGAGGGTTTAATTGTGGCATTAGACGATGTGCGCGACCCTGGGAATTTAGGCACTATCATCAGATTATGTGACTGGTTTGGGATTAAGGATTTGGTATGTAGTAAACAAACGGTAGATTGTTATAATCCAAAGGTTCTACAGGCTACAATGGGCTCGATTTCAAGAGTTAATGTGAGTTATTTGGATTTGAGTTCATTTTTAAATAAAGCGCAACTTTCAATTTTTGGTGCCTTTATGGATGGAGACAACGTATACCAGGCAGCGCTTCCTGATAAAGGTATTTTGGTAATGGGTAATGAGGCAAATGGGATTTCTAAGACTATTGAAGCTGAAATAAACAAACGCATAGCTATACCAAGATTTGGAAATATACAAGTCACTGAAAGCCTAAATGTAGCAACCGCTACAGCTATTTTATTGAGTGAATTTAGAAGGACACAATAAAGTGTTCAGCCTTAAAATCGCAATTTATCACATTATTAAGCGTTTTTTTGAAATGAATGTGACAGTTTTTCGACCTTAGATCTTGAATATTAACCTAAAAAATTGAATATGAAAAAGATACTTTTATTAACTATGTCTTTATTTGCACTAGTTGCTTGCAATAATGACGATGATGAAAATACAACAGAACCACCATTGGAAAGTTTTGATTATAACGAAACGCTTGGTGGAGACCTTTCAAATGTATTTGACGCCCCTACAAATCTTGCCTTTGTAGTTGGTAATAATACTGTAAATGCTAGTCAGTCTTCATCTGATGTTGATTATTTTACATTTACTGTGCCTTCGGAAAGTGAGCTTATTGAAATTACTTTGGATGATTATCAATCTACCGATGACGCTGCGTTTATTGGTATTGTGGCAGGTAGCGCTTTTTCAAATGATGCTTCAAGTACTGGCGCAAGTGATTTATTGGGCGGTACGCTTTATGGTGTCTCAAACAGAGGCAACGATATTTTAGCAAGTATGGGGACTTTGGGCGGAGCGCAAGGATTTACAGGAGCTTTAGGTTCAGGTAATTATACTATTTGGTTAAACCAAACTGGAGCTTCTTCTGAAGCCTTTTTTAATTTTAAAATCAGAAAAGCAAACTAATATTCTGAATTACTGAAACGTAAAATTGATAAAAACACCTCTGGTTTGCATTCTGGTAATGTTGCTTGTCCATGGGCTATTTGGGTCATCATCCCTTACCAATTCGTCTCCCATCCCAAAAAGTCCGCGAATGGAAGGTGTAAATTTAAAATTATAGAGATAAAAATCAATACCAAACCCAAGTTCATAAAACAAGGGTCTACTTGTGGTTCTAAACTGTCCCTTACTATTATCGTCGGGGTTGTTTTCATTACTGGATAAATTTATCGCTGTAGAAAAGCCACCTATGATAAAAGGTTTGAAATTATTGATACGTTTTGCTGATATTTTTAAAAGTAGAGGGACATGAATGTATGTTGACTTTACCTCACGAGATAAATCAGATTCTTTAAAATCAACACCTTGAAAATATTGTTCGCTATAAAACAATTCCCTTGTAGTAATGAAAAGTCCTGGTTCTAGTCTTAAATCCAAAAAACTATTTATTCTCATATTACCTATCAGTCCTACACTAAAGCCTGGACTGGTATCAACATAGATATCGCGCAGATCTTCATTATAATCAAAATTAAAATCGTAATTATTTATACCTAAAAAGTAGCCCCAGCGCAAAAATTTAAAATCGGTAGTGCCACGACCCTGATTTGCATCGTATGTAATTTTCTCCTTTTTAAATAACTGTGCTTGAGTTGTTTGAAAGGTTAATAGAAATACAAAACCAATTAAAATTTGCTTCATGATTACTTTGACGATTTATAAATTGTAGCTACCCCAAAAGTCTGAGGAAAATCTTCAACATTAATAAACCCAGTTTTACGTAAAATATTGTTTAAAGCCTCGCCATAAGGAAAAACTGAAGCCGACTCGCTTAAATACCTATAGGCACTGCGGTCTTTAGAAAACAAACGACCAATCAGGGGCAAAATATTTTTGGTGTAGAAATTATAACCTTGTTTAAAAGGTGTTTTCGTTGGTACAGAAGTTTCGAGAATTACAAAAATTCCTCCTGGTTTCAACACTCTAAGAATGTCTTTAAGTCCGTTTTGTAAATTCTCAAAATTTCTTACTCCAAAGGCTACGGTAATGGCATCAAAGGTATTGTCTTCAAAAGGCATATTTTCCGAATCGCCTAAAACCATTTCAATTTTATCAGATAACCCTTTGTTATTTATTTTTTGTTTACCAATATCCAGCATTCCAGAGCTAATATCCAAGCCAACAATTTTTTCGGCATTGGTATCTGCCATGGCTATGGCCAAATCTCCAGTTCCTGTGGCTATGTCCAAAACGGTTTTAGCGTCTTGATCTTTAACGAGATTCACAACTTTTTTGCGCCACTTCACATCAATTCCAAATGAGATTACACGGTTTAAACCGTCATAATCTCCAGAAATTGTGTCAAACATTTTAGTTACCTGCTCTTTTTTGCTCAGGTCGCTATCTTTATAAGGCTTAATTTTAGACAAACTGCTATTTTTTTGGCAAACTTACATATTTATATCATTTCTACCTAAGAAGCTATGGAGTAACTAGAGGGGTATGAATATCTTATAGATTTAATCTCGCCATATTTATTTTGTACTATCTTTGTGCTGCTTTTTATAGATAAGAAAGATGAAAATAATAATTGCTGGAGCTGGTGAAGTTGGATTTCATTTAGCAAAATTATTGTCCTACGAATCTCAGGAAATTAATTTAATAGATACTGATAAAGAGAGTTTAGCTTACGCCGACACGCATTTAGATATAAAAGTAATTCGTGGCGATGCTACATCTATAGCTATATTGCGAGAGGCTAAAGTAGACATATGCGACTTACTTATCGCAGTTACGGCATCAGAAACCACAAATATCACCATTTGTGTTCTGGCAAAACAACTAGGTGCAAAACGAACTATTGCTAGAATATCTAATACAGAATTTATTAATTATAAAGATGAAGTTGGGTTTACCAGATTTGGTATTGATGAGTTGATTTCTCCTGAGGCTTTGGCGGCTTCGGAAATCGAACTTTCCTTAAGGCAGACCTCGTTTAGCGATACCTATGAGTTTGAAGAAGGTGCACTAACTATGGCTGGCTTAACACTGTCTAAAGAAGCATCTTTTGTTGGGAAAAATGTTAAGGAAGCAGCAAAAATATTCCCTGAAATTCACTTTATTCCTATTGCAATTCAGCGAAAAGGCACACAATATACTTTAATCCCAAGAGGTGATACCATTTTTAAAGAAGGGGATAATGTAGTTTTTATTACTTCGGAAGGTGGAGCTGAAGAATTATGTAGACTTACAGGAAAAGCCAATACCGAGATAAAAAGTGTAATGATTTTAGGCGGCACTGAAATTGGTTTTAAAGCAGCAAGGGATCTGAGTGAAAAGGGTTTTAATATCAAACTTTTAGAAGGTGACAAGGAACGTGCTTTTGATATTGCAGACCAGTTACCAAATGTGTTGGTAATTAAGAGCGATGGTAGAAAAGTTGATGTTTTGGATGAAGAAAGTATTAGCGATATGGATGCTTTTATTGCTGTTGGAGATAACTCTGAAACAAATATCATGTCATGCTTGGTGGCAAAATCAAAAGGTGTAAAAAAGTCCGTTGCTCTAGTTGAAAATATGGATTATTTTGAGTTATCGCACTCCATCGGTATTGATACGTTAATCAACAAAAAATTATTGGCTGCGAACAGTATTTTTAGATACATAAGAAAAGGAGAGGTTGTGGCGATGACGAAGTTGAGTAATATGAATGCAGAATTACTGGAGTTTGAAGTGAAATCAACATCTGCCATTTGCAATAAGCTTATTAAAAATGTTGATTTTCCGCGTTCTGCAATTATTGGTGGAGTTATTCGAGAAAATGTTGGATACATTGCCTTGGGAAGTTTTAAAATTCAAGAAGGAGATAAAGTGGTAGTATGCAGTTTATTACGATCTATAAAAGGCGTTGAGAAACTGTTTCTCTAAAATTTATCTTATACCATGAAGCTCAATTATAAAATCATTTTTCATTTTTTAGGATTGCTTATGCTGTTTAACGGTGGCTTTATGCTATTGTCTTCCTTGGTAAGTTTTCTTTATAAAGATGGTGTAACAGGTTCGCTATCATTAGCGGCTATATTAGCATTGGTTTTAGGTGGTGTTGTGATGCTTTTTACCAGAAAGCATAATAAGGAAATGAACAAGCGCGAAGGTTATATTGTTGTTGCCTTTGGCTGGATTATCATGGCACTTACAGGCACGTTGCCTTATGTAATTACTGGAAGTATCCCTAGTTTTACTAATGCTTTTTTTGAGACCATGTCTGGTTACACCACTACCGGAGCATCAATTTTAAATGATATTGAAGCGATGCCAAAGGGTATTTTGTTTTGGCGTAGTCTAACCCATTGGATTGGTGGTATGGGTATCATTGTTTTGGCAATTGCAATTTTACCATTGTTAGGTATCGGTGGTATGCAAATGTTTGCTGCCGAGGCACCAGGACCAAGTGCCGATAAATTACACCCTAGAATTACCGATACAGCAAAACGTCTATGGTTAATTTATTTTGGTTACACTGCAGCTGAAACTTTATTGTTAAGCGTTGCGGGAATGTCGTTTTTTGATGCTATAAACCATGCATTGTGTACAGTCTCAACTGGAGGTTTTTCAACAAAAAACGCTAGTGTGGCACATTGGAATGGGCAACCTGTTATCCAATACATAATAATCATTTTTATGTTTTTGGCAGGGACCAATTTTGTTTTGAGTTACTTTGCTTTTAAAGGTAAAGTACAGAAGGTATTGCATGATGAAGAATTTAAATTGTACTTTAAGTTTATTGCTATTTTTACAATTATTGCAGCGCTACTCATTTATTTCAGGGCAGATGTTTCGGTATCTTCAATTGAGCATCCCATGGTTTGGGGAGAAGGGGAGAGTGCTGTTAGGCATGCTTTATTTCAAGTACTGGCAATAGTTACTACTACTGGTTTTGTTACGGCAGATTACACCATGTGGACGCCATTTCTGGTAGTCTTCTTTTTTGGTTTGATGTTCTTAGGCGGTTCAGCGGGTAGTACTTCTGGAGGTGTAAAGGTGGTGCGCCATATGCTGTTGATTAAAAACGGATTTTTAGAGTTTAAGCGAGCCCTACATCCAAGTGCTATTTTGCCTGTACGGTATAATAAAAAAGCTATTTCAGGCGATATTGTTTTCAATATATTAGGGTTCTTCATTTTGTATATGCTATCCTTTATTATTGGCGCCTTGGTGTTTTCAACGTTTCAGTTAGATTTTTCATCTTCAATAGGTTTAGCAGCATCCAGCTTAGGTAATGTTGGTCCAGCGTTGGGAGATTTTGGACCTGTTAACAATTATGCTGCCTTACCGTCTTTAGCGCAGTGGTGGGCTTCATTTTTAATGCTTATTGGGCGTTTAGAGCTGTTTACCGTTCTCGTTCTATTTACACCGTTTTTTTGGCGGAATAGATAAATTATTAATTAGGGCATTACCTACCCTTCGACAAGCTCAGGGCAAGCTGGTCGGGCCTGCCTGCCGGCAGACAGGCTATCACTACTCGCTCCCTCCTGTGTCGGGGAGCTTAAACATTTAGTTTATGCTGAGCTTGTCGAAGTATTCTATCCCTAATGCGGCTCAGGACAGTAGTTATAATTATAAATTTTTAATTAAATATCCCTTTTTTCAAAATCCCTAAAGCACCTATAAAATCTAATAATTGTGTTGTTTCTTGTTGGTTTTTAAAGGCTTATCAATTTATGCCTTTGTAACAAATTTTAAAGTTATGCGTCAATATTGTATAACCAATTAAAAATCATCAATCATGGAATTAGTAATTAACTCAAGTAAATTAAACACAGTACATAAACAGGAAGAAAGCGTTACAAAGCCTTTAGGGTTTTTAAATTCTCGCTATAAAGCCATTGCGAAAGAAAGTTTGAGGAATGCTTCTCAAAGGTCAATTTTTGGTATAAGAAGCCGTATAAAAAACTCAAGATATCATTTTGTTTCAGGAATGGAAGTCGCTTTAAAACTATCAGTGTTTTTAGTAGCAATTCTTGCTATATTCAATTAATCTAATCATTAGATTAACGTTTAAGAGTAAAATGTCCCGTTTTAACAATAGTGTTGTTCTCATTATCTGTTAAAACGGCTCTAAACCAATAATCATTTGCAACCAGGAGCTGTCCATTAAAAGTGCCGTCCCAACCTTCTAAATTTGTTTTTAAATCCATGAAAAACAGGCTCTTGCCATATCGGTCATATATGTGTATCTCCCCAAAGTTATATAACTCTGGCGATACACCCTTAATTTTCCAGTAGTCGTTAATGCCGTCTCCATTAGGTGTAAAAAATTTGGGATATCCAATAAACCCTACCACGGTTTCAATAGGAATTTCACAATCGTTAATATCCCTTACAGTTACGGTATAAACACCAGCTTCAACATTACTAAATGTATATTCATCACCACTGCCAAAATAGGTTTCGCCATCAATGGAAAATTCATAATCACTAAAACCTTGTATAGAAATAGAGATTTGGTTGTTCTCTGTTGTAACTTCCCTAAACGACATAACGTTAGGCAATCGAATTTCAAAATTTTTGGTAAGTGAACATGTTAAGCCATTTTCGGTTTTATAAATTGTTAAGGAATAATTTCCTGCTTCACTTAATCTTACGTTCCTATCGTTTGAAATAATAGCGCCAGAACCATCTCTCCACTCCCAAACATCATTAACAGCATTGCCGTCCAAAAAAATAGCCCCATCGTAGGTAGAGTAGCAAATAGTGTAAAGATCTTCTATTTCGGCAGAAATATTAGTATTAACAATTGCAGGGAAAGACCCTATTCCTGCACAATTATTATTCTCTGTTTCAATTCTGAACCAAAGGGTTGTGGATGATGTATTGTGAAAGTTAGATAGTGTATTAAGCTTAGTCTGGGCATCTTCAAATGATGTATGAAACGTTATTTTAGAAGTATTTGGAAGACCAAATTCAGCCTTTATATCTGTTGCCTTGATTAGCAAATCAAAACGTCCAATCTCGTTGTTGGTCAGGTTATCAGAATCTTCACAAGTATAGATACTTTCGGCAGAAAATAAGTTGCTATTGGATGTTTCAATAAAGAAGTTACGGATAATGCTGCACCCTTTAGGTGTAACTATTTTAACAAACAATTCCTCTAGAGGTAATGTGTTTTCATAGTTTTCTGCATTGGAAATGATATTGGTTTCGGTTAACGCATCGTTGGAGGTTCTGTAGAAAGAATACTCAAAATCCCTGTTTTTATTTAATACTCTATCTCCAATATTTTCTAGGTTGAATAGCGAAACACCATCAAAATCAGTATCGCATTGTGATAAAACTTCATTTGGATTCAAAATTGGTTTTGGGAAAACTTCAACAATTTTTTGAATGCGATAAGGCGTATTTCTATATGTAATAGTTGCGTTTACAAGAAAGTTGCCACTGGTAATATATTGATGTGTTGGTGATATTTCGGTAGAGGTATTGCCATCCCCAAAGTCCCAAAAAATTGAATCTACAGGTATGTATGAATCTGTTGTAAAATCAAAAAACTCATCCACACATTTATCTTCCGTTATAATTCTGTTTCTAAGAAAAGAAACCACAAAGTTAGGTAAACCTTGTAGTGATGCATTGGAGCTTAAATCAATTGCCAAAGCTTGATATTCCGAATTGCCATCCCCATTTTTATCTTCAGGATCATTAATAACACCTATTGAACTTATGGGGTTTGGAGGAAGGTTTTGACCAAAATTACTAATATCCCATGGTATTTTTTGATAGGTTGCTACATATATCTTGCCATTGCTGGCCAGTTGTAAATCACCATAATTATGGCTAGAAGATACATCTAAAGGTATCTTTTCATTTATAGGATTATTATCATATATCAAATATTTGTATAGAAAACCTATGTTGCCAAAGTTAACACCGGTGAAATATAATATTTGAGAATCTTGTGAGAACTCTACGCCATAGGAATAAAGTGGATCAAAAAGTAAGCCTGCCTTGATGCCAAGATCATAATTTATTTCTGAAGTATTTGCGTTAAAATTAAAAACATGAATATTGTCTCCACCAGTATCAGCAAGCGCTATTTTTTTTCCGTCTGGTGAAATTTTCATGGCGCCCTGGTCTGAAAGAATTTGTACATCACTTTCTGGAATGGTAATCGTTTCTGGAAATCTATTCAATCCGGTGTTATCAATAGTAAAAATGTAAAACGTATCATTTTTACTGCCAGGATCATCATTTAGTTTTCCAAACGTAAGCACTTTCATGGTATCGCTTTGAATGTCATGAATTGCAGAAACTCGACCTGAATTCGCATTTGAAATTCTTGATAATCGGGTAGTGACTTCTCCCAAAGGGTTTTGGTTTGAAAACTGTACTTGACCGTAGTAGAAACCAGAATTTAATAAAGGAGTGATCGTGCCATTGGTTTTTGTACAAAAAATATAATACCTGTTATCGTCTCCAGGTACAGGCACTATAATTGTAGATTGTATATTCTCAATTTCTCCAGCTAAACCTTCACCATTTTCCATTATCTCATGATTTCTATTCCAAACAGTGTGTCCATTAGTGTAAAATAAAAGGTTTCCATTTCTATCAGAAATACTAGAGCATCCAGCAGGCGTGTCCATAGCCCCATTGTTTAGGACTGTAAGGCGCGCATCTCTAAAACTTACACCAGCATTTTGACCAAAATACCAGTTTCTTGTTTCCATTTGAGAAAAGCAAAGGAAAGACCATAGCAATAAAGCCACTGTTAATATGGTTTTTCTTTGGAACATAAAAAATAAGAGAGTCGTTTTTATTTGCAATTTACGGTTTAGAAGGCTAAGTAGCTAATTTAATAGTTGAATACACCAGAAATCAGGCGTTTCAACGATTGTTATGTTTTTGTAACAAAATGTTTTATCAGTCTACTAATAATTTACTGGCACTGCGAGATTGGATAGCTTAATCTGTGCCTTTTTGAAAAACTTTATTCGAATATCATGGGTGGCGAAGGTTCAATGGCAGGAGCAAATGTTTCCTTAAAAAACAACAGAAATCAGTTATCTAAGCGAAAGCACAGAAAAGCTTTGGGAGGCAGCTATGCGGATATTGAACTGAAAGAATTTCCAAAAGCATCCGAAAAACAACTCAAGGAGATAAAAGAAAAAATTCAAAAAGAAAATAGGCGAGCAAGACTATGGCAGTTGATGGTATTTATGCTATTAATTATAATTATAGGCTTGTTAATTTTTAACCTCTAATTTATTTGTGCTATGCCATTTGTAGAATCTTTTTTGAGCACCGTAAAAAGTAACAAAAGCATAATGCTTGATAAGTCAAAGCATTTTAGAAAAACTATGGGAGGTTATAAATGGTCGGGAAAGGATCAGTTTAATTTTTCAGAAGCGACTCCAGAACAACTAACTGAGGTTAGAGACAAGTTACTAAAAGAGCGTAAAAAACGAAATATTAAATTGGGTATAGTTCTTTTGGTAATAGTAATATCAATTTGGATTATCCTTTCATTAAAATAAAAAAAGCCACTACGTAGTGGCTTTATTATTATATAAACTTTCGTTTTAACTAACAGCAGTCTTAATGCGTTTGATAGCTTCAATAATTTGCTCCTGCGAAGCTGCATAAGAAATTCTAATGCAATCAGGGTTTCCGAAAGCATCACCTGTTACTGTTGCAACTAAGGCTTCTTCTAATAAGAACAAAGAGAAATCTGTTGCGTTGTTTATTTTATGTCCTTTCAACGTTTTTCCAAAGAAATGGGTAACATCTGGGAATACATAAAATGCACCATCAGGCGTGTTTGAATTAAAGCCTTCAATATCAGATAATAGATCTAATATCAAATCTCTACGTACTTTAAACTCATCTATCATGTATTTGACGGCAGACGGATCTTCATTTAAAGCTGTGATTACTGCGCGTTGCGCAATACAGTTAGCACCACTTGTCATTTGACCTTGTAACTTATTGCAAGCGCGTGCTATTTTTTCTGGTGCACCAATAAAACCTATACGCCATCCCGTCATTGCAAAGGCTTTAGATACGCCGTTTACAGTTATAGTTCTGTCGTACATTTCAGGAAACTCTGCAATACTTGTATAGTCTATACCATAGTTAATATGCTCATATATTTCATCTGAAACTACATAAATGTCTGGATACTTAGCAAGAACATTTACAAGCGACTGTAATTCTTCTTTACTGTAAACAGAACCGCTTGGGTTGCAAGGTGAACTAAACCACATCATTTTGGTTTTTGGTGTGATGGCAGCTTCCAGTTGCTCCGCAGTCATTTTGAAATCGGTATCAATTGAAGTCTTTACTTCAACAGGAACCCCTTCATAAAGTTTCACGATGTCAGCATAACTTACCCAATACGGGCATGGTAAAATAACTTCATCGCCAGGATTTAGCATAACACCAGCAACATTAGCTAAACATTGTTTAGCTCCAGTAGATACTACAATTTGAGAGGGTGTATATGCTAAGTTATTATCACGCTTAAACTTCTTTATTACAGCATCTTTTAACTCTCCATACCCATCTACAGGTGTGTAAGAGTTATAGCCGTCATTTATAGCTTGTATAGCGGCTTCACGAATAAAATCTGGAACCTTAAAATCTGGTTCCCCAAGGCTAAGGCCAATGATGTCTTTTCCTTCTCCTCTTAATTCTCTTGCTTTTGCTGCCATAGCTAGTGTGGCAGACGTAGACATGTTTAAAATTCTATCTGATAATACTTGCATTGTTTGGTTAGATTTGTTTATGCGTATTTAAGCTAAGCTAGGTTTTTGTCCTAAAGCTTTTAATTGATTGTAATGTTCTGCAACGGCTTCCCAAAAGGTGTTATATTCATTATAAGGCAAGCTGAATTCTTTTGCAGTCTCTCTTACGATTTTAGCTAATTTACTATAGTGAATGTGACTAATATGAGAGAATAAGTGATGTTCTACTTGTCTGTTTAAACCGCCAGTATAAAACTCAACAAACCAACTTTTAGGAGAAAAGTTTGATGTAGTGAATAGTTGGTGAATAGCCCAAGTGTTTTTCATATTGCCTTGCTCGTCAGGAAGTGGCATTTCAGTATTTGGCATAACGTGTGCCAATTGGAAAATTACACTTAAAATAATACCAGCCGTGTAGTGCATGATTAAAAACCCGATAAGTACTTCCCACCACTTAAAGCCTAGAGATAATGGCAGCACTACCCAAATAGAGTAATACACTATTTTTCCAATAATAAGTTTCGTCCATTGTGTTGCTGGGTTTGGCATTTTACCATAAGCCAGCTTTCTTTTTAAATAACGGTATGTTTGAGTGAAATCAGTGGTAATAGCCCAATTTGCCGTTAATAAGCCATATAAAAAGAAGGCATAAAACCTTTGGTATTTATGAAAACTATACCACTTGGCATGCTTAGAAAATCTGATAATTCTACCCGCATCAATATCTTCATCGTGTCCTTGAATGTTGGTATATGTATGGTGCAATACATTGTGTTGTACTTTCCAGTTATAATCATTCCCAGCTAAAATATATATACTGCTTCCCATTAATTTATTGACCCATTTTTTACTGGAAAAAGAGCCATGGTTGGCATCATGCATCACATTCATGCCAACACCTGCCATACCAACGCCAACGATTACCATGCCAAGTATTTGAGCCCAACCAGGTAGATCTATAGTTAGAATTAAAACAACAGGAACAATCAATAATGAAAACATCACAACAGCTTTGAGATATAATTTCCAATTGCCGGTACGTTTAAGGTTATTTTCCTTAAAATAATCGTTCACACGCTTGTTTAAGGTCTTAAAAAATTTTGCAGGATCTTTTCTTGAAAATGAAAGTGCTTGCTTATTCATAATTAAATTTAGTTTAATCTTATCTGTATAAAACTATTATACACTGCGCAAAGATATATATTAATCAATTCAACAAAGAACGTTTTAATGTAAAAAAATATATGTGAAACCTCTATTTTTGTTCAAAATTTAACATTAATGAAGTTAATTCTTAAATATTTCCCTAACCTTTCAGAAGACCAAATAATTAAATTTCAAAGACTTGAGGCACTATATAAAGATTGGAATTTGAAGATAAATGTGGTGTCAAGAAAGGATATAGATGAACTCTATTTGAGACATGTGTTGCACTCGTTGGCGATAGCGAAAGTAATTGCTTTTAAGAATGGCTCAAGCATCATGGATGTTGGTACTGGTGGTGGTTTTCCAGGGATTCCACTTGCAATTATGTTTCCAAACTGTCATTTTCATTTGGTGGATAGTATTGCTAAAAAGCTTAAAGTGGTTAATGAAGTAGTTGAAGGTTTAGGGTTAGAAAATGTACGCACAACGCATACAAGAGTTGAAGACATTGACGAAACTTACGATTTTATTGTTAGTCGCGCCGTAGCTGCAATGCCTACTTTTGTACGCTGGACAAAAGGTAAAATAGCTAAAAAGCAAAAAAACGACTTAAAAAATGGCATACTTTATCTTAAAGGAGGGGATTTAACAGAAGAGTTAAAAGACTATATAACAACTTCAATTTATAATTTGACCGATTTTTTTGAAGAGGATTTTTTTGAAACCAAAAAAGTGGTACACCTGCCTATGAAATTCTCTAAATAGCTTAGTTTATAAAGCACTTAACCTATCAACGTAAGTTTCAAAAATACGACCATCACCCATGCTCCAAGATGTTTCACTAAATAGTGCAATCTCATTTTTGTATTTAAATAATTCATTTTCAGCTGCCAAAATATTTCGTGCCTTCTTAAAGCACAATTTTGCCTTATCATAATTTTCAGAATGATAACTTGCAATGGCTAAGGCCATAAGCGCTTCAAGATCTACAGCATTGAAGCTTAAAGTGTCTTCAAAACTTTTTGCGGCTGCTTCATAATTTCTAGAAAAAAGTTGGGTAATACCTAGATAAAAATGAGCAGAGTCGTTAGTTTTATCCAAGCTAATTGCTTTTCTAAAATCTGCAGCGGCTTTCTTAAAGTCCCTTAAGTTTAGGTAAGCTATACCTCTATTGTGGTAAGTGTCGCTATTCGGTTCAAGGGCGATACTCTTGTTAAGAAATATAATGGCTAATTCTTTTTGCCTAAGCTCAGTAAAAGATAAACCTAGTTGAATGTTGGTATTTACATCATTAGGAAAGTGTTTAAGTAAAAACATAAAGGATCGCGAAGCTTGCTTATATTTTTTTAAATTAAATTGAGTCATTCCCAAATTATAATACGCTTGAAAAAAATCACGTTTATATCTAATGGCCATTAGATAGTCCTCATAAGCACCTTCAAAATCACCTAATGCATATTTCGCATTACCACGATTGTAATAAGTGTCGGCATCAGGCTTTGTAAAAATGATATTTGTATAGTCTAAAATAGCGCCCCAATAATTTTCCAGATCAAACCTAGCTAAACCACGATAAAAATAGGCGTCTAAGTTTTCCTTATCCAATGCAATGGCTTCTGTAAATACTATTTCTTGTTGTTTGGGGTCTGCTAACCTTTTTCCTTGTCGTACCAGTTTTTTTGATTGTCCAATAGAGAAGGTTGTAGATAGAAGAAAAAAAACAATAAGCGTTTTTGTAAAAATTTGTTTATTCATAGCAACAGGAATAATAAATTTTAAAAGATTGAAAACATAAAAACAATGCAAATCGTTGACTTGTAATCTGTTTACACTCTTAAAGATACAAAATAGCTACAGTTTAGAACTCTGTTTTAAGAGAAATTTAGGGATTTACCGGTGTTCTGAAGATTTGCTAAAGAGCACTTAGTTTTTTAAATAATTCTGAAAAAAGCTGTTTTTCGTTTACTTCCCAGTATGTATCCTTAAATACAGGAAGTACGTCGTTACCTCTAGCACCTAATAAGTTTTTTGCACGCTCAAACTTAGCTTTGGCTTTTTCTAAATCATTAATGTAGTAGTAGGCCATAGCTAAACCAAAGTGCGCATCATAGTCCATTTGATCTTTATTTGTAGCAAAGGTTAAGCTCTTTATAGACTCCTCAAATTCACCCAGTAAAAATTGACTCACACCTAAATAAAAATAAGCAGGTGTATTGTTTGGGTTAACTTTTATAGCTTTCAAAAAATCATCTTTAGCTTCTTTGTAATAATTAATCTCTAGTAAAGCATAGCCGCGGTTGTAGTAAGACTGACTATTTGGCCTTAACAAAATACATGCACCAAAATCTTTAAATGCCGCTTTGTAATTTTTCAATTCCATGTAAGCTGAAGCACGTTGACTGTAAGACTTATAGTCATTAGGAAAAGCATGAATAACTTTAGTATAGGCATCTACGGCACCTTTAAAATCTTCCAAGTTAAATTTGGTGTTGCCTAAATTAAAATAAGCACCAATTAAATCAGGGTCAAGTGCAATGGCTTTTTCATAATCGAATAAAGCACCTTCATAATCCAATAAATTGAATTTACAATTTCCCCGATTGTAGTAACTATCGGCATCAGGTTCAAAGAAAATTATCTTGGTGAAATCTAAAATAGCCCCGTCATAGTCTTCCAGATTATATTTGGCAATACCTCTGTAAAACAAGGCGTCCAGATGCTTGTTGTCTATTTCTAAGGCCTGATTCAATAACTCTATTTGTGCTCTGGGATCATTAAGTCTCAGGGCTTGCCTCACAAACTTGGTAGCCTGCCCAATACTTAATAATGGCACAAATAGCAAAATTAGTAATGTCTTTTTCATGCTATTTCTAAACGTCAATTCTTTAAGTGTATTGTTTTTAACGTATTTAAATATCAAAAACTATTCCACGATAATTGAAGTATAAAACTAATGAAATTTTAAAGACGATTTTATTGCTTTCCGTTTTTAGATTGTATTTTCTGCTTTTTCTTTTCTAAATAGGCCTTTTCCAAATCGTTGCCAACACACTCCAATGCCAAATTAATAAAGCGCAATGCCTTTTTGGGTTTAGAAGTAGCCGTATATAAATCTGCCAAAGCGCCGTAATACAGATACGCCCGCTGTACAAAATCCTCAGGTTTCAATTGGGATAAATAACTTTCGGCCAATGTAAAATCCTTGGTTTGCAAACAAATTACTGCCATAGTCAATACATGAGAGAGCATAGGCTGTAGTGTATGCAAGCACTGGTACCAGCGTAATATTTTTTTCCAATTGGTATCCTCAAAAGTTCTGGCTTTTAAATGTTCTGCGGCAATGGCGGCTTCATAATGATAAAAAGAAAATTCAGAGGTGTCTACAGCTTTATACATCATGGAATTCCCTAATTGTATCAATGGAAAATGCCACAAACTACGGTCCTGGTGTTTTAAGTCTAGCAACTCATTGTCAGCGTTGGTTTTACTTTCAATGCGCGACGCATGAAAACACATTAGCGCACAAAGGGCATACGCATCAGGTGTGCGTGTTAAGGTGTTTTTTAAAAGCATTTGTGCGAGCCTTAACGCTTCACTGCACAATTCTTGCCTAATCAAGGTTTCCTTTCTATTGGAGTGAAACCCTTCGTTAAAAATCAGATACAACACTTCCAATACACTATCCAATCGCAAAGCCAAAGATTTTCCTTGCGGAATTTTAAATTGTATATCAGCCTGTTGAATCGCCTTTCTAGCACGAGACAATCGCTTTTTAATTGTTTCTTCTTTGGTTAACAATGCCGAAGCTATTTCTTTAATACTAAACCCCGAAACTGTTTTTAAAGCAAACGAAATACGATCACGTGGATCTAATTTTGGGTGGCATGCTGTAAAAATCATCCGCAGTTGTGCATCTTCAATTTCAGTATCGAGAAACAGTTCGTTTATAGCAATAGCGTCCGTTCCTTGATTGATGTTCGGTAGGTGTTTCTGCTCCGTTTTCAGTTTTCTAAAAATATCTAGAACCCTATTTTTAGCAGCTGTAGTTAACCACGCTTCGGGGTTTTCAGGTTGCTGTTTTCGCCAGCTTAAACTCGCTTTAATAAAGGTGTCTTGTACTGCATCTTCAATAATATCAAGATGTTTTAGTCCAAAAATCCGAGTTAAAACAGAAACCATCTTTCCGCTATGGTGGCGAAAAAGATGGTCTATCAATTGGTGTTCCATTAACGGTCAAATACCATTACTTCTCTAATTTCTACAGTACCATCCAAATCGTAATCCGGGAAATCCTGTGCAATTTTTTCAACCGCATCAAAGTTCTCAGCCTCAACGGTGTAATACCCGCCAATAACCTCTTTCACTTCAGCCGAAGCTATATCAGTTACCGTTCTGTTTTTCCCAGAAACGCGTCTTATTTGTGGTGTTAAAGCCTCACCGCCTCTTAAAATTCCGGCATCTTTCATTTTGTTACCCCAAGCAAACCACTTGCCCATGCGCTCCTGTAATTCTTCAGGTGAAAGACCTAATGCCGCGTAATCGGCTCCCGTAAAAATCATCATAAATTGTTTCATAACTAAATGTTTAAAGTTTATATCAATAAGACGGTTGCCAAAACGGAAAAGGGGACAGCTTTTTCAAAAATAATTAATTCAAGCGTAGTTTTTTATGAAAATAATTTTGGCGTTCCCCTAAAGGGTCAGGCTTTCCGCTATATCTTTTTAAATAAGACGTCATTGCGAGGAGTTTACGATGTGGCAATCTCAAACATTTTGGTTCATTATAAACTTGTCTTTTTAAAATTTTAAAAAGGATGCCGCTGCAATCCTTAACGCGGGGTATGTTTGCTTTGGCAAGTGCATAAATCATTCTAAAAGTTTTTTAGGGAGGTTCGTTTAACGGTCTAGTATAAGAATAGTTGCGGGTTTGAGTGAGAGGATTTTCCGAAGGAAAATCAGCTGAAACAAACGCGCAGCTGCTTTTGGTTAAGCCCAAAATTGAGCAATTATTTTTATATGTTGTTTACTTTTAGTTATTTAATATTATTGCCTTGTTGCATACCAAGACCCAATGGTTTCAGTATTATTAGAATCGATACTCATTATTAAATCATTTATTTCATTACTATTAGTTGGAAGTGTTCCAATTAATTTGCCTACAGGATAATTATTATTACCATCATCTGCCTCTAAGTAGGCATTTATTGTCAAATTACCATTTGAAAGGTTGCCATAAATTTTATAATCATAAGGGAATACATTTGAAGTAGCTGAGCCACCAATATTTCCGTCAACTCCAAAACACATAATAAGAGACCCACTATCATTTTGTGGTGTCATAAACTGAGGTTTAACTGTAGCCGAGTATGTTCCTTCCCAACACCCAACATATGGAAATGGATTAGTCGTAGTTACAGCATCAGTGTATGAAGATGTTCTATTTCCATTTTCATCAACTGCTATAACTTTAATTACCCAAGACTTATTTTCTTCTAGATTAAGAAAACGATAAGAAAATTTGTAATCTTGAGTTAAATCGGCGTATGGGATATAATAATTATAATTACCTATTATAATATTCCCACTACTGGTATATCTACTTTCATCTATATTAGCATCATAAAGTTGAAAATTTAATTCATTACCGTTTTCACTTATGTAAACTTCATAATGAATATTCGAATTGTCTCTTGATTTAGATTCTGTCCATCGTATATTAAGACTATTGTGACTATCTCCATTAGATTCAGTAATAACAGCGACATCAAAATAAGTCAAGTTTGATTTATCATCATCTTGATTACATCCTAAGATTATTATAATTGTTAATATCATAAAAAAATATTTTTTCATAAGTTGTGTTTTTCTAATTAAAAGTAACTGGATTAGCGGATATGCGCCGTTGGTATGGTTTATATCCGCCGTTAAACGAATATAGAAGAAATTTTTTACAAAGTCAAGTAGATTGTATCAAAACCAATCGACTGTTTTTTAAAATATTTCAATATTTCAAATTACATTTGATACATCAGTTTTTTAAAATGAATCATTTTCAGCAAACATTAGAAAATCCAGTTTGGCACGCGTTAAACGAAACACACCAAAACTTTGCTTTGGTATATGATACTGTGCAATTTTACAACCCAGAAATTTGCCCGTTTGGAGCTTTTACTAATGCTTCAAAAACCAAAGATGCATTAACTGCTTATTCAAAATTAACTAATGATTTCTTTCTGGTTTCAGAAAACGGCATGCCAACATTCGATGAAAATTATGTGGTTTTAAACAAAAAAATGGAAGGTTGCCAGATGGTAATGAATGACTTAATAGAAGTTGAAATTACTGAAACAATAGTACCGCTTAACGAAACTCATATTCAAGAAATTTACAATTTAATATGGCTTGTAATGCCAGGGTATTACCAAAAACGCACCTTTGATATGGGTGATTACTTCGGTATTTTTAAAAACGGAAAACTGATAGCAATATCAGGGCAACGCATGCAAACCAATGATTTTATAGAAGTAAGTGGCGTAGTAACTCATCCAGATTTTACTAGACAAGGTTTTGCAAAACAACTTATTACGCATACAACAAAAGAGATTTTAAAAACTGGGAAGCATGCTATTTTACACACCACTAAAGGTAATCCAGCTATTAGTTTGTACGAAAGCCTTGGGTTTGAATTAACACGCGATATGAATTGGTGGTTTTTTAATAGAAAATAAACAGCGTTGAGTTGTTTAGTGGTTGCGTTTGAGTGTCCCTCCTAAGAAGGAGGGAGTAAGGGAGGTGTAAAATCGTTTTCTTCAAATTCAAAAATATATCCCTCAATAGTTCTTATTACATTGTCAATATCATTCATAATCTGATAATCAGAAAATCTTAATACCCGAATGTCTAATGCATTCAAACGTTTAGTTTTCTTAATATCTTTCTCAAAAACTTCAACTATTTCATGGGAGTATCCGTCACACTCGATGGCTAATTGGAGTTTGTTGCAAAAGAAATCGACAATGTAATTGTCTATCGGTTTTTGTCTATGAAAATCATATCCATGCATCTGTTTTCTTCTCAAATATGTCCAAAGTTTAATCTCTGACTTTGTTGAACTATTTCGAAGTTGTCTTGCTAGAGCTTTTAGTTTTGGGTTGTAATATATTTTCATGTTTTAAACACACCCCTAAATCCCCTCTTTTTAGAGGGGACAGGATCCGTCTTGTTTTTTAAATTTTATCTTAACTATTGATGTTTGGGTTTTCTAAATCAATTATCTTCAACGAGTTTCTCCAAATATTCCTTAGCCTCTTCAAAATGCGCTTCCAACTTAGGAATTGGGTTATCGCCATAACCTCGCTTTAAGCGTTTTTTAGAAACGTTAAGCAAACGCAACAATGTTTCAGCAGAGGATTTCGAGGCATTTACATCGGTGCTTCCAATGGTATTAAACCAGATAGGACTACTTTCTGCGAAGGGATAACTATCCATTAAAGGCCATTCTGCAACACCACCGGAAACCCTAGCTGTTACCCAACCGCCTGAAGGTATTTCAATCTTGCCTTTATAGGTTTTAGAGCCTGCTTTTTTATTGCCTTTTCCTGTCCAAACCACGGCGCCGTTCACAAAAATTTCTACCGTGTTATAAGGTGTTGGGGAATGCACATCAAGTGTCCACTTCACAGTTTTACTTTTGGTATTTATCACGTCACCCACTTCTTTTCCGTCCACTTCAAAAAGTATCTGAGGCCCGTTGGTTACAAAACTTTTACCTTCTTTCAAGGCCTTTAAATAACTTGGGATTGAAAGTTCGCCATCAGGTTTTACATAAACTCTAGTAACACCAATAGCCATGGTACGGTATAAATCGTTCATCACATCACTTCCTGCGGAAATAGCCAAAGGTTCACCAATATTTAAAATTTCATGCCATAGGTTAGCGGTTCCAATTTCATCAGACCATAAACACCCAACCTCAATTAAATCACTTTTGCCTAAAACACAATCGGCTATAAGTTCAATCGGGATACGCTGCGCTCCATTATCGCTAAATGGATTTCTTACACTCACAGGATGCACATAGCCGCCCAAAGCGTTTTGATTTCTAGCAAACTCCAATGCTTCTGCGTTTAAGCGGTCATCACGCCCGTAAACATCATAATACGGCCCCCAAACCCAAGGCCAAAACAAATCTTGTGTGCCCAATAAACCCAAATGGCCTAAAAAGTGAGAACGGACTTCCTGTCCAAACTGAATCAAAGGCGTGCCTTCATGTTTCCATTCCCAAATATCACGTTGTAAAAATCGATTTCCGAGATTAGCTAATAAAGGAAAGGCAACATCTACATTTTCAGCCTTTAAATCCATTACGATATCTTTTGGGTCTAATTGGTTAGTGCCGCCATAATTCAAATGAAAATGGTTGTCACCAGAATACCAACCATTAGCTTGTGCATTCCAAATGGTATTCAAATTTATTTCTATGGTTTTGCTGTCAGAATCCAAAGTTGTGCTTGTAACATTTTTTATGGTTGATAACCCATGAACAGCTGTAATTGTAAGCTCTCCTAGAGGTGCTTCAACTTGAGTGCTTCCATCAGCATAGAAAAATACCACACCATTTTGTCCTTCAGAATGTATAATCCCAGTGTTTGGAACTATTGGGTGTCCTGACGCATCAGTAATACTCATGCGAACTGGTGCCTTTTTGCCATCAACGTTACTAATGATATTTACTTTTCCAGTAGGTGTATTCCAATTCCAAGTTTTAATAGCCAGGGTTTCTGGTGAACCTCCGTTAATGCTAATGCGCTTTAATTCTGAATGTTCTTCGTTATTGGTTTCATTGTAATATACCCATGTTCTGTCGTTGCTAAATTTCGGATTTAATGGCAGCTTATTGCTTTTAGTCAGCAGTAAATTACTTTCGGGATGTACCACGTCCAACAATCGTAATTCGTAATCGTCATCCTGCGGCCATGTATATACCAAAGTGCGTTTATCTGAACTTAGTGAAAACGATGCTTGGGACATGAAATTTTCCTCGGCTAAGGCAGTAGATTTGTCCTCGTCGAGATTTACTAGCTCAATCGAGTCATAAGAAAAGCCCATTTTCTTTAAGTAAATCATGTATTCAGTATTTATCGGAATCGGGAGGCGTTCTAGATTTCCTGATGAGGTTAAAACTGTTTTGGTTTTACTTGTTAAGTCAATGTTCCAGATATCCAAAGAGCCTTTATCTGCAGATGCATAATACACCGATGTTCCGTCTGAAGAAAAAATAGGATCTAGGTCCAATGCTTTGGTGTCGACTAAAACCGTTTCTATGTTTTCAGCTAAATTTAGTAGCATAATCTTTGTGTCTAAACCAGTATCACGGACAAACACGATACTTTTACCATCTGGAGACCAATTGGGTTTAAAATCCATAGCTCCTGAAGATGTGATTCTAGTTGCTACTTTCGTATTTAAATCTAGCAGCCATAGCCATCCTTTTGCGGAAAACGCTACTTCGTTTTTAGTTGGTGAAGGTGCGGGGTCTGTTGCGCCTGAATTCATTACAGGTAATTCATAACCTTCGAGATATACGTGGTGACCAAAACCATCCACTTTGGGATATCTGTTGCTCCATTGTGCGCTAACGGAATGTAAACAAAATAGGGTAAGTGTGGCAAATAGTACAAGATGCTTCATGGTAAATTGGATTAAAAAACAGATTCACCAAGATAAGAAGATTTTTGTTGTGGTTTTGTATGGTATTTTCTTGATTATCATAAATGAATGAAGTTGAATTGCTAATTATATTTGCAATGATTGAAAAGAGAAATTATATCGTGTATTATAATGAGAACGTATCTTTATTTTTTTCTACTATTTCCTGTTTTTATCTCGGCTCAAATTAATGAGAGTGATACGCTTAAGTTAAAAGCCAATTTAGGCATAACAGGTTTTTTTCAAGGGGGCAATGTAGAAACAGTAATTTTTAGAACGACCTCTGAAGTGAGTTTTAAACCTTGGAAAAACTGGATTTTTAAGACCAGAAACTCGTATGTGTATCAAGAGTTTGGAAAGGAAAAAGCAGATGAAGATATATTAAGTTTAAACTTTTTATATATCAATCCAGAACGAAAATTCTATCCGCTATTTTTAGGTTTTGTAAGCACTAATTTTAGAAGGGAGATTGATTTACGCTACATTTATGGCGCAGGTGTTACTTATCAAGCGTGGCGTAAAAAAGACAACTGGCTTAAGTTCTCCATTTCTAGTGAATACGAACGTACTAATTTTTCAGAAACAGATTTTAACCGAAATAACTACGATGGTTTGCAAACCATAAGCACACTTCGCGGGACATTTTGGGTTAATGGAAAATATACGTTGTTTAAAAAGAAATTGATTTTAAATCATGTAAGCTATTTTCAACCTTCACTTGAGGAAAGCGATAATTTTAGATGGCAAGCAGATGTAGGTTTAGAGTTGCCCGTATGGGATTTTTTAAACTTTAAAATAAACTATCTTCACACTTATGAAAGTATAGTTATTGAAGGGCAGCAAAAGGAAGATCGGTTTTTAACCTTTGGTTTTACATTAAAAACCATAGATAACAAGAAGACAAAAAAAGCTGCGACTCAATCCAAGGCGACTGGTTCATAATCCAAAGGCAAAGTATTGGCAAATTTTTCAAATGACCAATAGCCCTCTAAGGTTACATCTAAAGGGTTTACCAAAATGCCGATTTTATCTAAAACAGCATCTTGTTTTAAAGGAATTATAGCTGAGGTCTGTGCAACAGGTGCTCTTGGTCTGCTAAATGCATCTCTTCGGATATATGCCAATTCCTCTTTCTCCCTGGTGTAAACCACCGAAATATTGTCCTTAAAACCGAGCACAGGTACACCATTTTTTGGAGATATGATGTCAGAAGCTTTCAATCCAGATTTGTAGAGGTAGTCTTTAAATTTGGGCAATCGCTGTTTTCGTATTACAACTAGGGCAGAATCCACAACCGTTTTTGGTGTGTCAATTTTTTTAGAATATGTTATGGTATTTCGAGATGCCTTTAACACTGCTCGGGCTTTCGCAATTTGTTCGTCAGTTGGTCGTTCTTCATTCGGCACTCTCCTAAATTGATTTACAATGAAACCGGCTTCATCCAATTCATCATTTAGGGCAGACTTATAAAAATGAATATTGGAGCCATTATAGGCTACTAATCTGTTTTCTGCCCATTGCTTTTGTTTGCGTTTCCCACCTTTAAGAGGTTTAAAAAACGCATAGCCCAAATAGGTTAAGTAGTTCTCTATGATTTCAAAATGAACTAATTCGTAACTAATTTCATAACCCAAAGCTTCATTTTTTATTTGCAAATTGCCTCGGGCATCTGCAGTAAAGGTATTGGTGGTATTATCATAATCAAAATGTAAAATTTTCGGGTTTTGAATGTCGCAGTTTTTGGAGAATTCTGTTTTCCCTAAAAAGGCATCCTTAAAGTATTTTAAATTATGATGCCAAATGTCATCATATACTGTTTTTTTGATAACCACTTCATCTAATTGACCGGGTTGTTCTTTCAGTTTAAAAATTAAACTATCGTTTACCGTTTCTGTATAAAAAGGATAATTCACCGTTTGATATCCCAGAAAAGAAATTATCAAATCGTAATGCCCAGATTCTACTTCTAAAGTGAATTCACCACGCGAGTTGGTGATGGTGCCAGTAGTAGTGTTATTTAGATAAACCGAAGCACCTTCAAGAGGTGATTCATTATCTAGTACCTTCCCTTTTATGGTGCGTTGTGCAAATATATTAAAGCATACAAGAAGCACAAGCATTGAGGCGAAAATATGTTGATTTAGGTGTTGCATGAGTGTTTAAGAAACAAAAAAAGGCAGTTTCAATATAAGAAAACTACCTTTTTAACATACCAAAATTTAAATAGTATTATTCCCCCAAAAACGGATAACGATAATCAGTAGGCGTTACGAAGGTTTCCTTTATCAATCTTGGGGATACCCAACGCAATAAGTTTTGTGCACTACCTGCTTTATCATTTGTACCTGATGCTCTTGCGCCTCCAAATGGTTGTTGGCCAACAACAGCACCAGTAGGTTTGTCATTGATGTAGAAATTACCTGCACTGTTTTGCAATGCTTCGGTTGCTTCTGTAATAGCATACCTGTCTTTTGCTAGTATGGCACCAGTTAAAGCATATTCACTTGTGTTGTCAACTAATTTCAAAGTTTCAGGATAAGCATCGTCTTCGTAAACATAAATTGTAATTACTGGACCAAAAAGTTCGGTACACATGGTTGTGTATTTTGGGTTTGTAGTAACTAGAACGGTAGGTTCAATAAAATACCCTTTGCTTTTATCGTAGTTGCCACCAATCAATACTTCTACATCAGTATCCGATTTTGCCTGGTCAATATAGTTTGCCAGTTTATCAAAGGATCCTTCATGAATTACAGCCGTGATAAAGTTGCTCATATCCTCGGGAGAACCCATTTTGAATGATTTGACGTCTTCTGCCAGAAAATCTTTTACCTCATTCCAAATGCTTTTTGCGATATAGGCTCTTGAGGCTGCACTACATTTTTGACCTTGAAACTCAAAAGCGCCACGAGAAATAACTGTTGCTACCTGTTTTGGGTTGGCTGATTTATGAGCAACAATAAAGTCCTTTCCGCCAGTTTCCCCGACAATTCTTGGATAGGTTTTGTAATTGTGAATGTTATTACCTATTTGTTTCCAAAGCTCTTTGAATACAAATGTTGAACCAGTAAAATGCAATCCTGAGAAATCTGGACTAGCCATTACGGTATTGGTAATCATTACAGGATCTCCAAACACCACATTAATAACACCTGGAGGTACACCGGCTTCTTCAAATACATCCATAATTACCTTAGCAGAATACACTTGACTGTCGCTAGGTTTCCAAACCACTACATTACCCATGAGCGCCATACAAGCTGGCAAATTTCCTGCAATTGCCGTAAAATTAAATGGTGTTACTGCATACGTAAAGCCTTCTAGCGGACGGTATTCCACGCGATTCCAAGCATCGCTTGTACTTTCTGGCTGTTCCATGTAAATATCCGCCATAAATTGCACGTTAAAACGTAAGAAATCTATCAACTCACAAGCCGCATCAATCTCTGCTTGATGAATCGTTTTAGATTGTGCAATCATGGTAGCGGCATTTATTTTTGCGCGATAAGGTCCAGCAATCAGTTCTGCCGCTTTTAAAAAGATACCTGCACGCTGTTCCCAAGGGATTTGGCTCCACGTTTTTCTGGCTTCTAAGGCAGTTACAATGGCATCATCAATATGTTTTTGATCCGCTAAATGGTAAGTGCCAACTACATGTTGGTGATCATGAGGCGGTGACATGGTTCTTGTGTTTCCTGTAGTAATGTTTTTGCCATTAATGTAAAGTGGGACATCAATTTTGCTATTAAACATCGCTTTGTAAGCCTCTAAAACGGCATTACGTTCTGGAGTTCCAGGAGCATAAGATTTTACAGGTTCATTAACTGCAATAGGTATATTAAAAAAGCCTTTTCCCATGATTTATTGGTTTTTGATAAAAATTTTTCAGTGAATTGGCTACAAATTTAGGAATTATTAAATTACAAAGTGTTACTTGTTTACCTTAAAATCGCGTTAAATTTTACAAACAGCAGTTCTTTTAATTATGATTTTATCTGGGATAGCTTGAATTAGATTTTATTTATTTTTTGTAAGTTGGCAGTTCCATAAGAGACTACTGTTTTTATGTGTACAGTTACAATTATCCCAAAGGGCAATAATGATTTTATTTTAACCTCAAATCGAGACGAAGCACCAAATCGTGTGTCTCTTGCTCCTGAGTTTTATACCATTGAAACTACCGAAGTGTTGTTTCCCAAAGACGAACTTTCTGGGGGTACTTGGATTGGGGTTAGTGAAAAAAAACGAGTAATTTGTGTGCTAAACGGGGCTTTTGAAATTCATGAGCGGAAAGCGTCCTACCGACTAAGTAGAGGTATTGTGGCCAAACATTTTATGACAGCCGATTCCCTTTTGGAATTAGTAGATTCTTATAATTTTGATGACATTGAGCCTTTTACCATTATTATAGCCGATTGGATAGAGAAGCTGAAATTCTACGAATTGGTATGGGACGGTATCAAGAAACATTTTAAGGAATTACCCTTAGAACCCAAAATCTGGTCTTCTTCTACATTGTATGATAGTGCCATGAGAGATGAACGCGAGCAGTGGTTTGAAGACTATAAAGCGGTACATGTTTTAGATTCTGATAGCATTTTGAGTTTTCACGAAACAGCCGGTGCAGGCAATTTGGATTATGGGGTTATCATGGACAGAGGTTTTGTGAAAACAACCAGTACCACTCAGATAGAGAAAAATGCAGATAGCTTAGAGATGCGTTATGAAAATTTCATAAGAAACGAAATAACGTCTAATACCTTTAAATTTCCTCAGGCGGTTAATGGATAATACAGGACTTATCATAACTATGGCATATCCTGAAACCATTGTGATGGTTGCTGATGAATGGTATTCTCCTTTTTTAAGGTATTTGGGTGTTGGTAAGAAAAACTATTTACGTGCAGGTCATGCAGCGTTGGTGTTGATAGATAAGTCAACAGGAATTTTAGAGTACCATGATTTTGGTCGGTATATTACACCAGAACCTAATGGTAGAGTCCGAGGAAAAGACACTGATAATGAGTTGGATTTCCCGTTAGTAGCTAAAATTGAAAATGAAACTATAACAAATCTCAATGAAATTCTAGAGTTTTTAGGTACACATCCAAAATTAACTCACGGTGAAGGAAAATTGGTAGCTTCAGTTTGTAATGCTGTGGATTATAAAAAAGCACGAACTCATATCACCGAAATGCAAAACAAGCATTTTATTCGCTACGCTGCGTTTATAAAAGATGCTTGCAATTGCGCACGTTTTGTAACCGATAGTTTGATTGCTTCGGTTACCGATGTTAAAATCAAGAAAGACTTGGTACAATCTAAATGGTTTACACCAAGTACTGTTGGAAATGTGTTACTTGCTGATACTGAAAATTACGTATATGAAGTCTCTGAAACGGGAGAAATTTCAGAATTTAAAGGTTCTCAAAAAAGTGAGAATGTACGGTACTTTTTAGATAAGCTAAATGGACATGAAGTAAATTTTGTAGGAACTTTAGAGCCAAAACCTAATGATGTTATAGAAGAACATGCGCAATGGTTATCGGGTATTGCTGCAGGTGCTTGGTTTGAACTACATAAAAATGGAAGTATTGAGGTTTACAGGTTTAGACGAATTTCGCCTTATGGAAACATCGATTGCGATGCTGTTTTTAGGGTTGATAATACTTCTTTTAATTATGACCTACCTTATGAGTTTGTGCATTACTCCAACTGCAAATTTTTTAATGTGAGGCAGCAAGAGCGGGTTTTTAGATTTGATAGATTGATTTGATTCAATAAGAATATGTCTTTAAAAAATCTAAAAACGCATCTGAGCGTGATACAAACCCATTGTCAATGACATAAAAAGACAGGAACAATAAGGCAAACCCAATAGCCATTCCTCTGTAATATGCTGAAAACCTAAAAAATAAAGTAGCTATTGCTACAATTGCCAATATTGGATATATACGCATTAGCAGTTTTCCAGCTTTGTTGTCATTGATATGCTTGGTCTCTTCTTTCACTATGCCGTCAGTTTTGGATTCTTGAAAAAGTGCAATACTCTCTTTTGCATGAGCGGATCTGCTATAAAGGATATAGCTTCCATAGCCTATTAGTATAAAAATTAGCAATCCTAAAGGGATTAATGCGCCTCTTAAGAATTCATTTTGGCTTTTGATAATACTTATAAAAACAACTAAAATGAGTACACCAAAAGCAATCATTATTTTGCCTTGTATCAGTTCGCTTTTTACCCATGTGTTTATGTATTCTATGAAGTCCATTTTTTCTTTTTGAATTACAGTTAACAATGCAAAATAGTACTACATAAAATTACACATAATCCATTAATTATATTGGGTTTATGGTGTTTTTGTTCTGAATAATCAACATGTTTTTCGAATGTTTCTTCTGCGTTAGGGATTGAACGGCATGTTTGAGCTCCTCGAAGAGAGCGAGTAGTGAAAGCCCGACCCTTGTGGTAACGCCCTAATTAATAGCGAAAGGTGCGCTTAACTTAAACGTTGGGATAGCTACTTGAAATTTTTTGGTGGTGGTAAAGTTTACCATATTGTAATGCCCTTGCATTGCTCCAAAAGGTGAGGTAAGCAAACAGCCAGAAGTGTAGGTGTGCGATTCTCCAGGTTTCAGCACTGGTTTTTTTCCAACAACGCCTTCGCCTGTTACGGTTTCTATGTTATTTAAAGCATCTAGAATTTCCCAATGGCGTGCGTATAGTTGCACAGAATCCTTACTTTGGTTCTCGATAGTAATGGTGTAACCAAAGGCGTACTGTATTTTATAGTTTTTATAAAACGTGCCCTCGAAAGTGGTTTCTACCGAAATTTTTATGCCTTTTGTTACCTGTTGAACCATGTTAAGGATTGATATACAATACTTTTGCGTGGCTAAAATAGGGATTTTTAAATTTTGAATGCCTAAAAAAGCGTTAAATACGGACTAATTGGTAATATTTGTCGATGAAACTTCATTAAAACCAATAATTCTGTCGTATCTGGCGCCTAAATCGCGGTAGTAGACCAATACTTTATAGTTGTTTTCGGTTTGCCAGAAGTTGCCGCTAATGCGCCCTTCATCCAGAGAGCCATCCGCATTTATAACTACATATTTATAATTGTAGAATCCTTGTTTGAGTTTAAAATGGCCTTTGTAGATTTTGCCTTCAGGGTAATATACCATTTTGTTATAATCGTCTAAAGCATAATTGTTATAGTTGCCATATACATAAATACTTTCGCCATTAAGCATTTCTGGGTATGCCAAGGAAAAATGTACTTCAACATAATCTGCCTCTACTGAAACATCATCACGATCTATAGCCGTTATTTTAAACTGTCCATTAATATCAGGGTTGTAGGTGTATGGCAATTCTGCTCTTGAGCGATTTGTAAACAAATAACTGTGATAAATATCATTAAGTTCAATGAATTGTACGCCCATAGAGGCGGCTCGTACATCCTTGGTTTCAAAAAACAAGTACTCGTTGCCTCCGGGAAATGCTGTTTCGTTAACATAGCGATAAATTAACTTATTGCCAATGGTGTATTGAGGTTTGATATCTTTTATAGCTGTATTTAAATTTCTGTTTTGAATGATTAGCGTATTAATAGTTTGAAGCGGATTGTTGATTTCTGATGTTGCAGAAATTTCAATATCTACCGTTTGCATATAGTCTATGGTTTGTACATCTCTTGATCGTTTTATACTGATCCCAGGGGTTACAATATCTTCGTAAATCATTAATTTTCTTGAGAACACTAAATTATCGTCTCTGTCAAAAATAGAAATGAGGTAGTTTCCCGAAACTGTTAGAGCTCGGGTTTGCTCATTAGGGATGGATAACCTGTAGTGCGAATATATTTGGAAGGTGTTGAAAGAGTTCCGATAGTCTTGAATCCTAAAGTTATCAACCCCTAAAAGAAATTCGGTTCGTACTAAAACGGACTCTGTCCAATCGTAGTCGTAGTGTTCAATTTTATAATAAAAATCGGGTTCATTGGTCACTAGGGCGTCAAATTCTAGATAAAATGTTTCGCCTAACTTTATAATGGGCAGTTCTCCTAAAGCACTGCTAGTGCTTTTGAAAGTAATGGATTTAATATAGTCGGGTGGGTTTACTTCTTCTACTTGAGCCTGAAGACTTAAGCAAAGTAAAAACATTCCAATGAGTACAGAAATTTTATAGCGCATGCAACACATTTTTGTAAATATAATCAAAATTGATGCCTAAAACTTCAGATAAGTTAATAGTAATAAAATTATACTAATTTTTTGTGGTAACTGCTTTTTAGTTCGTATTTTTGCACAGATTTTTTTTAGACAACTAATTTCAACAAAGAAAATATGTCAAACGACATTCGCATTAAGAAAGGTCTAGATATTAAACTTAAGGGTGAAGCTGAAAAAACTACTGATACAGCGGTTTTAAGCAACTTTTACGTTTTAAGACCTGAAGACTTCCACGGCGTTATTCCTAAATTAATTCACAAAGTTGGCACAAAAGTAAAAGCAGGAGAGCCTGTTTTTTATGACAAATCAAACGAAGATATAAAATTTGTTTCTCCAGTTTCTGGCGAAATTATTGAAATATCTCGTGGTGCTAAACGTAGAATTTTAGAAATAAAAATTCAAGCTGATAAAACACAAACGTATCAAGATAATGGAAAGTTTGATGTTGATGCTTCAACTGCAGAAGCGGTTAAAGCACATTTATTGGCTAGCGGATTATGGCCATTTATAAAGCAGAGACCTTATGATGTTATTGCTAGCCCTGAAAAAGCGCCAAAAGCGGTTTTTGTTTCAGGCTACGCAAGTGCACCATTAGCTGCAGACTTAGATTACACCTTACAAGGAAAAGAGGCTGAATTGCAAGCTGCAGTAGCGGCTTTAGGTAAGCTCACCGAAGGCGGAGTTCATGTTTCTGTTGGAAAAAACTCTAATTCACCTTTGGCTGGATTATCTGGTGTAACATTACACAAAGTTTCTGGGCCGCATCCAGCGGGTAATGTTGGTACTTTAATTAATAAGGTAGATCCTGTAAATAAGGGCGAAACAGTTTGGACGTTGAATGCTCAGGATTTGGTGATTATTGGAGAACTTTTGTTAACTGGAAAGTTTAATGCCGAACGTACTGTTGCGTTGGTAGGTTCTCAAGTGCAGTCTCCACGTTATTTCCTTACCAAAATTGGTGCTGAAGTTGCAACAATGATTTATGATAAGGGTGTTGAAAAAGACGCGAATGCACGTGTTATATCAGGAAATGTGTTATCTGGAAAAGAAATAAGACCTGATGGCTATTTAGATTTTTACAGTAACGTTATTTCCATCATTCCAGAAGGAGACGATTATGAATTCTTTGGGTGGAATAAACCTGTTTTTGATAAAGTTTCAACATCAAGAGCACTTACGTTCTCTTGGTTGAACCCAAATAAAAAATACGATCTTGATACAAATACCAATGGTGAGCATCGTGCATTTGTAATTACTGGTAATTACGAAGAGGTTTTTCCTTTGGATATTTACCCTATGCAGATTTTAAAAGCCTGTATGTACAAAGATTTAGACGAAATGGAAGCATTGGGTATGTATGAAGTGGCTCCAGAAGACTTTGCATTGACAGAGTTTGTTTGTGTGTCTAAACAACCACATCAAAAAATTATAAGAGAAGGTTTGGATTTAATGCTTAAAGAAATTGGATAAGCGGATATCTCATAATTTTAGATAGACAAGAAATAAAAATTTAGAAAAATGGGTTTAAAACAAAACTTACATAATTTTAAAGTAAAAAACCAAAACAAGAAGTGGTTGCCAGCATTTAATGCACTGTTTACATTCTTGTATACACCAAATGAAACCACACATAATGGTACACACATTAAGGCGGCTGATGACTTAAAGCGTACTATGAATACGGTTATTATAGCTTTAGTGCCATGTTTGATATTTGGTATGTTCAATGCAGGTTACCAACACTATTTGGCTTTAGGTGAGATTACGCAGGCTGAAGGTTTTCTTGGTGCATCATTTTGGACGCTTGATAACTTATTAGTTGGAGCAGCAACGGTATTGCCTTTAGTGGTTGTGTCTTATGGTGTTGGGTTAGCAGTGGAATTTGTTTTTGCTGTAATTAAGGGTCACGAAGTAGAAGAAGGCTATTTGGTAACAGGAATGTTAGTACCGCTTATAGTACCTGTTGATATTCCGTTATGGATGCTTGCCGTAGCTGTAATATTTGGAGTGGTAATTGGTAAAGAGGTATTTGGTGGTACTGGGATGAATATCCTAAACCCAGCATTAACCATTAGAGCTTTCTTGTTTTTTGCGTATCCAACTTGGATGTCTGGAGATAAGGTTTGGGTGCATGGTGCTGTAGAACGTGCTGGAACTCCCGATGCTATTTCAGGTGAAACACTACTTGGAGCGTATGCACAAAACACCTCATTAGCTGGTATTGATTATTGGGATATGTTCTGGGGATTAATTCCTGGTTCAGTTGGTGAAACTTCAAAATTCTTAATTATAATCGGGGCTTTATTCTTGATTTTTACCAAAGTGGGAAGCTGGAGAATTATCATTTCAACATTAATTGGCGCATTAGCAATGGGATTAATCTTCAATGGCGTTGTAGATGCGGGTTGGATAGGAGAGTCAAGTAAATTTTATGGATTAATGAGTGTTCCTTTCTGGCAACATTTAATTATAGGAAGTATTTTGTTCGGGGCAGTTTACATGGCGACAGACCCTGTTACTGCATCCCAAACCAACAAAGGTAAATGGATATATGGTTTCTTAATAGGTTTTATTTCTATTATGATTCGCGTATTTAATCCTGCCTACCCCGAAGGTGTATTTTTAGCCATTCTTTTAATGAATGTGTTTGCACCAACCATTGATCATTATGTGGTTCAAGGTAATGTTAAGAGAAGAATGAAACGTTTAAAAGCTAAAGTAGCATAAGTTATGAGTAATAAAACAGATTCTAACGTATATACGGTTTTGTTTGCCATCGGAATGGTGGTTGTAGTTGGGGCTTTGTTAGCATTTACAGCATCTTCCTTAAAAGAAAGGATTACTGAAAATAAGCGACTGGAAAAGCAACAGAATATCCTGTACGCTATGGGGGTTAACGAGAACGAAGGCAATAGTGCCAATTTTGTTTCTACTGAGAAAGCACCTGAATTATTTAACAAATACATCAAGAAGCAGTTGGTAATTACCGACGGTAATGTTGAAGAAAATGATAAGGCCTATTTAATTGATGTAAAAAAAGAGCAAGACAAAGCAAAGAGTGGTGGTGAAAGACAGTTGCCTTTATTTGTTGGTGAGAAAGACGGTAAAAATTTCTATATAGCTCCGATTTATGGAAAAGGACTTTGGGATGCTATTTGGGCCTATGTAGCCATGGATGAAAACATGGTAGTGCAAGGTGCTTATTTCGATCATAAAGGAGAAACACCCGGTTTAGGAGCTAATATTAAAGAACGTTTTTTTATGGACGATTTTTATGGTGAGCATCTACTAACAGAAGCTGGAGTGTTTAAAGGCATTAACGTTTCAAAGAGTAATGCTGATCCAACAAACGAAGATAAAACAGATCACGAAGTTGATGCTATAGCAGGAGCAACGATAACAGGAGATGGTGTTGCTGCCATGATAAAAAACGATTTAGCATTATACGTACCTTACTTTAAAACATTGAAATAATTATGGGCTTACTCTCAAAAAAAGACGCAGCATTAATTACAGATCCGTTAGCGGATAACAACCCAATTACTATTCAAGTACTTGGTATTTGTTCTGCATTGGCAATTACAGCACAGTTAAAAGCTTCTATTGTAATGGCAATTTCAGTATTGTTTGTAATGGGAGTTGGTAATGTGGTTATTTCGGCCATTAGAAATATCATTCCTTCAAAAATTAGAATTATTGTACAACTTACCGTGGTTGCAGCACTGGTAATTATAGTGGATCAAGTATTAAAGGCTTTCGCTTATGAGTTAAGTAAGGAGCTTTCGGTATTTGTTGGACTTATTATTACAAACTGTATCATCATGGGGCGTTTTGAGGCTTTTGCATTAGGTAACGGTTTATGGCGCTCTTTTTTAGACGGTATTGGTAATGCTCTAGGTTATGGTGTAATTCTTATAATTGTTGGATTTTTTAGAGAATTACTAGGTTCTGGAACTTTGTTAGGTTTCCCAGTACTGGGAGATCCTATTGCAAAAACAGGATTATACAGTATTGGATACGAAAACAATGGTTTTATGCTACTATCTCCAATGGCACTTATTGTGGTCGGAATCATTATATGGGTACAACGTACTAGAAACAAAGCATTAATAGAAGATTAAAACGAAGTGTTATCCTGAACTTGTTTTAGGATCTCAAACTCAAAACATATGGAACACGTAGAATTATTTTTCAAATCGATTTTTATAGATAACATGGTATTTGCCACATTCTTAGGAATGTGCTCATACCTTGCTGTTTCAAAAAAAGTAAGTACAGCTGTAGGTTTAGGAGCCGCAGTAATATTTGTATTGGCAATTACTGTACCCTTAAACTGGTTATTAGACCAATACATATTACAACCTGGCGCATTATCTTGGATAGGGCCAGAGTTTGCTGAATATGATTTAAGTTTCCTTTCATTCATTATGTTCATTGCAACTATAGCAACCATGGTGCAACTAGTGGAAATTGTAGTAGAGAAGTTTTCTCCTTCGCTATATAACTCTTTGGGTATTTTCTTGCCCTTAATTGCGGTTAACTGTGCAATTCTTGGTGGATCGCTCTTCATGCAGTCACGTGAAATTGCAACGCTCGGTTTAGCACTTAATTATGGAATTGGATCTGGAATTGGATGGTTCCTAGCTATATTGGCCATAGCCGCTATTCGTGAAAAAATTAGATATTCAAGTGTACCCCCTGCATTAAGAGGATTAGGAATTACGTTTATTATCACCGGTTTAATGGCAATTGGATTTATGAGTTTTGGAGGTATGCTAACTGGTGGTGATGAAGAGGCAGCTAAAGAGGAAAAAACGGTACAAATTGAGTCTGTTGAAGATTCTAAGGAAGATAAAATAGTAGCTAACAACATAAAAGTAAATGAGTAATATGATTTTAGCAATAGATTTTGGAGTTATAACTGCAACCGTAGTAGCGTTCTTGGTAGTTACGCTGTTGTTGGTAGCGCTATTATTGTTTGTAAAACAGAAACTGTCACCGTCTGGTCCTGTAAAGATTACAATTAATGGCGAAAAAGAAATTGAAGTAGATTCTGGAGGAACTCTATTGTCTACTTTAGGAGGTAATAAAATTTTCTTACCATCCGCTTGTGGTGGAGGTGGCACATGTATTCAGTGTGAATGTCATGTTTTAGAAGGAGGAGGAGAAGCGTTACCTACTGAAACACCTCACTTTTCAAGAAAAGAATTGCAAGAAGGAGCACGTTTAGCTTGCCAAGTTAAGGTAAAGCAGGATATGAACATTACCATTCCAGAGGAAGTGTTTGGTATTAAAAAATGGGAAGCTACTGTTGTACGTAATTATAACGTGGCATCCTTTATTAAGGAGTTTGTTGTTGAAATTCCTGAAGATATGGGATATAAAGCAGGTGGTTATATTCAAATTGAAATTCCGCCATGCGAGATAAAATATTCTGACATTGATATTACTGCACACCCTGAAGAGCACGAAACACCAGATAAATTTCAGGCAGAATGGGATAAGTTTGGACTTTGGCCTTTAGTGATGAAGAACAATGAAACTGTTGAAAGAGCATATTCTATGGCTTCATACCCTGCTGAAGGTCGTGAAATTATGCTAAATGTGCGTATTGCAACGCCACCATGGGATCGTGCTAAAAACGGTTGGATGGATGTAAATCCAGGTGTGGCATCATCTTATATTTTTGCTCAAAAGCCAGGTGATAAAGTAACAATTTCTGGGCCTTATGGCGAATTCTTTATTAACGAATCAGAGAGTGAAATGCTTTATGTAGGTGGTGGAGCAGGTATGGCGCCAATGCGTTCTCACTTATATCATTTATTCAAAACTGTAAAAACGGGAAGAAAAGTAACGTATTGGTATGGTGGACGTTCTAAGCGTGAATTGTTCTACATTGACCACTTTAAGTCATTAGAAAAAGATTTTCCGAATTTTAAGTTCTACATGGCACTTTCTGAACCATTGGAAGAAGATAACTGGAAAGTAAAAAAGGATATTAATGATGAGGAAGGTGATGGTTTTGTTGGTTTCATTCACAATTGTGTAATCGATAACTATTTAAATCATCATGAAGCACCAGAAGATATTGAATTGTACTTCTGTGGACCTCCGTTGATGAACAAAGCAGTTCAAAAAATGGGTGAAGATTTTGGTATTCCAGATGAACACATCAGATTTGATGACTTTGGAGGATAGATATTAATTTGTCATACTGAACATGTTTCAGTATTTTATAAAATGGAAAAACCAACTCAATTGAGTTGGTTTTTTTATATTTGAATCTTAAGTTTTTATGCTAAAGCATACTTCGGTTTATCATTTTCTACTTCAAACAACTTGGTATAATCCATAACGTTATTAATACCATCTAGTTCGCATAAAAAACGTATTACAGCGCATAAACCATTAAACAGTATGTCTTTATCCGTTGGGTTTTCAGGTTTTTTGTTTTGATGATGAAGTGGTGTTTGAAATCCACAAGCGTTTAAAAAGGTTTGCTCAATTTGAAGTAATTCCAATGGGGAATAGCCATTGAATTTTCGTCCCAAATTTTGGTGTACGCTACCAACATAATTCAATACTAAGCTACCATGACTATCTGAAAGATATTTCCAACTATCCTTATTATCCAAAATATTACCTACCGCACATTGTTGACAACATTCTGGGTTTAAGGTGTTGTTATGGAAAGCAGTGTATAATTTTTCTATAGCCGATTCTAGTCGTTGTGTGGTTTTCATAAGCTAAATTTTATTTTAAATTACTAAAATTATCAGTTTTATCTGTGAAATTACTCTTAAATTTTTACTCACGCCATACGAAGTTAAACAGGAAGACGTTTTCAAAGCATGAAGAAGGTATTACTATTTGCTCTTTTTGTGTTAGCCGTTATTTGTTTGGCTTGTTTTAAGATTAAGCCTGTCATGCGTGTATCAAATGCATTAATGTCCGAGGTAAAACCATCAGGACTTCTTAATAGGGATAGTCTAACGATTACTTCGAGAGTTAACGTTCCTAACGGGTACAAAAGGGTGGTATACCTAAAAAGGTCGTTTCAAGATTATCTACGAAATTATAAACTAAAACCCTTCGGCACAAAAATCATTAATTATGATGATACGGAATATTTCTGGCAAATGGGACATATTGGAGTTCTAGAAATTTCAGTGCCTAAAAACGGATTGCAACAGTGCGCAGATGCCTTAATACGAATAAGAAGTGAGTATCTATGGGACAATGATAGAAAAGAAGAGATAGGGTTTAATTTCACCAGTGGACATTATTGTTCATGGCAAAAATATGCAGAAGGTTACAGACCAAAAATTAAAGGAAACAAAGTCTCATTTCATAAAACATCAGCTGCAAATCATTCAAAAGAAAACTTCTATAAATATTTGAATTTAATTTACATGTATTCTGGTACATTGTCACTTTACAATGAACTTCCCAAAATAAATGACGCTAAAAATTTAAAGATTGGAGACATGCTGATAAAAGGAGGTTCACCTGGGCATATTGTAATGATTTGTGATGAGGCCGTAAATGCTCAGGGCGACAAAATATATTTACTTTTTCAAGGTAATACACCAGCTCAAAGCGTGCATTTGGTTAAAAACTTAGAGGATTCTAAACTATCACCCTGGTATCGCTTGGAAAAGGATGCAGTAATCCCCGTGTCTAATTACACATTTTTTGATTCTAAATTTGTTAGGTTTAAGTAATGCGTTTTGTTTTGCGTTTTCTCAAAATGAAATAAGCAGCTAAAACAATAAGAAATCCTACTATAAAGCACCAAATAATCCCGGAATTAGATTGTAGCTCTATAGGCGAGGTATCACCAATAAGTACTAAACCTGCCCAGTATTGTGGGGCTAGGGTTCTACCTTCAGCCTTTTCAATGTATTTTAATTTTGCTTTTTGAAGCGCCTCATCTTTAGGTAAACCTCTTTTTATATTCTGATAGAAGAATTCAATAATTTCAGAGCTGGATTTTTCATCTATTTTCCAAAGACTTGTTAATATGCTCTCGCTACCAGCATAATTAAAAGCATGCGCCAAAGAAATCATGCCTTCCCCAGCTTGATATGTTGGTTTCCCTGTTTCGCAAGCAGTTAAAATGGCAAGATTGGAGTTTAGGTTTTCATTGTAAATTTCATAGGTGTACAGTGAATTATCATCATCTGGACTGTTTTTTGCAAATATTAGACGAGAAAGCTCAGGAGACACATTATTGGATTCCGCATGTGTGCCAATGTGGATTATTTTATGCTCGTTCGCTTCATTCTTAAAAATTTGCTTGGAGGCATTTTGGTTTATAAAATAGTCTCCACCAAATAATCTGGAATATTCTTTTGCTAGGTCAACGCTAAATGGTTGGGGTAGTAGGCTCAAATAAGTTTTATCCAAGGATAGCGAGTCGGTTATACTTATACTATAATCCTGTTTCATTTTATTGCTAAACTCTGGTGCAAAGGCAATGAAGTCTTTGCTATAGTTAATGGTTTTGTCGTCACTACCGTAAAGCAAAAGGCTGTAATTATATGAAATATTATATTTTGCTAATAAACTGTTTGTTGACAAATCTTTGAGGTTGTTTATTTTAGAAGGTGTTAAGCTCTCAAAGCTTAAGTTGAATAATTCACCATCGGGAATTATCACCACATTTTTTGTTGTTATTTCGGGAGCAAAAGGTGCCCATATAGATTCGTAAAGCTTATATAGAGATTCTGATGTTTTTTTTACATCAGAATCATGATTGGATAGTATTGATATATATTCTTTTAGGCTTTTGGTTTTTAATTTGAACAGCTTTTTATCGGCTTTATGTATAACTGTTGTATATAAAGTATCACTAATATATAAGTAGCGTACGAAAGTGGTATGCTGCGGTATGTTTTTGTGAAGGCTATCCAAAGGTTCTTCAATAGTGGCGTACCGCATTTTATAATATTTAGGATACTTTTGTTTAAGGGAATCCAAAAACACACTCCATTGTGCATTAGCATTGAAAAATGTATCAATTGAGGCATTTGTACCATTTAGTGCAGAAGACATGTTATCCTTCAAAAGCTTTTCTCTATTAATAATAGTTTCTGGAACATCCGAAAATTTGATCTTTTTAAGGTTTAGCCTAGATCTTATTCTATTGTACAAACTAGATTCGTGAAGCCCAACGAGATTATCGAGATAAGTTTTATCTTTTGTTTTCCCATAAAGGTCAAGAAATAGTTGTTTTCTAAAATCTATTAATTTTTGATGATCGGTAAGTAGTGTTTCTAGGTCGGAAGGTGTTTTAATAATAGTTCTCTTTCGCCCCAAAATATCCAAAGCTTCTTTGGTTTGTTTCAATAAACTGTCTAGCCCAGATATGGTATGGTTTTGCTTTAAAAAATATTCAGATTTTGTTTTTATAAGTAGGGATATTGGTTTTCTAGTTTCGTTCTGAATAGAATCCAACAGATTGTTCATTTTTAGGTTTTTATTTTCAAAAAATTGCAATGCCTCATGACTGCGCTTTAGGGCATTTTTGTAGTCTCCAATAGTGAAATTTACTGATGCTAAGTTTTGTATTTGATAAAAACGAAGTAATTCATTTTTATATGATTTTTTTTTCGTGTAGTTATACCCCTCTTTGGCAAGAGATAAAGCCTTATTGTTCATGCCGATTTTGGCATAAAAATTAGACATTTCTACCAGTCCATCTAAGAATGTATTTGAGTATACGCCATTAAAGTTTTCCCTATACACGGCTTCACACATTTCATAATATATTTTGGCGTTTTCAAAATCTTCTATATTTTCATAAATTGAAGCTCTTACCAAATAAGCGTAACTCTTAGCGAATGGTATTTTATCAATATTCCCAATGCCCTTATCTGTTATTTTTCCTGCTTTGCCATAATTTCTAGCTATTAAGTGAAGGTGCCCAAGAATAAGTTGCGATATGGTGAGTGCGCTATCATCAGAGGGCAGTATTTTTTGTTTTTTTTCGTACGAATACGTTGCTAAACTTATGGCGCGCTCATTATCACCCACACCACGATAAAAACCAGCAAGATTATCAATACAGGCCAACCGTTTTTTTGTAGCTTTTAGTTTTTCGGCATCATCTTCAACCCTAGTGCTGTAGTTATGTATGTGCGTTATAGCCTCATGTAAAACCGTAATGGAATTTTGGGTTTTGCCAGTATTAAAATAGTTGAGAGCCATACTATTTTTAATAATTCCCTGCTTATATTCCTTTTTTAAATCAGATAAAGGTGACTTGTGTAAATATTTAAGAGACTTGTTAAAATAGTAATTTGAACTATCTAATTTTTGTAAGTTCTTTTGTGTTAATCCTAAAAGGTTAAAAGATTTATACTTTAATTCAGGTAGGTTGTTAGAATCCTTATCAAATTGCTTAATAATTTGATGAAGCGTTGATTCTGCGGCTTGTGTTTTTCTAGATTTGAAAAGACTATCAGCAAGATTGTATTTAATTTCTAAGGGGTTTTTATTGGACGAAATCGAATCATTTTGCGCATTAATTGTTGAAATACTTAATGTTAGAAGCACCAATAATACGCCTCTAATAATATGTAGTAATTTCATCATTTTAATTAATGTTTAATCGGTAAGCTTCAAAACAACTTCCTTTGCTTTGTCACTTTTACTTAGGCTAAGGTTCTTTTTAGCAAGTTCAAGGTTTCCAGCTTTTAAGTAAGCTAGCCCTAAATAGTAGTAAGCATCATCTAAAAATTTAAAATTATCAGGAGCTTCAACTGTACGCTCTAGAAAGGGAATGGCCTGGGCTTCTTTTCTGTTTGCCATATATGCAATACCTAAAAAATAATTTATGGTATCGTTTTCAGGTTTTTCTTCGGCTAAAACCGTCCATTTATCAATAGCATCTTGGTAATCACCATGTTTATAGTCAACCATAGCCTCATAAAAATCATAATTATTGGTACTGCTCATAGTTGTGGGTAGCCCTGGGTCTGGTTTAAAGTAATTGGCGTATAGTTTTTCATTTTGTGGCGTACTGAAAAACCAAATACTACCCACGGCAATAATGATGGCAGCAGCAGCAGCAATTCTACTATATCTTAGAAAACGAACTTTTTGTTCGGGAGAACGTTCTTTTGTTGTTGCTTTTGGGACATCTTCATGAAACTCATTTAACTGCTCCTTTAAAGATTGGGCTTCAATACCAAAAAGCATTGTTCGAACATCTTCAACCTGCGCTCTAAAGTCTTCGTCGAGATCTAACAGTCTATTAAAGTCTTTTAGCTCTGGAGTACTTAAAGTGCCGTTTAGGTAACGTTCTATTGTTTCTAATAATTCTTCTGATATGTTATCGTTCTCTTTCAATATGTGCTATTTTGAGGCTAAAACCATAGCCCTTAATTTCTGCATACATCTGTATTTTTTGTTGCGGGCTGTGTTTTCTTCTATATTTAATTCTTCTGAGATTTCTTTTAATGATTTCTTTTCGAAATAAAATGTTTTTAATAGTTGCTTGCAAGGTTGTCCTAAAATTTCAAAAGCGGTCATTGTCAACTTTAGTTTTTTATCTTCTACTTCATTATATGTGTCATCTGCTTTCACTGTTTTTAGGGTATCAGTATTTAATGGTTTAAAATCCTTAAATGATTTTGATCTTAAAACATCGGTCCATTTATTTTTGCAAATTCTGTATAAATAACCTTGTAAAGCGCTATCATTTTGTGGCGTAAACTTGTCTTGTTTTACGTGTGTCCAAACTGTAATAAATGCTTCTTGATAAATGTCTTTAGCATATACCGAAGAACCACTGTTTTTTAATACCAAAGCTTCAACTTTAGGGTAATTTGCTGTGTACAATTCTTTTAGTACCCCTGCGTCATTTGCTTTAATAGCCTCAATTAGTTGAGACTGACTTAATAAATGTATTGTTTTCCCCATGAATTAATAGCTAGAGGAAAGATACAATTATTTCATTTTTCTTCAAATACTACATTGCTAAATGGTTAATAATTTGGTTATACAGTATTCATAGCATTATGGTTTAATTCATTCTTTCATAATTTTCTGTTGCAACAATAGTACTTGTACTGTTATTTTCCAGAATGAGTGTGGTGCTATTTAAAGTTTTTATTTTTTGTGAAAATCCAGTTTTTTCTCCAAAATCATCATAGTAAAAAACAGTATTGTTTTCAACACTATAGCATGTTGGTATTACTGTAAGCTCGTTACAACCTGAGCCAGAATAGTTATCCCAGATGAATTGCGATTCAGTAACTGTTAATTTGGTTTTAAGGTCGCAATCTTCAATTAGTAATTGTCCATCTACAGAGGTTCCTGTGAATATCCAATCTCCTAGTATTTCAGGTACTGATGTATTGGTTTCTGGGCAGCTATTTTCTTCTTCCATAGTCTCATCATCACGTTTATTACAAGAATAATTTATTGTAATTGCAAAGATTAAAATGAGTGCAATAATTATCTGGCTTTTCATAATGATGATTTTTTACTTTACGTTAGGGTTATCTGGTTCTGGATCAAAAACATCGGGTGTGCCATCACCATCTCTATCCGAAAGTGAATCTCTATCTGGAAGCAATAGTTCAAAACTTATTGGGAAAAACACATTCATTGCTAAACTATCATATTCATTAATAGGACCAGCAGAAATAGAAACAGCAACTGAACTTCCAAAAGGCGTTGGAGAAACGGCTACTGTAATAATAGCCCTGGTATTCCCAAACCTGATGGCTCTAGCACTAAAAGTTCTTGTAATTCCACCAAAGTTTGCTGTTTGTGTTGGAGGAGCACAATCTACTACTGGTGTTCCGTTGAAGCCATATTCGTTCACCATTAAATCGTTTATAAAAAAGGCTCTAATATCATCTATGTTCGCAGTTCCAGAAAATGAAGTAATAGGGTAATACCTCCAAAAGACCTTGTTTTGTGGGTTATTATTTGACCTTCTCATGTCTACACCAAAAGCGGTATTTGGTATTGAAAGTGGAGTAACAGTGTAGTTTTGCGGTACTGTAAACCTTATATTTGTAAACACATCTGGATGATCAAAAGTGCCTTGTGGGTTTGGTACCATAGGGATACTTGTAAATGGTGCTGGAATTCCGTTGGCATAATCCCAATACACTGCTGTTGGCCCAGTAAGATTATTTGTAATACATTGTGTTTGTGGTGTTGCACCTGCAAAATTCACTGCGTCATTATCATTTGAATTACAGGATACTACTAGGATAATAATTGCTAAAAGGCTATATATCTTAAATGCTTTCATAATTCGTGCTTTTTTAAATTGATTCGTTTGTTTATAACATCGATTTGAGTTTAAAATGTCATCACTTTTAATTTTCAATAGTGTATTGTGTCCAATCTTGATTATTTATAGAATTGTCTACATTCGGATTATAGAGTGAATTGTCCGTGCCTATATATTCGTTGTTTTGGTTCATCCAGTAATAGTTGTTTTGCCCTTCAACATAATATTGTTGACCAGTATTAGGACTAGAAACGGTTGTGCGTTCCCAAATACCATTGTTTATAGATTTTGAATGACCCGCATCGTTCATATTATTTCTGCGTTTCCAACTTTCAAAACTGCTGTCTGAAATTGAGCTGTATGTATTACCAAGATTTCTACTGGCTTGCCCTTGGGCATTAGTTGCAGCCATTCGTTGTTGGTGTTGTGCAGCCCCTTGTCTGGATTTTTGCGAATAAAAGTTATTATTGGTTTGTACCCATTGTGGATTAATTTGAAAATTTACAAGTGAATTGATAAATGCTTTTTTAGCGCTTTCGTATTTGTGCTCAGGAGCTCCCATAGCATTTAGAGTATAGCCCCAATCCATTCCGCCAGCAGTTGGATAATGATTAGTAAAATAGCGGATAATACCAATAGATTTATCGCCATTTTTATCTACCCATTCTGTTGCGATACATTGAAATTGTTTATTTTCTGGGATGCCTTTAAACAAGTAACTATCAAAGCGCTTATCAAATTGAGCTAAGGCAGGCAGTGGAAATTGATTTACTAATTTTAGTCCTTGAGATTTCGCATGTGGTAAAATATCTTCTTGAATTACCCTACTTATGTTTTTTACTGGAGCAACTGGTCTGCCACTTTGTTGGTTCATGTAATTTAGTTGTTGGTTGTTGGAAAAAAAGTAAGAGATAAATCGTTCTCCATATACTTTCACACCATCTTCAGACTCAAATAAAATACCGTCTTTATTTTTTTGTTTCACCATCCAGTCTTTTGGAATAGGCATTACACCAACAGGCAAGTTAAATTGTTTGCTCATCACCTTATAGCCCTTTAAGCTGCGATTAGTGTTTTGTGACCTCTCAGGTTTGGGTTCATTAAATTCAGCTGAAATATCTTCTTCAAAAATATCTTCGGAATCATAGTCAAATTCAGCAAAGTTATCGTTGTGCTTCTGGGATTGTCCGCAGGAAAAGAATAGTAAAATTAACATACTTAAGCAATACATCAAAGGTTTCATAATAAGGGTATTTAATAAGGTTTAACAAACATTTATATCATTACATCGAAAGTGTTTAAAAATGTCATCACCCTATTAAGTTTTAGTATTTTTGCAGCATGAGTAAACCGCTTTCAAAACAGGAATTACATAATTTGGCAATGAATCATGTTGGTAAAGATTTAGAACAGCGTGGTTTCGAGTTTGTGGCTATAAATAGTAAGTTAAAAAGGCATCCTCAGTTTGTGTGTATTGACAAGAACAGTCAGTATTATTTTGTGGTGGTGCGAGCTGTTCTCTTGCCGGAAAACCCCAACAATTATGATATTGTTTGGATGGAATCTTTTAAAAAGCACGCTTTTGAAAAAGACGCTAAAGTACTTTATGCCGGAGTTGGTTTGGGTAATCCTGATGGAGAAGATTTACCAGTTTACCTTAACGAAGATTATTTAATAGAATACAATGGTATTCAGTACATCGAATCAAACTTAAATTAGATGAAAAACATTACTGTGCTTTTGGTTATTCTATTGGTGTTTTCTTGTAAAAAGAATCAAGAGAAGACTGCTGATGTATCTCAAAATACTAAACTTTCTGGAGCTGTTTTTGGCACAACGTACAGTATTATTTATGATGATAAGACAGATTACAAAATTCAGATTGATAGCTTGTTTACCGTGATTAATGCATCAATGTCAACATATATAAATGATTCTGATATCTCTAAATTGAATAGAAATGAACCAGTTGAAGTAGATCATCATTTTAAAAACGTGTTTTCTGCCTCAAAAGAAATATACGAAGCAACGGGTGGTATTTTTGATCCTACCATTGGCGATGTGGTAAATGCGTGGAGTTTTGGAGCTGAAACCAATAAGTTTTTAACCGATGCTCAAGTTATTGATAGTTTGATGCAATTTGTGGGGTTTAATAGAGTAAAGCTTGAAGGAGAAAACGTAATAAAACCTTTAAATACGTATTTGGAGTTTAATGCTATCGCTAAAGGTTATGGCGTAGATGTTGTTGGGGAGTTTTTGGAAAGTAAAGACATTAACAATTATTTAGTTGAAATTGGTGGAGAAATACGTGTTAGAGGAAAAAATATTGAGAAAGATGCGCTTTGGCTTGTGGGTTTAGATGAACCTAGATTTGATGGTGGACAATCAGTTTATAAAGCTATTAGTTTGATTGATGAGGCCATGGCTACTTCAGGGACTTATCGAAAGTTTAAGGTGGATGAAAACGGAAATAAATATGCCCATATCATCGACACAAAAACAGGTTATCCTACCAAAACCAATATTTTAAGTGTTTCGGTGATAGCTAAGGAATGTATGGTCGCTGATGCCTACGCCACCGCTTTTCAGGCTATGGGAATCGAAAATGTGTCACGATTTCTTCAATCGCATCCCGAACTAAAAGCGTTCTTGATTTTTGAAAATGACGATAAAGAGCTGGAAACCTTAAATTTAAATGGATTTCCAAAGTAAACTATTTAGTGACCTTTGGAATAATTTCTCCCTCTGCTAAACAAAATTTTTCAATGATATCTGCTGAAAGTGTTACCGTATAATCTACTTCATCTACTTTAAAACCTATCTTTCTTAACTTATCAAAATAATCCCTACCGTACACCCGAACATGGTCGTATTGCCCAAAGATTTTAGCACGTTCTTTTTTGTCCGTTATAGAATCATCTTCAAAAGTGTTAGCTCGTGTTAAGTCTTGCGGAATTTGAAAGATACCCCACCCTCCAGTTTTCATAACACGATACAATTCTTGCATGGCTTTAGTATCATCAGGTATATGCTCTAAAACGTGATTGCACAGAATGACGTCAAACTCATCATTCTTAAAAGGTAAGTTGCAAATATCAGCCTTCACGTCTGCCAATGGCGAATTCAAATCTGTGGTTACATAATCAATATTATTCAAGCGTTTGAAGCGTTTATAAAATGCCTGTTCAGGTGCAAAATGTAGTACTTTCAGTTTTTCTGAAAAGAAGTTAGTTTCATTCTTAAGATATAACCAAAGTAATCGATGACGTTCTAAAGAAAGGGTAGAGGGAGATAATACATTATTCCGTTGTGTTCCATAGCCATAGGGCAAAAATGTTTTAAAACTTTTACCATCAATGGGATCAGTAAATGTATTACCTCTTAAAAAAATGGCTAAAATTGGACGTATAAGGTAGCTTAACCGAATTAATAAGGGTCTTGGGACTATATTCAATATGATTTTGAAAAGTTTTTTCAATGGAGATTATTTGTAATCTTCCCGAACCGGACAGAAGGTGTCAATTACAGTGCAATCTGTTAAAGCCTTTGCACTATGCATGGCATTGGGCGGTATAATGGTAATACTTCCAGGGTTTAATACTTCAGTTTTCCCATCAATAGTCATTTCAAGTTCTCCCGAAATTACTTGTGAAGTTTGTTCATGAAAATGCGAATGTAAAGGCATGATAGCGCCTTTTTCAATACTAACATAGCCTACTGTAAATGAATTTGAGTGCACATACTTTCCTGATACGCCCTCCACTAATATTTTACTTGGTATGTTAGATAAATCTTTACTCATGCTTATAAAACAAGAACTTCCTGTCTAAACTCATCTTCTTCATCACTTTTTATACCCAAGGCATCATAGATGTAGGCAAATGTAGAGAGTAATTCAGGTTTACCGTCAACCAGTGCAACATTATGTTCAAAGTGAGCAGAAGGTAAATTATCTAATGTGGTAATTGTCCAACCATCCCTATGTTGTCTAATGCGTTGCGTACCCATGTTAATCATAGGCTCTATAGCTACCACCATACCTTCTATAAATTTTTTACCTCGACCACGGCGACCATAGTTTGGCATTTCAGGATCTTCATGCATTTTCTCCCCAAGTCCGTGACCAACCAATTCTCTTACCACGCCATAGCCATGGGCTTCACAGTATTGTTGAATGGCATAGCCAACATCGCCAACGCGATTATTTAATTTAAACTCTCTAATACCAACATAAAGAGATTCCTTAGTCACTTTTAAAAGTTTTTCAACTTCAGGAGAGATGTCTCCAACAGGGAATGTGTACGCATGGTCTCCATAAAAACCATTTTTAAGTGCACCACAATCAATGGATATGATATCCCCTTCAACCAAAGGGTCGTTATTAGGAATGCCATGAACTACCTGAGAGTTTGGGCTCATACACAGCGTATTTGGAAAATCATATAGCCCTAAAAAGCCAGGTACCGCACCTTGATCCCTTATACATTCTTCAGCAATTTTGTCAAGTTGCAACGTCGTAACTCCAGGTTTAATTGCTTTCGCAACTTCGCCCAACGTTTTAGATACTATCAGCGCACTTTCGCGCATTAGTTCTATCTCTTCTCTGGTTTTTACTTTAATCATGTGCTCGTAAATATTGGCAAAGATACTAATTTATAGCACTATAATTATTTGCACTTAACTGACTTTTGACAGTCTTTTTATGATAACAAATTCATAATTTTAGTCAACTAAATTTTATTGAGATGTTTAAAGTTGTAAGCGCCGACGAAGCTGTAAAAACTATAAAGAGTAACAGTAGGGTGTATATACAAGCTGCTGCTGCTGCGCCCCAATTGCTTATTAATGCAATGAGTGACAGACATGACGAGTTAAGAAACGTAGAAGTGTGTCATTTACATATCGAAGGTAAGACACCTTACGCCAATCCAGATTTAAAAGATAGCTTTCATGTGAATTCATTTTTTATTGGTAAAAATGTGAGACACACACTGGCTGCGGGAAACGGATCCTATACCCCGGTTTTTTTAAGTGAATTACCATTGCTGTTTAAAAGAAATATTTTACCATTAGATGTAGCTTTAATTCATGTTTCTGTTCCTGATAAGCATGGTTACTGTTCATTAGGCGTTTCGGTAGAAGCTACTTTGGCTGCCATCGATAATGCTAAAATCGTCATTGCACAAGTGAATCCGCAGATGCCAAGAACCCATGGGGATGGAATTATTCACTTTTCTGAAATTGATTTATTTGTTGAATGTGATGAACCCATACCAACATTTCACTTGGGAGAGCCTACAAATATTGAAAACAAAATAGGCGATTATGTAGCTGGATTAATCGACGATAAAAGCACATTGCAAATGGGAATTGGCACGATACCAAATGCGGTGCTATCACGCCTTTCAAATCATAAGGATTTAGGATTGCACACCGAAATGTTTTCAGATGGCGTTATTGATTTGATATTAAAAGATGTCATTAATGGTAACTATAAAGGTATTAGTCCTGGTAGGGCGCTTACTACTTTTTTAGGTGGTTCAAAACAACTTTATGATTATGTGGACGACAATCCTTTTGTTGAACTTCGGGAATCAGATTATGTAAATGATGTTTCCATTATTAAACAAAACCCAAGAATGGTTGCCATCAATTCTGCCATTGAAGTTGATGTTACCGGTCAGGTTTGTGCGGATTCTATTGGTTCAAAAATGTATTCTGGCGTTGGTGGTCAGATGGATTATATCAGAGGTGCTTCTTTAAGTGAAGGCGGTAAAGCAATTATAGCCTTACCGTCAACAACAAGAAAGGGTATTAGTAGAATTGTACCTTCTTTAAATCCCGGAGCAGGCGTTGTTACAACTAGAGCACATGTACACTATGTTGTAACGGAATATGGTATAGCTAATTTATATGGAAAAACTATCAAACAACGTGTAAAAGCATTGGTAAATATTGCGCACCCAGATCATAGAGAGGCAATCGACAAAGCGTATTTTGAACTAATTTAACGGAAGCTTATCTGAAAAAATCTAAAAAACTTTTTTTCTTTTTATACTCAAGAGGTTTGGCATCACTGTTGGTTAACAATTGGTAAATTTCTCCCCAACCATAAAAACCACCAATGTTTCTGTCGTCGATAAATAAATCGGCATTTATTTTTCTGCTAATATCATTTGTGTACTCTTCTTCGGGAAAACTTTTATTTACAGCATAGAAACGAATGCCGTTGGCTTCACAGAATTTTACAGCTTCATCTAGTTTATCACCACATCTATAGGTCCATAAAATTAACCTATGTCCTTCTTCCTGTAACTTCTTTAAAGTTTCAAAAGCAAACATTTGCGGCTTTCCAATTCTAGGGTAAGCATCTTCTACAATGGTGCCATCAAAATCAACTGCTATAAGGAGCGTATCTGCAAAATTCATTCGATTTAGGGTTTGTTTTCTGCAAAGTTAAGTCTTTTTCTTTATCTCATTAAACCAATGGGTGTTGTGTCATTGCTTCTGGTTGCTCAATGCCAATAAGTTTTAAAACTGTTGGTGCTAAATCTCCTAGAATACCATCCTTAATTTCTTTTAAATCCTTATCAATTAAAATGATAGGAACAGGATTTGTGGTATGCGCCGTATTTGGAGAACCATCAGGGTTTATCATGGTTTCACAATTTCCATGGTCTGCTATTAATAAGGTAGTGTAATCGTTGTCCAGAGCAGCGGTAACCACTTCTTTTACACATTCATCAACGGCTTCGCATGCTTTTATTGCTGCTTCCATTACTCCGGTGTGTCCAACCATATCACCATTTGCAAAGTTTAAGCACACAAAATCAACGTCTCCTTTTTGTAGTTCGGGCACAAGGGCATCTTTTAACTCATATGCACTCATTTCAGGTTTCAAGTCGTATGTAGCAACTTTTGGAGAATTTCTTAAGATACGCTGCTCACCCTCAAAAGGTTCTTCACGCCCGCCAGAGAAGAAAAATGTAACATGCGGGTATTTTTCCGTTTCGGCGATTCTAATTTGTTTTTTATTGTGCTTTTCTAAAACTTCACCTAAAGTTTCGCTAAGGTTTTCTTTGTTGAAGATAACTTTTATGTTTCTGTAATCGTCGTTATAATTAGTAAGAGTAACATAATGCAAATTCAATTTCTTCATATTGAATTCAGGGAAGTCTTGTTGCGATAAAACCTCAGTTAATTCGCGTCCTCTGTCTGTTCTAAAGTTGAAGAATATAATAACATCTCCGTCCTTAACTTTTGTTAAAGGTGCGTTGTTATCATCAACCGCAATAATTGGCTTAATAAATTCATCTGTAACATCATTGGTATAATTTGCTTGCATAGTAGCCACAATATCTTTTGAAGCTTCCCCTTCGGCATTTACCAATGCATCATAAACTAATTTGATGCGTTCCCAGCGTTTATCTCTATCCATAGCAAAATACCGACCAGAAATAGTTGCGATTTTGGTATTTGTATTTGCAGTATGTTCTTGTAAATCTTTTATAAAACCAGCACCAGATTTTGGATCTACATCCCGTCCGTCGGTAAACCCATGAACATAAGAATTTTTAACTCCAGCCTCCTGCGCAGCATCTATTAAGCCCTTTAGGTGATTAATATGTGAGTGTACGCCACCGTCACTTAGCAATCCTAAAAAGTGAACATCCTTATTTTGTGTTTTTGCGTAGTTGAACGCATCAACCAAAACCTGTTCTTTATTTAAGCTTTTATTTTCTACTGCAAGGTTAACTTTTACCAAATCTTGATATACGATTCTTCCAGCACCAAGATTCATGTGTCCAACTTCACTATTACCCATTTGTCCTTCAGGTAAACCAACATGTAAGCCATCGGTTCTAAGAGAGGCGCTTGGGTATTTAGTATATAAACTATCTATAAAAGGTGTATTTGCGTTATCAATTGCAGAAACTTTTGGGTCGGGAGATTTGCCCCAACCATCAAGTATCATAAGGATGACTTTTTTGTTCATTGTATTGGTTTGATTTAAGGCGCAAATATAAGGATTTTAAAGGGATTAAAGGAGAAATTCATTTGCAAAAAACCATAAATTTTGACATCGGGTTTTACCTTAAATTTCTATCCATAAATCTTAAATTCTAGTGAAATAAACGTTAAAAAAATGTTATTTAAGAATTTCTAGTGTAACAAATTAAAATTTTAGTCGTCTCTTTAATATAATCAAAAAACAAATCATTAATCAAATTAAATTCTTTCATCATGAAAAAAACAATCATTATTTCTGCAATCGCATTATGCTTTTCAATTGTTAGCGTTAATGCCAAAACTTCATTTGAACCAACTAAAGTATTCAAAACTCAGGCTATTACAAATGTAAATCCGTTTTGTGTTTCTATCGCTAAAGGAGATATAGAAACTGTAAAAAAATTGATTGAGCTTGGAACGAATGTAAATGAAAAGTCCAATGGAATGACACCTGCAATGTATGCGGCGAAATTTAACCGATGCGACATTTTAAAACTATTAATTGCAAATGGTGCTAAACTAAAAGTAAAATCTACCAAAGGCATGACGGCAATGAAATATGCAAAATTGCACAAAGCTGTTGATGCTGAAAAGGTTTTAGAAGAAGCACTTGCAAAAAAGAAAAAATAATTATTAAAAGCTATTATAATTATTTTGATTTAGTCACGACAAAAAGCCCTCATATGAGGGCTTTTTTAATTATAACTGTGTACGGTATTTTTCTATAGCTTCTTGTATTTTTTCTATCCTGTTATCAGGATCAGGATGTGTACTTTGAAACTCTGGAACACGATTGGGGCCTGCCGCTTCTTTTAAAATTTTCATGACGCCAATCATCTCTTGTGGATTATATCCTGCTCTCATCATAAATCTTACTCCTAAGTCATCACTTTCTAACTCATCGTCTCTACCATTGGTAAGCAAGGTTTGTTGCCCTATACCACTTACCAAACCACCCATATCCGCACCTACAGATCCTGCGGTTGCTAAACCTTGCCAATATTCGCTTTCCGCAATTCGCTCCGCACTATGTCTGCCTAAAACATGACCTATTTCATGGCCTAAAACACCAGCTAATTGATCTTCGTTTTGCAACTTAGAGAACAGTGCATAAGTGATAAATACTTGTCCACCTGGTAATGCGAAGGCATTTATGGTTCTTGGATCATTCAATAAATGAAATTCGTATCTGTAAGGTGTCTCCCTAGCAATGCTGCTGTTTACAAGTTTGTTGCCCACATTATCCACCAATGCTTGATATTCGTTATTTGGGTGCAAACCTCCGTGTTGCTGTGCCATTTGAGGTGCACTTTGTAAACCGATTGCAATTTCCTTATCTGGTGTCATTGATATGGTCTGCATTCTTCCAGTATATGGGTTTTCTTCGCGTTGACTACAACGTTTCAAAACAAAAAATATGGCAATGGCAGCACCAATAAGTAGTCTTATTTTAAAATTTCTTCCTCTCATGTTTGATGGTTTTAGGGTAGTAAATTACAAAATTTTGGCGTACATGTTTAAGACACCTTTTGCAATAAAATGTCACATTAAAATTTATGTTAAAACTTTATACATTATATAATGCTGTCCAATATTAGGAATATCAAATGGAGTACCTTTTGTTTTATAACCTCTTCTTTTATAGAAATTTACTGCTATTATCCTTGCATTGCACCAAATTAAGTCAATACTTTGTTCCTTTAATAGGGTTTCCCCATGAGACAATATAATTTCTCCCAACCCTTTGCCTTGGAAGGGTTTTAGTATAGCCATTCCTCTTAATTGATATTGCGATTTTTCAGAGAATAGTTCATGTTTAGATTGCATAAAAGACGCTACGCCTATTATATTATCTTCGTTAAACAACCCAAGATGAATGGTAGATGATAAATCGTCCCCGCCAAAGGCACACGTTGCTACTGGCCTTCCTGACCGTAATACAGGATGCCTAACTGGGTAAGTATCCTTGGTTAATATTTGTTTAACTTGATATTCTTTTTTTAAATCCATTTTGCGAGTTGATAAGCGTATTCAAACTTATTAAATTTACTTATTATCTTCACGCTAAAATTAAAAATGAACTTTAGTTTCGATATTTTAGACGAATCCGACATTCTAAAAATAGTACCACTAGTTGAAAAATTAAACGATTTTAAAGTATCAAAGGCTGTTTTGGAGGAACGTTTTCTGGAAATGGCAACGCAAAATTATGAGTGCACTGTAATTTATGATGGCGATATTATTGTTGGGGTTTGCGGATTATGGTATTGTACACGACATTACACAGGTAAAAGTGTTGAGGTAGATCATGTTTATATTGAAGAAGCCTACAGGAGTAAGGGGCTTGGGAAACAGTTTTTTAAGTGGATTTATGATTATGTAGGTAAAAAAGGCTGTAAAACGGTGGAGTTGAATACTTATGTGAGTAACTATCCTTCGCATAAATTTTATTACAATGAGGGCTTTGAAATTTTGGGCTATCATTTTTTAAAGAAGCTTTAATTTTTTTTGGTGTTTTTGGGAAGTATTATATATTTGCCATCGCTAATGCGGGAGTAGCTCAGTTGGTAGAGCGTCAGCCTTCCAAGCTGAATGTCGCCAGTTCGAACCTGGTCTCCCGCTCTAGAAGCTTCGTTGTAAAACGAGGCTTTTTTTATAGGTGCATTTTAGCAAAAATGATATGGCATTTAGTTAGTCTTGGCATTAGCATATGTGTGCATGAGGGATTGAATACTTCTGCTACGCTCAGAAAAGACTCCATATTTGAAATCTCCGACCCTGATAGCTATCGGGAAGTGGCACATGCCGGCAGGCAGACGCCCAAAATTATTATTTTAATTTAAATGGTTGAGGTTTGTACCAGGATTGACCTCGTAAGGTGGTTTATTATGCTCAAAAATTCTTGCAGTAAGTGCTCCTCGTATTGTGATGTCGTCGTTTTGTACACTGAGCCAGCTTCCTTCGCGAAGCCCAATTACAGGTTGGGTGTTGTAATGGTGGAATTCTTTTATCCGCGTTTCGCGGGTTTCTCCCATGTGCTTACTGTTTTTATCAGGATCTAAATAATGTGGATTAATGTTAAATGGTACCGCGCCCAGGGCATTAAAACTTGGCGGGTAAACAATGGGCATATCGTTGGTGGTTTTTATGGTTAGCCCGCAAATATTGCTGCCGGCACTTGTGCCTAAATATGGTGTTCCGGTATTTATAGCTGCCTTAAGCGGTACTATTAAATCATTTTTATATAGTTGATCTACCAAAACAAATGTATTTCCACCTCCTGTAAATATGCCCTCAGCATTTTCGATAGCCTCTTTTGGGTTTTCAAAGGTGTGCAAGCCCACTGCGGTTTTACCTATTTTAGAAAAGGCATTATTGGCAATTTTGGTATAATCATCATGAGAAATACCACTTGGTCTTGCGTATGGTACAAAAAGAATTGTATTTGTGTTTTTAAAAAGATTGGACAGTTCCTCTAAAATATAGTCTAAATATCCACTTCCATGAACGGTGGAGGTGCTCGCGATGATAAGTTGTCGCATCATAAAAATGTTTTATGATAAAGCTAAACATTTTTTAATGATAATTGAATCCAGATGTTTTAAAAAATTCAGTTTTAAGTCGTATTTTTAAGAAAAAGAAAGAATTGCTTGCTTGAAAAAAGTAATGATTTTTGTAAAAGACCATACCTAATGAAAAAGATTATATGCTTATTACTAATTTTTGCTGCCTATAGCATCAATGCTCAAAACATTAAAAGAATCGATGTAAAGGGTAAGATTGTTGTAGAGCATAACGATGTCTCTGGAATTACCATTTTTAATTCATCATCAAATAAAGGTACTATTACTGATGATAAAGGAACGTTTACCATTGCCGTTGCAGAAAATGACGTAATAGAGGTTAGCGCACTACAATTTCAAAATTTAAATTTTAGAGTGAATGCGGATATCCTCAAGTCGAAAAGCATGAAGATATTCTTAATTGAAGAGATTAATAAGCTAGATGAAATTATAGTGAAATCTAAAGGGTTAACAGGAGATTTGATTGCGGATATTGACGGTTCTAAAACCTTTAACCCGAAGCTGGATGCGCTTTATTTCGCCGTAAAACATAGTAGTGAATATAATTTTGAAACCGATTATAAAACTGAAGTAAAAAATATAGGGGATGATATTCAGCGCAACAGGTTGTATAATGGCTTAAATGTAGTTAATGTAGTGGACCAACTTTTACTTCCAATCTTCAGGTCTGAAGCCAAACGTAAAAAAACTTCAGATATACCTGAAGTGCCTACAAGCGCTATCAAGTATTATTTTGCTTCAGAGTTTTTGGTGGATAATTTTAAAATCCCAGAGCATCGTGTGGAAGATTTCATTGCTTATGTTGAAAGTGGTGATTTTGACTTTACTTTGCTTAACTACGGGAGAGAGTTGGAGTTTCTGGATATTTTAAATCAAAAAAGTGTAGAATTCTTGAAGAAAGAGAAGAAATAACACTTTTTATTTAACAAAACTTTACAAGCGTTTTTCAATTTGTTTAAGACATTACTTCCGTTATTTATGACTTAAAACGGAAAGCTTTTGAAGTCAGTAATTGGTTTTATTGTGTTGTTTTCATTTCAATTTGCCTATACGCAATCCGTTAAAATTACGGGTAAAATTAAAAGTGGTACAAATGTGGAGAATATTCATGTTATTAATAAAACTGCTCAAAAATTTACGATTACTAATGCATCGGGTGAGTTTATAATTCCAGCGCGCTTAAATGATACCTTACGTTTTTCTTCAGTTCAGCATAAGCTAAAGGATGTTTTAATAACTCAAGAAATTATCACTTCAAAAACGGTTACCGTTATTTTAGAGGAAAAAATAAATGCTTTAAACCAAGTTACAGTAGGTAAAATTCTAACCGGGGATTTAAGTTCCGACATTGGTACTGTAAAAGGTGAGACACCAATTAATTTTTACGATGTTGGCATACCTGGTTATACAGGGAAAATTGCAACACAAAGCGAACGCAGGTTGGCAGAAGCTGGCGAATTTAAACCAAAGATGTTATTGGGCGCTTTAACGGGTAGCATTCCCCTAAATCCGATTTTAAACGGAATTTCAGGGAGAACAAAAATGCTGAAAAAACGAGTCAAACATGAACGTAATGAAGCCTTAATTACAAAATTACGACAAGAATTTTCAGAGAGTTTGTTTAGTATATATCCGCTCAGTGAGGAATTTAGGGCGGATTTTTTTTATTTCTGTGAGATGGATGAAAATTTTTACCAAACCTGTAATGGCAAATCAGATTTAGAGGTGTTAGAATTTTTAAAACATAAGCTAAAACAATACAAAGCCAACCAACAAGAAGATTAATTTTGGAATGCTTTTTGAAACTTTGAAAATAATTACTTTAGCAGCAATTTTATAACTGTTATGAAATTATTGAAAACAATTATTGTATTACTTGTTGTATTAGCAGCATCTTCGCATACTTTGGAGCATAAGTATTATATTAGTAATACACAGATTGAATATGTTGAGGAGAAGGCGTCGGTTCAAATTATTTCCCGCATATTTATCGATGATTTTGAGAACGTACTCAAAGAGCGATACGACGAAGATTTAACCTTTGATGGAGAAGATGATTTGATAGATTTGTATATAAAAAGATACCTTGGAGAAAAGCTAAGGATCAATATAAATGGAGAATCCAAACAATTATTATTCATAGGCAGAGAAGTAGAGATGGGTATTGTAAAATGTTATTTAGAAATAGAAAACGTTGCCAGTATTGACACTTTTGAAGTTGTAAACCAAACGCTTTTTGATTTGTTTTCAGAGCAGCAAAACATTATTAAGCTAGATATTAACTCTAAAAAGAAGAGTTTCGTACTTACCAAGCAAAACGACAAAGCAGTGTTAAATTTTAATTAAATTAAACTTTAAACCTTAGTTAAAGTCTTATTTTTGGTCGCGTTATGCGGCAAAAATTAAAGATTTGTTAGCATTTTTAACAGTTTTTTAAAAAAATTATAAGATTTATAATGAAACATTTATTGTACTATGTTCTATCTGTTGTTTTCATTTCTTCAGGTATTTATGCACAGGATCAAGAGGATTCTGCTTCTAAAAAAGGTCACACAAATAACAATAAGTTTAAGCAGCTTTACGATGAGTTTTCTACGCCCAATGCCTACAGGGCTGCGTCTGGGGCTCCAGGACATGCCTACTATCAACAACAGGCCGACTATAAGATGGACATTGTATTAGATGATAAAAATGCCAAACTTTCAGGGTTTGAAACCATTACTTATACCAATAATTCACCTGACGTTTTAAAATATTTATGGGTGCAATTAGATCAGAATAAAAGAGCTAGGGATTCTAAAAGTCCTTTAATCGAAGGAAGTGAGGTAAGTCTGGTAATGTACCCAAGCCAGTTTACAAAAGAATATCTCAAAGAGCCTTTTGACGGTGGTTTTAACATTGAAGCTGTAATAGATGCTAAAGGAGCTAAATTACCTTATATGATTAACCGCACCATGATGCGTATAGAGTTGCCAAAACCAATGGCAACAGGAGACAAGTTTTCTTTTTCAGTGAAGTGGTGGTACAATATAAACGACCATGTGAAGCATGATGGTCGTTCTGGATATGAGTTTTTCCCAAAGGATGGTAATAGAGCCTATGTGATAGCTCAGTTTTTCCCAAGAATGGCAGTGTATAGTGATGTTGAAGGATGGCAAAACTCACAATTTTGGGGACGTGATGAGTTTGCATTGACATTCGGGGATTACGAAGTAAATATCACAGTGCCTGCAGACCATATTTTAGATGGAACAGGGGTCTTGACCAATCGAAAGGAAGTATATACGAAAACCATGTTACAGCGTTACGAAAAAGCTAAAAAGTCTTATAATAAACCTGTTATTATCGTAACACAGGAAGAAGCAGAATCTGCTGAAAAGGGTTTTTCTGATAAAACAAAAACCTGGAAACTTAAGGCAGAAAACGTTCGTGATTTTGGATTTGCCACGTCTAGAAAGTTTATTTTGGACATGATGGCAGTAAAAATAGGAGGTAAGGATGTTATGGCCGTTTCAATGTACCCTAAGGAAGGTAATCCACTTTGGGAAGAATGGTCAACAAAAGCTGTTGCGAGTACATTAAAATCTTATTCAAGAATGACATTTGATTATCCATATCATAAAGCTATTTCTGTACATGCAAAGAGCCAAGGGATGGAGTACCCTATGATTTGTTGGAACTACGGGCGACCAAAAGAGGATGGAACGTATAGCGACCGTGTAAAATACGGTATGATGGGCGTAATTATACATGAAGTAGGGCATAACTTTTTCCCAATGATTGTAAATAGTGACGAACGCCAATGGACATGGATGGATGAAGGTTTAAACACGTTTATGCAGTATGTTGCTGAACAAGATTTTGGTGAAGCGTATCCTGACGCATTGTCTGAAGCAGATGAACATTTTCCTTCCGATAGAGGACCAGCGCACATGATAGTGCCATACATGAGCGGTAATCAAGACTATATTGCGCCAATAATGACTAAAGGACTAAATACCTATCAATTTGGAAATAATGCATATGGAAAACCTGCAACAGCCTTAAACATTTTAAGGGAAACCGTTATGGGTCGCGAATTATTTGATTACGCCTTTAAAGAATACGCAAACAGATGGATGTTTAAGCACCCTACGCCAGAAGATTTCTTTAGGTCCATGGAAGATGCATCAGCATTTGATTTAGATTGGTTCTGGAGAGGATGGTTCTACACCACCGATTGGGTAGATATTGGAATTAAGGATGTAAAAAAATATTATGTATCATCAGAACCTAATGCCTACATGAGAGATGTTATGGAAAAGCGAGGTATTAAGAGAGAGCAACTAAGACCACTAGTATTTATGGTGGAAGAAGGAAGTGAGGATGTCACAGAGTCTATGAAAAGCCAAAGCTCTACTGATGTTAAAACCGTAAAAGAGTATATGATGGATAATTTTTCTGAAGCAGAGAGACAAAACATCAAATCACCAAAGTATTTTTACAATATTACTTTTGAAAAACCAGGAGGTTTGGTAATGCCAATTATCGTGGAATATACTTATGCAGATGGTTCTAAGAAAAAAGAAACCTATCCAGCCCAGATCTGGAGGTTTAATGATAATGAAGTTAGTAAAGCTATAGCGAGCGATAAGGAAATTGTGAACATCACTGTTGACCCAAACAGGGAAACAGCCGATATTGATACAGAAAATAACGCATGGCCTAATAAAGAAACCAAAGGTGAGTTTGAAAACTTTAAACAAAAAATACAAGGGTAATACGCTTTAATTAAAAAAAGCCGATTGTTTAAATCGGCTTTTTTTGCTCGTAAAACAACTTTAAATAGTTTTTACGCCAGCAGATTGTTCCATTCATATATCATTTTTTCATTTGGATTATGAAGTTTACAAATGAAAAAAATCATGTATTTTTGTACCGTGATACAGCACTCTACATTTTTATTTATCAGTGGCACCGAGATTGCGTTTATTCTTTTTATCGCTATCATGGTTTTTGGAGCTGATAAACTACCTGAAATAGCCCGCGGCTTGGGTAAAGGCATGCGTACGCTAAAAGACGCTACAAACGATATAAAGCATGAGATCACTAAAACCGCCGAAAGTCACGGCGTAGATACAAGTATCACAAAAGATGTAAAAGAGGAAATCGATAAGGTAAAAGACGATTTGGAGGATTTTACAGGTTCTGTTAAGCGTAAATTTTAGTTAATTACACTCATTTACCACAATCTAATTATTTTTTATTTGGGTGTTACCCTAAAGAGGACAGGCTTTCCACTATATTTTTTTCTCGTGCCTAAAAAAGGATGCCGCTGCAAGCGTTAACGCGTTTATCCGTTAAGTTCAGTATTTAGCCCGTCTTATCTCTTTGCGTCTTAGTACCATTATGAGAAAAGTTCAATTATAACTTTCTACTGATCGTCAACCCATCCCGAATAGGCAAAACAACTGTTTCCACGCGCTTATCTTTTTTTAGTAGTTTGTTGTATTCAATAAGTGCAGGCGTAGAAGTATCCTCTTTTTTAAATTTAGTTTCCAAAACTTTTCCACTCCAAAGCACATTATCTGATAAAATAATGCCGCCTGAATTTAATTTGTCAATCACAGCTTCAAAATACCTGGCATAATTTTCTTTATCTGCATCAATAAAAACCAAATCGAAAGTTTTATCAAGCGTTGGAATGATATCTAAAGCATTACCTACATGTTGTATAATGTATTGACCATATCCCGATTTATCAAAATATTTTCGTTGGAAGTCGTACAATTCTTCATTGATATCTATGGTGTGAAGTTGTCCGTTAGGTTGCATGCCTTCCGCTAAACATATCGCTGAATAACCCGTATAAGTACCGATTTCCAGAATATATTTAGGATTAACCAATTTAGAGATCATACTTAAAATCCTGCCTTGGTAATGCCCACTAAGCATTCGTGGTTGCAAAATTTTTTGATTGGTTTCTCTATTTAATTCTTGTAACAATTCTGGTTCATCCTCAGAATGTACAACAACATAATCGTCTAATTCTTCTGGTATAAAATGCATCAAGCTAAAATTTTATGTACCAAATCTTTTTTACCATTATCATCATCTCCAAATAGCCATTGTAAAACATTATCTTCCCAAATGGCATCGTATTCTTCTTCATTGATAATATTTCGTTCAATAGCCAAGTCCAATAGTTTTCCAGGATACGAAGATTGTGGCTCACTTTCCATTTCTCCAAGAGGATAAGGGTCATCGAGTCCCATTAAAACCTGTTTCGCTCCATGGTTTCGTATTAATAAATCGAGACCACCAGTATCATGAACCAAAGTATCAAAGAAAATGTTTTTATGACCAACAGCTTTTCTTGGGTGGTGTTTGCCTTCAAATAAATCTGGTCTGCCATCAAATCCTTGAATCCGTCTCCCTAGATTAATTTGTGCCAGCTGTCCGCCATGAGCAAAACAAGTCCTCATATTTGGAAACTTTTCCTGATACCCATTTAAGGTTAAAAAGTGATAGGCGTCTGCACATTGTGCAAGCATCCAAATAAGGTGAAATCTCCATGCGGTATTTTCAAGATTAATAAACTTTTCACCATCATAGGGATGAATTTCAACAGCAAGATTATACTTATCGGCTAGTTCAAATAGAGGTTCATTTTCTTCATCAAAGATACAGCGCCAAGTACCGATGGTATCCATGTAGTGTGTGGGCAAGCACAAAAGACGCATCCCTAAAGTTTCCACACAGCGTTCTATTTCCCATCCAGCACTTCGAATAAAACCAGGGTGCACCACAAAACCACAAGTAAATTTATCTGGATGCTCGTATTGAATGCGTGCATTAAAATCATTCTGAAAGCGTAAAGCTTTTTTCATCTCTTCAACACGTAAACCGTTGCCGTAAAGTTGAGACAAATTTAGCACTACAGCATGATCCAGTTTATTGCGTTCCATCCATTCTAGCTTTTCGTTTAAAAAAAAACTAGAATCCGTCACAGGACGTTTCCATCCTTTTTGCAACATAAACTTACGGTCTTTGTCTACCCAAAAAATCCCTTTTTCACGCATGAATTCAGGTATTTCCTCTGGATAGGGAAGCAGGTGAGAATGACCGTTAATTCTTAGTTTACGTTTTTCCATTTTGCGTCATTGCGAGGCTTAAGCCGTGGCAATCTTTTTCATTTAATAATTGACTTCGTCATACTTGTTCGTATTCGGGCAATCATTGGATAATTACTCGATTTTAACCTTTTTAGGTGGTTGCATTACTTCACCGCAATTTGGACAGCTGCGTTTGTCCATATCACCGTAATACTTATCAAAAATTTTAGGCATATCGGTTTCAATATTATCCAAAGTAAAATCCTCTTCATAGAGTTTAGTAACACAATTTTCGCAAAACCAAAGTAGTGCATCCTTGGTGCCCTTTGGGCGCTTATATTCAATTACCAACCCAACAGTATTCGCCCCTCGTTGAGGAGAATGTGGCACTTTTGGAGGCAATAAATAAATATCACCTTCCTTAATGTGCACATCTTTTGGTGTGCCTTTATCAATAATTTTTAGAACAATATCGCCTTCAACCTGATAGAAAAACTCGGGTGTCTCATTATAATGATAATCCTTCCTGCTATTGGGCCCACCAACAACCATCACTATAAAATCACCATCTTTCCACACCACTTTATTACCCACAGGAGGTTTTAGTAAATGCCTATTTTCTTCAATCCAAGCTTTAAAATTTATGGGAGATGTTAAATTGCTCATGTTATTATAATGTTTTGGGCGTTACCCACACCCTTCGAGTCCCTCAGGGCAAGTGGGTCAGGCTTTCGGCAGTGGCTCTCTGCGAGGAGCTTCAACAAATGCCTCAATCCTTAACGCAGAATTCGTACTAAAGATACAAATACCTGTTTTCTTGAGGTAAATTTGGCTTGTTAAAAATTACAAAGATTTTGTCCTGCCACCATCCACAGGAACATTTATACCATTTATATACCCAGCAGCTTCACTTGCTAAAAAGGTGATTGCATTAGCGGTTTCCTCAGGTTGGGCAAAACGTTTCGCCGGTGTATAATTTTTCATAATTTCGGTCATTTCCTCCATAGAGGTGTTCTCTAACTTCGCTTTTATTTTAATAATCTCGGTTAAGCGCTCAGTATCAGTAAACCCAGGAAGCACATTGTTTACCGTTATACCAAATTCAGCAACTTCAATAGATAGTGTTTTACTCCAATTACCAACCGCACCTCTTATGGTGTTACTTACTCCAAGTCTTGGAATAGGCTCTTTTACCGAAGTTGAAATTACATTTATAATTCTTCCAAAACCTTCTTTTTTCATAAAGGGAATTGTAGCTTGCGCCAATAGATGATTGCATTTTACGTGCATTGTAAATGCGTTTTCAAAAGCTTCTAAACTAGCATTTACAATTTCACCGCTTGCCGGCCCACCCGTATTATTCACCAAAATATGAAACCCATGTTCTCTTTCTATAAATTTAATGACTTGTTCCTGTAGGTCTCTAGGATTTAAGAAATCGGCAACAATATAGCTATGGTTTCTATGCTTAGGTAGTGCTTCTAAGACTTCTTTTAGCTTTTCTCTATTTCTGGCAACAAGTGTTACGTTAACACCTTCTTCAGCAAGCGCAATGGCCGTAGCTTTTCCTATGCCTTGTGTGCTTCCGCAGACTAAAGCGTTTTTATTGTTTAAGTTAAGATTCATTGATTAATATTTTATACAAACATTTTTTGGTTCAGTAAAAAATCGAAGTGCTTCAAAGCCACCTTCACGTCCAACACCCGAAGCCTTCATGCCACCAAACGGTGTTCTTAAATCGCGCAGCATCCAAGTATTTACCCAAATGATACCTGTCTGCAATTGGTTGCTCATTCGCATAGTGCGTTTTAGGTTGTTTGTCCATAGTGTTGAAGATAGTCCATATTTTACACTATTGGCCATTTCTAGGACTTCTTTTTCGGTTTTAAATGGCATAATGGTAACCACTGGCCCAAATACTTCTTCTTGGTTGATGCGACAATCGTTATTTGAAACTTCAATAACTGTTGGTTCTAAATAATAGCCGTTTTCATAACCTTCAACAATAACTTTGTTACCTCCATACAATATTTTTCCACCTTCACTTTTTGCAATATCAATGTGTTTCAAAACTTTTTCTAAGTGTGGTTTTGAAACTAAAGCTCCAATATCAGTGTGAATTTCTGATGGATGTCCAACGTTTAGTTGCTTTACCTTTTCAACAAAATCATTTTTAAAGCGATTAAATATCGAGCTTTCAACAAAAATACGACTTCCGCATAAACAAATCTGGCCTTGATTAGTAAACGAAGAGCGTACCGTGGTTTGCAGCATATTATCATAATCGCAATCGGCAAAAATGATGTTTGGATTTTTACCACCAAGTTCCAAAGAAAGTTTTTTGAACATGGGTGCAGCAACTTCGGCAATATGCGCTCCAGTTTGTGTGCCTCCGGTAAACGAAATTGCTTTTATTTCTGGATGCTCTACAATGGCTTGTCCTGTGGTTGCTCCTAAACCATGAACAATATTTAAAACGCCTTTTGGGAGGCCAGCTTCATTTAGTATTTCACTTAAAAGATAGGCTGTCATAGGTGTAACTTCACTGGGTTTAGCTACAACGCAATTTCCTGCTGCTATTGCTGGTGCAATTTTCCAGGTAAATAAATATAGTGGCAGATTCCAAGGCGAAATACAGCCCACCACACCGATAGGTTGACGCAAGGTATAATTAATGGCATTTTGACCTACACTTTCATGACTCTCACTTGCAAACTGGGTTATGGCATGCCCGAAAAAACGAAAGTTGCTGGCAGCTCTAGGAATATCTATGGTTTTGGCCATGGAAACAGGTTTGCCATTATCCTTACTTTCCGCTTCAGCGAAACGCTCTAAGTTGGCTTCGAGTAATTCTGCAATTCTAAGGAGAATTTCGCTCCGTTCTTCAAAACTTGTTTGAGACCAATATTTAAACGCAGATTTAGCACTTTGATATGCTTTTTCCACATCTTCCTTTGATGAGTTGGGTACTTGACCATAAACTTCACCAGTAGCAGGGCAATAATTATCTATCCAATTGTTTGATAATGGATTAATAAATTTGCCGTTGATGTAGTTTTGGATTTGCAATTTATAACTTTTTATAAGCCACAACCTTAATCTCCACAACCAAATCTGGATGAGGCAACTGATGCACTGCGACTGTTGTTCGCGTAGGGCCAGTGGCGACATCAAAAAATTCTGCATATGCCTTGTTATAATCTGCAAAGTCATTCATGTTTACTAAAAACGAAGTGACATCAACGATATCTTTTAAAGAGGCACCAACTTGAGATAAATTCTTATCTATGTTTTTTAAGACTTCTTGGGTTTGAGTGTATGCGTTTAGTTTTTTAGTCCCCATGTCGTCAATAATGTCAACCCCGGCAATAGTATTGTCTGGTCGCCTAGAACTTGTACCTGAAACAAAAATAAAATCGCCTACACGTTTTATATGCGGATAAGCGCCTCTTGGTGTAACTGTGTCCATAATAAAAGCCCTAATTAATCTCCCTTCTAAGGAGTCTTACTCGGGTGAAGTAAGAATTTAGTTGTTTGTTTTTTCAGCCTTTTAAGTTTTCTTCCTTTGGAAGGGTTTCGTAGGCTTTATTTTAGTCCAGCAATTCTATCATCTTCAAGAATGGCTTCAGTTTCTGTTTTTACTTTTTCCAAAATGATGTTCATATCATCATTGGGTGAAATAACACCTCCAGCCAGCATGTTTAAAATAGCTTTGTCCTGTGCACGTCCCTTTAACATTGCTTCACGGTAACCAATATGTTCATTAAAGGTAACTAAACTATATTTTGACGAGTACTCATTTGGAAATTCCTGTTCCAGAGCCATTTCTATTTTTCGTTTCTCTTGAAAAATAGGATTTGCCACATGGTCTTTCATTTCATGAAAATTATCAATGGCTAAATCAGCAATGGCATCGGTGTCCTTTTTCCTAGTTTTTTCATATTCAGAGAAAACAGTTTTCCAGTTGCCTTTGTGTTTATCTAAAATCTTATCAAATTCTACGACGTCTTCAAAAGAGGCATTCATCCCTTGTCCATAAAACGGAACTATAGCATGAGCTGCATCTCCCATTAAAAGCGTATTGCCTTTATAGTGCCAAGGCGAACATTTTATAGTTCCTAAAGGCGCAGTAGGATTTGTAAAGAAATCGTCCAATAAATTTGGCATTACAGCTAAAGCATCAGGAAATTCTTTTTGGAAAAACCTAAGTACCCTATCCTCGCTAGTTAAATTATTGAAATTGTGTTGGCCTTCATCGTAACTTAAAAAAAGTGTTACCGTAAAGCTTCCATCTAAATTTGGTAGAGCAATTAGCATAAAATTACCTCGGGGCCAGATATGTAATGCGTGTTTATGGATTTTATAATCGCCATTGGCCTTAGGAAGAATGGTTAATTCCTTATACCCGTGCGTTAAATATTCTTGCGAAAAACTGAACAAGAACTTTTTGCCCAAATAATAGCTTTTTCGTAAGATAGAACCAGCGCCGTCTGTAGCTATAATGATATCCGCATCTTCAATAAATTCTTCTTTACTATTATAGTCTTTAAACAGTGCAGTAGTTTTTTCAAAATTGACAGATTTACATTTTTTATTGAAATATATGCTGACGTTTTTATGTTTCTCAGCTTCATCTAAAAGTAAAGCGTTTAAACCGCCACGGGAAATAGAGTTGATATATTCATGATCTCTACCACTGTAATTGGATTGAAATGTATTCCCGTGGTTATCATGAATCATTCGCCCATGCATGGGGATACAAAGTTGTTTAACTTTTTCCTCAAGTCCTACCATTTTCATGCCCTTATTGCCACGATCTGAAAACGCTAGATTAATGGAACGACCAGCACTGATATCGACTTTTCTTAAATCAGGACGTTTTTCGTAAACCGAAACATTATAACCTCTTTGTCCTAGCCTGAGGGCGAGAAGTGAACCACAAAGGCCTGCGCCTATGATTAATATGTTTTGTTGTTTCATAAATTAAAGCTGTAATGCATACAAAAACATTAGGTTTGATGATTTGTCAATCAATAAGTTCATATTGTTAGTATCACTTTGCCATACATCATATGCTTCAAACCTTTTAGGAACAAACCATTTAGGTTTTTCTTCATCATAATTTAGGTCAAATTTTGGTGCTTTTGTAGGCTTGAATCTAAATTTCTTAATAAAAAAAGAATCAGCAAAACTTTGGCTTGATTTAAACTCCATAAATAGTTCGTATTCATATGTGAAGTGAGCAGACTTCCAAAATCTTGAATTTAATATTTCTATTTCGTTTGGTGCCTCTCCACCGAATACTTTATTCCATGTTTTTGGGTCGTTCTTGAAAGTTCCTGAATCACAACTTAAACAGGAAATAGAAATAAGTATAATCTTTAATATTCTACTCATTCAAAATAACTTTCAATTTCTCAACTAATCGATACACATCCTCAAACGAATTATACAAAGGCACAGGCGCACAACGAATCACATCTGGCTCACGCCAATCGCTAATAACTCCATATGCGGTTAATTTGTCATGTAGAGATTTATCGGCATTTTTAACTTGAATTGACAATTGACATCCGCGTTCTTCTGGATTACTTGGAGTTATGATCCTAATGACATCTTCACCCAAATCTTTCAGCAGAAATTCAAAATAACCTGTCAGCTTTCTAGATTTTTCAACTAATTTATCCATACCAACTTCTGCAAATACATCAAGGGACGATCTTATGGCTGCCATCGATAAAATTGGTGGATTGCTCAGTTGCCAACCTTCTGCTCCGGGTAACTGGTCAAAGTCGTCGCGCATCTTAAAACGTGTTTGTTTGTTGTGGCTCCACCAGCCTGCGAATCGGTTTAAATCCTTTCTGTAAGCATGTCTTTCGTGTACAAAGCAACCTGCTAAACTTCCTGGGCCAGAATTTAAGTATTTGTATGTGCACCATGCTGCGAAATCTGCTCCAGAATCGTGTAAATTCAACTGTACATTGCCAGCACCGTGTGCACAATCAAAACCGACTATACAACCATATTTATGCCCTAATTTAGTAATGCGTTTTAAATCAAAAAACTGACCAGTATAATAATTCACGCCACCAATTAGTAGTAATGCAATTGCTTCACCATGCTCTTCTAAAATGCTTTCTAAATCCTCATAATTGAGTAATTCCTCGTTTTTTCTCGGTTTCCATAATATGAGACCTTCTTTATCATTAAAACCATGGTGTCTTAATTGCGATTCTACGGCATATTTATCTGAAGGAAATGCATCGCTTTCAATCACTATTTTATAACGGTTTGAAGTGGGTTGGTAAAACGAAGCCATCATAAAATGAAGATTAGCGGTAAGGGTGTTCATTACCACCACTTCAATAGGTTTAGCGCCAACAACATCTGCCATAGTTTCGGTTAAAAACTCATGATACCCTAACCACGGGTTTTTAGCCTCAAAGTGCCCTTCAACCCCTAAATTTGCCCAATCTTCAAGCTCTTGATTTACATAAGCCTTAGTTTGTTTTGGTTGTAATCCAAGAGAATTTCCTGTCATATAAACCAAATCATTTCCAAGGTTGTCTTTTGGAATATGAAATTGATTTCGGTACAATTTTAACGCATCATTTTGATCTTGTTCTAAAGCATATTCAAGACCTAATCTGTAATTGGACAATGTATTTTGATTTTCGAGTTCTAACAAAAATAAACAATATTAACTTAGGAAGGAAGCCTAAAACTATAGGTTTATCATACATTGATTTTTTTGTATCTTTAGTAAAAACTTAAAGTTATGGGGAAAATAAAGGAATATACAAATGGCGAAACTACAGTAGTTTGGGAAGCTAATAAATGTATTCATTCTGCGATTTGCGCTAAGGGTTTACCAAGAGTTTTCAGACCGAGATTAAGACCTTGGATAAAAATGGATGAGGCCGAAACCGAAGCTATAATAAACCAAGTAAAGCAATGTCCATCAGGTGCGTTGCGTTATTATATGAATGATGAAGGAGATGAAACTACCGAAACGGTGGAAACAAAAGTTGAGATTTTGGAAAATGGTCCCTTACTAGTGTATGGCACTTTGAACGTCGTAGATAAAGATGGAAACGAGGAAGTAAAAAACAAAACCACAGCATTTTGTAGATGTGGAAAATCAGATAACAAACCATATTGTGATGGAGCTCACGTAAAAACTGAATTTAAAGGATAGTTTAAGAAACTATATAAAAAGATAAAGCGCTTCAATTTATAATTGAGGCGCTTTGGATATATATAGACGCGTATGCGGAAAAAACGTTATACTTTATTTACGATATTGGTCGCCATTTAGATGTTAAACTTACAGAAATGAAATCAAACCATTCTTTTTTTGAAACCAATAAAGCAACTTGGAATACTAAGGTCAAAGTTCATGCCAAAAGTGAGATGTACAACATGGAAGCTTTTAAGAAAGGAAATTCGTCCCTTATGCCTTATGAATTAGAGGCTTTGGGCGATGTAAAGGGAAAATCGCTATTGCATTTACAATGCCATTTTGGGCAAGATACCTTAAGTTGGAGTAGGCTAGGAGCCAAATGCATAGGGGTAGATTTAAGTGATGAGGGCATAAAATTAGCCAAAGCATTGAATACTGAGTTGAAGTTGGATGCAGAATTTGTATGCTGTAATGTTCTAGATACATCAAAGTATATAAAAGATGTGTTTGATGTTGTGTTCACCAGTTATGGCGTAATTGGATGGTTGCCCGATTTAAAACCTTGGGGTAAAATGATTGCGGAACGCTTAAAGAAAGGCGGTACTTTTTTTATGGTAGAATTCCACCCTATAGTTTGGATGTTTGATTATCTAGAAGAGAAACCTGTGATGAAATACGGTTATATGCAAGACGATGTAATTTATGAAGAATACGAAGGTACTTATGCCAACGAAAACTCTAAAATGATAAGTAAGGAGTATGGCTGGAACCACGGTTTAGGCGAGGTAGTTACAGCACTAACCGAAGCGGGTTTGCATATTGAGTATTTAAAAGAATACGATGAAAGCCCTTATGACGTGTTACCAAATTTGGAAAAGCAAGATTCTGGAATGTTTGTGACTAAGGATAGGTTATATCCTTTGGTTTTTTGTTTGAAGGCTGTAAAAATATAGGCTAAGTAGTTTCCCAAAAAAGAAGGACTGTGCTAAATTAATGACTCTCCTTCAACAATTCCTTTGGAAACTTAGCTTGAAAACGCTTTAATCTTGGGATAGACACATTGCGGATATAACTATTATTAGGGTGTAAACGCTCATAGTTTTGGTGGTAATCCTCAGCTACCCAAAACTTTTGGAATGGATATACCTCGGCCGCAATTTTAGCGTCTAGTTTTTTAGCCAAAGCGTCTTTTTTTTCTAATATAATTTTCTTTTGAGCTTCATTTTGATAAAAAATAATAGAACGGTATTGTGAACCTCTGTCTGGGCCTTGTCCATTTACCTGCGTTGGATTTTGTGATGCGAAATAAGCATCTACCAAAATTTCAAAACTTACCACTTTTGGGTCATAAATTACTTCAACAGCTTCGGCATGTCCTGTTCGTCCTGTATTACTCGCCTCGTAGGTTGGGTTTTTGGTATAGCCTCCGGCATAGCCATTAATAACTTCGTCTACACCTTTTATACTCTCGTAAACCGCTTCTACGCACCAAAAACAGCCACTTGCAAAATAGGCTTTTGCTTTGCCATTTTTAATAGGGACTTCAACCGGTTCTGCATTTATAACGGCTTGCTGTTTTTTATTGTTTTGTGCTGAGTTTTGACAACTGAATGTTAATGCTACAACTAAAAGGGTGATTAAATTTCTCATGTTTTTTCTTTTTCTAATAGACGTTTAAAAATACTAAACCTTAAATAATTAAGTGTGAAAGTTGTTTTAAAATTATTTTCAATAAAAAAAGCCTTCAGAAAACTGAAGGCTCTTGAATATGTAGTTGAAAAGCGTTTACAGTTTAGCAAACAATTTCTCCATTTTTGCTTTTTGTTCTTCAGCTAAAACAGCGTCGACTAGGATTCTGCCACTGTGCTCGTCAGTTATTACTTTTTGTCTAGAAGCAATTTCTACCTGAACCTGAGGCGGAATAGTAAAGAAAGAACCACCTGAAGCACCTCTTTCAATCGGTACCACTGCTAGTCCGTTTTTTACATTTTTACGAATTCTGTCATAGGCAGCAACCAAACGGTCTTCTATTTGTTTTTTATACTCTTCTGATTTGCTTAATAAGGCTTGCTCTTCTTTTTCGGTTTCGGCTAAAATAGCGTCTAACTCTCCTTTTTTGTGTTTAAGGTGTGTTTCACGTTCTTTTAACTGATCTTTTGTACCAGCAATAACCTCCTTTTTCTGCTCAATTTGAACTTTAAATTCCTTGATGTGCTTTTCGGCTAATTGAATTTCTAATTCTTGAAACTCGATTTCTTTAGAAAGAGAATTGAATTCTCTGTTGTTTCTAACATTTTTTTGCTGCTCACCGTATTTTTTTATTAGTGCTTTAGACTCTTCAATTAAGTTTTTTCTAGATGAAATATCGTTATCAATTACAGCTAGGTCGTTTACTAATTTCTCAAGTCTGGTGTTTAATCCAGCAACTTCATCTTCTAAATCTCTTACTTCTAAAGGCAATTCTCCACGTACGTTTCTTATTTCGTCAATGCGAGAATCTATAAGTTGTAAATCGTAAAGGGCTCTTAAACGCTCTTCTACACTAACTTCTTTCTTTTTAGCCATACTTTAAAAATACTTAACAGGATTGGTATTTGTGTTTGATAAAATGATTGCAAAATTAGTAATTTTTTTCGTAAGATGCTCTACTAAAAGCGTTTTTGTGAATTGTTCGCTTTCGTAATGCCCAATGTCTGCCAAAAGAATGGAATTTTCAGAAGAGAAGAAGTCATGATATTTCAAATCGGCCGTAACAAATGCATCAGCTCCTGCCGATTTAGCGGCATTGATAGCAAAGCTTCCAGAACCTCCTAAGACCGCTACTTTTTTGATATCCTTATTCAGAAAATCGGAGTGACGAATACATCCCGTTTTCATTTTTGTTTTAAGATGAGTTAGAAAGTCTTTTTCTGAAAGTGGCGTTGTAAGCTCGCCAATCATACCCATACCTATATGTTGATTTTTGTTTTCAATGGTAATTACTTCGTAAGCCACTTCTTCATACGAATGGGTTTCAAAAAGTGTCTTTAACACTCTTGATTCTAAATGTTTTGCAAATGTTACCGTTATTTTTGTTTCATGCTCAGTATGCGTTTCTCCTTTTTCTCCAATTGTGGGAGATGACATGTCGTTGCCTTTGAATGTGCCATAACCTTCTACATTGAAACTGCAATTATCATAATTACCAATACTGCCTGCGCCAACACTAAATAAAGCCCTCCTTAACACCTCGGCTTCATGTTTAGGAACGTAAGTAGTCAATTTTTTTATGGTGCCATGTTGTGGTATCAAGATTTTTTTGTTCTCCAACCCCAGCTGATTACAAATCATATCATTTACACCTTGATACGAATTATCTAAAGCAGTGTGTATGCTGTAAATAGCAATATTATGTTTAATGGCTTTTATCACTACACGCTCCACGTAATTTTTACCAGTTAACTTTTTTAAACCTTTAAAAATGATGGGGTGAAAACTTACTATAAGGTTGCAGTTTTTCGCTATAGCTTCATCTACGACGGTTTCTAGCGTGTCCAGTGTCACTAAAACGCCAGATACTTTTGCGGTTTTGTCGCCAACTAAGAGGCCTACGTTATCAAAATCTTCGGCATAGGCCGACGGTGCAAGGCTTTCTAAATGATCTATAACGTCTTGTACAATCATAAGGTTTGTATTTAGTATCAAAGATAAAATAATTACATTCGTGTTGTGAAGCTCATCAGAAAAATATTATTTCCAATAGTGCCGATATATTTCCTGATTACTTGGTTACGCAATAAGGCGTATGATTTAGGAATAAAATCATCAACTGCATTTAATGTACCCGTAATTTGTGTAGGCAATTTAAGTGTTGGCGGTACAGGAAAAACGCCAATGATTGAGTATTTGATACAAATTTTAAAGGAGGATTATGACATAGCAACGTTGAGTAGGGGCTACAAAAGGAAGACTGTAGGATTTCAAATGGCAAATAAAAATTCTAATGCTGCGGATTTAGGTGATGAACCTTATCAGTTTCATAATAAATTTGGTAAAATAATTCGTGTAGCCGTGGATAGTAATCGTGTAAGAGGCATATCACGGTTGATGCAACTGGATGATCCGCCACAAGTTATATTGCTTGATGATGCCTTTCAACATAGAAAAGTAAAAGCTGGATTAAATGTTTTATTGACAACCTTTGATAATCCCTATTTTAAGGATATTGTTCTGCCTACTGGAGATTTAAGAGAGCCTAGAAGTGGTGCAAATCGTGCCAATATCATTGTAGTTACTAAATGTCCGTTAGGTTTAACCAATCACGATAAATCCGAATTTTTAAAGCGTATAAATCCAAAAGATGGACAGCATGTGTGTTTTAGTTCAATTTCATATGCTGAAAACATATTATCAAAGTCTTCTAAAATCAATTTAGAAAATTTGGGAGATTTCACTCTAGTGACAGGGATTGCGAATGCAACACCGCTTGTGAGCTTTCTAAAATCTAAAAATTTAAGTTTTGAACATTTAAATTTTAAAGACCATCATGAATTTTCTTCGCAAGATATTTCTAATTTAGAAGCAAAAACAAGGATACTAACTACGGAAAAAGATTTTATGCGTTTGAAGCAATATAAATCTCTTGATAATAAACTGTTTTACTTGCCAATAAAGGCCACGATTGACGAAAACGAGAAATTTGATGCTATGGTAAGACGCTTTGTAACCTCATTTAAGCAGTAGCCGATTTTTTATCGGACAGCGCATTAAATAATTTTTTCTCAAATTCTTCTTGCTTGAATGGCTTAGGAATAATATCGGTAAATCCTGCTTCTTCAAACTCGTGCATCTTATCTTCAATGGTTACCGCAGTAAGCGCAAAAATGGTTAATTCCTTATCAAAAGTACGCACAATTTTTGTCGCTTCAATACCGCTTATACCTGGCATATGAATATCCATTAAAATAATGTCGTACTTATTGGTTTTTATCATATCCACCGCAGCCTCGCCATTATCCACAACATCGCAGGCAAGTTCCATTTTGGTTAAAATCTTTTTAGTAATCATTTGGTTGATTTTATTGTCTTCAACCACTAATATTTTAACCGAACTTAAATCAATATCAGGTTTTTTATCGAGCTTTTTAACTTCTTTCTTAGCTGCTTTTTCCTTTGCTTCGTTATATTCTAAAGGTACTTCAAAAAAGAACGTTGTCCCTTTACCTAATTCACTTTGTAGGTAGATAGTTCCCTTTAAAATTTCGATTAAACCTTTTACTATGGAAAGTCCTAATCCTGTTCCACCGTACTTACGGTTAATTTGTATAGAGCCTTGGGAGAAACTTTCAAACATGTTGTCTTGTTTCTCTTTGGTTATACCGATACCATTATCTTCTACTTCAAAACGAAGTTGGTACATATCGTTTTCTTGTCCTATTTTGTATACTCTAATCCAAATATCTCCATCTTTTGTGAATTTGATGGAGTTACCAATAAGGTTTATCAATATCTGAGAAATCTTCAATTGGTCGGCTACAAAGTTTTCTGGTAAATCTTTATCATATTCAAAATGAATAGTGATGTTATTGTCCAATGCAGAATTGTTTAGCGCCAAAATAATGTTGTTAATCTTCTTTTTAAGATTAAAAGGTTCTGGCTCAATTTCTACTTTATTTGCTTCAATTTTGTTAATTTGAAGTATATCGTTTATAAAAGTTAGTAGGTAGTCTCCTGAAAATTTTAAAGATTTTAAGTGCTGAATCTGCTCTGGTTTTGGGTCTTCATCCAATAACATATTACTTAAGCCCGTAACAGCATAAAGTGGCGTTCTTAACTCATGGGTTACTGTAGACAAGAAATTGGCTTTCGTTTTAGATGCCAATTCTGCTTTTTCTTTAGCAACAATAAGCTCATTATTTTTTTTATGGAGCATGTTGTTGGTCTTTAACCTTATGTTGTTGTTCTTATACAAAGAAAGTGTGAGTAACGACAGAATGGTAATTAAAGCAACACTTAGTATTGATATTAAAGTACTCAGATCGTTTTTACTATTAGCCTCTTCCAGTTCTGCTTGCTGTTTTTTGTTGCTTTCAATTTGATCGTTAATTAAAAACTCAATTCGTTTTTCAGGCGATAAATTTGCTCGTTTTACAGCTCTTAAGGAGTCAGACAATTTGATATGCTCTTTTAAATAAGTAGTTGCAAGTTCAAAGTTGTTGGTGTTTTCATAAATATTGCTTAGTACCAAAAGACCAGAGTTCTGGATAGGTTTTAATCCTTCAGACTTTGCTATTTCTAAACCTTCTTTAGTGAAGTTTAAAGCTTTTTCGTGTTCATTTAGGATATTGTGTATTTTTCCATGATTCACCAGCGCACTGCTTAAAGTAACATTTAGTTCTTCTTTTCTGGCCAGTGCTACAGCTTGTTCTGTAAGTTCTCTCGCTTTCCTATAATTTTTAAGCTCTATATAGGCATTACCTTCAGCCAATAATGTCTCTGCAAGTTCCTTATCTAGTTTTTCTTCTTGAAATTTAGATTTTGCAGCGCGATAGGAATCCAACGCTTGGTAGATGTTTTTTTTCGCCATGTAAACATCTCCAAATGTTTTGTATGAACGACCTAGGTTTTTGTTGTCGTCAATAATGCGTTGCATTTCAACAGCAGTAGTAAGTGCCTTAATAGCTGCATCTTCCTCTTCAATAATTAAGTGAAGTCGCCCTTTTATAGATTGAATTAATCCTATACTTTTTTTGTTGTCGGAGTTTTGGGCAAGTTCTAGAGCTTCATCGAGTGTTTTTTGAGCTTCGAAATAATTGAAGTTTTCAATATCTTTTTCAGATTGCTCAATGTGATAGTTGATATTATTTTGAATAATCTCTGGATCCTCCTCAAAAGCATTTTGAGAGAACAAACAGCTTGATAATAACATCAAAACAATAAATATGTATTGTTTTATTTGGGACATTTTAGTTTCAAATAGGTCGACAAATATAAATATTTATTCGACAAAATACACTTTTTTCTCGACAAATTGCATATTTATTTAATTTATATGCTTTTGGGCTTTATACGAAGAGCGTACCAAAGCACTACTCTCAACATGTCTAAAACCTAAATCAAGACCTATTTCTTTGTATTCATCAAATTCGTCAGGATTAATAAAACGCCTTACAGGAAGGTGTTTTTTACTGGGTTGTAGGTATTGACCGATAGTAACAACATCAACATCATTTTCTCTTAAATCATGGAGTGTAGCTATAACTTCTTCCCTCGTTTCTCCTAAACCGAGCATAATACCAGACTTTGTACGTCGCTGTCCTTGTTGTTTTAAATATTTTAAAACGCCCATGCTTCTATCATACTTTGCTTGAATGCGCACCTCGCGAGTTAACCTTCTTACGGTTTCAATATTATGGGATACTACTTCAGGAGCCACATTGATGATGCGGTCAATATGTCTTTCGATACCCTGAAAATCAGGGATGAGCGTTTCTAAAGTGGTTTCAGGGTTCATTCTACGAACAGCATTTACGGTTTCAGCCCACATAATGCTTCCCATATCCTTCAAGTCGTCTCTATCAACACTGGTTAAAACAGCATGTTTTATTTTCATTATTTTTATGGAACGGGCTACTTTTTCAGGTTCGTCCCAATCTACCGTTTCCGGTCTACCTGTTTTTACGCCGCAAAATCCACAAGAACGTGTACAAATATTTCCCAGTATCATAAAAGTAGCTGTACCTTCTCCCCAGCATTCACCCATATTAGGGCAACTCCCTGAGGTGCAGATAGTATTCAGCTTGTATTTATCTACTAAGCCTCTTAATTCGGTATATTTTTTTCCAGTAGGCAGCTTAACGCGTAACCATTTTGGTTTCGCTTGTCGCTCTGGCAGTATATTCGAAATTATCTCCTTTTCCATCAATTAAAATTGAACTGCAAAGATACGAAGTATTCCATTAAATACTATGCTACAATGTGGTAAGGTACCAAATACTAAAACCGATTAAGAAAAGAATTCCAAGCCAGCTTAAAACATGCAGTATAGTTGAAGGCCTCCATGCTGCAGGTGTATGTTTCCCTGAGATAAGCGCATAATTGATAATAGCGAAGAATGGTGCGGTAATAAAGGATAATATGGTAGCTATTTTGATAAGTAATCCCATTTCAGATGCCAAAAACAAAAAGATGTAGATGGTGCCCAAAGCCAGCATAACTATCCAGAATAAATAGCCATATTTAAAGCTTTTGTCCATAAGTAACTCCGAAGTTCTGTCCATTGAGCGAGGGGAAGCGTCAAGTGTAGTAAGTGTGGTACTAAACATGGTGGTAAATGCCGCAATGCCAATAATAATATATGCCCAATTGCCAAGGCTTGTAGTGTACATGTCAATAAGCTGGCCTGCAAAAACCCCTGCAGAACCACTAAACGTTTCGCCACTATTAAACATCGCTAAAGCACCTAAAAGCACAAAGCCAATGCCCAGAATGATAGTTCCAATATAGCCCACGTTAAAATCAAAAAGAGCACCTTTGATAGAAAAGCTGGATTGATTTTTCTTTTTTTCCAACGTCCAGAGCGAATGCCATACTGATATGTCCAATGGTCCAGGCATCCAACCCATAAAGGCTATCAAAAATGCAACTTCTAGACTGTTTTCTGGTAAAACCTGAGCAATTGATAGTGCTGATGTATTGTTAAACAATGCCATAAATACTGCAGCAACAGTACTAATGGATAGTGTAATGATGATGACTTTAATAAGGTTGTCTAATAATTTGTATTTACCCAAAAGCAATAAGGACAAACAAATTACCAAAATTATAATAGACCATATTTGCACACTATTCATTGAAGTTCCACCTATTTCAAATGGTTTGAATTCGTAAAATAAAGAGGATGCTATACCGGCCGTTACTATAGTAACGGCCATTTGTACCACAAACATGGTTCCCAAGGTTAAAACATAGTAAGCTATTAATGTGCCTTTTCCTAGTTTTTTATATCCGTCTAAAAGGCTTTCTCCTGTTGCGGCAGCATATCTAGGGCCATATTGAAAAAATGGATACTTAAAAAGTGTTACTAAGATTAATGCCCAAATTAAGCCTAAACTAAAATCAGCTCCTGCTCTTGTAGACTGTACCAAATGAGACACACCAATTGCAGCGCCTGCAAACAATAGTCCAGGGCCAAGGTTTTTTAGTTTGTTAATCATTTTTATTATTAATTACTTCGGCAAGTAATTTTTTAGCTCTCAGCAGTTTTACCTTTACATTGTTTATAGGTTCGTCCAATTCTGCAGAAATCTCCTTATAACTTAACTCTTGAAAGTACCTTAAATTGATAACTTTTTGGTAATGGGGTTTTAACTTTTTAATATCACGAAGCAGGTTAGCTAGGTTTTGTTCCGTAATAAGTTTGTCTTCAACAGTAGGGGATTTATCTAAAATTTGATAGGCACTATTATCATCTTTTGAAATGATATGCTTAATAGATTGTTTTTGCTTTCGAACTAAATCGATATGAATATTCTTTGAAATGGTAATCAACCATGTTTTGAACTTGTACTGTTCATCAAATGTTTCAATTCTATCAAAAGCTCTGGAGAATGTTTGTATGGTGATATCTTCGGCGTCATTTTCATTCTGTACGCGTTTCAACTGAAAGCCATATACATCATCCCAATATAAATCCAATAAAAAATTAAAGGCCTTTTGGTCATTGTTTTTAGCGCGAGAGATTGCTTCTTCTATTTCCAATGTTTGGGTTTTGAGATGATATTATTTATAAAGATAGCCATTTGGGAAATAATTAAAAAGATTTCTAGAAAGGGTAAAAACAGAATAAGGTCCTTTTCATTGAGTTTTTTTGCTGAAAATCCATATGTAACAAAGGTGATTATAAATCTTATCACGATTAATGCGATAACATAAATAGGGAAATGCCAAAATGTTAATAATGTAATAGACAACACCCAAAATAAGAAGCTGGATGTGTAAAAGAAAGCTAAGGTTATCTTGTGGTTTAGCTTATAGTGTTTTGCGGTTGAAACATGCCTACGTTTTTGCTTGAACCAACTTTTAAATGAAGTTTTAGGCAGCGAAGTGGTAAAACTATCAGTGGAAACACAAATACGTGTATTCGAGTTAGTCGCTGCTTCATTTACAAACAAATCGTCGTCACCCGAGCGAATATGCATATGCTTCATAAAACCATTTACCTTGAAGAATTGTGCCTTTGTATATGCTAAATTCCTGCCAACTCCCATATATGGCATTCCTAATTTGGCTAGTGAGAGATAACTAATTGCTGTATGCAATGTTTCAAACCTAATTAGTTTATTTAGAAACGAGTTTTTCACTTTGGAATAGGCACCATAACCCAAAACAATGGAGGTTTGGGAGTTAAAGTTTGAAACCATATCCTTAATCCAATATTTTGAAACTGGTTTACAATCGGCATCTATAAACAGTAAAACATTGTGTTTTGCCGCTTTTATACCAAGAGTTAAAGGGTATTTTTTATTGCCCCAAAAGGTTTCTACAGGTTCTACATTAACTATTTTAATATGTTGATTCACTTTGGAAAAACTTTCCATGACTTCTAAGGTATCATCATGAGAAGCATCATTAATTAAAACAACTTCAAAATTTTTATAGTCCTGTTGAATTACTGAGGGCAAAAACGTTTTGAGGTTTTCTGCTTCATTCTTGGCACAAATGATAACTGAAACAGGTGTAGTAGGGTTTTTAACTGCTTTTTTCGAATTGCGAAATGCAAATTTCCCGAAGATGTGTAAGTAAAAGAAAGCTTGAATTAAGACAACTACAATGAGAGTGTAGATTGCAATGTCCAGAATAATCATGAATTATTTCGAATGTTGCGGTTCATTACATTCGCTAAACTGGTCTGGAGTTTTTCCACAAAAACCACAAGCTTCTCCATCTTTATTCAACATAGGATTTTGGCTAGCGCATGTGCCAGCAAATTTTCCATCTTTTTTAGCCCAAATTTTAATGGCTATTCCAGCTACACCAAGACCTAACAAAAGTAGTGTAATCAGTAGAAGTTTCATGTAAATGATTTTGTGCAAAGATACAGTTTTTAGCAAAAAACAATGGTATTTGGTTGTTCATAATTAGTAGGATGTGACCTAAGTGTTTTTTAGGTGTCTCATTACTAATATATTACAATTTCATTATTAACCAATTAAAACTAGATAACATTATGAAAAAACTATTAGCTGAATTTTTTGGAACTTTCTGGCTGGTTTTTGGAGGTTGTGGTAGTGCCATTTATGCTGCTGCTTTTCCAGAAGTTGGTATTGGTCTTTTAGGCGTTTCATTAGCCTTTGGTTTAACTGTTTTAACCATGGCTTATGCTGTAGGACATGTATCTGGAGCACATTTTAATCCCGCTGTATCTTTAGGGTTATGGGCTGGTGGAAAATTTGAAGGGAAACACCTTTTAGGTTACATTATTGCACAAATTATTGGAGCTGTAGCGGCAGCAGGAGTTTTGTATCTCATCGTTTCAGGTAAATCTGATTTTACTGATATTGGCGGTTTTGCGGCTAACGGTTATGGAGAATTATCACCTGGAGGCTATAGTATGGTTTCTGTGTTAGTAGCAGAATTTGTACTAACTATGTTTTTCCTTTTAATCATTTTAGGAAGTACTTATCCAAAAGCACCAAAAGGATTTGCAGGAATTGCTATAGGTTTAGCATTAACCCTTATTCATCTAATAAGTATTCCAATTTCAAATACATCTGTAAACCCTGCAAGATCTACAAGTCAAGCTTTATTTGCTGGAGGCGATTTTACAGCACAGTTATGGTTGTTTTGGTTGGCACCAATAGCAGGAGCTATAGTGGCTGGCTTTATACATAAAGCATTTTTCGATAAGGAATAAAGAGAATAACCTGTAATAAGAGTTATTAATAGCAAGTAAAAAGCCTCTTCCAAATTATGGAAAGAGGCTTTTTCAATAATTAAAGCTATATTAATTCACTACTGCAAGCTTATTTTAGCTACAGAGTTTTCTAAAGACGCTACGGCGTTACCACCTTTAGGTTCAATTGTAATGTTTAAACCTGTTGCGTTTTCAGTAAAAGGAATTCTTTTAAGTTGTCTATCAGTTTCACTCAATATACCTAAACTTACCATTTTACCTTGTAAATCTGCCCAAATTTGATAACACTGTTCCTCCGGCAACTGTGGTAAGGATACCACATCTATCATTGATGTTTTTTCCCTTGGGTTAATATAGGCTACAGTTTTTAAATCTCTAGCACGCTCATTACCTTGAATAATATATTTATAAGTCTCAGGATCATTTAAGCGTTTAAACTGTTCCATTACAGCATCCAATTTTTTATTATTCATTTCAATATCGCCTCTTAAATCAAATATTTCATCAACAACCACCTGATTTTCTTCAGTTAGTTTTTGATTTTGATTGTAGAATAAATATGAAGTAGCTGCAAAGGCAATAGCTGCAATACTAGCTGCAATACTTAATTTATACCACTTTTTATATTTTACTTTTCGTGGTAAAGCAACAACCGGTGTATCATCAAGTTCCTCTAAAATATTGTTTAGTGTTTGTTTAGGAGCTTCAATGGCATTGCTTTTAGCAACAATCTCTAAATTATGCTGCAGTGTGTTATATGCATTTTCTACCTCTGGATATCTTGCAATGTAGGTTTCCACCTGTTCCGTTTCGGAAACAGTTGTTGTACCCATTAGATATTTATCTAAAAGGCCTGAATTTAAAAAAGTAGTTATTTTCTCATTCATGACTAGGTTTTATTAAGGATTGTAAATTTTTTTCAATTCTCTCAATCCAATTTTTAATCTCGATTTTATAGTCCCCAACGGAATATCAAGCTCGTCGCTCGCTTCCTGTTGTGTCATACCTTCAAAAAATAGCGCGTTTATCACTATTTGATACTTCTCATCCAAGGTGCCTAAATGGGTTTTAATATCTAAAACATCTTGGTTCAAAGAGTTCGTTGTAATTTTATATACGCTAGAATTATCGATTTGGACTTCTTTTTCGATTTTATTTTTTAAAGACCGGGTTTTATCAATGGCCGTATTGTATGCAATTCTGTAAAGCCAAGTGAACAGTTTTGCCTTGGATGCGTCATACTTTTTAGCATAGCGCCATATTTTTACAAATGTTTCTTGCAGAACATCTTGAGCGGTATCTTCATCAGTAATTACCTTTCGGATAACACCATAAAGGGCATCGGCATAATTTTCATAGAGTAAGGAAATAGCTCTTTTGTCGCTATTTTTCAATAAGTTAACTATTTCTTTTTCTATGTTTGAAATCAATGTAAGTTGGTTTAATCAGTTGTTCTGTAATAGAAACAGATAAACGTCAAAGTTAGAAATTTATTTAAACTATAAGATATTTACTTCAGTTTCAATTGAAATGTCAAATAATCTAAACACGGTTTTTTGAATCAATTTTGATAGCTCAAAAATATCAGAACCCTCAGCGCCTCCGTAGTTTACAAGAACTAATGCTTGATTTTTGTGTACACCGTAATTTCCAAAACGTTTACCCTTAAAACCCGCTGTTTCAATAAGCCATCCCGCAGGCACTTTTACCTCGCTGTTGGAAATTGGGTAACTTGGTATCTTCTTGAAATTACTTTGTAGTTTTTTAAATTTCTTTTTGGAGATTACAGGATTTTTAAAGAAACTACCGCTATTTCCTATCTCTTTTGGATTAGGGAGTTTGCTTTCTCTTATAGCTATTACAGCTTTCGAAATAGCTTGAATTGTTGGGTTTTTAACGTTTTGGGCATTTAACTCTGATATAATTGCACCATAATCCATATGAAGTTTATGATTGATTTTTGATAAACGAAAAACAACGGATGTAATGATGTATTTGTCCTTTGCTTCATTTTTAAAGATAGAATTTCTGTAACCAAAATTACAATCGTTTTTGGTAAAAGTGGTTTCTTCTAGTGTATCAATATTTAAGGCATTACAAGAGACAAAAGTATCTTTTAATTCTACACCATAAGCACCAATGTTTTGTATAGGTGCCGTACCTACGTTTCCTGGAATCAGGGACAGATTCTCCAAACCACCAAAGTCATTATCTAAACACCAAAGTACAAACTCATGCCAGTTTTCGCCGGCATTGGCCTCTACATAAACAAAATTGTCATCTTCATTTTTAATAGAAATACCTTTGATGTTAACATGAATAACCAATTTATCTTGATCTTGGGTTAATAGCATATTGCTGCCGCCACCCAAAACAAGTTTGTCAGGATAATTTTTATTGGCTAAAAGCTTAGTTAATTGATTAGTATTTGTAACAGAGGCAAAATATTTCGCTTTAACATCGATACCAAACGTATTGAAGTTTTTAAGAGATATGTTTTGCTGTATTTGCATTAATCTTTATACACTTTAAGTGCTTCTTTTATAATGTTAACCGCCTTAATTAAATCTTGTTTATTAAGCACGTAAGCAATTCTAATTTGGTTTGTGCCAATACCTTTAGTAGAGTAAAAGCCTTCTGCCGGAGCTACCATAACAGTTTCATTGTCAATACTAAAAGATTCCAATAGCCACCGTGCGAAATGGTCAGCATTTTTAACAGGAAGTTCTACGATGCAGTAAAAAGCACCTTTAGGTATTCCAATTTTAATACCTTCAATCTGTTGTAGTTCGGAAATTAAGGTATCTCTTCGCTCTATATATTCTTTTTTTACATCTTCAAAATAGCTTTGAGGCGTGCTTAAGGCAGCTTCACTAGCTATTTGCGCATACGTTGGTGGGCTTAACCGTGCTTGGGCAAATTTTAAAACGGTATATCTTATAGTTTCATTTCTGGTAACTAAACACCCAATCCTTGCACCACACATACTATATCGTTTAGAAACGGAGTCTATCACTATAGTATGTTCATCAAGTCCTTCTAATTCTAGAATTGAATAATGGGAATGTCCGTCATACGTGAACTCTCTATAAACTTCATCAGATATCAAAAATAAGTCGTGTCGCTTTGCTATATCCGCTAATTGTTCAATTTCTTCTTTGGAATACAAGTAGCCAGTTGGGTTTCCAGGGTTGCAAATCATAATTGCCTTTGTGCGGGAGCTAATCAATTTCTCAAATTCTGCAATGGATGGGAGTGCAAAATTATCCTCAATACTCGAAATTATGGGTCTTACTTTTATGCTATTAGCCGTGGCAAAAGCAATATAATTTGCATAAAATGGCTCACAAATAATCACTTCGTCATCAGGATCCATAATACTTCCAAAAATAAATGAAATAGCCTCACTTGCACCTGTGGTAACTATAATATCGGTATGTGAAACTTTTATATTATGATAAGCGTAGTAATCTGCAATTTTTTTTCTATAAGTGTCTGACCCTTCTGAACGAGAATAAGATAAAACCTCAATATTATTCTCTTTAACGGCTTTTAAGGCAACTTCTGGTGTTTTTATATCTGGCTGGCCAATATTTAGGTAATAAATGGACTTTCCTTTAGCTTCAGCTTTTTCAGCATAAGGGACAAGCTTACGTATTGGCGATTCGGGCATATTACGCCCTTTTTGAGATATTGAAGGCATTAAATAACTGTTAGAGGGCAAAGTTGCAAAAATTATCTTAAAAAATGCCCCTAAATTACAGGTGCTTTACAAAGATTTGTAACTTGATTTTCAATTTTAGTGAGTTTTAGGTAATGGTGAGATTTTTATACATCCTATGTTTTAGTTTGTTTTCCTTTACTGGAGCAATAGCACAAAGTCAATTTATGCTTCATAGCAAAAAGACTAATGAGAAAATTAAGTTCAAGTTAATTAACAATCTTATCGTTTTTCCAGTTGAGGTAAATGGAGTGGAACTTTCGTTTCTGCTGGATACTGGCGTGAGCAAACCTATAATTTTTAATATTCTTAATGTTTCAGATAGTTTAAAGATAAAAAATACAGAAACTATTTTTCTGCGGGGTTTAGGTGAGGGCGCCTCCATCGAGGCTTTGAAGTCTAAAAATAATGTTTTAAAAATTGGAGATGCCATTAAGATCGACCAAGATTTATACGCCATTTATGACAAGGCCTTAGATTTTACACCTAAATTAGGTGTTCCAATACATGGCATCATAGGATTTGATATTTTGAAGGATTTTATTGTTGAAATAAACTATTCCAAACAGTTTTTGAAATTACACAAACCTTACACTTTCATTTATAAAGAATGTAAAACCTGTGAGATTTTTAATTTGGAGTTTCATAATAATAAACCGTACATGTATGGGATGCTGCATAACAATGGAAAAAACACTCCTGTAAAATTACTTATTGATACAGGTGGTAGTGATGCTTTGTGGCTATTTGAAGATGAAGAGAAGGGAATAACGCCAGGGGAATATTATTTTGACGATTTTTTAGGACACGGACTCAATGGAAGTGTGTATGGTAAACGCTCAAAAGTAGACGCATTTTCCCTAAAGCATTTTAATTTGAAGCACGTAAATGTAGCATATCCTAATGCTGAGTCTATAGTTTTTAATAATATGATGCAAGATAGAAATGGAAGTATCTCAGGAAATATATTGAGGCGTTTTAATCTTATTATTGATTATGGAAGAGCAAAAATTACATTAAAAAGAAACAGCAACTTTAAAAAACGATTTAGCTATAATAAATCTGGTATTATTGTAGAGTACAGTGGTTATCGTTTTGTGAAAACCGAAAGTAAAGATGTTGAAATAAAAGGTAAAGGTTTTGATAATTCGGTAGCTCCAAGCTATGTAGCTTCAAACAACTTTGAGATAAGTCTGAAACCTGCGTATGCGATTGTGGAGTTGAGGGAAGGCTCTCCTGCTGAAGAAGCTGGATTACAAAAGGGAGATATTATTCTCAATATAAATGGAAAATCAACTCATAATTTTTCGTTACAGCAAATCACGCAGTTTTTTCATGGAGAAACCGGTAAGACGATAAAACTTGCTGTAGATAGAAAAGGCGTTAAACGTACTTTTAGTTTTAGGCTAGCAAATCCATTCAATAAAAAAACCTAGACAGAAGCCTAGGTTTTAAATACTTTTTAAAGTAAGGAAAGCACTATTGTTCAACCATACTTTTGCTTTTCTTTTCTAAAACGTTGTTTTTAGAAGGGTCTACCACCAAACCTTTAATCTTAAGGGCAACAGTAGGCGTTTCCGCGTTAGACATCACCGTAATGGTTTTTCTAATAGGATTTACTCTATTGGTGTCATATTTTACTTCTATTTGTCCAGTTTTACCAGGCATTATAGGTGCATCTGGTTTTTTGGGGATAGTACATCCGCAACTAGAACTTACTTTAGATATAATTAAAGGAGCGTCTCCAGTATTTGTAAATTCAAAAACTCTAACGCCATCAGCACCTTTCTCGATAGTGCCATAATCTATAGTAGTTTCCTTAAACTCAATTTTAGCAACTTTTTCTTGCGCGTTAAGCGAAAAACTAATTAACCCTACAAATAAAAGCGTAAATAAATGTTTCATTTTTTTGTATTTAATGGTTATTATTTAATTCAAACATAGGTACTTTTTCCACAACCTGCAAAAATAATAGACGAATTACTTAAAACTTAACATATTATTGTTCTTAATAACATGTCGTCTGTTTTCACAGAAAAAGAAATATAAGTACTTTTGCACATCAAAAGTCAAAAACTGTTCCAAAGTATGCAAATTCCATCAAAATATGATGCTAGTAAGGTAGAAGGCAAGTGGTACGATTACTGGATGAAACACAATTATTTTCATTCAGAACCAGATGAAAGAGAGCCTTATACAATTGTAATTCCTCCGCCTAACGTAACTGGGATATTGCATATGGGGCATATGCTGAACAATACGATTCAGGATGTGCTTATTCGTCGCGCCCGCTTACAAGGTAAAAATGCTTGTTGGGTACCAGGAACAGATCATGCTTCAATTGCTACTGAGGCCAAAGTCGTTGCAAAATTAAAGGAGCGAGGTATTGATAAAAATGACCTTTCGCGCGAAGAATTTTTAAAACATGCCTGGGATTGGACACATGAATATGGAGGTGTGATTTTAGATCAACTTAAGAAATTAGGCTGTTCCTGCGATTGGGATCGCACAAAATTTACTATGGATGACGATATGTCAGAGGCAGTAATTAAGGTTTTTGTGGATTTATACAACAAGGGCTTGATTTATCGTGGTTATCGTATGGTAAATTGGGATCCTGAGGCAAAAACCACGTTGTCTGACGAAGAAGTAATCTATGAAGAGCGTCAAGGAAATCTATATTACATCAACTATCAAATTGAAGGAAGTGATGATGTTTTAACCATTGCCACCACCAGACCTGAAACCATCTTTGGGGATACTGCCATCTGTATTAATCCTAATGATGAACGTTTTTCCCATTTAAAAGGTAAAAAGGCTATTGTACCTATTTGCAATCGTATAGTACCTATAATTGAAGATGAATATGTTGATTTAGAGTTTGGTACGGGCTGTCTTAAAGTTACCCCAGCGCATGATGAAAACGATAAGGTTTTGGGTGATAAACACAATTTAGAAGTTATCGATATTTTTTATGAAGATGCTTCTTTAAATAGTTATGGCTTGCAATTTGAAGGTCAAGACCGATTTATAGCTAGAAAAGCCGTAGCCAAAGAACTTGAAACTTTAGGAGTTTTAGTCAAAACTGAAACTCACGTTAATAAAGTTGGTACTTCTGAGCGCACTAAAGCTGTTATTGAGCCAAGATTAAGTGATCAATGGTTTTTGAAAATGGAAGATTTGGTAAAACCAGCAATCAAAGCGGTTTTACATGAAGATGATATAAAGCTATTTCCAAAGAAATTTGAAAATACCTATCGCCATTGGATGGAGAATATTCGCGATTGGAATATTTCGCGTCAATTATTATGGGGGCAACAAATTCCAGCTTACTATTATGGAGACGGAAAAGATGATTTTGTAGTTGCTGAAACGCTAGAAAACGCCTTGGAATTAGCAAAACAAAAGGCTAAGAACCCTCAATTAAAGGTTGACGGTTTGCGTCAGGACACTGACGCCTTGGATACTTGGTTTTCGTCATGGTTATGGCCAATGTCTGTATTTGATGGCATTCGAAACCCTGATAATGAGGACATAAAATATTATTATCCCACTAACGATTTGGTAACTGGTCCCGATATCTTATTCTTCTGGGTAGCGAGAATGATTATTGCTGGTTACGAATTTAGAGATGAAAAACCTTTTGAAAATGTGTATCTCACCGGTTTGGTTCGGGATAAGCAACGTAGAAAGATGAGTAAATCCTTAGGGAATTCTCCAGACGCTTTAAAACTTATAGAGGAATATGGTGCTGATGGTGTTCGTGTAGGACTCCTATTAAGTTCTGCTGCAGGTAATGATTTACTATTTGATGAGGCATTGTGTCAGCAAGGTAAAGGTTTCGGAAATAAAATATGGAATGCCTTTAGACTTGTTCAAGGCTGGGAAATCGACGATAGTTTAGATCAACCAGAAACTGCAAAAATAGGTTTGGAGTGGTACCATGCTAAATTTCAAAAAGTATTAGCTGAAATTGAAGATCATTTTAGCAAATATAGATTAAGTGATGCACTAATGACGCTCTATAAATTGATCATGGACGATTTTTCGTCATGGCTTTTGGAGATTATAAAACCTGCTTATCAGCAACCAATTGATATAAAAACATACAATGCAGTTATAACTGCTTTTGAGAATAATTTAAAGGTTTTGCATCCATTTATGCCTTTTCTAACAGAGGAGATTTGGCAATTTATTTCAGAAAGAACTCCAGAGGAAGCCTTAATCGTTGCAAAATGGCCAGAGTCTACAACCGTTAATACCACTCTAATTTCAGAATTTGAGTTTGCTTCAGAAGTTATATCTGGCATTCGAAATATTAGAAAACAAAAAAATATAGCATTTAAAGACGCCATCCCTTTTTCTGTAATCAATAATGAAAAGATAACGAATACATTTGATGCTGTGATTGCTAAATTGGGTAATTTAGATGCTATTGCCTATGTTGAAAGTGCTGTTGAGGAGGCGCTTACATATCGTGTAAAATCTAATGAGTATTTTATTCCAATGTCTGGAGCCGTTGATGTTGAAGCAGAAATTAAGAAATTAACAGATGAGCTAAACTATACCGAGGGCTTCTTGAAATCTGTTCAGAAAAAATTATCAAACGAACGTTTTGTAACTAATGCGCCAGAGCAGGTAGTGGCCAGCGAAAAGAAGAAAGAAGCTGATGCCTTGGCTAAGATTGAAACTATAAAGACAAGTTTGGCTAATTTAGAGTAGATGGATTTATAAACCAACTTTGTTTAACTATTGATAGATTTTTATCTAAATAAAATTTTAGGGTAATACTTATTTTCGATATAAGAAATATTGATTTACTAAATCAATGTACGCTTGTTTCGCTTCATCTTCAGAAACATCTTTAACCTGAAATAGTGCATTTGTTTTAAATGCGTTGATTATAGATTTTTTACTGCTGGGTTTACCATAATTATTAGTAGCTTTTTTATAGTAAGCATAAAGCTTTAGGAGTGTGTCGGCTGGAAATGGGTCAGTATGTGCATTAACTCGCGCAACTGCTTCTTCAAATACTTTATCTAAAGATTCATTACTCATTAATTTCAGCTATAATACTCTCCCCGCCACGAACCTTTTCGTTTAACTTTACTTTTATATTCGTATCCAAGGGTAAAAATAGATCCACTCTAGATCCAAATTTAATAAATCCAGAATCGGCACCTTGTATGGCGTTATCATCTACTTTGGCATAGTTTACTATTCGTTTTGCTAAAGCTCCCGCAATTTGACGATATAATACTTTACCGTATGTTTTGTTCTCTACAACTACGGTGGTACGTTCGTTTTCTTCACTAGCTTTGGGATGCCATGCTACTAAGTATTTTCCAGGATGATACTTGCTAAAGACAACTTTTCCATCAATTGGGTAGCGAGTTACATGCACGTTTATAGGAGACATAAACACACTTACCTGCAAACGCTTTTCTTTAAAATATTCTTTTTCAAAAACCTCTTCAATAACAACAACCTTTCCATCTACTGGCGATACTACATTTTTATCATTTTGTTTGGTGTGACGTTTAGGATTTCTAAAAAACTGTAAGATGAGAATTAGAAATATCAACAGCACTATGAGAATTAGAGTTCTTAACCAAAACACAGAGATAAAACTATCTACCAGCAAAAAACAGCCAACAACTATAATTAGAGTGAAGAGGATTATTTTATGGCCTTCTTTATGAAACATAATGTATAATATTTAAAAATGAGTAAATAAATGGGGAAGCAAAAATAATACTATCTAAACGATCTAGCAGTCCACCATGTCCAGGCATAATTGTACCACTGTCTTTTACATTAGCTTGCCTCTTAAATTTTGATTCAATTAAATCTCCCAACGTGCCAAAAACCGTTATGACAATAGCAAGTAATAACCAGTTGGTAAAGTTTAAAGTTGTTGTCATAGTTGAAATAAAGTAACTGGCAATACAAGAAAATAAAAGTCCTCCTAAGAAGCCTTCAACCGTTTTCTTTGGAGAAATTTTTTCAAACAGTTTTTGTTTTCCAAAATTCTTACCTACAAAATAAGCAAAAGAATCGTTTACCCAAACCAAAATGAAAGCTCCGAGTAAAATTTTTGGACTAAAGACACTGGCTATAAGCACAAGAAATACAAACCCACTAGAAAGATAAAATGTAGTAATAATAAAGCGTTTCGTAATAAATAGTGGAATTACTTTTCGGGAGAACAAATCCTTGATTAAGAACAAGTTTACGAAAATTGTAAGCACCATTAATATTTGAGTTGCTTCATTTAAGCCTTTATCAGAGTTTAACATGTTTTGCCAATATCCAAAAACTGCATAGAGAATTACAAAGATGATATAGGGAACAATACTTTTCAACTGGATTAACTTATTAAACTCAAACAAAGAGAGTAATCCTAGAATAAAAAATAAAATGATGAAACCGTGAGGCGAGTTCAAATTTAAAACAATAATTAGTGCCGCTACATAGAATAAACCAGATAGTGAGCGCAATAACATGTCTTTCATTTCCTAAATTTGCTTAAATTATAAATCTTCTAAAAGCAGCAAATATAAGTTTTTTGCACTACTACCATAGCTTAAAAAATCTTTTTCATCTCCAGATTTAAAATGTTTGATTGTAGTAATGTTTGTGGGGATATGTCGTTTGTTCTTTGATTTAATACCACGGAGGCCTTCGCCAATATTGTCCACAATCTGACTGGTAGTGGCGAAAACAATAACATTAAAAGGTAATTCAGGTAACTTTTTTGTCGCTATTTGATTTGAACTTATGAGTAGAGAACCATCAGTAGCAATTAAGTTTTCACAGGTGGTTAAAAAATAAGTGGCTTGACCTGAATTTTTAATAGCATCAATATTACACGATTTAAACTTCTCTAAAAGATTGTTATCTATGACCAATGCAGGTTTATCTTCCCAAGAATTTTCTTGAATGATCTTAGTGAAGTTAAGAAATACCTCGTTTAAGTCATCGCAATATAAGAACTTACCACCATTAGCTTTAAAATTTATAGTGAACTTTTCATCTATTGGCAATTTAAGTTCGGGCATGTATTTGCCTCGGTCATCAGACTTTATTTCCTTTTCGGATTGTTTTGATTTTGATCCGAAAATTTTCTTAAAAAGATTCATTCAGGTACTTGCTATTAACCTTTTTTGTTGAGAGTTTTCCAAATATAAAAAATCTTAAACTATTCCTTAGATTAATTTAAGATTTTTACCAAAAGCTTAACTATAATGAGCTATTTGTCAAGATTTTCACGTTCTTCTTTTTCAAAAGGACGTTTACCAAATATTTTTTCCAGATTATCCTTAAAAATAACTTCTTTTTCCAGAAGTACTTCTGCAAGTTCTGTAAGTTTGTCTTTATTGGCCTCTAACAACTTTACGGCACGCTCATATTGCTTCTCTATTATATCTGAGATTTCCTTGTCTATAAGTTCAGCTGTTTTTTCACTGTAGGGTTTTGTAAACCCATATTCGTTTTGGCCAGAGTCGTAATAGGTCAGGTTTCCTACTTTATCACTTAACCCATAAATAGTTACCATGGCTCGGGCCTGCTTAGTAACTTTTTCCAAATCACTTAAAGCTCCAGTTGATATTTTATTGAAAATCACTTGTTCTGCTGCACGACCACCTAAAGCGGCGCACATTTCATCAAGCATCTGTTCTGGTCTAACAATTAATCGTTCTTCTGGCAAATACCATGCAGCTCCCAAAGAGCGTCCTCGTGGAACAATAGTTACCTTTACTAAAGGCGCTGCATGCTCCAACATCCAACTTACGGTTGCATGACCAGCTTCGTGATAGGCAACAGCTTGTTTTTCACTAGGAGTTATAATTTTATTCTTCTTTTCCAGACCACCAATAATTCTATCAACTGCATCAAGAAAATCTTGCTTATCTACTGCTTTTTTACCGTTTCTTGCTGCTATTAAAGCTGCTTCATTACAAACATTTGCAATATCAGCTCCAGAGAAACCAGGGGTTTGTTTTGATAAGAAATCTGTATCCAGATCTTTTGTTTTCTTCAAAGGTCTTAAGTGTACTTCAAATATTTCTTTACGCTCACGAACATCCGGTAAATCCACAAAAATCTGTCTATCAAAACGTCCAGCACGCATTAAAGCCTTATCTAAAATATCAGCCCTATTTGTTGCGGCCATAACAATAACGTTGGTGTTTGTGCCAAACCCATCCATTTCTGTTAATAACTGATTTAGGGTGTTTTCACGCTCGTCATTACTTCCAGACATGGCATTTTTTCCACGAGCTCTACCTATGGCATCAATTTCGTCAATAAAGATGATGGAAGGCGATTTTTCCTTGGCTTGCTTAAATAAATCACGAACACGAGAAGCTCCAACGCCTACAAACATCTCCACGAAATCAGATCCCGATAATGAAAAGAAAGGCACTTTAGCTTCGCCAGCAACAGCTTTTGCTAACAAGGTTTTACCAGTTCCCGGAGGGCCTACAAGCAATGCACCCTTAGGTATTTTACCACCAAGAGTTGTGTATTTTTCAGGATATTTCAGGAAATCTACAATTTCTTGAACTTCTTCTTTTGCACCCTCTAAACCAGCTACATCTTTAAAAGATGTTTTCACTTCAGTATTTTGGTCAAATAATTTTGCCTTAGATTTTCCAATATTAAAAATCTGTCCACCAGCACCGCCGCCAGCACCACCAGACATGCGTCTCATGATAAAAATCCAAACACCAATTAGTAATACGAATGGTAAGATTCCAATCAGAAAATCTGCTAAATGATTCTCCTCTGTAAGATATACGGGTTCTAATTCTAGATTTTCTTCTTCAATAATTTTGTTCAACTCATTTTGAAAAATTTCTAATTCTCCAAATTCAAATCTATAATTCGGAATTTGAGCAGCTGATAAGCTAAAACTTGTAGGTTTAGATTTTCTGTGAATCTCTTTTTGCGACGCTTCCTTGGTCAGATAAACTTTTGCAAGCCGTCTATTTACTATTTCAACCTTTTCTACTTCTCCATCCTTTACAAAATTGAAGAACTGCGTTGGATTTGTGGTATTTCCGCTATCTAGTCCACTATTATTGAATAGGGTAAACACCAAAAAGAGGGATAGTATAATCCCATAAATCCAATACGGACTAAATTTTGGTTTTTTTTCTTTTATATTTTTATTGTCTTTTGCCATGTTTTGTTTTTAGTAACTTGTTTCTATTACTGTTGTTTTTGCATCTCCCCAAAGGCTTTCAATGTCATAATACTCCCTAATATGCTTTTGAAACACATGTACAGCAATATTTACATAATCTAATAAAACCCATTCAGCATTGTCAGCACCTTCAACGTGCCATGGGTTATCCTTAAGTTCTTTACTTACCTTTTTCTGAATGGAATTAACGATGGCGTTAACTTGAGTGTTTGAAGTCCCTTCACAAATTATAAAATAATCGCAAACTGTATTTTCAATTTCCCTAAGGTCTAAAATACTTATTTCTTTACCTTTTACATCTTCAATTCCACTAATTATAACTGATATTAACTGATCTGCGCTTATTTTTTCTTTCGCCATTAATTTTAATTAATTTGTGCAAAGTTATTATTTTTTTAGTTCTTTAGCCTTTAAAATTTTCACAAGATTTTAAACAACAAAAATAACCTGTAAATGCCTATAATCAAACTTGATGCCATTGATTCTACTAATACTTTTTTAAAAGATATGGTTAGTGCCGAAAAGGTAGAGGATTTTACTGTGGTTACCGCGAAATATCAAACCGAGGGTAAGGGGCAGATGGGCGCTGTTTGGACATCAGAAGCGTCGAAGAACTTGATGTTTAGTGTGTTTGTTGATATTTCAAAATTTAAACTGGAACACCCATTTTACATTAGTATGGTTACAGCTTTAGCATTGAGGCATAGTTTAAAAACGTTTTTAATTCCGCAATTGCACATAAAATGGCCTAACGACATTTTGTCACAAAATAAAAAGATTTGTGGTATTTTGGTTGAAAATGTCATAAAACAAAATCATTTAAATGCAACAATCATTGGTGTTGGCTTGAACGTTAACCAAACGGATTTTGATAACTTACCGTATGCATCATCTCTAAAACAGATTACAGGGCGATTTTTTGAAACAGATGAGCTTTTAAGCATTATTATAAACAGTTTGAAAATGTATTTTTCAAAACTAAAAGAAGGCCATTACAAAGAATTGAAAGCCGAGTATGAATCTTTTTTATTCAGAAAAAATAAACCCTCAACATTCAAGGATGCCAAGGGTAATTTGTTTTCAGGTTATATTTTAAATGTGTTAGATTCTGGAGATTTACAGATTCTGATGGAAGATAATATCATCAAATCTTTCGCATTGAAAGATGTCACATTAATGTACTAAACAGCTTTTGGTAAATTAGTAGCCAGCGTTTCTATAAATTTGCTAATTGGCCCTTTCACCATCATTGCCATCATAGGGTTAAAGTCTCCGCTAAACTCAAGTTTTACATTACTTTCATCATTTTCACCTTCAGAAATAATAGCAGTTAAAGAAAAATCTATTTTACCACCAGCGGCACCAAAAACAATTTTATTTGGTGGTATTTCCTCTTTCTTCTTCAGAATAATTTCTGGCATGCCTTTTAAGGCAAATAAAAATTTGTCTTCACCTAAAACTTCAAACTTACTGATGTTCTCAGGCATTAAGGCTTCAAAATTTTCAATATTCGATATAAAGTTAAATGTGGCTTCTGGTGTTTTGGACACACTTACTTCTGGAGATTCTAAATTCATAAATTAATAATTTGTGTTTAGCTGTTAATTATCAAATAGCGTTCCATTCGCTAGGGTTAGAATTCCATTCGGTAAGCAATTCTAATTCTTTTTTAGTAATGTAATTGGTCTGTAAGGCTTGCTCCAAGAGGTTTTCGTAATTTCCTAAAGTATGAAGTGTAACATCTTCTTTTTCAAAATTTTCTTTTGAAACTTCAAATCCGTAAGTGAAAATGGCTATCATACCTTTTACGTTGATACCACCTTCACGAAGGGCTTTAACAGCATTTAAACTGCTTTTGCCTGTACTGATTAAATCTTCTACAACCACTACGTTCTGTCCTTTTTCTATAAAACCTTCAATTTGGTTTTTTCTCCCATGACCTTTGGCATCTGGCCTAACATAAATAAAGGGTAGATTTAAATATTCGGCCACCAACATACCTATCCCTATGGCGCCTGTAGCAACTCCGGCAATAGCGTCTGGTTTCCCATATTGACGCTCAATATGTTTTGCCATAGTTTCTCTAACATAGTTACGAATGGGAGGGAATGACAAAATGATACGGTTATCACAATAAATGGGCGATTTCCATCCAGAAGCCCATGTAAAAGGCGTTTTCGGACTTAATTTTATAGCATTTACCTGCAATAAAACTTCTGCTGTTTTTTTGGCGATATCTTTGTTAAAAATCATAGCACAAAATTAAGCATATATTGCAGTATTACATAACCTGTTTTAACAGAATAAAATATTTTTTTCAACAATAGTTGGTTTGTATTTAAAAATGATATTTTTACCACCAAGAAACAGCTAATAATCTCTTTATGCACAAAATATTTGTTGGTGACAAGCCTATAATTTTATCTACAAAACCTAAAGACAAAAAAGGGGTTAAAAACTATGATCTTAAAAAGGTTGTTTTAAGAAATGTTATTAGAAAGTTAAACACATCTTCAACCAAGGAAGCGTATTTGGTTCATAAGAATGAAAAAAAACTGCTAAATAAATTTTTAAAAAAGGCCCCAGTGGTTATTGCTGGCGGCGGTAAGGTATACAATAAAGAGGGTAAGGTGCTTTTTATTTTTAGAAATGGAAAATGGGATTTACCAAAAGGCAAGACGGAGAAAAAGGAGAGTATAGAGGAAACAGCAATGAGAGAGGTTGAGGAGGAAACAGGCGTTACCAAATTAAAAATTGTGAAACCGCTGGAAACAACCTACCATATTTTTAAACGGAGAGGACGGTATCGTATAAAAATCACCTATTGGTTTGAAATGAAAACATCTTTTAAAGGAAAACTATATCCAGAAGAAAAAGAGGGTATCACTAAAGTAAAGTGGCTAGGAAAAAAGAAAATAAAAAAAGCCATGGAGAACTCTTATGCCAATATTAAGCTGCTAATTGATTAATACTATTTTATTCTGAATACGGGATATAATAAATGTGCTTCTTCATAATGCTTACTTTGTTTGTGCAACCAATCTAGCTGTGCATACCAATTATCTTTAAACTCAGATATATCTTGTTTTCGGTGCTCAAATTCCTGTTTTAATTGAGGGTTGTTTTGAAGTAGTTCAAGTGCTTTGTCTTCCCAAACGTAGGGTGAAAATCCTTCTTTTTGCTGTAGAATGGTATCGAAAAAATTCCAATTAAAAAAGGAATCTGGAGCCTGTGGTTCTAGGGTAGCCATTAGATATCTAAAAGTGTTTTGATTGGTGTTTATAAAATAATCACCTTTTGAGAATTGCCTATCTTCTTCAGATATACTTATTTTTACGTCATAGTGCGGATAATGTCCCTCGTAGGGCGACTTACGGGTTTTATAACCCTTAATACGATAGCTTTCTACTGTAATTATGCTGTCGTTTTTAAGCGGTATCATCTCCACTTCATTTAGTTTTAATAACGCAATAACATTATGCCAGCCTTGGGGAATAATGTATGCAGACGGAATTTCAACTTTCAATTTAGGTTCGTAGTAATTTTGGTAGTTCACTTCTTTTACAAAAGGTTTTGTCCTGTTATATTTTAATCTTTTAAAACCAGTAACCTCACTTGTAATTACATCGGCTTCATAACCTTTAAAATTTAATATTGAAGCTTTTGTGGTGTCTACTGCCCAATCCAAGGTATAGTACTTGTTTTTGTGCATCAATAAGGGCATTTCTTCTCTAATGGACTTGATTTTATCAGAATCAGAATCCGTAATTTTAATCATGCTTTTCAATATTTCATAAGTGCCTTCAACACGTTGTTTGTAGGGTTTGAGCATGTGCGTTTCTATCATCATACCTAATGTGTTGAAAAGTGTAGTGTAGCCTGTGGAATACCTAGGGTAGTCCATAAATTGCGAAAACCCTTGTTCAGGAGTACGGTTAAAAACATTTACATATGGTGTGATGTCCAAGTCCTTTTCGTTTAGTTTTTTTTCTAATTTGGGCATCATTTCAGTATGTAAATAAATACCCAGTTTATCACCCAATTTATTATGTTGCGTAAACAAATGTGTGAGCGTGTATTGGTAGTCCGCACCATTGCTTACATGCGTATCGATAAATACATCAGGTTTCAATAAGTGAAAAATTTCAGCAAAGGTCTTAGCATTTTTCGTATCGCATTTAATAAAGTCCCTATTCAAATCATAGTTTCTTGCGTTACCTCGAAAACCATAGGCTTTTGGACCATTTTGATTAGTACGCGTGTTTGAATTTCTATTGAGACTGCCACCAATATTGTAAATAGGAATACTCGCAATTACAACATTTTCTGGTATTTTGATATTGCCTTGTGCTAGGTCTCTAAATAACAGCATTGTTGCATCGATGCCATCAGGTTCTCCTGGGTGAATACCATTATTTATGAGTAAGATCCGTTTGTCTTCCCTGATAGTTTCATAATTGAATTCTGCATCTGGATTAAAAGTTACCAAATGTAAAGGCTTTCCAGCATCAGTTTCCCCGATAGCCTCCAGAGAAATTTCATTGTAAACTTCAGCGAGTTGAGAATAAAATGTGATAATCTCCTCGTAAGTTACCGTTTCTAGACCATTGGATGTCTCAAAACGGGTGCTAAAATCATAGTTCGGTGAGTTCTTACAAGCAAAACACAAAACAAGTATCAATAAAAATTTTCTCATGATTTCAACTTTGATGGCTAAAACTACAATATTTTTAAATGAGTACTTCATAAGAAAGTGGCAGAAATACTGGCAATTTTGTAACTCATCCAATTTTAATTGCTTAATCTGCAAATTCTTAGGGCATTACTTGTACGTCCTGTTTTAAACTGTAAATTTGCAGCTTCAAAAACAAACCATGACTGCATTTTTTAGAAAGCGCGCTAAAAACGCCAAAAACGATATTTTAAGTGGACTAACTGTGGCATTGGCATTGGTGCCAGAAGCTGTTGCGTTTGCATTTGTTGCAGGTGTAGACCCATTAGTAGGGTTATATGCGGCATTTATGATAGGATTAATCACCTCAGTTTTTGGAGGCCGTCCAGGAATGATAAGTGGTGCCACAGGCGCCTTAGCAGTAGTGATGGTGAGCTTAGTTGCCGAAGGAAATGCTATGGGAGAACCTTCAGAACAGTTGGGTTTATATTACTTGTTTGCTACCGTAATTCTTATGGGAATTATTCAAATTTTAGCAGGTGTTTTTAAACTTGGAAAATTTGTAAGATTGATTCCACATCCTGTGATGATGGGGTTTGTAAATGGACTAGCTATCGTAATTTTCCTATCACAACTTAATCTTTTTAAAGATGCAAATGGAGACTGGTTTACAGGCTCAAAAATGTGGATTATGTTAGGTTTGGTGGCATTAACCATGGGAATTATGTTTGGATTACCAAAACTAACAAAGAAATTGCCAGAAGCATTAATTGCCATTTTAGTGGTATCCGCCATTGTGATCTTTGGAAATCTAGATGTCGCCACAGTGGGAAGTTTTATTCGTGATGGAGGTGGCGAAGGCTTAAAAGGTGGTTTACCACAATTCCAGACAGAGATATTTAATAAAGTGCCATTTAATTGGCAAACCATAAAGTTTATTGGGCCATACGCCTTAATTCTAGCGGCCATCGGCTTGATAGAATCATTGATGACCTTAAACTTAGTTGATGAGATTACAGAAACTAGAGGAAATGCCAACCGCGAATGTATGGCACAAGGAGGCGCAAACATTGTCACAGGATTTTTTGGTGGAATGGGTGGTTGCGCCATGATTGGACAATCATTGATAAATATAAAGGGAGGTGGAAGAGGCAGGCTTTCCGGTATTGTTGCTGCTGTGGCCTTATTAATCTTTATTTTGTTTGCATCCGGACTCATTGAGCAAGTACCTATTGCTGCCTTAGTTGGCGTCATGTTCATGGTGGTTATTGGCACATTTGCATGGAGTAGCTTTAGAATTTTACGAAAAATACCGCTAACCGATGCTATTGTTCTTATAGCCGTATCGCTTATCACCGTTTGGAAAGATTTAGCCATAGCCGTAATCGCCGGTGTCATTATCAGTGCCTTGGTTTTCTCTTGGGAAAACGCAAAACGTATTCGTGCCAGAAAACGCATGAGGGAAGATGGTACTAAGGTTTACGAAATTTGGGGGCCACTTTTCTTCGGTTCTATAAAAGCCTTCAACGAAAAGTTTGATGTGAAGAACGACCCAGACAACGTAGAGATAGATTTTGTAGAGTCGCGCGTAAGCGACCATTCCGCTTTCGAAGCCATATACAATTTGGTAGAAAAGTACGAAGCCGCAGGAAAATCCATAAAACTAAAGCACCTTAGTGAAGACTGTAAAATACTGCTCCATAAGGCAAGCCCAAAGTTTAAGGAAGTTATCGTAGAGGATATTGACGATCCTCGCTATCACCTCGCTGAAAATCCAGAAGCGTTTACAAAACCACTGTCGGAGTATAAACTTTAGGATTTAAGAATTTTTTATTTGGGCGTTACCACGCCACAGGCGCGGTCGGGCTTTCGGCAGTCGCTCTCTGCGAGGAGCTTCAACAAATGCCTCAATCCCTAACGCGGGCGTGTTTGCTGGCTTGTTTTTTAACCTAAAGTGATGTTGTTTTTTAGAGAGGTTCGTTTACCGGCTACGTATATGGAAAGTTGCGTGTTTGTGTGCGAGGATTTTCCGAAGGAAAATCAGATGCAAGCAAACAAAGCAACTCACATTGGTTAAGCACAAAATAGCAATTTTTTATATACAATGTTGCCAACAGTATTTTTAATTCAGTTGCGTATATGTCACATATATTAAATCCAAAAATAATTTCCGATATATAATTAATTGAAATTTTTCTTCTGGAATTTTATTCAAGGCGTCAATCAAATACTTGCTATCACTTTTTAAATCTCCATAAGCTTCAAATTTGTTATATGCTAATACGAAATCATATTGCCAATTTGATTTGTCTAAAATTTTTAAAGGGTCAAATAGAAAGCCGTAACAAGATAAATAAGAGTTTATTGGAAATAACATATAAGGGTCAAATTCCAAATCTGACTTAAATTTTTCAAAAAATTCAGGACTTATTTCTTTTCGCCCTGCTTTTTGCAACAATTCCGAATAACCATTTTTACTTATTTTGGTCAAGTATTTTTCTTGTATCAATGCGTTTTCAAGTAAACTATGAATATTCTGCTTGTAAATTAATTTCCCTTCTATTGGCGTAAACTCTGTTATCAGTCGATTATATTTGATTTCAGAGCATAATTCAAATTTTTCGTCCGCAATTCGGTCGTCAGCATATTTGGTTGAACCACAAGCTGTGATTAAAAGCAGAATTATTATTTGAAGCAGTCTTTTCAATATTGTTGGCAACGAGACTTCGGATATGCGCCGTTGGTAATGGCTTATATCCGCCGGTAAACGAAGGTAGCTGAATTTTTTTACAATATCAAGTGTTAGAAAGTGTGGAATTTGTCATTAAGCATCTAAAAAGACTTGTGAATTAAAGCGCATAATTACCTTTAGCGTATCGGTCGTTTTAGGCGCTCCTTAACTATTTCAAAAGACTTTTTACTGGCGCGTTCCCAACGGTAAATATTATGTTTTTTGTCTTTGTTGGCTTCTTGTTTAGCTGCTCTGTCTCTAACTTCCTTTACCCAATTAAAACGTTTTCTGGTAATGGTAACAACTAAATCATCATTACATCCCAAAGCTTCCAAAGTATTTAAAGCTGCAATAGATACGTTTTGTACTTTATCATTCATAGCTTTTAATAATACGGGTACGGAAGAACATTGTCCAGCATGCGCCAAAGCTTCTGCAGCTAGTTTTCTGGTATTGTAGTTACCATGTTTTAAGGCATACTCCAGTTTAGGTACATCTTTGATGTCCATCCAAAAAACAATAGTGCTTTCAGACGGCTGAATGATATTCAACTTGAAAAATAAGTATGTAATGTGGTGTAACATGGTGTGATGACAATTAGCTATTTATATGTAGCAAAATCAATCAAGACGTTACATGCTCCCTCACAAAGTCGTGGAGACGTAAAGAAAAACGTGACTTTTTATTTTTTAGAAAATAATGAGAAATTCAACAATTTACACTGCGACTGCGACTATTTCACCCTAACGCTATCTGGTACCAACTTCGTATAGTCCCCATTATTTCTAATCACATCGCGAACAATAGAAGATGCAATATAGGAGGTGTCTGCAGATGTCAATAAAAAAATAGTTTCAATAGGAGCAAGGTCTCTGTTGGTGTGGGCAATAGCTTTTTCGAACTCGAAATCTGCTGGGTTTCTTAGGCCTCTTAGAATAAATTCTACATCATTTTTAAGACAGAAATCCACGGTTAAACCTTCGTAGGTTACTACCTTTACCTTAGGCTCATCTTTAAAGGCGTCGATGATGAATTGCTGACGCTCCTCAAGCGAAAACATGTATTTTTTTGATGAATTAACACCAATGGCGACGATTATTTCATCAAACAGACGTACACCACGTTTTATGATGTCGAAATGTCCTAAAGTTAATGGATCAAAAGACCCTGGGAAAATTGCACGTTTCATAAGCCCCTCTTAATCTCCCCTAAGGGGAGAAACGAATGCTCAAATATACAAATCTTTAACTAGGTTTTGAGTTCCTCTCCTTGGGAGGGGTTAGGCGAGGCTTTTAAGGCTTTCCTGTATCGCATTGTCAAACAAATCAGATAATGAAATACCAGCCGCTGCCGCCTGTTGAGGTAAAATACTTTCCTTGGTTAACCCAGGAACAGTATTCATTTCAAGTAAATGAGGTTCTCCGTCCTTAAAAATATATTCGCTTCTGGAAAAGCCTTTCATTTTTAATACCTCATATACTTTTTTAGCCAAAGCATTTACTTTTTCTTCTTGTTCAGGAGTTAGTCGCGCTGGTGTTATTTCTTGCGATTTTCCAAGGTATTTTGCCTCATAGTCAAAAAAATCGTTTTCAGAAACTATTTCAGTAATCGGTAAAACTTTAGTTTCTCCTTTATAAGTAATCACACCTACCGAAACTTCTGTGCCATCTAAAAAAGACTCAATTATAATTTCATCATCTTCCTTAAATGCAGTATCAATTGCTGGTAGTAAGTTCTCCTTTTTATGAACTTTGGTTACACCAAAACTACTTCCAGCTTTATTGGCCTTTACAAAACAGGGTAAACCTACTTTTTTAACGATGGCATCTTCGTTTATAGCATCGCCAAGATTTACAAAATAAGATTCTGCAGTTTTTATGCCGTAAGGCTTTAGAACACTTAAACAGTCACGTTTATTAAAGGTAATTTGTGCTTGATACATCGGGCAACTGGTATGTGGAATGCCCAATAACTCAAAATATCCCTGCATGTAGCCATCCTCTCCGGGAGAACCGTGAATAGCGTTAAACACACAATCAAACGTAATTTTGAAACTATCCACATTAATAGAAAAATCATTTTTGTCTATGGGAAACTCCATATCTTCTTCATCAACATATACCCATTTATCTTTAAAAATATGAATGCGATAAGGATTGTACTTTTCTCTATCTAAAGTTTCAAATACCACGTTGCCACTGGTTAATGATATTTTGTATTCACTGGAATAGCCACCCATGATGATGGCGATGTTCTTTTTATCAGTCATATATTTGTGTGCTCTTCATCTAAAAACTACAATAATTCGTATCTATTATAGTTAAGCTAAAATAATGATATAAACAGCAAAACAAAATATTATATATTTGTCTCACCGAAAAATCTTCAAATGAGTTTCTTTAAGTTTCTGTTCAGCAAAACATTTTTAAAACAATTAGGTTTAGCCATTGTTGCCATTATTGTTTTATGCTTTATAATGTTAAAAGTGCTAAAATCAATGACCAATCATGGCGAATTTGAAACGGTGCCAGAACTTAAAGGCAAATCTATTAGTGTGGCAGAGATAGAATTAAACGAAAATAATTTGGTTATGCAAATTCAGGATTCAGCTAATTTTAATCCAGATTATCCAAAGTTTTCGGTAATCGATCAAGAACCGGCTGCGGGCACAAAAGTAAAAGAAGACCGAAAGATATACCTAACACTTAATCCGTCCGGCTATAGAAAAGTTGAAGTGCCAGATTTAAGAGAGCGTACCTTTAGACAAGCCGAACCTAATCTGGAAGCTTTAGGCTTTAAAGTGGGCAATATTACTTACGTGGATAACTTAGGAAAAGATATTGTACTGCAATTAAAATACAAGGGCAAGACATTAAATCCAGGCGAAAAGCTACCAAAAACATCTAAGATTGATTTGGTTTTGGGTAATGGAAATCGCCCTTAGCATTAGCACAAACTAGTGCAACATTATGGAAGAATACACGCCGCAATTACCCGAGGGAGATAATCTTCACGAGCACCACACATTTACTGTAGACAAGGGACAAGCACCACTACGTATTGATAAATATGTGATGAATTACATCGAAAATATCACACGTAGTAAAATTCAAAATGCAGCAAAAAATGGCGGTATTTTGGTAAATGGCGTACCCGTAAAATCCAATTATAAAGTAAGACCTAACGATCATATAAAAGTATTGTTTCCTCATCCAACTTATGAAGCACTTTTAATAGGAGAGGATATACCACTAGATATTTTGTATGAAGACGATGAACTGCTGGTGGTTAACAAACCTGCGGGATTGGTAGTGCACCCAGGCCATGGCAACTATTCGGGTACCTTGATTAACGGACTCATTTATCGCTTTGAAAATCTGCCAAATAATTCTAGCGAGCGTCCAGGATTGGTACATCGCATAGATAAAGACACGAGCGGTTTGTTGGTAGTTGCCAAAACCGAAAAAGCGATGGCACATTTATCTTTGCAATTTGCGGAAAAAACGAGCGAACGTGAATATGTGGCTTTAGTTTGGGGCAATGTGGAAGCGGATGAAGGCGTCATTGAAGGCAATATTGGACGTCACCCTAAAAACCGACTCCAAAACACTGTGTTTTTAGACGAAGAAGCCGAAAAAGGCAAACCCGCTGTGACGCATTATAAAGTGTTAGAGCGTTTGGGCTATGTTACTCTAGTGTCTTGCAAGTTAGAAACTGGGCGCACGCACCAAATACGTGTGCACATGAAACACATTGGGCATACCCTATTTAACGACGAACGTTACGGTGGTAACGCCATTCTAAAAGGCACCACATTTACAAAATACAAGCAATTTGTAGATAACTGTTTTAAAATTTTGCCAAGGCAAGCATTACATGCCAAAACTTTGGGTTTCAAGCATCCTAAAACCGGAGAATTTATGCGTTTTGAAACTCCTGTTCCTGAGGATATAGAGGCTTGTGTAGAGAAGTGGCGTGGGTATTCTAAGTTTTAGCGTGTTTGGTTTATGCCATTTGTCTGCATATTTCTTAGATTTTGATTAGTTTGCTAAAGGAATCGCAATACCAATTCCTAAGTTTAATCCAGACCAGCCCGTAGTTACTTTATTTCCATCACTATCCAATAAATGCGCCTCTTTCATATCTTCAAATTTTAATTTTCCACCGATGTAAAAATCGGCACCTAAAGTTGCTCGTAAAGTAATCACTTTTAAGGGGTATCTATATATCATTATAGCACCAGAACCAAAGTCAATAGATCTAAAATTCAACACATCATTATCAAAAGAATTAGCAATATTACTTTCACTTTTTACTATGAGCTTTGAACTGGTAATTAAACCTTTTACACCAAAAGATAGAGATCCTTTTTTGAATTGTTGAATATCAAATTCATAAATACCTCCAAAAGTATATCCTCTTAGCTCATCAGTAAGTCTAATATATCCAGAGAAATCAGCAACAGACGATTTTGCTCCTGCTACTTTATTCTGAAAGAAAAAAGAGGTTTTTATGCTGTTAATTTTAAATCCAATTGAGAATCCATAATTTATACCATAATTATCGGTAGTTTCGAACCCTTCAATTGTTAATTGTTCTGATAGGTCTTCATGGAATGTTTTTAGAGGTTGATGAGATAGTAAGCCGATACCAAAATCAGTAAAAATCTCAGAGTTTTGGGCGCTTACATTTAACGAGAACACTAGAAATATTACTAAACTAAAAATATATTTCATAAATATTTTTTAAAAATTATCGATGTAAATCCCTTTTGTGTGAAAAAGACGCTCATTCTGTAAGTACACAAAATGATCGCCACCTCCATTAATATGTTCATAATGAAAAGTTTCAAGGATATCTGAATTTATATCGAATATGCCGGCACCACCATTATTGATCAATAAAAGTTTTTCCGACACAGGATCATATTGCATTGATTTTTGGTAAGTTCCAAATTCAAAAGTTTTTTTAGTATTTGTGTTCAGGTCTGCAATTGAAAATTTACCTGAAAATTCTCCGCTATAGTGTGAATAAATAAGCCGATTCCCAACAACAATTAGCTTTGAAACGTAATCGTCTTCAATTATGTCTATTATCTTTGATAATTGATTCCCGTCAATCTCATAAATACCTCTGCCGTTTTCATCTGCTATAAAAATATATTTGGCATCGTCCGAAAGAACACTGCCGATTGAATTTCCAGAACGTATTATGGTATTGGTCTGTATGTTCTCAATGGTTGTATGGGTAGGAAAATATCCAGTACGGGTAATTACTATATTACCTCTAAAAACTTTTCTTATATCATTAGCACTACCCGTAACTTGTTTTATGATAGAGAGGTCGTCTTTATCAATCAAGTATGAACTATTAAAAGTGTCTACATAAAAATTCTGAGTTAATGGGTCTATATAAATGGATAAATGCCGCCCTAATGCTTCACTATTAGAAATATAATTTCTTCTAATAAATTCCATGTCTTTGGAATATTCATAAATATATAACTCATAGCCCTCAATATTTGATATACGGGCACCATTAACTAATATGTAATATTTTTCATTAGTTGTGTGATATACAATTCCTTTATAGTTTGGTACTCCAAAATTGAAAGAGCCAAATGTGTCTTCGTCTAATTTTGCGTTACGAAAAGAATAAATTTCATAACCACCCAAATTAACTTTGGGTTTAAAATTAATTGTATAATCAGAGCCAAAAATAAAAGGACGATCTACAACCATTTCGCCACCTGCACTTGAACCTAGAAAGCCTGATATTTGAAGATTTTCAAAATTTCCATATAATGGATGTGATGGCCATTTGATAATATAATCATTGAAACCATTGAACACAATTTTTGGTTCAAACCATTCAATATTATATTCTATTTCCTTACTTGATCCATAGTTGTCAGTATACTGATTTGTTAATAAAATTGAATATTCTGCTTTAGAGTAATAGTCATAAAATGGAGTGTTCCGATTACCCGTATGAAGCACTGTAGTTTTATCAATAAATTTTTTTTGGGAGAGAATTTCTGGGCTTAAGGGCACTTTTTGCTCTGATTCTTTAAATTTTATGCTTAAATATGCTTTTTCATAGTCATTACCATTCATTTCTCCCCATTTAACAGTAATACTCCCGTTTTCTATTTTAACTTCGGTAATTGGAGGAGGTGTTGAGGTTTTTCTGCGAACAACAAAATTAAACTCTTCGATTTTAGTTAAAACTTCTTGACCAAGTTGGTCGGCAATACTACCAGAACCAGAAAAAAAGGAATGTTCAAATCTAAGTTTATGAATGCCATCTTTATACCTAGCAGGATATAGGCTAAACCTGCCTGTTTCAGTTTCTGCATTCCATTCAGCTCCTATTTTTTCTCCATCTAAATATACAATAGATTCTGCTCTAAATGGATTAGAAGGCCCCTCAAAAGTATACGTCATTACTCTTTGAGAATTTATTGTATCACCATTTTTGAAGTTGCTAATAAGTATTGAGTTGTTTTTTGTTGAAGGCCTATCAATTTCATTAAGATTATCCTCAGAAAAATTATAGGAACAATTAAAACAAATTATGGTTAAAATTGAAAATAGTAAGACACTCTTTTTCATTCTGAAATTGTAGATTTTAAAATAATACAAGTTAAAACTACTCATACGTTTCTTACCAACCAACTCTTTTCTATTAAATAAACAATTATTAAGTTTTATGGTATGCTGTGGCATATAATATAATAAATAAGAACATTGTAAAATCTTATTAATACTGTAGTTAATAAATTTAAGCATTGATTTTAATCCTTCTTAAGTACCTGTAACTTTAAAAAATAAACACATGAAACTCTTATATCCCCAGCAAAATTTTTAGACTTTGTAACAAAATTGCCAACATCAAGACATACAGAACCTTAGTTTTTAAAACAGTCAGAGTATTTGAATAAATTACTTAAAAGAAATAAGTCAAAATTTTAGGATTTGAGCACCCTAAAACATTAGCGTTTATGCGTTTTGAAACACCTGTTCCTGAGGATATAGAGGCTTGTGTAGAGAAGTGGCGTAATTACTCTAAACATTCAGGATAACAACTATTCAATATTTATAGTTTTAAATGTTTAAGCAATTCTTTTATACCAAACTCAGGACTAGTAAATACCTCTTTATCTAAGTTTTGTAAATGGTTTTTTGCGCCAGCCATTGATGCTTGTGCTAGGAAAAATACATCAACTTCAGATGCTTTTTCAATAGTCTTTTTTGCAATGCCTTTGTTGTAGCTGTCTATATCGTCTTTTTCAAAAAGTTGCCATAACTCAGAACAATCAACGTCCACTATTTCAATAGCTTTTTTTGTTTCATGGGCTATCTTAAGCATCAAGTTTTCGCTTACTGTTTTTGTAGAGTTAGCAGTGTATACCAATCCTATTTTGGCATAATTATTTACCAAATAAGCTATGACAGGATAATCTATTCTGTAAACATCAGGATATTTATCACTTTCCGCGCCATACGTGGAACAGGTGCAAATAATAAGAGAAGGATTATCTTTTCTAATAGCTTCAATTTCTTTTTCAAACTGAACAGAATCTGTTACTCCAGTTTCTAAAGCACTATCCAATATGTTTTTGTTGACATAATGTTGTATGCCAATTTCAATATTTTGAGTTCTCACTAATGCTTCAAAAGTATCAATATGTGCTTTATTTGTGTGTAGAAATGCAATCATTTTACTGTGGTATTTTTGGATAAGTATATCTAATGTAAATTTAAATAGTTATAAGTTTAGATTATGACTTCATCACAAATAATAGTTAGCTTACACTACAATTGCTAAAAATGAATTGTAAATTTGAACTATTATAGAATGAACGTAAATAAATAAAATATAAAATGAAGTTAGTCATTTCTCCAGCAAAATCTTTGGACTTTGAAACAGAATTACCAACCTCAAAATATACTGAGCCTCAGTTTTTGAAACAATCGGAGCGTTTGAATAAACTACTCAAAAAGAAATCAGCTAAAAGTTTGTCAAAGCTTATGAGCATTTCGGATGCATTGGGTCAACTCAATTACGAGCGCAACCAATCTTGGGAGCTACCTTTTACAACTGATAATTCTCGGCCAGCAGTTTATGCATTTAATGGTGATGTATATCGTGGACTAGATGCCTACACTATTCCAGAAGAAAAATTAGATACATTACAAAATACAGTGCGTATTCTTTCTGGATTGTATGGTGTTTTAAAACCAACAGATTTAATTCAACCTTATCGCTTAGAAATGGGGACGAAATTACCTGTAGGTTCAAAAAAGAATTTATATGAATTTTGGAAAAAAGATATCACTAAGGCTTTAAATGAAGAGCTGGAAGACGATGAGCTATTTCTAAATTTGGCAAGTAACGAATACTTTAAAGCCATTGATAAAAAAGCGTTGAAAGTTCCTGTAATAACAGCTAATTTCAAGGACTTTAAGAACGGTACATATAAGGTTATTTCATTTTTTGCAAAAGAAGCGCGGGGCGCCATGGCTAGATATATTATCGATACAAATGCCCAAACCATAGAAGACTTAAAAGGTTTTAATTATATGGATTATGGTTTCAGCGAAGATATGTCTACCAATACCGATTTGGTTTTTATAAGGTAGGTTAGTTTCAGTTTTTTCGTTAAGTTTAAAACCTCAACCCATTCCAATTTAATACATGTGGTATTACCTAATAATTGCACTTCAGGGATTTTGTATTTATCATGCCATAAAGAATAGACGTCCGTATTATTGGATATTCATCATTTTCTTTTTGTCGCTTTTGGGTTGTATTATTTATATCATAACTCAAGTTTATAGTAAGCGCGACGCCGAAAAAATCAGTTCGGAGATTACCAATATTATCAATCCCACTAAGAAGATTAGAGACTTAGAGAAGCAAGTGGAGTTTTCAGATACGTATCAAAACAGGGTGAATCTGGCTGACGCACATTTGGAGAATAAAGATTACCAAAATGCCTTAAAACATTATCAAAATGCTTTGGATGGTAATTTTCAAAATGACTTTTATGTGATTAAAAATATGATTGAAGCCTATCATCATATCGAAGATTATAAAAGTGTGGTGTCTTATGGAGAACAAATAAAATCGCATCCAGAATTCAAAAAATCCAGAACACAGTTTTTGTATGGATTGGCGCTTGAAAAGGAAGGTGAGATTGCTAAGGCTGAAGAAAATTTAAAAGCGATAGATATCCGGTTTTCATTCTACAATGAACGTTTAGTTTATGCCAACTTTCTATTAAATATTAATAAGAAAGATGAAGCCAAAGAGATTTTAGAGTCCTTAATTTCTGAAGGACAACACATGACAAAACCGAATAAAAAGCTATATGGCACAACAATTTCCGAAGCTAAAAAGCTGTTGGAAGTTTTGTAGTTATTTGGCTTTAGCTTTTTTTTCTACACTTATTTTTTGCTCAACACTTGGTTTCTTTTTAATGCGAGGTCGTCTTGCACCAAAAGTACCTCTATTAATTTTACCGCGTTTTGTTTTTTTATCGCCTTTTCCCATTCAATTGTAATATTTGTCATTCCCACGGCTTGAGCTGAACTTGTTTCAGTAAGGCGGGAATCTTTATTAATTTTAATTTCAAGTTTAATCTACAAAAAATTAATCCCGAGAGCAAAAGATTAACACCTGATTAACGGTTAAATTTGTTATATCAGGAAAGACATAAAATGTTCAAACTTAAACATCCATATCCACCATTTATTCAAAATAATACCACAAAACTGATTGTTGGTACATTACCGCCACCTCGCTTTTCAACAGGAGCGCTTTTAGAAAAGGATGTTGATTTCTGTTACGGTAGTTATTACAATTCACTGTGGTTATTCATAGATAAAATTCATAATTTAAATTTACGATACGATAATTCAAATGAGGCTATTGCCCAACGCAAAGATTTTCTTATTGAAAATAAAATAGGTGTTTGTGATATTGTAGAAAGTGCAGAACGCGATAAAATTGATGCTTCAGATTTAGGTATGAAAAATATCAAACTCCGAGATATTATTGGCTATTTAAAGCAATATCCAAATATTGATACCTTACTATTTACAGGTGGAAATAGTAAAAACGGACCTGAATATTTCTTTAGAAAACATCTTAAAGATTATAATTTGAAGTTGGAGTTGATGAATAATGAAGTGCCGAGAATCCATCAATTCACGATACGTCACACTGAGCGCAGTCGAAGTGTCTCAAGAACGATAAAAACCGTTTCCCTTACCTCAGGTTCTGGTGCTGCAAATATTTCAATAAGTAGAATGCCACTTTACAAACAACTAAAGGCCAAAAACCCAGATTTTAATACGTTTGATTTTAGAGTGATGCAGTATCGGGAGTTCTTTTAGTACATTTAAAAAAAACCAACAGCTTCAAATTAATAAACACCTCTTATATGCTCATGCACTTTTTCGTCATAAAAATGTTTTAAATCTTGCATCAATTTTTCAGAAAGTTGCGGTAGGCTACTTGTTTTCGAATTTTGAATGACATGTTTTGTATTACTAGCTCCTGGAATAATGGTAGTAACCGCTTTATGGTCTAAAATCCATCTAAGCGATAAGTCTGCTAACGACATTTCATCAGGACATAAGCCTTTTAATTCCTCAGACAGTGTAACACCTGTTTTAAAGGGTAAACCCGCAAAGGTTTCACCAACGTTAAAGGCTTCGCCATTTTTGTTGTAATTTCTATGGTCGTTTTCTGGAAATTCTGTGTCCACATTAAATTTGCCACTAAGCAAACCACTAGCCAAAGGAAGCCTCACTATAATACCAACCTCTTTTTTAGCTGCTTGTGGTAATAACTCGGTAACCAATTTTTGTCTAAAAATATTAAAGATGACTTGTAGTGATTGCAAACCTTCTTGTTCTAAACATATGAGTCCTTGTGCTACACTTTCTACACTGGCACCAAAATGAGCTATTTTACCTTCTTGCTGTAATAATCTTAGCCAATTAAAAATAGCGCCATTTTCTAAAATTTCAGTGGGTATACAGTGCAACTGCAAGAGATCTATACAATCTACACCCAATCTTTTAAGTGATTTTTCAACACAGTTTCTTAAGGTTTGTTCTGTATAATTATTAGGATATACATCGGCAGTTCGTCCAAATTTGGTAGCCACTTTTATGTTATGAGATGATATTTTTAGAAACTCACCAATTAAAGTTTCGCTTCTTCCATCGCCATACACATCGGCAGTGTCAAAGAAATTTATTCCATTATTTACGGCTTCATTTAAAATATCAAATGCTTTTGTTTTGTCTATTTCGTTGCCCCAATCTGCACCTAATTGCCAGCATCCCAATCCAACTTCACTAACTTTAAATCCGTTATGCCCTAATTGTCTTTGTTTCATAATAAATTTTTGATTTACAAATTTAAGTATTTATAAATAGTCTTAAAATTAGATGTACCTTCGTGCCCTAATAGAAGAAGGAGGTAAAATGCATAATGTTTTGTTATCTCAAATGCTCGTTTGGAGTCTTCATAAACAAAATATATGTCATTTCAATCTTTAGGCTTATCCGAAGCCTTGCTAAAAGCAATTAGCAAAAAAGGATACACTACCCCTAGTCCCATTCAACAAAAAGCCATTCCACCAGTTTTAGAAGGCAAAGATGTATTAGCATCGGCACAAACAGGAACAGGAAAAACAGCAGGGTTTACGCTGCCACTTTTACACATACTTTCTGAAAACCCAAAGCAAAAATATAGACCCATTCGCGCTTTGATTTTAACGCCAACACGAGAACTAGCAGCACAAGTTTATGCTAATGTTAGAGAATATAGTGAGTTTTTAAACTTACGAAGTGCTGTAATTTTTGGCGGTGTTAATCAAAAGCCACAGGTTGCAACCATTCGTCAAGGTGTTGATGTTTTGGTTGCAACTCCTGGTCGTTTATTAGATTTACAAAACCAAGGTTTATTATCACTAAAGCGTGTTGAAATTTTTGTTTTAGATGAAGCCGATAGAATGTTAGATATGGGCTTTTTAAGAGATATTCAAAAGGTGATTAATTTGATGCCCGATAAACGTCAGAATTTGATGTTTTCGGCAACCTTTTCAAAAGATATCAAAAAATTAGCACATGGTATTTTAAATAATCCTATTCAAGTTGAAGCCACTCCTGAAAACACAACTGTTGAAGTAATTTCACAAAAAGTATATCGCGTAGCGAAAGCAAAAAAAACAGATTTAATTATAAAGTTAATCTCAGAAGGTAATTGGAAACAAGTTTTAGTGTTTACAAGAACGAAGCATGGTGCTAATCGTTTATGCGAAAAGATGGTAAAATCCGGAATTACTGCTGCAGCCATTCATGGGAATAAAAGCCAAGGTGCTAGAACAAAAGCCTTATCTGGTTTTAAAAGCGGACGTGTTCGTGTTTTAGTAGCAACAGATATTGCGGCGCGTGGATTAGATATTCCGTTATTGCCACATGTTATTAATTTTGAATTGCCTAATATTTCTGAAGACTATGTACACCGAATAGGTAGAACTGGTAGAGCAGGAGCTAACGGACAAGCATTATCTTTAGTAAGTGCAGATGAAACCTCTTTTTTAAAAGGTATTGAAAAATTAATAGGAGAAAAAATTGAGGTAGAAATTATAGAAGGCTTTGAGCCCGACCCTAATGCCTCTACTGAACCCATTAAGCAAGGCCAAAACAGGCAACACAGAAATAGACCAAGAAATTCTAATTCAAATAATTCTGGAAGACAAAGAAATAGAAATAATAAAAACAACGCTAAACGTCGTAATAATAGGAGAAATTAAGGTAAGTTGATATTGTCATTCCGAACGAAGCATGAGGAGGAATCTCATTGCTTTTGAGATTTCTCGTCGTTCGTGCCTCACTCTTTCGAAATGACAAGTCTCTATTATTTATAATATTATATTTAAAAATATATTGTATTAAAATCTAATGCAGCAGGTTCTAAAAGATAAAATTATTGAAGTTTGTAATACAAAGATAGCCGCCAAAGGCGAAAATGTAGGCTTATCGTTTTATGCGTTTTTCAAAAACAAAAATGATAACCCAGAGCTGTTAATGGAAGCAGTAATATGGTGGATAGAAACCCATAAGCTAGATCATTTTGAAAAGGCTGAAAAAATTAAGAATCTAGTTGAAAATTTATAGTGGCATCACAACCCAATAACCCATTACACGGCATAAAGCTAGAACAAATCATTAATGATTTAGTGGCGCATTATGGTTGGGAATATATGGGGTATCAAATAAAGATCAGGTGCTTTACACATGATCCTTCGGTAAAATCCAGTTTAAAATTTTTAAGACGAACACCATGGGCAAGAGCCAAAGTAGAGCAGTTGTATTTAAAAATGCTTCAAAACAAGAGGCACTAATCTAAAACCTTAATTTCAATATCCTTAAAGTTGATGCCTTGTCCTTCAGCTTGTAATCCAATATAGCCTTCGTTAAGAAGTGTGCCATCAATTTTAATACTTGGGTCAAAATCGCGTAATAATATATTACCGCCTATTTGTGGTTTACTATATTCTAGAACCTTTTTGCCATTTACAAAATGTTGTACTAAAGAGTCTTTGTAAACAATAAGTTCGCCATTAACCCACTCATCCCATTTATAATTTTTAGAAGATGATCTAACGCAATGCGAGTCGCTTATTTTATTATTAATCACAACATCAGTACCAGGAGAGCACATGTTTCCTGTTGGCCTTGGTTCATTTTCTTTAGCTTCAGCGAGTATTTGATATTCTACCGAGATAGGCCAATTTTGATCCTTAAGAATGGTTTTAGGGTCTTGAGTATGAAACATAACACCACTATTTCTATACGTAAAATGAGGGGCATCTTCCATCCACTGACTCGTAAATTGATATTTGAATTTTAAATGATAAGAAGAAAACGGTATTTTATAAAATAAGTGTCCATAACGCTCATCAAAATGTGTATAATTACCGTAATTTACCTGAATAGCACCTTCTGAAACTCTAAAGGTGTTTAAGTAGTTTACACCAGTTTCTTCTTTATAGAATTTAGGAACCCAACCATCTAGATTTTTACCATTAAATAAGGGCGTCCAACTATTTTCAGCTTGTGGGTTTTTATTTTTACAGTTAAAAAAAACTGTTGTTACGATAATGAGAGAAATAAATTTTAAATGCTTCATTCGTAAAAAATAGTAATTTAATTTTTTTGATAAAAATATATAATCTTAACTGAGAGTTATCAATCTAAAAGCGGTTTGCCAATATCATCAATCTCATCATTAATTTCGGGATTCTTCGGGTCTGGACCATATCGGTTTGCTCCATATTCTCCATCTGTACACATCAATACCAAATACCAAATACGACCAACTATTGGAATGAAGTTTATGAAAAAATAACCTCCACTTTTCCCTTGATCATGTAGGCGTCTTACATTTACTGCTAGCCATGGTATTAGAGTAGCTAGGGCAAAAACACCAATAATCATTGGGAACCATCCAATATCAATAAAATCCGATAGCACATAAGATAGCAGATTAATCGCAAAAACAGTGAGAAACCAAAATAGTACATACATCCAATACTCTTCTCGTCTTGCCCTACCTGAAAAGTTAGCATAATTATCAATTAAAACGGTTAAGTACCATTTCAAAACTCCTTTTCTTTTGTTATGCATTTAAGATACTATTTGTAAAAGTATCAATACTATCAACCCCATGTTTGGTAACATGCTTCACAAATGCACTACCAATAATAGCACCTTTAGCATATTTAGTAGCCTGGGTAAATGTTTCATTATTGCTAATACCAAAACCAATGACTTGTGGGTTGTTTAAATTCATATTACCAATGCGCTCAAAATACGCCGTTTGTTCTTCTCCAAATCCAGATTTAGCGCCAGTAGTACTCGCGCTACTTACCATATAAATAAAACCGTTTGATATAGAATCGATATAACGAATACGCTCATCGCTGGTTTGTGGTGTAATTAAAAACACATTAATCAACCCGTATTTTTCAAAAATAGCTTGGTATTTTTCATGATACACATCTACTGGTAAATCGGGGATAATCAACCCATCAATCCCTAATTCTTGGCATTTTTTACAAAACGCTTCCACACCATATTGAAACATTGGGTTAAAATAACCCATAATTATTAGTGGAATAGAAACCATCTCACGAATACCTTCCAACTGCTTAAAAAGCACCTCGGTAGTCATACCATTTTTTAAAGCAGCTGTAGAACTATCTTGTATCGTAGGGCCATCGGCCAATGGGTCGCTAAAAGGTAGTCCAATCTCAATCATATCCACACCATTTTTCTCTAAATCTTGGATTATGGAAACAGTATCGTTAATTTCTGGATAACCTGCTGTAAAATATATTGACAATAATTTTTTGTCTTCTTGTAGTTTTTGATTTATTCTGTTCATTTTCCTTTCTATGAATTTTAATCAATGTTCAAAACCCGCGTTAGGGATTGAGCGATTGTTGGAGCTCCTCGCAGAGAGCGACTCGTGAAAGCCCGACCCTTGTGGTAACGCCCAAATTTTAAATTTTAAAATAATCTATATAATTCTGTAAGTCTTTATCACCTCTACCCGATAAACTCATAACCACAACATCGTCTGGTTTAAAGGTTTTATGTTTGAAAATAGCAAATGCATGCGAGGTTTCTATAGCTGGAATAATACCTTCTAATTTGGATAATTCTAAGCCAGCTTCCATGGCATCACTATCGGTTATAGATAAAAATTCGGCACGCCCCGTTTTGGATAAATGCGCATGCATTGGGCCAACACCAGGGTAATCCAAACCTGCAGAAATAGAGTAAGGCTCTGTAATTTGTCCGTCTTTGGTTTGCATCAATAAGGTTTTACAACCGTGAATGATACCTTCTTTTCCTAAAACAGAAGTTGCAGCACTTTCGCCAGAATCAATACCTAAACCAGCAGCTTCTACGGCAATAATGCCAACATCGGGTTCATGTAAATAATGGTAATAGGTGCCAGCGGCGTTACTACCACCACCAATACAGGCTACCACATAATCGGGGTTTTCTCGTCCTTCTTGCTCACGTAGTTGCCATTTTATTTCCTCCGAAATTACGGCTTGAAAACGCGTTACCATATCTGGATACGGGTGTGGCCCAATAGCAGAACCAATAATGTAGTGTGTGTTTACGGGATTATTAATCCAATCGCGAATCGCTTCGTTAGTGGCATCTTTAAGTGTACGACTTCCAGATAGTGCTGGCACAACCTTGGCGCCTAACATTTTCATTCTGGCTACGTTTGGTGCTTGTCTTGCAATGTCTATTTCACCCATGTAAACAATACACTCCATACCCATTAATGCACAAACAGTGGCAGTGGCAACGCCGTGTTGTCCTGCTCCTGTTTCGGCAATAATTCTAGTTTTGCCTAAACGTTTAGCCATTAAAATCTGGCCGATGGTATTATTTATTTTGTGAGCTCCTGTGTGGTTTAAATCCTCACGTTTTAAATAGATTTTAGTATTATATTTTTCTGAAAGGCGTTTAGCAAAATATAGGGGAGAAGGGCGACCAACATAATCTTTTAAAAGCTTATCAAATTCCTTTTGAAACTCTGGTTCTGCCATTACTTTTAAATAGTTTTGGCGTAACTCTTCTACATTTGGGTATAGCATTTCTGGTATAAATGCTCCCCCAAATTCGCCATAATAACCTTTGTCGTCTACATTATAATTCATTGTTTTTTTATTGTGCAATTTGTTAATGAATTCTCTTAATATTGAACTGTTTTTTAATCCTGGTTCGGTTTCAAATTTACTATTTACATCAATAGCATAACAGTATTTTGAAGCATCGCTTTTTTGAAACGTCTTTATTGCTTCTATTTGATCAATCCCAATACCACCACTTAAAAAGAAGGGTTTTGTTGATGGGTAATCGTTTAGCAAGCTCCAATCAAAAGTATAGCCATTGCCACCAGGAAGTTTTCCTTTGGTATCGAACAAATAATAGTCACATACATTTTCGTAAGGTTCTAAAACTTCAAAGTTAAAGCCTTCTTTAACTGAAAATACTTTAATAATCTCAATGGGTCTAGATAACAAACTTGTAGAACGTAATATACTACAGAAATATGGCGATTCTTCGCCATGGAGTTGCACCGCATCAAGTTTAAATTCGTTAACTTTTTCAACAATGGTGCCTATTTCTGCATTTACAAAAACACCTGTTTTTTTAATATTGTCTGAAATATCGGGGATTTTAGTATCGAAATGGCGCGGTGTTTTTTCGTAAAATATAAATCCAAGATAATCTGGTTTTAAAGCCGCAATGCTTTCAATATTATCTTGGTATTTCATACCGCAAACTTTTAGTTTCATAGCTCTAAATTTTTTATAAATTGTGAAGCACTTTCTCCTGGATTATCTGTTTTCATAAAGTTTTCGCCAATTAAAAAGCCTTGATAACCGTATGGTTGTAGTTCTTTTATGGCTTCAATATTACTAATGCCACTTTCGGAAACTTTTACGAAATCATCTGGAATAATGGTGCTTAACGTTTTACTGGTTTCTAAACTTACCTCAAAGGTTTTTAGGTTTCTGTTATTCACTCCAAGCATGTCTAAACTTGGCATTACCGATTTATGTAATTCTTCTTCATTATGAACTTCTAAAAGCACATCGAGATTTAAGTTTTTAGCAAACTCTGAAAATTGTTTTATTTCATCTCTAGATAGTATTGCTGCAATTAAAAGAATGACATCAGCTCCGTAGGCTTTGGCTTCTAATAATTGGTATCGGTCTATGATGAACTCTTTACGTAATAAAGGTAAATTACAGCTGGCTCTTGCCGTTAATAAATCATCAAGTGAGCCTCCAAAATATTTGCCATCGGTTAATACTGACATACCGCAAACGCCTGCATCTTCATAACCTTTGGCTACATCTTGGACGTTTAGATTATTGTTGATGACTGATTTTGATGGTGAACGCCTTTTGTGTTCTGCAATAATGCCCGATGTACTGTTGCGTAAGTTATTCGCTAAAGATACAGTTGCTCTTTCAAATAAAACAGATTGTTCTAACTGTGAAACTGGAATTAAACCTTTTCTAAGCTCAACTTCTTTGCGTTTATCTAGTGTTATTTTATCTAGTATATTCATTTTTTCTACTTTACGTTCATTTTTTCTTGATAAAAAACGAACCAAAAAATTATATCAATCTGAGGAAATTGCTAAAGCACCATTCGCTTTCGGAATTACGCGCTTGATGCTGCGCATCGCGACTCCATTCCTTCTCTCTTTATTTCTGCAGATTGATGATTCGGACGTTGTCCGAACTCGGGTGTTGACTTTTTGTTATTTTCTTTTATGTTTCTCAAATTATTTTCTAATCTTTCTAGTTTCTAACCCTTGCTCAACTCAATCAATCTATCCAAACTCGCTTTTGCCTTACCAGAAAACAACGATTCCTTAGCCATTTCAAAACCTTCTTGATGCGATATTTGTTTGCTAGTTGCAATGGCTAATCCTGCATTGGCACATACTACATTGTTTTGGGCTTCGGTACCGTTTCCACTAATGATGTCTATAAATATTTTGGCTGCATCTTCAACCGTATCGCCTCCGTAAATGGAGTCTTGTTTTATTTTTGAAAGTCCTAAATCTTCTGGTGCAAACAATTTTTCAGAATGATTGGATATTATTTTAGCTTTTCCTGTTAATGAAATTTCATCATAGCCATCTAAGGCATAAACTATACTATAATTATGTCCTGAGTTTTGGTGCATAAAACTGTACAGTCTCAACACTTCTAAATTAAATACTCCAAGGACATGATTTTTTGGAAATGAAGGGTTTACTAATGGACCTAACATATTAAAAAAAGTTTTCACACCTAACTCTCTTCTAATAGGTGCAACGTTTTTCATAGCAGGATGAAACAATGGTGCGTGTAATATGCAAATTCCAGCTTGCTCTAAACAACGTTTTAAAAAGGCTTCATCGTTTGAAAATTTTACACCTAGATTTTCCATAACATTGGATGAACCCGATGTTGATGATACACCATAATTTCCATGCTTAGACACATGTACACCAGCACCTGCTGTAATAAAAGATGATAGTGTAGAAATGTTAAATGTGTTTTTACCATCACCGCCTGTACCAACAATATCGATAGCATTAAAGTCGCTTAAATCTATAGCAAGACAAAGCTCTAAGAGTGCATTTCTAAATCCAGTTAGTTCTTCAATAGTAATGCTACGCATCATAAATACTGAGAGAAAACATGCTATTTGGCTAGGGTTGTACATATCGTTGGATATGTTAACAATAACTTGTTTAGCCTCTTCTGTAGAGATAGTTTCGTGATTAATTAATCTGTTAAGTATGTCTTTCATTTTTACTATTGACTAATTATTAACCCAATTTTCTAAAATCTTTTTACCATCTGGTGTTAAAACAGATTCAGGGTGGTATTGTACACCTCTAACATCATATACTTTGTGTCTTAGTGACATGACCTGTCCGTTTGCATCAAAAGAGGTAGCTTCTAAACTGTCTGGTAATTCTGAATTTACAACCCAAGAATGGTAACGACCAACTTCTATGTTTTTGTCTAAATCGTTAAAAATATATTCATCATGTACACATATAGTTACATTGGTTGCAACGCCATGATATACATCATCTAAATTTACTAACGAACCGCCAAATACTTCGCCAATGGCTTGCTGGCCTAAGCATACCCCAAAAATACTTTTGGTGGCAGCGTATTTTTCAATAATAGCTTTTAGTAAACCTGCTTCATCTGGAATTCCTGGACCAGGCGATAACACAATCTTATCAAAAGGTTCAACATCCTCTAAAGCTAATTTGTCGTTTCTTACTACGGTGACGTCACAGTTTAAATCTTCTAAATAATGAACAAGATTGTATGTGAAACTGTCGTAATTATCTATAACTAATACTTTTTTCATCTTAAATATCTTCTGCTAATTGAATAGCTTTTGTTAAGGCGCCTAGTTTATTATATACTTCTTGCAATTCGTTTTCTTGGTTTGATTTTGATACCAAACCTGCGCCGGCTTGCCAGAACAATTTGTAATCTTTACTTAAAAATGTACGTATCATGATGGCGTGGTTAAAATTCCCTTCGAAATCCATGAAGCCAATGGCGCCGCCGTAAAAGGCGCGACTTGTTTTTTCGTAATCTTCTATAAGTTGCATGGCCCTGTGTTTTGGCGCGCCACTTAATGTGCCTGCTGGAAAGGTGTCTGCCACAACCTGCATGGTTGAGGTAGTATTATGCTTTTGCCCTGTAACTTTACTTACCAAATGGATAACATGCGAGAAGAACTGCACCTTGCGATAGGTTTCTACTTTTACTTGGCTGCCGTGGCGACTTAAATCGTTTCTGGCCAAATCGACAAGCATAACGTGTTCTGCATTTTCCTTATCGTCGTTTTTTAAATTTTCGGCTAAAATCTCGTCTTTTTCGTAATCGCCTGTTCTTTTATATGTTCCGGCAATGGGATGAATTTCTGCTAAACCATCTTCTACGATTAATTGTGCTTCGGGCGAGCTGCCAAAGATTTTAAAATCACCATAATCAAAATAAAATAGGTATGGCGATGGGTTTATGCTTCTAAGGGCGCGGTAAATATTAAATTCGTCGCCTGTAAATTCTTGAGAAAAACGTCTGGATAATACGAGTTGAAATACGTCTCCACGTTGGCAATGTTTTCTGGCTACTTCTACGTTTGCTCTAAATTCGTCGTCGGTTAAATTAGATTTTATATCGCCTTTTGCATTAAACTTATATGACGCAAAATTTTGCACATTAATGAGTTTATCAATTTCATCAATATTATTTTCAACACCTTCATAACAATGCGCAAAAATATAGGCTTCGTTTTTAAAATGGTTTATGGCGATGATGTTTTGATACACTGCATAATATATGTCTGGAATGACTACAGAATCGTCTTTTTTACTGATTTGAACATCTTCAAAATAGCGTACCGCATCATAAGCGGTGTAACCGAATATACCATTGTTGATGAATTTGAAATTTTCTTCAGATTTTGTGTCAAACTTTTTTGTGAAATTATAAATTTCATCAACTACATTTATATCATCTGTAATTTCAATAGACTTAGAACTTCCATCAGGAAATGTTTCTGAAATCACTTCATTTTCAACCTTAATTGTAGCAATGGGGTTGAAACAGATATATGAAAAGTTTTTTTGACTTTTATGATAATCGCCACTTTCTAATAAAATACTATTGGGGTATTTGTCACGAATTTTATAATATACTGTAACGGGTGTAATAGTATCTGTAAGGATACGTTTGTGGTGTGTATATAGGCTGTATTTTTTCATAAATTAGTTACTGTCTTTTCCGCGAAGGCGGAAATTTTTTTGTTTTATTATATAAAGAAATGTGATAAATCATTCCAATGTGGATTTAAATCGTTAATAAGGTTTATTTTCCATTGCCTATTCCATTTCTTTATTTGCTTTTCTCTTTTTATTGCTTCTCCAGCAGTTTCAAAATTTTCATAATAAACCAATACATCTAGTCTATGTTTATTTGCAAACCCTCTGGTGTATTTCTTTTTATATTGAGTTAGTCTTTGTTTTATATTTCCTGTCATTCCTAGATACAAAATGCCATCCTTTTTATTTGTTATAATGTATATATAACATGTTTTATCGTTAAACATTGAACGAACGAACCTCATGATTTCCGCCTTCGCGGAAATGACACTATTTTTACACAAAAAAGGCTTGTCGTGAATGACAAGCCTTTTCGATATTTTAAGATTTAAATATACTAGGATTTTACTTCACGAATGTTAGTTTCGAAAGCACCACCACCAAGTATTATTTAAACTTTTATTCATTTTTCTTTATTTATGGCTCAAATATAAAAATGAAAATATAATTACGCAATTGTTTGCCGCTTTTTTTAAACAAAAAAACTACCATATTTCTATGGTAGTTTTAGAGATTATTAAGTGTTGAGAGAGTTAGTTCGCTATTAACCTTATTTTACTTAATAATCTAATTAGTTCGGTAGCTTCTTTATCTGTTAAAGAATTTACCATGTTTACTTCACTGCTATCAATCAATGTATCAATACTCTTTAGAAAAGCCAACCCCTCTGTTGTTATTTTGATATCAATTTTTCTTCTATTAGTTTTATTTATTCGCTTTTTTACTAGTCCTTTCTTAATAAGCTTATCAACCAATCTCGTGGTATTGCTCATCTTGCTGATCATCCTGTCCTGTACAACACTTAAAGATGCTGGATTGCCTTTTTGCCCTCTTAAAATTCGCAAAACGTTGAATTGTTGTAATGAAATATCATAAGGTTTCAGTACTTTATTCAGTTCGCCATTTATCTTTCCAGATGTGTACAAGAGATTGACGATAACACTTTTTGATAGTGGGATATCAGCATTTAATTTTAAGATATCTTCAATCCTCATACAATAACTGTTGTATATACAAATGTAGGTAAAATTATCGACTTAAAGTTTTATTGTTTAAATATTTGTTAAACCCTAAGTTGCTAAGGATGTAATGTTTAATTTTATATAAATAATTTGAAGAATGAAGTTGAAACTCTTTTTAGTGATCTTATTTCTTACGTTTTCATGTAAGGACAAAACCACTTCTAAAGTTGTTGCTAACATTGAAACTGTTGAAGAAAAAGCGGTTGAACCAAAAATTGATTTGGAAGTATACGACTTTGAAGGTTTTAAAAAGTTTTTAAATAAAACTGATGAAAAAACTTATGTTATTAATTTTTGGGCAACATGGTGCGGACCGTGCGTAAAAGAGTTGCCTTATTTTGAAAAGTTAAACGCCGAATATAAAGATAAAGACGTTGAAGTAATTTTAGTGAGTTTAGATTTTCCACATGTTTATGAATCTAAATTGAAACCGTTTATCCAAAAGAAAAATTTAAAAAGTAGAGTAGTGGTTTTAGACGATGACAATGAAAATAAATGGATTAACGAGATAGATACATCTTGGTCTGGGTCAATTCCTGCCACCATTTTATACAATAAAAATGAACGAAAGTTTTTTGAAAAGTCGTTCACTTATGAAGAATTAGAACAAGAAGTAAAACAATTAAAATAAACTGTAATGAAAAAACTAGTTAAGTTAATTCCTGTTATGGTATTTGTATTTTTTGCAAGTGCTTTTACAAATAGTGCATCATTAGACGATGGTTATGATGTTGGAGATATCATTGAAGATTTTAAGCTAAAGAATATTAACGGAGATTTTGTTTCCTTAGCAGACTACAAAGATGCAAAAGGCTTCATAATTACGTTTACCTGTAATACATGTCCGTATGCCATAGCTTACGAAGACAGAATTATTGCTTTAGACAAAAAATACGCATCCAAAGGGTATCCCGTGATTGCAATAAACCCTAATAATCCAAACACTAAACCTGGGGATAGTTTTGAGGCAATGCAACAAAGAGCTAAAGAAAAAGGATTTACCTTTCCTTATTTAGTTGACGAAGGACAAAAAGTATATCCAAAATTTGGAGCGACAAAAACGCCACATAATTATGTGGTTAAAAAAACAAAAAAGGGTATGGTGGTAAAATATATTGGAGCCATAGATGATAGCTCAAGAAACCCTGATGCAGTTCAGGAGACCTATCTTGAGGATGCAGTAGACGCCCTTATTGATGGAAAAGAAATTAAACTTAAGAAGACCAAGGCTATTGGTTGCTCTATAAAAGTGTAAATGTAATATAGATACAGATAAAAATCCGAGGTGTAATACTTCGGATTTTTTTTCGTCTATATTTTTAAGAAGTTTTAACTTTGTCAAAAACCAAATTAACAATGGAAGATTTAACACAAGATGAATGGGCTGAACAACTAGCAAATGATGAAAATGCAGTTGTACTAGATGTAAGAACAGATGAAGAAGTTGCAGACGGTATTATACCGAATGCCATTCATATAGATATTTATAAAGGACAGGAATTTATTGATGCCATAGAAGCACTTGATACATCTAAAAGTTATTACGTGTATTGTCGTTCTGGAAATAGAAGTGGACAAGCATGCCAAATTATGGAAGAACTAGGCTTTGAAAAAGCTTATAACCTTGAAGGCGGAATGCTCCAATGGACAGGAGATGTTGTTGATTTTGAATCATAAACCGAAGATGAAATACAGTCTTATTCTACTTTCAGCTATATTTACATTAGCAGGTTGTATTTCTTCTAACGATAATTCGGTGGTCCTAAAACCAGAAACGTTTAAAAGTAAAATTGAAACTAGGGAAGTACAATTAATAGATGTAAGAACCCCAAAAGAATTCAATTCAGGGCATATCAAAAATGCCGTAAATATTAATTACTTCTCTGAGAATTTTCAAGACAGTCTTAGATTACTACAAATAAAGTCACCAGTTTTTGTCTATTGTCGCTCTGGTAAGCGAAGCTCAAAAAGCGTAGCCGCATTTAAAGCTGTTGGTTTCGATTCTATTTATCAATTAGCAGGAGGCCTTTTAAAATGGCAATCTCTAGACTTCGAAATAGAGAAAAAACAAAAAAAATAGTATTCTTTTAAATATTCTAAACAGAGTCTGTTAAAATATTGTATATTTAATTGCTTCATCTCTCGATCTCTCAACCAATAGTATTTACATGCTATTTGGCTTATCTTTTTTAATATTTCCCTATTACCCTAACTAATAAGCAACCGCTATATAATAGTTATATAGTTTATTAACTAACCAAAATAGTTTTATTATGATTAAAAAATTAGTTTTTTTACCGTTACTAGCCATTGTGTTTTTTGGCTCAAACCTAAAGTCTAATGCTCAAGATGATTCACAGGATTATACAATGTTTGAAAGTATAATGTTAACTCCAGATTACAAGGATTTAAAAACATTAGGCGATAATATGCGATCTCACAATGCAAAATATCATAAAGATGGAGCGCATAGAGCTATCGTCTATAATATATCCACGGGACCAAACGCTGGTAGTTTTATATGGATGATGGGGCCAACCACCTATACACATTTAGATACGCGCCCATCGGATGATGGTCATGATGAAGATTGGCGAGACAATGTAATGCCTTTCATTAAAAAAATTGAAACAGTAGAATTTTGGAGAATGGATGATAAGCTATCTAATTTGGAAATGATGGATGGAGATATCTCTAAAACACCTGTTATTTTTGTTAGATATCATGAGATTAAAAATGGCGAAATCCCAGGTGCTTTGCAGTTTTTAGATTATGTTAGTAAAACCATAAAGGCAATGGATGGAGATAATCCTTGGGGTGTTTATGTTAATGAATTCAGACAAGGTGATTTAGGAAGACATATAGCTACAGTAGGGTTTATGAAGAATTGGGCAGAAATGGATGAAGAAAGCAATAATTTTAAAGGAACTTTTGAAAAAGTTCATGGCAAAGAAAAGTGGGAGTTCTTTCTTGATTTAGGAGAAGAAAGTTTTTCTAACTCATGGGATGAAATATGGAATTACAATGCTTATATGACAGGTAAATAAAAACAACATGTATAATCCTAGAAAGCTCTAACTTAATCTTATTAGTTAGAGCTTTTTTAACTTTTACCTTTTTTTTAAGCACTTCACCTTTTTTATTTTTAGTCAAGTACTTCTTTTACCTAATTTTAATGAAAATTTAAAGTGCAATGTGATGGCATTTTAAGATTTTAATAATTTTTACCCTCAAAGATTAGAATTATGGAAAATGGCTTACTCATATTAGGATTGATATCGTTGTTGTTTTTAAGCATGTATGGATATGCCTATGGTACTGTAGCATTAGAAAAAAGAAAACTTAAAAAGCAGCAACTAGAAATAGAGCGTATTGAAGCTATTAAGAAGGAAGAGCGTCTTGCGCGTCAAAAAGCTAGAGAAGAAAAGCTAGAAAAGCTTAAAAAACGTAGTGAAGAAATTAGACTAGAATTAAATAGGCTTGAAAAAGTAAACCTTCAAAGAGCTACTAAAGATCAAAAGAAGGTTGAAAAAATGAAAGAACGCATTGAGCAAAAGCAACAGGCAAGCTAACAGCAAAGACATTTAAAAATTACATGCAGACACTCTAAAATGGGTGTCTTTTTTATTTTCTTTTAGAAGAAGTTCTTACAATAAGTTCAGCGTCTAAAATCATTTTATTCAGACTTACCTTTTCTTTAGGATTTGATATTCTTTTTAAAAAGGTTTTCGCGGCGAGCTCCCCAATTTTTTTGCTCTGCTGTTCTACAGAGGATATCGCAGGGGTAGAAATTGCCGAAAAAGGTTCGTTACCAAAGCCAACTAAGGCTATATCGTCAGGAACTCTTATGTTGTTTTCTTTCATAACTTCTAGCGCTCCCAAAGCAGCATAATCACTTGATACGTAAATGCCGTCAGGTCTATCAGGAAGGTTTATTATTTTCTTCATGATGTCCCTGCCGTCACTTTGCCTTAAATTACATTCATAAATTAAATTGTCTTCAAAAGGGCGGTTGTGTTTTTTTAGAGCGTCAAAATATCCTCTAATCCTGTTTTTATATATTCTGGTATGGCTAAAACCGCCAATATGGGCAATGCGTTTGCAGCCTTGCTCAACAAGATGGTCTATTACAATATGGCTACTCATATAATCATCAATACCAACATAATCAACATTAAGGTCGTTTTCACCTCTATCAAACAATATAAGGGGAATGCCTTTTTGTTTTATCTTATTGTAATAATCAAGTTTTACGGTTTCATTGGCCATTGAAGCAATAATCCCATCTACCTGTGTAAATAGAAGTGCTTCTATATTTTTACATTCTTTCTCATAGGATTCATTAGATTGTGTAATGATGACGTTGTATCCTTTTTTATTTAGGACTTCTTCTATTTTTTCAATAACAGAAGAAAAGAAATTGCTGTTGGCTCTCGGTATAATAACGCCAACCAAATTGCTTTTTCCTTTTCTAAGAGCCGTTGCTATGTGATTGGGTTGATAGTTAAGATTCTCGGCAACTTGTAAAACAGCTTTTTTAGTTTTTTTACTTATTCTAGGGTGGTTATTTAGAGCTTTTGAAACAGCAGAAGGCGTAATTCCTAAAACATTAGCAATATCTTTTATGGTTGATTTTTTTTTATTTCCCAATTTTTATTTACTTTTGTTCCAACGTTTGAACAAATATAACGTTTTTATCCAAAATTACAACTAAACCATCTTAAACTAATTCAATACTTTCCCTTTTATTATTGACGTTGTTATCATTTAGATTTCATTTTATAAAAGAAGATTGAGGCCGTTTTTGTTTAGTTTTTAATTTGTTCAAACGATAGAACAGTTTAAAAAAGTAAATAAAATTAATTGAGTACAATGGCAAAAGTAGTAACATTTGGAGAAATCATGTTAAGATTAGCTCCACACGGATTTTTAAGATTTTCACAATCCACATCATTTGATGTAATTTATGGTGGAGGAGAAAGTAATGTGGCGGTATCACTAGCCAATTATGGAGTTCCTGTTGATTTTGTAACACGTTTACCTAAAAACGACATAGGCGAATGTGCCTTTATGGAAATGAGAAAAAGAGGCGTTGGTGTTGATAAAGTTGTTTGGGGTGGTGACCGTTTAGGAATTTATTTTCTTGAAACTGGTGCCGTAAATCGTGGTAGTAAAGTTGTTTATGACCGTGCTCATTCAGCAATGGCTGAGATTGAGGCAGGTATGGTAGATTGGGACGCTGCGTTTGAAGGTGCTACTTGGTTTCACTGGACAGGTATTACACCAGCTATTTCTCAAGGTGCAGCTGATGCATGTTTAGAAGCTTTAAAGGTTGCAAGTGCTAAAGGATTGACTATCTCTACAGATCTAAATTATCGTCAAAAACTTTGGAAGTACTGTGATGAAGCGCACCGAGAAACTGTAATGACGGAATTAACATCTTATTGTGACATCATTTTAGGAAACGAAGAGGATGCCGAAAAACACTTTGGAATTAAGCCTGAAGGATTAGATATCACTACGCAGGGAGAGCACGTAAAAGGAGCTGCATTTTTATCTGTTTGCGACCAAATGTTGAAGAAATTCCCTCGTGCTAAAAAAGTGATTACTACATTAAGAGGTTCCATATCTGCATCTCACAACACGTGGGCGGGTGTTTTATATGACGGTGAAACGTTGTTTGAATCGCCTCAATATCAAATTACCGATATTGTTGACCGTGTTGGTGGTGGTGATAGCTTTATGGGAGGTCTAATTTACGGATTGATTGAGTATGAAGGAGACGACCAGAAAGCTTTAAACTTTGCTGTAGCAGCGTCATGTTTAAAACATACTATCAAGGGAGATGCGAATTTATCTTCTATTGATGAAGTTAAAAAACTAATGAGCGGAGACGCATCAGGTCGTGTAGCAAGATAAAAAAGTGTTTAATTGTTGATCTGTTGAATCGGTTATGCGGTTTAACAGTTCAACAACTGCACAAATCAACAATTAAACATTTATAAAATGGCACAATTTTCAAGATTAGAAGTTGCAACTGCAATGAAAGAAACAGGGATGATTCCTTTGTTTTTTAATCAAGATATAGAGTTAAGTAAAAAAGTATTAAAGGCTTGTTATGACGGTGGCGCACGTTTAATGGAATTCACAGCTCGTGGTGATTTTGCACACGAAGTTTTTGGTGAATTAACTAAATATGCCATAGCAGAATTACCTGGAATGATTATGGGAGTGGGTTCAGTTACCGATGCAGGACAAGCATCGTTATACATGGCATTAGGAGCAAACTTTGTGGTAACTCCTGTACTACGGGAAGATATTGCAATTGTTTGTAATAGAAGAAAAGTGCTTTGGTCACCTGGCTGTGGCACACTTACAGAAATTACAAGAGCCGAAGAATTGGGATGCGAAATTGTAAAGTTATTTCCTGGCGATATTTACGGGCCTCAGTTTGTAAAAGGCATAAAAGGTCCGCAACAATGGACGTCAATCATGCCAACAGGTGGAGTTTCCCCAACTGAGGAAAACTTAAAAGCTTGGTTTGATGCAGGTGTAACATGCGTTGGCATGGGATCAAAACTAATATCGAAAGAGATAATTGCTAATAAAGATTATTCTAAATTAGAGCAGGACGTAAAAAATGCACTAGCGATCGTAAAAGCTGTAAGAAAGTAAATTTTTTTAGAAATTCTTAACTGTACATTCGTCCGATAAAATAGGATTAAAAAGCTATTAATCACCTTAAAATTGTGATTGATAGCTTTTTTTTGGTGAAGCCAATCAATTTTTTTTATTTTGATCTTTGTATTTTGCATCTATACAGGATGTTTAAATCATTAAAAAGTAAACCCAAATCGTAAAGTGAAGCATTTTATACTATTTATAGTACTATCTATTACCTCAATTAATATCTACGCTCAAGATGAGGTTGTGAGGACAAAGTTTATTGAAAACGGAAGTATTCACGAAAGTGTTGATGCTAATTCCTCAATAGTCATTCAATTTAAAAGAAATCAAAAGTGTATAGTTTTAGAGTATTCCGGTCAGAATACATATAAGGTTAAATATGATGAAGTTTTAGGTTATGTAGGTGATGAGTTCCTTGATATTACTGACGAAATGATGGATTTATTCTATGATTACGAAGAGCGGGAGATGCAAAAATTAATTGCTGAAGAAGAAAGTAGACAGAAGAAAATACGTGATATTGTTGAGGAGAAAGAGAAAAGAATAAGGGATTCCATTGCTAAAATTGAAGAGGCTAAGAGACAAAAAGCATTGGCAATTCAACGAGCAAAAGAATTAAGGGAAAAGCGCATCAAGGATTCTATTACAAAGGTTGAAGAAGCCAAACGTATTAAGGAGCTGGAACGCCAACGTTTAGAAGCTTTAAAGGAAAAGAGAAGACTGGACTCCATAGCCAAGGTTCAAGAGGAACTAAGGCGTATCGAACGAGAGAAGGAGGAAGCCAGAAAGCGCGCCGAGGCGTTAAAAGAACAACGTAGGTTGGACTCGATTGCCAAAGCGGAAACAGAGGCCAAAAGACAATTTGAACGACAAAGAGAGCTGGAACGCCAGCGTTTAGCAGCCTTAAAGGAAAAGAGAAGACTGGACTCCATAGCCAAGGTTCAAGAGGAGCTACAGCGTATAGAGCGCGAGAAGGAAGAGGCCAGAAAGCGCGCCGAGGCGTTAAAAGAACAACGTAGGCTGGACTCGATTGCCAAAGCGGAAGCAGAGGCCAAAAGACAACTGGAACGACAAAGAGAGCTGGAACGCCAGCGTCTAGCAGCCTTAAAAGAAAAGAAGAGATTGGACTCCATAGCCAAGGTTCAAGAGGAGCTACGGCGTATCGAACGCGAGAAAGAAGAGGCCAGAAAGCGCGTCGAGGCGTTAAAAGAACAACGTAGGCTGGACTCGATTGCCAAAGCGGAAGCAGAGGTCAAAAGACAACTGGAACGACAAAGAGCGTTAGAACGCCAGCGTTTAGCAGCCTTAAAGGAAAAAAAGAGATTGGACTCCATAGCCAAGGTTCAAGAGGAGCTACGGCGTATCGAACGCGAGAAGGAAGAGGCCAGAAACCGCGCCGAGGCGCTAAAAGAACAACGTAGGTTGGACTCGATTGCCAAAGCAGAAGCAGAGGCCAAAAGACAACTGGAACAACAAAGAGAGCTAGAACGCCAGCGTCTAGCAGCCTTAAAGGAAAAGAAGAGATTGGATTCGATCGCGAAGGTTCAAGAGGAGCTACGGCGTATCGAACGTGAGAAGGAGGAAGCCAGAAAGCGCGCCGAGGCGTTAAAAGAACAACGTAGGTTGGACTCGATTGCCAAAGCGGAAGCAGACGCCAAAAGACAACTGGAACAACAAAGAGCGTTAGAACTTCAGCGTCTAGCAGCCTTAAAGGAAAAGAAGAGATTGGACTCCATAGCAGAAGCACAAGAAGCTGAAGCCTCAAGACAGTTAAAATTGCAAAAGGCTCTTGAACGGCAAAAGCGAGAGGCAGCAGAAGCTAAGCGTAAGTTAGATTCAATTGCTAGGGCAAAAGAGTTAGAAAAGCAAAAACTTGCAAATGAGTTAAAATTAGCAAGAAAGCAACTAGAAGAGCTAAAAGAAAAACGTTTAATGGATTCAATTGCTAAAATTAGAGAAGATGAAGAACGCAGGTTGCAAGAGGTTTCAGGGCAAAGGGAAACGGTATTAGAAAACCAAAATACCCAACAGGATATTGAAAGACAACAAAAAGAGGCTAGAGAAAGATTAAAATATAGAGATTCTTGTCATTATCAAATTAACGAATATGACAGATTTTATAACATTAGAACCATAAGAACTATTGAGTATAGTATAGCAAGGAATTTAACAGTTGAACTGTATAAACAAGGCTCAAAAACAAATGTATTTTTTAATTTATCCGAATACAATTTAGGATGTGCCAGTTATTTGCCAAACCAACGTTCTAGCGTAAAAGTTACTCTAGAAAGTGGTCAAGTAGTTTCCTTTTACCACTCGTGGGATATTGAATGTGGACGCTTTCTATTTAAAGCGAACTTAGATAATGGAAAAATTTCTAGTTTAGTAAAATCTCCAATAAAATCTGTTCTTCTTAAAGGCACTGAGGACACATTGGAAATAAAAGATATAATTTACAAGGAGTTTTTTATGGATAAGTTAAAATGCATAAAATAAACTGAAGCTCTTTATTAAATCAAAACCCTCGTCTATAATTGATCGAGGGTTTTGATTTGAGTGGAGAATAAAATCTTTTTTTACTAATCTAAAATTTGAGGAACTCCCGCATCTAACAAGGCTTTTTCAATTTTAGGAACTTCTACGTCAATAAGTTTAGTAAGCCTAGGCTTCACCCTGTAAAAAAGTGATTTAGCCATTTCTAAACTTTTCATATGTGTTTTTGTTGGGCCATAAATAGTACTAAAACCACGCTGTGCCACAGATAATCTTGAAGCAATAGATTGAACATCTTTTTCACCAACTTCTGCCTTAGCAGAATTTCCTCCTAATAATTGTTTTAACGCCAGCATTTCTTTCTTCAAAGCACTAATATCCCTTTCAATTACTCCAGGGTTACTTTTTGCATAAACCGTTGCTTTACTCAGGGCATCGAGTTTTTTGCTTGCAGTATTAAAATCGTTTACAATAGACTCGTATTCGGCTTTGAACGTTTTTAAATCTTCAACATAGCTGTCCATTTTGGTAGCTACAGGATTATTCAGAACATTTTCCCTAATTCTTACTACTTCAAAAGTTTGAGATTCTGATAGGGCTTTAATTTCTCCATTAATTTTCGAAAACATTGATACTTCATATATGCCTTGGTCAGCAAAGGTACTATAATAATATGTTGAAGGATTATCATTAATTCTTTCAATATTTAAAGAAGTATTGGTTGGAATTTTTAAATTCCATGCAACCCGATTAAATCCTTTTTTATAGGGAGCATTTATTCTGGTGATAAAGTTGCCTTTACTGTCTTTAATCACCATAATTATTGAAGCGCCTTCTTCATTCTTTTCGGTTTCTAAAACATCCCATCCTGGAAATGGAATATTCTTGTTTTCCTTTTTTAACTGCTTTTCAGATTTTTGACGCTTTGCTTTTAAACTTTTAAAACTTTCTGGCAGGTAATAAGTAAAAACCGCCCCATAGTCGGGATTTTTGGCCGTAAAGTATGAACCTCCCTGACTTGACGTACCACCACTTACAGGTTTGTACTGTAAAGCCTTTCTGGGTTTAAATAAAGCGGCCGACGAAAAGGATCTAGCATCCATATTCCTTAGGGGGCTATAGTCATCCAAGATATAAAAACCACGTCCAAATGAAGCAGCAACCAAATCGTTTTCTCGCTTTTGAATAGCCAAATCCCTAAAAGAAATGGTGGGCAAACCTTCTGAAAACTTCATCCACTTTTCACCTTGGTTTAAGGTAACATAAATACCGTATTCTGTAGCTAAAAACATTAAATTAGGGTCTACATGATCTTGCACAATTCGCCATATTAGTGTATTTCCTGGTATGCCATTTACGATGTTTTTCCATGATTTCCCACCATTTGTACTCTTCAATAAGTAGGGCTTGTAATCTCCAAATTTATGATTGTCCAACGCAATATAAACTGTATTTACATCGTGCAAATCAGCTTTAATATCATTTACAAAAGCTGTTGATGGGACATTAGGTAAACTACCAACTAACAGTTTGGTCCAAGAGCTTCCTCCATTTTTGGTATACTGAATAATACCGTCATCCGTTCCTGCATATAAAACATTTTCATCCAACGGAGATTCTGCAAGAGAAGTAATGGTGTTGTAAGTAGACATGGCATAAACGTCCCAAGCAGCATCCCAACTTTGTTGCTTGCCCATTATCGGCAATGACAAACGTTCTTCATTTTTTGTTAAATCTTTAGAAATAGGTGTCCAGCTATCGCCTCTATCATCAGATTTCCAAACGCGCTGTGTGCCAAAGTAAAGACGCTTTGGGTCGTGATGACTCACTAAAATTGGAGAGTCCCAATTGTTACGTTCATAAGGTTCATCAATATCCGATTGTGGTTTTATATATACCGCTTCTCCAGTCGTTCTATCTACCCTGTGCAAATTACCCTGTTGTGATTGTGCATAAACAATATTGGGGTTTCCTGGTTCTGTGGCAGGTTGATGCCCATCGCCTCCCAAGAGCACAAACCAATCAGAGTTCGCAATCCCATTGGTTCTGAACGTTCTTGAAGGACCTCCTTGAGAATTATTGTCTTGTGTGCCTCCGTAAATATTGTAAAAGGGTTCAGCATCATCTACCGCCAATTTGTAAAATTGCGTAATAGGAAGGTTGCTCACAAACTTCCATGTTTCTGAGCCATCAAACGATTCGTAAATTCCACCATCAGTTCCAATCAACATATAATTAGGGTCATCAGGTCTAAAGGTTAAGCTATGGTCGTCGCCATGTTTGTTGAGTTTTTTCATGACGTTAAAAGTCTTTCCTCCATCTTCAGAATACAATGTGCTGTTGTTCATTAAATAAAGTTTATCAAAAACATGGGGCGATGCAATTAACTCTTGATAGTAATGTGGACCGGTACCGCCCGAAACGGTATTCGACATTTTTTTCCAACTCAGCCCTTGATTTTCCGATCTGTAAATGCCACCGGTTCTTCTTTCTAACTCAATAGCAGCATATATCACATCAGGATTTATAGGAGAAATGGCTAAACCTATTTTGCCCATATCTGTTTTTGGTAACCCGGTTTTTAACTTATTCCAAGATTCTCCCCCGTCTGTACTTTTGTAAATGGCAGTCCCGGGACCGCCGCCCATATATGCAGCAACGTTTCTATGGCGTTGCCAGGTGGCAGCATAAAGTATGTTTTCGTTTCTCGGATCTATAACAATATCGGTTACTCCTGTCCATTCATTATCGCTCAATACTAGCTTCCAAGTGTCGCCACCATCCGTAGTTTTATATAAGCCCCGCTCTCCACCAGAACTCCATAATGGACCTTGTGCAGCAACCCAAATTTCATCAGAGTTTTTTGGATTAACTATAATTTTAGAAATATGCTCAGACTTTTTAAGTCCCTTATTTTTCCAACTTTTCCCGCCGTCGTAGCTTACGTAAATACCATCACCAATGCCAATGTGTCTTCCACCAACATTTTCACCAGTACCTAACCAAACTACATTCGAATTATTAGGGTCTAAGGTGATACATCCCGTAGAATAGAACGATTCTTTGTCCGTTAACGGTGTCCAAGTAGTGCCAGAATTAACAGTTTTCCACACACCTCCTGAACCTACTGCAACATACCATATGTTTTGGTTGTTGGGGTCTATGGCAATATCAGCAATACGTCCAGACATAAAAGCGGGACCAATACTTCTAAATTTTAAACCAGTTAATGTGGAATCTTTTTTAGTTTCTGATGATTTCTGCGCGCTTCCGTTTAGTGCAAAACAAAAAATCATCATTAAAGCGATGAAGAATTTTGAATTAGTCATGATAGTTTTTTTTCAAATTTAACTATTGGACTAACAGATATTTTAATTTTTAATAAAAAAATAACATTATTAAAAGTAAAAACTCCAATAACAACAAAAATTGTCATTGGAGCCTTTCTGTGGAGTCGGAGAGAATCGAACTCTCGTCCAAACAAGTAACCAAAGGGCTTTCTACACGTTTAGTCTATTCTTGGGTTTTCGATTGCAAGCTGGCTAAAGACAGCCTACTTACAACTTAGCTTCTAAATCTCGAAAGGGCACCAAAGCACTACCCAATCTTAGTCAATATTTACGATGCCTTAAAAAGGAACGCCATTAACCAAGGCTTTCCGGAGACATTTAGCTTGTACACCTTGTGTACCTAGGCCAATCCTACTATAATTCAGATTATGCAGCTAAAGCGTAGTTATTCTCGCCGTTTAAAATTTGGTCTAGCCTTTTACGTGTTTCAATGCCATTACACGACGTGCTTACCGTTCAATTAATCTCGCTGTCAAAACCAGTCGACCCCGTTATCAATAGAATAGTAATAAACATTAGGGCGTTACCCACAAGGGGTCGGGCTTTCACTACTCGCTCTCTGCGAGGAGCTCAAACATGCCGTTCAATCCCTAACGCAAGCGGCAAATTTACCAAAAACTTTGCTAATCATGCCAAATCCAACTAATTTAGAGCAAAAATTATTCCAAATTATCAGTTGGCAGTGTACAGTCGCAGTATGCAGTTAAACGTATCAACAATTAAACAAATCAACAACAGATATGAAATTCGCCATCATCAAAGAACGTAAAAACCCACCAGACCGTCGTGTGGTATTTTCGCCATCAAAACTAGCCGACGCCAAAGCAAAATATCCCGAAGCTACGTTTAAAGTAGAGTCTTCAGATATACGTGTTTTTCTAGATGAAGCTTATGCATCAAAAGGTTTTGAAGTTACCGACGATGTGTCAGATTGCGATGTGATGATAGGTGTAAAAGAAGTGCCAATTGACGCTTTAATTCCGAATAAAAAATACTTTTTCTTTTCGCATACCATAAAAAAGCAACCTTATAACAGAAAGCTATTAAAAGCCATTTTAGAGAAGAATATTGAACTGTATGACCATGAAACCATAGTCAACGAAAAAGGATTCAGGTTAATTGGGTTTGGACGTTACGCAGGTATTGTTGGTGCATATAACGGATTTAGAGCTTGGGGCTTAAAATACAATTCTTGGGAATTGCCAAAAGCAGGTCCATTACCAAATCAAGCTGCTTTAATTGATGAGCTAAATAAAATCGACATGCCAACCATCAAAATATTACTCACAGGAAGTGGTAAAGTAGCAAGAGGTTCTCAAGAAATGCTGGATGCCATGAATATCAAATCGGTTTCAGTAGAAGACTATCTCAATAAAAACTACGAAGAACCTGTGTATTGTAAAATAGATGTACTAGATTACAATAAACGATTGGATGGAACCCAAGTAACCGATGTGTTTGATTTTTTCAATCACCCAGAAAAGTACGAATCCAATTTTATGAGATTCGCTAAAGTGACTGATTACTACATTGCTGGTCATTTTTACGGAGATGGTGCACCATATCTTTACACAAGAGCAGATGTAAAATCGAAAGATTTTAATATCAAAGTTGTGGCAGATGTAAGTTGTGATGTTGATGGTCCAGTGGCCACTACATTACGCGCATCAACCATAGCAGACCCCATTTACGGCTACGACCCAGAAACCGAATCTGAAGTAGATTATAAAACCAAAAACGCCATAACTGTAATGGCAGTAGATAATCTTCCTTGTGAATTACCACAAGACGCTAGTGAAGGTTTCGGAGAGATGTTTCTACAGCATGTTATTCCTGCATTTTTCAATAATGATGCAAATGGTATTTTAGAACGTGCCAAAATCACTGAAAACGGAGAATTAACAGAACGATTTAGCTATTTACGGGATTATGTGGATGGTTTGGAGTAAGTATTTATTTGAGTTTTACTTTCAAGAATAACAGACTGGTTCATTTTATTATAGTTCACTTTAGATAAAATTGACTCCAATAAAGGCAACATGTTATTTAAGTTTTTGGTCTTAATTATAAAATTCCAAAGCGGTTCAAATTTTTTCCAACCGCCAGAATAGAGAAGGTGTTTTAGTTTATGCTTATGCGATTCATGGTTAAAACTTGCTTCAAAAATGTTGGACCATTTGTAAAATTCTTTATATGCCCAATCATAACCGTTTTTTAATTCTTCTGCTGATAAATTTGTGGTTTTGTACACTACATTCCTAGTATCATATAAGTCCCAGTTTTTTGTAACGATTCGATTTTGCTGCTCCATATCCTTGTATAATTTTGTTCCAGGATAAGGTGTTAAAACATGATAAGTAGAAGTGGTTACGGCATTTTTTACACCCCAATCAACCGTTCGTTTAAACACATCTTTATCATCTTCATCTAAACCAAATACAAAACTGCCATTTATCATGATGCCCAAGGCATGCAACCGATTTACAGCTGCTTCATAGTCCTTTTTAAGATTCTGTTTTTTATTGCTTTGTTTTAAGTTGTTCGGTGAAAATGTTTCAAAACCTACAAATACACTGCGTAAACCAGCTTCTGCTGCTTTTTCAATAAGATTACCTCTCAAAATTGCATCTACTGTAGATGCCGCTTGAAAAACACGATTCATACCTTTCATCCCTTCAAAAAGGTCGGTAGCAAATTTGGCATTACCCAATAAATGATCATCTAAAAAATAAAGATGTTTACCAGGAAGTCGGTCAATTTCAGCAAGTGCATCATCGACTAATTGTGTGTAAAATGATTTACCACCTTGGAAAAATGCATCTTTGTAGCAAAAACTACAGTGATGTGGGCAACCTCTTGTAACTACAATTGAGTTTGGCACTAAGTATTTATGGCGTTTAATTAAATCGCGTCTAATAGGTGGTAAAGTAGTTAATGTTCTCACAGAAGAACTGTATCTCTTTTTAGGGTTTCCGTTTTTGAAATCTTTTAAAAACTCAGGAAACGTATCTTCACCTGGTCCTAAAAAAATAGAATCGGCATGTTTTGCGGCTTCATCTGGTAAAGAAGTAACATGTAACCCACCAAGAATAACGTAACATCCTTTAGCTCTATAGCTATTAGCAATTTTGTAAGATCTGTAGGCATTGGTAATGTAGACTTGAATTAACACCAAGTCTGGTTCGTCATTAAATTTTAATGTTTCTACATGCTGATCCTGTAAATCAATCTCATCATCTGGTGACAAAAATGCAGCTAAAGTAGCTAATCCCAAAGGCGGGAATAATGAGTATTTTATGGGTCTCCAAAATGGACTTTCGGCTTCTGCCAACGCGGGTAGTATAAGTTTTACTTTCATGACTGACTTTGTTTGTGCGTTGTATTAAGTGACTGGAACATCCAAAACCCTAAACTTAAAAAGAGACCAAATAGAAATGTGAATAACCAAGCTTCTGGATTAGAAAACGGTTGTAATAGGATGGTAAAAATATCTTCAAATAAATATTTAGGATTACTTAATATTTCCCAAGAATTGTAACGTAAAAACCGCCCAAGATATACCCCAAAACCATTTAAGAAAAAAAGACTAAAAATTAAGTACTTGATTTTAGAAGCACTCACATAAGGTTTTAGAATACTTTTCATGTCTAATACTGATAAGAAAAACAGTAATAGCCCATTACTGGCAAAGGATAAAACAACTAAAACATCTAACCATAAAAGTGAGGTATTGCCCATTTTTAAATGCAGCAAATCTGTAACGATGTAGGGCGCATTGGGTAAAAAAAGCAGCCAAACCCCAAAACAAAGTACTAACCACAACCAATTAGGTTTGGGGATACTTATTAAATATGTGGTTATGGCAAAGGGAATGGCTGCCAGAAATAAATTCCATACTAAAAATAAGTAGAAGAATGAATGTGTTAACTTCATTCTAATCATTAATAAAATGATGCTAAATAGCATGGAAACGCTTACTAACGCAAACGTTTTGAATCGGGACAAAAAGAGGTTTTTTACGTAATCCATAGTTTATATATTTTGTATTCTAAGCCTACTACGGTAATGATACCGAGAGTGTAAGCCACTAAATCTGAGATATGAAATGAGCTACCTAAAATCAATTTTGCGAGATAATTATCTTGTAAATTGAATAGCTTTAGATAATTAGTGAGCTGCAAAAATTCTATAACAAAGGCAAATGCTAAAACAGATATAGCTATTTTAAAATGGTTGTCTTCAATAAAAATTTTAAAAAAACTGTACATGAGAATTGCAACTAGAAAGTCACCAACAGTATGACGAATAAAGCCAGTTTTTAGGTAGATTGCTATTAGTGCTTCTGTTAGAAATAAAAGCAGTGTTATTAATGCGTATGTTTTGTGGAATTTGAGTTTCATATAAATTCAATTAGTATATAGAAATAAATGAATGCAATTGGGATATTTAGTAGTACAATACCTATGGTTTTTAGAATCTCTGTTTTGTCGGTACTCGACCCCAACATTGAAAACCCAAGAGCTAAAAATGTTATAGTATTTAATATGAATGCTATAATTATGAATAGTATTCCAGGATAAACAAATGCAAATGAAGTGGTATTATACATTTGTAGCGCAAACAGAATAGTGCCAATTATAAAGCTTATAAAGGCAATGGATTTACTTGCTGTTATTAAATTTTTCATCGGTGTCTTTTGCGTTAGCGATTGAACGGCCTGTTTGAGCTCCCCGACGTAGGAGGGAGCGAGTAGTGAAATGTTTACATTCACGATTTCATAAATTTGAAATAAAATGAGATGAGTAAAGCGCGACCCCCGCTTTTGGGCGGGGGAAACGCCCTCAAAAAAAACACTAACCAATACAATTAACCATTGTTCCAATCTATTTTTCGGGATACATACATGACGATGGCGAGTATGAGGAACAGACCTATACTGCCTACTAGTAGTGCATAGTTTTCGAGTTGTATGATGACATAGATAAACGCATATAATGCACTTAACGATGCCCCAATGAATAATGGGAACTTAAATGTTTTTAATATAGATTTTGAGTATAGTGTGATGAGAACAATCACTGATATTCCTGCTATTAAATAGGCTTTTAAGAAATTACTGTGCTCTGATATTGAGACTAAAAGTGTATAAAACATAGTAAGCGCCAGCCCAATCATTAAGTACTGAAAAGGATGAATGTTGATTTTGCTTAATGTTTGAATGAGGAAGAATACTAAAAATGTAAGACCGATTACAAGGAAACCGTATTTTGCAGAGCGTTCACTTTTTTGATATTCGTCTACCATGACCATAAACTTTGTGCCGAATGCAAATTGAGTAAGGTTGGGAATGCTTTTAAGGTGTTGTTGTGAAAAAGCACGATTGATGTGCAGTACTTTCCAGTCTGCCTTAAATCCATCTTTAGAGATTTGTTTGGTTTCATCGTTAGGCAGATAATTGCCCATAAAACTTGGGTCTGCCCAATTGGAAGTCATGTGCATGGTAGTTGTTTTGCCTATAGGAATAAGCTCAACTTTTCGGCTACCATTAAACGTAATTGAGAAGGTGAAATCTGTATTTTTAGATTTGAATAGGTCTGCATCTTTAATGAAACTAGACTCTAATACATCGAGATTATTATTTTTATTTTGGTTAAAATTGGTTTCAAAATTATAGGCTTTATCCTCTAGCTTTATTTGAACTTCACTTTTGATACCTTTTAGATTTGAAGTTTTAATAACGATTTTTGCTTTGTCCCACATAATATCTTTGGGTTTAATACCCTTAGCGGTCAAGTCAACCGGAATATAGTGTCCAGCAAAGTCCATTTGAGTGGTAAACACAGCAGATTCAAAATTGCCACGTTTTAAAGTTTTGGAGTTTACTTCTACTTTAGAGTTTAGTTGCTCTGGAAATACGTAAGCATATTTAATGTGCGTTTGGGTTTCTTTAAAGTAGGTTTTTGTTTTTTCATTATACGTTTTGGTTTCCGTATAGGTTTTATATGGAAGCTTTAATATAGGGCCGTAAACTAAAACATTGTTGCCCCATTTTTGATTGATTTCGTTTACAACATCTTGTTGTCTATAAGCGCGCTCGTTAATTAAACTGCTGATATACGATAATGGGATTAATAGAATGATAACTAAAAATCCAACCATAAGCATGCGTGCTGTAATTGATGTTTTAAGCCAATGGCCAAATTTGTTGTTTTGTGGTGTGTGTTCTTGTGTTTCCATTGTTATGATTTTTAAAGTACTTTGAAATTCAAAGTAAAGTGATAAAAAAATTATTTTTGCTTATTGATAATAGCCTCGAGGGCTTCAATATGTTTTCTAAATGCAGCTCTACCTAGTTTTGTGGTAGAGTAGCGGGTATTGGGTTTTCGTCCTATAAATTGTTTTTCTACTTTTATATATTCAGCTTTTTCAAGTGCTTTGGTATGGCTTGCCAAATTGCCGTCCGTAGCTCCTAAAAGCTCTTTCAACATATTAAAATCAGCGTATTCGTTAACCATTAGAATAGACATGATGCCTAGCCTAATTCGGTGATCAAATAGTTTATTTATGTTGTTTATGATGCTCATATCGTTTTCTGCAAAGACAGGAATCTTAATTTTTGATTATATATTTTTTTATTAGGCGGTATGCGATGTATATGATTAATGCAATATTCAAAATTATCCAAAGATAATAAGAGAAATACGCTACTTTTTCAATTAATGACATACTTTCTAAACTGAAATATTCTCCTTTTGATTCGTCATAAAAATCTTCATAATTTAAAAGGATTAATCCAATAATAATCCATAAACCTAAATCAATTACTATGAATATTATAACTAAGAGAATATTTTTGAGGACTTTCATAATGCAAATCGAAATTGCTATTGCTTTTTAACATCATATTTAAAGTGCATCCACGAACCATAAATAATATGCATTAACCCAAAACCAATCACCCAAAGCCAAAAGCCATAACCAGGTTTCCAAGCTCCAATCAATCCTAAAATTATTTGAACGTAGCCTAAAAATTGAATATCTCCAATACTATATTTTGATGCATTAACTAATGCTAAGCCATAAAAAATTAACATTAACCCTCCTGATTGCCCGTATTTACCTTGACTTAAAATGATTAAGATATAAAGACCTCCGACAACTAGAGGAATCAAAAAGTTTAATACCAAACGACGGGAAGTGCTATCCCAAATTTTTGCATCATCTTTTTTGGCTTTTCTTGTGGTTAATAAAATACCAGTACCAATGCTTAATATTGCCACAATTACTAAAGTGAGAAGACAGGTTTCATAAACCCAGCCATCTAAAATTAAAATGCCGTTGCTATAAGTCATTACTAACCAATACGCTATTGCTGCACCTATTAATGCATAAACCCCTGCTAAAATTCCAGACAATCCACTTAGTGAAATAAAGCGGGAGGATTTATTCATCATATTTTTAATTTCGCTAATGTCTTTTAGATAATCTTTTGATTCCATTTTAAAGTACTTTGAAATACAAAGTAAATAAAATAATTTTAATTTACCTGAATAAATTTTTGTTAATTTTATTGATGGTTAAAATTTTTGCTTAAAGTTTAGATGAGATCCAAACTCTGGAATATAACTTTGATTTTAGTATTATTTTATAGTTGTAAGAACGACCGAAATCTTGATGGGAATTATTCTATATGTAATTATGGAGAATATGCAGAAGTATATTTCAAGGGAGATTTTATGAGGGTTGCATCTGAAAGTGAGTGGGTGAAGTTATCTGAATGGAAACAAGTTAAAATTAATAATGATACTCTTTATTTTGAATCGTTCGGCGAATGGAGAGATAATTGGAAAGCAGAGATAAAATATATTGGAAAAAATAAAATTGAACTATATAACTTAGCAACTGATATAAGTGTTAGCTTGGAGCCAATTAATGTCGATTTAAATTTTGAAAATTCTAAAGAATTTTGGAAAGGTTTTAAGACTCGAAAAAATTTAAAGGGTTGTAAATGAAGATATCTAATATTAAAAAAATTACTTAGAGAATTGCTCATGAATCCAGCCGAAGAATATATCCTCAACCAACCAGATCCGTATCGTTCTATTCTATTACATATTCAAATGATAATTGAACGGACTATTCCAGAAGCAGAATTAAAATACAAATGGAGAATCCCTTGTTATTACCATGGCGAAACACCTATCTGTTATTTAAATGCAAGCCATAAAAAACAGTTTGTAGATATTGGGTTTTGGCATTCGGCATCCTTGTCTAAATTTGATGAATACCTCGTTAGTGAAAATCGCAAAGTTGTAAAATCACTACGCTACTCGTCTTTAGAAGAAATTGATGACACTATTTTTATAGCCATACTCGAAGAAGCAAAAAAACAAAAGGGAAAATTATTTTATAATAAGTAAAATGTGTCACTATAACTTTGAATGTTTAGTTATGTGAACCATCACAATAAGGAGGGTTTTTAGTTTGCTTGCATGTGCATAGATAAGCAGTTTTATCTTCATCTACCGTAAATACCATTGATGGCGTAGCTTTTGCTGCTCTGTGTGATCCATTGCAGAACGGTTGTTCATCACTGTGCCCGCAGGTGCACCATGCATAATTTTTGTTTGCTTCTAATTCGCATTGTATCGGTGCGTCCCCGCCTCGTTTGTTGTTTTCCATAGTTTTCTAGTAATTAACGGTTACTAAAATACTATTATTTCAAGCTATTTACAGTTTTTTTAATAGAAACTAAGTTAGTTAATAACAGTTCTAAATTATCCAGATGCAACATATTGGCCCCGTCACTCTTGGCGTTAGCGGGATCAAAATGAGTCTCGATAAATAAACCGTCCACATTATTTACTATACCTGCGCGAGCAATCGTTTCAATCATGTCTGGACGCCCACCAGTAACTCCCGCAGATTGGTTGGGCTGTTGCAACGAATGGGTAACGTCCAAAACAACTGGTGCATATTGGCGCATCGTTGGAATGCCCCGAAAGTCTACAATCATATCCTGATAGCCAAACATAGTACCTCTATCGGTTATCCAAGCTTTATTGCTTCCTGAGTCCTTTACTTTTTGTACTGCATGTTTCATCGCTTCGGGACTCATAAACTGTCCTTTTTTTAAGTTTACGACTTTACCAGTTTTGGCTGCCGCAACGACCAAATCCGTTTGGCGTACCAAAAATGCAGGAATTTGAAGCACATCTAAATATTCAGCAGCTTTTTCAGCATCAGTTATTTCATGAATATCGGTAACCGTGGGTACATTAAAAGTATCTGAAACTTTCTTTAAAATTTTTAATGCCTTTTCATCGCCAATGCCTGTGAAACTATCAATACGGCTGCGGTTTGCTTTTTTAAAGCTACCTTTAAATATGTATGGAATTTCTAATTTATCGGTAATAGAAACTACTTTTTCCGCAATACGTAGTGCCATATCTTCACCCTCAATGGCGCATGGGCCACATAGCAAAAAGAAATTATTGGAATTGGTGTGTTTTAACTTAGGAATATCGCTTAGTTGCATGTATTTTACATTTAAAGCGTAAAGTTAAGGAAATGATGTGATTTGATGAGGCTTAATTTTGGAATTACACTGTTGTTGGCAGGCAGGTGTTTTAGTTATTGTAGCGGCAGCTTTTGGCGAGGCGCGCATCAAGCCAAAACTATTAGCGGAAAGCACGACCCGCAGGGTAACACCCTAAAAACTTATAGGCTTTTGTTTAAAGAGTTTCTAATAATCCACAATGCCATGATTAAGCTTGCAAATATAAAGATGCCACCATATACTGTGAGTTCCTTTATAGGCTGTGAGAGTGATACTAGTTGTAACATGTCTGATAGGAATGCTAAAATGAGATAGGACGAAAGGCAAACAAATGTAATGCCTAATGTGAAGTTTAGCTTTTTGTTAGGTTTTATAATTTGCCATAAAAATGGGGTGCCAAAAAGTAAAATGGGATACGCGCTAATGCCTTCTGTTTGGTTAACGGTTTTAAAGAGATAGGCTGTTACTACAATAAAATATAGGTAAGGTGTGTGTTTTGAGCAATCTTTGATAAAATTCATTTTCGATAATCTTTAAAATACTTTATTATTTAAACGAATTGAAGGGCTAAATAGTTTTTTGATATCGTTCATATAACATATAATTAACTAATTTTGGTATTAAATGTTAAAATATGCAGTACCTTTGCACGCTTAAATAAGGGATTCAGAATGAAGAACATAAAGAACATTGCGATAATTGCTCACGTAGACCACGGAAAGACAACATTGGTAGATAAAATTATGTACCATTGTCAACTTTTTCGTGAAAACGAAAATACAGGTGATTTAATTCTTGATAATAACGATTTGGAACGTGAAAGGGGCATTACCATTACTTCTAAAAATGTTTCTGTAATTTATAAAGACACAAAAATTAATATTATTGATACTCCTGGTCACGCTGATTTTGGTGGTGAAGTAGAGCGTGTGTTGAACATGGCAGATGGTGTGTTGTTGCTTGTTGATGCTTTTGAGGGACCAATGCCTCAAACTCGTTTTGTGCTTCAAAAAGCTATTGATTTAGGTCTGAAACCTTGTGTGGTTATCAATAAAGTAGACAAGGAAAACTGTACACCTGATGAGGTGCATGAAAAAGTGTTCGATTTAATGTTTGAATTAGGTGCGGAAGAATGGCAATTAGATTTTCCAACAGTTTACGGTTCTGCCAAAAACAATTGGATGAGTGAGGACTGGCAAAATGAAACTGAAAATATCGAACCGCTTTTGGATATGGTAATAGAGCATATTCCTTCACCTAAAATTGAAGAGGGGACTACACAAATGCTAATTACCTCGTTAGATTTCTCATCATTTACAGGCAGAATAGCCATCGGGAGATTAACCCGTGGCGAATTAAAGGTGAATCAGAATATTTCATTGGTTAAGCGTGATGGTGCAATCGTAAAATCCAGAATAAAAGAATTACACACGTTTGAAGGCTTAGGTCGTAAAAAAGTTGATGCGGTAAAAGCTGGGGATATTTGTGCCATAGTGGGGCTTGAAGGTTTTGAAATAGGTGATACGGTTGCCGATTTTGAAAATCCAGAAGGTTTGAAGACCATAGCAATTGATGAGCCTACCATGAGTATGCTTTTTACTATCAACGACTCACCTTTTTTCGGAAAAGATGGTAAATATGTCACTTCTCGTCATATTAAAGAGCGTTTAACCAAAGAGTTAGAAAAAAACCTAGCACTAAGAGTTGAAGAAACAGATAGTGCTGATAAATTTATGGTTTTTGGCCGCGGTGTTTTGCATTTATCAGTATTGATAGAAACTATGCGTCGTGAGGGTTATGAGCTTCAAATAGGACAACCGCAGGTTATAATTAGAGAAATTGATGGTGTTAAATGTGAGCCTGTTGAGGAAATGACCATTGATTTGCCAGAGCATGTCTCAGGAAAAGCCATTGAAATGGTAACGATGCGAAAAGGCGAAATGTTGAGTATGGAAGCCAAAGGCGATCGTATGGTTTGTGAATTTATTATTCCATCTAGAGGAATTATCGGTTTAAGAAATCAATTGTTAACTGCCACAGCTGGAGAAGCCATTATGGCGCACCGTTTTAAGGAATATCAGCCAATAAAAGGGGGAATCCCAGAGCGTCAAAATGGAAGTTTGGTATCTATGGAGAACGGAACGGCTATTCCATATTCAATTGACAAATTGCAAGAACGAGGTAAGTTTTTTATCGACCCAGGTGAAGATATCTATGAAGGACAGGTGATTGGTGAAAATTCGCGTGGTGATGATATGACGGTGAATGTAACGAAAACCAAAAAATTGAGTAATGTACGTTCTGCCGGAGCAGATGATAAAGCTAAAATTGTGCCTGCTATCAAGTTTTCTCTGGAAGAAGCATTGGAATATATTCAAAAAGATGAATATGTTGAGGTAACACCAAATCATTTAAGACTCCGAAAAATATACCTCACTGAGGTCGAGCGCAAGCGTAATAAAAGTATTTAACTAGGTAAACCTAGTTTGGGGTATTATTACCTAAATATAATAAGCATGCTATGGAGCTATTCGGAATAACATTAACGGAATGTGTTGGTTATCTCGCATCGTTAATGGTATTATTATCCTTTGCGATGAAATCTGTCAGAGTACTGCGAATGGTGAATATGGTTGGGTGTATTCTATTTATTATCTATGGGTTTTTACTGCCAACATTAAGGATAGGTTTGCCCATAATAATTGCAAATACGGCCATTTTTTTAGTGAATCTCTATTATTTATTATATAAGAGGCAATAGAGTTCTTATATTTACCGAAAATATCTAATGATGCATTTTCTATATTTCGATCCTACAATCGGGGCAATGATAGTTCAAGCCATTGTTGCTGCTATAGCAGGGGTAGTATTGTTTTCAAAAAACTTGATGTATAAAATCAAATCTTTTTTGGGCTTAATTAAAGATGAAGAAAAAGATATGTTTGATGATATAGATATTGAGAATTCCGATTTAGAAAATAAAAATTCTAGTGACTCCTAAAAAAGCCATTCCTTCCTCATTTAGAGACCCTTCAGGTTATGTGTTTTTAGACAATGGTGTTATTAAACGAGTTATTAAGCCTATTTATTTTGAACAGTACAAATCCCTAAGAGATTCAGGCTTTTATAAAAGATTGTTCAATAACAACATTTTGATTCCTCATGAGGAACTCTCAAGCACAAGTTCTGATATTATTATCCAACCAGAACAAATACCATTCATTACATATCCTTACGAGTGGTGTTTTAATCAATACAAAGAAGCGGCATTATTAACTTTAAAACTTCAAAAATTTAGTCTGGATCAAGGGTATTCATTAAAAGATGCTTCAGCGTTCAATATTACATTTCATCAGGGGTCTTCAATTTTTATAGATACACTATCCTTTGATTTTTATAAAGAAAACTACCCTTGGCGTGCTTATAAACAGTTTATTTCACATTTTTTAGCACCACTTCTTCTGGCACATTATCATGGTTCTCAATCGCTTAAATTAATGCGTGAGTTTATTGATGGTATTCCGCTAAGAATGCTATCGTCTATGTTGCCTTTTAAGTCTAAACTAAATCCAATTATATATACAAATGTTCACCTATTGGCAAAATTTGAAGGTAAACATAGCGAAAACTATAAAGGAGAGGCTAAGGTAAAATCTTTATCAAAAGGAGGTCAGTTAAAGATTATTGAGAGTTTGTATGGCTTTGTTAAAAAGTTGAAATTAAAAGAATATACCGAATGGGGCAATTATTATGATAAAACCAATTATTCCGATACTTCTTTTGGTTTGAAAGCTGAGGTAATCAATACTTGGGTGTCTAAATTAAACCCTCAAAATATTATTGATATAGGTGGTAATGATGGGACTTTTGTAAGAGCAATTGCCAGTAAGGTAAAGCAGGCATTAGTTTGTGATATAGATAATAATGCTGTAGATTTTAATCATCTAAAAGTTAAGAAGCATAAGGAAAATTATATGTTGCCCTTCGTTTTAGACGTTTTAAACCCATCTGCTTCTATTGGATTTAATAATAAGGAAAGGGCTTCTTTTCTGCAAAGAATCAAAGATTTTAATTTAGATGTAACTTTGGCCTTAGCGCTAATTCATCATATGACCTTGTCGGGTAATGTAACTTTTCATATGTCTGCCCGATTTTTTGCTTCATTTTCCAAAATTTTAATACTTGAATTTCCTAAAAAGAATGATTCATGGGTAGAGCGCTTATTAAATTCTAAAGCAGAGTTTAAGAATCATTTTGATTTTTATTCCTTAGAGAATTTTGAAAAAGCGTATTCAGAGTTTTTTGAAACTGTAGAAAAAAAAGAAATTGAGGGTAGCGAAAGAGTGATGTTTTTATTGAAAAGAATAAAGGATGTTTAAATTAAGGTCACGAATATTAGCCTTTCTTGAAAGTAAAAAGGAATATCCCATAATAGCAGCTATAGCAACAGGTTTATATCCGTTTCTATATTATTACAATTCTAATTTTACACTGGTTAATTCTTGGGAACAGTTTGGGTTTTTCATTTTGTGCTATGTTTTTATTCCAATTTGTGTTTTTTATTTACTGTACATATTTTTTGAGAGAATAGATAAAAATAAAAGATATCTTAAATACTTAATCCCTATTTTTAATCTAATTACTTTTAGTGCTTTTGTGGTTATTTCAACTTATGGCTTCAAAACTAAAGCTTTAGTATTAGCAATTACGGTTGCTATTTTGATAGGTATTGTTTTTTCTAGACACATAAAGAAGATAATAGTGTTTCAATATTTATTGGCATTTTTTGTTCTATTAAAACTAGTTCCAGATATTTATAAAGTAACCAACTATTCATCAAAATGGATGGCCCAACCAGATGACATTGAAAACGTTGTATTTAAAAAAAAACCAAATATTTATGTCATACAACCTGATGGGTATGCTAATTTTTCAAAGCTAAAAGATGTACCTTATAATTATGATAACAGTAATTTTGAGTCTTTTTTAAAGGATAATGATTTTAAATTTTACAGTGACTTTAGAAGTAATTATATCTCCACTTTAAGTTCAAATAGTTCAATGTTTGCGATGAAACACCATTATTACAATAATTCACCTTCTGGTAAAGAATTGTATGGCACAAGAAAGGTAATTGCAGGCGATAATCCCGTAATTTCCATCCTTAAAAAAAATGGCTATAAGAGTTTCCTTTTATTGGAGCGCTCGTATCTCCTTGTAAACCGACCACACTTATATTATGATTATTGTAATATTGATCTTAGTGAAGTTTCATATTTGGCAAGGGGTTTTGAGATAAATAAGAGTTTAGTAGGTACTATGGATACGTTGGTAAGTAATAATACTGAAACCGATAATTTTTATTTTTTAAGAATAATGCGTCCTAGCCATGTATCAGTTAATAAGAGCGAATCAAGAGGAATAAAAGGGGAGCGAGAATTTTACTTATCTGAACTAGAAAAGGCAAACCAAACTTTAAAAGAAATTATAAATATTATTAATAATAAAGATGAGAACAGTTTGATAGTAATTATGGCAGACCATGGTGGATACATAGGGTTAAATTACAGCATGGAAAGTAGAATAAAACAAACTAATGAGACTACAATTAATTCTATTTATACTTCGGCTTTAGCCATAAAATGGCCGAATAAAGTTCCTGATTTTGATGATAAATTTAAAACCCCAGTAAACTTGTTCAGAATTTTATTTTCATATTTAAGTGATGACACAAAGTATTTAAGACACTTAGAAGGAGATAAAAGTTATGCTATAATAAATAAAAATGCCCCTGTTGGCGTTTATGAATACATAAACGAGAATGGAGAAGTGGTATTTAGTAAGCATAAAGCTCACTAATCTGAAGTTCTAGTTTGGCTGATGTGAACATAAATCATTTTGTATATTTGAAAACTAATAAACGACCAATTCCCTCTCAAAATTTATTAATAGTAATAGTTTAAGAATAACAACTAAACTAATTGAAAAAACTAATAGATTATATAAGTTCTAAGGTTTTAATAAAGGCTACTTCACTAAAAACTGCAGCAGTTTTTACTAGGGTAATTGCAGGTTTGTTAACATCAAAAGCTATTGCTGTAATTATTGGTGCAGAAGGTTTGGCTCTTGTTGGGAATCTTAGAAATTTTGTGGCTTCTACCCAAACATTTGCCACACTTGGGTTTTACAAAGGAGTCGTTAAGTATGTAAATGATTTTAAAGAGGATCTAGTAAGGCTTAGTAAAATACTATCAACAGTGTACTATGTTGGTTTTGTAATGACTATTCTTGTTTCTTTTTTCTGTTACTTTCAAGCAGAAACTATAAATGACCTTATTTTTCCAACATATAATGATTACGAATATGTAATAAAGATTTTTGCTATTGTACTGCCCTTTTATGCGCTAAATATGTTTGCATTTTCTATTATGAACGGGTTTTCTAAGTATAAAATCTTAATTATAATAAATATCATTGGGCAAGTTTTAAGTTTATGTGTGGCGCTTTTATTAATATATCAAAACAAATTGGACGGCGCGTTGATTTCTGTTGCTATTTCAGAATCCCTTATATTCTTAATCACCTTAGTTGGTATCATTAATAGAAAAAGCTTGGTGCCTTTAATAAGTGTAGGGCACGTTAGTCTTACTCACTTAAAAAAGTTAAGTTCTTACTCTGGTATGGCCTTGTTTTCGGCTGTTATCTTGCCACTAGTTATTTTAGCTATTCGTTCTCATATTATTGATACTATCGGTTATAAAGATGCTGGTTTTTGGGAGGCAATGCTTAGAATTTCGAAATACTACCTTATGATGGTAAGTTCGTTGTTAGGTTTATATATTATCCCTAGATTTTCTGAAATAAACGATATTAAGGAATTTAAAAAAGAAGTATTCTCACTTTACAAAACCATTGTGCCCTATTTTGTACTTGGCTTGGTGCTAATATATTTATTACGACCTTTTATAGTCTTATTAGTTTTTACTGAGGAGTTTGAACCTGTTGAAGATTTGTTTTTATGGCAGCTTTTAGGCGATTTCGTTAAGGTACTTTCTATGATAATTGCATACCAGTTTTTGGCCAAAAAGATGTTTTGGCATTACATTATTACCGAAGCTTTTTTGGTCATAATTCTATATACTACGAGTATATACTTCATAAAAATTTATGGTGTTGAAGGTGCAGTAATTGGTCATTTTGTTAGCTATTTAATGTATTATGGCGTAATCTTGTTAATATTTGGAAGCTCTCTTTTTGGAGTTGAATCTGATAAGAAATAGTGTTAATTAGTTCATATTTATTTTTTGAAACTACCTAAGTTTATAAAACAAAATTTATTGTTTAAGGTTACTTCGGCTAATGCATTTCTTGTGGTTGCAAGAATGGGCTTTACTTTGGTGGCACAAAAGGTGTTAGCCATAATTATTGGAGCTGAAGGTATCGCAATAGTAGGTAACTTAAAAAATGTAATAGCTTTTTTCGAAAGGTTTTCGGTTTTAGGTACTTCAAATGGTTTAGTGAAATATATTGCTGAGTACAAAGAAGATAAAGAAAAGCTAAATCAATTATTCTCAACTACTTTTTTGTTCAGTTTAGTTTCGGCTCTGCTATCTTTCGTTATACTTTTTTTTGGAGCGGACAACTTAAATCAATTACTTTTTGGAAATGCGAGGGATTTTAAAATAGCATTTAAAATTTTAGCATTTGTTATACCGTTTTTTTCCTTAAACGCTATTATTCACGCACTCTTAAACGGACTTTCAGCATATAAAACCTTTACCAAATCTACGCTATTAATAGTTGCAATAAATGCAATTTTAATCGTTGGTTTAACATATAAGTATGGTCTCTATGGAAGTTTGTTGGCCGTTGTTACTATTCCTTTTGTGCAATTTATTTGCTACTTAATTCTTACTTATAAAACAAGTTTTAAGTATATAAATTTAAGAACTGTAACACTTAGCTCAAGTTTTAAAAGTAAACTACTTCCTTATAGTTTGATGAGTATTTTAGTAGTGCTTTTTATTAATATTAACGATATTGCCATAAGAAGATTGATAGAAAGCAAAATAGGAATTTCAGATTCAGGATACTGGACAGCTATGAACTCTATTTCCAAAACATATATGCAGTTTACTGCTGCTATTTTTCCACTTTATATCTTACCGAAATTTTCTAGAATTTCCAATACATTGGATTTTAGAAGAGAAGTAAAACAGATATATAAAATGTTGTTGCCACCACTAATTATAGGTCTTTTTTTAGTGTTTTTATTAAAAGATTATATTATTAGGTTACTCTATACACCAGAATTTCTGGAAATGTCAAAATACTTTAAATGGCAATTATTGGGAGATTTAGTTAAGTTTATAGCTATTGTAATTGCGTATCAATTTTTGGCCAAAAAACAAACAAAAAATTTTATACTTACTGAGCTTTTTTCAGTAGTTATTTTTTATATACTATCTGTATATTTTATAGATTATTACGGTACCGAAGGAGTAATCATGGCGCATTTTGTAAGGTATATATTGTACTTTGTAGTGGTTTTGTTTATTTTAAGAAATACCTTTATTGGGGGTAACAAAGCTTTATAGTTTTTATGAAAGCATCAACTTTAGAACATAAATTGGGGTTGGAAATTCTTGTTTCTACCATGGACAGAAGTTCGCTTTCTTTTCTAGATAATATGTTTCCGCATCATGATTTAAGAAGCTTAAATATTTTAATAATCAATCAAACTACGATAGGACAGGAATTAACTTCTAATCAAAAAAATATAAGAGTAATAAATTCATATGATAAAGGGCTTTCGAAAAGCAGAAATTTAGCTCTTGAAAATGCTATTGGAGATATTTGCTTAATTGCAGATGATGATGTTGAGTATGTTGAAGGTTTTGAAAATGCTATTAAAAATTCGTTTTCAAAACTCAAAACTATTTCTGTAGTGCTTTTTAAGATAAAAACATTTGATGGTAATTATTATAAAGGTTACCCTCAAAACAGTAAGCTCTTATCAACAAAAAAAGAATTAGCAAAATCGTCTTCAATAGAAATAGCTTTTAGAAGAGAAGATATAGAGAAACATAAGATTAGGTTTAATACGCTTTTTGGATTAGGCAGTCAATTTCCATCAGGAGAGGAGTATTTGTTCTTAAGAGATGTACACAAACATAAAATGAATGTGTTTTTTGAGAATACCTATATTGTAAAACATGAACGAGAAAGCTCTACAAGTAAAGTAGAAAGTGATAGTTTTTTAATGACAAAGGGTGCTATTTACTACATAGACTATAACTTGTCTGCTTATTTTTTTGCCGTTAAATATGTCCTTTTTCTTCTAAGAAAGGGTAAGATAACATTAGGTGAGATATTTAGAACCTATTTTAAAATTATAAACGGTATTTTGGCTTACAAAAATCAAATATGAAAGATTTTCTAAACGTATATAAGAGGTTTATCTACATTGCTATTCCCGTTTTTTTTGTTGAGTGTTATTTAAATGGTTTCTCGCTAGCTACCATTCTTAATTTAATTGAGAATTTAATTTTTGCTACACTTATTATTATTCCATTTGGTTTTATAAGTAATAGAAGGGTTTCAATAATTTACTTTATAATTTCCATAATTCTATTTGCGTGTACTCTGTTCTTTGAGGTTACCTATAAATACCTTTTTAAAACATTTTTTAGTGCATCTGCCATTTTTGTAATGCTTGATTCTAATTTAGAAGAGAGTAAAGAGTTTTTGGCTTTTTACGTAGATAAGCCAGTAATTATCTTTTTGTTCGTGATTCTGGTTTTAATAGTAATAGCTCTTTATAATTTTAGAGTATTGAATTTTGAACGATTATGGAACAAAAATTTTTCCAAGATTAAACTTGTGGGCTTGTTTGTGCTAATATTGGTGTTCTTAAAATTTACTAAATTAATAGACACTAATACACCTTATCTTATAACTAGAGCAATCAGTGGATACATCACAGAAACGAATCGATTAGGCAACTATAAAGACAATAAGAAAGGAAGTTTTCAAAATGTTAGAAGAGTATCAAAGAAAGATGAAGAAGAAGTTTATGTCGTCTTAATAGGAGAGTCAACTAACAGAGATCACCTCCAGATTTATGGCTATCATAGAGAGACCACACCAAATTTGAAAAAGAGAGAAGCAGAATTATTAATTTATGATAATGTAATTAGCCCACATGCTTATTCTGTAGGAGCACTTGCCAAAATTTTAACTTTAGGTAATTATGAAAATCCCGAGAATATTTCTAAAGGCTCAATTATTCAATTATTTAATAGGATAGGTTTTAAAACTTACTGGCTTTCAAATCAAAGACCAATAGGACCTTTTGAAAGTATGATTACAAAAATTAGCTTATCAGCGAATAAATACAAATTTTTAACTACATCAATAGCAGGAAACAATCAAGTTTTAGATGGAGATTTAATAAACGAATTTAATGATGCTTTAAAAGAACCAGTACCAAAAAAAGCTATTTTTTTACATCTAATGGGAACACATCACCATTACGAAAATAGGTATCCTGAAGCATTTAATGAATTTAAAAACAATCCCAAAACAAAATTTCTATCTGATGAGAGTAAAACAAAAATTAATCATTATGATAACGCAATACTATATAATGATTTTGTGATTTCTCAAGTTATCAATAAACTAGACAGCTTAGATGTAAAAAGTTTTGCACTTTACTTCTCAGATCATGGAGAGGAAATGTATAGAGATTTGGATATGGCAGGACACAATGAAGATGTGTATTCAAAACAAATGTTTGAAGTGCCATTTTTCCTTTGGAAATCTGAAAAATTTAATAAGTTAAAGACCATTTCTTATTTTAAAAATAGAAGCTACATGATAGATGATTTCTTTCATTCAATTGCTGATATGTTAGATGTTTCGGCTGATGAAGTTGATTCTTCTCGTAGTATTTTTAGTCAATACTTTAAGGAACGAAAACGGATTATCAAGGATACTATCAATTATGACACCTTTTTTGATTAAAGGACTTTATTTATAAGACGATACATAAAACCCTTTTGAAATTAAAAACAGATGTATTTTTTTTAGCAGGATAACCAATGAGGAAGGTGTCTGCAGCAAAAGACGCTGTTTCCAATTAAGCAGGGATGTATCAATTTCTGGCAATAGTTTTTTAAATGTTTTCTTATTTTTAGCTCTTTTACATTGTATGGCAAGCGAGTATCTGTTCAAGGTAAGGTATAGGTGTAATGATTTATTATTTAGTTCTTCATCTGTAAAGCTATTAAATAGCAGATATTTACCTTCTTGATGGTTTTCTTTAGATAGGCTGTTCTGTACGGTTTTATCATAATAACAGGTAATGGTTGGATTAAAAACCACGGTTTTTTTAAGTCCAAAGCGTATCAAAAGATCTAAATCTTGCCCAGAGATAATCGTATCGTTGAAACCTCCAATAGCATCAAATGCACTTTTCTTTATAACTAATGCAGAAGTCCAACCTATAGGGTGTATTGTACTTGCTTTAAAGTAATCTGTTATAATATGGGGCTCGTTTTTTGTTTCAATGTTATAAGTAGCGTTTTCAATATGAGATGCAGATAGTTTTAAAGCATAAGCATTACAAAACAAATCGCCGTCTGTAAACCTTATAATAGACTTGTGGTGTTCTTCTAAGTGATTAGGATACCAAGTGTCATCAGCATCTAAGAGCGCTATATATTTTGAGGAAGATTTTGTTATACCTAAATTTCTAGCACTAGAAGCTCCTGCGTTTTTTTGAGAATAAATTTGTATTCTGCTATCGGAAACTGATGCTGCTGTTTGTAAACTTTTATCAGTAGATCCATCGTTCACGATTATAACTTCAAAATCAGAAAAACTTTGGTTAAGAACGTTTTTTAAGGTGTTCTCAATTTGTTCTTCTTTATTGTAAAGTGGTATAACTACTGAGAAAAAAGGCATATTGACTTATATGGTTGAATGTTCTTTAATAATTCTTTCTGCGATACGCTTAGCTGCATTTAATTCTTGGTCGGTTATAAAGCCCTCAATTAAATGATTAAAAAATAACTCATGCAAAAAACGATATATCGCGTCTCTGTCGGGTTTAAAGTTTATGGCTTCGCTTAAAATTGTTGATAGATTATCACCGTTATCATATGTTAAACAAATTTTTGGATTTGCGTAATATGAGTTGCCTAGAACTACCGTAGGTTTATATTTTGCTATAGCTTCTAATCCAACAGTAGAGTTGTTCACAACTACCACGGAAGCTATTTCTAGTATTTCTCTGATGTTATTAGTTGTATCAAATGCAATGGAGTTTAGTTTTGCATAATCATATAGGCGCTTCTCATATTTTCCTTTATAAACGGGATGTTCTCTTATTACAAGTTGGGCATTATTGGGCAAACTCTCATATACTTTTTTTAAAATGTCAAAATGATTTTTGAATGTGCTATGATATATCATATTTACATCCAGAGGAACCTGAAGAATTAGAAAAAATATGGATTGATTTATAGTTTTATTTGGCTTTAATTGGGCTAAGCTTTTTTTAGTCTTTTTTGGAAATTGAAAAGTGTCTGTGAAGCTTAAATCTGGAGGGAAAATTATAGTAGATTTAAAAAGTAAATTAAATAGGTAATCGCAAGATCGGTAAAACAAAGATCTTCTATATTTTTCTTGTTTTGATCTATTTATAAATGACGAAATTAATAGTTCTTTTGAGGAGTTTTTTTCTACCTTATTATTTATAACAAAATCTTTAATAGATGCATTGGCGTTAACACCTTTTGCGTCAAAAAAGGTAGTGCCGAAAGGCCCCTGCTCAATATAATATACTTTGGAATTATAAACTTTTGCTAATGTTTTTGTAACTTCTATTGCAAGCCTCGAGTCACCAATCAAAAGTACTATGTTGGGTTTGTGTTTTATAAATTCTTTATCAAGTATATCTAGATAAGACATCGCCTGTAGTAACAAATCTCTTTTAGAAATGGTAGTGTTAAGTTTTACATGATAGTAAATTAAAGACTCTAGGTTGATATTCTTGTAAACTATACTTTTGTTTAAAGTTGTTAAATACTTTTTTTTATTGAAAAGTACATTTAACCATGATTTAAAGGGTAAAAATGAAGACGAGGTGTTTCTTATAAAAGCATAAAAAAAACCACTAAAAAAAATACTTTTAATTTTAAATTCTAAACCTGGGAATTCTTTTTTTAGCTCTTTTTTAATCCCGATAAAGAATCTAGAGAATTTATCATAATAACCAATACAAAGTACTTTCATGGATTTTATCCTTTACGCTGCACCACCTCATACACCTGATTCTCATCACACTTCAATGTTTTGCTCGGATACTTTAAAAGCAACGCATAATCGTGGGTGGCCATAAGTATGGTATTTCCATTTTTGTTGATTTCCTGTAGCACTTTCATAACCTCTACACTGGTTTGAGGATCAAGGTTACCTGTGGGCTCATCGGCTAAAATTAGCTCAGGGTCATTCAATAAAGCTCTCGCAATCGCAACACGCTGCTGTTCACCCCCCGAAAGTTCATGAGGAAATTTAAATCCTTTGGTTTTCATACCCACTTTGGTAAGCACTTCTTCAACTTTGGCGGTCATTTTGTCTTTGTCTTTCCAGCCTGTGGCTTTCAAAACAAAAAGTAAGTTGTCGTTAACGGTTCTGTCAATCAACAATTTAAAATCTTGAAAAATCACACCAAGCTTCCGTCTCAAAAAAGGGATATCTTTTTCTTTTAGCGTTTTTAAATCGTAGTCTACAATAAACCCTTCACCTTCATTAAGGGGTAAATCCCCATAAAGCGTTTTCATAAAACTACTTTTTCCAGTCCCGGTTTTTCCAATAAGGTAGACAAATTCACCCTTATTTATTTCAACATTAACGTTTGAAAGCACCAAGTTTTCCCCTTGGTAAATAGAGGCGTCTTTAAGTTGTAAAATGGTTTCGGACATGCAAGAAAGTGTTTCTAACTACAAGTTTAAAGCTTAAAGTTTAACGGCGCAAACCATAAACAGTTTTTCTTTTTGTTTATTGCTTTTATCAAGAAAAATATCGTCATATTTTGTTCGGTTTTTTTACATTTAATAAATCGGTTTATAATTCTAGCACGATTGTTGCGTTATAGGGTAGATATTAAATTATCTTTGAATTTCATCAAACAAAAACCAGATACTAAATGCATCTTAAACGTTCTATTTCAATCCTAGCAATATGTATCGGATTACAAGTATTTGCACAACAATCAGCAGTATATACCAATAGTTTAGCCGATTATCAAAAAGCGTTGAGTCTGTATAATAATCAGCAATATCAAGCTGCAAAATCGCTATTTTCTCAAATTAGAAAATCTACTGATAAGGAAGGTTTAAAAGGCGAGTGTTCATACTATATTGCAAATTGTGCGGTACGGTTGAATCAGCAAAATGCAGATCAACTCATAAGTGATTTTGTAAAAGAGTACCCCACAAGTACCAAGCGAAATACAGCTTTTGTTGATGTGGCGGATTATTATTTTACTAACGGAAAATATGCCTATGCACGAAAGTGGTATAGTAAAGTGGACGAAAGTGCTCTATCTCGAAAAGAGCGTCAAAAATTTTATTTCAATAATGGCTACACCGCTTTTGTAACCAAGCAATATAAAGATGCCAAAAAATATTTAGGCAGGGTTGAAAACTCTCCAGAATATGGTTCGCAAGCCAAATATTACATAGGTTTTATGGCTTATGAAGGTGATGATTACGACAGGGCCAATGAATACTTTGAACAAGTTGAAGATCAAGAGCGTTACAAAGAAAAGCTATCGTATTATCAAGCCGATCTAAATTTCAAACTAGGAAAATTTGAAAAGGCTATAGAGTTGGCAAAGGCGAGATTAGACTCTATTGATGATGAGGAAGTGTCAGAACTTTCCAAAATTATCGGTGAGAGCTATTTTAATTTAGAGCAATATGCTGAGGCTATTCCGTTTTTACAAGCTTACAAAGGCAAGAAGGGAAAGCGACAGAGAACTGCAAAATGGAACAACACCGATTTTTATCAATTAGGTTACGCGCATTATAAACAAGGTGATTACGAAAGTGCCGTTTCAGAGTTCAACAAAATTGTTGGAGGAACAAATAGCATTGCCCAAAATGCGTATTATCATCTAGGTGAGAGTTATATCAATTTAGATAAGAAGCAGGAGGCTTTAAATGCCTTTAGAAATGCATCTCAAATGGATTTTGATTTAAAAATTCAAGAAGATGCGTGGTTAAACTATGCGAAGATTAGTTATGAAATAGGGAATCCTTACCAATCCGTACCACAAGTATTAGCAAGTTATTTAGATAAATATCCAAAAACGCAATACAAAGAAGAGATCGAAACACTTTTAATTGATTCTTACATTACGTCAAAGAATTATGAAGAAGCCCTTAATCTTTTAGAAAAGAAGAAGAGTTTTGAAAACAAAGCAGCATATCAGAAAGTAGCGTTTTACAGAGGTTTGGAACTGTATAACGAAAATCAATATTTAGAAGCCGAAAATCTTTTTGACAAATCGTTGAGTGAATCTTTAGACGGCTCTTTTACGGCAAGGGCAACATTTTGGAAAGCTGAAGCTGACTATAACTTAACAAATTATGAAGATGCCCTGGTTGGTTTTAAGCAATTCATGCAACAAGCAACAGGAATGGATGTGCCAGAACAGAAAAACATCGATTATAATTTGGCGTACACCTATTTTAAACTGAAAAATTACAATCAGGCCTCAAATTTTTTTAATCAATTTATTTCAAAGAACAGCAATGATAAAGTACGGTTAAATGATGCCTATCTAAGATTGGGCGATGGATATTTTGTATCTAGTAACTATACTCAGGCCATAAATGCATATGCAAAGGCCATCAAAATGAACGCCGTAGAATCGGATTATGCATTTTTTCAAAAAGCGATAAGCACAGGTTATGCTGGTAATCCTTCAAAAAAAATAAAAGAACTGGAAACTTTTATTAGCGAATACCCAAAATCAAAATTACGTGATGATGCCTTATACGAATTAGGAAATTCATATGTGAAAGTAAATCAAATCGATAAAGCGATGGCGCGTTATGATAAACTAAATTCGGAATATAGAATGAGTTCGTTTGTTCCAAAATCGTTGTTGCGTCAAGGATTGATTCATTACAACGCTAGTAAAAACGAAGCAGCTTTAAGCAAATTCAAAAATGTAGCTGGTAACTATCCTGGAACTCCTGAAGCTGTTCAAGCAGTTGCTACAGCACGATTGATTTATATTGATTTAGGACGTGTTAACGAGTATGCGGCTTGGGTAAGACAATTGGATTATGTTGAGGTAACCGATGTGGATTTGGACAATACATCATACGAAGCGGCAGAAAAACAATATTTAGAAGGCAATACTGATGCGGCAATCAAACAGTTTAATAGCTATTTAAATAGTTTCCCTAACGGAATTCATAGTTTACAATCGCATTTTTATTTAGGTCAGTTATACTACAAAAAAGATTTAATTGCGAATGCGGCACCGCATTACAAGTTTGTGGTAGAAGCATCGCAAAGTGAATTTACCGAAGAGGCTTTATTAAGATTGTCTCAATACTATCTTGAAGATAAAAGTTGGAATGAAGCAATACCATTGTTAAAGCGATTGGAAAATGAAGCAAACTTCCCTCAAAATATTGTGTTTGCACAATCTAATTTAATGAAGGCCAACTACCAATTAGAGGATTTTGATAATGCTGTGGCTTACGCCGAAAAAGTATTGAAAAGTTCAAAAATTGATAACAAAATAAAAAGTGATGCCCATATCATCATTGCGCGATCAGCAATAAAAACTGGAGATGAGGCAAAAGCTAAGTCAGCATATAAACAAGTACAAAGAGTAGCTACGGGAGAAACCGCTGCAGAAGCCTTGTATTATGATGCATACTTTAAAAATAAAGAGGGCAATCATAAAGCCTCCAACACATCAGCGCAGAAGTTAGCAAAGGATTATTCTGGGTATAAATACTACGGCGCCAAAGGATTGGTAGTTATGGCGAAAAACTTTTATGCCTTGGATGATGCCTATCAAGCCACTTATATTTTAGAAAGCGTTATCGAAAACTTCAGTCAGTTTGATGATGTTGTGGAAGAGGCACAAACAGAATTAAAAAGGATCAAAAGAGAAGAGGCAAAGACAAATTCATCAATTGCTCCACAGGATTAAAAAAAGTAAACATTCTTAAAATTCAGAAATCAAAAATCGTTAATCGTCAATCTTAAATCGAAAAACACATGCGAAAGCAAATCAAACATATTTTAGCAGTTGTACTTACTTTAAGTATTACAATATCATTCGCTCAAAAGAAAAAGAACGACACCATTAATACTGGTGTAATCGATGTTATAAAACCATATACGCCATCCATATCAGATGCATTTAAAGTGAAGGAAGTACCGTCAACAGATGAGGACGAAGCCATTAAGATAAAAGAAATCAAATACAATATTTTTTCTTTTCCGGTAGCATCAACATTTACACCAGCAAAAGGAAAAGCGGCCACTGTTGAAAAAGCGAAACCGGTAAAGTTATTTGATAATTACGCAACTGTTGGTGTGGGTTCCTATACCACATTTTTAGGAGAAGTATATTTAAACCACGCTATCAATAGAACCGAAAGCGTAGGCGGTTACTTTAGTCATCATTCATCTGGTGGAGGCATTGAAGGTGTGCAGTTCGATGATAATTTTTCCAATACTAAAATTAAGGCCAACTATGGATCGCAATTGCGCGATTTATCTTGGAATGTTGAAGCTGGTTTTCAATACCAGCGCTTTAATTGGTATGGTGTGCCTCAGTCTCAAATTACGGCAGCACAAAACGATGGTATGATGCCAGAGCATGCATTTTCTAATGCGCATTTTGGCGGTGATATCAATTTTGAAGACACGTATATCAATTCCGGTAGTTTCTTTTTTAGACGTTTTAGTGATGATCAAGGTTCTGGTGAAAACCGTTTTGTTGCGAAGGCAAAAATTGATATTCCAGTGAATAGGGAAGAGATATCCACCGATATTATTTTGGATTATTTAGGCGGAACATTTGATAGAGGTTATGACGTAAATGATGAATTGAAATATGGTAATTTTATAGTTGGTGTTGCACCATCATATCAAATGAAACAGGATGATTTAACGGTAAATCTTGGTGTATCTATTAATTATTTAAATGATAGAGAGTCTGGAGATAATATACTATATATCTATCCTAATGTAACAGCGACTTACAGATTGGTAAGTGATGTATTGATTGCTTTTGGAGGTATTCAAGGTGGTTTAACGCAAAACTCATATCATGGTTTTGCTTCCGAAAATCCGTTTGTGTCGCCCACTTTGATGGTGGCACCAACCGACCAGCAATACAACGCCTATGTTGGTTTAAAAGGGAAATTATCCAGTAACATGAGTTATAGTTTTAACGGTTTGTACAAGGCAGATAGAGATCGTGCGCTGTTTAGAAATAATGATATTATCCTAATGCCAGATCAAGCGTATTCCTATGGCAATTCATATGGCGTTGTGTATGATGATGTAGATACCTTTGGCGTTGCAGGAGAATTAAATGTGGATGTAAATAGAAATTTCACTTTAGGTATTAAGGCAGAATATTTTAGCTACAACACTGATGATGAAGCGGAAGCTTGGAATTTGCCCGACATTGTTGGCTCTTTATTTTTAGATTATCAAATCAACGAACACTGGTTTGCAGGTGCTAATTTAATTTACACTGGCGAACGTAAAGATCGCTTCTTTTTAAATGACGGTGTCACTGCTACAACACCATTTACAGTTACCTTAGATAGCTTTTTTGATGCCAACGCGCATTTAGGGTATCATATAAATGACCAAATTTCGGTATTTGCCAAGGCGAATAATATTGCCAATAACGAATACCAACGTTGGCAAAATTTCCCAGTACAAGGCATTCAGTTTTTGGCGGGTGCTACATTTAAGTTTGATTTCTAAATGACTAACTTTTGTCATTTCCGCGAAGGCGGGAATCTACTGCTTTCCTGAACTTGTTTCAGCATTCTATTGTAGATAATTATATATTATGAAAAAACTTGTATTTTTTGGAATGTTATTATTCTTTTCATTTATCAATTCTCAAGAAAGTAGATGTATTAAATCAGAAAATGAGGTTAAAGAGAGGATTCTTGGATATTGGAAAGAGAAAAATGTAGAAACCAATATTTTTTATCGATTTGTTTTAAAAGAAGAGGAAGTTAAAATTGAGATAATAGAAAATATAGACTTTATTGAAAAAGCAGAAAATCATCTACCTTTTACTTCAGAAGAAATAGTAGAGATAAACGAATTTGATAATTGTTTTCAAGTAGGAATACTAATTAAAAGAAAATATGGAAGTGTATATAATTCGTTCAAATTTATCCATGAAAATGAATTTAAGTACTTCGAGAAAACCTTTATAAGAATCAATATTTAAGGAAATTAATTGTTAGTATGAATATCAGAGTTTTATTTATGTTTCTGAGTTTCGCAAATATTTTATTTTGCCAAAATATAGCTGATGTAAAAGAAATTGAAGGTGTCTGGATAGCAGAAGATTTTTATAATTCTTTTGAAAAAACTCATAATATTCATAAGTCAAAGAATAGTTTTAACTCTAATTACCCTGTTGCTTTAAGGATTAACCCGAAAGAAACTCTAAAAGGAAAAGTTTATATTGGTTATCAGTCATTGCATGACCATCTTCTTCATGCTGAGGAATCAAAATATGTGGTAATTGATAATGATACTTTGGGAAAGAAAGGTTGTTTTGAAATAGATTTTTCAAGAAAAGATAGTCTCAATCATTTCTTAACTTCTGAAATACTATATTTTAATCACGATTGCAAATCTTATTTAACTTGGGATAAAGATGTGGTAATACTTTATAGGCCGAAAAGCGGTGAATTGAAATCGGAAACTATAAGATATAAAAGAGTGTCAAACAAATTTCATAAAAACTATCAATACCCAAATCCACTATATTTTTATACAAGAAAAAAGTTGTTAGTCGGAAATTATATTTTGAAAGAATATAAAGGTAGAACGTTAACCAAATCTTTAAAAATTAAACCAAATGGATTGGTTTCAGGTTATTCAAGATTTAAAAAAATGTATGCTTATTATTCAACTGATATTTACTGTGGACTACCTACAACAGATGAACATCTTATGCTTTTTGATGATGTAACAAAAGAAGATTCAAAAAGCATTCATTTTGTGATAATCAGACCTAATTCTAGAACCGTTTTTTTATACGAAATGTATCCTAGAAGGCCTGAGTTTGGTCAAGAACTGGATGGACTAGGAGAACCAAAATATGTTTTAATTAAAAAATGATTCTGTCATTTCTTCTTTGGAAGAATGTATTAATAGGAATCTTATGAAAAAACGTTTTCTTTTTGGAAAGGTTCGTTTATTCGTCTTGCCTATGGTTATTTGCGTTGGGACTAAAGATAGCAAAAGGGGACGAACCTGAGGAAAATTTAGAGAATTTTCTGATTGACACTTAGACACTCAAGCAATTAATTATATAGGTTGTAGGCAATAGTATATTATTTATCAAAACTAATGTATCCGTGACTTATTTTAAATTCTTCTATTAATGAATAATCAATTCGAACAATATCTTATATCTTTTTTGAAGCTACGCATAGGACCAAATATAACATAAGTGTTGGCAGTTTTATGAACTTTTCACTTCAAATGCTTGTTAATAAATTCTGTACAAAACCGACTTTAATTGTTGTGTGTATAATTATTTAAACTACTCTTTCTTATCATCTTCAAAAAGATTTTTGGATATGTGCATAGTCACTAGCATATGAGGAACATCAACAGTTTCAGCAATTTTTAAATCACCTGATAAAGAACAAAGAGCATAAGCTTCTAACTGAGTAAGTTTATATTCAGTCATCAAATAATCTATCATGTATAATGTGGCTTTCTTAGCTGCTTCATCTATAGTTGTTCCAAAACCTGTTGTTGCATAATAATCGTCAGTTTCATATTGAGGCTCTTTTATGGTTTTGTTTTTTACTATTTCAATTTCATAAATTACACGTAAAGGCACTTCTATTGCAGTACCACAAACTTCGCCATGACCTTGTACAGCATGTCCATCACCTAAAGAAAATAAGCCCCCTTCTACAAAAACTGGAAAATATATCGTAGTACCTTTAGTCATGTTTGGGTCGTCCATATTCCCTCCATTGGCTCTTGGAGGAATGGTAGACAATAATTCTGAGGTTGCTGGTGCAACTCCCATAACTCCTGGGAATGGGTTTAATTTAAGTTTAATGTTGTCTTTAAAATTAACATGAGTAACATCTTTTCCTAATTTATAAGTTCTTAAATATGATCCTTCAATAGAGTCTGCAACGAAACTAAAGCCAGGAACAATGGCATTCCAGCCCCAATCGCCAACCTCAATTTCATGTAAAGTGATTTTTAAAACATCTCCTGGCTGTGCATCTTCAACATATACAGGTCCAGTAAGCGGATGTACAAGGTCTATATCAAAATTTTTAAGATCTTCAACTGTAGAGTTTATATTCAATTGTTCATCAAATGCATCTTCGGTAAATGCTTCAATTATAGCACCAGATTTCACTCTCAAGATAGGTTCAATAGTGCTGCTAAATTTATTGTGGGTTTGGTCTTTAGTTAATGTATATTGAGGTTTGATATCTTTTACAACTTTAATTTCAGAATCAACTTTAGTTTGTGTTTCATTTTTACAGGAAAAAATTAATAATAAAATTATACATAGTAGAAGACTTTTATTGGTTTGCATATTGAAGAAATTTAAGAATGAATAAGTAGTTAAAGTTAAGGAATTTAGTTCTAAGTTTATGGTTGAGTGTATTAATGCCAATGATTAGATATGGTTGCGTTATAATGGACGACATCGTTCGATAAACGAAGTCATCTCTTTTTTCTGACAAAATCAAGTTGAAATTAAATAAGGAAAAGGGTTATTTAGTTTTTTGGAAATTCCTGCCTGCAAAGGAATGACAGGAATGTTTCTAACGCAACCGCGCCAAATAATCAAAATGCTCCCCCTCCAAAACCAATTCGCATTGTAACCCTACGGACTCACAAGCTAGTTTTAAAGTCTCAAAATCCAAATACAACCATTTTATGGGTATTTCTTTTTCACCTTTATAACTAATAAAATAATCTAGCTCACCATAGTAATTGGCATTGGTATCCATCCAAAAACCACCATCTTCATCTTCATACATATATTTTATATCTGAAGAGTCAATTAAAATTTGTCCGTTAGGATTCAATAAAGATTTCAGGTGCTTTAAGTATTTTGAAACCTGTTTCAACTCCTGAAAAATACCTGTACCATTCATCAACAATAAAATAGTATCAAAAGTTTCAGTTTCATCAAGAATATCTAAAACTTCAGCATACTTCATGCCTCTTTGGTTAACAACTTCAATAGCTCCTTTAGAGATATCAATAGCTTTAATATTAAGTCCCTTGTTTTGCAAATACATGCTATGACATCCAGAACCACAGCCCACATCTAAAACTTTTCCCTTGGCCAATTGTAAAGCCTTTTGTTCCAATTTTGGCATTTCTTTATAACTCCTAAATAAGTAGGGAAGCGGCAATACATCTTTATCTGAGATATTTGTCCAAGTCACAATATCTTCTGCTTCATAGTCAGAAAAAATACTATTGTAATAATCTAATAGGGCTTTCCCAAAAATGTCTTTCATATCAATTCAATTGTCAGTTCGAGTGATTTCATTTTATGAAATCGTATCGAAAACCATTTTACGTGTCATTGCGTGGACGAAGGACGAGGCAATCTCCTCTAGGTTATTCAGCAGATTACTTCGGTCATAAACTTCGTTTAGGTATTTTCAATCAAAATATATTTTGATTTCAATAATCCTTCGTAAGGACTAAAAGTATTAATTTTATGCCATGCAAGACATCATCAATAATCTTCCAAAGCAGGCCAAAGATAAACATAACGAGAACAAAAAATTCTTCGCTAAACTTAAAAAGAAGCCTCCAAAGAATTTGGACTATGTAATGCAAGAATTACATGAAGCCGAGTTTAAACGAACGGACTGTTTAGAATGTGCCAACTGCTGCAAAACTACAGGCCCCTTGTTTACGGATAAAGATATTGCGCGTATTTCAAAATTCTTCAAATTGAAACCACAACAGTTTATAGAACAATATCTGCGAATTGATGAGGAGAATGACTATGTATTGCAAAGTGTGCCTTGCACGTTTTTAGGCGCAGATAATTACTGTTCTATTTATGATGTGCGTCCCAAAGCCTGCAGAGAATTTCCGCATACTAACAGGAAAAAGTTTCAGCAAATTTCAAACCTAACCTTAAAAAATGTGGCCATTTGTCCTGCTGCTTTTAATATTGTGGAGGCCATGAAGCATAGGGTGAAAATTTAGTTTATAGATTAAGTGTCGGTTTTCACCATAGTTAGTATTCTGTCTTTCATTATCCTACCCTTTGTGCCTATGCGCCTTTGCGTGCCGTTAATAATTTTTATATTTTTAAGATAAAATTTTAATTTTGGAAGCTTTATTAAATTATTTCGAAACCATTCCGTCCCACCATCGTGCCATGATAATTGTTGGTGGCCTTACTTTTTTTTGGCTCCTTGAGGGCATTATGCCATTATTTGGCAAGCCTTATAAAAAATGGGCGCACGCCATACCTAATATCTTTTTTACTGTTACTACAATTTTAGTCAATTTACCGTTGGCCTTTTTATTGTTAAAATCCTCTGATTGGGTAGCAGTAAACAATTTTGGTATTTTAAATTGGTTGCCAGAAATGCCATTATGGCTTTATATTATAGTCGGTTTATTTTTAATGGATTTAATTGGTGCATATGCACCACACTTCGTAGAACATAAAGTAAAGCCGCTTTGGATGGTACATTTGGTGCATCATACCGACCATAATGTGGACACCACTACTGCCAATCGTCATCATCCTTTGGAAAGCGTCATCCGCTACATATTTACGCTTATCGGTGTCTTTATCATCGGCACTCCAATCGCTTTGGTAATGCTGTATCAATCGTTATCAGTAGTTGCAACCCAATTTAACCACGCAAATATTAAATTGCCCAAGAAGATTGATGATGTTTTAAGCTATGTGGTTGTTTCACCAGATATGCATAAAGTACACCATCATTATAGGTTGCCTTACACAGATTCTAACTATGGTAATATTTTTTCAGTTTGGGATAGGTTGTTTGGTACTTTTATGAAACTTGATCCCGATAAAATTGTATATGGTGTTGATGTGTTTCCAGATGAAAAGAAGAATGGGCATATAGGTGAGTTGTTAAAACAGCCCTTCCAGAAATATGAAAAGCCAACGATAACACCAGATGAAAATTAGCAAATTAGCTGCGTTTTCCTTTCTTTTTCTAATGCATTGTAATACTTCAAAAACCATTGATATTCAAGGGCACCGTGGATGCCGAGGTTTGTTTCCAGAAAACACATTGGAAGCCTTTGGTAAAGCTATTGAGTTAGGTGTACATACTTTGGAATTGGATGTAGCGGTTTCTAAAGACGACGTTGTAATTGTCTCTCATGAACCATTTATGAGTAGAACGATTTGTTTGGATTTAGATGGCAATGAGATTCCTAAAAGTTTGGGTAAGGCGTATAATCTGTATCAAATGACTCTTGATAGTATCCAACAGTTTGATTGTGGTACTAAATTTCATCCTAGATTTCCAAATCAACAAAAACTAAAAACATATAAACCATCTTTAGATGCCGTGTTTAAGACGGCTAAGAGTAAAAATCCTGATATTAAGTTTAATATTGAGCTTAAGGCAAAACCTGAATATGATGGGATTTATACTCCAAAACCTGAGCGTTTCGTAGCATTGGTATTGGATATTGTAAAAGCAAATGATGCTTTAGAGTTAACTAACCTTCAAAGTTTTGATTTAAGAATTTTAGAAGAAATAAAACAGCAAGCACCAGAGATGCGAGTAGCGCTTCTAGTGGATGAAAATGAAACTATTTGGTCTAAAATAGGAAGATTAAGTTATTTACCTGAAATTGTAAGTCCGCATTATAAGTTGCTCGATGCTAAAACTGTTAGGAACTTACAAGCTGAACATTTTAAAGTAATTCCGTGGACCATCAATGACACTGACTGGTTACAGCAAATGATCGATTTTAAAGTTGATGGCATAATTACAGATTATCCAGATAGATTGATAGCACTGTTAAAATAATTGTGATTATTAAAGGCATTGATTAATCATATATCAAATATTTTTTTCTCACTTTTTTGAAAGCTATCAAGTCATCTTGCCATGTCGCTTTTATATCTTTTTCACTCAGGCCCGCTTCAATTTGTTGTTGTAAAACTTCAGTTCCGGCATGTTTAGTGAAATTATTAGTATTGAAAAACTTGGATTTATCTATTGAATTTTCATAGGCTTTTATAATCCATTTTAAAGTCATTCCACCATTAAGGTTTTCGTCTTTTAAATCTTCACCATAACACAATTTATTCTGATGTTTTGGATATTTAGCACCAAAATTGGCAACGGGTGTGTACTTAAATGTCATAGTTTCTGGATTTAGAAACGGAGCGCCATACCTTTGAAACTGAAATTCTGTACCACGTCCTGCATTTACATTAGTACCTTCAAATAAACCTAAACTTGGATATAGCTTAATGGACTGGTCATTTGGCAAATTGGGTGAAGGTCGTATGGGTAAACTATATGCGATGTAGTGCGAGTAATTTTTAACAGGAATCACTGTAATATCACATTGTATTCCATCAGCTAACCATTGTTCGCCATTAATCATTTTAGCATATTCGCCAATGGTCATTCCATGAACTAGAGGAATGGGGTGCATTCCCAAAAAACTTTGGTATTTAGTCTTTAAAGTTGGTCCATCAATATAATGGCCGTTTGGGTTTGGTCTGTCTAAAACTAAAACAGGTATATTAGCTTCGGCACAAGCTTCCATCACATTATGAAGCGTAGAAATATACGTGTAGAAGCGCACACCAACATCTTGAACATCAAAAACAACAATATCTAAGCTTTCTAAAGATTCTGGAGTGGGTTTTCTATGTTTTCCATGTAAAGAAACTATAGGTAGTTTTGTTTTAGTATCTATGCCATCAGCAACAGCTTCTCCAGCATCGGCTTTTCCACGAAATCCGTGTTCTGGGGCAAAAACTTTTTTGATATTAATATTTAAACTTAAGAGCGAATCGACTAAATGAGTATAACCATCATTGGGAGGTGTTTTGGATGATGGAGCTGTCTCCTTAAAAATCACAGAAGTCTGGTTAGCCACAACCCCAACAAGTTTCCCCTTTAAAAACGGTAAGTATAACTCGATTCGATTCGCACCAACAACAACATTTTTGTCATCTTGAACTTGTTTCAGGATCTTCTCTCCCGTGTTATTATGTGTCGTTTCATTTTTAACTTTAGAAGCACAGGAAACCGTTGCTAAAACAAATAATAAAACTGTATTTTTGAAAACATTAAATCGCATAAAGTAGTTTGAATTACGAGTATTTTATAGCTAAACGTATTATCGGTGGTAAAGCGTATAAAAGTAGCATTTCGGCACCAATAATAAAAATTGGAATTGCTGCCATTGCTATAGGTATGGTAGTAATGATGATTGCTATTGCAACAGGTATTGGGCTTCAAGAAAAAATAAGGGAAAAAGTGGTGGCATTTAATGGTCACGCTACAATTACCAACTATGATAGTAATGCCTCACAAGAAAGTGTAGTGCCTATTTCAAAAACACAAGAGTTTTATCCTGAGTTTAAAACGGTGGATGGGGTTAAACACATACAGGCTGTAGCTACAAAATTTGGTGTGATTAGAACAGAAACCGATTTTGAAGGTGCAGTTTTAAAAGGCGTTGGAAGCGATTATAATTGGCAATATTTTGAGGAATATTTAGTTGAAGGACGGATACCAAGTTTTGATGCCAAGTGGAGTGAAGAAGTGCTGATTTCAGAATATTTGGCAAACCGCCTGGGATTTAGTCTAGGTGAAAAATTCCAGATGTATTTTTTGAAGGATGATACCGAAAAACCGCCGAATATCATCAGTTTTGAGATTGTAGGGATTTACAATTCACGATTTCAGGATTTTGATGAAACATTCCTTATTGGAAACCTAAGACATATTCAACGTATCAATAAATGGACTGAAGACCAAATAGGAAATTTTGAAGTATTTATAGATGATTATGATGATATTGAGCGCATGGGCGTTGAAATCTTTCAAAATACACCATCAACATTAAATACATCTACCATAAACGAAAAGTTTTATTCCATAATTGAATGGATAAAAATATTTGATAAAAACATTTATGGTATTATCGGTATCATGATTTTGGTTGCGGGTATCAATATGATAACTGCATTATTAGTATTGATTTTGGAACGCACCCAAATGATTGGGATTTTAAAAGCCTTGGGAAGCTCTAATTGGAGTATTAGAAAAGTATTTCTTTACAATGCCTCTTACTTGGTCCTGTTGGGTTTGCTTTGGGGTAATATTTTGGGCTTAGGTGTTTTGTTTGCTCAAAAATATTTTAAGATTTTAGAAATGAACCCAGATGTGTATTATGTTACCGAAGCTCCAGTATATCTTAATTGGACGTACATTTTAGGGTTAAATATTGGGACGCTGCTTTTATGTTTATTGATGCTTTTGGTGCCTTCTTATATTATCACAAAAATTTCTCCTGTTAAGGCGATTCGGTTTGAGTAGATAAAAAATAATCTAATTAGTCACATAACTTAATTTCTTTGTTTTCGATTTTTATCCATTTTATTGAATCTATTTGTTTTTGATAAATTTCCATCCAGTTAGCTTCATTTATATCATTTAAATGTTCATCTATCACTTTGTTATAAGATTTTATTCCATTCAATTCTGGCAATGTTATAGTGCATCCAAAAGCAATATTCTCAAAACCATACTTCTTACTTATCTTATTCAAGTCTTTTGGGTATACTAACTGTTCTCCAACTAAAATTTTTTTCGGAGTGTTATTCCTTATATCAGTTTTTGCTTGAAAATAATTATAAGGGCTGAAAAATCCGTAGTACCAAAGTATTATTCCAAACGAAATTAATATTAAAACTAATTTTAGAAGTGATGCTTTGTCCATAAGCTCATTTCAATAAAAAATTTATCATTTTACTTCCCCTCAATATCACTAATATGATGCTCTAGTGCCTTTACTGAAATCTGTATTTCCAAAATTAAAAATGCCAAAGAGGCAATTAACAGCAACAATGCCACCCCAAATACCCAAACAGCAACCGTGTGTTGTTCAATATAAATTAAAAACATGGTTAAAACGCACAACAACAAACTTGAAATGCCTAAAATTTGCATGGAACGCGTTAAGTACAAGCGTCTTTTAATATTTTCTATCTGAGCGATTAATACAGAATCTTTGTTTTGAATGTATTTATCGTGCAGACTTCTAATGGTAGCGGCATAAGCCAAAAACCGGTTGGTATATGCCAACATAATTAAAGAGATTGCTGAAAATAATAATGCAGGAGTGGTTAGTGTAAGCTGTTCCATAAATTCTGTAAAAAAATAATGTCAAAGTTATATAAGTTTTTATATTTTCGGATGGTGCAAGAGGACTTTCTACATTATATCTGGAAACACCGCAAGTTTTCCACAGTCAACTTAAAAACTTCAGACGGAGAAGCCATCAATATTATCTCAAATGGACAGCATAATATAAATTCTGGTCCAGATTTTTTTAACGCACAATTAAGGATTGGAGAGCAGCTTTGGGCAGGCAATGTAGAAATTCATATAAAATCATCGGATTGGTTTTTACATAATCATGAACAGGATAAAGCCTATGATAATGTGATTCTACATGTGGTTTGGGAGCATGATGCAGAAGTATTTAGAACCGATAATTCTGTAATCCCCACGTTGGTATTGAAAGATATTGTTTCTAGCAGTGCTTTACAAAATTATAAGCAGCTTTTAGGTTCAAGGGGATATTGGATTAATTGTGAAAACAATTTTGCAGATGTTGATGATTTTACAACAACGAATTGGTTAGAAAGACTCTATTTTGAGCGTCTGGAACGAAAATCTCTAGAAGTGGTTAAACTTCTAGAAACCTCTAAAAACAACTGGGAAGCTGTGTTGTTTAAAATGCTGGCAAAAAGCTTTGGACTAAAGGTAAACGGCGATGCTTTTTTAAGTATAGCCAACTCGTTTGATTTTTCAATCTTAAGAAAATCGCAAGCTAAGGCATTGAGTATTGAAGCTTTGCTTTTCGGTCAAGCATCGTTACTTGAGAAAGATGTAGAGGATATCTATTTTAAAAATTTGCAACAAGAATATCAGTTTTTAAAACAGAAATTTGGATTGGAAAATACCTCCGTAGTTTCGCCTTCATTTTTCAGATTACGACCTAATAATTTTCCAACCATAAGATTATCACAATTGGCCAATGTGTATGCTACGCATCAAAATCTGTTTTCAAAAGTAATTGAAGCTAAGTCACCGCAAGACATTAAAGACATATTCAACGTTGGAACTTCAGAATTTTGGGAAACGCATTATACCTTCACCAAAGCGTCAAAAGTTTCAAAAAAGATAATCTCAAAATCATTTATAGATTTATTACTTATAAATACGCTGATACCTTTAAAATTCAGCTATTTAAAGTATCAAGGGAAATCAAATGAAGAGGCTATTTTAGATTTGATTTTACAAATTCCTTCAGAAAAAAATAGTATTGTAGATAAGTTTAATTCAATTAAAAAAGTATCAAAAAACGCATTGCAATCGCAGGCATTAATTCAACTTAAAACAGAATATTGCGATAAAAACCAATGCTTAAAATGTGCTATTGGCAACAAACTTTTAAACCGTTAAACTTTTAAAAGAATAAACTAAAGGTTAACTTGCGCTTATGAACATTTTTTACACAATATTATTGTTTTTACAAAAACATGGATATCATGTATGCCAGCGTATTGCAGATCGCTTTGGTATTAGAGCCAAGGTGGTACGTACCTCGTTTATGTATATTACATTTGTAACTATAGGTTTTGGTTTTGCACTATACATGTTTTTGGCATTCTGGATGCGCATTAAAGATTTAGTTTACACAAAACGTTCCTCAGTATTCGACTTATAGCCCATGAATCCCTTAGTACGACTTTTTAGATCAAGAATATACACCGCATTAATTCTGTTGGTGTTTATCATGTTGATTGGAGTGTTTGGTTATCGGTTTATTTCTGATTATTCTTGGGTAGATGCACTTTATATGACGGTTATTACAATGACAACTGTTGGTTTTGGTGAGGTAATGCCTTTGGACGATCAATCTAAAATATTTACTATATTTTTAATTTTAGCAAGTGTAATTATTGTAGGTTACGCCTTGTCCATAATTACAGAATATATTTTAAGCAAAAACGATGTTGAAGAGTTAAAACATAAAAAAATGCAAAAGAAAATAGATGCTTTTAATGACCATGTTGTTATTTGTGGTTATGGCAGAAATGGCAAACAAGCCGCTAGAAAGTTACAGGCGCACAACAAGTCGTTTGTAGTCATTGAAAAAGATAAAGAGGTTGAAGAGCGGTTGAAACACGACGGCGTGCCATACGTAATAGGGAATGCCAACGAAGATGAAACCTTGCTATTGGCAGGTGTTGACAGGGCTTCCAGTTTCATTACCGCGCTTCCAAGTGATGCCGATAACCTGTTTGTAGTATTATCTGCCAGACAGCTTAACAGCAAAATAAACATTATAAGTAGAGCGTCTCAAGAATCATCTTATCAAAAGCTAAAGTTTGCTGGAGCAAATAATGTGATATTGCCTGATAAAATAGGTGGTGATCATATGGCGTCTTTAGTAGTTGTTCCTGGTTTAATGGAATTTATTGATAACCTTGGTATTGTGGGAGCTTCTAATATCAATATTGAAGAGGTTGCAGTAGAGAAACTTTTTAATTCAGAACGTGCCCGAACTATAAAAGATTTGGATGTAAGACGAAAAACAGGTGTTACTGTAATAGGTTACAAAGACGAAAAAGGTGAATATTCAGTTAATCCTGATCCAGACAGAAACTTAGCTCCAAATTCTAAAATTATTGTTTTGGGTAGACCAGAACAGATTGAAGATCTAAATTCAAAATATGATATAGAGCTAGAAGATTCTTAACATTAACTTAATATGTTTTAAAAAATGGTTTTTTTTTAGCATCTTGCTGACTTCTTATGCATATTTTTCAATAAAAACACTAACTAACATAATCCATTATGAAGAAATATCTTCTATCATTATTTGCTATCATTTCTCCATTTTTAACGTTTGCTCAAGAAGCCCAGGAAATGGGAATTGACCAAAAAATTGATAAGATTTTTGGGGATTTAACGGGATGGTTTGTAACTGCAATTTTCTATCAAATACCTTTTACAGATGAAGTTAGCGTGTACTGGGTTTTGTTTCCATTAATTATTGGGGCAACCTATTTCACGTTTTATTTTAATCTGATAAATTTTAGAGGGTTTTGGACGTCCATAAATATTGTTAGAGGAAAATATGACGATTTAGAAGGAAGAAAGGACCATAAGGTTGAAATAGCCAAATCTCCTTTTACAGATGAGGATGATAACCCAGATACCATAAGAGTTGAAGGTCACGAAGGGGAAGTGTCACATTTCCAAGCTTTAACGGCTGCATTATCTGCTACTGTTGGACTGGGTAATATAGCCGGTGTAGCAATTGCAGTTTCAATAGGTGGCGCAGGTGCAACATTTTGGATGATTGTTGCAGGTTTCTTAGGAATGGCTTCAAAATTTGTGGAATGTACTTTAGGTGTAAAATATAGAGATATCGAGGATGATGGTACCGTTTACGGTGGACCGATGTATTATCTAAGAAAGGGTTTAAAATCAAAAGGCTTAGAGAAATTAGGAAAGATATTGGCTGTTTTATTTGCCATATTTGTAATTGGTGGTTCCTTTGGTGGTGGTAATATGTTTCAGGTAAACCAAGCATTTCAATTAGTTGAAAGTATCACGGGTGGAAACGAATCCGTTCTGCATGGAAAGGGTTGGTTATTTGGAGTGGTTATGGCTGTTTTGGTTGGTATCGTGATAATAGGCGGTATCAAGTCCATAGCTAAAGTAACTGACAAAATTGTACCGTTTATGGTGGCTATTTATGTAGCGGCTGCCTTATTTGTGATTTTTGCTAATATCGGAATGGTGGGAGATGCATTTGCACAAATTTTTAACGGTGCTTTTAGTCCCGAAGGTGTTGCTGGTGGGGCGGTAGGAGTATTAGTGCAAGGCTTTAGAAGAGCAGCATTTTCAAACGAAGCGGGAGTTGGTTCTGCGTCTATAGCACATTCAGCCGTAAAAACAAGATATGCCGCTAGTGAAGGTATGGTAGCTTTATTAGAACCATTTATTGACACGGTTGTGGTTTGTACTATGACTGCATTAGTGTTGATAATTACAGGAAATGTAACGTCGGCCAATGCAGGATTAAACGATGCACAAGCCATTTTATTAACCTCTGGAGCATTTGAATCTGTAATTTCTTGGTTTCCATATGTATTAACCATAGCAGTAGTATTGTTTGCATTCAGTACCATGATTTCTTGGTCTTATTACGGTTTTCAAGGATGGGCGTTTTTGTTTGGGAGATCTAAAAAAATGGAATATGCCTATAAATTGATTTTCTGTGTATTTGTAGTTATTGGTGCCGCAGCAAGTTTAGGCTCTGTTATTGGATTCTCTGACGCCATGATTTTCGCGATGATGGTTCCAAATATGATTGGTTTGGTATTACTGGCGCCTAAAGTTAAGAAGGAGCTTAATAAATACATGCAAGCTATAAAAGAGATTAAAAAATAAATTACCATGAGTAATTTTAAATCCCATTTTGTATTCACTAAAGAACAACGAAATGGGATTTTTTTATTGCTACTTCTCATTGTTGTTTTACAATGTGTTTACTTTTTTGTTGATTTCTCTTCTGAAGATATATCAGTAAATGAAACCGAATTAAAAGCATATGAGGCAGAAATAGACTCTTTACGACAAGCAAAAACAGAAGCAAGTAAACCTCAAATTTATCCTTTTAACCCAAATTATATAACGGATTATAAGGGATCAACCTTAGGGATGAGTATAACAGAAATTGACAGATTACTCGCTTTTCGAAAGCAGGATCAATGGATTAATTCTGCAAAACAATTTCAGGAAGTTACAGGAGTTTCAGATTCTTTATTGGCAGCAATAAGTCCGTATTTTAAATTTCCGGAATGGGTTACAAACCCTAAGCCCAAAAAAAACTATTCAAATAACTATTACGGCAGCAAACTTAAATCATTTGCAGAAAAAATAGATTTAAACAAAGCCACGGCAACCCAACTACAAAGGGTAAATGGTATTGGAAAAACATTGTCTCAACGTATTATTGATTACCGGGAAAGGTTTAATGGAGGTTTTGTTTCAGATGTACAATTACAAGATATTTATGGCTTATCTCCAGAAGTTATTGCAAGCATCACAAAACATTTCACGGTAAAAACTCCCAGAAACATCAAAACATTCAACCTAAATACTGCAACGGTTGAAGAATTGGTAAACGTACAATATATTGGTTATGAGGAAGCATATAATATTATAGAATACCGAAAGCTTCATGAAGGCTTTTCCTCATTAGACGAATTAAGAAAAGTTAAAGATTTTCCAGTGAGCAAATTAGAGATAATTAAATTATCTTTGCACATTCAATAAATGAGTGCATTAAAATTTCCTATCCTATCAAACCAAGCATAGTTTTAATGTTTATCAAAAAATTGCACGTATGACGAGTATGTATTTTACTGAAGAGCATAATCTCTTTAGAAAAAGTTTACAAGAATTTCTTAAAAAAGAGGTGGTACCTCACATTGAAGATTGGGAAAAATCAGGAGAAATAGATAAATCGGTTTGGTTAAAGTTTGGCGAAATGGGCTTCTTTGGCATCAACTATCCCGAAGCTTACGGCGGATTGGATTTAGATTTGTTTTACACCGTAATTTTATTGGAGGAACTTCAAAAAATAAATTCAGGCGGATTTGCTGCAGCAGTTTGGGCGCATGTGTATCTAGCCATGACCCATTTAAATGCCGAAGGCGATGAAACCATCAAGGAAAAATATTTGGTACCTAGTATCACGGGCGAAAAAATAGGCTGTTTATGCATTACGGAACCCTTTGGAGGTAGTGATGTGGCAGGTATGCGCACTACGGCAGTAAAAAAGGGCGATACATATGTGATAAACGGATCAAAGACATTTATTACCAATGGCGTAAGTAGCGACTATCTGGTAATTGCAGCAAAAACAACCCCAGAAATGGGCAACAAAGGCATCAGTATTTTTGTAATAGATAGAGACGTTCCAGGTGTTTCAGCCACTAAATTGGATAAGTTGGGTTGGCGTGCCTCAGATACCGGCGAAATAGCTTTTGATAACGTTACTATTCCCGTGAGTAATTTGATGGGTGAAGAAAATAAAGGCTTTGCCTACATCATGCAACACTTCGCATTAGAGCGTTTAATCATGGGCATAAATGCGCATGCCCGTGCAGAATATGCGCTGGACTATGCGCAGCAATACATGAGCGAGCGCACCGCATTTGGTAAAACCATAGATAGATTCCAGGCACTAAGGCATAAATTTTCGGATTTGCATGCCGAACTAGATGTGTGTAAAAACTACAACTACGCCGTGGCCAATGCGCTAGATAAAGGAGAATATGTGGTAAAGGAAGCCACCATCTCTAAGCTACAGTGCACCAAAATGGCCGATGAGGTCGTATCCCAATGCCTACAGTTTTTGGGCGGTTACGGCTACATGGAAGAATACCCCATGGCGCGTTTGTTTAGAGACAGTAGACTAGGGCCAATAGGCGGTGGAACTTCGGAGATACTACGCGAAATTTTGGCCAAAATCATCATTGATAAAAAGGAGTACAAGCCAGCAACTTAAACCATATTTTTGTTGTCACTTCGAGTGATTTTGACTTTTTTGTCAAAACTGTATCGAGAAGTTGGGCGTTACCCTATCGGGTCGGGCTTTCACTAGTCGCTCCTCCTACGTCGGGAGCTCCGCATACCGTTCAATCCCTAACGCGGGCTTGTTTGCCAATAATTTTTTTATAGTGAGACTTTAGGCTCTTTTGTAAGGGTTCGTTTATCGGTTACGTATAAGAATAGTGCGGTTTTGTGTCCGAGGATTTTCCACAGGAAAACGGAGTGCCCAAATACGCTTTAACCTTTTTATTTAGAATTAAACTTACGCATTATTTTTATACAATGTTGGCAAAAGGCTTTTCAATCATAACCCTAATTAATTTTTCTGAGTCTTATGTCTTTATAATGTATTTCGTATGGTTCTCCTTGGTGAGCTTGAAGGCATATATATCCTTTAGATGCTGCATCACTATTTTCTGTAAATTTTGCAGTTGTACTACCATTGATTTTAATTTCAATTTCATTTCCATTAACTAATACTTGAATCTGATTCCAATCATCAGGTTTTACTATTTTATGGATTAATTCTCTCTCAGGTATTTTTAGAATAACTGCTGGAAAAAATTCTGGATCTGGATATCTTGAAACATCTACTCTACACTCATCAATTAGGGCGCCCCAAAGCGAAAAAGGATTATTCATGTCTGCTGGAGTATGGTCTGAAAAACGAACAATTGCATTTGGGTTTGTGTAACCAATATCTGCTTGATAGGATGCCACTTCGTTTGAACCCTCTATCCTTTCAGCTCTAAAGCTCACACCTGCATTCCCCTTAGAGTTATTATGAATAAGTTTAACAGATAGTGTTAGTTCAAAATCTGAATACTCTTCAGTTGTACACAAATAGAAGCTTTCTTCTAACCCTTTTTCGAGACTTCCTCCAACTATGGCACCGTTCTCTAATCTAAAAGCGCTTTTTGATCCTTCCCATCCAGATAATGTTTGTCCATCAAATAATAGAATATTTTTTTCCTGATGACAATTGGTCATAGTAAAAATAAAAAGACAAATTGTAAATATGTTATTCAAATATTTCATAATCTCTGCTTTATCTTAATAAATATTCTAAAAATAAGCAAATCACCGATGTTCTGTTATCTTTTACTTTTTGATAAAGTATTCGTGTATGGCTCGTTGCGGAAAATCAGTTACGATTTTCCGCCGTAACCGAAAGATAGCAAATTGCAATGAATACCATTTAGGAATTGAGACGCAATCAGCTTTACCATGATATCCTTTACTTTTTTTTTATATATTTAATAAGACTAAACAATAAAACTATGAAATTTAGCAGACGGAAGTTTATTTCAAATTCTATTGCCGGAGGGCTAGTAGCCTCTACCATGCCTTTTAGTTCCTGTACTAACCAAAACATGCGTGAGGGATTATCTCCAAATGGTAAGGAAATATACGCAGCCTTGGATGAAGCGTTAAGAAAGCCGGTGTTTAAGAGGGAGTTCTTCTCTTCTCCCGTAATCATTGAAAGTATAGATTTGCTTAAGGATCGTAACAGCTTTCTCTGCCGTGTAAGGTCTTCGGATGGAGCCGAGGGGATTTCTGTGGGACACCCTAATATTAGCCGTCACAGCTGGCCTGTTATGAGGCAGTTCATCGAGCAATGTGTTGGTAAGGACGCTCGTAATCTTGATGAGCTCATATTCAGGCTTGCAGAACCTGGGGCTAAAAGCTGTGGAGTGCCTAAGAATGTCCATATCGCGACTCTCGAACTGGCTATTCTAGACATGATGGGCAATCTTTCCGGAAAGCCTATAGGTAAGCTTATCGGGGATATTCATAATCCGTATGTATCTGTATACCAAGGATCCCGATACAAGGAACTACGTAGAATGGCACCAGAAGAATCACTGGATTTGGTTGCTTTAGACCATGAAGAGAGTAAGGTCAAAGCCATCAAGATTAGGGGTGGTGTTGGGAACCAGCTAGGTACTGATGCAGATAATGCTCCCGGACAAACGGAAAAACTTATTAAAATGACCCGTGAAAGATTTGGAGACGATATGGTATTGATGCTTGATGGAAATGGATCCTATTCTACAAAGGAGGCCATTAGGATTGGGCGAATACTGGAGGAATACAATTATTATTTTTACGAGGAGCCTGTGCCGTGGGACTGGTATGATGAGCAGGTAGAAGTAGCTAAAGCCCTCAATATTAAGATGGCGGGAGGAGAGGAAGAATTCCGGATGCGAGCTTTTCGCTGGCTAATTGCGAATGATGCATTTGATATTTATCAGCCAGATAATATGTATTTTGGTGGATTGATTAGATCGATGCAGGTCGCTCGGATGGCCGAGGTAGTCGGAAAACCGATTGTTCCACATATGACGACAGGAGGACTGGGCTTTTTGTATATGCTACATTTCGTATCGGCTTGTCCGAACGCTGGCAAGTACCACGAGTTTAAGCTTTTCGCCACAAAGGATGGAAATAGGAATTCTATACCAATAGAGAGCAAGACCGAACCCTTCTCAAGCGAAGACGGAGTGATAAAAGTACCTACTGGTTCTGGGTTAGGGATTGTGATTGACCCTGATTACATAAAAACACATAAGAAGGTGACCATTTGGTAAATATGTGTTTCGAATAGCCTTTAATGGCGTCAGATAAAATAAAATTTACTTTTTATAAAGCTCTTAAGCCGCTATTTATTTCGCAACTTGTAAAATTCTGCATACAGGTTATTTTCTTATTTTGAATCTAAACTGTTAGCTTTAATAATGACCGAATTAAAAATTGGTTTTAAAAATCCAGTTATTATAATAAATGCAATTCCAACAATTAATCGTTGTTCACTAAAAACAGATTTCCCTTTCAGATATGGTTGTTTGGTTTTCAATTCAGAGCGTTTTTGACAGCTTGTTGCCAATGATTAGATATGGTCGCGTTTTAATGGACTATATCGTTCGATAAACGAAGGTAGCCGAAATGTTTTACAAAATCAAGTTTACCTACTTCGATAAGATCATTCAAAAAACCCAAACCATCAGTTGTAATATTTGAAATACTTTTTATATTTGCACCCGAAAATTCTAAAAGAGAGGAGGTTAAGGTCTATGTTAATAGTTCCAATAAAAGAAGGCGAAAATATAGATAGAGCGTTAAAGCGTTACAAAAGAAAGTTTGATAGAACTGGAAGAAAACGTGCATTACAGTCTCGTAAGCAGTTTTTAAAACCTTCAGTTGAACGTAGAGCTCAAATTCAAAAAGCACAATACATTCAAAAATTAAGAGATGCAGAAAATATCTAGTTTTTTGTATACTAAATATCAAAATCCCGCTATCTGCGGGATTTTTTTGTTTAACTTTAAAATGAACCATTAAAGTTTGTAATTTTAGGCATGCCTTTCAACGTATTTATCGATTACCTACTCTTAGAGAAAAACTACTCTAAACTTACCGCGCAAGCCTATCAATCAGATTTAGAATCATTTCAAAACTTTATTGCAGAAGAGTACAGTTCAAAATCCATTAAAAAGGTCAACTATTCACAAATAAGATCTTGGATAGTGCAGTTAGTGGAATCTGGACTAACCAATAGAAGCATCAACCGAAAAATATCCTCACTTAGTACCTATTATAAGTTTTTATTAAAAGTTGGAGATATCCAACAAAACCCATTGGCGAAGCACAAAGCCTTAAAAACAAGTAAAAGGGTTCAAATACCATTTTCAGAACAGGAAATCGATACTGTATTAAACGAACTTGATTTTGACGATTCCTTTGAAGGCTTAAGAGATAAACTTATCATAGAGTTGTTTTATTCCACAGGTATCCGACGTATTGAATTAGTTGAACTAAAATTACAAGCTATAGACCTAAGCCAAAAAACTGTTAAAGTTCTGGGAAAAAGAAATAAGGAACGGATGGTACCGTTATTAAATTCAGTAAGCGAAACGCTAAAAAAGTATCTTGAGAAAAGGAGTGATTTGCATCACATTACAGACTCTGATTATTTATTTTTAACGAGAAAAGGTGCTAAAATATACGAAACACTTGTTTACAGAATTATAAATGATTATTTTAGTCATGCTTCCTCAAAGGTGAAAAAGAGTCCTCATATACTTAGGCACTCTTTTGCTACACATTTATTGAATCAGGGAGCGGACTTAAATGCTGTTAAAGAGCTTCTTGGTCATACAAGTTTAGCCGCAACCCAGGTATATACACATAATAGTATAGCCGAATTAAAGAAAGTACATTTAAAGGCGCACCCTAGAAGTAAAAAATAGCATCTTTAAATCATTGTCTAACCAAAATAGTATAAGTATGAAATGAGCCTAAGATAAATAGGAATTCTTCAAATCATATTTAATCAGGTCAAATAATATCTTATCTATTTTTTAAAACGTAACGAAAAGATGAAAGTAAACACCCAATCCATTAATTTTAATGCAGACAGGAAGTTAATCGACTTTATTCAAAAACGAATGGATAAGTTAGATATGTTTTACGATAAGGTCATCAAATCTGATGTATATTTGAAGGTTGAAAACACAAGCGATAAAGAAAATAAAATATTTGAAGCCAGAGTAAGCGTTCCAGGAGACAGTTTTATTGTAAAAAAACAATGTAAAACCTTTGAGGAAGGCACTGATATAGCTGTTGCATCACTGGAAAGACAGTTAAAAAAGCGCAAAGAAAAATTAAGAGCACATTCATGACAAATTTTTTTCAAAAAATGTTTTGAATAACTAAATAAATATATACATTTGCAGTCCGTTAGAAATAACGGGCTTTTTTTATGTGGAAAAAAGTAAGAAACGCCGATATAGCTCAGCTGGCTAGAGCAGCTGATTTGTAATCAGCAGGTCGTGGGTTCGAGTCCCTCTATCGGCTCTTAAAATTCCTGTGAAAGCAGGAGTCCCAAAGTAAAATAGTTTTGGGATTTGTTCTTTAAAATATTGGAATTTTAAACGTTTTTGGGAAGATACTCAAGCGGCCAACGAGGACAGACTGTAAATCTGTTGGTTTTCACCTTCGCAGGTTCGAATCCTGCTCTTCCCACATATAATTTCTGAAAAGGAGTTTTCAAAAGTGCACTTTTGTAAAGCTTTGTTTAGAAATTATTTGGATTGGGTCACCAATCCAGGATCATCGCGCGAAGCGTGATAATCCGTATTAAAACCAAGCAAGTTTAAAACTTGCAAAACGCGGGAGTAGCTCAGTTGGTAGAGCGTCAGCCTTCCAAGCTGAATGTCGCCAGTTCGAACCTGGTCTCCCGCTCAAAACCATTTACGAGTTACGATGTACGAGTGCAAAACGTAAATCAAAAAATCGGCAATCGTAAATGAATTGCCGGCGTAGCTCAGGGGTAGAGCGTTTCCTTGGTAAGGAAGAGGCCACGGGTTCAAATCCCGTCGTTGGCTCTAGAATGATGAGAGGCCATCACGCGAAAAGCGTGATTGTTGGCTCAAAATAAAAGTGAAAAAGATTACACTAATATTATTATATAACTAAGATTAAAATTATTTAACATGGCAAAGGGAACTTTTGATCGTTCAAAACCGCATTTAAATATAGGTACAATTGGACACGTAGATCACGGTAAAACAACTTTAACAGCTGCTATTACAAAAGTATTGGCTGACGCAGGTTTATCTGAGGCTAAAGATTTCGATCAAATCGATAACGCTCCAGAAGAAAAAGAAAGAGGTATTACAATTAATACATCTCACGTAGAATATCAAACTGCTAACCGTCACTATGCTCACGTTGACTGTCCAGGTCACGCCGATTATGTAAAGAACATGGTAACTGGTGCTGCACAGATGGACGGCGCTATTTTGGTAGTTGCTGCTACTGATGGTCCTATGCCACAAACTCGTGAGCACATCTTATTAGGTCGTCAGGTAGGTATTCCTCGTATCGTTGTTTTCTTAAACAAAGTTGATATGGTGGATGATGATGAGCTTTTAGAGCTTGTTGATATGGAAGTAAGAGATTTATTAAACTTCTATGAGTATGATGGAGATAATGGTCCTGTAATTTCAGGTTCTGCTTTAGGTGCACTTAACGGTGAGCAAAAGTGGGTTGATACTGTTATGGAATTAATGGAAGCTGTTGACAACTGGATTGAAGAGCCAGTACGTGATATGGATAAGCCTTTCTTAATGCCTATTGAAGATGTATTCTCAATTACAGGTCGTGGTACTGTTGCAACTGGTAGAATTGAAACCGGTGTTGCTAATACTGGAGATCCTGTAGAGATTATAGGTATGGGAGCTGAGAAATTAACTTCTACTATTACTGGTATTGAAATGTTCCGTCAAATATTAGACAGAGGTGAAGCTGGAGATAACGCTGGTATCTTATTAAGAGGTATTGAGAAAACTCAAATCTCAAGAGGTATGGTTATCACTAAGCCAGGTTCTGTAACGCCACACAAAAAATTCAAAGCTGAGGTTTATATCCTTAAGAAAGAAGAAGGTGGTCGTCACACACCATTCCATAATAACTACCGTCCACAGTTCTACGTTCGTACAACTGACGTAACTGGAAACATTGCGCTTCCTGATGGTGTTGAAATGGTAATGCCTGGAGATAACTTAACAATTACTGTTGAGTTAATTCAACCAATTGCAATGAACGTAGGTTTACGTTTCGCTATCCGTGAAGGTGGTAGAACAGTTGGTGCAGGTCAGGTAACTGAGATTTTAGACTAAACACTAGTTTAATATAAATAAAAGACTCAAGGTATTACGCCATAGGCGTAATGCCTTTTGACTTATATTTACGGGTTTAGCTCAGTTGGTAGAGCACTGGTCTCCAAAACCAGGTGTCGGGAGTTCGAGTCTCTCAACCCGTGCTAATAAAATCGGGTAGAAATACTTAAGAGTTTAAATAGGATCAAGATCCTAAAAAGAGAAATTAAATGGCTGGAATTGTAACATACGTAAAAGAATCATTTAGTGAACTTAAAAATAATGTGTCATGGCCTACTTGGGCAGAAGCACAGAGTTTAACTGTATTAGTTGCTGTGTTTTCAATCATATTTTCATTAGCGATATGGGGAGTAGATACAGTTTTCAGCAAGGTGATAACAGCTTACTTCGATTTAATTAAATAAAGAAATTTTATGTCTGAGGTAAGCGAAAAAAAATGGTACGTAGTTAGGGCTGTAAGTGGTCAGGAAAACAAAATCAAAACTTATATTGAGAATGAAATTGCTCGATTAGGATTACAAGATTATGTTGATCAGGTATTAGTGCCTACTGAAAAAGTGATTCAAATTCGTAACGGAAAGAAAATCCAAAAGGAAAAAGTGTTCTTTCCGGGATACATTATGATTCAAGCGAATTTAACTGGTGAAGTACCTCATATTATTAAAGGTATAACAAATGTTATCGGTTTCTTAGGTGAGACTAAAGGCGGAGATCCTGTGCCATTAAGACAGTCTGAAGTTAACAGAATGTTAGGTAAGGTTGATGAATTAGCAGTGGATGATAATGTTCATGTTGCTATTCCATTTACTAAGGGAGAAACTGTGAAAGTTATAGATGGACCATTCAATGGTTTTGATGGTACTATCGAAAATATAAATGAAGAAAAACGTAAGCTTGAAGTAATGGTGAAGATTTTCGGAAGAAAAACACCGTTAGAATTGAGCTATATGCAAGTAGAGAAAATTTAATAATTGTTACATAAAAAACGATAGGTTTAGAGCTTCCAAAACTAAATCTTATCAAATTTAAATTTTAAAAAATGGCAAAAGAGTTAGGTAAAGTAGTTAAGCTACAAGTTAGGGGAGGTGCTGCGAATCCATCGCCACCGGTTGGACCCGCTCTAGGTGCTGCTGGTGTAAACATTATGGAGTTCTGTAAGCAATTTAATGCTAGAACCCAAGATAAACCTGGTAAAGTATTACCTGTGGTTATTTCTGTTTACAAAGACAAGTCGTTCGACTTTGTTATTAAAACGCCACCAGCGGCAGTACAATTATTAGAAGCGGCCAAAGTGAAGAAAGGATCGGGAGAACCAAACCGAAAAAAAGTAGCTAAAGTGTCCTGGGACCAAGTAAAAACCATTGCAGAAGACAAAATGCAAGATTTAAATGCATTTACTGTTGAATCTGCTATGAAAATGGTTGCTGGTACTGCAAGATCAATGGGAATCACTGTAACAGGGAAATTCCTTTCTTAATCTATTAAAGACATTAGAAAATGGCAAGATTAACAAAAAAGCAAAAAGAGGCTTTAGCGAAAATAGAAAAGGGTAAACTGTATTCTGTTGATGAAGCGTCTGCATTAATCAAAGAAATTACCAATACTAAGTTTGATGCGTCAGTAGACTTAGCTGTACGTTTAGGAGTTGATCCTCGTAAAGCAAATCAAATGGTGAGAGGTGTTGTATCGCTTCCTCACGGTACTGGTAAAGATAAGAAAGTATTGGCGTTAGTAACACCAGATAAAGAAGCTGAGGCGAAAGAAGCTGGAGCGGATTATGTAGGTTTAGATGAATACCTTGATAAAATTAAGGGCGGATGGACCGATGTGGATGTTATTATCACTATGCCAAATGTAATGGGTAAATTAGGTCCTTTAGGACGTGTGTTAGGTCCTCGTGGCTTAATGCCAAACCCAAAAACTGGTACGGTAACTATGGATGTTGCAAAAGCGGTTAGCGAAGTAAAAGCTGGTAAAATCGACTTTAAGGTGGATAAAACTGGTATCGTTCATGCTGCAATAGGTAAAGCATCCTTTAGCGCTGATAAAATTGCGGGTAACGCAAATGAACTATTACAAACATTAATTAAATTAAAACCAACTACCGCTAAGGGTACATACGTGAAGAGTATTTTTATGTCTTCTACCATGAGCCCAAGTGTTGCTGTAGATCCTAAAATTGGTTAATTAGTTAAAAACTTTTATTATGACAAGAGAAGAAAAATCGCAAGTAATTCAAGACTTAACTGCCCAATTAGCTGAGAATGCAAATATCTACTTAACAGATATTTCAGGATTAAATGCAGGAACAACTTCAGATTTGCGTCGTGCTTGTTTTAAAGCAAACGTAAGTATTGCAGTGGTAAAAAATACATTACTTGAAAAAGCAATGGAAGCTTCAGATAAGGAATTTGGAGAACTTCCAACGGTTTTAAAAGGTAATACTTCAGTAATGTATTCTGAAACTGGTAACGCACCAGCTAAAGTAATCAAAGCTTTCAGAAAAAAATCAGAGAAGCCTCTTTTAAAAGGTGCTTTTATTGAGGAAGCTATTTATCTTGGTGATGAGCAGTTAGACGCATTGGTTGAAATTAAGTCTAAAGATGAGTTGATTGGAGAGATTGTTACGTTGCTTCAATCTCCTGCTAAAAATGTTATTTCAGCACTTAAATCTGGTGGTGGAACATTGGCAGGTATCATTAAAACATTATCCGAAAAAGAAGGATAAGCAAACAAGTACGCACTTTTTACAATTATATTATTATTAAAAAATTATTAAAACGATAGAAAAATGGCAGATTTAAAAGATTTCGCAGAACAATTAGTTAACTTATCAGTAAAAGATGTTAATGAGTTAGCTACTATATTAAAAGATGAGTATGGTATTGAGCCTGCTGCAGCTGCTGTAGCTGTTGCTGCTGGTGGTGCCGCTGGTGGTGGTGGTGAAGCTGCTGAGGAAAAATCAGAATTTGATGTAATCCTTAAAGCTCCAGGTGGTTCTAAATTGGCAGTTGTAAAACTAGTTAAAGAATTAACTGGTCTTGGTTTAAAAGAAGCTAAAGGATTAGTTGATGAAGCTCCATCTCCAATTAAGGAAGGTGTTGCTAAAGATGAGGCTGAAGCTCTTAAAACTCAATTAGAAGAAGCAGGAGCTGAGGTTGAGCTTAAGTAAGCTCAATTGCTCAACAATACAAAGGTTTAGGTCTGTTCCGTATTAAGCGGAATTAGACCTAGACCATTTTGCGTATATAACCATATGCGCAAATAAATTGGCATAACGGTCGCTTTAAGTAGGTAAAAGTAAGGCTGTTCAATTAGTGTTTAAAATGCACTATTTATTATTTTTTTAATCAAAATTCCGTCCATTGATGTTGTCAACACAAGCTGAAAGATTAAATTTCTCCTCTATTGTAAATAGAACGGAATATCCAGATTTCTTGGATATCCAGATTAAATCCTTCCAGGATTTTTTCCAATTAGAAACTAAATCTGAAGAAAGGGGTGATGAAGGATTATATAATACCTTCATGGAGAACTTCCCAATCACAGATTCACGTAATCAATTCGTTTTAGAATTTTTAGATTACTTCATTGACCCACCTCGATATGCCATTGAAGAGTGTATTGAAAGGGGATTAACATATAGTGTTCCGCTTAAAGCAAGACTTAAATTGTACTGTACTGATCCAGAACATGAGGATTTCGAAACCATAGTACAAGACGTGTATTTAGGCACCATTCCTTATATGACGCCGAGTGGTACTTTTGTAATCAACGGCGCAGAACGTGTGGTTGTATCTCAATTACACCGTTCACCAGGGGTGTTCTTTGGCCAGTCATTCCATGCTAACGGAACAAAATTATATTCAGCAAGGGTAATTCCATTTAAGGGATCTTGGATAGAATTTGCTACAGATATCAATCAGGTAATGTATGCCTACATTGATAGAAAGAAAAAATTACCTGTTACAACTTTATTCCGTGCGATTGGATTTGAGCGTGATAAGGATATTTTAGAAATTTTTGATTTAGCAGAGGAAGCTAAAGTTTCTAAAACCGGTTTAAAGAAATATTTAGGACGAAAATTAGCAGCGCGTGTATTGAACACATGGCACGAGGATTTTGTAGATGAAGATACAGGTGAAGTAGTATCTATCGAGCGTAACGAGATTGTGCTTGATCGTGATACTGTTCTAGACAAGGAAAATATTGAAGAGATTCTTGAAGCAGGCGTTAAAACTATCTTATTACACAAGGAAAGTAATGAGCAAGGCGACTATGCTATTATTCATAACACGCTTCAAAAAGATCCAACAAACTCTGAAAAAGAAGCTGTTGAGCATATCTATAGACAATTACGTAATGCAGAACCGCCAGATGAGGAAACAGCTCGTGGTATTATAGATAAATTATTCTTCTCAGACCAACGTTACTCTCTTGGAGAAGTTGGTCGTTACAGAATGAACAAGAAATTAGGTTTGGATATCGGAATGGATAAGCAAGTGCTTACTAAAGAAGATATCATTACCATCATAAAATATTTGATTGAGTTAATCAACTCTAAAGCAGAGATTGATGATATTGATCACTTATCAAACCGTCGTGTACGTACAGTAGGAGAGCAGTTATCATCTCAGTTTGGTGTAGGTTTAGCCCGTATGGCGCGTACCATTCGTGAGCGTATGAACGTTCGTGATAATGAGGTGTTTACACCGATTGACTTGATTAACGCAAAGACATTATCTTCTGTAATCAATTCGTTCTTTGGTACAAACCAGTTATCTCAGTTTATGGACCAAACTAATCCATTAGCGGAGATTACGCACAAGCGTCGTTTATCTGCTTTAGGACCTGGAGGTCTTTCAAGAGAAAGAGCAGGTTTTGAGGTTCGTGATGTACACTATACGCACTACGGTCGTTTATGTCCGATTGAAACACCTGAAGGACCAAACATTGGTTTGATTTCTTCACTTTCAGTATATGCAAAAGTAAATTCAATGGGATTCATTGAAACACCTTACAGAAAAGTTGAAAGTGGTGTTGTTGATATCAAAAATGCACCTACATACTTAAGTGCAGAAGAAGAGGAAGAAAAATTAATCGCTCAAGCAACGGTTGAAGTTGATGACAGTGGTAAAATTTTACATGATAAAGTTATCGCCCGTATGGAGGGTGATTTCCCAGTAATCGATCCAAACGAATTGCATTATACTGATGTTGCACCAAATCAGATTTCATCTATTTCGGCATCATTGATTCCGTTCTTGGAGCATGATGATGCAAACCGTGCTTTGATGGGATCAAACATGATGCGTCAAGCGGTACCATTATTAAGAGTAGATGCACCAATCGTAGGTACAGGTTTAGAGCGTCAAGTGGCTTCAGATTCTAGGGTATTGGTTAATGCCGAAGGAAATGGTGAAGTGCTTTATGTTGATGCAAATGAGATCAAGATTAAGTACGATCGTACCGAAGATGAAGCTAAAGTAAGTTTTGATTCTGATATTAAAACGTATCCTTTGGTGAAGTTTAGAAAAACTAACCAAGGTACTTCTATTAACCTGAAGCCTATTGTAACCAAAGGCGATAAGGTAAAGAAAGGACAAGTGCTTTGTGAAGGTTATGCAACACAGAAAGGTGAGCTGGCACTAGGTAGAAACATGAAAGTGGCCTTTATGCCTTGGAAAGGATATAACTTTGAGGACGCGATTGTAATTTCAGAAAAAGTAGTTCGTGAAGATATTTTTACATCTATACATATTGATGAATATTCTCTTGAAGTTAGAGACACAAAACTTGGTAACGAAGAGTTAACCAACGATATTCCTAATGTTTCTGAAGAGGCTACAAAAGACTTAGATGAGCATGGTATGATTCGCGTTGGTGCAGAGGTGAAACCAGGTGATATTTTAATTGGTAAGATTACACCAAAAGGAGAGTCGGATCCAACTCCTGAAGAGAAATTATTACGTGCCATTTTTGGTGATAAAGCTGGTGATGTAAAAGATGCGTCATTAAAAGCTTCACCTTCATTAAATGGAGTTGTAATTGATAAAAAGTTATTTGCTAGAGCAGTAAAAGACAAGCGCAAAAGAGCGCAAGATAAAGATGATATTCTAGCACTTGAAGCGCAATATGATAGAAAGTTTGATGAATTAAAAGATGTTTTAGTTGAAAAATTATTTGCAATAGTAAATGGTAAGACAGCTCAGGGTATCTTTAATGATTTAGGTGAAGAAGTATTGCCAAAAGGTAAGAAGTTCACTTTAAAAATGTTAAATGCTGTTGATGATTATGCGCATTTAGTATCTGGAAAATGGACTACTGATGACAAAACAAATAAATTAGTTGCTGATTTAATTCACAACTACAAAATTAAGGAGAACGACCTACAAGGCTCGCTACGTCGTGAGAAGTTTACTATTTCCGTAGGTGATGAATTACCAGCCGGTATCATTAAACTAGCCAAGGTTTACATCGCTAAGAAGCGTAAACTGAAAGTAGGTGATAAGATGGCAGGACGTCACGGTAACAAAGGTATCGTAGCACGTATTGTTCGTCAGGAAGATATGCCATTCTTAGAAGATGGAACTCCAGTTGATATTGTATTGAATCCGCTTGGGGTACCATCGCGTATGAACATCGGACAGATTTATGAAACTGTTTTAGGATGGGCAGGTCAAAAATTAGGACGCAAATATGCAACGCCTATTTTTGATGGTGCTAATATCGATCAGATAAATGCTTTAACAGATGAGGCAGGTATTCCAAGATACGGACATACTTATTTATATGATGGTGGAACTGGCGATCGTTTCGATCAACCTGCAACAGTTGGTGTAATTTACATGTTGAAATTAGGCCACATGGTTGACGATAAGATGCACGCACGTTCTATCGGACCTTACTCATTAATTACGCAACAACCATTAGGTGGTAAAGCACAATTTGGTGGTCAGCGTTTTGGTGAGATGGAAGTTTGGGCACTTGAAGCTTATGGTGCATCAAGTACCTTACGTGAGATCTTAACTGTAAAATCTGATGATGTTATTGGTAGAGCCAAAACTTACGAAAGTATTGTTAAAGGAGAACCAATGCCAGATCCAGGTTTACCAGAATCTTTCAACGTATTAATGCACGAATTGAAAGGTTTAGGATTAGACATCAGATTAGAGGAGTAAAATTTAAAGTTGGCAGTAATCAGTCAGCAGTAAGCACTGCAAACTGAATACTGAACACTGAAAACTAAAAAAACATGGCAAGAAAACAAGATAAAAATGCAGTTAAGAGGTTTAATAAAATCTCAATTGGTTTAGCATCACCAGAATCTATTTTAGCAGAATCTAGAGGTGAAGTTTTAAAACCAGAAACTATCAATTATCGAACTCACAAACCAGAACGTGACGGTTTGTTCTGTGAGCGTATTTTTGGTCCTGTAAAGGATTATGAGTGTGCTTGCGGTAAGTATAAAAGAATTCGCTACAAAGGTATTGTTTGTGACCGTTGTGGTGTTGAGGTCACTGAAAAGAAAGTACGTCGTGATCGTGTTGGGCATATCAACTTAGTTGTACCTGTAGCTCATATTTGGTACTTCCGTTCGTTACCAAACAAAATAGGTTATTTACTTGGGTTACCATCTAAGAAATTAGACATGATTATTTACTACGAACGTTACGTGGTAATTCAACCAGGTGAAGCTAAAAATGAAGAAGGAGAACCATTACAAAAAATGGATTTCCTTACGGAAGAAGAATACTTAAATATTCTTGAAGAATTACCTCAAGAGAATCAATATTTAGAAGATACCGACCCAAATAAGTTTATCGCTAAAATGGGGGCAGAGTGTCTAATTGATTTATTGGCGCGTATCGATTTAGAAGGATTATCTTATGAATTACGTCATAAGGCAAATACTGAAACGTCTAAACAACGCAAAACCGAAGCCTTAAAGCGTTTACAAGTTGTTGAGGCTTTAAGAGAATCGAACAACAATCGTGAGAACAGGCCTGAGTGGATGATAATGAAGGTGGTGCCAATTATACCACCAGAATTACGTCCATTAGTACCACTAGATGGAGGGCGTTTCGCAACATCAGATTTGAATGATTTATACCGTCGTGTAATTATCCGTAATAACCGCTTGAAGCGTTTAGTTGAGATAAAAGCACCAGAAGTGATTTTACGTAATGAGAAGCGTATGTTGCAGGAGTCTGTAGATTCATTATTTGATAACACACGTAAATCTTCTGCTGTAAAAACAGATTCTAACCGTCCGTTAAAATCATTATCAGATTCACTTAAAGGTAAGCAAGGACGTTTCCGTCAAAACCTTTTAGGAAAACGTGTTGATTACTCTGCACGTTCTGTAATTGTTGTTGGTCCAGAATTGAAATTATTTGAATGTGGATTGCCAAAAAACATGGCAGCAGAGTTATACAAGCCTTTTGTGATTAGAAAATTAATTGAAAGAGGAATTGTAAAGACTGTAAAATCGGCAAAGAAAATTATAGATAAAAGAGAGCCAGTAGTTTGGGATATCTTGGAAAATGTGCTTAAAGGCCACCCGGTATTACTAAACCGTGCGCCTACGCTACACAGATTGGGTATACAAGCTTTCCAACCTAAATTGATAGAAGGTAAAGCAATCCAATTACACCCATTGGTGTGTACGGCATTTAACGCTGATTTTGATGGTGACCAAATGGCGGTACATTTACCATTAGGACCTGAGGCTATCTTGGAGTGTCAGTTACTAATGTTGGCGTCTCATAATATTTTGAATCCTGCAAATGGTTCACCAGTAACGGTACCATCTCAGGATATGGTACTTGGTCTGTATTATATGACCAAGGAGCGTAAGTCAACTCCAGAATTACCAATCAAAGGAGAAGGATTGACGTTTTACTCTCCAGAGGAAGTTGAAATTGCTTTCAATGAGAAAAGAGTAGATTTAAATGCAGGTATCAAAGTAAGAACTATTGATATTAATGAAGATGGCAAGTTAGATAGAATGATTGTTGAAACTACTGTCGGACGTGTGTTGTTTAACCAACACGTACCTCAAGCAGCTGGATACATTAATCAGGTACTGACCAAAAAGTCTTTAAGAGATATTATTGGTAGAATTCTTAAGGTAACCTCTGTTCCTGAAACTGCAGAATTCCTCGATGCGATTAGAACATTAGGATTTAACTTTGCATTTCAAGGCGGTCTATCGTTTAGCTTAGGTGATATTATTATCCCTCAAGAAAAGCAAAGTATGATTGATAAGGCCAATGGTTTAGTGGATGGTATTACTGGAAACTATAACATGGGACTTATTACCAATAACGAACGTTACAATCAGGTTATTGATATTTGGACATCTACTAATGCTGAATTAACTGAGCTTTCTATGAAGCGTATTCGTGAGGATCAGCAAGGATTTAACTCTGTATTTATGATGTTGGATTCTGGGGCTCGTGGATCGAAAGAACAGATTCGTCAGCTGACCGGTATGCGTGGATTGATGGCGAAACCTAAAAAATCTAATGCAGGCGGTGGAGAAATTATTGAAAACCCTATTCTTTCAAACTTTAAAGAAGGACTTTCAATTTTAGAATACTTTATTTCAACCCATGGTGCTCGTAAAGGTCTTGCCGATACCGCTCTTAAAACAGCAGATGCAGGATACTTGACACGTCGTTTAGTTGATGTTTCTCAAGATGTTATCATTAACAGTGTAGACTGTGGTACATTAAGAGGAGTGGAAGTAGCGCCTTTGAAGAAGAATGATGAGGTTGTTGAGACTTTAGAAGAAAGAATTGTAGGGCGTGTAGCATTAAATGACACATATAATCCTCATACAGATGAATTAATAGTTGCAGCTGGGGATTTAATTGATGATGATATTGCTAAAGCGATTGAAGATTCTGCTATAGAAACCTTAGAAGTGCGTTCTCCATTAAGTTGTGAGGCAACTAAGGGTATTTGTGCAAAATGCTACGGTCGTAATCTTGCCACAGGTAAAATGGTGCAAAGAGGTGAAGCTGTTGGTGTAGTAGCCGCACAGTCAATTGGAGAACCGGGTACTCAGTTAACATTACGTACGTTCCACGTAGGTGGTATTGCTGGTAACATTTCAGAGGATAATAAGCTTGCAGTTAAGTTTGACGGTATTGCCGAAATAGAAGATCTTAAGACTGTAAAAGGTGAAGATTCTGAAGGAAATATTGCAGATATTGTAATATCTCGTACTTCTGAAATTAAGTTAGTTGATAAGAAAACAGGTATAACCTTAAGTACTAACAATATTCCTTATGGTTCTACCATTTTTATTGAAAATGGTCAAGAATTGAAGAAAGGCGATGTTGTTTGTCAATGGGATCCATATAATGGTGTAATCATTTCTGAATTTGCTGGTAAAGTAAAGTATGAAAACATCGAGCAAGGGGTAACATACCAAGTTGAGATTGATGAGCAAACAGGATTCCAAGAAAAAGTAATTTCGGAATCTAGAAATAAAAAGTTAATCCCAACGCTTCATATCGAAGACAGCAAAGGAGAAACTATACGTTCTTATAACCTTCCAGTAGGAGCACACCTTATGATTGACGATGGGGAGAAAATTAAGGTTGGTAAAATCTTAGTGAAGATACCTCGTAAATCTGCTAAAGCAGGTGATATTACTGGTGGTTTACCTCGTGTAACGGAATTGTTTGAAGCACGTAACCCATCTAATCCTGCTGTTGTAAGTGAGATTGATGGTGTGGTATCTTTCGGAAAAATTAAGAGAGGTAACCGTGAAATCATAGTCGAATCGAAATTAGGTGAAATCAAAAAGTACCTAGTGAAGTTATCAAATCAGATTCTGGTTCAAGAAAATGATTTCGTGAAAGCTGGTATGCCACTATCTGACGGTTCTATTACTCCAAACGATATTCTAAATATAAAAGGACCTTCAGCGGTTCAGCAATATTTAGTAAATGAGGTGCAAGAGGTGTATCGTTTACAAGGTGTAAAAATTAATGACAAGCATTTTGAAGTAGTTGTGAGACAGATGATGCGTAAAGTTAGAATTATTGATTCTGGTGATACCATTTTCTTAGAAGATCAATTAGTACATAAGAGCGATTTCATTATTGAAAACGATGAGATTTTCGGAATGAAAGTTATTGAAGACGCTGGAGATTCTACGAACTTAAAAGCAGGTCAAATTATTTCACCACGTGAACTAAGAGATGAGAACTCTATTTTACGTAGAGAAGATAAGAAACTTGTTGAAGCTAGAGATGCGAAACCAGCAACGGCAACACCTATTTTACAAGGTATTACCAGAGCTTCACTTCAAACCAAGTCATTTATTTCTGCGGCATCGTTCCAGGAAACAACTAAAGTACTGAATGAAGCGGCAGTTGCAGGAAAAGTAGACACTTTAGAAGGGCTTAAAGAAAATGTTATCGTTGGACATAGAATTCCAGCAGGAACAGGTATGAGAAATTATACCGACATTATCGTAGGTTCTAAAGAAGAGTTTGATGAAATGATGCAGGTAAAGCAAGAGATGAATTTTAATTAATAATTTGTCATTCCTGCGAAGGCAGGAATCTAATAAAACAAAAGCCTTCAAGTGATTTCACCTGAAGGCTTTTTAACTAATAAAAAAATAATCAGATTATGGCAGATGAAAAAGACCAACAAAAACAAGGTCAAATCAATATAGAATTAGATGAAAAAGTTGCTGAAGGGACTTACTCCAACTTGGCAATTATCAACCACTCCGTATCAGAATTTGTAGTGGATTTTGTTAATATTATGCCTGGAGTTCCAAAAAATAAAGTGAAATCCAGAATCATTTTAACGCCTCAACACGCAAAACGCTTATTGAAAGCTCTAGGTGATAATGTGGCAAGGTTTGAAAACGCTCATGGCGAAATTAAAGATTACGAGCAACCACCAATTCCATTGAATTTTGGGCCAACTGGACAAGCATAATATCTTGTTTCGGTATTGCTGAAAATTTATGGTCTGGTTGCTCGAAATGAGCCAACAGAGCAACCACCAATTCCATTGAATTTTGGACCGACAGGGCAAGCTTAAATAAAAAATCCTTCGAACTTGGTTCGAAGGATTTTTTATTTTATTCGATATACTGAATTAAACAGCTTGCTTTTCATGTTTTCTATGAAACTGTAAAGCACCAGAAGGGCACTTTTTTATTTGTTTGATAATATCTTCTGTATTGCCATCGTCGAGATTTATCCAAGGGATTATAGTATCACTAAATACATTTGACAATTCTCTGGCACATTTACCCGATAGTTTACAAATACAAGGATCGTAAGTTACGGTAATATCTTTGTTACTAAATTCTTTAGATTCTATTTTCATGGTTTCATCAATTTGGGGTTGATTTATAGTCTCAATTTATAAATGCTAATTTTTAAGGTTTAATAAAATCGTTAAATCACTTAAAACAAATGATTAAAGTGTGATTTTCGGTGAAATACACTTCTAAATTATTCATATTCAGAAGTAAAATGAAATTTAATACTTGGATATTTCTGTTGTGTCATCTGTAAGGAAAAGGCAGAATCTGCTAAAAACACCAATTGATTTTGTTTGTCTTTTGCTAAAAAACGCTGCTTCACTCTTAAAAACTCTTTGTATTCCTCATTCTTAGGATCTTCAGGTTCTACCCAACACGCTTTATGTACATTTAAATTCTCATATGTACATTTCGCCCCGTATTCATGTTCTAACCGATATTGAATAACTTCATATTGCAGTGCACCAACAGTACCAATTACTTTCCTTCCGTTCAATTCTAAAGTAAATAATTGTGCAACACCCTCATCCATAAGCTGATCAATACCTTTAAATAGCTGTTTAGCTTTCATAGGATCAGCATTATTAATATATCTAAAATGCTCGGGAGAAAAACTAGGAACACCTTTGTAATTGAGTACTTCGCCTTCAGTTAAAGTGTCTCCAATCTTAAATGTGCCAGTATCTTGTAACCCTACAATATCACCAGGGTAGGAGATATCAACTATTTCCTTTTTTTCAGCAAAAAAAGCATTAGGGCTCGAAAACTTCACTTTTTTATTATGCCTTACATGAAGATAAGGTGTATTTCGTTTAAATTCACCTGAAACAATTTTAACAAAAGCTAAACGGTTTCTATGGTTGGGATCCATATTAGCGTGAATCTTAAAAACAAAACCAGTAAACTTTTTCTCATCAGGTTTTACGAGGCGTTCTTCGCTATTTTTTGGTCTAGGTTTAGGCGCTATTTCCACAAAGCAGTCCAGTAATTCTCTAACGCCAAAGTTATTAAGTGCCGAACCAAAAAATACAGGTTGAAGATTTCCTTCTAAATAAGCATCTTTATCAAATTTTGGATATATACCTTCTACTAGTTCTATTTCCTCTCGTAAAGTATCTGCAGTAGTTTCCCCAACTAGTTTGTCTAATTCAGGGGAAGACAAATCGGAAATTTCAGTAGTTTCTTCAATATCCTTTCTACTATCCCCGCTAAAGAGGTTAACGTTTTTCTCCCATAGGTTATAAATTCCTTTAAATTCATATCCCATTCCGATAGGAAAACTTAATGGCGTAACTTTTAGTCCTAACTTTTGCTCAACTTCATCTAATAAATCAAATGCATCTTTTCCCTCTCTATCCAACTTATTGATGAAAACAATCATGGGAATGTTACGCATACGACAAACTTCAACAAGTTTTTCGGTTTGCTCCTCAACACCTTTGGCAACATCAATTACAACAATTACACTATCTACAGCTGTTAATGTTCTGAAGGTGTCTTCAGCAAAATCCTTATGTCCAGGTGTATCTAGAATATTGATTTTTATTCCGTCATATTCAAACGCTAAAACTGAGGTTGCTACCGAAATGCCACGCTGGCGTTCAATCTCCATAAAGTCACTGGTAGCTCCTTTTTTTATCTTGTTACTTTTTACCGCACCAGCTTCTTGAATGGCGCCTCCAAAAAGTAATAACTTTTCCGTTAAAGTTGTTTTACCAGCATCTGGGTGGGAAATAATGCCAAAAGTACGTCTGCGTTGAATTTCTTTTATGAAAGACATGAATATTAAATTTCGGCAAATATAATTTTAAATAGTGATTATATATAATATAGGTGACTTATCTTTTTACCCAGTGTCTTAATCCTAATAGAACTAAATTGATAGAATATATTTAATTAAATATTTTGCGTATATATTGCGTAGTCACTATAAAACGTCACTAAAGCTTAATTTAATATTTTGTCATAACTAATTTTGACATTTATATCAGATTTATGATTGTAAATAAATTTGTATTTCTGTTAACAAATGTTAATTTCGTGTATTGCTATTTAATCTCTCTTGTTATTCTCTCTTTAATAATGAAAACATTTATAACCTATGCTCTGTATAAATTGGCTAAAGCGATTTATATGCTCACTTTGTTATTAATTGGTTTTCGACAATAATTCATCCGCTAAATATGAAAAATAACACTCAACTTGAACATAGTGTTTATAAGGTTTTTAAAAATCAAATTAGAAATAGAACAGTTTTTAGTATTCTATTTTTTCTCTTGACTTTTTCGCAGTATTCGTTTGCACAGTTACATTCTACTGTTTCTTGCAATAATTCTGTCGCTTCAGGAACGCTAATCTGGGAGACAGCCCCAACAAATTCAAGTGAATTCGATTGGACGCCAGATGGTGCACTTACTAATACATTTAATAATATTTCTGGTAGTGGTGTTAATGCCACTATTTCTTTTTCAGGAGATACGGGAACATTATCCGGATGGAATTTTGGAGGAGGAGATACTCCAGAGGTTGATTTTGATAACGGAACAGAAGCATTACAGTTTTTTACAACTGGATTTAATGCAACTGGCATAACAATTACTATTACATTTTCACAACCAGTAAATGCAGTTGGTTTTGATTTGGGGCATGTAAATGGACAAGGTCCAAATGGAGATAGTTATACCATTACTGCTTCTGAAGTAGGAGGTGGAACACTTTTTCCAACTTTTACAGAATCAGCAACACCATCTTATACAACCAATACTTCAGGTTTTGTTGATTCAAACAATAACAGTACTGCTGGGGACAACGATGAAGTTGGTGTTAATTTTTCAAGCTCTAACGGTATTAATTCAATAACGTTGGTTTGGGATGAATGTACGGCATGTACAGCGGGTACGGTGCACGGTTCCTCTATTAAGGATATTAGCTTTTGTGTTTCTGCAGACCCTTGTGATTCTCTGGCATCAGGAAATCCAGATAGCGATTTGGATGGTTTAAGTGATATTTGTGATGACGATGATGATAATGATGGGATTCTAGACATTAATGAAGGATTTTCAACAACAAATAGCTCTGCACCTGCGTGTGGATCTCAAACTGTATTAAACTTTAATAATGCTTTTACCGAGGAGCCAGGTGGAGATGGTAATAATACCACTTTTTTACAGGGAGAAACATTTAGATTTCCTAGTGTTGCTGCAGGTATTGATGCCTTAGTAACCATAGTAACATTAAATGGAACAACTTTACCAACTTTAGATGATAATGGCTCTAATCCTAATTCTTTTCAACCACAATCAGCCTTCAATTTAACTAATATAGGAGATCAAGCATATACTGAGTTTAGATTCGATTTTGTATCAACAGGAGGAACTGTGGGAGTTAATGATGTTATTATTCCAGAATTCTTTGTGAATTTTAATGATGTTGATGGAAATAGTAACTATGGAGAACAAAACTGGTCGCAATTACCTGTTGGATATTTTGTTGATGATCCTACAGAGTTAACAATAAACACAGTTGATAATTTTGTTGTTGGTACCTCAGGTGTTAATGAATATCCTGGAGTAACTAATACTTTCCCTCAAGTAAATTATGCAACTCAACATTCAGGTAAATCCTCTTACACAATTCGTTTGGGTGTTATAGCAAGGGTAGCTGGGGCATCAGCTGGTGGACGACAGCATAATGTTGAATTCGATTGTGCTTCAAATTTCTCAAACCCTTCAAGCACAACAACAGTTGATACTGATGGAGATGGGATTGCGGATCATTTAGATACGGATAGTGATGATGATGGGTGTCCTGATGCAGTTGAAGGCTCATTATCTATTTTGTCTTCTCAATTAGATGGCAATGATAGAATACCTGGACCTGTAAGTTCAAATGGTGTTCCAAATGCTGCAAATGGCGGAAGTGGTCAAGGAGCTGGAAGTTCAACTAATGCAAGTATATCTGCTTGCGAACCAACCGCAGTAGATGATACGGCAAGTGTAGATGAAGACGACACGGTAAACATCGTAGTATTAGACGACGATAATTTTGGAGGTGATGGCCCAAGTACTGGTACCATTACC
>NZ_SIRT01000020.1 GCF_004310325.1 Hyunsoonleella flava
GAGTCCACGTGAACTCCCCACGAAACTACACACAACAACGCGTATAGCGAATGGGGCGCAACAATGGCTCTCCGTGGGGCGCGCCCCACTACGCCATACACAGTGGACGTTTTAGCACAATATACCAAACCAATCGCAAAATGAATAAACTCACAGTTTTTTTGTTACTCATAACTATTGGAACTACTTCCTGTAAAAATTCTGAAAAGGAACTTGACAAGCTGGAAATTGCCAAAAAATTCTATGTTGCAATCAACAATTCTAATCCTTCAGAAACGACTGAATTAATTACCGAGATTTTTACGACAATTGACGATGGGTTTGAACAAAAATATAGTGGAAATGAATATGCTGAATGGGTAAAATGGGACTCTGTATTCCAACCGACTTACGAAATCCTCGAAATCGGACAGGAAAATGGAACTGTAAAAGCTAAAATTTCAAAAATCGACAAGCGAATTTCCTTTCTTCATCACGAACCCATCATTACAAATGAAATAATTCAGTTTGAGGGCAACAGAATAAAGAACATTAATAGGACTTCTGCTTCGTTCAACGTTGATAAATTTGTTAAAAACAGAGATGAACTTGTAAATTGGATTACGGAAAATCAACCTGAATTGAATGGATTTTTGAACGACCAAACAAAGAGTGGCGGAATGAACTATTTAAAAGCGATTGAACTTTATAGAAATAAAAAATAACGTACTACAACAATGTATAAACGCAACTACAACGGATTCGACTGCGTCCCAATCCAATCGAAATTGTCAAAGTCTGTGCAAAACCGAAAAATAATAACCTTAAACCCGTAAGTGATGGTTATACGAGACCGCTACAATACTTCATAATTAAAAACAAACGATAATGAAAAGACCTTTTAAGGTAATATTTTTAGTCTTCCTGACTCTTTTTAGTATGAAATCTTTTTCCCAGAAAGTGGTTGCATATTATGAACCCGCAAAAAATGATAGCCTAAGCGTTGGAACAGGAGAAAATGACTTTTTCCCTTTTATTCAAAAAGGTTATACCCTAATGCTTCCTGAAAATAAAGAAATAAAAGGTGTGCTTATTTTCCTCGAAGATTCTAAGTATGATAAAAAAAACAGAAGTGCAAAACAGATGTATACTCAAGCAACGGAAAAAGACTTTGCGGTATTATCTGTTTCGACAGAAATTCCTCTTGACTTTTACTTTTCTAAATCATCAATGATTTCTGCGCATCAACTCATTCGGGAAGTCTTCGGTACATACAATTTGCCAAATGATAACATTTTCTTCTTAGGAGCAAGTTTAGTTGGACACAGAGCGATGCGATATATCAAATTTATGAAAGGGCATAATTTCGACTTTCAACTTAAAACAAAAGGCATTGTCGCTTGCAATTTCACAATGGATTTTACAAGGAAATGGTATCAACATAAACGAGACATAAAACTTAACCAGATTGACCTTTGGGAGCCAAAATTTATTAACTATCTATTGGAAACGTATTTGGAAGGAACACCAAAAACCAATCCAGAGCGTTATCACAACTTCTCATCATATAGCTACTTTGATGAAAAAAATGAAAATGTAAAGATTTATAAAGACTATGCTATTCGAGCTTACATAGAACCGGCAATAAAATATAAGTTGACAAAACAACTAAGAACTTTATATGAGAATAATGCAACAGACATCGTTGGCTTTTTAGCCGAATTAAAAATAGCAGGAAATGAAAATACTGAATTGATTGTATTACAACCTGGTGACAATCCATCAACTAAAAAGAATACGCAATCAACCTGGGATGCAATTGATAAAGATGAACTTATGGATTGGATTCAAAAGCAGACGAAAAAATAACTAAGCTAAACCTATAGCATCCTGCCATCTTGACATTTCTTGATTTCATAAAAGTACCATGTCCTCATCTGGCACATTTTTTGAAAATTTGATAACGTTTTAAAACGTATAATTCAAAAATAAACCACGATGAAAACATTGAACCTACTCCCATTGTTTTGTCTATTATTTTTTAATTGTTCAGGACAAGACAACACACAAAAAACAGAAGAAAACACCGTAAAACCTGACGAAAACATTACGGTAAACAAAGAATATGACGAGTTTGGCAACCTAAAACGCTACGACTCCATTTATTCTTACAGCTATTCGTCCAACGGGAAACTAAGCGATAGTTTAAAATTGCAATTCCAACAGCATTTTAATAGTCATTCGTTTTTTGACGACTCCTTTTTTGATGATTTTTTTGGAAGGGATTCCATTTCAGGCGGCGGCTTTTATCCAGACAACTTCTTTCAGAGAGGCTTTATGGATCATAACCAACAAATTGAACAGATGATGAAACGTATGGATTCCATTCAGCAGCTCTTTTTTAGAGACAGGCGGCAAATGATTATTCCACCAGAGCCAGAGCAACCAGAAAAAAAGGTGCAGCCTAAAGATATGAAACAGATTTAATTCCGTTAAATAAAAATTAAAACCAGCCATAGCGCTGGTTTCTTTATTTATATTTGGCAGTTAGCTAAAAGAAAATTATGCAAAAACGCTTACTTTTTACCCTGATAGTTTGTTTTACACTATCTATAATTTCGGCACAAAAACCAAAAACACCCTCATCTTCAGAAATATATGAATCCATACAAAAACTCAACGTTTTAGGTTCAGTTTTGTATGTGGCAGCACATCCTGATGATGAAAACACAAGGCTTATTGCTTATATGGCAAATCATGTAAAAGCCCGTACCGCTTATTTATCATTAACACGAGGTGATGGCGGACAGAACCTAATTGGTCCAGAAATACGAGAACTTTTGGGCGTGATTAGAACCCAAGAACTTTTAGCAGCAAGACGTGTGGACGGTGGCGAACAGCTATTTACAAGAGCTAACGATTTTGGGTATTCCAAACACCCAGATGAAACTTTGGAAATTTGGGACAGGGATAAAGTACTAAGCGATGTGGTTTTAGCCATAAGAAAGTTTAAACCAGATGTCATTATTAATAGGTTTGACCACCGCAGAGCAGGAAGAACACACGGGCATCATACTACATCCGCCATGTTAAGCATGGAGGCATTTGATCTCGCCAACGATAAATCTGCCTATCCTGAATTATTAAAAGACACAGGCGTCTGGCAACCTAAACGCTTATTTTACAATACCAGTTGGTGGCGTTACGGCAGTAGAGAAGCTTTTGATAAAATTGACAAAACTAATATGATAGCCTTGGATATTGGGACATATTATCCACTTAAAGGTATGTCTAATAACGAATTGGCATCCATTGCCAGCAGCCAGCATTTATGTCAGGGTTTTGGGCGTGTGTCCACCCGCGGTTCACAGGAAGAATATATCGAGTTTTTAAAAGGAGAACCGCTTGATGGTGCCAGTGATGTGTTTGATGGGATTGATACCTCATGGAATCGTGTTAAAGGTGGCAAAGCCATTGGGGATATTTTAAATGCTGTTGAAAACAACTTCAATTTTAAAAATCCATCGGTTCATATATCAGACCTCTTAAAAGCCTACAAATTATTACAGCAAATAGACAATGAACACTGGAAAGCCCTGAAAACAAAAGAGCTAAAAGCAATCATTGAAATGTGTGCTGGACTGTATTTAGAAGCGTCAGCCAACACCAATTGGGCTACCGCTGGCGAGATGGTAAATATATCTTTGGAGGTACTAAATAGAAGTGAATTACCTATTACTTTAGTTAGTATTGATAACATCAGCAACATGTCGATTTCAAAAAACATTGCGCTAGATAATAATACAAGATTTACCTTTAAGGAAGTTTTAAAAATAGCAGACGATGCAAAACCCACAACGCCTTATTGGTTGAATAAAAAAGGAACTTTGGGTATGTATCAAGTGGATGATAAAAGCTTAATAGGAAAACCAGAAACACCACGGGCCTACACGGTTAATTTTAATGTACTGATTGAAAACACACCAATCACCTTTACAAAACCAGTGATTCAGCGCTTTTCAAAACCCGATAAAGGAGAACTGTACCGTCCATTTGAAATTACTCCCGAAGCTTCGGCTAAAATCAAGGAAAAGGTTATCATTTTTAACAACAATCAGCAACATGATATTACGGTTGTTGTAAATGCTGGACGCGACAATTTGGAGGGCGACGTTGAGGTATGCCATCCCGATGGCTGGCAAGTATATCCCAAAAAACAAAAAGTAGCTATTACCCATAAAGGTGAAGACCAAACCTTGGTGTTTACTGTGATTCCTCCTGAGAATGAAAGCGAAGGATTTATTAGTCCGATAGTGCACATTGGCGATAACGATTACACCAAAGAATTGATTGAAATTGATTATGACCACATTCCCTTTCAAACCGTGTTATTACCAAGTGAAAGTAAGGTGGTGCGTTTGGATATTCAAAAACAAGGTGAAAACATTGGATATATCCAAGGTGCGGGTGATGTAGTTCCTGAAAGCTTAGAACAAATAGGCTATAACGTTCGTGTACTTACCTTAGATGACATTGACCCTGAAACATTAAGCAGATTTGATGCGATTGTGGTTGGTATTAGAGCCTACAACACGCTTGATGACATTGAATTTAAACAACAACAGTTATTTGATTTTGTGGCAAATGGCGGCAATATGATTGTACAATACAGCACATCCTATCGTTTAAAAACAGATAAATTAGCACCTTTCGATTTAAAGATTTCTAGAGATCGTGTAACCGATGAAACTGCAGAGGTACGATTTTTAAACCCAGACCATGAGGTATTGAATTTCCCCAATAAAATCACTCAAAACGATTTTGAGGGTTGGACACAGGAGCGTGGCTTGTATTTCGCCAATAGCTGGGGTAGTGAGTTTACTCCTATCCTTTCCATGAACGATAAGGGAGAAACACCAAAAGAAGGTAGCTTATTGGTTGCTAAGCATGGTAAAGGATATTACATGTACACAGGCTTGAGTTTCTTTAGAGAATTTCCCGCAGGCGTATCTGGAGCTTACAGACTGTTCGCCAATATGTTATCCTTGGGCAAGGATGAAATTAAGGCTTCACTAAAACTAGAAGACTAATCATGGAAAAGGAAGCACCAAAACAAAAATGGAACAAATTATACACCATAGTATTGGTGGCTAATGCCCTATATTTTGTCGTGTTTTATCTTATAACCAAAGCATTTTAGATGGTTAACGGGCTAAATTGGATTGACTGGACGGTGCTCTCTGCAACCTTAATTGCTATTGTTGCCTATGGCACATTACAAACTAGAGGTAGCAAAAACGTAAAGGACTATTTAAGAGGTGGAAATACCTCCAAATGGTGGACTATCGGACTTTCGGTAATGGCCACTCAAGCTAGTGCCATTACCTTTTTATCCACACCTGGGCAAGCCTTTAATGACGGTATGGGCTTTGTACAATTTTATTTTGGACTGCCCATTGCTATGATTGTGATTTGTATGGTGTTTATTCCACTGTACCATCGCCTTAAAGTTTACACAGCCTATGAGTTTTTAGAAAACCGATTCGATTTAAAAACAAGAACACTGGCTGCCATTTTATTTTTAATTCAGCGCGGACTCGCAGCGGGCATTACCATTTTTGCACCGGCAATTATTTTATCCGTTGTATTGGGCTGGGATTTATTAACACTAAATATTGCTATTGGTGTTTTGGTCATTATATATACGGTTTCAGGTGGTACGCGAGCCGTAAATGTGACGCAAAAGCATCAAATGGTGGTAATATTTACTGGGATGTTGGTGGCGTTTTTTATAATAGTAAATAAACTTCCTGAGGACATTACATTTACCAAAGCTTTAGACATTGCAGGGGCTAGTGGGAAGATGGAAGTTTTAGACTTTTCATTTAGCTTAAATAACCGTTATACGTTTTGGAGTGGTATCATCGGTGGTACGTTTTTAATGTTATCATATTTTGGTACAGACCAAAGTCAGGTGCAACGCTACCTTTCGGGAAAATCCGTTAAGGAAATGCAACTAGGATTGATTTTTAATGGCCTCCTAAAAGTACCCATGCAGTTTTTTATCCTTCTAGTTGGTGTGATGGTGTTTGTGTTTTATCAATTTAATGAAGCGCCTGTAAACTTTAATCCGACAGCGACGGAAATTGTGCTAGATTCTGAGTATGCAGAAGAATATAATAGACTACAAGAAGAGCAATCTCAAATTTTTAGGGATAAGCAGAAAATAATAAACGCTTATAAAACAACTGATGACCCCAAAGTCGCTGCATTTATTACCGCAGCCAATGCTGCCAACGACGATTTACGAAAGGAAGCACGAGCACTTATTGATAAAGCAGGCGAAGAAAAAGACGTTAAGGTAGAAAGCAATGATAAAGATTATGTGTTCATTTATTTTATTTTGAATAACCTTCCAAGAGGCCTGATTGGGCTTTTGTTGGCAGTGATATTAAGTGCAGCCATGTCTAGTACTGCTAGTGAATTGAATGCTTTGGGCTCTACCACTACAATGGATTTATACAAAAGAAATGTCTCAGAAAAAACTGAAGAAGAAATGGTAGCAGCTTCCAGGTGGTTTACGCTGCTGTGGGGTGTTATAGCCATTGGAGTGGCTTGTGTTGCGAATCTTGCTGAAAACTTAATTCAATTAGTAAATATAATTGGTTCTATTTTCTACGGCAATGTACTTGGTATTTTCCTATTGGCGTTTTTCTTCAAATTTGTAAAAGGTAACGCTGTATTTATAGGAGCTTTAATCACGCAAATAATTGTAATTGCTTTGTATTTACTTAATGAATTTGAAAAGATAAACCTACCGTATTTGTGGTTAAACTTTGTTGGTTGTATTATTGTTATTTTTATAGCAATTTTACTGCAATCCATATCTTCAAATGACAAAAAAAGTACCACCTAAAACTATAAACTGGGGCATCATAGGCTTGGGCAATATTGCCCACAAATTCGCAACTGATCTATTAACTGTCGATGGCACAAAACTATACGCTGTAGCTTCTAGAAACCAAGACAAGGCAGAAGCGTTTGCTTCAAAATATGGCGCCGTTAAAGCGTTTGATAGTTATGATGCATTAGCAAAAGACCCTAATATTGATGCTGTTTACATAGCGACACCGCACGCGCTACACAAGGAAAATACGCTACTATGTTTAAAACATGGTATCGCTGTTTTATGTGAAAAACCTTTTGCCATGAATGCCAATGAGGTAGAAGACATGATAGCTGTAGCTAAGGAAAATAATACGCTTTTAATGGAAGCGCTATGGACCTATTTTTTACCACACTACAAGCATGTACTAAAGCTACTTGAGCAGAAAACCTATGGAAAGCTATTAAAACTAGAGGCAGATTTTGGTTTTTATCGTGATTTCGATAATTCGCATAGATTATTTAATAAATCGCTCGGTGGCGGTAGTTTATTGGATATTGGCATCTACCCTATTTTTGCGGCATTATCTACTTTAGGGATTCCTGAAAATATAAGTGCAACTGCTAATTACTTTGATAATGGAGCGGACGCGTCTTGTAATATGGTTTTTGAATACCAAAATAGTGTGAAAGCTTTTTTAAGAAGTTCTTTAGTCGAAGACACCCCAACTGAAGCTATTTTTTACTGTGAAAAGGGCATTATAAAGATTAATAGTATGTTTCATGCCCCTGCAACAGTAACGCTTACTAAAAACGATGGAGCTATAGAAACGTTGGATTTTGGATACAATTCCATTGGCTACAACTACGAAACCATCCATTTTACAGAACTTATCCATCAAGGAAAAACAGAAAGTGATGTGATGACTTTTGAGTTTAGCAGGCTATTAATTAAAACCTTAGACCAAGTACGGTCACTCATCAATTTGCAATATTAAATCTTAATAAGTTTAGTTTTTTTTGACTTAAAGTTATTTTTACTTGTCTAAATGTAAAGTTTGTTTTACTTTTGTGATATTAATCTTAATAATCAATCTAAAATGAACATTTATGAAAACAAATTATTTATTACCTAATAAGTATAAAATTCCAGGATGGATTCTATTAATGAGTGGACTAATCACTGGTTTAATACAAATGATATATGGAGTAGAACCAGAAATTTTTGAGATTAAAGTACCCCAAATACTTTCTTCAAGTGGTTTTTTTGATGATGATAAATCATTCCTTAGCTTTAAGGAAAACAATATTTTTGATGAAATTATATCTGTATTAATAATTATTGGAGGTTTACTTGTTGGCTTTACCAAAGAAAAGGAAGAAGATGAATTTATTTATAAGCTCAGAAAGGATTCTTTAGTATGGGCAATAATTTTAAATTATTCCATTCTATTATTTAGTGTGATGTTTATCTATGACATGCCTTTTTTAAATGTAATGATATATAACATGTTTACACCATTATTATTCTTTATAATCCGTTTCAACTTTTTAAAACTTAAATCTAGAAGCGATGAAGAATAGTATCAAAGTACAGCGTGCTATCCATGATATGACACAAGCAGATTTAGCACAGGCTATTGGTGTTAGCAGACAAACCATAAATGCTATGGAAAAGAACAAGTACGTACCATCTACGGTACTCTCCCTTAAAATCGCTAAACTCTTTAAAAAACCCTTAGAGGAGATATTCTTTTTGGAGGAAACGGATTAAGGAGTTAATAACAATACTAGCAAAAACGCCCGCGTTAGCGATTGAACGGCATGTTGGAGCTCCTCGCAGAGAGCGACTAGTGAAATATTTATATTCACGAATACCTTAATTCAAAATAATAAACAATGAGTAAAGCGCGACCCCGCTCCGAGAGCCTCAGCGACCGAACGGGGTAACGCCCAAATAAAAAAGCGCAACAGTAAAAAGTTGCGCTCTATTTTTCTAAGTATCTAAAAGTCTTAGAGGGTCAATCTACATCGCTCCCCACTCTTTTAAAGAATCTTGGTTCATTTTTACATACCCTTTGTTTCCAGCCTTTTCAGCAAGCTCTAAAGATTTTTTAGCAGCCGCAATTGCACTACTCTTTTCACCTGCCTTAGCATGAATAAGGGATTGCAAGCGTAGCATCCAAAAACGTGGCTTGTCCTTCGTCATATCTATAGCTTGGTCTATCCATCCCTTTGCCGTTTTAATATCCTTATTCTCTTGCAAATAATACTGAGCAGCAGCAAAATAATCATTAACGCTAGGGCCACTCATCACGTTATTAATACTCTTTAACACCGCATTATCCGTAGGTACTGTAAAAGGCACTGCAGCATAGGTTTTCTCCCATATAAACTCTAGGTGACCACCACTGTTGGTAATATTATTGATATCCATAGCGTAGGTTTCTACATTAAATGGGATTGGATAAGACTTTACAGTAGTTTTAGCAGCTACTTTGCTATCATCCCAGTTTCGTGGTGTTCCCCAATTTTCGGTATCAGTATAAAAATACACTTCCCAACTTTCCTCACCTGGTTTTGTAAATACAGCATAAGATCCAGCCTCTAGCGTTTGCCCATCAACAGTAGCATCGGTGCTAAACGTTACGATAGTGTTTTTATTGGCTCCTGTTCTCCACATTTCGCCATAAGGCACTAAACCACCAAAGATTTTACGTCCTTTTACGCTTGGTCTGGAGTATTCAATGGTAACATCAGTTAAGCCTACTTTTTGTTCTAATTTAGCAGAAGGACTAGGCTGCGGAGTCTCTATTTGAGCCTGCAAAGTATAACCCATAGTGCATGCCATAAATAATAGTAGTAATTTTTTCATTTTTTGTAGTTATTAATAATTAGGTTTTTATCTGCTTAAAATTAACTAAACTAAAATCGCTTATTGTTAACAAAAGCTTAAAATAAAAGGTTACGTATTTGTTTATAAATGAGTTGGGCGTTACCCTCCTTAGGTCGGGTCGGGCTTTCGGGAGTCGCTCCCTCCTGCGTCGGGGAGCTTCAACAAATCCCTCAATCCCTAACGCAAACTAGCCTGCTCTAATAGTTCCTCTAAATATACCGTAGTGGTTTTTTGGATGGTCAATGTAAAATATTAAAAAAACATGTATTACTCTAAGCACTGTCTTTAGTGTAATATTTTTTCCGCAACCAAAAGGAAGCCCTTACCAATAAAATCAATGCAGGCACTTCAACCAAAGGCCCAATAACACCTGCAAACGCTTGTCCTGAATTTAATCCGAAAACGGCAATAGCCACCGCAATGGCCAATTCAAAATTATTTCCTGCTGCAGTAAACGCTACCGAGGCTGTTTTATCATACTCAGCCCCCATGGCTTTGGTAACGAAAAAGCCAATAATAAACATGAACGTAAAATAAACTAAAAGCGGAATAGCAATTATTAGAACGTCCATTGGTATTTCAACAATCAATTCCCCTTTTAGCGAGAACATTACTACGATGGTAAACAAGAGTGCAATTAAAGTTATAGGCGAAATGGCAGGGATAAATTTATTGGTGTACCATGCTTCGCCTTTCAATTTTACCAAAACCAGCCTACTGAATAGGCCCATAATAAATGGAATGCCTAAATAAATGGCGACACTCTCTGCAATGGTGCCAATTGAAATATCTACAATAGCACCTTCAAACCCAAAATACGGAGGAAGAATAGTAATGAAAACCCAAGCATAAAAACTGTATGCAAATACTTGAAAAATACTATTTAACGCTACTAAGCCAGCACCATATTCGCTACTGCCCTCTGCTAGGTCGTTCCATACCAAGACCATTGCGATACAACGTGCCAAACCAATTAAAATCAGACCAACCATATATTCAGGATAATCCCGTAAAAATGTTATGGCCAATGCAAACATCAAAATAGGCCCAAATATCCAATTCAAAATGAGGGAAATAGATAGGATTTTGGTGTTTTTAAAAACTTTTGGCAGTAGTGAGTAATTCACCTTTGCTAGCGGCGGATACATCATCAAAATCAAACCTATGGCAATTGGGATATTAGTTGTTCCACTACTAAATGAGTTGATGAAGTCTGGAAAAGTTGGCATAAAATTACCGATACCAACTCCAATTGCCATCGCAATAAAAATCCAAAGCGTTAAATTTTTATCGAGAAAACTTAATTTTTTTGATGCCATGTATTATAAGTTTAATTAAGTGATATGTATTAATTTTAGTAATAGAATGCATAGTTTTAGTTTTTAGCAACACTCTTGCTTGTGTGTTAGGTCTTGATTTAGAAATTCAGACATAACCGTTTTCATTATATTCCAATTTTCTTCATGAATACAATAGCAAACGCTTGTTCCTTCAACATTTCCTTTAACTAAGCCTAACTGTTTTAACTCCTTTAGATGTTGTGAAATTGTTGGTTGAGCCAATCCTATTTCATTTACCAAATCTCCACAGACACAAGCGTTAATTTTAAATAAATGTTGAAGAATTGCAACCCTTGCGGGATGGCCAAAGACCTTTGCAAAAAGGGCAATTTGATTTTGTTGGTCGTTAAAAATTTCGTTTTTGGTTAATCCCATTATTGATGTTTTTTACTCTATCGCAATATTACGATTAATAGCTTAAATTTTAAACATTTTTTTGCAATTTTAAATCATATTCTATCGTCAACTGTAGTTATATTATGATATCATAGTTATTTTTTGTTTAACTTTTTTATTTATTTATTAAACATTTTGTATCTTTACCATAAATAAACAAATTATGGCGAAGAAAAAATCTATAACAAAAAACAATATTATCTCATGGTGCATGGATTATGTACTAGAGTATGATGAAAACCCTAAAACAGTATTTGCTTTTGCCAAAATGAATAATTTTGATGAAGCTAAGTTCTACGAACATTTTTCGTCTTTTGAAGCTATTGAAAAAGGCATCTTCGAAGCATTTTTCACAAACTCTATAAATGCCTTAGAGAAAAGCGAAGATTATAAAATATTTGACGCTCGCAACAAACTGTTAAGCTTTTACTATACGTTTTTTGAGAATCTTACGGCCAATAGAAGTTACGTAAAGCACGTGCTTGACAAGTATAAAAATGATCTGAAAGGTTTACAAATGCTTTCAGGCTTAAAAAAGCATTTTGTGCATTACGTTAGTGAACTTGGTATACAAATGCTAGATATCAAGCAAGAACAGCTTGAAAAGCTTCAGGATAAAGCGCTTAAAGAATCTGCATGGTTACAACTGTTATTAACTATGAAGTTTTGGCTAGACGATACCTCTGCTTCTTTTGAAAAGACCGATATTTTCATTGAAAAGTCAGTCAATACAACCTTCGACGTCTTAGACATTGCTCCAGTAAAAAGTGTATTAGACTTAGGTAAATTTTTGTTTAAAGAAAAATTCCACATGAATTAATGAAAACCATAGATAACATACCTACTTCAAAAATTCAACGTGCTACAAAATTGGTGTCCACAGGAGCTAAAGTAGGCGTGAATTATTTAAAATATTACGGTGATAAAATTGTAAAAACTGAAGAAGAAGCTAAAGAGCGTTTAAACAAAAACAATGCAGAAGATATATATGACGGTTTAAAACAATTAAAAGGTAGTGCACTTAAAGTAGCACAAATGCTTAGTATGGAAAAAAGCATTTTGCCAAGAGCCTATGTAGAAAAGTTTTCACTGGCTCAGTTTTCCGTACCGCCATTATCACCACCATTAGTAATTAAAACATTTAAAAAATATTTTGGAAAACACCCTAACGATTTGTTTGATACTTTTAATGCAACTTCTGTAAACGCTGCAAGCATCGGTCAGGTGCATATTGCAACTAAGAATGGGAAAAAACTTGCTGTGAAAATCCAATATCCAGGAGTTGCTGAAAGTATTGCTTCAGATTTAGCTATGGTAAAACCTGTAGCTATGAGTATGTTTAATATTAAAGGAAAGGATTCCGACAAATATTTTAAGGAAGTAGAGCATAAATTGGTTGAAGAAACTAATTATATTTTGGAAGTGACTCAAAGCAAAGAAATTTCAGAAGCTTGCGCTCATATTTCAAACTTAAAATTCCCAAAATATTACGAAGATTTATCATCTGAACGTATCATCACTATGGATTATATGGAAGGTGAACATCTCTCAGAATTTACTGCTCATAATACCAATCAGAAGAAAGCAAATAAATTAGGACAGGCCCTTTGGGATTTCTACATGTATCAAATTCATAATTTGAAAAAAGTACATGCCGACCCCCATCCTGGGAATTTCCTGATTTCTGAAAAAGGTGAATTAATAGCATTAGATTTTGGGTGTATGAAATCCATCCCTCAGGAATTTTATACACCCTATTTTGAACTTGCCTTACCTGAAAATATTAGCAATAGAGATTATTTTGTTTCAAAACTCTATGAGCTTGAAATTTTAAGAGAAGATGATTCAAAAGATGAGATTGCTTTCTTTACAGAAATGTTTCATGAAATGTTGAGTTTATTTACTCAACCCTTTCATCAAGAGTATTTTGACTTTTCAGATGAATCATTTTTTGGCAAAATTGCCGAATTAGGAGAACGCTATTCCAAAAGTACAGACTTGAAAAAAATGAACGGTAATCGCGGTTCAAAGCATTTTATATACATCAACAGAACATTTTTTGGATTGTATAATTTGATGTTTGATTTAAAGGCAGAAAATATCAAAATTAATAATTATTTAAGGCTTTCATAAATGGCATATTTTAGTGAATCAGATATTGACAATTTAAACCACATCTATAAAATTAATTTGATTAATAGTTGTTCGGGTTACAAATCGGCTAACTTAATAGGTTCTGTTTCAGAAGATGGTATTGAGAATGTAGCTGTTTTCAGTTCCGTAACCCATATTGGTTCAAGTCCAGCGATGTTGGGTTTTTTTCTGCGACCAACAACAGTAATTCGCAATACTTACGAAAATTTAAAGGCCACAGGTGTTTATACGATAAATCATATCCACGAGGGCATTAAAAAAGATGCCCACCATACCTCTGCTAAATACGATAGTGCTGTTTCTGAATTTGAGGTAACCAACCTTGAAGCAGAATACAAACCAGGATTTAAAGCTCCTTTTGTTAAGGATGCGCCTATTCAATTAGCAATGCGCTTTGTTGAGGAATATCCAATAAAAGCGAATAACACGATTTTAGTGATTGGAAAAATAGTTGGGTTATACGTTGAAAATGAACTGATTGAAGATGATGGATTCATTAACCTTTCCAAAGGAAACGTAGCAGTGATTAATGGTTTAGATGGTTATGCTATACCTGAAACCAATACACGTTACGGATACCAAAGACCGAAAATATTAGAATCAGAAATGTCATGAAAATTCTTGTAACAGGAGCAACAGGCTACATAGGCAAACGCCTTATCCCTTTTTTATTAAATCAAGGGCACACTGTTGTTTGTGTTGTTAGAGATAGATTAAGAGCAGATAAAAGCTATACAGAAGATGATAAGGTGTATGTAATTGAAGCTGATTTTTTAAAGCCACAAACACTCGAAAACATTCCCAAAGGTATTGATGCGGCGTATTATCTGATACATTCCATGTCAAATTCTTCAAAGAATTTTGAATCATTAGAAGAAAGATGTGCCAAAAATTTTAAAAACTACATAGAAACCACAAATGTTAATCAAGTAATTTATTTGAGTGGTATCACTAATGAAGATCAACTTTCAAAACATCTTCGTTCAAGAAAAAATGTTGAAAACATATTAGTTTCAGAGCAGTATGCACTAACCATTTTTAATGCAGGAATTATAGTAGGTTCGGGGAGTTCTTCATTTGAAATCATAAGGGATTTAGTAGAAAAACTCCCCTTTATGATTGCTCCAAAATGGTTAAATACCAAAACGCAACCCCTTGCAGTTAGGGATGTATTGGCATTTTTATCTAGAGCTGTTGGCAATGAGGCGGTTTATAATAAAAGTTTTGATGTTTTTGGTCCAGAAATTATTACTTATAAAGAAATGCTGATGCAATTTGCCGAGGTTCGTGGGTTGAAACGTTCTATCTTAACGGTTCCTGTTATGACGCCAAAGTTATCATCTTACTGGTTGTATTTTGTAACCTCTACATCTTATAAACTGGCTACATCGCTTGTAGATAGCATGGGCATTCAAATTATTGGAAAATCTAGTGATATTAATGAAATTTTTGATGTAAATCCTATTACTTACAAGGAGGCTGTATCATTAGCATTTGAAAAAATTGAGCAAAATAGCATAGTTTCCAGCTGGAAAGACTCTATGGTAAGCAGTGGGAGACTAGGACAACAATTACATAAATATGTAAACGTACCAAAATTTGGGTGTTTTAAAGATTACAAAGAGCGCTATGTCACCGATGCTGATGAAACTATAGAAAAAATTTGGAGCATTGGTGGTAAAAATGGTTGGTATTATGGCACCTTTTTATGGCGAATAAGAGGGTATATTGATAAACTTTTTGGTGGTATAGGCTTAAGACGTGGCCGCACAAGTCCTTCAGAATTGGATGCTGGAGATGCTTTAGATTTTTGGCGTGTTATTTTTGCAGATAAAGACAAACAAAAACTATTGCTATATGCCGAAATGCGCTTACCTGGTGAAGCTTGGTTAGAGTTTAAAATTGAAGATAACAAACTTAAGCAAACCGCTACATTTAGACCGAGAGGTTTATGGGGACGCTTATACTGGTACAGCGTTTTACCTTTCCATGGTTTTATATTTTCAGGAATGATAAATAAATTGGTTGAAGTTGATTCACAAAAAACAGCACTTACCGCAGAAAACGTGTAAAACTTGTAAACGACCATTTACTTGGAGAAAGAAATGGCAACACAATTGGGATAACGTTAAATATTGTAGCGAAAGATGCAGAAGAAACAAAAAGACACTGGCTTAGTTTGGTTTAGAAACGATTTACGTGTAAATGATAACACAGTTTTAAATGAAGCAGCGAAACAACACAAACACATTATTGCAGTGTACTGTTTCGATCCACGACATTTTCAAGTTGACTCTTTTGGTTTCAAAAAAACAGGAAAGTTTAGGGCAAAATTTCTAATTGAAACCGTAAATGATTTAAAACAAAATCTTAAAGACTTAAATATTGAGCTGTTTCTTTTCCGTAAAAAACCAGAACACGTTATTTCTAAATTAATTGAGCAATTCAACATTAACTCAATCTACCTTCAAAAGGAATGGACAAGTGAAGAAGTAAAAGTTTTAGAAGTTGTAAAAGATAACAGTCCAGAAGGCATCTCATTTTACGAATATTACAATCAGTTTCTATTTCACCCTGATGACGTTGATATGTCTTTTGAAGACATCCCTCAGGTATTTACCAATTTTAGAAAAAAAGTTGAAAAATACAGTTTTATCAGACCTATAAATTTCCCTATAACTCCGCAACCCATACAAGCGATTTCAAACGACACTAATGTGCCAACACTCGAGGATTTAGGTTTTGAAGATTTTAATACACATCCCAATTCAGCTTTCCCTTTTGAAGGTGGTGAAAATTCAGCTTTAAATCGATTGGATGATTATTTTTTTCAAACTAAAAAGTTAGGGGTTTATAAAAAAACGAGAAATGGTTTAGTAGGTGTGGATTACAGTTCAAAATTTTCACCATGGTTAGCCAATGGCAGTATTTCAGCAGCAACAATCTATTGGTCTGTAAAGCAATTTGAAAAAGAGCATTATAAAAATCAATCAACATATTGGTTAATTTTTGAATTGATTTGGAGAGATTATTTCAAATACATATCACTTAAATACGGCAATAACATCTTCAAAATTGGTGGTATTCTTGAAAAAGAGTATCAATGGAAAACTGATAAAAATTTAATAAACAAATGGATTGAAGGAGAAACAAAATCAACATTTGTAAACGCTAATATGCTAGAACTAAAACATACAGGATGGATGAGCAATAGAGGCAGGCAAAACGTAGCATCATTTTTTTCAAAAGACTTATTACTCGATTGGAGAATTGGTGCTGCGTATTTTGAGTCGTTGCTTATAGATTATGATGTACATAGTAATTACGGTAATTGGATGTATGTTTCTGGTGTAGGTAACGATCCGCGAGACCGAAAATTTAATGTGGATTTACAAGCTGAACGCTATGATGTTAATAATAAATTTCAAAAATTATGGTTACAACCTACGCTATTTTAGATGAAAATACTCAGACTCATATTAGGCGATCAACTCAATAGTAAACACTCATGGTTTAAACAAACTAATGATTACGTATTGTATTGTATGTTTGAAATGCGTCAGGAAACCGATTATGTTAAACATCACATTCAAAAATTAATTGGCTTTTTTGCTGCGATGCGCCAATTTCATGACCATTTAAAATCGGATGGGCATCATATTACTTATTTCAAAATCAATGACAAAGAGAATACCCAGAGCCTCACTGAAAATCTTTCTCAATTAATAGAAAAACATAACATTGAACATTTTGAATATATGCTTCCCGATGAATACCGATTGGATAAGCAACTAAAAACATATTGTGATAATCTTGAAATTTCAACAAAAGCCTATTCTGCAGAACATTTTTACACTAAGCGAGAAGATTTAAAAAGTTTCTTTGAAGGCAAAAAGCAATATCTCATGGAAAATTTCTACAGAGATATGCGCAAAAAACATAATATTTTAATGGTGGGCGACCAACCTGAGGGTGGCAAATGGAATTATGACAAAAGCAACAGAAACAAATGGAAAGGCGAGGTTGAAATTCCTAATTATAAATTATTTAAAAATGATATTTCTGAAGTGCTTCAGGATATAGAAAAGGCAAAAATAGAAACCATAGGTAAGTTTGAAACCAAAACATTCTCCTACCCTATTACTAGAGTTCAGGCGCTAGAACAACTCAAATATTTTTGTGAACATTTGTTGGTTCATTTTGGTGATTATCAGGATGCGATGCATACCAATGAAGAATATCTGTTTCACTCACGCTTATCGTTTGCGATGAACTTAAAATTGGTTTCTCCAAAGGATATTGTAAAAACCGTGATGAACTATTACAGAAAACACGGAGACCATATTGAAATATCTCAAGTAGAAGGCTTTGTTCGCCAAATCATTGGGTGGCGTGAATATATGCGCGGAATGTATTGGGCTTTTATGCCAGATTACAAAAGTTTAAATAAGCTGAACAATCAAAATAAGATACCAGAATTCTTCTGGACTGGCAATACGAAAATGAATTGCTTAAAACATGCCATTACAAATTCACTAGATAATGGTTATGCGCACCATATACAGCGGCTAATGATTACAGGAAACTATGCGTTATTGACGCAAACTAATCCTGATGCAGTTGACAAATGGTATTTGGGAATTTATGTTGATGCCGTAGAATGGGTACAACTAACAAATACAAGAGGTATGAGCCAATTTGCTGATGGTGGCAAAATAGCAACCAAACCATATGTATCCTCTGGCTCTTACATATACAAAATGAGCAATTACTGTTCTAGTTGCCATTACAGCCAAAGTAAAAAAACAGAAGAAAATGCTTGCCCGTTTAATAGCTTGTATTGGAATTTCCTTGACGAAAAGCGCGAGTATTTAGGAAATAACTTTAGAATGGGCATGATGTATAGCTTGCTGGATAAAATGGATAAAAGTCAGCTCCAAAACATAAAAAAACGCGCCCAACATATAATTGCACATCAAGATGAATACTAAGCCCCAAGTAAATGTAGTATGGTTAAAACGCGATTTGCGTTTACACGATAACGAAGCTATTTTTAACGCTCTAAAAACTGGAAGGCAAGTGTTATTACTTTACAGTTTTGAACCAATTTTGATGGACGATGCGCATTATAGCGAACGCCATTGGAATTTTATCAAAGAATCGCTTGTAGATTTAAACGCCGAACTTAAGCAGTATAATTCCAAAGTACTTATTGTTCAATCTGATATAATTGCGGCCATAAATCATTTACAATCACATTTTAGAATTTCTGATATTTATTCTCACCAAGAAACTGGAATTCTTGTGACTTACGAGCGCGATAAAAATTTCAAACGCTTTTGCAAGAACAATTTGATTAATTGGCATGAAAATATCAATAACGGGGTAATTCGCGGTTTAAAAGACAGAGAAGGCTGGAATGAAAAAGTAGATGCATTTTATGCTATTGACCCTCTACCCTTTCAGCCAAGGCAAGACCAATTGGTTCCTATTGAAGTTATAAACGAGATAGAGCAAAACCTAAACATACCGAGTTTAAGCACACCGGAGTTCACAGCGTTTCAAAAAGGTGGACGTTCTACTGGAAAAAAATATCTTAAATCCTTTTTTTCAGAACGTTACCCAAATTACATGCAACATATCTCTAAACCAGAATTAGCCAGAACTAGTTGTAGCAGAATTTCACCATACATCGCTTGGGGAAACCTCTCCGTTAGAGAGGTATATCATGAGGCCTACCATTTAAAAGAAACTTCAAAACACAAAAAGGCTTTGGAAGCATTTATGTCTAGATTACGTTGGCAAACGCATTTTATTCAAAAGTTTGAAATGGAACATACCATGGAGGAAGCTAGTGTAAATAAAGGGTTTCACCGACTGAAAAAAAGTATATCCAAGAAATATCAAGTCGCTTGGAAAACTGGAAATACGGGTTATCCGTTGGTAGATGCTTGCATGCGCTGTTTAAACGAAACAGGGTATTTAAATTTTAGAATGCGCGCCTTAGTAGTTTCATTTTTTACCCACAACCTATGGCAACCCTGGCAAGAGGCTACTACACACCTATCTCAAATGTTTTTGGATTTTGAACCCGGTATCCATTTCCCGCAATTGCAAATGCAAGCAGGCGAAACCGGAATTAATATGCTTAGAATTTATAATCCTGTGAAAAACAGTTTGGAACACGACCCTGAAGCTTCCTTTATAAAAAAATGGGTACCTGAGCTATACAAATTAGATACGCCTTTTGCACATCAACCCTATTTGATGACAGCACTAGAGCAGCAATTTTACAATTTTAAATTGGGAAGAGATTACCCAAACCCCATTGTAGATTTAGACACTACTCGAAAAAAAGCAGGAGATGCCCTTTGGAAACTCCGTAAAGACAAAACGGTATTAGAGGAGAGCAAAAGAATCCTTAAAAAACACACATTAAGAAACAAACTTCAAAACACGTAAACACCTACAAAACAACAACTTAAGTATATAATAAGTTTTTTCAATAGTATTATGTTAATTTTTGTTTAACTTTTAATAAAAAAGATTAAACATTTTGTATCTTTGGGATATAAAGTAGAAAACATGATACTTAATACTACACATCCTAACAGAGAACATAAGCAGCTTTTGGAATATTTAGTGGGGAGATCATTTACAATTTTGGAGTCCTTGAAGATGAAAGGTGTAGGCTCTAAAAGAATGATCGTTGGGGAGGTGAGTCCGAATATGCAATCCTATTTAAATTCGGTTTCAGATATCAATTATGCAAATATTGAATTGAGGAAAAGTGGCATATTGATATTTATTAACAAGGGATTACAAAATTTTACTTGGGCTATTCCTTATTATCAATTAGTGATGTATAAAACTAATGGCGCAAGCATACATGCACAAGGAAAATTCATTCACTTTAAAAACAATAAAACATTTAAGGAAAACAGGAGTTTCTTTAAAAAAATGCTAGATGAAAAAATAAGATATGACGAACAATATAACTTTCAAAATATATGACACTTACTGATGGAGATATAGACAGAGTTATAGAAATGGCGTGGGAAGATAGAACCACTTTTGAGGCTATTGCGTTTCAATTTGGATTGAAAGAACAAGAGGTAATTGAGCTGATGAGAAGAGAGATGAAACCTAGTAGCTTTAAAATGTGGAGGGCTAGAGTTCAAGGAAGAAAGACAAAACATGAAAAATTGAGAACATTTGATGAAGGGCGCTTTAAAAGCAGTAGACAAAAACAAATAACACATAATAAAATTTCAAAACGTTAACGTGCTTTGATTAAATGATAATGAAGCTTTTGAGTTAAAGTTGAAACTTAAAATATCATTGATTGGATTTTAACAATCCTAAATTTGAGACAGCACATAAAAAAGATGCTATGCAATTAGAAAAACTAGAAGAGAAGAAAAACGGTCACAAATTAAATGGCTTCACATTAGAAGATATTGGAGATGACCATTTATTCACATCATTGGAAACACCAATGAAACCAGATGCATTTAAACTAAGTGATACCGAGAAAAAAGAACGTATTGCCATTTTGTTTGAAGAAATCATGGATGTAATGGGATTGGATCTTACGGATGATTCGTTAAAAGGCACGCCAAAACGTGTAGCTAAAATGTATATTGATGAGATTTTCTCAGGTTTAAACCCAGAAAACAAACCAAAAGTGGCTTTGTTTGATAACAAATATCAATACAACCAAATGCTTGTGGAAAAAAACATTACGTTTTATTCAAATTGTGAGCACCATTTTGTACCCATTATTGGTAAAGCGCATGTAGCTTATATTTCATCGGGTAAAGTCATTGGCCTTTCAAAGCTGAATAGAATTGTGCAATACTACGCTAAACGCCCACAAGTGCAGGAGCGATTAACTAATCAAATAGCCAACGAGCTAAAAGAAATTTTAGATACTGAGGATGTTGCGGTTATCATAGATGCAAAACACCTTTGTGTGTCTTCTAGAGGTATAAAAGATGATACCTCATCGACGGTTACCGCATATTATGGCGGAGAGTTTAACACTTCAGAAAAAATTACAGAATTACAAAATTATTTAAACGGATAATATTATGGAAATGGAACTAATCAACAGAGCTTTAGAGTTTGAGCAAAGAAAAATGAGATCCTTATCTACAAGTGATCGCGTTAAATTATCTAGAGAAGCAAAAGCCTTAATCTTAGATTTAAATCAGATTTACAAGGTAAAAAAAGATGAAAAAATCATGGATATTATGAAGCGTTTAACGGTTATAAAGCGCAAAGTAGAAAAGCGTTTAAAAATGCGTTTATAATGGTATTACTGTCAAAAACAGAGGGTTAATTACCCTATATATTAAATTTTATCTAATATTTCTGCATAAAAATAGGTAATCTTCTATATTTTATTATATTGCGATGATGTGCAAATAAAAGCACATTTACATTAAATATAGTAAGATTAGAATATATGGAGATTATTGACAAAGCTTTAGAGTTCGAACAGCGCAGACATACGTTTAAAACAACGAGTGAGCGTATTGAATCGTCTAGAGAAGTGAAAAGTTTAATTTTAGGTTTGAACGACATCTATAAAAAAGAGAAAGATCCAGAGTTAATGGATTTGATGAAGCGTTTAACCGTTATCAAACAAAAAATAGAAAAACGGCTAAAGGGCAGGCCATAAAAACAAAATGCCCTGAAACCCATGAAAACGATAATAGTAGTTGGTGGAAGTAAGGGCATTGGAAAAGCTTTAATTGAAAAGCTATTACCCTATTGCAATGTTGTAAACATTAGCAGAAGTACTCCAGAAATATCGCATACCAATTTATCCCACTTTAATTGCGATGTTACACAAGAAGATTTACCGGACATCGAAACGGCAGACGGACTGGTTTACTGCCCTGGCAGTATCAATTTGAAACCCATCTCCCGCTTAAGTATTGATGACTTCAAAAATGATTTTGAAATCAATGTGCTAGGTGCAGTAAAGGTAATACAGAAGTATCTGCCCATATTAAAAAACGGAAGTAAACCATCTGTGGTTTTATTTAGTACAGTTGCTGCAAAACTAGGTATGCCCTATCATGCCAGTATTGCCGTAGCAAAATCTGGTGTGGAAGGATTAGTAAAATCTTTAGGGGCAGAATTAGCACCTACACTGCGTATCAACGCCATTGCACCTACCGTTACTGATACAGATTTGGCATCAAAGCTACTTCGCAATGATAAAATGATAGAAAATATTACGGAGCGGCATCCTTTAAAAAAGTTTCTATCCCCAGAGGAAGTGGCAGACATGGCAGAGTTTTTATTATCAGAAAATTCCTCTTCGATTTCCGGTCAGGTTTTTGAAATGGATTGCGGTATCGTAAGTTTTAAAATTTAAATTGATGAATTTATTAAAAACATTTGTAGCCACTTTAGGCACCTCTTCCGAAGAGAAAAAAATGGATGTTGCGCGCATTTATGATATTGATATAAATGCGCTTAACGGAAAACCAATAGATTTATCTCTCTTTAAAGGAAAGTACATGCTGTTTGTAAATGTTGCCTCAAAGTGCGGCTTTACACCACAATACAAAGCACTTCAAGAATTGTATGATACATACAAGGATAAAATTCAGGTAATTGGAGTTCCTTGCAATCAGTTTGGTGGACAAGAGCCAGGAAATGCTGATGCCATCAATCAATTTTGTGAGGTTAATTATGGCGTATCATTTTTAATGACCGAAAAGATAAAGGTTAAAGGAAAAGAACAGCACCCATTATACACCTGGCTTACTCAAAAAATAAATAATAGCGTTTCAAATTCATCAGTAAAATGGAATTTCCAGAAATATTTGGTAGATAAAGAAGGACGTTTAGTAGACTACTTCTTTTCATCTACAAGCCCCTTGAGTTCAAAAATTGTAAAACACTTAAAATAAATGCTATGTTAGGATTGTTTAAAAGAAAATCAAAAAGAGAAAAATTAGAAGATAAGTTTAAAAAATTAATGCAAGAATGGCACGAGCTATCTTCTATCAACAGAGCTGCTAGCGATAGAAAATACGCTGAAGCACAAGAAGTTGCAAAAGTACTGAATGATATGAAACATGAAGCTGCTTAAAAACATTGTTATTTTTTTGGTCATTAATTTTGGGGCCCTAGCCATTGGCAATTTGTTAATGGCTAATGGGCCTCAAACAGATTGGTACATGAATTTAAACAAAGCACCATGGACGCCCCCTGGATGGGTTTTTGGTGTGGCTTGGACAACCATTATGATCTGTTTTTCTATCTATATGGCCTTCCTCTATAAATTGAAACCTAGTGCCACAATAATAGTAATGTTTAGTGTTCAATTTATATTAAATGTTATTTGGAATTATATTTTTTTCAACCTTCATTTCATCGGATTAGGATTAACCATAATAATCTGCCTAACCTGTGTAGTAGGTTTATTTACATTTTTATATGCAAAATTAATGCGCATTAAAACCCTACTCATCCTCCCCTATTTTATTTGGCTTTGCATTGCCACATCACTTAATGGATATATTCTATTGAACAATTAAACCAAAGACTTTTCGCGCAAATCTTAAAATAAGCTCATGAAAATTTACAGATTACATAAAACTCAGAATTTACCCATTTCTGTAAATGAAGCTTGGGATTTTTTATCTGACCCTAAAAACTTAAAAACTATAACTCCAGACTACATGGGGTTTAATATTTTATCAGGGGCAGACAGAGAAATGTATGCGGGCCAAATTATTCAATATATTGTAACACCTGTTTTAGGCATAAAAACAAAATGGGTAACCGAGATAACACATTGCGTCGATAAGCACTATTTTGTGGACGAGCAGCGTTTTGGGCCTTATGCCCTTTGGCATCACAAGCACTTTATCAAGGAAATTGAAGGTGGTGTTGAAATGGAGGATATTATTGACTATAAAGTGCCTTTTGGTTTTATTGGTCGGTTAGTCCACCCTATCTTAGTGAAGCCCAAATTAGAAGAAATTTTTAGCTACAGAACGCAGAAATTAGAAGAGCTATTTGGGAAGTATTAATTTACTTATATTCGTTAGTTCCTAGCAGTTTTCAAGATATCCAAAACAAAATATAAGAGTGATTTAAAGCGCTTCTGCTTTATAATTGAAAGTTAGTATATATGAAACAACCCATATCCATATTTTGGTTTAGACGCGATTTACGATTAGATGATAACAAAGGTTTCTATGAAGCCTTAAGAGGGGAACATCCCGTTCTTCCCATATTTATTTTTGATTCGGAAATTTTAGATAAACTTCCTGAGGATGATGCACGTGTTAGCTTTATACACAACACACTTCAAGAGATGCGTAATACGCTGCAGGATGCATACGGTAGCAGTATCGCCATGTATCACGGGAAGCCACTTGACATTTATAAGAGTTTAATAGAAGATTTTGATATTGCTTGTGTATACACCAATCATGATTATGAACCCTATGCTAGAGATCGAGATGAGCGTGTTAAAACATTTTTAAGTTCAAAAAGTATTGAATTTAAAAGCTATAAAGACCAAGTTATTTTTGAAAAAGATGAAGTTGTCAAAGGGGATGGAAACCCGTACGTCGTTTACACGCCCTATATGAAAACTTGGAAAGCAAAATTTGAATCCTATGATTTAGAGATTTTTTACACCAACTCGTATTTAGACAATTTGGTAGAGCATAGTAGATTGCCAAACTTAAGTTTATCGGATATCGGTTTTAAACCATCAAATCAAAACATAGCACCTTATACGGTTACGCCCACTTTAATACAAGAATACGAAGACACACGTAATTTTCCTGCAAAAGATGCAACGTCACGTTTAGGCCCACATTTGCGTTTTGGTACTGTTAGTGTTCGTAAAATGATTAAGAAAGCCATTGCGGAGCAAAATGAGATATTCTGGCAGGAATTGATATGGCGCGAGTTTTTTATGCAGATTTTATGGCATTTTCCAGATACAGCTACGCAAAGCTTCAAATCTAAATACGATCGTATACAATGGCGCAACAACGAAGAGGATTTTAAAGCTTGGTGTGATGGCAAAACAGGATACCCTTTGGTTGACGCTGGAATGAGACAATTAAATGAAACTGGGTTTATGCACAACCGCGTGCGTATGCTGGTAGGTAGCTTTTTATGTAAACACTTGCTTATCGATTGGCGATGGGGAGAAGCTTATTTTGCTGAAAAATTGCATGATTACGAAATGGCAAGTAATATTGGCAACTGGCAATGGGTTGCAGGCTCTGGCGTAGATGCGGCACCATATTTTAGAATTTTTAACCCGACCACACAAATAAAGAAATTTGACAAAGATTTGGAATACATCAAAACTTGGGTACCAGATTTTCAAGAACTTACCTATCCACAGCCTATTGTGGAACACAAACTTGCACGAGAACGCTGCTTGGATACTTATAAGGCTGCTTTGAATTAAAAAACTTGTGCCATGTTTACTTTAAAAATAAATACAAAACAAGTAATAATGTATAACAGCAGATTTTTTAATGCTGTATTTCTTAACCAACAAAACTATTTTGTAGAGTATTATAACTTTTATTTGTAGTAAAATAAACCTATATTGGTTATATTTACACATAATGTTTTACAATGAAAAGAATAACACTCTCGCCTCTTAAATACAAAAACACCGTACAAATAGGCATTTCTTTTAACTATGATGATGAAATAAGATTACATCTTAAGGAACTACCTGAAATTAAATGGAGTAAAACACATAAAACATTCTACATTCCATTTACAACAAAAAACAAACAACTTGTATACAATCATCTAAGGTTAAAAAATTGGTTTGTAGATTACGATGCCCTAAAAACAATAAAACAAGCACCTGCAGAAACCTACCACATAAAACTACCTTCGCTCTCAGAATATCAAAAAAAAGATATTTTTAAATTTAAGAAATGGTTACAACAAAAAAGACTAAGTACAAATACTGTAAACAGCTATGTAGAGGTAGCATCATTTTTTATAAGATACACAATACTAAAAAAACACAACTGACTATTCATCTAGGTTAATAGAATCTTTTAATTATGATTTTATTGTAAAGACAAACAAATCCATATCCTATCAAAACCAATGCATTAGTGGTATAAAAAAATATTTAGACTACAAAAGTATAGTTATAGATCAACCAAACATAAAACGACCAAAAAAAGAAAAACGGCTACCAATAGTATTAAGTTTAGAAGAGGTTAAGCAACTTTTAGATGCCATTACAAATTTAAAACACAAAACACTTTTAAGTTTAATTTATTCTGCTGGTCTAAGAATAGGAGAAGCAACTAACATAAAAATTAAAGACATAGATAGTAAAAGAATGTTAATACATATAAAAAATGCTAAAGGAAAAAAAGATAGATACACCTTACTTTCCTCATCATTTTTAGAACTGTTAAGAGACTATTATAAAACCTACAAGCCAGAAAATTATTTATTTGAGGGACACAACAAACAACAATACAGTAGTTCTAGCGCACAAAAAATTTTGAAAAACGCTGCTAAAAAAATAGGTTTGAAAAAACGCATAACCCTACATACGCTAAGACATAGTTTTGCTACCCACCTTTTGGAGAACGGAACCGATATAAGATATATACAAGAATTATTAGGACATAACAGCCCTAAAACTACAATGATTTATACACACGTATCTGAAACCACCATTAGAAAAATTAAAAATCCGTTTGATAACATATAAAAAATAGCGACATTGCAATAATATAAGAATTTTCATCTTTTATTAGTAGGTCTTAAAAAAGATAAAACTGACAAAAAATTCCGCATATCCGAGCAAATTGGAGGTATAAAAAGAAGAAAGTTCCGCATATAAACAAGTTGTACTGCATATGACCAACTTTATAATTATAGGAATAATAATGTTCTCTTGGGTAGTTTTTGGAAACCTTGGAATTCATCTTTATTTCAAAAAGAAAAGAGAAAAAGTAATTGAGAATTTGAATGGAATAAATCACAAAATTGCAAACAATATTGTGACACATATTTCGGGGAAAAGTAGATTAAACATTTCCTATCAGCGAAAAAAATCAGATGTTGTATTCTATGAAAACAACATTTTGATTCTACCATATAATGCAACAAAACTATTTAAACAATACCAACCATCTTTACAATATTCCTTTTCCAAAACAGAGAATAAAATTGACGGAATAAGCACGCAGATTCGAATTGAAAATCTTATGCAAAAGGAAAATAAAATAAAACTTTTTCATAAAGGAATAGGCGGAATATTAAACGGTAAAATGGAAACGGAATTAGAGTTCCCACTGAACGAAACGGATTTGAAAGAATTAATTAGTAAAAATAAATACGCAGTACAACAATGGCTATAATTCATTGTGGTTTTGTGCCACACCAAAATAAAAGTATAAATCAAACGGGGGGATTTCGGCGGAATAATCCTGCGGATGATTCCACAACGAAATCATAGCCGAGACCGTTGCCCACAATTTTGCCCCGTCCTGAATAAAGGCTACATAATTTTAAACATTATGTATAAAAATGACAAAGTAATCAGACGGTATTCAGAACCTTTTAAACTGAAAATTTTAGACGAACTTACAACA
>NZ_SIRT01000021.1 GCF_004310325.1 Hyunsoonleella flava
TTAGATTATAAAACACCAAATATGGTATACCTGCCTGCCGGCAAGGCAGGTTTAAAAACAGCGTAAATCAATTTTTAACCTGTAGCCATATTTCAGGACTAGACATTTGAACAAACAGAATAGATGACAGAAAAAATAAACGATTTAGACAATTATTTAGATAATCATTACATACATCGAAGTAATTGGTTAAGAGCTGCTGTCCTTGGAGCCAATGATGGAATTTTATCAACTGCAAGTATTGCGATTGGAGTCGCTGCTGCAAGTGATATGCGAGAACCTGTTATTTTGGCAACATTAGCTGGATTAGTTGCTGGTGCTTTATCAATGGCAGCTGGAGAATATGTTTCTGTAAGTTCACAAACAGACGTAGAAAAAGCTGATATTGAGCGTGAAAAGATTGAATTGAAAGAAATGCCCAAACTTGAATTACAACGATTAGCCGAAATTTATGAAAAAAGAGGACTGAAAAAAGATACTGCGCTAACTGTTGCTAAAGAATTAACCGAACACGATGCATTAGGAGCACATATTAGAGATGAATTAGGAATTAATGAAATTAGTCAAGCTAAACCAATGCAAGCTGCATTTGCTTCAGGTGCTGCATTCACAGTTGGAGGATTACTTCCTTTTTTAGTAACGCTTTTTCTTCCATTAAAAAGTATGGAATATTCACTTTATGGTTTTGCGTTATTTTTTCTAATCATATTAGGAGCATTAGCAGCCAGAACTGGTGGTTCAAGTATAGCGAAAGCAATTATTCGAATTACATTTTGGGGAACAATTGCTATGGGACTGACAGCTTTAGTTGGTTATTTCTTCAATGTTAACGTCGGATAAAAAACTACACACAACAATGTGTATAATTCATTGCTAGTTAGAGCTTACTTACGAAAGTCCTCGCGGACTTTCTATCTGTGATTTATTTGCTAACTTTAGTGCTTAAACACGCAACGAAATCATACACTAGACCGTTAGCCAACATTACCAAAAGAACGTTACGAATTCAACTATATCTAGTTTTTGTTTTTATAAAATTCAATTTCTCTTTCAAAATAAACTTCTTCTTTTTCTTCTGGCTGATCTAACACATCACAATAGTAAACTTTTCGGGCAAAAACTCTAACCTTTAAAGGCGTTGTTGGATTAACTTTCGCACAGACTATATCACCTGATTTAAATTTATTTTCCATAATAATTTTTAAACTTTAATTTTTCGTATTTTCTAATCATTCTTAATTGTAGCACAAATCATTTTGAACGGTTGGTTAGCCTCAATTGAACTGTTAACCGTACCTGGAATAAGGATTGAGCTACCCTTTTGCATAAATGTAGAATTCTTATTAATAACGACTTCGGCTTTCCCTTCGATTATATAAATAAATCTAGAGAACGGTGACTTTTTATATACCTGAACTTTCCCAAAATCAAAGAGCAATACTTGAATGACACAGGTATTTCTAACCAATATATTTTTAACTACAATATTATTAGAAATATATTGTACTATATCAGACAGGTTAAATGTAACGTTTTCCTCAAACTCACCATTTTTCATCGTCCTTTTCTATTCTGAATGTTTTTTTAAATTTCTCTTTAAAATTTTGGCTGCTCTTTTTTCTTTGGCAGTTTTAGCAGCTGGGGTTTTTCCGTTTTTTTGTTTTCCTTTTTCCTCTCTTGACATCTTTTTAGTTAATAATTTGATTAGCAAATAAGATACCATTAATAACGGCTAGTGAGTTACATTAAAAAATGAATGAGTTATAGATATCACAGATTAATTTAGTAATTTAAAATATCTGTTAATTATATAAACACAAATAGGTAGACTGTAAGCTTGACGGAAATAATAGTCTCAACTTTACAAAAACAATTAAATAGTTTCACAATGATAGATTTACCTATTACCCACAAAACAACTTTAACGCAGATTAAGGAAAGTAAGGCCAGAAAACAGACAAAACTTAAGTCTATATTTAAACCAATAATTCAAAAAATTAGATATGTTTTTAAGGATAAGCTAATACATTTAAACTTACCTAAAAATGGAAGAAGACAGATAAATTTTATACCAAAAATAAAACCTATGAAATGGGAATAAAAAAAAGCAGACTAAATAGTCTGCTTTTTAAAGCCAAATAAATTAATATTTGGTCTTCCCTAATTGATTAATAGCATTACAAAAATAGAGATGAAACAAACTAACACCTTTATATAATTTATGTCTTTAGTTACAGATATTACTGATTCAAATAATTCTCGCAAAAAAAAGAACAGATTATAAATAAACTGCTCTTTAACTTTAATTTAACGATACTAAGATTAAATCGCTTTAGCTACTGTAGCATAGTTAGATTTTAAAATTCCAACCACTTCGTTCCGGTCTTTGTCTAGCTTATGTTCTAAACGCTTTATCAAATCTAACTCTTTACCACTTTCAAATTTTACATCTTCAGAGGACAATTTTGGATACTTCACTTTCAATGCTTTTGATTGTTTGTCCCAATCACCACTAAATTTAAACAGTTCACTAGACTTTCTCTCACCTTCTTTGTTCTTGGTTTCCATAATTATGTATTTAACGTAATGCTTAATTGCGTTACTATAACAAAGATGATGACTTATGCCCTAATTCCTGTTACACAAGCAGTTAATAAGATTACACATCTTACATATTCTCTAGATTGCTTTTTCTTTTTTGACCGATTTTTTTATAAAATGTAGGCGTGTGTCCAGTAACTTTTTTAAATTGGTTAGACAAATGACTTACACTACTATAATGTAATTTATAGGCAATTTCTGTGAGATTAAGTTGGTTGTAAAGAATCAACTCTTTTGCCCTTTCAATTTTATGCTGAATAATAAAATGCTGAATAGTAATGCCCTTAACTTCAGAAAAAAGATTTGATAAATATGTATAGTCATAGTCCAATTTTTCAGCTATATAATCTGAATAATTAACTTTTGGTACTTCATCCGAATAATGAATCATTTCTATAATCACGTTTTTTATCTTATCAACCAGAATACTTTTTTTATCATCTAATAATTCCAAACCTGACACAGCTAAGTTTGATTTGAGTTCTTGTTTTTGAGATTCAGAAATGTCTTCTCTTATTTCAATCATACCAAGTTCTACACTTATATAATGTAATCCTAGTTTCTCTAACTCATGTTTTACCATAAGCTTACACCTTAAACTTACCATGTACTTGACATATAATTTCATTGTACTATAACTTTATAATCTTAATTTCTTTTGTATGATTTATGCTTATTATACAAAAAAACCATCTATTAAGATGGTTCTTTTACTTTTAAACTAGGCAAATTAAACCACACTTACTTTTATAGCACTTAAGCCTTTTTCGCCTTTTTCCACATCGAATGTTACATTATCGTTCTCTTTTATTTGATCAATAAGATTTGATGTATGAACAAATATTTCTTCTTCAGAGTCTTTTACTTTAATAAAACCAAACCCTTTGGCGTCATTGAAAAATTTTACTGTACCTTCTTTCATAATAGTTACTTTATTAGTATTCATTAGTTTATTTATAAATCTTTTTATCATAATTTCTTGTTTTAATTAATAATTGTTGTTAACCCAAATATTTTATTAATAGATGAGACTTGTTTGAGTTTTTGATTCTTAATGTTGCAGACTCTTTTATTTGTCTAACTCTTTCTCTTGTTATTCCAAATTCTTGCGCTATTTCCACCAAGGTCATTGACGATTCAAAACCAATACCATAATGAAGCTTAATGACCTCTGATTCTCTCTCTGATAGAGAATTCAGTACAGCTAGTAAGTCTGTATGGAGTGAGTCTAGCAATAACACATTATCTGGTTGAGGAAATACATCAGTAATAATTATGTTTTGCATATTAAGATCTGATTCTGCAGATAAAGGCGCGTCAATAGAAACACCATATGCTGAATTCTTAATGCAAACATCTACTTCTTTAACAGATACTTCAATAATTTCAGAAATTTCATATGAAGTTGGCTCACGGCCTTGTTTTTGTTCAAAAGAAGTTATTGCTTTTTTTATTTTGTTAATAACACCTATCTTATTCAGAGGTAACCTAACCATTCTCGAGTTTTCTGATAAAGACTGTACTATACCTTGTCTAATCCACCATACTGCATAAGATATAAATTTAAATCCGCGAGTTTCGTCAAATCGTTTAGCTGCTTTTAACAAACCTAAATTGCCTTCATTTATTAAATCTGGAAGTGACAAACCCTTATTTTGATACTGTTTCGCAACTGATACTACGAATCTTAAATTAGCATTTGTGAGTTCATCTAAAGCGAATTTACAACCAGCTTTGATTTGTGTTGCTAGCTCAACTTCTCTTTCTAAAGATATTAAGCTAATTTTACTAATATCATTTAAGTATTTGCTAAGTGATTCTTCATTCCTAATTGTAATTTGCTCAGTTATTTTAAGTGATTTCATTTAAAACAAGGTTTTATTGAATCGTCCAAATAATAATGAGCCATCATTCTTTCAAAGGAACTATCTGTTGTAAAAAGCATAATTACCCACAAAACGACTTGGTAAGAAATAACGTCAGGAAGAAATAACGTCAGGAAGAAATATCTTTACTAAATAATTTATTACGCAATCTGTGTAAAGAAACGGCTTATAATTGGGATAATATGAGTTTATCACTTTTATTTTCAGAAAATACTAAAGCATACAAATTAAATTTAAACAAGTTTTGTATATAACGCTCATAACATTATGACTTTTGAGAATTTTATACTAAGCTGATTTTGGAACTGAAGAACAGGAACCAATACCATAATAAACGTTGGGTAACAATGTGTATAGTTCATTGCTGGTAAAGGCTTACAACGGAAATTCCTGCGAAATTTCCTCGCCGTTTTGTACTTGCTAAGTTTATTGCTAAATTCACGCAACAAACCATACACTGAGACGTTACCCAACATTTGAACAAAACATTATGAAATTAAAATTATTATTAGTTACAACATTATTATTTAGCATTTTGGTAAAGGCTCAAAACCTGAATGATGAAAATTTAATGGGAGAATGGAAAGCTATTAATGTTAATATTCCGAATTCTGATGAAGTACCACAAAAAGAAGCTTTGAAAATGGTTGAAGATGCATTTTTAAATTCAAAATTCAATTTTAAAGGCAACAAAGTCTTTAGGATTAAATTTGGAAAACTCGCTGATGAAAGAATGAAAGAACTCTTTTTTCTTGATAATCAAAATTGGACAATAAAAGACAACCAAATATTAATTGGAACCGAAAATGACGGATTTTCTTCAATGCATATTACTGTTCAAAAAGTAGAGGATAAAACATATTTTATACTTCCAATGATTCGATTGGAAATGGAAAAATTAAGCGAAGACAAACCATCAAAACCTAAAATTATTGAGTCAAAATCAGAAAAAATAGAAAGTGTTGATTACTCAAAATCTGAAATAGTAACGAAAGAAATTGATGAATCTCTAATTATGGAATTTAACGAAGTTGAAAATCCACCATTAGCACCTGAATGTAAATCAAAATGGGATATTGACAAAAGAAAAAAATGTACAAGCAAGTACATCAATATGCACGTTGCAAGAAAATTCAATACTGATTTAGCAACAGAAGTAGATGTGACAGGTAAAATAAAAATAAATATTGAGTTTGTGATTGATACTAAAGGAAAACCAATAAACATTACTGCAAATGGTGGACCTGAAATTATGAATCAAAATGCTATTGAAATTATCGGATTGTTACCTGATTTGAAACCAGGAACGAACAACGGAAAACCAGTAAACGTTTTATACAAAATGCCTCTGGTTTTTCAAATTGCGAATTAAAAAACGTTGGGTAACATTGTATAAAAATAATGCGTAAGTTTATTCCTAAATCAAAAGTTAGTGCTTGTTTGCTTGCATCTGATTTTCCTTCGGAAAATCCTCGCATTCAAACTACGCACTATTCTTATACGTAACCGTTACCTGCAAGCTGAAAAAATTACGTGAAACAACTTGACTTCATAGCTGAATTAGAATTTCTGACATCAGAACAAGGTGGCAGAAAAACACCTGCACATTCGAATTACAGACCGCATATTGAATTCGACAATTATCCCGAATATTTGACTTCTGGAAATCAAACTTATATCGGAAAAGAAATTGTTGAACCTGGAGAAAAGGTAAAGGCTGAAATCGCAATTTTAGGAACTGAATACTTTTCAAAACGACTTTATGAAAATTTAGAATTTAAGTTTTGCGAGGGAAGTCGAATTATAGGTTATGGAAAAATCATTGAAATTATAAATCCTGATTTAAAATTAGAATCGGATTCTGACCAAAAAACACTTAACCTGAATTTATATCCTGCTGATATCATAAAAAAACTTGAATCTGATTACGGAAAGAACTCTGGAGAAGCGAAAAGGAAAATTCAAGAGTTAATTAAATCCAATAAAGAATTTAGAAGTCACAGAATTGTCCGAGCGTTAATATTTGCTGGAAACAAAGACATAAATCATCTGGAAAAAATGATTGAACTGACTCGAACTGATTGGAGAGACTTGCTTATGAATGCAGAATACGAATATCCAGAAAAAAGAGTTAGGGATTTTAATAACGAATTTGGAAATGAAAAAATATAAAAGCCAGCAGGTAACACCGTGTATAGCTCATTGCGGCTGAATTCCTAATCGGAATTCATTGCAATTTGCTATCTTTCGGTTACGGCGGAAAATCATAGCTGATTTTCCGCAACGAGCCATACACAATACCGTTGGCAACAAGCTAAAAAAAGAACGTAAAAAATGAAAATCTTCACTTTTATATTGACTTTTGTGATTTTATTAAGTTGCGTAGATTCTAAAAAACCGATTCAAGAACAAACAAAAATCGACCTTGAATTAATAGATAATATTTATATAAAAAAAAGACTTAACGAAACGGACTCAATTCGTTTGAATAATAAACAAACTGAACTTTTTGTAACAGAATGGAATAATGCAACATCTGAAGGACTTTACAAAATGGGACCTGAATTTTGGATAATCGTAAAACTCAAAAATGATTCAATAAGAAAGTTCAGATCAAATAAGAATTTAATAAAAGAAAAAAATGATTGGACTTATTCTGTATCGGATTCAACGCTCATAAGTTCATTTTGGAAACCCGAATTAATTCATATATCGCAAACTGACCAAATATCTGAATTGTGGAATGTTTTAGTTTTTGAAAAAGGCGGTTGTTTGGGTGGAGAACAGTACATATCAGAAACGGAATTTAAAAGAGAAGAAAAACCACTCGTTTTTAACGAAATGGATTGGAAAAACTTCTCGAAAAACGACAAAGGAAAACTGACTGAATTTCTAATCACCAAACTTTCTGACACAACGAAAACGAAAGTCCATACTTGCCCATTTTTTGTTGCAACAACTGGAGAAATGGCTGTTTATTCACTTCAGCACATTCACAATAAGAATTGGTTTGACTTTTTTGAGTTTAAAGATTATAAAGACAAGGAATATAAAAACGCAACTGAACAACCGCAAATGTGGTTACAGAATATATTGAAAAACGAAACTGACAGAAAAAAGATAGCGGAATTGTATAAAACCGAACTGAAAAAATAAAAGCCAGTTGCCAACACCGTGTATAATTAATTGCTTTGGCAAGTGCTTATTTGGAAAATTCCTTCGGAATTTTCTCTGGTTCGTATTTGTTTACTAATTTAGTTGCTTAACCACGCAACTAACCATACACAACAACGTTGTGCATAATGTCGAGCAACGTTAATCGAAATAAAAAATAATCAAATTGAAAATTAATAAAAAAGAAATTTATGCTTTCCTTTTTGCGTTAACAATATCTTTAGGATTCTTGATAGTTCCATCCGATTTTAGTTCTCGAGGAGTTATAGATATTAATATTCACGATACCTATTATGTAGTTCCAGCATTACAGATGTTTGGAGTTTATGCAACTCTTATTTTCTTTATTTTCTATTTGATTCGCATGCTTTGGAGAAATTTTAAAAATCTGACCGCAAACATCATTTTTATAATTTCGAACATTGTTATGATTTTAATTTTTACTTTTTTAATTTCATTGGTTAACTCGATTAGAGAAATTTCTGGAACCACGGAATATCCACCTTTGAGTGGCGGAATTGTGGAAAACACAGGAAACGGATGGAATAATGCTTATTATATTTTATTAATCATCCAACTGATTTTAATAATTCTACTTGTAATAAGCGGAATAAAAACTGGACTGAATCACAAACGAACTGAATAAAAAAACACTATGCACAACAACGTGTAAAAATAATGCGTAAGTTTATTCCTTAATCGTAAGTCCGTGCTGATTTGCTTGCGTCCGATTTTCCTTCGGAAAATCAGCCTCTCTCAAATACGCACTATTCTTACACCAACCGTTGTGGTGCATACAAGAAAAATGGTAACTAATATTAAAATATCGTCTTTGATTATCTTGATTTTGTCAATTTTAAGTTGTCAAAATACGGAACAGAAAACTGTAAAAATAATTGAGAAGGATTATGGACTTTACAAAAATGAAAATGACAGTATTGCAGTTGAATTAAAACTAAAGGAATTTAATGACTGGCAAAAATTACTCGAACTAACTGAACATATTGTCTGTAATGATAGTCTTCCAAAAATAACTTTTGATAACGATAGCGTTATAAAAAGAGTTTATCTGAGGAATCCTTGTTGGGAAGGAATTGGCTGTATCTTAATTAAACAAAAAAACATAATTCAAATACATAATGATACGATTAGTAAATCAGATAGATTTTTTTATCCATTAGATAGTTTAACAAGTGTTCTAAAAAAAGACTTTGAAAACAATGGTAAAATTCCGTCTTGGAGTGTTAGTCCTGAAAAGTTAATGATTTTTATTTCTTATGACAACGATGAAATGGAAAGACTTCCAAAAACACTGGAAAGAGTAATTAATGAATATGAAAAATTAACAGACAGCGTTGTATTAAAAATATGGCTGAATGATAAGTTTGATATTCCGCCGCCACCGCCACCACCAAAAGAGATAGGTTAAATGGAATTTATTGAAGATGAAAAATAAGTACGACACCACAACATTGTATAAAAATAATGCGTAAGTTTATTCCTAAATCAAAAGTTAGTGCTTGTTTGCTTGCATCTGATTTTCCTTCGGAAAATCCTCGCACTCAAACTACGCACTATTCTTATACGTAACCGTTGTGTGTCATTTGAGAAATGGGAAAAAGAATAGCATTTTATGAAATGAAAAATGGACAAAGTTTAAGAGAAACTTTTGTCGAAAATTATTCTGACTTTAAGAAATGGACTTTGTGTCAAAATAAAGATTCTATCGAAAAATATAATGAGCAAATTATAAGCAATGATGTTGAGAATTTTTTAGAATCTAATAGCGAGTTGGATTTACAAAAACCAGAACAGAAATTACTTGACGAATTGCTGACCGAATTCTTATTAGTCTTTTGTGATTATGGAAAAGGTTCTGGATTAGTGAAATTAATTGGACCTTTAATCGGAACTCATAATTACAAAAACAGTTTCAAAATTATAGCTAAACAAAAAAACAAAGCTTTAGCTGATATTTGGAATATATTAAAAGTTGGACGCTCTTTGAGAAATGGCAACCAATTTACAGTTATAGATGGAGATATAATCGGATTTTGGGACAGAAACGAACTGAATTATTTGAGAAACGAACTAAATGGAATTGAAAACAAAAATGACATCGGAATTGATTGTATTAATCAAGTTTTGACAGAAATTGGAGAAAACAAAAACGAACTAATAATAGTAACTGAAATATAAAAAACGCCACACAACAATGGTTATAAGTAATTGCTTGTTCTCGCCTACTTCTGAAAATCCTCGCGGATTTTCAGTTTGGTGTGTACTTGCAAAGTTAAGTACTAATCCACGCAACTACTCATAGCCGAGACCGTTGTGTAGCATTACAAAAACAGTACATCACTTACTAAATATTGAATGAAAGATTTAAGCTATATATTTCTGTTTTTAGCTTTAATAGCTGAAATTTTTGGAACAGTAGGTGGATTTGGTTCATCTGTCTTCTTTGTTCCAATAGCAAATTTTTATTTCGATTTCGAATCAGTTTTAGGTTTAACAGCCATTTTTCACCTTTCAAGCAATTTGAGCAAGATTGTTTTGTTTAAAAAAGGACTTGACAAGAGGTTACTTATAAATATTGGTATTCCGTCCATCCTATTTGTCATAATTGGTGGCTTACTAACAAAAGTATTTAATAATTCTTATCTAGAATTATTTCTTGGATTATTCCTTGTCATTCTAGCTCTTTTATTCCTGATTAAAAAAGAATTAATAATAAACCCGGTTAAACGAAATGCCATAATTGGAGGTAGTTTATCAGGATTTTCAGCAGGACTTCTAGGAACAGGTGGTGCGATACGTGGGCTAACTATGGCCGCTTTTAATTTAGAAAAAAACGTATTTATTGCCACATCTGCTTTCATTGATTTTCTAATAGATTTTTCAAGAACATTTGTATATTACTACAATGGTTTTATTCATAAACATGACATGATTTATGTGCCATTTTTGTTAGTCATTGGAATTGTTGGAACAGCAATCGGTAAAAAGATACTTAAATATATTCCTCAAGATAAGTTTAAGAAAATTTCGCTTAGTCTCGTACTGATTATTGGAATAATAACTTTGACTAACCTCTTATTGAAAATATAGAAAAATAAAAACGCTACACAACAATGAGTTATATTTCATTGCTTCGGATTTTCCCTTCGGAAAATCACTCGCAAAAGAACTATCGGTAGTTTTATTTATTAACTTAGTCGCTAAACCTAACGCAACAAACCATACTCAAACCGTTAGCCACAAGCTGAAACCAACTTTATGAAACACCAATTGTCATTACTTTTTACCATTTTAGTTTCGAGTTTGATTTACTCGCAGAATGAATATGTTGAGAAATATGATAATGGACAAGTCAAAATTCAGGGATTTTTAATCGATAGTGTTTTAATTGGAAAATACACGGAATATTATAAAAGCGGACAAATAAAAACAACTGGAGAATTCAAAAATTGTGAATACGAAACCAATCACACAAAAATCTACGTTGCAGGTTGTGGAGTTGGAAATAATTCAACAGTCAGAAAAGGAAAAAAACACGGAGAATGGAAAGATTATTACGAAAATGGTATTCTCGAATCTAAATACAACTATTTCTGTGGTTTAAGACAAGGAAATTTTTTCAACTACCAAAAAGACGGAAAATTATATTGGATTGACTTTTATACTGCCGACAAAGAAATGGGAACTCAAGAATTCTATGAAAATGGACTTTTGGAAAAAATCTCAACTTACTCTTATGAATATTCCGAACACGATGGACACGATTTAAAAAGAACTGTCGAAACGGAATATTATGAAGACGGTTCATTAAAAATTCAACGAGTAATCCAAGAGTTAAAAGATGACATAGAAAAAGAGAGTTTCAAAGAATATTATCCGAACGGATTTTTAAAAACTGAATCTGAACTTATTGACCTTGATAAAAACGGAATTTATCGTGAATTTTACGAAAACGGAAATACAAAATATGAGGGAATTTTTAAAGACGATAAACCAATTGACAAGCAATATTTCTATAATTCCAATGGAGAAATAACAAAAATTGAGACTTGGAAAGATGGAAAAATAATAGAAACGGAAATAAAAAAAGCCAGTGGCTAACACCGTATAAAATTAATTGCTAGTGCAAGCCTACTTACGAAAATCCTCGCGGATTTTCTATTCGGTTTGTACTTGCTAAATTAGTTGCTTAAAACACGCAACTAATCTTATACAATCACGTTGTAAATAATACCCAAAAAACACTACGAACGAATTGAAAAAACGACTTTTACTTATAATCGGAATTCTGATTTTACTCGCTGTTGGGTTCTTCGTGTCTAAAAAAATCAATCTGAATCCGAATTATGAAGTCGGACAAAAAATTGATAGCCTGAATGGAGTTGCTGTTTACTATAATGGCGGAGTTGGAAATGTGGACGGACGAGCATTAGCGGAAGATGGTTATAATCTTGGATTGAAATACCAATGTGTGGAATTCGTAAAACGATATTACTACGAAGAATTGAACCACAAAATGCCTGATACTTATGGACACGCAAAAGACTTTTTTGACTCAAAAATCAAAGACGGAGAAATAAACAAACAGCGGAATTTAAAACAGTTTAAAAATCCAAGTAAATCCAAACCGAAAATAAATGATTTAGTGGTTTACTCGGAAACCACGCTGAATAAATATGGACACGTTTCTATAGTTTTTAATGTGACCGAAAACGAAATTGAAATTATTCAACAAAATCCTGGACCATTTGGGAATTCAAGAGAAAAATACGAATTGACAAACGATGGTGGAATATGGCGAATAAAAAACGACCGAATTTTAGGTTGGTTAAGAAAATAAGGAAAAAGTACTATTTACAACAATGGCTATAATTCATTGCGGTTGAATTCCTAATCGGAATTCAACGCTAATTTGCTATCTTTCGGCTACGGCGGAAAGAATCCTGCGGATTTTTCCGCAACGAAATCATAGCCGAGACCGTTGGCAATAATTTGATAAACACTCATGATATGAAATTAAAACACAAAAGTTCAATATTTATTTTTGGATTATTAACATTAATAACTTTGATTTCTTGTAAAGAGAAAAAAGAAGCTGAAGCATTAGAAAGTGTAGTTGACGAAAAGACCAACTATGTCGAAGTAATTACAAACGGAATGGATTTCGAAACAGTAGATGAAATCAAATCTGGTTGGACGACATTTAAGTACATTAACAAATCCTTTGAACCGCACTTTTTTATATTAGAAAAAATGCCTGACACCTTGGGTTTAACTACCTACAAAAAAGATTTGTTCCCACCTTTTATATCTGCATTTGAGCATTTTGAAAAAGGAGAAATGGAAGCTGGAATGAAAGAATTTGAAAATATTCCCGAATGGTTTTTCAAAGTAGAATTGGCTGGTGGAGTTGGATTAACTTCAAAAAAAACAACATCTATATCGACAATATATCTTGAGCCTGGAACATATATTATGGAATGCTACGTTAGGATGCCGAATGGCTTAGGACATGTTTTTATGGGCATGATTAAAGAGCTAAAAGTAAGCAATGAACCTAATGGTAATGAACCACCAAAAGCTGATTTTAAAATAAGTATATCAAGTGAAAAGGGAATAACCTTTAATGACTCAATAAAATCAGGAAATTATAAGTTTGAGGCAAAATTTGAGGACCAAAAACAATACGAACATCTAATGGGACATGATGTCAATTTGGTTAAAATCGAAAATGACAGTTTGGTAACTGACTTAAATAATTGGTTGAATATAGTTGACTTTAATGCATTTCGTTCACCTGAACCTGAAGGATTATTGTTTTTAGGAGGAGTTGAAGATTTACCAGCTGGACAAACAGGTTATTTTGAAGCAACTCTTGAAAAAGGTAATTATGTGCTAATATCTGAAATTCCGAACGCTGTTGATAGAAAAATGATAAAGCGTTTTACTGTATATTAAAATAAAAACTATTGCCAACAACGTGTATAATTCATTGCTAGTGCTCGCCTACTTACGAAAATCCTCGCGGATTTTCTATTCGGTTTGTATTTGCTAAATTAGTTGCTGGAACACGCAACGAAATCATACACAAACACGTTGTGTAGCATTACAAAAACAGTACATCACTTACTAAATATTGAATGAAAGATTTAAGCTATATATTTCTGTTTTTAGCTTTAATAGCTGAAATTTTTGGAACAGTAGGTGGATTTGGTTCATCTGTCTTCTTTGTTCCAATAGCAAATTTTTATTTCGATTTCGAATCAGTTTTAGGTTTAACAGCCATTTTTCACCTTTCAAGCAATTTGAGCAAGATTGTTTTGTTTAAAAAAGGACTTGACAAGAGGTTACTTATAAATATTGGTATTCCGTCCATCCTATTTGTCATAATTGGTGGCTTACTAACAAAAGTATTTAATAATTCTTATCTAGAATTATTTCTTGGATTATTCCTTGTCATTCTAGCTCTTTTATTCCTGATTAAAAAAGAATTAATAATAAACCCGGTTAAACGAAATGCCATAATTGGAGGTAGTTTACCAGGATTTTCAGCAGGACTTCTAGGAACAGGTGGTGCGATACGTGGGCTAACTATGGCCGCTTTTAATTTAGAAAAAAACGTATTTATTGCCACATCTGCTTTCATTGATTTTCTAATAGATTTTTCAAGAACATTTGTATATTACTACAATGGTTTTATTCATAAACATGACATGATTTATGTGCCATTTTTGTTAGTCATTGGAATTGTTGGAACAGCAATCGGTAAAAAGATACTTAAATATATTCCTCAAGATAAGTTTAAGAAAATTTCGCTTAGTCTCGTACTGATTATTGGAATAATAACTTTGACTAACCTCTTATTGAAAATATAGAAAAATAAAAACGCTACACAACAATGAGTTATATTTCATTGCTTCGGATTTTCCCTTCGGAAAATCACTCGCAAAAGAACTATCGGTAGTTTTATTTATTAACTTAGTCGCTAAACCTAACGCAACAAACCATACTCAAACCGTTGTGGTGCATTTAAGAAACTAACTGTGGAAGAATTATTAAAATACAAAACTGAATTTCCAAAAAAATGGTCTTTTCTCTGGTCACCAGAAGAAGCGGAACAGATTCCGAATGAACACAAAGACCAAATTCACTTTCTGGATGAAGAAGGAACGAAATTCGTGAAAAAATATCTGAATTCTTCCAAAATGTTAGGACCGAATGCCGAAACTGAATGGAGTCCGTTTTATAAGAACTATTTTAAACACACAAAATCAATTCCAATCAGAGATGATTCTGATAAAGAAATAAAAAAATGGCTATATGAATTAGGAATACCATTTAAAAAGTATGTTATAGCTGATTTAGATAGAAGCGGAAACGCAATCTTAATGACTTGGAAAATGGTAATTAAATATTGGGAAGGACTTTTCTTTGTGGATGATATTGCAGTATTTGACCTAAGTTTGAATTGGTGTCTATATTTTTTCCACGAAGATTATCTCTATTTTGGAAAAGACAACACGTTTGACAAGGAAGCTGAATACGAAAAAACGCTTTGGATAAACGAATTGCGAAATAAAAAAACGACACCACAACAACGTGTATAGCTCATTGCGGCTGAATTCCTAATCGGAATTCATTGCAATTTGCTATCTTTCGGTTACGGCGGAAAATCCTCGCGGATTTCCCGCAACGAGCCATACACAAAACCGTTGTAGGCAATTTTGACCCGTCCTGAATAAAGGCTACATAATTTTAAACATTATGTATAAAAATGACAAAGTAATCAGACGGTATTCAGAACCTTTTAA
>NZ_SIRT01000022.1:2500-5097 GCF_004310325.1 Hyunsoonleella flava
GCGGATCAAAGAGTATGTGCCTCTCCCCGCAGCTTTTCGCAGCTTATCACGTCCTTCATCGCCTCTGAGAGCCTAGGCATTCCCCATACGCTCTTTTGTAGCTTATTGTACTTTTTGTCTTCTTTAATGAGTTTACTATCAGCCTTTAGCTTTTTGCTATTGGCCTTTAGCTATTATTGCTCGTTACAATAATTAATTTTATTAAATATTTCTATCTAATTTTCATGTATCTTTTTTCAATATGTCAATGAACTTTCTTCAGTTGGCAGCCGCAGTATTCAGTTGGCAGTAAAACTGCTAACTGTTGACCGTTACTGGTTAACTGAGTCGTGGAGAATATCGGAGTCGAACCGATGACCTCTTGCGTGCAAGGCAAGCGCTCTAGCCAGCTGAGCTAATCCCCCGTTATCGATTTCAGAGTGTTGAAGTACGATTAACGATTGTTGAACTCACTCAACTTCTTAAAATCTCTATTCTTATTTTAATGAACTTTCTCAAAAGCTATCCAGCAACTTTTAAATTGTTGCTTATAACTTTTAACTCGCGGCTCTGCCGCCCTGTAGTCTCAGGCAGACTCGAACTGCCGACCTCTACATTATCAGTGTAGCGCTCTAACCAGCTGAGCTATGAGACTGTTTTTTAGTCGTTAGCCGTTAGTCTCTAGTAGTTAGTACAGGACCAACATCTATTTACTAATGACTTTTTACTATATAAATTTAAATTGACAGCAATGAGAATAAACTATTCATCGTAATAGTTATGATACCTTTTAGTCGTCTTTCTCTAGAAAGGAGGTGTTCCAGCCGCACCTTCCGGTACGGCTACCTTGTTACGACTTAGCCCTAGTTACCGATTTTACCCTAGGCCGCTCCTTGCGGTGACGGACTTCAGGCACTCCCAGCTTCCATGGCTTGACGGGCGGTGTGTACAAGGCCCGGGAACGTATTCACCGGATCATGGCTGATATCCGATTACTAGCGATTCCAGCTTCACGGAGTCGAGTTGCAGACTCCGATCCGAACTGTGATAGGGTTTATAGATTCGCTCCTTCTCGCGAAGTGGCTGCTCTCTGTCCCTACCATTGTAGCACGTGTGTAGCCCAGGACGTAAGGGCCGTGATGATTTGACGTCATCCCCACCTTCCTCACGGTTTGCACCGGCAGTCTTGCTAGAGTTCCCATCTTTACATGCTGGCAACTAACAACAGGGGTTGCGCTCGTTATAGGACTTAACCTGACACCTCACGGCACGAGCTGACGACAACCATGCAGCACCTTGTAAAGTGTCCGAAGAAAAGCCGATCTCTCAGCCTGTCACTCTACATTTAAGCCCTGGTAAGGTTCCTCGCGTATCATCGAATTAAACCACATGCTCCACCGCTTGTGCGGGCCCCCGTCAATTCCTTTGAGTTTCATTCTTGCGAACGTACTCCCCAGGTGGGATACTTATCACTTTCGCTTAGCCACTCAGCCGAGGCCGAACAGCTAGTATCCATCGTTTACGGCGTAGACTACCGGGGTATCTAATCCCGTTCGCTACCTACGCTTTCGTCCATCAGTGTCAATACATTGTTAGTGATCTGCCTTCGCAATTGGTATTCTATGTAATATCTATGCATTTCACCGCTACACTACATATTCTAACCACTTCACAATGATTCAAGACCGGCAGTATCAAAGGCAGTTCTACAGTTAAGCTGCAGGATTTCACCTCTGACTGACCGGCCCACCTACGGACCCTTTAAACCCAATGATTCCGGATAACGCTTGGATCCTCCGTATTACCGCGGCTGCTGGCACGGAGTTAGCCGATCCTTATTCTTACGGTACCGTCAAGGTGCTACACGTAGCACGGTTTCTTCCCGTATAAAAGCAGTTTACAACCCATAGGGCAGTCTTCCTGCACGCGGCATGGCTGGATCAGGGTTGCCCCCATTGTCCAATATTCCTCACTGCTGCCTCCCGTAGGAGTCTGGTCCGTGTCTCAGTACCAGTGTGGGGGATCCCCCTCTCAGGGCCCCTACCTATCGTCGCCATGGTGCGCCGTTACCGCACCATCTAGCTAATAGGACGCATACTCATCCTTTACCGTAACCTTTAATATAATGTCCATGCGAACTCTATATGTTATGGGGTGTTAATCTTCATTTCTAAAGGCTATCCCCCAGTAAAGGGCAGATTGTATACGCGTTACGCACCCGTGCGCCGGTCGTCATCAGGGTGCAAGCACCCTATGTTACCCCTCGACTTGCATGTGTTAGGCCTGCCGCTAGCGTTCATCCTGAGCCAGGATCAAACTCTTCATCGTTAAATTATGTGAGCCTTTAGTTCTTGGTCGTAACCAATAACTGTTTGCTCGTTTAACAACTAATCAGAATCTCTAGTACTCAAAATGGTCTATTCTCTTTGTCGATCTTCAGCCGTTTCCAGCTTCGATCTTACGCTGTCAATTCAATATGTCTATGAACTTCTTTTTTCTTTACCCTGGGACTTTCCTCCCAAAGCGGGTGCAAATATAAAACCCTTTTTTTATCCCCACAATACTTTTTGAAAAATTTTTTGGAAATATTTTTTTAACACTATTCCACAATCCCAAAA
>NZ_SIRT01000023.1 GCF_004310325.1 Hyunsoonleella flava
CGGATCGCATGGATCGTTTGGATCACTTGTTGGTCCGCCTGGGAACGTCGTTGGATCGTCAGGTGTACTCGGATCGTCGATGCCCGTTGTCTCCTCACAATCTGTAAGTCCGTCACCATCGCTGTCCGTGGTATTGATACCTATCGGATCGCATGGATCGTTTGGATCGCTTGTCGGGCCGCCTGGGAAGGTCGTTGGATCGTCTGGTGTACTCGGATCGTCGATACCCGTTGTCTCCTCACAATCTGTAAGTCCGTCGCCATCGCTGTCCGTGGTATTGACACCTATTGGATCACATGGATCGTTCGGATCACTTGTTGGTCCGCCTGGGAACGTCGTTGGATCGTCAGGTGTACTCGGATCGTCGATGCCCGTTGTCTCCTCACAGTCCGTAAGACCATCTCCATCGCTGTCCGTGGTATTGATACCTATTGGATCACATGGATCGTTTGGATCACTTGTCGGACCACCTGGGAACGTCGTTGGATCGTCTGGTGTACTCGGATCGTCGATACCCGTTGTCTCCTCACAATCTGTAAGTCCGTCACCATCGCTGTCTACAGTACTTGGACATGCAGGTATAGTGACTGATATATTAGCCTCATTAGAAACATTACCATCGTTATCATTGACTGTATACGTTATAGTAGTAGTTCCATTATTAAATCCTGGGTCAGGGTCAAAAGTCACAGTTCCATCTCCATTATCTGTAAACGTACCTTCTCCTGGAACAGTAAATGTACTTTGTTGACCTGGGGTACTTGGGTCCAAATCTAAAGTAGTGTCATCAATTGTACCATCAGAATCGATATCATTTGCCGTAACATCAATAATCACATCAACATTCTCATTTGTTGATTCTGCATCATCATTCGCAACAGGGTCATCGTTCACTGGGTCTACAGTAACGTCAATTACTGCCGTTGCACAGTCCCCGTCCGCATCACAGATCTCATAGGTGATCTGGTCGGGACCGTTGTAGTCCGCGTTAGGTGTATAGTCTATCGTGTCGTCAGTCGGGTCGTTCGGCGTGCCGCCGTCGTTTACCGTTGCCGTTCCATTAGTTGGTGGCGTGGTGATCGTAATCGTGCCAGTGCTGGGGCCATCGCCGCCAAAGTCGTCGTCGTCTAACACGACTATGTTCACCGTGTCGTCCTCGTCCACAGTGGCCGTATCGTCCACCGCTGATGGCGTGTCGTTCACCGGGTCCACAGTAACGTCAATTACTGCCGTTGCACAGTCCCCGTCCGCATCACAGATCTCATAGGTGATCTGGTCGGGACCGTTATAGTCGGCATTTGGTGTGTAATCTATCGTATCATCCGTTGGATCATTTGGTGTACCGCCATCGTTTACTGTCGCTGTTCCATTAGTTGGTGACGTTGTAATGGTAATGGTACCAGTACTTGGGCCATCACCTCCAAAATTATCGTCGTCTAATACTACGATGTTTACCGTGTCGTCTTCATCTACACTTGCCGTATCATCTAC
>NZ_SIRT01000024.1 GCF_004310325.1 Hyunsoonleella flava
CCCGTCCTGAATAAAGGCTACATAATTTTAAACATTATGTATAAAAATGACAAAGTAATCAGACGGTATTCAGAACCTTTTAAACTGAAAATTTTAGACGAACTTACAACAGGAAAACTAAATAAGTATCAATTAGGTAAGGCTTATGGAATTGCACCAACCACCATTAACGAATGGATCAGGAAGTACAACCGTAAAGACCTTATGAACACACGAATAACTGTGAAAACCAAAGATGAAATAACACGTATTAAAGAACTTCAAAAAGAGATTGAACAACTAAAAAAATTGTTGTTAAAGAAAGACTTAGATGCTATGATTCAAGATTCATACCTGGAAGTTGCCGCTGAAGATCTTGGCTACAAATCTGTTGCAGAACTAAAAAAAAAGCTAAATATAGAGCGTTAAGTAAGACTAAAGACAATGCTAATGGATCTGCGTCTTTAACCACTATCTGTATGGCTTTCGGGCTTAAACGTGATGCATACTATAAGTATAAATATAGAGATGACAAACGTTTAAAACTTGAACAACAGGTCATTCAAATAGTCCACAAAAGACGCAGATCTCTTCCCAGAGAAGGTGTGCGTAAACTTAAATTATCATTGGATGATGAATTTAACAAGGCCAATCTCAAAGTCGGAAGAGATACTTTGTTTAATATCCTTAGAAAACACAATATGCTTATAACCAGAAAGAAACCCAGCTACAGAACTACCAATTCTTTGCATAGGTTCTATAAACATAAAAACATCATTAAAGATGTACTTGTTAATAGACCCAATCAGGTTTGGGTATCTGATATTACATACATCAGAACTGTAAAAGGATTTTGTTACTTGGCGCTCATAACCGACATGTATTCAAGGAAAATCATTGGCTATGACCTTAGTGATAGCCTGGAACTTAGCGGTTGTGTCAGAGCGCTTAAAAAGGCTTTATATAAAGCTAAAAACACTCAGAACCTTATACACCACTCGGACAGAGGAATACAGTATTGTAGCAATCTATACACGCAAATTTTAAAGAGAAACAACATCAAAATTAGTATGACAGAAGAAAATCATTGCTACGAAAATGCTATTGCGGAACGTGTTAACGGCATCTTGAAAGACGAATTCTATCTCGACCAAACCTTTGATAGCGTACAACACGCCAAAAGAGCAACAAAAAGTGCAATTAATCTTTACAACCAAATAAGATTACACGTATCTTTAGATTATAAAACACCAAATATGGTATACCTGCCTGCCGGCAAGGCAGGTTTAAAAACAGCGTAAATCAATTTTTAACCTGTAGCCATATTTCAGGACTAGACA
>NZ_SIRT01000025.1 GCF_004310325.1 Hyunsoonleella flava
TGACCATGTACCAGTTAAAGTATCAGTTCCATTTGTAGCAACAAGAGAACCGTCAGAATTAAACGAGAAATTATATCCTGTAAAATCTGATGTCTCATTTTCTCCAGAATCTATAAAATTAGTTATTCGCCAAGTTCCTGATTCAACTGTGTTTTCAACTTGCGCTATTTGTTCACTATTATCATTTACATCTCCATCGTCATCGTTATTTGAGCAAGCAGAAAATGTTAAAGTAAAACAAAGTATCACTAACAAACTGAAATAAAATCTTTTTTTCATAACAATTATTTTTCTTTTAAAGCACAAGTACGAATGCCAAATGGTGCATACAGAGGACAAAAACTAATTAAACTAGTTAAAACAAATATTCCTGCTACAATTAAAAGAATTAGACCTAAAGTTCCCGAAATGGTTTCTGTAAAATAAAGAATTCCAACTATTGCAGCGATTATTATTCGAATAATTCTATCTGCACTTCCCATGTTTTTTTTCATCTTTTAGAATAAAATATTTATGCATTATTGCTTTACAAAGGTAAGTAGTGTGATAGAGGTATGCAGTGACTATGGTCACCACTCGCTAATAATTTTTATTTCACCTGCATTTTGAACAACTTTATTATCAGTCTCAAGTTTTTTCAAAACCCTAGTAATTACTTCACGTGCAGTTCCTAATTCATTTGCTATTTGACTATGACTCATTTTAATCGAATTACTTTTAGTTAATTTTGATTTCTTTTTAAGATGGTCATAAAGTCTCTTATCCATTTTGTCCAACAGTAAATGGCGAATTGTGTCTAAAAGTTCAGAATAACGCAAATTAAATTGGTTATAAAATAATTCGTTAAAACCAGGGAACTCTTTAAGCCAATTTGGTAAATACTGAACTGGAATTAGAAGAATTTTTGAATCTTCTTCAGTTGTTGCAAAAACTTTACTTGGGGTGTTTTTTAAAGCGGCATAAAAAGTCATTACGCAGCTTTGAGCTGGTTCAATGTAGTAAAGTAGTAATTCTTTTTCATCAAATCTAGAATATACTTTCACAAGTCCGTTAAGTACTATAGGTAGTACTTTCACATATTGTTCTTCTCTTAAAATTTCAGTGCCTTTTGAAAATTCCTTAAGTGTAGATTTATTAATTAATTCATCTAACAACCTTGGTTTTAAAAAAGACAATAAGTTTTTATCAAATTCCATTAATTGT
>NZ_SIRT01000026.1 GCF_004310325.1 Hyunsoonleella flava
ATCCCTAACCTTTAGATTAGCAAATACTATTAATTGTTATTACATTTAAAAAGGACAGAGTGAACTTATATCCCTAACTAGCTAAAAAGAGCTATCGTGCGTATTAGTCTCCGTCCTTTTTTCTTGGCTACTTAGAACCATATAGAATTTTAGAATGACCTTATTAAAGGTTTTAGTTTAAGTAGCATTTATTAATTTCTAAATCTAAAGTTATGAATTTTAAAGAAGTAATCGGTATTGATGTTAGTAAAAACACCATTGATGTTTGTATTCACCTATCTGAAAAGAGCTCTGAATTTGCCAATACAAACAAAGGCATTAAAGGATTTTTAGGTTGGGTCAAGGAGCATTTAAAAGACCTGTCCGGAGTTCTTTTTGTATATGAGCATACAGGTATGTACTCACACACACTTACCGTTGTTCTGCAAGAGATGGGATGTCATTATTATATTATTGCCCCTGCACTTGATATAAAACGTTCCATGGGAATTGTAAGAGGAAAGGATGACCAGGTAGATGCTAAACGCATTGCATTATACGGTTATCGTTTAAGGGAAGAGATTACACCAACTAAAGAGCGTTTTGAATCGATAACCACGCTTAAGTCCCTAATGACGCTCAGGTCAAAGCTGGTCAGACAACTTTCAGCCCATAAGACCACCTTAAAGGAGCAGAAAGGCATTTATCGAGCTAAGGACTTTAAATTTATTTTTGAGACACAACAAAGGTTAATACATTACCTTACCAAACAGATAAAGTCTGTTGAGGCGCAAATGCAGGAGGTCGTCAATAGCCACATAGCCCTAAAAACCAATATGGATCTAATGTTATCGATTAAAGGCGTTGGTAGACAAATGGCAACTACAATGCTTATAGTTACGGAGAACTTCTCCAAGTTTGATAGTTCTCGTAAATTCGCCTCGTATTGCGGTGTTGCACCATTTGCATATCAATCGGGTACAAGTATAAAAGGCAGGAACAGAGTGTCTCCGCTCGCAAACAAGAACATCAAGTCTTTGGCCCATATGTGCGCAGTAAGTGCCATACAGCATAACTCCGAAATGAAAATATACTACCAAAAACGTGTTGAAAAAGGGAAGAGCAAAATGAGTACCTTAAACATTATTAGAAATAAATTGATTGCTCGCATCTTTGCGGTTA
>NZ_SIRT01000027.1 GCF_004310325.1 Hyunsoonleella flava
GGTCACGGTCTGCGTACACTGCGCGATGTTGCCGCTACCATCGGTAACGATCCATGTTACTGTTGTATCTCCTAATGGGAACTCAAATGTAACAGGGTCTATATCCGCACCATTAACTTGAGCCACAACAGAGTCTACAGAACAGTTGTCTGCAGTAGTTGGCGTACCAAGTGCAACAGTTGTCAAACAGTTACCAGCTGCGTCATCGGATGTATTGGCTGTTACGTCCGCAGGACATGTAATAGTTGGATCCTCGTTATCTGTCACGGTTACGTCGAAGCTACAGGTAGCGGTGTTTCCGGAGGCATCCGTTACTTCGAATGTATTTGTTGTTGTTCCCACAGGGAATAGTGATCCTGAGGGTAGTCCGGCAATCTGTGTTGTTGTCGCTCCCGTTGAGTTGTCGGTTCCTACGGGAGTGGTATATGTTACGATTGCTCCACAGGTTCCTGCGTCCACGTTCATGTTGAAGTCCCCAGGACACGTAATTTCCGGGTCCTCGTTATCGGTCACTGTCACGTCAAAGCTACAGGTAGCGGTGTTTCCGGAGGCATCCTCCACTTGGAAGGTTACCGTCGTTGTCCCTACGGGGAACAATGATCCAGAAGCAGGACCAGCGATTCTTGTTGTGGTTACGGTTCCAGAGGCGTTATTATCGGTTCCAACAGGATCGGTATATGTTACAATGGCACCGTCAGTTGCAGGGTCCACGTTCACGTTGAAGTTCCCAGGACACGTAATTTCCGGGTCCTCGTTATCGGTCACTGTCACATCAAAGCTACAGGTAGCTGTGTTACCAGAAGCATCTTCAACCTCGAAGGTATTAGTCGTTGTCCCTACCGGGAATAATGACCCAGAAGGAAGTCCCGCAATTTGAGTAGTAGTTACTGTACCTGAGGCA
>NZ_SIRT01000028.1 GCF_004310325.1 Hyunsoonleella flava
CTCACAGTCTGTAAGTCCGTCACCATCGCTGTCCGTGGTATTGATACCTATCGGATCGCATGGATCGTTTGGATCACTTGTTGGTCCGCCTGGGAACGTCGTTGGATCGTCTGGTGTACTCGGATCGTCGATGCCCGTTGTCTCCTCACAATCTGTAAGTCCGTCACCATCGCTGTCCGTGGTATTGATACCTATTGGATCACATGGATCGTTTGGATCGCTTGTCGGGCCGCCTGGGAAGGTCGTTGGATCGTCTGGTGTACTCGGATCGTCGATGCCCGTTGTCTCCTCACAATCTGTAAGTCCATCCCCATCAGAATCAACTAAAGAAGTACATAAAGGAACTACAACAGTAATTGTAGCTTCATTTGAGGTATTACCTTCATCGTCATCAACTGTGTAAGTAATTATGGTAGTACCGTCTGTATAACCAACTGCTGGTGTGAAAGTAACTGTACCATCTCCGTTATCTGTAAACGTGCCCTCTCCCGGAACAGTGAATACTCCTTGCTGGCCTGGTGTATTTGGATCTAAATCTAGTGTTGAATCTTCTACCGTTCCGTTAGGGTCAGTATCATTTACTGTTATATCTATAATTATTGCTATTCCAGGATCAGTTGTTCCCCCGTCATTATTTGCTATTGGTGGACAATTGGATGAATCCGGATCGCATGGATCATTCGGATTACTTGGTCCAATTGGAATACCAGGTGTGCTCGGATCGTCGATGCCCGTTGTCTCCTCACAGTCCGTAAGACCATCTCCATCACTGTCCGTGGTATTGATACCTATCGGATCACATGGATCGTTCGGATCGCTTGTCGGTCCACCTGGGAAGGTCGTTGGA
>NZ_SIRT01000029.1 GCF_004310325.1 Hyunsoonleella flava
CGAGTTCCCTGGTCAAACTTGGTACATCGGGGTGGATAATGATTCTGATACCTACTTCGGTAGTGTGACTTCAGTAACGGCTTGTGAGCAACCTGTTGGGTATTCGCTTACGGCACCTACTGCAGATGATTGTGATGATAACGATCCTAACGAGTTCCCTGGTCAAACATGGTACATCGGGGTGGATAATGATTCTGATACTTTCTTCGGTAGTGTGACTTCGGTGACTGCTTGTGAGCAACCTGTTGGCTATTCGCTTACGGCGCCTACTGCAGATGATTGTGATGATAATGATCCTAACGAGTTCCCTGGTCAAACATGGTACATCGGGGTGGATAATGATTCTGATACCTACTTCGGTAGTGTAACTTCGGTAACGGCTTGTGAGCAACCTGTTGGCTATTCGCTTACGGCGCCTACTGCAGATGATTGTGATGATAATGATCCTAACGAGTTCCCTGGTCAAACATGGTACATCGGGGTGGATAATGATTCTGATACCTACTTCGGTAGTGTAACTTCGGTAACGGCTTGTGAGCAACCTGTAGGCTACAGCTTAACAGCGCCTACTGCAGATGATTGTGATGATAACGATCCTAACGAGTTCCCTGGTCAAACTTGGTACATCGGGGTGGATAATGATTCTGATACCTACTTCGGTAGTGTCACTTCGGTAACGGCTTGTGAGCAA
>NZ_SIRT01000003.1 GCF_004310325.1 Hyunsoonleella flava
GGACTTTCCTCCCAAAGCGGGTGCAAATATAAAACCCTTTTTTTATCCCCACAATACTTTTTGAAAAATTTTTTGGAAATATTTTTTTAACACTATTCCACAATCCCAAAATATCCTGAGGATGAACTCCAAAAAAACAACCTTCGCCGTTTTTGCGGGTGCAAACATACCACACATTTTTAATTGAACAATGCATTTTTTGATCTTTTTTTTAAAAGTTTTTTTGACCCTTTTTAATGCGCTTGTTCTCTGATGGTTACATGCCTGAAAATTTATCACAATTACTAAATTAAGACGTCTTAAGCACTAGAAAATGTTGTGTGTCAATTACTATATATCGGCACATTGTACATATATTCATTTTGCCTTGATGCACTATTTGAGTTAAAAATGTCCACTGGACATTTTTAACTCAAATACATGGAACCAAAAAATCAAGTTCAAGCCGAGGCATTTTTCAGTTTTTGAAAAACTGAAAACCGGTTTGAAAACTCCGCGTCGAACTTACGTTCTCCTGTTCTCGGAGCTTTTCTTCTCCTATGCTGCGCCTTGACTCTCAATTCTGCGAATTGATTCGGGGCTTGACTTTCTTGCTACAATGTTTTTCATTACGACTTTCTCCACTTCATATTAACTTAACCTTATTATATACTGTCCATAACAGAAAAACCGAAACTTTAAATCGTAAAACCAGCTTTGGCAGGCACGCCCGCGTTAGGGATTGAACGGCATGTTTGAAATCCCCGACGAAGGAGGGATTGAGTAGTGAAAGCCCGACCCGACCCCAAAGGAGGGGAACGCCCTGAAAATTATACCTACATATATATTGTGTGGATTTGTTTATACTATTATCTTTGTTGCCCATTTTAAATTGATTTATGATACAGATTACTTTGCCTGACGGCAGTGTGAAGGCGTTTGAGGAAAACGTTACACCGATGGATGTTGCGAAAAGCATTAGTGAAGGTTTGGCCAGAAACGTGATTTCGGCCAGTTTTAATGGTACAACTGTTGAAACCGTGACGCCTTTGACCACCGATGGATCGTTAGTACTTTATACATGGAGAGATGATGAAGGAAAGAAGGCGTTTTGGCATTCTTCGGCACACGTTTTGGCGCAGGCGATTGAGGAATTGTATCCTGGGGCTAAATTGACTATTGGGCCTGCGATTGAAAATGGGTTTTACTACGATGTGGATTTTGGTGAACATAGCGTTTCGGAAAAGGATGCGAAAACTATTGAGGATAAAATGCTGGAGATTGCGCGTGGTAAGCACGATTTTAAAATGCGTTCTGCTTCTAAAGCGGAGGCTTTGGAATTGTATAAGAACAACGAGTTTAAGACTGAGCTTATTGAGAACCTTCAAGATGGTACAATTACGTTTTGCGATCATAGTACGTTTACGGATTTGTGCCGTGGTGGACATATTCCTAATACTGGCATAATTAAAGCGGTTAAGGTGACGAGTATTGCTGGTGCGTATTGGCGTGGAGATGAGACAAAACCTCAGTTGACCCGTGTTTATGGGATTTCGTTTCCTAAACAAAAGGAGTTAAAGGAATATCTGGAACTGCTTGAAGAGGCTAAAAAACGTGACCATAGAAAATTAGGTAAGGAACTGGAACTGTTTACCTTTTCACAAAAAGTGGGACAAGGTTTGCCGTTGTGGTTACCTAAAGGTGCTGCGTTACGTGAGCGTTTAGAAAACTTTTTGAAAGCTGCACAGAAAAAGGCCGGTTATGAAATGGTGGTATCGCCACATATTGGGCAGAAGGAACTGTATGTAACTTCTGGGCATTATGCGAAGTATGGTGAGGATAGTTTTCAGCCTATTACTACGCCAAAGGATGATGAGGAGTTTTTATTAAAACCTATGAATTGTCCGCACCATTGTGAAATTTACAAAAGTGCACAATGGAGCTACAAGGATTTACCAAAGCGTTATGCTGAATTTGGTACAGTTTACAGATATGAGCAAAGTGGTGAGTTGCATGGTTTAACGCGTGTAAGAGGGTTTACCCAAGATGATGCGCATTTGTTTTGTATGCCCGATCAATTGGATGAAGAATTTAAAAATGTAATTGACCTTGTACTGTATGTATTTGGTTCGTTAGGTTTTGAAAACTTTACCGCGCAGGTTTCTGTAAGGGATCCTGAAAATCCAGACAAATATATTGGTGATGTTGAAAACTGGGAAAAGGCGGAACAAGCTATCATAAATGCTGCCGAAGATAAAGGATTGGATTTTGTAATTGAGGAAGGCGAAGCGGCATTCTACGGGCCAAAGCTAGATTTTATGGTGAAGGATGCTTTGGGCAGAAAATGGCAGCTAGGAACAATTCAGGTAGATTACAATTTACCAGAACGTTTTGATTTGACTTATAAAGGTAGTGACAATGAGTCTCACCGCCCTGTAATGATACATCGCGCACCTTTTGGAAGCATGGAGCGTTTTGTGGCATTATTATTGGAACATACTGGTGGGAACTTCCCGATTTGGTTGATGCCAGTGCAAGCTAAAATATTGTCGCTTAGTGAGAAATATGAAAAATATTCTGAAAAAGTTTTAAATTTGCTTGAAAATCACGAAATTCGCGCCCTTGTAGACCATAGAAACGAGACTATAGGGAAGAAAATTCGGGAAGCCGAAATGCAAAAACATCCCTATATGCTCATTATTGGCGAGCAAGAGGAAAAAGAAAGTAAAATAACTGTGCGAAAGCACGGTGGCGAGGATTTAGGAATGATTTCCATAGATGAATTCGCTGCAATAATAAAAGAGGATATTAGTAAAACGTTAAAATCGTTCTAAAATATAAGTTTAATTAAAAAACAGATAAGCCATAGCAATTAGAAGAAGAAGACAGCCCAATAGAAGGGTTATTCAAGAAGACAAACACAAGATTAACTCCAAAATTACAGCGCAAAAGTTGCGTTTAGTTGGAGACAATGTAGAAGTAGGTATTTATACCAAAGGTGATGCCTTAAGGCTAGCTGACGAATTAGGTTTAGACCTAGTTGAGATTTCGCCAAAAGCAGATCCGCCTGTTTGTAAAGTTATGGATTATAAAAAGTTTCTTTATGAACAAAAGAAACGAGAAAAAGCTTTAAAGGCCAAGGCCTCTAAAGTAGTAGTAAAGGAAATTAGATTTGGACCACAAACTGACGACCATGACTACGAATTTAAAAAGAAACATGCTATAAAATTCTTAAAAGACGGTGCCAAGTTAAAAGCATTTGTGTTTTTTAAAGGAAGATCGATTATATTTAAAGAGCAAGGACAAATTTTATTATTACGTCTTGCTCAAGATTTAGAAGAGTTTGGCAAAGTAGAGCAGATGCCAAGGCTCGAAGGAAAACGAATGACAATGTTTATTGCTCCAAAGAAGTAATAACTAAAGATAATTAAGCGCAATAATTAAAACCTAGGAAAAGAAATGCCTAAAATGAAAACAAAATCTAGTGCCAAAAAACGTTTTAAGTTGACGGGTACTGGTAAGATTAAAAGAAAGCACGCTTTTAAGAGCCACATCTTAACAAAGAAGTCTAAAAAGCGTAAGCTTGCGTTAACCCATGACACATTAGTGCATAAGGCTGACGAAGATAATATTAAAACTATGTTACGTTTAAAGTAACACAGTTTTAATCGGTTAAAACAATTTATAAACCCTGGAGTTAGGCAAAATAATTTAGCAAGTGTCGATTATCGACCGCCTACTACAAAAAACAATTAAAATTATGCCAAGATCAGTAAATTCTGTAGCAAAAAGAGCCCGAAGAAAAAAGGTTCTTAAACAAGCAAAAGGTTACTTTGGAAGACGTAAAAACGTTTGGACAGTAGCAAAAAATGCGGTTGACAAAGCGATGCAATACTCGTACAGAGACCGCAGAAACAAAAAGAGAACATTCCGCGCTTTATGGATTACGCGTATTAACGCCGGAGCCAGAGAACACGGTTTGTCTTATTCGCAATTTATGGGGAAACTTAAAGCTAACAATATCGAATTGAACCGTAAGGTACTTGCAGATTTAGCAATGAACCACCCAGAAGCTTTTAAAGCAGTTGTAGATAAAGTAAAATAAGGCGCTTAGCCTATTGTAAAACATATTATTCGCTTAATAAAAAGTCCGATTCGAAAGAGTCGGACTTTTTTGTGCATATTAATTTTGTAAGTTTTCTTTTTTAAGACTACTGTTCATCGTAAAAAAATGCAAAACTTTTTTCTTGAACGAATTTTTAGAGCAAGACATCTTTTTTATTATGAACATATTATCTCCAGCATGTAAGTTTGTCCCAAGAACTTATCTTCCCTCGGATTAGTTTGAATTAAAAAATTTAAATTCAAATTAAAATGAGAACCCAAATCAAAAAAGTTTCGCATTTAGTTTTATTAGTAGCTATAGTCGCTGGTGCCTTCAGTTGTCAAGTTGAGCCTATACAGGAAGAACTCGCTATAGAGGAAAACTTATCTTCTAAAAAGAAGAAGAAAAAAGGGAGTACATCTGAATCAGAATATATCTTCTCATCAGAAAAATGTATGCCCCGAAACAGTACAACTCTCTATGCAGGAAAGAACATTGAAGTTGGTAATGTTTCCGTTAAGGTAAATGATATATATTATGATATAACATATAGCATAACGAACAAAGACTATTATTTAGTCGCTACCAACTTATCAGTAGTTAATGATCCATCTGAGTTTCCGTTGAATAAAAAAGGAAATCCAAGAAAAGGAAAATTTGAATTTGGCGACGACATGCTGGATGGTATTACAACAATCACTTATAGTGTTCCAATGTCTAAAGGAACTTATATAGCAGCTCATGCTGTGGTTCAAAAGAATGGTTATGGTTCAAAGAAGCGAAGAAAATCAGCTTGGGGTGATGGATGTGATTTTCCTGGTAATAACTGGGCTACATATTTCCAATTTTTTGCACCAGATGAGTGGTAGGCACATTTAAAACTACAAATTTGGGACGCAACAAAATAGTTTCTTAGTATATAACATAAAGTGATTAGACTAGTTTTAAAATAGTATCACTTAATAAAAAGTCCGATTTGAAAGCGTCGGATTTTTTATTTTTTGGGCGTTACCCTATCGGGTCGGGCTTTCCGCTATATCTTTTTGCTATTGCGGCTTCGAAAACCTCAGCCTCCATATCAAAAAGGATGCCGCTACAATCCCTAACGCACCTATCCGCCAAATGCAGTGATTACCAATTTCCTAGAACCACCATGGTCGCGATGTTCGCATAAATATATTCCCTGCCACGTGCCTAAATTTAATCTTCCATTTGTAATAGGAATTTGTACTGAGGCTCCTAATAATGATGTCTTAATATGTGCTGGCATATCGTCAGATCCTTCGTAAGTATGCTGATAGTAAGGCGCATTTTCAGGCACCATTTTATTAAAATGGCTTTCAAAATCTGTCCTTACGGTATAATCAGCGTTCTCGTTAATAGTTAAGCTCGCTGATGTATGTTTGATAAATACTTGAAGTTGGCCTACTTGAATTTCTTCTAATTCTGGAATAGCCGATAAAACTTCATTTGTAATTAAATGAAATCCTCTTGTATATGCTTTTAATCTAATTTCTTTTTGGAAATATTTCATAAATATTTACTTACTCAACATCCCTAGACATTTCTTTTAATGCCACTTTAAACTCTTTCCAATCTATTTTTCCGTCACCATCTTTATCATAACCTTCAATTAGTTTTGACCCCACTAATCCACGAATAAAACCATTGATTTCGGCTTCTTTTAAAAGGCGAACTACTTCTTTTTTAGACAGTTTTCCATCACCATTTTTATCAAAAAAATTGAAAGCGTCTTGTGGAGAATCAAAATGCTTGGTTAATACAATTTGAATCTTTTTAATAATTGTTTTTTTGGATGCCATGTTTCTAGTTTTAGATTGTTTTCTAAATTTAAGAAAAAGAAATGAATCTAATTTGGCAATCTACAAAAACACATTTAATCGTGCACAGGATCTTGTGTACACGGACAATTACTAATGCCTTGTAAAAAGTTAAGTCCTATGGTAACAACATGTGTGCCTGAATTGTACGCTGCTAGTTCATTAGTGGTAATTTGGTAGGCATACCCAAAATAGAATATGTTTTTTTGAAAGCCAATCATAGGACCAATATTTAGAGGTTTTAACAATTGGTCATTCAAAAAACGATATGAAATCCCACCCCAATAATAATCACCGTAACGGTTATACTTTCTGAACTTAAAATTTAAATCAGTGGCTGAACGTTTATCACTTCCAAATAATTGATAAAATACTGAAGGCTCATACTCTAAACCACTTTTCTTTGGCCCTCTAAACGTATATCCAGAATAGATTTGGTAGTTAAGCAGCAAACTAGGTTCTTTTTGTCTTATAAATTCATCAAAATTCTTGGGTAAAATATTGTTTGCATTAAAACTTAGCCAGAAACCACCAAAGCGATATAAAGCACCAATATCGAAGTTATTGTTTGATGTTCTCCTATCATCGGTTACATAAGGATCTATCGTTGGGTTTTCATAGGTAGTATTAAAATTGTTGATATCGATTCTAAAATTATTAATGTTATACGAAATTCCGAAGGATAAATATTGCTTAGAATAATAATCTATGATTAAATGATGTGCAAAGGAAAACTTCGCTCCCGTTTGGATGGTATTACCGTTTCTATCATTATATAATGAGAGGCCTACACCTGTTCGGTCTGCAATCCTTACGTCACCATAAATAGATTGGTTGTCAGGCGCACCTTTAATGCCTACCCACTGTGTTAATCCGTTTGCTCTTATTTTTAGGTTATCCCCAATTCCTGCATAAGTAGGAGATACCACAAAATTATTGTCTGCTAGGTACTGCGTAAATACAGGTAAATTTAACTCTTGTCCGTAAGCTTTCACTACCAATAACAGTAATAAAGCCATCATTAGGTTTCGCATCTTCTTTTGTTTTATATCTGTCATCATCATCCTCATTTTATCTATATAGGGTAAAGTGCCCCACAAACTCTTTATCGTTTCGGCTATCATTTAATTTTACTACATACCAATAATCTCCAGTAGGTAGTTCCTTTCCTTTGTATGTTCCATCCCATTTTTCATTAACATTAAGGGTTGCAATTTTCCGTCCATATCTATCAAAAATATCGAAGGTTAAATCGTCATATTGTGTTGCACAACCAATACCCCAACTATCTAAAGTGCCATCATCATTTGGTGTAAAATAGTTTTGAATACATATATCTATAAACTCTATAGGTATGGATGCTTCAACCTGACACCCATTATTATCGACAACAGTTACCGTGTAAGTCCCTGTCGCATAAATATTAAATGTGTTTTCACTTCCGTAAGATTCTCCATTAAGGAAATACTCATAATTTCCTGTACCACCAGTGGTTGTTGCTTCAATTTCGTTCAGTCCACTTTCAGTTAATACTAAAGCTAATGGTTGATAATCTTCTATATCGAAATAAGCACTTCTCTGCACACAACCATTTGTATGTCTTACATCTACATAATGGTCTAAGCCTGCGTATACATTGGTAAATACATTTTCTGGTTGGTATGGCCCTCCATCTAAGGCATATTCTAAATCTGCAGGATCGATATTATCTGGATCTAAAGTCACGGTAACACTGTTTGTTGAAGTGTTATTTACACAACCATAATCAATTACCAATTGCGGATTGATTAAAATGGATTCTGGGAAGTCGATTTCAAACTCAGCCTCACACCCTTCGTTATCCCTGATATAAACCACATGGTTTCCACCTGCTAAAGCAGTAAAATCGAAAACAGTTTGTGCATTGGTTCCTGTTGTATATGGACCATTGTAGTCATCTAAACTCACGCTATATGGTAAGCTTCCACCAGAAATATCAACGCTAAATGCTCCATTAAGTTCTCCGCTACATAATTCAGGAACTGTTGAATTTGGCACTACCGTTAAGAATACCGGCGTAGGCTCATTAATGCTAAAATCAATAATTACAAAACATCCAAGTTCATCTTGCACTACGGCTTGATATGTTCCAGGAGCTAAATCCTCAAAAATTGGTTCATCAAAAAATTGATTTAATTGAGGAGAAATGGCGTATTTGATAGCTCCTGTACCACCAGTAGCTATAATTTCTATTGAACCATTATTTTCGCCTGTACAGGTTACGTCTGTTGTATTAAACGTAACCTCTAACGGTAAGGCAGGTTCAGTAATTGGAATCGCTGCAGAAGTTGTTAAACAATCGCCGCTATCCACACGTACCTGATAATTACCCGCAGGCAATTCGGTAAATACACCTGGGCTATTTTGTATAGCAGGAATTGCATTTCCAGAAGTATCTTGTAATGTATACACATAGCTGCCTAAGCCACCCTCGGCAGTTGCAATAATAACACCCGTACTATCCCCGGTACAGTTAATAGTTGCATTCATGGCATCAAGGTTAACCGTTAAAGTTGGTAAAGGATCGATAGTAATTTGATTTGAAACGTCTGCAATACAACCATTGGCATCTCTTACATAATACTGATAATTTCCTGGCGAAACAGAAAATGTAGTTGATGTTGTAAATGTGCCAATCACTGTTGAAAAACTACTGTCTGTACTATAGCTGTAAGGACCATTCCCTCCTGAAGCGCTCAATGTTAATGTAGACTCCGTAAGACAAGTTTGAGATGTTGCTTTTACCAGAGATGCTTGTAATTCGGTAGGTGCATCGATAACAATATTGGCGGTGTTAAACTCACAGTTATACCCATCGGTTACCGTAACATTGTACGTTCCAGCTCCTAAATTATCAAAAACAGTAGAGGTTTGAGGACCTGAACTTGATGCTGTAGGCAACACTTGATTTAAAACATAGGTATAGTTTGAGCCTTGTCCGCCGGTTGTATTTGTTATAGTAATTGCAGCATTGGTATCTCCAAAACAAGACAATAATGTTGTACTTGCAGAGATTGTAGCATCAATTGGATTAGGAATAACAAGTGTAGCATTATCAGAAGCTACACAACCCCCAGCATCTCGAACATTAACAGTGTACACTCCTGCTTCTAAGTTGGTAAATGTACCATTTGGGGAGTATGCAACTATAGCTGCCCCTGTTAATTCGTATTCATAGGTGCCATAACCACCACTGGCCACCGCTGTAATTGTTCCTTTATCATTATCACAAGTAACATTTGATGTTTCAGTAGCAATAACGCTTAAAGCCTCTGGCGGAGATTGAATAATCACATTAGTTGTGGTTGAACAGAACGGACTTGCGGTTTGGGTTACTACAACACTGTATTCCCCTGATTGCATTCCTGTAACCACCTCTGGGTTTATTGATGTATTTGCATTAACAACTCCAGTTACTGAAGTTGATGCACTATCGAACACTTCATAAGTATAGGGTCCTAAATAACCGCTGACATTAACCTCAAAGCTTCCGGTGTTATCACCAAAACAGGTAACCGCATTCGGTACTGTTGTTACTCTTGGAGGAATAGCTTCTGGCAGCAATACCTCAATATCAGCAGAACATGTGTTGGCATCTGTTATAGTAATTGTATATGTTCCAGAAGGCAAGTCTGAGAACACATTGCCACTTAATGTTCCTAAACTTGGGCTAATGGCATATGTATAAACACCTGTCCCTCCACTACCAGTAATGGTAATTTCGCCATCATCATTATTACATGTTGGTAATGCTGTTATACTCGGTGTTAAATCAACTGGGGACGCAATATCTACAGTAACTAAATTTCCACAACCATTAGCGTCTTGTATTTCCACAGTGTGAGTACCTGAAGCTAAGTTTGAAACGGTGAAAGGAGCTGTTCTTGTTTGGAATGCTCCACCATCAATACTATAACTGTATGGTGGAACTCCAATAGCAGTTAAAGCTATATCAAGTTCAAAATTACCTTCAGTTACTGTACATTGATTATTTACTGTTGCAGTAATTATAGGCTCTGGATCTTGAGGCAATACAACTGCCGTTGTTGTCTTAATACAATCGTAAGCATCTTTAACATGAACATAATACGTATTTGCGTCAACATTGAAGGTGTTTGCAGATGCCCAAGACGGATCAGTTGCCAATGGTGCCGTAGCTGATGTTGTAATCTGATACATATATGGCGGTGTACCATCTCTTGCTATGGCGCTTATTAATCCTGAATTTGGGTTACAATTTGCATTTCTATCCGCTGTTGCGGTAATGCTTAAATCTATTGCAGATTCATTAATATTAAATGGTACAGTTACCACACCACATCCAGCATTTGGCCCACTAGTTTCACTAATTGACACAAAATAAGTTCCAAAAGGTAATGGTCCTAAGTTTGAGACTGTTAAACTTCCCCCTGCTGGCACTACTCCTGTTCCTGTAATAGTGGTAGAAACTAGCGATAATGAGTTGAATATCTCATAATTAACATTGGTCGCAACACCGTAAACACTATTGATAGTAAAAGATACATTTCCGTCAGCACTTCCAACACAAGTAATATTATTGGATGTTAATGCTGAGGAAGTCAGCGTAGAGTTTGTTGGCACCGAAGCCGAGGCGGTTTCATAATAACTACATCCTGTTGAGTCATCATAAACTATGAATGTATAAGTTACACCAGGGAGTAAGCCTGTAAATGTAGTTTGTGGTGTACCCACTACCGGCGTATCTTGTAAAACCCATGTACCTCCTGGTGGCGGTGGTGGAATTGTTCCTCTATAGATATCAAAATAAAAGGGACCAGAACTCGCTAAAGCAGAACTTACACTTACTGTAGCTTCACCTCCTGTTGTACAGTTTATAGTTGAATCAACCACAATATCTAAATCGTTTGGTGGGGAAGCAACTAAAACATCCTCTACCAAAACAGAACACCCATTGGCATCAACCACATTTATTTGGTATAAACCAAAATCTACTACATCAAAAGTTGTTGATGTTGTACCCGAAGCATTCAATTCTGTTGCAGAATATCCATTTGTTCCAGTCACATAATAATTATATGGCGCTGTTCCCCCAGTAACATTTTGCACGATTACCGATCCTTTAGAAACTCCTCCACTTAAAACATCACAGGTTATGGGTAATGATGTATGTACTACATTAATAGGTGTTGGTTCAGTGATAGTGATGGTTTCAATATCTTCACAAGAATTGGCATCAGTTAATGTGATGGTATAATCACCTGCTGGTAATCCTGAAGTTTGTGTTCCATAGTCCGTACCTGTAGTATCGTTATTTACATTTATAACGAATGGTGGTGTTCCAACTGTATTATTGATACTTATGCTAATTGCAGCATTAACATCGCCGTTACATAAATTATCAGCCGTTTGAATTACGGAAGCAATTTCTGGTAATGAAATTGCATTTATCGTTTGTACTCCAGATTCTGCAGTACAATTATTGGCATCTGTAATTTGGAATTGATATGTCCCATCTACTGGCACTGAGTAATTAAATGTGGTACCTGTAGCTCCTAAACTAGTATAACCTCCTCCATTTATTGAAATGGCATAGCTAAACGGAGCGACTCCTCCAGTAATTATCCCTTGTATAGTACCGTCAGGTGAGGCTGTACAATCCAAGTTTTTAGTGATTACCGCTCCAACAGTTAACGGTGGTAGTGGATCTATGGTATATGTTTCGGCATAAGTACATTCGTTGGCATCCCTAACTTGGAATGTATAAGTTCCAGGGCTTAAACCTGCAAAAACATTTAATGGTTGATATGCTGTCGCAGCACTAGCTGGGGCAATTATCTGATATTCTAGTGGGCTTAATCCTCCAGTAGCTGTTATAGTAACATCTGAAGTATTTGCTGGACATGTTATTGCGGTGCTACTAAAATCTAAATCCGTTGGTGGGGTTAGCGCGTCAATTATAATTGGAGCTGATACAAACGTACAAACGTTAGCATCTCTAACCGTTACGGTATAAGTACCATTGGTTAAGCCTGAAAATGTTGTCCCAGGTTGAAAGTTTATACCATCAATACTATATTGATATGGCGGTGCTCCGCCTGTTGTTCCTGTAACAGTAATGATTCCGCTTGTTGTACATGTGTACGGCGTAGTAAGTGATACAGTTCCGTTTATAGCAGTGGCTGCAGTAATCGTAATTGTTTGTGGTGCAGTGAAACAAACATCAGTTCCCGAAGTGTACTCTACAATTACATCATAATCGCCAGCCGTCACATTTGTAAAACTCGGGGAATTCTGATATGTAGTCCCGTTATCAATACTATAGCGTAATGCGTTTCCGTTTGGGTTGGTCACATTAACTGTAATTGTACCGCTATCAGGTTCATCAGCACATAAAATATCAGTTTGTGACACTGTAAAATCTGGAGCAGGAATTGCATCAATAGAAATAGTGGTTTCCGCTTCACAATTATTGAAATCTACTACTCTAATTGTATATGTTCCAGCAGTAGGCACATCAATTACAGGTGTACTTTGGAATGTAGTTGAACCATTTACAAAATAGTAATATGGTGGTGTTCCTCCTGTTGGATACGCCGTAATCTCTCCATTAGTACATGTTAAAGGCTTTGTAATAGCCGATGTTACTTCAAGTAGCGGCGGTTCAATGATTTCTATATCTTCCGTAAACGTACATCCATCTTCTGTTGAAACATTTACTGTGTATGTCCCTAGATTTAAGTTATCAAACGTATAATTATCATCTATAATTGGACCAACACTATTTACCAATGTCGCACCATCATATATTGAAAAGAAATATTGAGGACGTACATCATTAGCAGCTAAAACTACACTTCCTAACTCCCCATAACATATTGGTTGTGTAACTGTAGTTTGAACTGTAAAATCCCTCTCTCTTATTTGTACATCTGGGACTGAAAAAATACACGGATTTGGTGTTACTCCTACTTGTCTTATAAACAGGGAATATATACCTGCAGTATTTACAGAAAATGTATTACTAGATTGATAATTTGTGCCATCAATACTGTACTCGTATCCACTTGGTACGCCACCAACTACTATTTCACCTGGGGTAGTACAAATAATATCACGTGATGTTACAGTAGGAACCAGTAAATTTTCATAAACATTGAAATAAAATTGATTGAAACAACCACCATCATAATTCAATGTTAATCTGTATTGACCAGCAGTATCAGCTGTATAATTTGCACCTGTGGCTACTTGATTCCATGTACAAGTGTCACTTTCGTTAGCACAATCTTCATTTAAAACTGCGTCGCAACTTGATTCATCTAAAACTTCCCATATTATGGAAGTTGCATCGGTAATATTCGTTTGAATGAATCTTGAATCGTTTGCCCCACATAAGAAGATATTTGGTAACTCTTTTCCATCATTAGGACAAACAACCACCTCATCAGCAAAAGGAATTACAGGATTAGTAACATTTGAGCCGAAAAGCGTCACATCAAATTGTTGTGTAATAGATTGACATGGTGCAGTGGCTGCATTGTATACATAATACGTTCCTGTAGCGTTTACGGTAATGGACTGCCCTGTTCCGATAACTGGTGTCATACTCGGACTCGTAGACCATGTGTAAGAGTCGTAACCGTTTGCTGCAGTTAAAGTTGTTGAATCACCACAAAGCACCACATTTTCGTCAAACGTACAGTTTAAATCTGCCAAAAAGTTTGTTGCTCTTGGCGTGATTAAACATCCCGTATTACTATTATAACTTGGGTCATCTGAAATTGTAAAGTTTGGATTTATGGTTCCTTGATAAGTTGCATAAGCTTGATTATCAATAACATTTGAGCATGCGTCAGTTAATAAACTACAATCTGAAACTACAGTAACTCTAAAACGAATAGATTGAACAGGGTCATTTTGCTCTACAATTGAACGATCAACGCTAAATACTATTTCCCTAGTTGATGCATTATAACTCTGTACGGTTACCCCTGTAGGTAATGAAACAATATCAGCTGGATAATTGAAAACAATATTTGTTGGTAAAATATCTCGAATAGTAAGATTGGTTGCATCATCGTTACCAGTGTTTTCAAAACCAATGACATAGTTTAGCTCATCTCCGAGATCTACTTCTTGTCCTTCTATATTTGTGCCAAACTCGTCTTCAACAATTTTGGTCAACACGATATTTGGGGCAATAATTTCAATAGCAAAAGCACTAAAATAATAGTAATAGATATCTAAATTACTACCTAAACTTATAGTAGCCGTAGTATCACCATTTCCAATTAGCGTATTTCCTGCATTAGGAATATTAATAATTCCAGCGTCAAACCCTAGGGTATTTGTACCAGCGGGATTTCTATCAAAAAACAACTCTGGCGTATTTGTAACAGGATCTATAATGGATACCGTACTATTAAAAAAGTTATTTCCTGGTCGAATAATGGTACCAGAGTTATCCGTGGCATCAATCACACTTCCATTCAATTCTAAATAATCACCTGTATACCTTCTGTCGCCTTCAATGGTGCTAAACGCAAATTTTGCACGAACAGGCCCTACAGGAATGGTTTGAAAACCAGAAATTGGAAATGTTTCGTTGATGGTGCTTGTAATTTTTGTAAAACCATCAAATGATGTGATGTATTTACTTGGTAATAAAGGATCTTCATAAATAACGAAAAGCGACCAACCTGCTGATAGTCCTTCTGAATTAGGCTTTGGACCTACTAAGGATGAAATATTTGCAACCCCATAGGTGCCTTCTGGATTTGGTAAAGCAGTAAGAATATCGGTTACGTCATGATAATAAACATAAGTGTTTGAATTATTGTTGTTTGTGGCATTTTGAAAATAAATTTGTGTTCCGGTAATATCTTGATAGGCAGAACTCCCAGGCACCCTAAATTTAATATCAGATATTGGTTCAGCACCGTTAACCACAGCACTCCAATATAATCCAGCATAAACAATTTGGTAACAATTTGTGTCACTTGGTACATCTAAATCAGCAGTACTGGAATTAAATGTTGTAGGGTCGCTGTCAATATCTACATAAACTGCAGCATCAACTCTATCATTCGTGTCGTTTCCATTATATGGATTGGTAACATGTAACCCAACGTTACTATTTCCAATCAAAAGCATATCACCCTTAATAGCCTCGTCATATCTAGGTGAAAATGGAACAACATTTTGTGCAAAACACTGTATACCCATTAAGAGCATCAAAGCAAGTGTACAGTTCTTTACATAAGTAGGTGTTTTCATGGTTGTTAGTTTTTCTATTTCAATTCATTTGGGGTTGAGAGAAATAGCAATCTGTTTTTATTTAATTCTTCTAGTTATCAATTTTTACGAGGGACATCTTACCATTGTAAGGTTTGCTTCCTTTTTGGTCTAAAGCATTTTTTGCTTGACTAATGGAGTCAAACTTTTCATAGTATATAAAATATTTGTTAGTTTTTACATCAAAGAAAAAGTTTACGTTTTTCTCTCCAGAGGCAACAACTTTTTCTAAAAATTCATCACGTTTTTCCACACTATTATGAACCGCGATTACCATATAGTACCCTGATTCTTCATTTAATACATTCTTGATGATCTGGATGTTTTTTGTTTGCTCTTCTCCAAAATCAAAATCTTCTTCTTGCAAAGGAACTGCACTTTCATCTGTAAACTTCTTTATTCTTGCTAATGCTGCTTTATCCTTATTATATCTATCTTGCTGGTTATCATATGCCGCACGACGTATTCTTCTTTTTCTCTCAAAATCAGTGTCTTCGTTTATCTTTTCTAAGTTTGAAATTAACCTTTCTTTAGAGCTTTTAATTCTAAGTTGATCTGCCTTTATTTGATCTAAGGCATTTATATAGAATTCATTAATTCCTTCTGCATCTTTTCTGAATTTTCTTTTTCGTTTAATGAGAAGTGCTTCAAGCTCGATCATTTTAATTTCTTGATCTTTCTCAACTTTTTCAATTTCATCTTTTAATGTTTCTATTTCAGCATTTTCCGCTGACAAACTCTTAAATGGTTTTGGAGCCAAATAAATTCCCTTTTCGCTCAGATCGTTTTCTTCTTTTAAATCATCTAAATCTTTTTGCTTCACAGCAATCTTTTCGGCTAATTTTTTCATTAGCTCGTTCTGTGCTTTTTTGGCGGCAGCTGTTTCATTAACTAAAGCACTCATAGCTTTGGAAACTTCGTCATCAGCAGCAGGAGTGGCTTCTTCTTTTTCAGTATTCAACCGTTCTTGTTCTAATCTAGCTTTTTCTTCAGTTTCAGCTCTTTCTCGCTCCTTTTCAGCTTCTATTTTTTGACGCTCCTCTTGCTCTGCTTTTATCCTTGCCTCCTCTTCTATTCTTTTTCTTTCAGCCTCTTCCTGTAATCGTTTTGCTTCTTCGGCTTTTTCATTTTCAAGGGCTTCTTTAGCTTTTTGCTCAGCTTCAAACTTTAATCTTGCTTGTTCTTCTGCTTCCGCTTTAGCCCTAGCTATGGCCTCTGCCTCTAATCTTTCGGTTTCCTGTTTCTTGCGTGCTTCTTCCTCTGCTTTAACCCTTTCAAGCTCCTCAATTCTTTGTTTTTCAGCTTCTTGTAGTAATCGTTCTGCTTCTTCTGCTTTCGCTTTTTCAAGTGCTTCTTTAGCCTTTTGTTCTGCTTGCAGTTTTAATCTTGCTGCTTTTTCTGCTTCTATTTTTTGGCGAGCCTCTTCTTCCGCTTTTGTTTGTTTTTCTAATTCTAGCTTTTTACGTGCCTCATTTTCAGCCCTTAATCTGGCTTGCTCTTCTACCTGTCTTTTTTCAGCTTCTTGCTGCTGCTTTTCTTGTTCATCAACAACAGGTTTCTCTTTGACTACTGCTTTAACCTCAGTCTCATTACTATCTATTTCAACAGTTTTATCCTCAGTAACCTCAGGCTGATCAACTTTTGTATCGGCTGTTACTTGTTTAGCTTTAGCTTCTGCTGCAGCTTTTCGTTGTGCAGCAATTTCTGCTCTTCTTTCTGCGATTCTAGTACGATCCTCTTCTGTTAAATTATTAGGCCTAGACTTTCTCTTTTTATTGGAATTAAATACTGATTGCTCTTCTTCATCATCTCCATAATTGTATCTGTAATTTTTCTTGAATCGATAAGCAAGTGTGATTTCGTGTGAACTTCCAAATCCAGAGAAATCACCCATGGATTGTTCGTAGTTGTACTCAATAGCAATATTGTTAGTTATGTTAATTCCCAAGCCTGCAGAAGCACCATATAACGTATTATAACCCGCCTGTGCCCATATTCCTTTGGGTACGTTTAACATGGCAAGTCCCGAAATAACGGTTTGGTCCTTTTTAAATTCACTTCTTATCAATGTAGAAAATCTACTTTCATCAAAAAATCCTCTTGAATTCATGTACCCTGTGTACATTATATGTGCTTGAAGTGCCTGTTCTGGATTATCCTCAATAATCTGGGATTCGTTTAAATTATAGGAAACCAAATTATTTATGGCTACACCAAAATCAAAGAAATCTGTACCATAGTTTATCCCAGGATTTACGGTGATTAAAAAGTTAGATGGTATATTTTGAAGAGATGGATCAGGCGTATTCACTACTACTTTCCCTTCATTTAATCTGCTTTGGTAAGCTCCAATATTTAACCCAAAAGTCAGGTTACTTTCTCTACTTATATTGGTGTTATATGCGAAATTTAAAATCCCACCAAATGTGGTTAAAACACCAAAATCTTGTTGAAACAAACCAATACCGGCACCTATGTTCTCAGAAAAACGACCTGAATAACTAAATAAATAAGAATGTGGTGCATCGTTAAATTGAGCCCATTGTTTCTTATTAGTAAAACTGATGTACTTGTTTTGCTCTCTTACAAAACTAAACGTTGGGTTAATAGCATATCTATTAAACTTTAAAGAGTTTCTAACAGGTAATGCCAAAGCAACAATACCATTGCTCTCTTGAGAATGAAATTGCTGAATGGTACATAACACTAGAAACATATATAATAGATATTTATTCATTTTATTTTAGAACCGTAATAGATCCCTTCTTTATATTTTGATTTGAGGTTTTGATAATATAATAGTAAACCGGATTTACATCCTTGAAATTTAAGCCACTTTCAGGCCAATTATTTTGATAGTCATTTGTGCGTAACACCACTTTTCCCTGTGCACTTATTAATGTAACTTCCGTATTAGTTCCACTGACAAATTCTTGCGGTATTACCCATGTGTCATTAATGCCATCGCCATTGGGCGTAATCACATTAGGAATATTTGCCACATCAGGAAACGGCTCAGTAACTCTAAAGTTTATTTCTTGTGTAGCATTACAGCCCTCGGTTTGTGTAATCTTTACTTTGTAGTTACCTTGCTCTGTTACTTCATAGCTATTTTCATCAGCACCACTAATTCGTGCATCATTCAAATACCATTCAAATATGGGATTGGTTGCTGATGTGGTTACATTTACCATCAATCTTTCACCAGATTCCAGTCTATTATTTTCATCTACATCAATTTCACTTGTAAAATCTGTATTTATCAAATTTATTGACGCTGAAGCGGTACAGTCATCTAAATCTATCCTTACATCATATTTACCTGCTTCGTTGGTTTCATACATTTGGTTAGTAGCACCTGCAATTGCTTCGCCATCTTTAAACCATTGATAGGATGTACCTTTAATAGCACTTAGGGTAGTTGGACCATTTGTAACACAATAGGGATTACCCAAACTAGAACTAATTGAAGATGATGTTGAACCAGATGTCACTTCACTTACCGTAACTCTATTAGAAAATGAATCTGACGTACAGGTGCCGTAATTGGTTTCAACAAAATATGTGCCTTCCGTATTCACCTCTAGACTTTCACCAGATGCTACAAAAACTGATGTGGTAGGACTTGTTTCTTTGTACCAGTTAAAAGTTAGGCTAGGGTATTGCAAAGGCGAATCATTCATCGCATCACCTGGATTATCAATAGTAAGCAGATAACTTCCTCCAGCGCAGAACACACCTGTATCAATCAAATTGTTGATGGTAAATGGACTGTCTTGTATCTTGTAATAAGCAGCAAACACATTTGAAGCACTACTTGTGGCCTCAGGAGCAGTACTTTTTACTCTTAACTTGTAACCTTCTCCAGCAGTTTCTGTAGGTATTGAAAAACTTAATGTAGCAGGAGAAGTAGTTACACTTCCCGCGGCAGAAGTATATACAGTTGTGGCATTGGAAAAACTGCCGCTTTCATCGGAAAATTCTATAATAAATGCATTGGATGCCCCTAAATTTCCCTCAGGTGAAAATGAAAACGTAACATCGTAGGAATTAAAAGTAGAACTAGCACATGCTTGAGTAAAGCCTAAATTAGGCTTACTTATAACCACTTGTGCCTTAAGGGTTGAGCTAAACCCGATAAGGAAAACAAGAAAATTAAAAATAGTAAAATTCCGCATGTAGTTCTATTATTTAATAAAACCTCTAGGAATTAGATTTCTAATGTTGCCATCAGACTTTGCCAATTATGTTGGGCTGTAAATGAGATTAAATACCTAGAGTTATTTCATAATTATTGATTAATAATATGCTTTAGTCATCTATTGCATCTCTATCAATATTAGATGCTATGATTTTGTTTATTCTAAGTCTATAATCTGGTCGTTTATAATTATCAGCAGCAATAAAGGTTTCAGTGTTATTACTCTTTGAGTATACATTAAAAAACACTCTGTTGCCATACCAATTTTCTAAATCGTCGTTGTTGGAATTATTTTCAACAAAAATGTTGCCGTTACAGTTATTGAAGTACATCTCTTCAAATCTTATTTTTTCTAAATTACCTTGGTTAACGCGGATATTTTCATCTAAAATCACAGCAGGATTAAAGCCGGAAATAACACTTTTTGACATATTTAATTCTGCATCAGCTCCAACATAAATCGCCTCATGCACCAAATTCATTTTAATTGCTGCTTCCAAATCTTTACTTGAGTTTAAAAACGTGAGATTGTTAGCATCTAATGATGTTTTACTCTTCTCAAAATCCACTTCTTCTTTCTTATGGTATGACAGTACCTCCAAACATCTATCACCACTTCCGTTTGAAGCATATGGTGACCTAACGGCTAGTGAGTTAGAAATTATTGACGTAGTTCCGTAATTAAATTTGAAATCTGTCCCTTTGGATCTATAAGACACCATATTCGACATGGAAATATTTCCTCCCCATATTTCAATTCCATCTTCACCAGCATTACTTACCATGATATGATCTATTTCGGTACCTGCTCCAACGCTGGCCAGCAATAACCCATTAAAGTATGTGTCCTGAGACACACGCTTACCCGCACATTCAATACGAACATACCTTAAAACACCAGAAGAACCCAATATTTCATCTCCGCCATAATTAGTATTACCGTAATCAGATGGACTAATATTTGGATAAAAATTTGCTACAGAACCTGATCCGTATCTATTTATTGGAGCATCTCCAAGAATAATCAAACCACCCCAATCTCCAGTTTTTCTAATACTTCGATTGGAAGTAAAAATAATGGGATCTGTTGATTTTCCCTCTGCTAGAATTTGAGCACCTCTTGCTATGGTTAATGAGCCATTAGTCTTGTAATCACCTAAAATTACTGAGCCAGGTTCAATAGTTAGGGTTACACCAGGAGCAACAAAAACACTTCCTAAAAGTAAATAGACTTCACTTTTCTTCAATAGTGCATCTTCAGATATGGTTCCTGCTAAAATTTGTGTTGGCTCACCGTAATCAATCTTATTTGATTTAAACTGTGTCCAATTATTTAGCCAATTTACTTCCCCAACTATACCTTTTTCCTGCTGTGCAAAACAACTAAAAGTGAGTGAGATTGCTAAAATGATTTGAGTAATGTTTTTCATCATACTTATTATTTTCCAATATGGTTAAATGTCTAGAATTCAACATAATCAAAAATAATAGAATTATCTATGAAATACCAAATATTTCGATGAAATACACTTTTATTCATCAAATTAAACATAAAAAATCGATGAAATACACTTATAATTGTTATTGTGAAAATAAGAAAGAATTAGATTACAATTATTTTTAAAGATATTTATTTAGAAATATCCCTATGAAAATTGAAAAGAAAAAACAAAAAAACCCAATAACATTGGGTTTGCATATATTCTAATACTATCGACCATTTGTTAATGAAATTCGCTATACTCATGCAGCGATTTTAGAGTCTCTTCGTAAAATATTATAGCAGAAACTAAATCATTGGTATCAGAATATGGCAATATCCGTTTTTGAAATTCTGAATTTTTATCTAAAAATTCATCCGTAGCATCAAATTGATCATCAAGAGCTTTTCTATTATCGCTATCATTTGGAATTCCTAATGTAGACATGGTAACTCCAGGTTTTGTAGCAAATGCAATATATGGCATCAGTTTTACCAAGCTTTCAATTCTTTCAACATAAAGTACTAATAACTCGCCTTTTGCCATTCTATCAAGCTCATCTTTACTATGATATTTTTTTATAGCTACGCCATCACTAATAATACTTTTTGGCTGTTTCTTTTTTTGTGCGAAACCTACACCAGAAATTAATATAAAGCAAAAAATAAGAAAAAATAATTTCGTTTTCATGGATCATGATTTGGGTTTAGGTCGCTAATTTATGTAATTTATCGTAAAAAACAAGCGTTTTATCGATTTTTTTAAAGAAATTTGACTTAAATTGCAACTCAATTTCAATCTAATTAGATTAAAAATACATATTTGAGTATTAATTAATACGTTATTCATTTTTTCAGCTTAAACAATAAAGTACTTTTACCACTTAAATTAAATACATGAAATTATCACAGGTTAAACTTGTAGTTACCGATATGGATGGCACTTTGTTAAATGCTCAGCATGAAGTAAGTCCCTTATTTTTTAAACTTTTCAAAAAACTAAAAAAACACAATATTATTTTTGTTGCTGCCAGTGGCAGGCCTTATTATGGGATGGTAGACAAACTAGGTGCCATAAAAGACAATGTGCTAATTGTAGCGGAAAATGGTGGTTTGGCTATTCAGAATGATAATGTACTGCTATCCAACCCTATCAAAGAAAAAAATCTAAACAGATTTATAACAATAATTAGCGATATTAAAAATACGCATCCTGTGTTTTGCACGCGCCATAGAGCATATGTAATGAACAAATCTGAAAAGTTGTTAGGGCTATTATCAGAATACTACCATAATTATAAGGTAATTAGCGATCCACATAATATTAAGGAGGAAGTATACAAAATCGCTTTATTTCACGAAGAAAGTTCAGAAAAATTTGTATATCCATATGTGAAGCAACTAGAATCAGAATTTAAGGTAAAACTATCTGCAACACATTGGGTTGATATTTCTGAAAACATCGCTAATAAAGGTACTGCCATTAAACAAATACAACAGAAATATAGCATAAGCCCAGAGGAGACTTTGGCTTTTGGAGATTACAATAACGACTTGGAAATGCTAGAAAATGCTTATTTTAGTTTTGCCATGGAAAATGCACATCCTTCAATAAAATCTGCAGCACGATTTGAAACCAAAAGCAATAACGACCTGGGAGTTGAAATTATACTGCAAAAGCTATTGGAAGAAAAAGAAAAATTGGTAGCTAAACCATAAGTTTTTATCTTTATTACGCAACCTTTACTTATTTTTTACATCAATATAAAGAAAGAACACATCTATTTATCATGAAATTTAAGTTTATAGCCCCAATAATATCACTATTCTTTATACTTGGTTGTAGTGTTAATGATGACACCCCAGAAATACAAGATCAACAAGAAGCACAGGTTTTTCAGTGGCATTTAACAAATGTCTCTGGCGGTATTGCTGGTGTTGATATTGATTTTGAAACTGATACTATTATCTGGGTTTTTAGTGTTGATTTTGTGGGTAATGGTGTGCTAAATGTGCAAAACCAAAATTCAGATAGTTCTAAAGAAGATGGTTTGGATACTGGTGTTTATTCTATCTCAATACCTGTTTACGATTCACAATCTATTCTTTTTATTAATGGCGATGAATATGCAGGGTTACTTACCCCTACTGAAGAAGATTTGATTATAAACCAGAACATCACATCATCTGGAGCAACTGGTTCTGATGGATTTATTTACACATTTAAACGAAAGGTTGTAACTGAAACAACTGATTAAGTTTTTTGTTTTTTCTTTTTTGCTGCAGGAAACAATACATTATTAAGAATTAAGCGATAGCCTGGTGAAGTAGGATGTAAATCCAACTCTGTTTTTGCATCTCCTACCCTATGTTGGTAATCTTCTGGGTCGTGCCCACCATAAAATGTAAAAAAGCCTTTACCCTTAATACCATGAATATATTTGGCTTCTCCATTGGTTCTGTTTTCACCCATTATCAATACATTCGATTTTATTTCATCTCTTGTAAAAGCAGTAGTTTGCCCCATAAACCCCTTAACTAATGCTGTATGATTTTGACATAGCATGGTTGGGATTGGGTCCCATTTTGCAGAAAACTCCATAAGAGAAAAATAATCCGTTGTTTTGGAAATAGCGCGCTTTCGAGTGGTATCAATTGACGAAAACTCATAAACCTTGGGGTTTCTTTCCAGTAGAAAGTTGGTAAAAGCAAAAGTTTTATTGAAATCAATTTTATTCTGATATGCGGGGTCACTACCATCGCCATCAAACATAGGTTCACAAATATCAATACCTTCTGCAGCGAGTGCTATATCAAAACTATCTGTGGCGCTGCACATGGCAAACATAAAGCCTCCACCCAAAACATAGTTGCGTATTTTTAATGCTACATCCAGTTTTGCGTCAGATACCTTGGCGTACCCAAGTTTTGTTGCCAAAGCTTCTGCTTCTTTCTTTTCTTGTATGTACCAAGATGATGAACGATACATACCGTAAAACTTCCCGTATTGCCCTGTAAAATCTTCATGGTGCAAATGCAACCAATCAAATAGTAAAAGCCCATCATTTAAAACTTCTTCATCATAAACGGTTTCATACGGAATCTCAGCATACTTCAAAACCATGGTAACCGCATCATCCCATGGCAATTTACCTTTAGGCGTATAAACTGCTATTTTTGGAGCTTTCTCCAAAACTATAGCTTCCATATTTTGACTTGGACTTGCTATTTCCTCAAGAATACTTTCGGCTTTACCATTAGAAATTATTTCAAAAGAGACGCCTCTAATTTGGCATTCTTGCTGAATTGTTTCTGTGTCGGGCAATAAAAAGGAGCCTCCTCTGTAATTCAATAACCATTTTACCTTTAGCTGCTTTTCAAGCGTCCAATAGGTAATCCCGTAAGCCTTTAGATGGTTTTTTTGAGTTTCTGCATCCATTGGAATAAGGATATAGGATGCATAAGATTTAAATGCTAAACAATAAAAAATCAGTATAAAAATTATCTTTTTCAAATGAGGCTGATATTGAATAAACAGTTGAGTCTGTCTACAGAATTCTAGAGTAAGATACTTAAAAATGAGAATTAAGGAGACTGTTTAAGAAAAAATTATAAATTACAGCTTCCCAAAAAAATTGGTGATATCAAAAAAATAAGTCTTCTCTTCATTGGTCTTAAAAACTTTTATGACTAAAACATCATAGCTTTTATTGCCCTCATGAACCAAAGATTGCTGCACCAAACCCCAATCAATCCCTCTTTGCCCTTCTTTTTTTCCAACAAATTCATATTCGAGAGGAATACCCTGCATACTACCACTGGCATGAATAACTACTGCATCCTCCATACTCAACCCAGAACTTTCTTCATAATAGGCTTTAGAAGAACTAGATTTACTCGACCTGTTTTCAACAGAACTATACGATTTTGAACCTCCACATGATGTCAAAATGACGAACATCCCCAAAAAAAATAGATTTCTTAAAATAGTTTTCATATTAAAAAGGTACATCGTTATCATCTTCCTCGTCGTTAAAAGAACTTCCAAAAGCTTCATCCGGACTTGCTGCAAAGTTATCTGCCTTAAAGGTATCGTCATTGGCTGCAGCATTCATTTTGCTGTGGAATTCAAACGGAGAGTCAAAATCGTCCAAATTATCAAATTTACCTAAATGGCCGATGAATTTTAATCGAATGTTATCCAAACCACCATTTCTGTGCTTAGCAATAATAAATTCAGCTTGCCCTTCAGTTGGTGTTCGTTCCTCATCGTCCCATTCGTCAATCTTGTAATATTCTGGTCTGTAAATAAAACTAACAATATCAGCATCTTGCTCAATCGCTCCGGATTCACGTAAGTCGGACAATAAAGGCCTTTTACTGCCACCCCGTGTTTCAACTGCTCTAGATAACTGAGATAAGGCAATTACCGGAACATTTAATTCTTTTGCCAAAGCTTTGAGGTTTCTGGAAATCATTGAAATTTCCTGCTCACGATTTCCTGAGTGACTGCTTCCGCCCGTCATTAACTGTAAATAATCAATCATTATCAATTTGATACCATGCTGTGAGGATAAACGGCGCGCTTTTGCACGTAAATCGAAAATGGATAATGACGGTGTATCATCAATAAATAATGGTGCTTTTTCTAAATCCTTTACTTTTACATTTAGTTGCTCCCATTCATGTTTTTCCAATTTTCCAGTTCTCAGCTTTTCTGACGATAATCCTGTTTCACTTGAAATAAGACGCGTAATTAGCTGCACAGATGCCATCTCTAGAGAGAAAAACGCAACAGGAATATTTTGGTCTACAGCAATATTTCTGGCCATAGAAAGTGTAAGTGCTGTTTTACCCATACCAGGACGTGCCGCTACAATCACTAAATCGGAGGGCTGCCAACCTGATGTTAATTTATCCAGCTTATGAAACCCTGTTGGAATACCACTTAAACCTTCTTTATTGGAAATTTCCTCAATTTTCTTTTTAGCCTGAATTACTAATTCTTGAGCAGTTTCACTGGATTTTTTAATATTCCCTTGAGTAACTTCGTAGAGTTTTGATTCGGCTTTGTCCAATAAATCAAAAACATCCTTGGTTTCATCGTACGAATCTTCAATAATTTCGTTTGAAATTTTAATCAAGCTTCGCTGAATAAACTTTTGAAGTATGATACGTGCATGAAACTCAATATGAGCAGAAGATGATACTTTTTGTGTAAGGGAAATTAGGTAAAAATCGCCGCCTACCATTTCCAGCTTACCGTTTTTCTTTAATTGGGTGGAAACGGTTAATAAGTCCACAGGTTCACTGCCTTCAAATAACTGAAAAATGGCTTCAAAGATAAGTTGATGCGCCTCTTTGTAAAATGCATCAGGACTTAAAATGTCAATTACCTCATCAACACCTTTTTTATCAATCATCATCGCCCCAAGCACAACTTCTTCTAAATCAACTGCTTGCGGAGGTATTTTACCCTTCTCAAGATTGATAATAGTACTTTTATCTACTTTGTATCCCGTTATTTGGTTAGGTTGTTTCATGGCTACGAAAATATACAAATAAAGTATGGCATTTTAAAAAAATAGGGCTTCGTTGTGAACGCTTCATTAACAAAAGAACTGTTAATAACTCAATTCTATTGTGAATAACCATAAAAAAAATCTGAAGCAAAAACTTCAGATTTTTTATCTTTTGGTTTTAAAGGGGTTACCCTTTATACACTCCCATATTTGAGTATTTTTCCATACGCTGGTTTATCAAATCTGTTGGTGATAAGTTTTTTAACTCGCCAAAATGTTTTTCAATAGCTGTTATAACAGTCTTAAATGTCTTTGCCCTATCTCTGTGCGCACCACCCAAGGGTTCTTTTACGATAGCGTCTATTAACTTTAATTTCTTCATATCCGTTGCTGTTAATTTTAGGGCTTCAGCTGCAGTTTCTTTATGCTCCCAGCTACGCCATAAAATAGATGAACAGGATTCTGGAGAGATTACCGAATACCAGGTATTTTCTAACATTAACACTCTGTCTCCAACACCTATACCCAATGCTCCACCAGAAGCACCTTCACCAATTATAATGGTTATAATTGGCACTTTAAGACGTGTCATCTCTAAAATATTTCTTGCTATAGCTTCACCTTGTCCTCGTTCTTCAGCCTCTAATCCTGGATAAGCCCCTGGCGTATCAAGTAAAGTTACTACAGGAATTCCAAATTTTTCGGCAGATTTCATTAAACGCAATGCTTTTCTATACCCTTCAGGATTCGCCATTCCAAAATTTCTATATTGACGTGTTTTAGTGTTATAGCCTTTTTGCTGACCTATAAACATATAACTTTGGTCTCCTATTTTTCCCAAACCGCCTATCATGGCCTTATCATCTTTAAAACTTCTGTCTCCGTGTAGTTCTAAAAATGTATCTCCACAAATGGCTTTGATATAATCTAAGGTATAAGGTCTATTAGGATGTCTTGATAACTGCACACGTTGCCATGGCGTTAGGTTTTTATAAATATCCGTTGTTGTCTTTTTAAGCTTCTTCTCAATTTGCTCACAAGTTTCAGTAACATCAACTTCGCTCTCCTCTCCAATGACTCTACATTTTTGAAGTTGATCTTCGAGCTCTTTTATTGGTAATTCAAATTCTAAATATTCCATAAGAACTTAATTCAGTTTTAAGTTAGCATACAAAACTAAGGAAATTATTTTGTTTCAATTTTAGAAATCAACGTATTTGTTTTCGTTTGAATGCATGTTTGTTTTTCAATATACCGTTTAATATTACGGTTCCTATTATCATGATCGCACCATAATAGAAATCTGCACACATTTTTTCACTATCAGGGTATAAGATAATTGCAAGTAAAATTCCATAAACAGGTTCTAAATTATAGGTGAGTACGACGGTGAATGGACTAATAAGTTTCATAACATAAACGGCCGCAATAAAGGCATAAGCGGTACAAACTGAAGCAAGTATAAATAAATACCAGAAATCTTTGGTGCTTAGTTTAAAAAAGTCCACCGAAAATCCTCCCTTAAAAAATGCAATAAATATTGAAATGAATAGTACACCACTAATAAACTCATAAAATGATATGACTGTTGCTGAATGATGCTTAAGAAAAACACCATTTAAAACTGCAAATAAAGATGAAAAAAATGCAGATGAAATACCTAGTATAATACCGGTTAAGTACTTTATTTCACCTTGGGTGATTATGAATACACCTATAATCACCAATATTCCAAATATTATTTCGTAACCAATAATCTTTCTTTTGTAGAATATGGGCTCTATAAAAGAAGCAAAAAAAGCGCCCGTTGAAAACATTGCCAGCGCAATGGAGATATTAGCTGCATCTATGGCAGCAAAAAAGGTAATCCAATGTAATGCAATGATAATACCAGCCAATGATAGTCTAACAATAGACCTCTTATCTATTTTCAACTTAACTTTTCTAATCTTTATAAAAAGAAACATTAAAATGGTCGCCATAGCCATACGAAACCATACTAAAGGAATTGCTGTGATAGAAATCTCTTTTCCTAAAATGGCTGTAAAGCCAGCAATAAATACTAAAAGATGTAAATGAAGGTAATTCTTAACTTTAGCGTTTGGCATTATACAATAGATATATAGCTAAAATACCAAAAATGAAATTGGGAAACCATACTGCTATTACTGGTGGAAAGTTAGATTGTTGCGCCATAACACCAAATATTTTATCGAAAAACACAAATACCATAGCGATACAAATACCAAGCGCTAAATTAACGCCCATACCACCACGTCGTTTTATGGACGACACCGCAACCGCGATAATGGTTAAAATAAATATTGAAACTGGTAAACTCCATTTTCTGTATAGCACCAATTTATAGCGTCCTATGTTTGAAGATCCTCTGGCTTCTTCCTTTTTTATGAAGTTAGTTAACTCTGGGTATGATAAGGTTTCAGCAATATAAATTACAGGTGTCAGGTCTTCAGCTTCAAAAGAAAACAATGTATCCTTTTTCCTTTCAATCTCTAAAGTGTCTCCTAATGGTCCAACTTTTCGTTTTACGTAATCTATCAATCTGTAAGACGTGTCTTTGTCAATATATCTTATACTTCTAGCACTAATTTTATACACTAGCTCATTATTTTCAAGATGCTCTAAAGTAAAATTCTGCCCTAGTTTGTTTTTAGAATCGTAGCTGCTTACGTATATAAAATCGTTGTCATTTATTTGCCTGTAAACATTTTTATTGTCCACTGCACTTTTCCCTTTCTTAAAATATTTATAGTCAAACTCATTAAACCCTTTACTAGCTTCAGGTGCTAAAAACATTCCTAAAAAAAGAGCAAATATGGCCGTAATTGACGCACCGTACAAATAAGGTTTAAGGAATCTTGAGAAAGACACACCCGAACTTAAAAAAGCAATAATCTCGGTATTATTTGCCAATTTTGAAGTAAACCATATAACGCTAAGAAACAAGAAAAGGGGAAAGAGCAAGTTTGCAAAATAGATTGTGAAATCTAAATAAAACAACGCTACTTCATTAAAAGGAACATCGTTATCCAATATCTTTCCAATTTTTTCAGCCAAATTCACTGTTATTCCGATAGGAATAAACAGCAATAACATCATCAAAAATGTAAATAAGTAACGTTTTAATATGTACCAGTCTAGAATTTTCACCTAAGCGTGCCTATTACAATCTTTTATCCATTTGTTTCACCATCTTATTTTTCCATTCTCCAAAGTCCCCTGCTAATATATGTTTTCTTGCTTCGCGAACCAACCACAGGTAAAAGCCAAGGTTATGAATTGTGGCGATTTGTTTTCCCAATAATTCATTTACTGTAAACAAATGACGCAAATAAGCTTTACTATATTCAGTGTCCACAAATGTAATTGCCATGTCATCAATATTCGAAAAATCGTCTTCCCATTTTTTGTTTTTGATGTTTATCGTGCCATGAGCGGTGAACAACATCCCGTTTCTGGCATTTCGTGTTGGCATTACACAATCAAACATATCAATACCTAACGCAATATTTTCTAAAATATTGATTGGCGTACCCACGCCCATTAAATATCTTGGTTTATCCTCTGGTAAAACATTGCATACTACCTCTGTCATGGCATACATTTCCTCTGCAGGTTCGCCAACTGATAATCCTCCAATGGCGTTACCTAATGCGCCCGCATTAGCTATGTATTCAGCAGATTGAATTCGCAGATCTTTATAAGTACTTCCTTGAACTATGGGAAAAAATGCTTGACTATAATCGTATTTTAAAGGTGTTTTTTCTAAATGATTAATGCATCTATCCAACCACCTGTGAGTCATATGCATGGAGCGTTTGGCATAATTGTAATCACAAGGATATGGCGCACATTCATCAAATGCCATTATGATATCAGCACCAATGGTACGCTGAATTTCCATCACATTCTCTGGTGTAAACACATGGTGACTACCATCAATATGCGATTTAAACTTTACCCCTTCTTCTTTAATCTTTCTATTTGCTGAAAGGGAATAGACTTGGTAGCCACCAGAATCGGTTAAAATATTTCTATCCCAATTCATGAATTTATGAAGTCCTCCAGCCTTTTCAATAATATCGGTCTGAGGTCTTAAATATAAATGGTATGTGTTTCCAAGGATAATATCAGGATTAATATCATTTTTAAGTTCACGCTGATGTACACCTTTTACTGTGGCTACGGTTCCCACTGGCATAAAAATTGGTGTTTCAATCACGCCATGATCGGTAGTAATAGTTCCAGCCCTTGCTTTACTTTGGGAATCTGTTTGTTTTAAATCAAATTTCATATATAAAAACCAGTGCGCAAACCTACATATTTTATGTCAAAAAAAACAAACTATTCAACACTACTTAATGTTTAAGTAGATTTATGAAAAATAGAATGTTAATACTTTGTAAAACTATTCTAATCCGCTATTTTTGTGGCGCAAAAAATAATCACTACACATGCCAAACATTAAACACTTAGAAGACATCTGTACGCAAGTGCGCAGAGATATCTTGAGACAGGTGCATAAAGTAAATTCTGGACATCCAGGGGGTTCTTTAGGTTGTACCGAATTTTTCGTTGCACTTTACAACGAAATTATGGATAGAAAGGATGCGTTCGAAATGGACGGAATTGGAGAGGATTTATTCTTTTTATCAAACGGACATATCTCGCCAGTATTTTATAGTGTTTTGGCTAGAGCTGGTTACTTTCCAGTTGAAGAACTAAACACATTTAGATTGATTGATTCCCGTTTGCAAGGGCATCCTACTACTCATGAGGGTTTACCAGGAGTGAGAATTGCATCAGGATCTTTGGGTCAAGGTATGAGTGTTGCTATTGGTGCTGCTCAAGCCAAAAAACTGAACAATGATGATAAAATTGTTTATACTTTACATGGCGATGGTGAGTTACAGGAAGGGCAAAATTGGGAGGCCATTATGTATGCTTCGGCAAAAAAGGTAGACAACTTAATTTCCACGGTGGATTTAAATGGGCAACAAATTGATGGCGCCACAGATGATGTACTGCCCATGGGAAGCATAAAGGCTAAATTTGAAGCCTTTGGATGGACTGTTTTAGAAATAGAAGAAGGCAATAATCTTGAAGCTGTTTTAGAAGGTATGGCGAAGGCTAAAGCTGAAACTGGCAAAGGAAAACCTGTATGCGTTTTACTAAAAACCATTATGGGTAATGGTGTAGATTTCATGATGCATACACATGCATGGCATGGTAAGGCGCCAAACGATGAGCAATTAGAAATAGGTTTAGCACAAAACCCTGAAACTTTAGGCGATTATTAACCACTTACTTAAACGATAATGAAAACATATACATACACAGAAAAAAAGGATACAAGAAGTGGTTTTGGAGCTGGTTTAGCTGAATTGGGTAGAACCAATCCAAATGTGGTTGCTTTATGCGCAGATTTAATTGGTTCTTTAAAAATGAACGAGTTTATCAAAGAAAATCCAGAACGCTTTTTCCAAGTAGGAATTGCAGAAGCCAATATGATGGGTATTGCTGCTGGTTTAACTATAGGAGGAAAAATTCCCTTTACCGGAACTTTCGCTAACTTCTCAACTGGGCGAGTTTACGATCAAATTCGTCAATCTATTGCATATTCTGGTAAGAACGTAAAAATATGCGCATCACATGCCGGTTTAACTTTAGGTGAAGATGGTGCAACGCACCAAATACTTGAGGATATTGGGATGATGAAGATGTTGCCTGGAATGACAGTGATTAACCCATGTGATTTCAATCAAACAAAGGCTGCTACCATAGCAATCGCTGAATATGAAGGACCAGTATATTTACGTTTTGGGCGTCCATCCGTTCCAATTTTCACACCTGCAGACCAGAAATTTGAAATTGGTAAAGCCATTAAATTTACAGAAGGAACAGATGTTACCATTGTTGCTACTGGCCATTTAGTTTGGGAAGCTTTAGAAGCTTCAAAAGTGTTGCATGAAGCTGGAATTTCGGCTGAGGTAATTAACATTCACACTATTAAACCTTTAGATGATGCAGCCATTTTAGAGTCTGTTGCAAAAACTGGATGTGTAGTTTCTGCTGAAGAGCATAATATCCTTGGTGGATTAGGAGAAAGTGTTGCTAGATTATTAGCAACTAATTCACCTGCACCTCAAGAATTTGTGGGTACTAACGATACCTTTGGGGAATCTGGAACTCCTGCGCAACTAATGGATAAATATGGCCTTAGCAGTACTGCTATTGTAGAAAAAGTTAAAAAGGTTATTGAAAGAAAATAGCTTATTAAGATATAAAAATGTAAAAGCTCCTAGGTTTATAAACTCAGGAGCTTTTTTTATTATAATTCTGTTTTTGTTAAAATATTTAACGTTTGGCAACGTTTTTGATAATATACTTGACATCAAATCTTAAAACGAATAATTATGAAAAAATCGAATGAATTACACAAAGAACTAAAAAACCAATTTTCTACAGTTAAACTCATTCTGTTACTAGCAGCAGTTGTGCTTTTATCCCTTTCTAGTTTTGCGCAAACACAAACTGGTTTTGGCTTAAAAGGCGGACTAAACTATAATGGAAATGGTGATTACATCGAATCTATAGGAGATAATGCCGAAAATCCCGATAGAAACATTGGCTATCACGTGGGTATCTTCGGTAAAATTGGACAAAAAGTATATTTGCGCCCCGAGTTGATTTATACAAAAACTAAAAGTGACTACAGAAATGATAGTTTCGAAATGAGCAAATTGGATGCTCCAATATTAGTGGGTATAAAAGTTTTAGGCCCGTTAAGCGTATTTGGTGGCCCTTCGTTTCAATACATACTTGATTCAGAATTCGATAATATTTCAATAAATAACATTGAAAACGATTTCTCGGTAGGCCTTAATTTCGGAATAGGATTTAATTTAAAGAAAGTAGGTATTGACCTAAGATACGAAAGAGGTTTTAGTGATAATGAAGCCAGTTTTATTAATAATAATATAGGAGGAAATCCACAAAGTAGACTAGATACACGACCAGATCAATTAATTTTAAGTTTGGCTATTATTTTATAAAAGGTGTTATATCTACAATAAAAAAGCCCACTTAATTGTGGGCTTTTTTATTATTTTGAATCGTTAGCTTCAGGGTCTAAATATCTTGGCAAACTAGGGTTAATAGGACTCATATCGTTTGTTGGGTCGCCATCACCATCCCAATCCTCATTAACAGTCGGTACACCATCACCGTCATCATCGGGATCTACATAATCTGGAGTACGATCATTATCTGTGTCATCATCTCCTTCTTTATCTAAGTCATCGGGGTCAAGAAAAAACTCGCCATCTCCGTCTATATCCTCCTTCCAAGAAGGCACACCATCATTATCATGATCGTTGACAAAACTCTGCAACAATTCAAACTTAAAAATTAATGGTGAATACGCTGGAATACCTGTCCTCGCATCTGCAAAGTATGCCAACCCTGAGGGTAAAAACATTACCCCAGCCCCATGATTTGAATAACTCACTGTACCATCACCGTTTTCAACAAAACTTTCAGCTACATTAAATCTAGGGAAAACTTTTCTCCAACCTGGAATCAACGTTGTTAAATCTAACGTTAGTGGAGTTACTGCACTATCAAAAACTTCATTGTCCAGCGTAAATCCTTCATAAGTGATCAATATGTTATCTGCAAAATTTGGTGAGCTATCACCTCCTCCTTGGTTAAGACTTAAAACGTAATACTCATATTCTACGTCAACAAAAGTTACTTTTATTGGATCCCCAACAGCGTTTATTAATAAAGAGTCTGCATCGCTAGAAATGGTTTCATCTGTTATCTTAGTTATTACTAAATCTGTTGTTTTAGGATTTGTATTCCCCTCAAACATACTTTTATTAAAATAATGTGAACTTAAATAATCATCAATAGAATCTTTATCTACAATTTGTTGCTCAGCTCTATCTCTTAAGATTATTTCTGGAATAGTTACACCGCCATCGTCATTATTACATGACATAAATACAAGTACAATAACTAATATCGCTGAACCTATTTTTCTTAAACTCATTATTGCTTATTTTTGGCGTGCAAGATACAATTTTAATGCAATCTTGTACAATAACATTAACGTTGTTTTTACAAAATTTGTATGCGAATAGATAAGTATTTATGGTGTGTGAGATACTACAAAACAAGAACTTTAGCAACTACAGCTTGCAAAAAAGGTCATATCAAGGTTAATGGAGATACCGTAAAGCCTAGTCGTGAAGTTTACCCTACCGATAAAATTGAATTGCGTAAAAATCAAATTAATTATCAACTGACTGTAAATGATATTCCGCCGAACAGGATTTCCGCAAAACTCGTTGATATTTATCGTACGGATACTACTCCTAAAACCGAATTTGAAGCCCAAGAACTACTAAAATATTCTAAAGACTATTATAGAAAAAAAGGAACAGGAAGGCCTACCAAAAAAGATAGAAGAGATATTGACGATTTTAATACTGAAAATGATTAATTTTAAACTTTAACTTTTATAGCAGCTTCATGAAATTAAAGGATAACGTTATTTTAAACCACAAAGAAATACAACATAAAATAAAGCGTATTGCATTTCAAGTTTATGAAACTAATGTAGATGAAAAAGAGGTGATTATAGCTGGAATTGGAGAGAATGGGCATGTTTTAGCTAAAAAACTAAAAACCATTCTTGAAAAGATTTCCGATATCAAACCTGTACTTTGTAAGGTTACTATTGATAAAAAAAATCCATTAGAGCCAATATCGACTTCCCTTAAATCTGAAGATTACGCCAATAAATCAGTAGTTTTGGTAGATGATGTGCTTAATTCTGGCACTACATTGATCTATAGCGTGAAACATTTTTTGGATGTTCCTCTAAAGCAATTTAAAACGGCCGTTTTAGTAAATAGAAACCATAAAAAATATCCAGTAAAAGCAGATTTTAAGGGTATTTCTTTATCCACATCATTACATGAACATGTACAAGTAGATTTAAAAGGGAAAATGCACCAAGTTGTTTTAGAATAATTCTAGAATAATATCTTCTACAATTTCTATTTTTTTCTTGTTATCGGTTACTACATGAATTTCGGCTTGATTATAAAATTGTGAGCGTTCAAATAAGTGCTTACCGATAAACTCCGTCATTAATGCCTCTGTTTCAATATGCGCTATTAACGGTCGTTTTGCCTTTTTGACAAACAGCTTTTTTGATAAAAACTGCAACGATCCCTTAAGGTAAACAGAAACGGCTTTATCAGAGGCTAAAATGGCCTCCATATTTCCCGCAAAACAAGGTGTACCACCACCTAATGCCAAAACAGTATTATCTTCAAGCTGTAATAATTCTTTTAAATATTCGGTTTCCTTTTTTCTAAAATAAACTTCTCCCTTGGTTTTGAAAATTTCAGATACAGAAGTGTTTTCTTTTTCAATGATATAGTCATCTAAATCAATTAAATTATAGCTTAGTTTTTCCGCCAAAATTCTGCCTACAGAAGACTTCCCAGACCCCATATATCCTAATAAAACTATAATCATTTTTCCGCTAGTATTTGATAATTAAAAACATACATAATTGTGCTGCAAAAAAACGAAAAATTATATAAAAAAAGTATTGTTTTATTAATTAAACATTATATATTTGCACCCGCTAACACTAGAAGGTTAGTCATATATTGACCGGGTAGCTCAGTTGGTAGAGCATCTCCCTTTTAAGGAGAGGGTCCTGGGTTCGAGCCCCAGCCCGGTCACTAAAAAAGTTAAGCTTTATCGCTTAACTTTTTTTATTTTAGCATTTCTTTGAAAAAGCACACGTGGCGGAATTGGTAGACGCGCTGCCTTGAGGGGGCAGTGTCTGTATGGACGTGGAGGTTCGAATCCTCTCGTGTGCACTTATTATTATTACTTAAACCTGCACTTGATAGTAACTAATATTTCTTTTCCAACCATAAAACCTCCATTAGGCCCTAGTTTAAAATCTTTTCGCAGAATCTTTAAAGTCCCTGTTAACTCTTTATTTCGATATTCTAAGGGTATGCTTACTGTTTTGCTTATGCCATGCAATGATAATTCACCCGTTACATACAGTAAATCCGCTTTATTCTCAATAACACTTGACACAAAACAAATATCAGGAAACTGTTCAACATCAAAAAAATCCTCTCCCTTTAAATGGTTATCCCTTTTGGTGTTATCAGTATTGATAGTTTTTGCATCGAGACAAACATCTATGTAACTTTTGGAAGGTTTAGCCTCATCTAAAATAATTTCACCTTTCATGCCTCCTATCTTGCCTTCAACTGTTCTAACCTTCATGTTGCTCACGGCAAATAAAACCTTAGAGTTTTCAGTATCAATCTCTTGAGCATGAATCGGCAATAGAAAAAATGTAAAAAAGAGAAGAACTAATGTTTTCATTAGATATTTCTTTTTCGGGTTAGCTTTTAAACAAATATAAAGCATAAGCACCCATTTATCTACTTAATATTTAAACATTAACAATTATTGTGCAACGTTTAATTGCTTATAGAAAGATAGATATTGCTTGTTATTTGGATACAATTGTACCAATCTTTCAGCCATATTTTTAGCTTTGGCTATATTTCCCTGTTTTTGATAAATATAAGCCAGAACGTAGATTAATCCTTCATTATTCGTATCCAACTTTAATCCTTTAGAGGCAATCTGTTCTGCTTTTTTAAGGTTATTTACCTTATCATGAAGGAGACTTAAATTATAATAAAACCTGATGTTTTCTGGCATGCGTTTTATAGCCAAATCCATCTGTTGAATGGCTTCCTCTACTCTATTTTGTTCAGCCAATAACAAGGCATAAGAATAGTAAGTTTGAGCAAACTCTGGTTCTTGTTTAATTATAGTTTTAAATGCTTTTTCTGCATTTTTTATATCGTCATTTCTATAATAAAGGTTTGCCAAATTGGTTCTGATCATATTATTCATATCATCAATCTCAAGTGCTTTTTCATACCATTTTATAGCATTTACCAAATCCCCTTTTTTTATAAAGTATAGAGCTTTTTTTGCTCGTCCTCCTGTGAAATCAGAAGTAACATCTAAATGGGTATTAAACTCCTTTTCTACCTTTTTATAAACATCTTTATAAGCTTCAGGTATTTGAAACTCATTTAAACCAGCTATGGCCAAAAATGCTTTTACCCTAACAGTACGTTTTTCATCTTTCAACAAAGGCAAAAAGTAATTAGCATAATCTGCAGAATTAATATCATTTAAGGCATCAATGGTTGCCCCTCTAACCAAAGGCGATTCATCATTTAAAAATGCCAACATATTATCTATGGCATTTTCATTCAAATAGCCCTCCATTGCTCTGACAGCTGACGCTCTGGAAATCTCTGGGTAAATTGTGTCTTTTGAAAGTTCCAACAACTTTTCAAAACCATGCGGATCTCCTTTTAAACCGGGCGCCAAAAGCTCAGAAAAATGTTTGTTTTTAGGTGTACCATGAGTTTCTTTGTATTTCTCCCAAGCCCAAGTATCATCTTTATCAGTATGGCATTGTGTGCATGCATTTGGCGTACCATATTTTAAACTTAGATCTGGACGCGGAATTCTAAAACTGTGGTCTCTTCGGTAATCATTACCCATGTAAATTTTTCCCGCCATATGGCAGTTGATACATTTTGAACCTTCTGAAGCCGTTTCGTGAAAATGATGTGAAGGTACATCATACACTTTAGTGTCATGGCATTGCGCACATAACATATTTCCTTCAAACCTTAGTTTTAAAGAATGCGGATTGTGGCAATTGGTACATGTTACATTGTTTTGATACATTTTACTTTGAAGAAATGAACCATAAACATAAACTTCATCTAAAATTTGACCGTCAGGATGATATAAATTATCCGTTAATAATTGGGGGGCGTAGTGATCTAAAAATGTACCTTCAAAATTGTAAAATTCAGAATATTGCTCTCTTCTTGCATGACACCGTGCGCATTGATCCACTAATTCTTTTGGCCCCGTATTTAAAGTCATCTTTAAATCTCCGTTAGGTTTATAAGCATTTCCTAATTTTTTTGCATTTTCAACATGGTTCTTTCCAGGGCCATGGCAAGCCTCACAGTTTACGTTAATCAAAGCATATTTAGTATCATAGCTATGAGTTTCGATATCGTAATTTTTACGAACATTGGTAGAATGGCAATCGGCACACATATTATTCCAGTTTAGCCCACCTCTGGACCAGTGTAGCCATTCGGAATGCACCACCTTAAATTCTGGATACAGATCAAACCACTTATTCTCCTTAGTATCCCAAGCGGTTCTTAAACATTGATAGTGCCCGTCAGGAAACTTAACGATGTACTGCTGTAACGGCTCTATCCCAAAAGTATACTCAATTTTATAATCGTGATATTTACCATCACGCCCTTCAGTATTGACATAAAATGAGTCATCCTTTTTAAAAAATCGAGAGGTTATCCCTTGACTTTTAAAATACGTATTGTTGAAATCTCCTAGGACAGTTGAATCAGCTGCAATCTCCATGGCTTTGTCATGATGAGACTCTTTCCAATCCTTAAATTGCTCATTATGACATGAAGCGCAAGCCTGATCGCCTAAAAAGTGATTATCAGGAATTAAATGAGTGGAGGCAAATTTCTCTTTACTAGTACCCTGTGCATCAACATATTCTGATTTATTTTTTTTACAGGAAAAACACAATAAAAGTGTTAAAATCAAAAATATTGAACGCATAAATAGATACTGTGAAGTTTATAAGACGATAATAAAAGTTGTCAATCAAAAATAATTAATAATCTCACAGCAGCAAAGGTTTTTCGGGGGAAAAGAAATTTAGTGAATTTTTGAAAATATCTTTTAAATTAGATTTAATAATGCATTCTACCACATATCATTTGTTAATTTTTTAAAACTTTTATTATTTTTTTAATGTTTATTCGTTAGGTATTCGTAATTTTGTTTAACAAAAATTGCTTTTTGATGAACAATATACAAGTTAATTTTAGTATTAAAGACCTTGAAAACTTAACAGGAATAAAGGCTCATACTATACGCATATGGGAAAAGCGATATAATTTGCTACAGCCAAATAGGTCGGATACCAATATCAGAAATTACAGCTTGGCTAGCTTACAAAAGCTACTTAACATTTCCTTTTTGAATAATAGTGGATATAAAATATCTAAAATTGCACAACTCAGTGATGAAGAAATCCCCATAAAGGTAAGAGAAATAGCTTCAAGAGCTAAGGTAGAAGATCATGCTATCAATGCATTTAAGCTTTCAATGCTTAATTTTGATCAGGTATTATTTTACAATACATATAATAATCTTATAGAAAATAAATCCTTCAATGATATTTTCTATGATATTTTTCTGCCGCTATTGAACGAAATTGGGCTTTTGTGGCAAACAGATACGATAACACCAGCCCATGAGCACTTTTTAACATCACACATAAAACAAAAAATATTATTAAATATCGAAAGGCTTCAAAGTTTAGAGCCTAAACCCGTTTCAAAAACTTTTATTTTATTTCTGCCAGATAATGAAGTGCACGACATTGGTCTTTTATTTATTAACTATCAATTAAGAAGTAAAGGCTATCACACTATTTTCCTAGGGGAAAGCGTTCCTATGGCAAGTTTAGTAAGTGTCTTAGAATTTTTTGACCAAATAACTTTCATTACATATTTTACTGTAAAACCTGAAATTGAGGAAATTCCAGATTATTTAAATGATTTTAGTGAATTATTACTTGATAATTCTAAAATTGACTTGTTGCTTTTAGGCCCAAAATTATCGGCCTTAGATGAAAACACGCATTTGCCTGAACGGGTGAAAATATGTGATTCCATCGAAAATTTAGTTAAAGATTTATAATTTCACTTATTCTTGTTTAACTTTTACTTATATTTGTTAAACAATGAAGAAAACAATCGCTATAATAGGTTCTGGATTCTCTGCGCTTTCTGCCAGTAGTTACTTAAAGCAATACGGTTTTGACGTATCTGTATTTGAAAAAAATAGTACCGTTGGTGGTCGCGCAAGACAATTAAAAAAAGACGGCTTTACCTTTGACATAGGTCCAAGTTGGTATTGGATGCCAGACATCTTCGAAAAGTTTTTTAATGATTTTGGAAAATCAACCTCAGACTATTACCAGTTAGACAAGCTTAGTCCTGCTTATAAAATTTTCTTCAAAGATGAGATTATCACGATTGGAGACACCATGGACAAAATATGTACAGAGTTTGAGCGTATTGAACCTGGTAGTTCTAAGCCACTAAGGCAATTTATTGACAAAGCTGCAACCAATTATGATATTGCCATAAACAAAGTAGTTTTAAAACCTGGCATTTCACCTTTTGAATTAGTAACACCCGAAACTGCAACTCGTGTAGATCAATTTTTTAAAACCATTAGTGGCGATGTTCGGAAAAAATTTAAAAATCCCAAATTAATTTCAACTCTGGAATTTCCAGTACTTTTCTTAGGTGCAAAACCCAGTAACACACCCTCATTTTATAGCTTTATGAACTATGCCGATTTTGGTCTAGGTACATGGCACCCCAGAGGTGGTATGTACGAAGTCATTAAGGCAATGAAATCCCTTGCTGAGGGTTTAGGCGTAAAAATATATACCAATAGTGCAGTAGAAAAAATAAATGTAGAGCAAAAAACTGCTACCTCAATTAAAGTAAACGGGGAAATTAAAACGTTTGATATTGTTCTAAGTGGCGCAGATTACCACCATTCTGAAACTTTACTTGATGAAGCTTTCAGACAGTATTCTGAAACATATTGGTCTAAAAAAACCTTTGCCCCTTCTTCCCTATTGTTTTATGTTGGGTTCAATAAAAAGTTAAAAAATATCGAGCACCATAACTTATTTTTTGATACAAGTTTTGAAACACATGCTGAGGAAATTTATGATAATCCCCAATGGCCTAAAGACCCATTGTTTTACGCAAATTTTCCATCTGTTACAGATACATCAATGGCTCCTAAAGATTGTGAAACCGGTTTTTTCTTAATACCTATTGCCCCAGGCATTGAAGATACTGATGAAATTAGAGCACAATATTTCGACATCATTATGTCGCGATTTAAAAAATTAACGCAGCAAGATATTTCAAATAGTATTATATTTAAAGAATCCTTTTGTGTTAAGGATTTTATTAAAGAGTATAATTCTTATAAAGGAAACGCATATGGGATGGCAAATACGCTTTCCCAAACTGCCTTTCTAAGGCCAAAGTTAAAAAGCAAAAAGGTAAAAAACCTTTATTTCACTGGTCAACTCACTGTCCCTGGACCTGGAGTACCGCCATCGCTAATTTCTGGAAAGTTAGTAGCGCAACTTATTAATAAATACCATAATCAATAATATGAAAGCATTATTTGATACCGTTTCATACAATTGCAGTAAAGTAGTAACAAAAAATTACAGTACATCATTTTCGTTAGCCACCAAAATGCTATCGAACTCCATTAGAATGCATATATATAATATCTACGGGTTTGTGAGGTTTGCCGATGAGATCGTAGATTCTTTTCACAACTATGATAAAGAAGATTTATTTAAACGTTTCTCCTCAGATTTAGAAAATGCACTTAAGGATAAGATAAGTCTCAATCCTATTTTAAATTCATTTCAGCACACATATCATAAATTTAACATTGATAAAAGCATGGTTGATGCCTTTATGGAGAGTATGCGATTGGATTTACATAAGAAAGACTACCTTTCTGATGACGAATACAAAGCATATATTTATGGTTCTGCAGATGTGGTTGGCCTAATGTGCTTGAAAGTATTTGTAAACGGCGATGACGAAAAATATAATGAATTGAAAGATTCCGCTATGTCCTTGGGGTCTGCTTTTCAAAAAGTGAATTTCTTAAGAGATTTGAAGGCTGATTTTACGGAGTTAAACAGAAGCTATTTTCCAAATGTAGATTTGGACAACTTAGATGAAAATTCCAAACAGCAAATTATTGATGATATAGAAAGTGATTTTGAAAAAGGCTTGAGCGGTATTAAGAAACTACCAATGGAAGCTAAATTTGGTGTGTTTATGGCTTACCGTTATTACAGTCAGCTTTTAAAAAAATTAAAAAAGACGCCTGCTTTAAGAATTAAAGATACGCGCATTAGAGTTTCCAATCCTAAAAAAATTGAACTTTTGGCGCGCAGTTATGTAAAATATCAATTAAATTTAATGTAATTTTATACTATGCAAATTGTGTATTGGATATTAGTGTTTTTAGGCACTTATTGCTTTATGGAATTTATGGCGTGGTTTACCCATAAATACATTATGCATGGGTTTTTATGGAGTTTACATAGAGACCATCATCATAAAGACCACGATAGTTGGTTTGAACGCAACGACTTGTTTTTTATTTTTTATGCCGTAGTAAGTATTGGTTTTTTTCTACTTTGGAGATATTACGGCTTTTGGCCTGGGCTACCCATTGGCTTAGGAATATTCGCTTACGGTTTATCATACTTCTTAGTACATGATATTTTTATCCATCAGCGTTTTAAAATGTTTAGAAATGCTAATAATTGGTATGCTCGCGGCGTACGTAGAGCGCATAAAATTCATCACAAACACCTTGGAAAAACCGATGGCGAATGCTTTGGGATGCTTTTTGTTCCTTTTAAATACTTCAAAAGAAAATAAATAGAAATGGTGAATGGCTCCCATTTCGACTACATCATTATTGGAAATGGTTTGGCTGGTTTGCAGTTGGCTTTAAAAATGGCCTCCGATGCTTTTTTTGATGACAAGCAAATAGCACTCATTGATCCGTCAACAAAAGAAGTTGATGATAAAACATGGAGCTTTTGGGAAACCGAGCCCTCACAATGGCGTGATTTACCCTATAAATCATGGAGAAAAGCTAAAATTTTTACTTCTGAAAAAACAATTGATTTAGAGCTTGCCCCTTACGCCTACAAATCTATAAAGGCCATTGATTTTTATAACTACGCTAAATCAACATTGCAGAAATGTAACAATATCCACTTTTTAATAGATGAAGTAGTTTCTCTAGTTGAAGATGAAAACGTTCTTGTAACTACTGTGGCATCTCATTTTACCGCAAACCACGTATTTGATAGTAGAGTTCCCGATGCCTTTTATCAAGATTCAGAAAGCATTAAAATCAATCAGCATTTTAAAGGTATTGTTATTAAAACTAACAGTGCTATTTTTGATGAAGACCACTTCACCATGATGGATTATAGATTGAAGGATGGCCCGCAAACCACGTTTACTTATGTGTTGCCATTCTCAAAACATGAAGCCCTTATTGAGTTTACTTATTTTACTGAGCATACAGTTGACGAAGCCATATATGATAGCTACATCGCACAATATATTAATGATTATCTAAAAATTGACGACTATAAAATTATAGCATCTGAAAAAGGTAACATCCCAATGACTACGTTTCCTTTTGACAGTTACAATACTAACAGCATCACAAAAATTGGTACAGGAGGTGGTTGGGTTAAGCCATCCACAGGGTATTCGTTTAAGCACACCGAAAAAAAAGTAGTCAAAATAATAGAAAACGTAAAGGCAAACCGGGCACCCTCGGCAAACTTGTTTAAAAACAAATATAAATTTTACGATAAAGTGTTTTTGAAGGTCATAAAAGACGAAAACCATAAGGGCGAATGGATTTTTCAACAGTTTTATGATAAAAATAGTATTGCAACCATGTTGCGGTTTTTGGATGAAGAATCTACATTTGCGGAAGAACTGAAAATTATGAGTTCGCTTTTCTCATGGAGTTTTATCAAAGCTTTTTTTAAGACGCTTTAGTTTGTTTCTGCTACCAATAGTTTATCAATAGTTTCACGTACGGTTTCACTGTTCCAATTTGCAGCACCTGTTTTGTCAATGATTATATTTCCATTAGTATCAATCAAAAATGTTCGCGGAATACCTCCTACATCAAATACCTCTGGATATTTTGTAACAGGCTTATATACGTTAAAATTGTACTCGTTTTTGTTTAAAAACTTTTTAATCACCTCTTGTTTTTCATCAGATACAAAAAGGAACTCTATTTTATTACTGTAGTCTGCATAAAGCTTATCCATACTGGGCATTTCTGCAATACACGGTGGACACCATGTTGCCCAAAAATTGATAAGTACCACTTTGCCTTTAGTATCTCTAAAATTTAGCCCTTCTCCATTAATATCAATTAAAACCCAATCAATTTCACCTATATGCTGTTGCTTTGAAGCCTCAATCGTTGAGGGACTAAATAATGCCAATCCTCTATTTACAAGCACCTGAATTGGCTTCCTTGTCTGTGGTATAATGAACAAAGCGGCTACACCGAGAAAAATCAAATTTTTAATATGTTGCTTAGTAATTTTCATGCTCTATAACGTCTTTACTTCTTCCTTTTATTAGAATTTGCAAATCGAAGATTTTCTATTTTTGAAGCTGCTTTGCCTCTTCCCAAAATATATCCATTTCAGCTAAGGTCATTTCTTTAAGCTGTTTATTGAGAGCTTTTGTCTTATCTTCTAAATACTGAAAGCGTTTAGTAAATTTTTTATTGGTGCGCTCTAAAGCATTTTCAGGGTTGATATTTAGGAACCTTGCATAATTAACCATAGAGAACATCACATCACCAAATTCACTCTCAATACGATTAGCATTTCCCATTTCAACTTCAGCATTTAATTCTTGTAACTCTTCCTGAACCTTTTCCCATACCTGTTCTGGCTTTTCCCAATCAAACCCTATACCAGCAACTTTTTCTTGAATACGGTTAGCTTTAACCAAGGCAGGTAAACTTTTAGGAACGCCTTCCAACACGCTTTTTTTACCTTCTTTAAGTTTTAAATTTTCCCAGTTGCGTTTTACATCGTCTTCATTTTCCACATCAACATCACCGTAAATATGCGGATGCCTGCTAATAAGCTTCTCACAAATTTCATGACACACATCAGCGATATCAAAATCCTTGGTTTCGCTACCTATTTTTGAGTAGAATACTATGTGTAATAGTACATCTCCCAATTCTTTCTTCACCTCTTCCAAGTCATTATCCAAAATAGCATCACCCAACTCGTAAGTTTCTTCAATAGTAAGGTGTCGTAGCGTTTCCATGGTTTGCTTTTTGTCCCACGGGCATTGTTCTCGCAACTCGTCCATTATAGTTAGTAATCTATCAAAGGCTTTCAGTTGGTCTTGTCTGGAATTCATTCTTGAAGTTTTTGTAAAAATAAGGTTTTGACGTTTTTGGATTAAAATAATTTATTGAAAATTTCTTTTAAAATAACAATTGCTATTAAGTTCATAGTTTGTCTTTATCAGAAAAAAAAGATAACTTAGTTTAGTGTCCAACTAAGCCTAATAAAACGAAATTTGTTTTAGATTAAGCAATATTTGGTTAACCAAAATTCAACTTAAAATTAGATGTTTTCAATTGTAAGAAAAACAAGTTTATTCTTTTTATTAGTCCTAATATTATTTACCAATGTAATTAATAGTCAAGAAAACGGGTTGTTTAATTGTAGATTAATAAATGCTAAAGATAAAACTCCGTTACCTTATGCAACTATATTGATTAAAAATAAAGCTAAAGGGTTAATATCTAATATAGATGGAGGATTTAAAATTCCTTATGAACTACAAACATTAAATGATACTCTAGTAATTTCTTCTATAGGATTTGCTACTAAAGAAGTTTCATTATCGAACTTTGATAAGAACATAATTAATATTATAACATTAGCTGAAAAAACAGAAATACTAAGTGAAGTGGTTGTAGTTGCTTCTAAGAAAAGAAGAGAAAGAAAAAGTGCATTAGAAATTTTCAATTTAGCATTAGATAAAATACCAGAAAATTATCAGTTTACACCATATTCTTATATAGGGTATTACAGGGATTATCAAATAAAAGAAGGAGATTATTTAAATCTGAACGAAGCCATCATGGAAGTGTTTGACCCAGGTTTTGCAGCTATCGATTTTAATGAAACTCAAACAAGAATATATCAATACAAAAAGAATACTACTTTTCCAACTGATCTAATTGCCAGTAGGCCTTATGATTTTAAAAAAGGTGAAAAAACAATTTCCTCTAGCTTTAATATACGCAACCAAAATGGAAATGAATTTACTATTTTACGAGCGCACGATGCAATACGCAACTATAGCATTGACACCTATGATTTTGTAAATCGATTTGACTTTAATTTTGTTAAAAACCACCAAATTAAGCGATTACCAGACACTTCAATTAACAATATTGCGCTTTACTGTATAGATATATATAAAGCCATAGAACACGTTGTAGTGAAAGGTAAAATTTACATAAGTAAAGGTGATTTTAAAATTTATAAAATGCAATACGCTGTTTATGACAGCAGAAAATCTAATAAATCTAAAAAGAAACAAGATACTGAAGAACAGAATTTTGGAAAACTACAATATGAAATCATTTTAGAATACCAGTTAAAAGAAGATAAAATGTATTTAAGCTATATTTCTTTTAATAACACATTTGAAGTGTTGCAAAATCCAAAATTTACTACAATTAGTACAGAGGTTAATTACACAAAAAGATTTGATCCTATTTCTAATACCTATGAAATCATTTTTAATAGTTTTGAGATAACTTTTAATAATATTTTATCTCAAAAAAATGCGTTAAAAAAAAGTAATTATAAATTACGGTACAGAGACAAAAAACTGAAAATTGATAGTATAAAAGTTAATAAAGATAAAGTAGTTTTGTATTTAAATAAAAAATTGCTTTTGAGCTCTAGGGAAATGAAGTCTTCAAATAAAAACATTGAAAACGATATAATTATAGAAATCAAAAAGATAAAAGATATAAATGGCAATATTGTAAACCACAGGGAATATGCAAATTACAATCAATATAGAGAGTTTTTTGTTCAAGAACTTAAACTAAATTCTTCTAAACCAGTAGATCCATTTTTCATGCTAAAAAACAAACCGATTTTTAAAAATCAACCTATAGCCCCCTTTGATAACCTTTCAGATTATTGGTTGAATACGCCATTGAAATCAAATTAGCAGCGAAAAAGTATGTTTTAAATAATCAAGCTAAACCATTAACTCAATTATTAAAACTAAAAATCCAGCTTTTTTAGCTGGATTTTTAAATGCAAATATTTAATTAAAACTAAGCGTTTTGCTTCTTGATTAAGTTAAGCGCAGAACCCTCGTTATACCAAGCGATTTGTGCATCGTTATAGGTATGGTTTAACTTGATGGTATCTTTACTACCATCGGCATGCACAACTTCTAGAGTTAACTGCTTATCTGGTGCAAATTCGTTTAAATCTAGGAAGTTGAAGGTATCATCTTCTTGAATTAAATCGTAATCTGATTCGTTGGCAAACGTTAAGCCCAACATACCTTGTTTTTTAAGGTTGGTTTCGTGGATACGCGCGAACGACTTTACAATTACGGCAGCCACACCTAAGTGACGCGGTTGCATTGCAGCGTGCTCTCTTGAAGAACCTTCGCCATAATTGTGATCTCCAACCACAACGGTTTTAATGCCTTTAGCTTTATACGCGCGTTGTACATCTGGCACACCACCGTATTCCCCAGTTAATTGGTTTTTAACAAAGTTTGTCTTTTTATTAAAGGTATTTACCGCACCAATTAAGGTGTTGTTGGCAATGTTATCTAAATGTCCTCTGAAACGTAACCATGGACCTGCCATAGAAATATGGTCGGTAGTACATTTTCCAAAAGCTTTTATCAAGAGTTTTGCTCCTGTGATAGAATCGCCTAGAGGCTCAAAAGGAGTTAGTAGCTGTAAACGTTCTGAATCGTCCTTCACCACCACATTTACGTGACTTCCATCTTCTTCTGGCGCTAAATAACCATTTTCCTTTACATCAAAACCTTTAGGTGGTAACTCCCATCCTGTTGGTTCATCAAGCATTACTTCTTCTCCATTTTCGTTGATTAATTTGTCCGTCATCGGATTGAAATCTAAACGGCCTGCAATAGCAATAGCTGCAGTAATTTCAGGAGAAGCTACAAAAGCGTGCGTGTTTGGGTTACCATCGGCACGTTTCGCAAAGTTTCTATTAAAAGAATGTACAATACTGTTTTTTGGTGCATTTTTTGGGTCTGAATATCTTGCCCATTGTCCGATACATGGTCCACATGCATTGGTAAAAATCTTAGCATCTAATTTCTCGAATACTTGAAGGATACCATCACGTTCGGCGGTATAACGTACTTGCTCTGAACCTGGATTGATACCAAATTCTGCTTTTGTTTTTAATCCTTTATCTAGGGCTTGTTGTGCTATGGATGACGCTCTTGACAAATCTTCGTAAGAGGAATTGGTACAAGACCCTATTAATCCCCACTCCACTTTTATTGGCCATTCATTATCGGTAGCCTTTTTCGTCATTGCTGAACCTACTGTAGTAGATAAATCTGGAGTAAACGGCCCGTTTAACAATGGACCTAATTCTGATAAATTAATTTCAATAACCTGATCAAAATATTGCTCTGGATTTTCGTAAACCTCTGGATCTGCTGTTAAATGTGCTTTAACTTCGTTAGCAGCATCGGCAACATCCTCTCTATCTGTTGCTCTTAAATAGCGCTCCATAGAATCATCATAACCAAATGTAGATGTAGTTGCACCTATTTCAGCACCCATGTTACAGATGGTTCCTTTTCCTGTACAAGACATAGACAATGCACCCGGTCCAAAATATTCTACAATAGCACCAGTACCACCTTTAACAGTTAGTATTTCAGCTACTTTTAAAATAACATCTTTAGGTGCTGTCCATCCAGATAATTTACCTGTTAACTTCACGCCTATTAGTTTTGGAAACTTTAATTCCCAAGCCATACCAGCCATTACATCAACAGCATCAGCACCACCAACACCAATAGCTACCATTCCTAAACCACCAGCGTTAACTGTGTGTGAGTCAGTTCCAATCATCATACCTCCTGGAAAGGCATAGTTTTCCAAAACTACTTGATGGATAATACCTGCACCAGGTTTCCAAAACCCGATACCATATTTATTAGATACAGATTCTAAGAAATCAAACACCTCACTACTTACCGTATTAGCATGTTTTAAATCTGTTGCGGCACCTTCCTTAGCCTGGATTAAGTGGTCACAATGTACCGTAGTTGGTACAGCAACTTTATCTTTTCCAGCTTGCATAAACTGCAATAACGCCATTTGCGCGGTAGCATCTTGACATGCAATTCTATCGGGAGCAAAATCAACATAATCCTTTCCTCTTACAAATGCCTTGGTTGGCGTACCATCCCATAAGTGATTATATAATATTTTTTCAGAAAGCGTTAGTGGCTTTCCAACAACCTCACGTGCTTTATCAACTCGTTCGGCCATTGTGGAGTAAACTCCTCGTATCATTTCAATGTCAAATGCCATATAAAATTTTTTAAGGTTTGTTATTTTTTTCAGTCTCGCAAATTACGAAATTAATACAAAGTTTTAAAAAGAAACAGTAAGTAACAAGTAGTATTGATACTTATTTACTATCCCGCTATTATTTGAGCATATGATTGTATTTTCTTTACCTGTACGCAAGTATTTCTAATGAATTAATAATTTAAGATTTGCGATTTATATATACCTTTGGTAAAAACCTAACAGCAGAATGCTTCTTATTCTATTAACCTGGATTTATATTGCCATAACCTGCCTGAATTTTGGGTTTGTTTTTCGAAAACTTTTTAAAATTACTGATTGTCATTTTGCAATCCATCTGGTTTTAGGGTTATTTCTTTATACCACCTTAACCAGCTTTATTGCATTTTTTTTTCGAATCAATATTGAATATTACATTGGTATTTTTTTGCTGACTTGTGCGCTGTACTTTTGGTTTAGAAGTGATATAAAGCGCTACTTAAAGCTTGTTTTACAAACTTTAAGTAGTTTAAAAAATTCTTATAAAGCCTTATATCTATTATTGTTTTTCGTAGTGCTTGCACAAAGTGCTACTAAGCCCTATTTAATTGACAATGAATCCTATTACATACAAACCATTAAGTGGATAAATGAATTTGGCTATGTAAAAGGTCTTGCCAACTTACACATCTTCCTAGGGCAAAACTCCTCATGGCATACGCTACAAGCTGGATTTAGTTTTTCTTTTATTTCTAATTATTTCAATGATATTAATGGGTTTCTTTTTATCGTATTGGGGTTTCTTTTTATTGAAAAGTTGAATAACAATTCTAATGTTCAGGATTATTTCTTAGGACTTGTACTGGTCTTCAGTTTATTTTTTATGCAATTTGTAAACGCGCCTTCTCCAGATTTGGCTATCTTTTTATTGACACCCTATGTGGCTTATGAGTTCATTGTAAACTATTATAATATAACAGCTAGCAAGTTTAAAATATTACTGTCCGTAGTACTCTTTTTGTGCTTTATAAAAGTGACCATGCTCGTTATAGCCCTTTTAGTATTGATACTATTTTTGAAACACTTTAAAACCTTGAAAGCACAAAGCCTAAGGTATGGGGTTTTATGCGCCGTTATACTTGTATTGTTTCTATTTAAGAATTATACAATTTCTGGGTATTTGCTATATCCAACATCGGCATTTGATATTTTTGGAGCAGATTGGAAACTACCCAAAGAGTTATTACAACTTTATCAAACTGGTACGTACCAATCCGGTTTTAACAACATTGACACGTCCTCTTTTAGCTTTTTTGAAAAACTAAAATATTGGTTGCAAATTCCAAAACTTCATGGATTATTCAACAAATTATTTTTATTACTGTTGGCAATCTTTCCGGTTTTTATTTGGAAGCGTAAAAACAAAAAATCACTTTTCATAATTTATGCTCTTGGCATTCTTCAATTTATAATCGTTTGGTTAAACTCACCGCAATACCGTTTCTTTTTTGTGTTTATCTTAATTTTCTCACTTCAGATATTCATTACAGTTTTTAAATCGCGAAAACTTGGTTTGTATCTCGCTTACTTCTCTATAGGTTTAAGCGTTATTCCTATATTCATTCCTTTGAATCTCAATGTCTTTACGTCCAATCAGTTTGCAATGTCTTTCAGTAATTTCAAACCTAAAAACATTGTAATACCAGAAAAAAACACAAAAACAGTAACTACATTTTCTGAAGTTAATATTGACGGTTTTGATTTTAACTCTCCTGGTGAAGAAGTTTTCTTTTGGGGTACCGGAGATGGCGATTTACCTTGTGTTAACCAACAACAGGTGGAGTATATAAAAACTTACTACAAGTATATTCCTGAATTAAGAAGTGAAAATTTGAAAGACGGGTTTATTTCTAAAAATTTAAAACGTGATGAACTAGAATAAGCTCTTTATCACTTGATATTCTGAAATACCCTCAGCTTCAGCTTTGTAGTTTTTGATAATTCTGTGTCTTAGCACACTTGAAGCAACAGCTTGCACATCTTCATTATCTGGAGAAAACTTTCCATTGATAGCTGCGTGTGTTTTTGCCGCTAAAATTAAGTTTTGAGATGCTCTTGGTCCCGCACCCCAATCGATATATTGTTTTACCAAGTCTGGAGCTGTTGAACCATTAGGTCTTGTTTTACCCACCATAGCCACAGCGTACTCTATTACATTATCAGCTACAGGAATTCTTCTAATAACATGTTGAAACTCTAAAATTTCCTCTGCTGTAAACAATGCATTTACTTTAACTTTTACATCATTTGTTGTTGCTTTCACCACTTCTACCTCTTCTTGAAATGAAGGATATTCTAAATTAATAGCAAACATAAAACGATCTAATTGCGCTTCTGGTAAAGGATACGTTCCTTCTTGCTCAATAGGATTTTGTGTGGCCAACACAAAGTATGGTAAGTCCAATTTATAGTGATGACCTGCAACCGTAACGGCGCGTTCTTGCATCGCCTCTAACAAAGCTGCCTGTGTTTTTGGAGGGGTTCTATTTATTTCGTCCGCTAAAATAATATTGGCGAAAATAGGCCCCTTTACAAATTTAAAGTGACGGTCTTCATCAAGAATTTCACTCCCTAAAATATCACTTGGCATTAAATCTGGCGTAAATTGAATGCGCTTAAAATCCAGCCCCAGTGCTTGTGCAATTGTATTTACCATCAAGGTTTTGGCTAATCCAGGAACACCAATAAGCAAAGAGTGACCACCAGAAAAAACAGATATCAAAATTTGGTTTACAACATCATCTTGTCCAACAATAACCTTAGCTATCTCTTGTTTTAAGTCTTTATATTTTTTTACAAACTGTTCTACTGCAGCTACGTCAGACATAAACTTTTATTTTTTTAACCAGTTACTAGAAAATTCACAAGCTCTCATATTCCCTGTTATTTTAATGTAGGTATCATCAATTTTTTCAGCTTGCCAATCTTCTATTGCTTTAATTTTCTTTTCGTTTAAGGCCAACTCTTTTATCTTTAAAAAGTCTCTTGCATAATCAGCCTCGTGATCTTCCACTCTGTCAGAAACCGTAAGAATCTTAAATTTAAGTTTATTTGATCTATCTGTTTCCCCAACTACTTGACTTACCTCTCCGTCTTTCAAATCTTGAATTTGAGAATATAATTCAGGATCCATTCTTGTTAATTCAAAGTTATAATCTTGGGTCTCAGGATTTATCAATTGTCCTCCATCTAATCTCGTTACAGAATCATCGCTTATTTCCTTAGCAGCTTCGGCAAAGGTAATTTCACCATCAACGATTTGCTGTCTTACTTTCTCAAGTTTCTCCTTAGCTTCAATGACCGCTTCACTTGATACTTCTGGGATTAAAAGTACATGACTCACATCATACTCTTGACCTCTAATTTTTTCACAATACACAATATGGAATCCAAAATCAGTCTCAAAAGGTTCTGAAACCTCGCCTTCTTGTAGGGAAAATGCAGCTTCCCTAAACTCCTTTACCATTCTTGGTTTTTTTCTATTCAGTGTATATTTATAGCCCGATTGTTTGATACCAGGGTCTTGACCGTATAGGATGACTTTTGATCTAAAGCTAGCACCATTCTCTTCAACATCGGCCTTAAATTGTTTTAGCTGATTGATAACTCGCTGTTTTTCTTCTTCAGATACCTTTGGCTCCACTACAATTTGTGCCACTTTTAATTCTGTACCAAAATTTGGACGATCTTCCTTCGGTATTTTATTAAAAAACTGTCTTACTTCCTCTGGAGTTATTTCAATTTCCTCAATTACCTTGGCCTGCATACGTTGGGACAACATCATGTCCTTATTGGTTTTAAACATTTCATCCCTCAGGCTCTCTTCACTTTCTTTATTATAAATGGATAACAATCGATCCATATCTCCATTTACCTGAGCTAAAAATTGCTGAATTTGATACTCAACGTTATTTCTAACTTCTGCATCAGAAACTAAAATACTGTCTTGAATGGCATGATGTGCATACAATTTGTTCTCTAAAAGCTTACCAAAAAGTTGACATCTGGTAATATTTTTGGTATCCACTCCAGAAGCCTGTAATTGTAAAAATTCTTTATCAATATCAGAATTTAGCACAATATAATCTCCAACTACTCCAGCAACACCATCAACTTTTACAGGTTTAAACGCCGAAGTAGAATCATTAGCTTTCTCTTCTATTTCCTTTTCTGCCTCAATTGGCTTGTCTTCAATAATCTCTTGAGCCTGTATTATTCCAACAAACATCAAAAGTGATAAAAGGCTAATTATAAATTTCAAATTCCTTGTTTTTAATGGCATCTTTTGTAATATCTTTTTCTAATTTTTTTATCAGTTCCAACTTACGTTTGTTGATAACAATTTGATTAATTGTTGGTTTTACATACTCTAACGGCGCAGTATCATTACGCAGCAATACATCATTAACTTGCATCAAATATACTCCTAATGAATCTTTGAGTTGCACAAAATTAGATTTTTTTAACAGTTGATTTTTGTTTTCTGAATTCACTCCTGGAATCTTCGAAATAACCTGACTCATTTTAACCCAAATAGAATCATTAAGTGAGTAGGATTTAAATTGGATTGCAATAGAATCTAATGCTGTTTTATCATCTTCTTCAAAACGTCTAAATCGCTCTTTAATGTTGCTGAAATCTATAATATTTTCATCAACGTGGATGTATCTAAATTTTATAAGCTCTTCGTTCAGCTTAAACACATCTTTATTTGCTTCATAGTAGGTGTCGGCCTCTTCATTGCTGACCGTAGTATCTAGATTTTTTTTCACTAGTGCTTCCAAATAGGCTTTACTAAATAGATCGTTTTTGTATTGTACAATCAGTTTATTAAAGTTCTCCTGTTTTTCTTCACTTAGATTTATTTGGGCACCACCAACTAAAAGTTGCTCTGTTGCCCATTCCTTTATAAAATTTTGGACTATCAAAGTACTATCCTCGCCAGTAACCCCTTCAGACACCAAACCCTCTAAATCATCTTCATAAAGGTAACTGTCATTTACCCTAGCGATAGGTTTTCTATCATCAGTATTTCTAAAAATATCGCAGGACACTATTAGAAGTACTATAAGGATTATGTTGAGGGATTTTGTGCTCACAATTATTATTTAACATCAGCTTTAACTCTCTTTAAAGCATCATTATTAATGACCACTTTATACTTATTTTTAAGCTCTTCCAACCAAATATCTTCTTTATACGTTTGGTAATCGCTCATCACCAGTCCTTTAACGTCTTCGTATGGTTTTTGCTTCTTAGGTAATACTTCTGAAACATTTGCTACAATAAAACCATTGTTGTGTTTATATACTTTTGAAACGCCTTTCTCCATTTCAAACGTTTTTGGTAATGCTTGATGGCTTACATCCATGGTGTCGGTAGTGAAAATTACATTAATTTCTCCATTAGTATTTACCAATGCTTTAATGTCTTCAGCAGCCATGTTTTTTTCCATGAGTTTAGCTACTTTCTTTATTACTTTTTTACTGTTAGAAGATGCTACCTCAGCATAAACCCTAACAGGTAAAACATAGTTTTCCTTATTTTTTACATAGAATTTTTCAACCTCTATAGAATCTGCTTTAGCTGCTTCCCAAATCGTGCTCTCCATCAAATCAAATAACAACAACCCATCTCTATACTCACTTAAGATATGCGCATAATCTTCATTTTCATTTTCAAGATTTTCTTCTTGATACTGCTTTAAATTTGAGTTTAAAAACGAGGTGTAGGCATCAATCACTATCTTATCAAAGCTTTTCTTTCCTATAATGCGTTTTTGTTGAGACAACAACATATCTGCAAAATCCGCATTAGTTAATTGCTTATCACCAATCTTTAACAAAGGGACATCGCCTTTAAAATCCTCAGGTAATTTCCATGTACGTTGATAAAAATCTTCATTTAATATTGAGACGAAATAACTTAAATCTGGTATCTTATCTGCAATATCATACTTTTCTTTTAACTTTGAAATTAATGCTTTCTCAATCAATTTTGAACGTGAATCTCTTTTTACTTTTTGTTCCAGCTCTGGCTTTATTTCTTCAAAAGCACCAATGGGTTTAGCATTTACTAGTTTAATAATATGCCAGCCAAATTCAGTTTTCACTGGTTTCGAAATATCTCCTTCATTTTGTAGTCCAAATGCGATATCTTCAAATTCTGGCACGCTTAATTGTCCACTGGAAAATGCCTTAAGTAGACCACCTCGTGGTGCTGAGTTCTTGTCATCTGAAAACTCCTTAGCCAAAGCTTCAAACTCCTCTCCTTGTTGAATTTTTTTATGAATCTCACGTATACGCTTTTCGGCATCAAAAACAGTATCGTTCTCTTTTGGCCTTATCATTATATGTTTCACCGTTCGCTCCCCTCTTGCTTTGCGCTTATCCAAAACTTTAATAATGTGATAACCAAATCCCGTTCTAAAGGGTTGAGAAATTTCTCCAACTGAGGTTTGATATGCCGCTTTTTCAAACTCGTACACCATTTTAAAAGCAGAAAACCATCCCAATTCTTCACCAAAAACCGTCTCACCATTATGCACTTGTTTTCTGGTTGTTTCAAAACCGTCGTTCAGAACACGCAATCTTAAATCTTCAATCCTGTTATATGCAGCTAATGTGTCTTCTGGGTTGGCGTCGTGTGCTACCCGAACCAATATATGATTTGCATTTATATCTTTAGTCATGTGTTCATAAGCTTCCCTAACCAACGCATCATTTACATCAGCGTCTGTCATATAGTTTTTTGCCAATTGCTTTTTGTAAGTTCCCAGCTCTCTTTGGTAGGTAGACTTTTTGTGTAAACCTTGTGCCTTAGCTTCTTTTAGCTTTAATTTATAGTTTACAAACAACTTAAGGTATTCTTCAATGTCTTTTTGAGATTCGTCCTGAACCAAATTGAGATTCTTATTATAAACCCTTAAAAATTCTGAAACGTATACAGGTTCATCTGCAACAGTAAACAATACATCTTTATGTTGTACTTGGGCAAATCCGAAACTTATAGAAAGTAATAAAATTATTAAGACAAGAGACTTTAATTTCATAGTAGGATATTATTAATCAACGGATACAAAAATACTAATATATAGCTTTAAAACAAGTTGTGTTAACAAACGTAAATAAAGGGATTTTATTTTAAGTTTTTAATGGGACTTTACTTCAAATTTTAGACCTTTGACTATCAATTCTACACCTTATGCGACAACTAAAGCTAATTTGGGATTTTCGTGGGCCAGATGCCTTAAAAATTGCGGAGCATCATGAAATCCATTTAAAGGAATATATTAATGCCCAACATATTTCTTTGAATATTACTGGTTTTGAATCTGTTAATGAATTACACGCCATAGCTTTTATGGTAGTAGTTGAAGATGAAATGAAACCTGTAAGAGATGCTTTAAAACCACATCGAGGGCAAGTATATCAGCAATAGCTCTTCTATATTGACAAAAAAAGCCAAATCTTTTTGATTTGGCTTTTTATTTTAAGTAGACTATTGATTAATCCACTTTTGTCTCGTTCTTAATTTCCGGTGCCTTTTCAAAATCTCCCGCATTCACTACCGTCCATTCATCAAAAGGTTTAAAGTATTTTTTAATTACCTTATTTACATCCTCAACAGTCAAAGAAGTTACTCTATCTTCAATTTTTTTATAGAACATCATATCTCTATCAAAGTACAGATTATTGTTTATGGTTCCTGACAACTCATTATCCTTTGCCCTTGATACGCTTTGTCCTTGCACCCAGTTTGTCACAGCAACTTTTAACTCCTCCTCTGTGATACCATCTTTAATAAAACGGTCTATTTCTTCATTAAATCCTTTTTGAACCTTGCTTGCATTTTCAGGTGCATAAATAGCATATACTAAAATTGAAGATTTAGCATCTTTAGGATCTCTATCTGAATTAACGTAACCACCAGCACCGTAGCTCACACCATCTTTTTGCCTTAATCTTGTACTAATTCTAGAGTTTAAAACACCGCCTCCAAATATTGTGCTTGCTACTTGCAATGCCGCATAATCTTCATCAACTTGACTACCTTCAAAAGACATCAAACCAATACTGATAGCATTTTTCTTGTCTGGTGTTTTTATTTTCTCATTAACCGCTTTATTCAATCTGTAAGGATCTGAAATCGGCTCATAAGGTTTATTCACTTTAAAATCAGCAAACTCTGTTTCAAAGTAAGTCTTTAACGCTTCTTCATCAATGTTACCTATAGCAACCAATGTAGCATTATCAGAAATACCGTAAAACTCTTTGTAATAATCTTTTAAGGCATCTACCGTCGCTGCATTTATATTTTCAATATCATCTTCTATGGATGGCGCATACAATGGATGACCTTTTTCATAATGCTGATTTAGACTGCTTAATTTCTTACTTGCTAAAAACTGAGGTTCTGTTTTATTGCGCTCAATATTTGCGAGGTCAGCTGTTTTTAATTTTTCTAATTCTGCTTCATTAAACGCTGGATTTTTTAACATATCCGTCATTAATGCTACAGTCTCCATTAGGTGTTCCTCGGTAGTACTAATGTTTGCACTTATTCTACCATTAGAACCTGAAAAACGGATAGAAGATTTTAGAGCACTTAACTTATCTTCAATCTCTTGCCTAGAATTATTGGTAGTACCTTTATTAAGCATTCTGGCAGTATAGCTTGCTATTCTACCTTTATTCATAAAGTCATTAACATTACCGTTTCTTATAATAAAAGATAAATTCACCGTTTTTCCACGATTATTTTTCTTTATAAAACCATACTCAATAGGTGTTTTTTGAAGTTCCCCAGAATTTAATCGGTTTTGGATATTTTTGTAAGACACATCAAAAGCTTCTCCAGCATCAAGTCCTTCTTTTCCTTTATAGTTGGTAACTAATTCCTCTAAGCCTTCGGTATGCTCAATTTCTACTCTAATTGGTTTTTCAGTTGGCTTAAACAAACCTACGGTTCTATTGGTTGGAATAAGATAACGTTGCACTGCTGCATTTACTTTATCAGCTGTAACAGCTTCCACCCTGTCTCTGTGAATAAAAGATAGTCTCCAATCGCCAGCTCCAATAAATTCGCTCATGAACGTTCCCAAATATGCTGAATTTCTACTTATTTGGTCATACTGCTTTAAAAGGTTTGCCTTGGCACGTTTTACCTCTTCGTCAGTAATTGGGTTATTTTTTAAATCATCTAAAAGATTCAGCATAGTACTTTCTGCCTCAACCAGAGATTTTTCTGAAGGCACATTCACATTAATATACAAGAACGAAGGCTCTTTTGTAAAAGGTGAATATGAATACATACTTGCAGCCTTCTTTTCATCTACTAAAGCTTTGTATAATCTTCCTGATGGATTATCAGTTAAAATCTCTTCTGCAACCGCCATAGCCGCGTAATCCTCATGAGACCCCGCTGGTAAATGATACAATGCCGATACTAATTGCAATTCTCCAACACGACTTAACTCTACCCTACGTTCGCCATCTTGAGCAGGTTCTATGGTTGGCACATCATTTAAAGGTGTGCTTGGATTTTTTAAATCGCCAAACTTATCCTCAATAAGCTCTAGGGTTTTATCTTTTTCAAATTTACCCGTTATCATTAACACCGCATTAGCTGGACGATAATACTTTTTATAAAACGCTTGCAAATTCTCAATTGGAACACGCTCAATATCTGAACGATTACCAATAGTCGGATTTCCATAATTATGCCATAAATAGGCTGTATTGATTACTTTTAATCGCAAAACATTTCCAGTGGAATTCTCTCCACTTTCAAACTCATTTCTCACAACTGAAAATTCAGATTCTAGATCTTCCTTGGCAATGTAAGAATTCAACATTCGGTCTGCTTCCAAATCCAATGCCCATTCTAGGTTGTCATCAGTGGCGTTAAATGTTTCAAAATAATTAGTTCTGTCGTAGTACGTAGTTCCATTAGGTCTCGCGCCGCGTTCGGTAAGTTCCTTAGGAATATCAGGATGGTTTGGCGTACCTTTAAAAACCATATGCTCAAGTAAGTGCGCCATACCTTTCTCACCATAACCTTCATGTTTTGAACCTACTAAATATGTAATGTTAACGGTAATGGTTTGGGCAGAATTATCTGGAAACAATAAGACTTTCAATCCGTTATCCAAAACGTATTCTGTAATACCTTCAACTTCGGCAGTCTTTTTTATTTGTGCATTAAGTTGAAATGACATGGTTGTAATAAGTAATACAATCATTGCATTTCTTAAAGAATAATAGCTTTTCATGATGTTAAATTTTTATTTTCCCAAATTTCCAATTTCAATAAGATAATTTCTCACAATAAAATGTTAAACTTTTAAGACTTCATCGCGCTAAATAAGAGGTAAAAGTTATCCAACCTATGTTAACAAGTTAGGTTTTTATTACTCACAAATAATTGTATTTTTACGCATTAAAAAACCAAATCAATCCATGGGCAAAATCATTGCAATTGCTAATCAAAAAGGAGGCGTGGGTAAAACCACAACTTCTGTGAATCTAGCGGCTTCATTAGGTGTTTTAGAGAAAAAAGTGCTGTTGATAGATGCCGATCCTCAAGCTAATGCTACTTCCGGATTGGGCATTGATGTAGAAAGTGTTGAAGTAGGTACATACCAGCTTTTAGAGCATACAAATTCTGCTAAGGAATCTATAATTGCTACGGAAACGCCAAATTTGGATATTATACCTGCGCATATTGATTTAGTAGCTATTGAAATAGAGTTGGTTGATAAAGATGAGCGTGAGTATATGCTTAAAAAAGCATTGGGTGCTATAAAAGATAATTACGATTATATTTTGATTGATTGTGCGCCATCTTTAGGTTTATTAACTTTAAATGCACTAACAGCTGCAGATTCAGTTTTAATTCCTATTCAATGCGAATATTTTGCTTTGGAAGGCTTAGGTAAATTATTGAATACCATCAAAAGTGTACAAAAAGTGCATAATCCTACGTTAAATTATGAAGGACTATTGCTTACTATGTATGATTCGCGCTTAAGATTATCAAACCAAGTGGTGGAAGAAGTACAAAAACATTTTAATGATATGGTATTTAACACCATAATTCAACGAAATGTACGTTTAAGTGAAGCACCTAGTTACGGTGAAAGCATCATTAATTATGATGCTGGTAGTAAAGGTGCTAGTAATTACTTAAGTTTAGCTGAAGAAATTATTACTAAAAACTCCTAAATTATGGCGAAGGCAACAAAGAAACAGGCTTTAGGTAGAGGCTTATCTGCGCTTCTAAAAGACCCAAGTAATGATATCCAATCTGTTCAAGATAAAGATGCTGATAAGGTTATTGGTAATATTGTTGAATTAGATATCGCATCCATTGAAGTAAATCCGTTTCAGCCTCGTACAAATTTTAGCGAAGAATCTTTACAGGAATTAGCATCGTCTATACGCGAACTGGGAATCATCCAACCTATCACAGTTAGAAAGATAGAGTTTAACAAATATCAATTAGTGTCTGGTGAGCGTCGTTATCGGGCGTCTAAATTAGTAGGTTTACAAACTATTCCTGCTTATATTAGAATCGCTAACGATCAAGAATCGTTGGAAATGGCTCTAGTTGAAAATATTCAACGCCAAGATTTAGACCCGATTGAAATCGCGCTATCCTATCAACGATTAATAGATGAAATAAATCTTACGCAAGAACAAATGAGTGAGCGTGTAGGGAAAAAGCGTTCTACCATTGCAAATTATTTGCGCTTGCTAAAACTAGATCCTATTATTCAAACGGGTATGCGAGATGGGTTCATTTCGATGGGTCACGGTCGCGCATTAATTTCTGTAGAAGACCAAAGCGAGCAACTTGATATTTATGAAAACATCTTATCAGAAAAACTTTCGGTAAGAGAGACTGAAGAATTGATAAGGCAGCATAATAATCCGGACGCCGAAAGTGTTCAATCTTCTTCAAAACTTAGCGATTCAGAAGATATTCCAAAACATGTTAAAAAAGGCATAAAAGAATTTTCGGAATACTTTGGACATAAAATTGACGTTAAAGTCTCTAAAAATGGGAAAGGTAAAATTATTATCCCTTTTCATTCCGAAGAAGATTTCAACCGAATTAAAAAATTAGTGCAGCGTGCCAAATAAACTCTTTTTAGCAGGTTTTATCACTCTGTTTTGTTGCTTTATTTCCTTTTCCCAAGAAAAAGATAAACCAACACAAGATAGCATTCCAGAAGCTGTAGTAATTAAAGACACCATAGTAAAAACCAAACCAATTGACCCTTTAAGACCTGCAAAAGCGGCATTTCTATCTGCGGTTTTACCTGGTTTAGGGCAAGCTTACAACAAAAAATATTGGAAAATCCCCATTGTTTATGGTGCATTGGGTACTGGCATGTATTTCTATTTGACCAACGACAAAGAATACAGAAGGTATCGCGATGCGTATAGACGACGATTGGCTGGTTTCCAAGATGATGAGTTTTATTTCGATTCTCAAGGCAATCAGCTATCATCTCCAAGAGTTACCGATGATGGCTTAATTAGAGCGCAGGAGTTGTTTAGGCGAAATAAAGAGGTTTCGCTTTTGGTGACTATTGGGCTATACGCCTTAAATATTATTGATGCCAACGTTGATGCGCATTTATTACAATATAATGTGGATGAAAATCTTACCTTAGCGCCACATTACGAACTGAACGACATGGATATGAGCAGTACCGTAGGACTGAGTTTAAACTGGAAATTTTAATCCATAATGAACATTAAGTAAGACATATGAATATAGCTTTACTAGGATATGGCAGAATGGGGCAAACCATTGAAAAAATTGCAATTAGCAGAGGGCACAACATTGTTTTAAAAATAGATAAGGACGATACCGATTACGACATCACAAAAGCCGATGTAGCTATTGATTTTAGTATACCATCAGTAGCATTCGGTAATATTTCAAATTGTTTAAAACATGGCGTTCCTGTGGTTTCTGGAACTACAGGATGGTTAGCAGATTACGATAACGCCGTGGCGTTATGCAAAGAGAAAAACGGTGCATTTATATATGCTTCAAATTTTAGTTTAGGTGTCAATATATTTTTTGAGTTGAACAAAAACTTAGCTAAAATGATGAGCAATCTGTCTCAATATAAAGTTACCATGGAGGAAATCCATCACACTAAAAAATTGGATGCACCAAGCGGAACTGCTATTACTTTAGCGGAAGGTGTTATTGAAAACAATGAAAATTATAAAGCTTGGAAATTGGATGATGCAGCTGGAAAAACTATTCCTATTACGGCAAAACGTATTGCTGATGTTCCTGGAACACACACCGTTAATTATGAAAGTGAAGTTGACACTATATCCATAGAACACATTGCCCATAATCGTCAAGGTTTTGCACTTGGTGCCGTTGTAGCAGCGGAATGGCTAGTTGGGAAAACAGGAATTTTCACTATGAACGATGTGTTAAATATTGGTTAACAGCATTAATTATTGTAACAAGAATTACGTTTTTCGCTCTAATGAGCGTTTTAAAAAAGATTAAAAGATGACTCTTACTCAGTGGCTTGTATTTTTATTAATCATTCAAATCATCCATGGATTAGGCACATGGAAACTTTATATTAAAGCTGGACGGCAAGCTTGGGAAGCATTTGTTCCTGTATACAATGGCGTTGTGTTAATGAAAATTATCAATCGCCCTTGGTGGTGGATTATTTTGCTCTTCTTACCTATTGTAAATCTCATTATGCTCATGGTAGTTTGGGTAGAAACCGCCAGAAGCTTTGGTAAAAACACATATCTAGATACCTTTTTAGCTATTGTTACTTTAGGGTTTTACAATTATTATTTGAATTATCTAGCTGATGTAACGTACGTTGAAGACAGAAGCTTGATGCCAAAATCCAGCTCTGGAGAGTGGACAAGCTCTATATTATTCGCAATAGTAGCTGCAACTATAGTACATACCTATTTTATGCAGCCATTCACTATTCCATCTTCATCTTTAGAAAAATCGCTATTGGTTGGAGATTTTCTGTTTGTAAGCAAGTTTCATTACGGTGCCAGAGTACCTATGACTACCGTTGCATTACCAATGGTTCATGATAGCATTCCTAAACGAATTAAAATTAAAGGTGTAAAAATCCCTATTCCCTTTGGAGGTAAGAAATCTTATTTATTTGATGATCATATAGAAAGTGGCTCATGGAAAAACAAATTACAGCTACCATACACTAGAATCCCGGGATTTCAAAAAATTAATCGCAACGATATTGTGGTGTTCAATCAACCAGCGGATACATTGCTGGATATGAATGATTTTACACCAGATAGAAACTATTATAAACCAATAGATAAAAAAACTAACTTAGTAAAGCGATGTGTTGGCCTGCCAGGAGATTCTTTAGAAGTAAGAAATGGTTTTGTCTTCATCAATGGTAAACAGAATGAATTACCTGACAGGGCTAGGCTTCAATTTAGTTACCTGGTTCAGCCAAAAACAAATCAATTTAATCCAAAATACTTAAAGGAACGGTATGATATCACAGATGGTTTTGGGATTATAAATCAGCAAAACACATATTACTTCTCGGCAATTTCGGATGAAGCCGCTGCACAATTCAAAAATCATCCAAATGTTCAAAATATTGTTATAAACAAAAAAGAAAAAGGTGTTAAGGGAGCAGATATTTTTCCTGACCACCCTGACTACAATTGGAATATAGATTTTTTCGGTCCATTATATATCCCTAAAAAAGACGCTACAATCGATATTAATTTAGAGGTTTTACCATTATACAAACGTGTTATTACTGAATATGAAGGCAACACCTTAAAAGTTCAAGGGAATCAAATTCTAATTAATGGCGAAGTAGCTAACACTTATACATTCAAGCAAGATTACTATTGGATGATGGGTGATAACCGCCATAATTCCATAGATGCCAGACGTTGGGGCTTTGTACCATTTGACCATGTGTTTGGAAAAGCTGTTTTTGTGTGGATGAGTTGGGACGGCTTCCCAAATGCAAGATGGGAACGTTTCTTTACCACAGTTCATGGAGAAGGTAAACCAATTTCATACTTAATTCCATTTTTGGTGTTGTTATTGGGTTGGATTGGGTTTAACAAGTGGCGCAAACGTAAAAAAGCGAAGTCATAAAACATAAACTGGAAAATTGAAGTTTAATGGATATACTCATTCATCCCACATATTTTCCAAATATTGCTCACTTTTCGGCTATTGCACAATCTGAACAAACCACTTTTGAACTTGCCGATAGTTTTGTAAAACAAACCTATCGCAACAGATGCTATATTTATGGCGCCAATGGTAAATTATCCTTGACTATCCCCGTAATTTATTCCCAAAAAAACAGACAACTTTACAAGGATGTAAAGATTTTTAATGCCGAAAAATGGCAATTGCAACATTGGAAATCATTAGAATCTGCCTACCGCACCTCTCCCTTTTTTGAATTTTATGAAGACGAACTAAGGCCTTTGTTTTTTGAAGCCGAAACACATTTAATGAACTTTAATTTGAAATGTTTTCAAACCATATGTGATTGCTTACAACTGGAAATAGAAACTACAAGAACTAAATCTTTTGAAAAAACATTAATCGACCAAACCGATTTTAGGTTTTTGGTTGATGCCAAAAATGAACTTGATTTTGGTTTTGAAAATTACACGCAAGTGTTCCACAATAAGCATGGTTTTATACCAAATCTTAGTATTCTAGATTTGTTGTTTAATGAAGGCCCTAATACCTTAAATTATTTAGAGTCTCAAGCCATCGCTATATAATATGATTCAGCCCATAGCACATTACGGTTGTCATCTTCTGTTACCTCTTTTGGTAGCAGTACTCTTTTTTAAAGTAAATTGGAAAATAGCATATCTCATCATGCTTGCTGGATTTTTGATTGATATAGATCATTTACTGGCTAGCCCAATTTTCGATCCCAACAGATGCAGTATAGGCTTCCATCCGTTGCACTCCTCTTTCGCTATTTTGTTTTATATTTTTTTATGCTTCCCAAAGAAATCTCGAATAGTAGGCTTAGGATTGGTAATTCACATTATTGCTGATGTGGTAGATTGCACTTTTATCTAATAAGATTTAACCCTTCAAATCTAAAGTAGTCATAATAGGATAATGGTCTGAATAATGCGCATTATATGCCTTAAACCCGTTTACATCAAAGTCTTCATCAGCTAAGATAAAATCAATTCTAATAGGAAAAAATTTAAAATCATAGGTGCGTCCAAATCCATTACCAGCCTCCTTGAAGGTGTCATTTAAATCGCCTTTAATATTCCTGTAAACATATGAAAAGGCAGTATTATTAAAATCGCCGCAAATAATCATTCTGTAAGGACATTGCTCTTTATGCAATAAGAATAGTTCCGTTTGAAATTGCTGCATCTTAAATGTGTTTCCTACACGCTTAAACAGTCGCTCCGAATTTTCCTTTTTTAGACTTTCTGCTTTTGTATCTATTCGCATAGATTCCAGGTGCACATTATATACGCGAACCGTATCTGATTGTATTTGAACATCGGCATATATGGCATTATTGGATGTTTCAGGAAACTCTACCGAACCAGAATTCACTATTGGAAAATTTGAGAAAATGGCTTGTCCGTATTTGGTCTTTTTTCCAGATAGCTTTTCATATTTATACTTGTAAAAAGACAAATCTACATTTTTATGGGGATGATATTCCTGTAAGCTTAAAATGTCTGGAGCTTCTGTTTTTATCAGGTCAACAATTTTAGTTTCAATACTATCTTTAGGAATCCATTTGTACAAATTAAACAAGCGCACGTTAAAATTCATCACTTTAAAATTCCCTTCGGTGTCCACCTGCTTTGAGGATGAAAACTTGTAAAGCGACCCAAATGAAAAGTAACCAATAGCCAAAACCACAAGGGATAACATAAACTTTTTTTTCAACTTTACCAGCCAATACAAAAAGAACAGGACATTTATTAGAATTAAAAATGCTACACCTAAACTTAAAACGGAAAGTATAGAAAATGTTTTTGGAGGCAAGAAGGGCAAAACATAAGATAGCAGGAGCACTATAGCTAATATTCTATTGATGAACCAAAGTACTTTATCAATAAAACTTGCTTTTTTCATAGTTATTCAACGCTTGATGACCGTTGCTTGGTGACCGAAGTTATTTAAGGTTATTCCTGAAAGCGACCATCATATTCATGAGATAAAACGCCTCATCATAATACTTTTCAAATTGACTTTCATTTATATAACTCCTGTATTTAGCTTTATGTAAACAAGTCACCACCTCAGCCAATGATCTGATGGCATATCCGACAAATTTATTTTGCTCCAAATTCGATTGCCCTATTGAACCTTCTGAAATATTAAGTGCAACTGAATCCATTGCTCGTAAAAGTTGCGAAGATAAATTATATTTCTCCTTAGCTGGAAATCTATCTACAAGAAGATTTACATCTTCACCCATTTCCATTGACTTCTGCCATATTTTTAGTTTTTCAAACTTAAACTTCATATTACAACATAAATTAAAGGCTTCCGTCAACGGTCAACTATCAAATACCATTTACTATTTTCCTGCTCTAAAGAGAAAATCCTTTTCTTCAGCGGTTAGACTATCATAACCACTTTTACTGATTTTATCTAAGATAACATCCACTTTCTTCTGGTTGTTAAACTCTTTAAAATCGGCTTTAGTATATCCACCAACCTTACTTTTATTTTTGTGTACGGTTTTAAGAGGACTTTTCTTTTTAAACTTAAAAAAACTGATGATAGTATCCATGAATTTTTCAAATCCTTTACCAATATCATTCCCTTTGGTAAGTTGTTTTGCATAAACAAAACCCAATAACGCACCTCCCAAATGTGCTAAATAACCACCACCATTATCTCCAAAAAGCCTTAGTGCATCAATAGTAACAAAAAAAGCACCTATATACCATAATTTAATATTGAATGTGAAAATGCGCACTTCCTGTTGCGGCATATAAGTACATAAAAAAATTAATACTGCTATTACTGAAGCTGATGCACCGACCAAAGCATCTCTTGGATTACTCTTTGGTAAAAAATCGTAAAACAATAGATATATAATTGCCCCACTAATACCTCCTAAAAAGTAAATATTCAATGCCATTTTAGACGAAAACAAGTTTAAAAACATCCGCCCAACAAAGTACAACAGCAACATATTGAAAATTATGTGCGACCAACCACTATGCACAAAAGCATAAGTAATAATACTCCATGGCTTTAAGATTAGCTTACTAAATTCAACAGGTAATTGCAACCAAGATATTAAGGGAGAAAACACTAAACTTAAAAGAAAAACAGCAACGTTAATCACGATTATTTTCTCTAATATATTTAATCGTGACAGTTTATCTTTTATGTCTTGATTTAAAGATGTCATTAATACCAACGATTTCGGTTAAACTGTGTTTTTTTCCAGTACCACATGATGATTGCTCCTGTTATAGCTCCACCTACGTGGGCAAAGTGTGCAATGTTTACACCTCCAAAAATAGATTGTCCTGAAAGACCCAGAAAAGTTTCAAGAATAAGTATACCTGGAATAAAATATTTTGCTTTTACAGGTATTGGTAAAAAAATCAACATTAATTCAGCATTGGGGTTCATAATACCGAAAGCTGCTATGATTCCCATTAAACATCCCGATGCCCCTACCATACCAGTATTAAAAATTTGAAAAATATCTTCCAACTGCTCAAATTGAACTCTAGAAACACCTGTTGGAGGAACCCCTGATGACAGTGATTTAATAAGTTCCGATTCAGTATAACCTGAAGTCACTAATTCGTTAAATGTTGGTAAAAACCTAAAATAATATTCCCCTAACTGTAAAGCTAAAGCCCCTAATCCAGCCGAAAAGTAAATGAATAAAAAACGCTTGGAACCTAAAGCTTGCTCCACAGGAGAGCCAAACATCCACAATCCAAACATATTAAGTGCTAAGTGCATTAACCCACCATGCATAAACATGTGTGTTACAATTTGCCACGGCTGAAACGCCGGGTTTTTTGGAAAATACATTGTAAACCAATTAGAAAAAAGGTCATTCCCAATTGCTATTGTCCCCACAAACATTATCACATTAATGATAATTAAATGCTTTACGGTATCTGTAATCCTCATCATAATCTAAATAAACTTTTTATCTAATTCATCTGTACCCACAGTAATAAAAGTAACTCTATTAGTAGGTGAAACATTAGGTTCTTTACAAGCAAATAACTTGTTTACAATATGTTCTTGCTCATCTTTTTGCAGTGATTGCCCTGTCTTGATGGCTAAACTTTTTGCCATGGATTTTGCTAACAAATCGGTAGCACTAAAATTAGCATCAGGCACTTCATTTTGCACATCACTAATCAACTGCTCTAAAATGATAGAAATTTCACTTTCAGGTACTGTTACAGGCACACCTTTAATTTCTATGGATTCATCCGTGACATTTGAAAACACAAAACCTGTATGTTCCAAATCCTGCTGCAAGTGCTTCACTATTTCCATTTCTTGCGATGAAAAATGTAATTCCAATGGAAACAATAATTGCTGACTTACTCCTTCCTTAACCGTTATGTCCTTTAAAAAATCCTCATACAAAATTCGCTGATGTGCCCTGTGCTGATCTATAACCAACATACCAGATTTTATGGCGCTTATAATGTATTTATTATGCAATTGAAAGGTAGAATTTGCAGTGTCAGAAGTTTCGTTTTCTTCAAATAATGCACTGGTTTTTTCTTCACTTTCAAAAGTAAGTTCACTAAAATCGGAAGGCTCACCGTTACTTTTGGACTCTAATCCCACATACAAACTATCCCAATTATCTGGAGTTTGTTTAAATGTGGTAGTTTGTCTGCCATGTTTTGGTTTAGCTTCCTGAAACGGATTAAAATTACTATCCACTTCTATTTTTGGTGGACTGGTTCCAACATTATTTTTATTGTAAGGTGTATCTAAAGTAGCATCACGTTCAAAATCTAGAACCGGCGCAATATTAAACTGGCCCAAACTATGTTTTACCGCCGAACGTAAAATGGCGTATAAGGTATGTTCATCGTCAAACTTAATTTCTGTTTTAGTTGGATGAATGTTAATATCAATAGTTTGTGGATTTACCTTTAGATTTAAAAAGTAACTTGGGTGCGTGCCCGTTTTCAAAAGCCCTTCAAAAGCAGATAAAATGGCATGATTGAGATAGGCACTTTTGATAAATCGATTGTTGACGAAAAAGTATTGCTCTCCCCTTGTTTTCTTAGCAAATTCTGGCTTTCCCACAAATCCTGAAATCTTTAAAACCTCAGTATCCTCTTCAACAGGCACTAACTTCTCATTGGTTTTATTGCCAAAAATGTTTACAATGCGCTGGCGATAATTACTAACTGGTAAATTAAAGGTTTCACTTCCATTATTGAACAATGAGAAACTAATATTAGGATGCGCAAGCGCTACCCTATGAAATTCATCAATAATATGACGTAATTCTACTGTATTGGATTTTAAAAAATTACGACGCGCTGGCATATTAAAAAACAGATTTTTTACTGAAATCGAAGTGCCTTTTGGCGTCACTACAACGTCTTGAGACGTTACTTCGCTTCCTTCAATCACAATACTAGTACCAACATCATCAACTTCCTGTTTTGTTTTCAATTCCACATGGGCAATGGCAGCTATACTCGCCAAAGCCTCTCCTCTAAATCCTTTGGTGTTTAATTGAAATAAATCATCGGCATTTCTAATTTTCGAGGTAGCATGACGCTCAAAACTTAAACGGGCATCGGTAACACTCATGCCTTTGCCATTGTCTATAACTTGAATAAGCGTCTTTCCTGCATCTTTAACAATGAGTTTAATAACATCTGCCCCAGCATCAATAGCGTTTTCCAATAATTCCTTAACCACTGAAGAAGGCCGTTGTACAACTTCTCCAGCGGCTATTTGGTTAGCAACGTGGTCTGGTAAAAGTTGAATGACATCTGACATATAAAATTATGAAAGCCCATAATGGGCATTTAAAAATTAAAAATTGTTTTGCTCTAAATTAACAACACCTTGATGATACAAACTCAGTAAAGCTTCGTTATGATGAAAAGAAAATAGATAAATCGAAATCGATAATGAATAAAAAAATTAGAACAAAAACTAAAACTAAAAATAGGATTGTTTTATTAAATCCAGAATTATCTCTGTTTCTACTCTTTTGTCTGATTTCATGCCATTGTCCCGAAAAGTCATTTTTGTTATAGTTGTCAGCGTAGGCATCGAACTTTGTTGCATACTGCAATTCATCAGTATCTTCTTTTCCTTTGTAATGGCGTGGGGTATAATTAAACCTTTTATTTCTAGGCAATCTCTTAATTAAAGTAAATTTTATAGGTCCCATAATCTTAAGTTTTTAATTAGTTGATTTTCGACTCCAACCAAATCATACAAATCAATAATAATACCAAAGCCAAAATTAAAAAGCGTATCGACATACCTCCTCTAACTTTACTGCCCTTTTCTTTTCGCCATTTTGATACGAATTCCCTTTTTTCTTCTTCTACTTCATCCTCAGCATTATCTTTTGAAAAACGGGGTTTATAATCAAAGGTTTTATGTTTTCGCTGCTTAAACACGTTATGCTCTTATCTCTCAAAAATACTTAAAAAACTACAGAAAAAATGGTGTTTACTGCTAAAAATTGTTAACAAAACCGAAGCAAAATCGTAAAAAACAAAATTTCAAAATCCAAAGACGATACTCTAGAAATCTAGTTTTTTAAGTTATTAAATTAAGGTTAGCTATTTCTACGAAGTTCCGCCATTTTAATAGCAGCAATAGCAGCCTCTGTACCTTTATTTCCATGTTTACCTCCAGAACGCTCAATAGCCTGTTGCATGGTATTATCTGTAAGAACACAAAAAATGACCGGAGTTTCACGCATTACGTTAAGGTCTTTTATACCCTGTGCTACGCCTTCGCAAACAAAATCGAAGTGTTTCGTTTCCCCTTGAATTACACTACCAATGGCGATAACAGCATTAACCATTTGTTCCTGCATTTTTTTGCAGCCATAAATCAACTCGAAACTTCCTGGAACATCCCAACGCACAATATTAGCTGGTAGCACACCATGGTCTATCAACGTGTCGTAAGCTCCCTTGTACAAACCTTCAGTAATACTACTGTTCCATTCTGAAACAACAATCCCAAACCGAAATTTATTCGCGTCTGGGACCGTATTTTTATCGTAATCTGATAAGTTTGTAGTTGCCATATGTTTATGGAATTACTTACTCGCTAAAACCTCTGCTTTTCCAATAAAAACATCTATAGTAGACGCTTCGCTAGAATCTGGGTAATCTTCTTTTATGCGTTTAAAATACTCCAATGCTTTATCCGCTTGACCTAACTTTAAAGATAAAGCTCCTGCTTTGTATAAATACATTGGTGTTGTGTAACCGTTATCTCTAAGCGCGATGGCTTTTTCATAATACCCTAAGGCATCCTCAGGTTGGTTAAGCTGTACAAAAGCATCACCAATATTCCCTTTAGCTAAAGGAGCTAAAACCTCATCATCACTTTCAAATTCGCTTAAATACGCTACCGCGTTTTTATAATCTTTTAATCTTAAATATGCAGTGCCAGCATAATAATTAGCAAGATTTGCAGCCTGCGTACCACTGTATTCATTAATTATGTCCAACATCCCATATTTACCTTCACCACCATTTAGTGCCAAATTGAACAACGAATCTTTTGCAACACCATTTACGGCATCGTTAAAAAACTTTTGTGCCTGAAACATATCGTTCATAGCATTAACTTGCTTGGGTTTAGCAACATATTCTTTGTAAGCTAGTGAGCCTAAAACAGCTGCCGCTACAACACCAACAATAATGAAAATATACTTTTGATTTTTGGCTACAAATGCTTCTGTTTTCGAAGCCGTTTCATCTAGCGTATTAAAAACCTCAGCAGTTGTTGATCCCTCTTCTATATTTTGCTCCTTCTCAGCCTTGGTTTTTGGTTTATATCCTCGTTTCTTATAAGTTGCCATATCTTGAAAATTATCGTCGCGCAAAAATATAATTTTTCTTCATAACTAAAAGGCTATTTATTTGTTATTTTTCAATAATTTGCACTTCTTTTTGCTATATTTTTCGAATTTTAACCCATTTAAGTTGGCATCTGCATGATTTTAAAATCACTTTCATTAGTAAACTATAAAAATTTTGAAAGTCAATCCTTTAATTTCAATGAAAAAATAAACTGTTTCGTTGGGAACAATGGCGTTGGAAAAACAAATATTTTAGATGCCATTTATCATCTGTCCTTCGGAAAAAGTTATTTCAACCCCATTGCACTTCAAAATATAAAGCACGCGGAAGATTTTTTTGTGATTAACGGCGATTATGAAAAGGAAGAAAAGCATGAAAAAGTAAGTGTTAGCTTAAAACGTGGACAAAAAAAAGTGATAAAGCGCAATGGTAAAGCTTATGAAAAGTTTAGCGATCATATTGGCTTTTTGCCTCTTGTAATTATTTCGCCTGCCGATAGAGACTTGATTATTGAGGGCAGTAGTACGCGCCGAAAATTTGTGGATAGTGTTATCTCGCAAAGCGATAAAAGCTATTTAGTACAACTTATTAATTACAATAAGGTTTTAGCGCAACGCAATGCGCTTTTAAAGTATTTTGCTCTAAACCATACGTTTAATGCAGACACTCTAGAAGTTTACAATGAGCAATTAACTAAATATGGTACTGTTATTTTTGAAAAAAGAGATGCGTTTTTAAAGGAATTTATTCCTATTTTTAAAATGCGTTATGAAGCCATAAGCAACGGAAACGAGCAGGTAAATTTGGTATATGAAAGTCATTTATCAAAAGATAATTTAAACATCTTGCTAAACGAAAGCCTTGCAAAAGACAAGGCATTACAATACACAAATGTGGGGATTCATAAAGATGATTTAGTGTTTCATATTGAAGGACATCCTGTTAAAAAATTTGGAAGTCAAGGACAACAAAAATCATTTTTAATTGCACTGAAATTGGCACAATTTGATTTTATTAAAACGCAAAGCGGGGTAAATCCTATTCTGCTATTGGATGATATTTTTGATAAGCTTGATGAACAACGCGTTGCACAAATTATTAAATTAGTGGATGATGAAAATTTCGGACAGTTATTTATAAGTGACACCCATGCTGAAAGAACAGAAGAGGCTGTGAAACAGGTGCATCAAAGTTATGAGATATTTAAGCTGTAGTTAGATTTCAGATTTGAGAAAAGTATTAAATTTGTAAAACACAGCAAAACTTCAGAATCCTAAATAGTTAATAGTAATTATGCCCAAACGCCACAACGAACATATCAGCATAAAAGATGCTTTAAAAGAATTTGTTGAAACCAATAAACTGGAAAAAGGTTTAGACAAAGTAAATGCTGCTGAAGCATGGGCAAAACTTATGGGAAATGGCGTTAATAATTACACTACTGCTGTAAAATTGGAACGTAATACCCTTTATATTCAGTTGAGTTCAAGCGTCCTTAGAGAAGAGTTAAGTTATGGTAAGCAAAAAATAATTGCGATGCTAAATGAAGAATTGGGTAAAGAAGTTATAAAAAAACTGGTATTGCGCTAGTACACCCTAACACTTTTAAAATAGTTTTTCAAACTTATACTACTGTTTACAAGCCTTTTAAACATTATTTACGTGCTTAAACAAAATAAAACGTAAATAATTGATTTACAATTATTTTAAACACTACCTTTGTGGCTTTAATAATTTAATTTTTTTAACATGAGTACAGGAACAGTAAAATTCTTTAATGATTCAAAAGGATATGGATTCATTACTGAAGAAGGTTCAAACAAAGAACATTTTGTTCACATTTCTGGATTAATTGACGAAGTTCGTGAAGGCGATAACGTTGAATTTGACCTTCAGGAAGGGAGAAAAGGTTTAAACGCAGTAAACGTAAAAGTTATTTAATATATATACTTTAAGATTTACAATGAAAAGTCTATTGCTTTTTGAAATAGGCTTTTTTTTGTGGCATTAATTTTGATTACACAATTACATTAATTTAATATTTAACACAATGAGTACAGGAACAGTAAAATTCTTCAACGATTCAAAAGGATTCGGATTTATAACAGAAGAAGGTTCAGAAAAGGAACATTTTGTTCACATTTCTGGTTTAATCGATGAAATTCGCGAAGGTGACAATGTAGAATTCGATTTACAGGAAGGAAGAAAAGGTTTAAACGCAGTAAACGTAAAAGTAATCTAATATATATTATTTCACTTTTTTTCTTACAAGAAAGCCCGAGACTTGGTCTCGGGCTTTTTCATTTTTTAAAATGCTTTGTATCTTAAAATTGCTCTCTCCCAGAAAAATGGAAAGCACCTTCAATGGCAGCGTTGTCATCACTATCACTTCCGTGTACCGCATTTTCGCTAATTGAATCTGCATACATTTTTCTAATTGTACCTTCAGCAGCATCAGCTGGATTTGTAGCTCCAATTAACGTTCTAAAATCTTCAACTGCGTTATCTTTCTCCAAAATTGCCGCCACAATAGGACCACGTGTCATATATTCTACTAACTCAGAAAAAAATGGACGCTCTTTATGTATCGCATAAAACTCTTGAGCGTCTGCTTTTGTCATTTGTGTTAATTTCATCGCCACAATTCTAAATCCTGAAGCTGTAATTTTTTCTAATATTGCACCAATATGCCCTTTTTCAACTGCATCTGGTTTAAGCATTGTAAATGTTCTGTTTGTTGCCATTTCATTTTTTATTTGGCGCAAAAGTAACGTATTTTCAATAAAAAGCAAGTTTAAAAAATTGTATCTTCGTTCCTTATGGATACAAACGACATTACGGCGATTAAACAGCTATTAAGTACGCCAAAAAACATAGTAATAGTGCCTCACAAGAACCCTGATGGAGACGCTATCGGTTCAACTTTAGGGCTATATCATTTTCTAAATAAATACAATCATAATACGCAAGTTATCACACCAAATGATTATCCTGGATTTCTAAAATGGGCTCCTGGAGAAAGCTTTATTCTAAAGTATGATTCTCAATCAGAAGAGTGCAATAAGGTGATCGAAAAAGCTGATATTATCTTTACTTTAGATTTTAACGCATTCCACAGAACTGGTGCAATGGCACCTATGCTTGAAACTTCAAAAGCCCTTAAAATCTTAATAGACCATCACCAAGAACCTGATGATTATGCTACTTTTATGTATAGTGATGTGAATATGAGTTCTACATGCGAGATGATATACCATTTTATTGATATGCTGGGCAGCACAGATAAGATTGATGTTGATATTGCTACTTGCTTGTATTTAGGAATAATGACAGATACAGGATCATTTAGATTTCCATCTACAACAAGTACAACACATCGCATAGTTGCAGAACTTATTGACAAAGGGGCAAAAAACGCCAACATACACAACAATGTTTACGACACCAACAGCTACAACCGCCTACAATTACTAGGGTGTGCTTTAACCAATTTGAAAGTGCTACCTGAATTAAGAACTGCATATATTACACTGTCTCAAGATGAATTACGGAAGTTTGACTATAAAAAAGGAGATACTGAAGGTGTGGTAAATTATGCGCTTTCCTTAAACAACATCATTTTTGCGGCCATCTTCATTGAAGATAAACAGGAAGGCATTATTAAAATCTCACTGCGCTCAAAAGGTGGTTTTTCAGTAAACGAATTCTCTAGAGCACATTTTAACGGTGGCGGACATAACAATGCAGCCGGTGGACGCAGCGAAACACCACTAAAATCAACGGTTGAAAAATTTCTTAGTATATTGCCTCAATATAAAAATGCCCTAAATCATGAATAAATTTTATGCCCTAATACTTTTAGCAATTTTTTGCTTTGGTTGCAAAACCCCAGAAGCTCGTAAACCTGTCTCTGTAAAATCAGGTTCTTTTATTGACGAATCTGTAGAACGTAATAAAAAACTGAATGCCAAGGAACAGGCCTTGATTCAAGATATAATGGCGGCTAACGATAGCAACGAATACATTGCTTCAGAAAACGGATTTTGGTATTACTACAATACAAAAACCATAGAAGAGACTGCATTAACACCTGGTTTTGGTGATATCGTTAACTACTCATATCATCTTAAAAACTTGAAAGGCGATTTGATTTATCCTGCGGATTATTTCAAAAACCTCAACTATACTATGGATAAACAAGAATTGTTCACAGGGCTTCGCGAAGGTTTAAAATTGATGAAACCTGGAGAAACCGTTACATTTCTTTTTCCTTCACAAAAGGCATATGGTTACTATGGGGACGAAAACAAAATTGGCACAAATGTACCTCTAATTGCTGAAGTTACTTTAAACTCTATTACCAAAGTACAAGATAACTAGTATGGTTAAGTTTAATATTGCCTGCAATTTATATATTGCAGTTTTCATTGTAAGTCTATCAAGTTGTAAATCGCAATATCCAGAATTAGAAGATGGTATTTATGCCGAATTCAATACTACAAAAGGCAAAATGGTTGCGAAATTGCATTACGAGAAGGCACCAGTAACTTCCGCAAATTTCATTTCACTTGCCGAAGGTACGAACACATTGGTAACAGATTCACTCAAAGAAAAAAAATTTTATAACGGACTCATTTTCCACAGAGTGAAAGATAAATTCATGATTCAAGGCGGAGACCCTTTGGGTACAGGTCTAGGAGGACCTGGTTACCGTTTTATGGACGAATTTCATCCTGATTTAAAACATAATAAACCTGGGATTCTTGCTATGGCAAACCCTGGACCTAACTCTAATGGCAGTCAGTTTTACATTACCGAAGTACCAAGACCAGATTTAGATAACCGCTATAGTGTTTTTGGTGAATTGGTTATGGGTTTGGATATACAAGATTCCATCTCAAATGTTGCTACTGACGCTAAAGATAAACCGCTAGACAGTGTGGTTATCAACCAACTAAATATTATACGAAAAGGCAAAGCAGCAAAACAGTTTGATGCTCCGGAAGTATTTAAAAATCATTTTGCTGAAAGAGAAAAAAGAGAAAAAGCTGAAAAAGCCCGAAAAGAAAAGATTTTAAAAGAGACTGTTGAAAAACATGCAAAACAAAAAGAAGAAGCGGTAACCTTGGAATCTGGTTTAAAATATTTTATCGCTGAAAAAGGAAATGGCGAACCTCTAAAAGTATTCTCCAAAGCAAAAACACATTATGCATTGTATTTTGAAGATGGCAGATTGCTTGACACAAGTAATTTAACCTTGGCTGAAGCGCTTGGAGCAGTCAATCAAAGAAAAAAAGCAGCGAACAGGTATGTACCCATTACTGCAGATTTGAGTCCAGACTCACCTATGATTGCTGGATTTAAAGAAGGCTTACAAAAACTTAATGTTGGAGATAAGGCTACTTTATTCATACCATACCATTTAGCTTACGGAGAAGCTGGTAACCGTGGCATCCCCCCAAAAACAAATCTTATTTTTGAAGTTGAAATTTTAAGTTTGGCAAAATAGCTAAACAAAATTTTAACAGATAAGTGTTGTTAAACCTTTATATTTACGCAGTAAAACAATTTTCATGCACGTATTAAAGTTCGACTGGAATCCTGTTACAGGAATTGATATAGTTGGTAATTTCAAGCTACATTTTTATAGCCTTATGTGGGTTATCGCTTTTATTTTAGGTTGGTACATAATGAAACGTATTTATACCAAAGAAAAAGTAAAGCTGGAATACCTAGACCCCATGTTTATTTATGTGGTATTATCCACAATGCTTGGTGCGCGTTTAGGGCATGTATTGTTTTATCAACGTGAATTAATTCAACAAGATTTTTTTAGCATATTCCTTCCGTTTAGCTTTAAAGATGGGATAGAATTTACTGGATTTCAAGGATTGGCAAGCCATGGTGCTGCAATTGGCGTAATAATTGGCATGTACCTATATAGAAGAAAATACAACTACAAATCTTTACTTTGGATCTTAGATAGATTGGTGATACCAGTAGCATCAGGTGCTGTTTTCGTTAGAATAGGTAATTTTATAAATTCTGAAATTATTGGAAAAGTATCGGGAGATTTTCCATTGGGTGTTCGTTTTGTTCAAGATCATTACAATAAATACGAAGTTACCAGAAAAACAGGCATTAAAGATGTACAAGAAGCATACAATGCCATTGCCAATAATGAAGAATGGTTAGCAGCCGTTCCTTACAGACATCCAGCACAACTCTACGAATCGTTTTTATATATTTTCGTATTTCTTGCTTTATGGTATTTTTATTCCAAGACTTCTAAAAAAGACCAAACAGGATTTCTTTTTGGATTATTTTTAGTGTGCCTTTGGTCTATCCGCTTTTTTGTGGAACGCTTCAAAGAACCCCAAGGAGATGAATACATCAACTGGTTCAATTTAAACACAGGCCAATGGTTAAGCATACCGTTTATACTAATTGGGTTGTATTTTATGTTTCTTTATAAACCTAAAAAACCAATTTCCTAAAATGAAACAGGGAAGTTTTATTTATCTTCTAATTTTCGCTTTCTTAAGCATCAGCTTTACGTCATGCAAGAAAGAAACTAAGGCTGTAAAACAAACTGAAGTAACTTTTACAAAAGAAGGCGAGCTTTCTATTTTTAAGGCTGAAAATGATTCTTTAAAAGTAACTTTAGATATTGAAATTGCTGAAACTGATTTTGATATACAAACAGGATTGATGTACCGCGATAGCATGAAAAATACACAAGGCATGTTATTTATTTTTGAAGATGAACGCGAGCGCTTTTTTTATATGAAGAATACCAGAATTCCATTAGATATAATTTACATCAATGCGAATAAAGCCATCGTAAGTTTTCAAAAAAATGCCAAACCTTTTGATGAATCTTCACTTCCGTCAGGAGGGCCTGCAAAATATGTACTTGAAGTTAATTCTGGTTTGGTAGATGAATGGCATCTTGAAGTGGCAGATTCTATCGTATTCAACCGCAAATAAAGGAAGTTATCGCCTTTTGCCTCCTGAATACTCCATAGCTTCACCTTTACCAAATCCGTAGCTAAAACCTATGGCTATAAATCTTCCTCGCCTACTCCAACTATAGGCTTCAGAGTTACCTTGCGTAATAAAGTTCTCAAAAAATCGAGATTTAAATACATCCCTGATGCTTAAATTAATTACACCTTTATCTTTTAATATTTTTTTGCGAACACCAATATCTAAAAAGGTATTTGCACTTCTTACACCTTGGACGGTCTTAACTTTAGACCTATGATTTCCTACCGCCTCTAAATCTATTTCTGCAGGAAGCTTAAATTTTGCCATAAGTTTTGAGCTCCATTGGTTGCCATTAAAATCAAAAACGGTTGACTCAAACGTTCCTTTTCTATTAAATTGATTGTAATTAAAATCAAAATTAAAGGTTAACCATTTGGCAGGACTGTACTTTGTATTAAACTCAGCTCCCAAAGTACTGTTTGTCCCAATATTCTCAGGCATACTTATGTTCACATTATTTTCAAATACGGAGATACGCTCAATAACATCTGTTGTATAGCGATGAAATACACCGAAATTTAAAGAGGTTTTCCCTATATCAAAAATACTGGTCAACTCATAAGAATCTGTGAACTCTGGCATAAGCGCTGGGTTACCTTGACGAATATTAAAATTATTTCTAATATTAAAAAACGGGTTTAACTCGCGCATTCCTGGTCTATTTATTCTTGCCGAATAACCTGCCTGTAGCGATACCGCATCTGATATTTTATAAGAGGTATGAACACTTGGAAACAAATTGGTGTAGTTTTGCTTGTTGGATTCATTGGTTGTAACGAGCACTGTGGTTAAATCTGTTTGCTCTAAGCGCAAACCTACTTTTAAACCCCAATTCTCATACTCATATCCCCCAATCAAATAAGCACCCAACACTTTTTGATCAAACTCAAAATTGTTGGTTAAACCTTGGTCAGTCTCAAATACACCATTAACTAAGTTTTGCACTTCAAAATCATTCCCAATATCATTTATCACATACTGTGCGCCAGTTTCCATAGTCCAAACCTCAGAAAATGGTTTTGTATAATCGAGCTTAAATGTATATGTGTTATCAGAGTAATCTGTTCTTGTATTTTGTGTATTATCCCTATCTGTTCCAGAAATGGTGGTATCTTGAAACAATGAGGTAAGATCCTTTCCAAAAGAATTACCTGTGGCACTTAGTAATAAGTCATGATCTTCGTGGTCTTCGAAATCTCGCTTATATACCAATTCGTATTGCCACTTAGGGTTGGTTGCTTCAGTGTTTTCAGAACGATTCCATTCTGAAGTTAAGTTATCATCAGCATCTAGTGCTCTAAAATTAATGTCAGAGGGTTGGTCCTCAATTTCATAAGCGAAATTTCCAGACAAGGTAATTACATTATTAGCGTTGATATAATAATCGGTACCTAAAGTGATATTATAAAACTTTTCAATCCTAAAATCATCACCTACACTAAGAATTGACGTACCGGTATCCAAATCCTCATTAATATTTTCAGATTCTCGAGGATACACCCTTCTTCCTAAACCGAGTTGTGTAAACAGATTAAACTTCTCTGAACGACGATTTAAACTTAGCCCAAAACTATTGTTGTCAGGAATACCAGTGTTTAAGCTAAAGGCTCCGTTAAGCCCCTTACGTTCGTCTTTTTTAATAACGATGTTTATGATGCCAGACGTACCCTCGGCATCATATTTGGCAGATGGATTGGTAATCACCTCTATTCTATCAATCATATCAGCTGTAATACTCCCTAAGGCACCGCCATCATCCGTTAATATTGAAGGTTTTCCATTTATTAAAACCTGAACTCCTGAACTACCTCGTAAACTGATAGCTCCTTCAATATCCACATTAACTGAGGGTACATTGTTCAATACTTCCAAAGCACTTGCTCCTGTACTACTTAAATCCTTTCCTATGTTAAATACGCGCTTGTCTAACTTAAACTGAGATGAAGACACCTCGGCCTCAACTAAAACAGCATCAAGCTGTTCGGTATCTTCTTTTAGAGAAATTATACCTAAATCAATTTTCCGCCTTGATCTATCAAAATTTGTTATGGTTTTTGAGACGAAGCCCATAAAGCTTATCTGCACATGAAATTGGTCGTATGTAGTTTCTATTTTAAATGTCCCATCTTCGGCAGTGATAACACCTGTAATGGTTTCTTGCGTTGTACTATCTACCAAAGCCACGGTTGCATAGGCCAATGACTGTTTAGTGGTTTCTTCAACTACCTTTCCCTTAATTTCAATATTTTGTGCAAAAACAATGTTTCCGAAGAAATAAATAGAAGCTAAAAGAAATGTGAAACATAAACGCATTAAACCCATTTACAAGAATATCCATATCGCCTTAGAACGATAATGTAATTTTTGAGCGAAGTTATAAACTATTAGCTATTGCCTCCTAGTATCTTTTCAAAGTTTTAACAAAAATTTTTGATAACAATCTTAAAGATACATTTGACTAGAAAGTAGTTTGTTTAATCTATCTGGAATAATTAGGAGATTCCTTAGTAATGGTGACATCATGCGGATGACTTTCATTAATGCCACTAGCAGTAATTTTCACAAATTGGCCAGTTTCTTTTAATGTCTCTATATCCTTTGCACCACAATACCCCATACCAGCTCGAAGTCCTCCAATAAATTGGTGAATGCTTTCATATAAATCGCCTTTATATGGCACACGACCAACAATACCCTCAGGTACTAGTTTTTTAATATCATCTTCAACATCTTGAAAGTATCTATCTTTACTACCTTCTTTCATAGCTTCCACAGAACCCATGCCTCGGTAAGATTTAAACTTTCTGCCTTCATAAATAATGGTTTCTCCTGGTGATTCTTTAGTTCCAGCTAGAAGTGACCCTAACATTACCGTATCTGCACCGGCAGCAATAGCTTTTGGAATATCACCTGTGTAACGTATACCACCATCTGCAATTACGGGAACTCCCGTACCTTTTAAAGCAGCAGCAACTTCTAAAACTGCAGAGAATTGTGGGAATCCAACTCCTGCAACCACTCGTGTAGTACAAATAGAACCTGGACCAATACCCACTTTAACTGCGTCAGCACCAGCTTCTACTAAATATTTTGCTGCAGCACCAGTTGCAATATTACCTACTATAACATCTAGCTCTGGGAACTTTTTCTTTATGTCCTTTAATACGGAAACTACACCCTTGGTATGTCCGTGGGCAGTATCTATTACAACAGCATCAACACCTGCATTTACCAAAGCTTCTGCCCTATTAACTGCATCGGCTGTAACGCCAATGGCAGCAGCAACTCGTAAGCGCCCGTATTGGTCCTTGTTAGCATTTGGTTTCTGACTTAGTTTTGTAATATCCCGAAATGTTATTAAACCAGATAGTTTATAATTATCATCAACTATCAATAACTTTTCAATTTTATTCTCTTGTAAAATTAATTCGGCATCTTTTAATGAAGTTCCTACTGAAGCAGTTACAAGGTTTTCGCTTGTCATAACCTCTGTGATGGGCTTTTCATTTTCGTGCTCGAAGCGCAAATCACGATTTGTAACAATGCCCTTAAGTGTTCCATCCTTTGTAACTATAGGTATACCACCAATACTATGTTCAGCCATTGCACGTTTTGCATCTTTCACTTTGGCATCCATGGATAGCGTTACGGGATCGATAATCATACCACTTTCTGCTCTCTTTACTCGGCGCACCTTCATCGCTTGGGCTTCTATCGTCATATTTTTATGAAGTACACCAATACCGCCTTCTTGCGCCATGGCTATTGCCATTTTGCTTTCGGTAACAGTATCCATAGCGGCCGAAACCACAGGTACATTTATAGTAATGTTTCGTGTAAATTTTGATTGAATATTAACTTCGCGAGGTAAAACTTCAGAAAAGGCTGGAACTAAAAGGACGTCGTCGTAGGTAAGACCTTCTCCTAGAATTTTATTTTGGTGTGCAGTCATGATGCAATTACAATTATAATTGCGTGCAAATTTACGCATTTTTTACAGACTTGATGTTAAATACTTAATTAATATAAAAAGCATACAAAAATTTAACATTAGTAAAATATTGTAATTCAAATTGTTATGGAATTTATTTTTATTTATTCTAAATAAGCTTTGGAGAAGTAAAATTCATTGCTATTTTTGCACTCGAAAACTAAACCTTATTTTTAATCAGTCTAAATAAAATGAAAGCCGGAACTACGCTATTAGCCCTACTATTTGTAAGTACATTATTTGCTCAAGAAAAGGAAAAAGACTCTATTCAAAAATTAGATCAAGTTCTTATTAGTACAAAGGTAATTTTCGGAAATAAGTATGAAGCTAAAAACAGAACTGGATCTTCATATTACATTGCTCCAGAAGAATTAGCCAAATTTAACTATACCGACATTAACAGGGTATTAAGAACAGTACCAGGGGTTAATATTTATGAGGAAGATGGTTTTGGACTTAGGCCAAACATCAGTTTACGAGGAACCTCTCCTGAACGCAGTGCAAAAATATCCATAATGGAAGACGGGATACTTATTGCCCCTGCACCTTATAGTGCCCCTGCAGCATATTATTTTCCTTCGGTTGCTAGAATGCAAGCTGTAGAAATTTTAAAAGGAAGTAGCCAAATACAATATGGACCATTTACCACTGGAGGTGCTATTAACTTAGTGAGCACACAAATACCAAATTCATTTCAAGGTGCTATAAGAGCTAGCTTTGGAAGTTTTAATACAGGACAAATTCATGCTAGGATTGGTGACAACAAACGAAACTTTGGTTATTCTCTTGAGTTTTTGAATTTCAATTCTGATGGTTTCAAAGACTTACCTGACGGGAGCAATACTGGGTTTGATAAAAATGATGTGGTAGCAAAATTTAGGTTAAACTCTAATCCTGAGGCATCCATAAAACAAGCTGTCAATTTTAAATTTCAATATTCTGATGAAGTTTCAAATGAAACCTATCTTGGGTTAAGTCAAAACGACTTTAATGCCAATCCGTTCAGTCGATATGCTAGTTCACAAGATGATAAAATGACTAACGACCATATTCAATTTACAGTGAGCCACGAATTGGAGTTTTCAAAAAACTTTAGAATTACAACTGACGCATACTATAATGGTTTCTCAAGAAACTGGTATAAACTAAATGATGTTGTTTTTAATGGTGATAAAATCGCAATTTCTTCAGTAGTGGAAAACCCTGAAGCCTATCCCAATCATTTTTCAATAGTGAACGGTATGTCAAATTCTGATAGTGATGCACTTTTGTTAAAGGCAAACAATAGAAGATATACCTCGCAAGGTGTTCAAACTAAATTTGATATTCATTGGTCAGGAGCAAATGTTTTTCATGATTTGGAGATAGGTTTACGCTATCATTATGATGAAGAAGATCGTTTTCAATGGAAAGATGGTTACAATATAATTAATGGAGAAATGAACGTCACTTCAAACGGTGCTCCTGGGAGTGACGCCAATAGAATAAGTAGTGCCAAAGCATTTGCCGGATCTCTACTTTATAAATTAAAGTATGACAATCTTACTCTTACTCCAGGAATACGATATGAAAACGTCTCATTAAAAAGAGAAGATTTTGGAAAGGAAGATTCAAATAGGACAGGAAGAAACCTATCTGAAAGAGAAAACAATTTAGATATATTTATTCCAGGTATTGGGTTCAGTTTTAAATTCAATCCTTACACTTCTCTATACGGTGGCGTTCACAAAGGATTTTCACCTCCTGGAAATTCGCCGGACCAAAAACCTGAAGAGAGCATCAACTATGAATTAGGTTCTAGATTTAACTTTAAGGGACTGAGAGGTGATGTTGTGGCGTTTTACAATGATTATAGCAATCTACTAGGGAGTGATTTAGCTGCCACAGGCGGCACTGGTTCACTGGATCAATTTAATGCTGGTGAAGTAGCCGTTAGAGGTTTAGAACTATTATTGAATTATGATTTATTGAAGAAAAATTCACGCTTAAATTTGCCACTTACATTTGGCTACACATATACAGATACAGAATTTTTAAACAGTTTTGGTAGTGATGAGGATTTGTGGGGAGAAGTTACCGAAGGAGATGAATTACCATATATTGCCAAACACCAATTTAACACCTCTATCTCCCTAGAACATAAGAAATTTGAACTAAATTTAAATGGACGTTTAAACGGGGCATTTAGAACTACCGCAGGGACAGAAAAAATTACTGATGAAAATGGAGTTACATCTAACTTTATCTTAGACTTTTCAGGAAAATATCATTTCAATAAAAATCTCAGCTTAACAGGAAACATTATAAACCTTTTAGATGAAACTTATGCAGTTTCTCGAGTACCAGCCGGATTGCGTCCTGGGCATCCATTTGGTGCATATGCAGGACTAGAGTTTCAATTTTAAAAATAAATGATAGACAATATATGTTAAGAAAGCTCCATGTTTATGGGCTTTCTTAATGAAAGTGATTGAAAATCTTAGAAGCTTCATTGTATGCACTTTCAAAACTTAGTGCATTAAGGTTGTTATTGCCGTTTGAAGTGAAATAGGATAATAACTTTTCAGTAGGCATATTTCCTGTTAATTCATCTTTTGCCATAGGGCAGCCACCAAAACCTTGAATAGCCCCATCAAATCTATTGCATCCAGCTTTGTATGCTGCATCCACTTTTTCAAACCAAGAGGATGGCGTGGTATGTAAATGGGCTCCAAATTCAATATTAGGATATTTTGGGATTAAATTTGAAAATAAATAATCTATGCTTTCAGGATTAGATGTTCCTACAGTATCACTAAGCGACAATATTTTTACACCCATACTAGCAAGTTTTTCAGTCCACTCTCCCACTATATCCACATTCCAAGGGTCACCATAAGGATTTCCAAATCCCATAGAAATATAGACAACAACTTGCTTATTTGACACGTCGGCGATTTCTAAAATTTCTGAAAGGATATCTACAGATTGCGCTATAGTTTTGTGGGTATTACGCATCTGAAAGTTTTCAGAAATTGAAAATGGGTAACCTAAATAGTCAATCTGCTCATGCTTGCTGGCATCATTTGCCCCTCGTACATTAGCAATAATAGCCAAAAGTTTACTAGTAGTTTTGCTTAAGTCTAATCTTGACAGCACTTCGGCTGTATCAGCCATCTGGGGAATTGCTTTAGGAGATACAAAACTCCCAAAATCTATGGTATCAAATCCAACACGTAATAGGGACTGTATATACTGCACTTTTTGCTCAGTTGGGATAAATTGTTTTATCCCCTGCATTGCATCACGTGGGCACTCAATTATTTTGATGGATTTAGCCATAACATTCGAAAATTTCGAAAGTTAAAAATACTATTATTTTTTTACGCCGTAAGGTTTTGGTTCTAGGAACGACGTAATCTAAATAGTTATTGATCTATCAAAATATTTACTATGAACAAAACTACTTCATTTATTTACCTACTTCTTTTCTTATTCAATTGTTCCCTCTTTAGTCAGAGCACAGCAAATTACACTATTACGGTTTCCACAATATGGAACGCCGGAGACCACACTTCTATTCCTAACGATCCGCATTGGTCTCCATTATCAGGGGCTACACATAAAAACATGAATGATATTTTAACCTTTGGGGCACCAGCGCCGCTTACCGATGGTATCAAGGATATAGCCGAAAGAGGTGTTACCTCAAATTTTCAATCGGAAATCAATGGAAATTCGAATGCCAACCAATATTTACAAGCTGGTTTTTCACCACGCCAAGCAGAAGATAGTGTAGCAGAACTTAGTAGTGTTACCGTAAGCGAAGATTTCCCATACATTACGCTTGTATCTATGGTTGCTCCCAGCCCTGACTGGTTTATTGCAGTAAACAGCGAAAACCTAAGATCTGGGAACCCTTCAGTAAACAATGGTTGGAAAGCTACTTTTACTATTGATATGTTTGCCTATGATGCTGGCACCGATTCTGGAACCGACTATGAATCAGGAAACTCAGTAACAAACCCTAGAGAAAATATAACTATGGTATCGGGCGCTCCTATTAATGGCAATAAAATGGGAACTATTACATTTACTTACAATTCTTCAACTTTGAGTAACAGTAATATTTCAGAGAATATAGAAAACATAAGAGTTTTTCCTAATCCGGCTTCAGATAAAATTACTATTTCCAATATTCAAAATACAAGACTAAAAAACATTGAAATCTTTTCAATTCTCGGTAAATTAAATCATCGATTTTTAGTTGAAAACAATTATAATAAAATTGATTTAAATATATCAAACTTAACTTCAGGTATTTATCTTTTAAAGCTTAATAATGAAGACGGTAACAGTAAAACTCAAAAGCTAATAGTCCGATAATCGCACATTATCGATAAAAATTTTACTGTTAACGTTTTTTTTACAAAATTCTAAAGCTGCGGGGTACATTTGATTTAAACTATGTGCCCCATGAAGTTTTGCCCAAATTTGAGTATTGTAGTACTTGCGATTTTTATGTCGTTCGTGCAATACAATTATGCTCAAAATTCTTCTAACTTTTGTGGCACTGAAATAACAGACGAATCACTATCCTATTTCCAAAGTTTTCAAGATAACATCAAACTATACGAAAAGGAGTTTGCTGCTCTTACTGCCACGGCAAGAAAGTCTGGCGCTAATAAAAATTCTACCCCTACGGTATTAAATTCCATTCCTGTTAAGGCACATATTATCCGTCCGTCCGATGGAAATGGTGGATTAAGTCTGAAAGGACTATATGATGCGATTGGGGATTTAAATGAAATTTATGCAGATGCCTACATGGAATTCTTTCTATGTGAAGAGGTGAATTACATTGACAATGATGATTTTTATTATGAGTTTAGCAGGTCTAAAGAAGCCGATTTAACTGCTGATAATTATACACATGGTGTTATAAACATTTATTTCACTCAATATGTTGAAGTAAAACCAGGTGTTAGCTTATGCGGTTATTCCAATACTTTTGGAGGTTCTGACGTTGTTGTTATGAACAATGGCTGTGGACTTAATGGTACTTCTTTGGCTCATGAAATAGGACATTTCTTTTCTTTGATGCATACCCACGGGCCTGACAATCATGCATTAACTACCGAATTAGTTGATGGCTCCAATTGTGATACCGATGGTGATATGATTTGTGATACTCCCGCTGACCCAGGACTAGGAACTGATTGTGTGAATAACGATTGCGAATACACAGGAAATTTAAAGGATGCCAATGGTGATGTTTATACGCCAGATACAAAAAACATAATGTCTTATTCTCGATCTAGTTGTAAGTCGTACTTTTCAGAACAGCAATTGGCAAGAATTTATGCATTTTACAAATCTGCCAGACAATATTTGTCCTGTCCATCCGCCAATGTGAATTTTACAGCAGATAACTACCAAGAATGTGGTGATGAACTCACAGTACAATTTACGGATTTAAGTATTGGCGCTACATCATGGCAGTGGGACGTAGATGGTGATAATGTAGTAGACTACACAGAACAGCATCCAACACACACCTACTCCGAAGGTATTTACGATGTAACATTAACGGTTTCAGTAGGAAATTTAGTTTATAAAAATGGAGATGAAAATGAGAGTGCCCCAACAGGCCTTATAAGCAAAACATTTTCACAAGTTATCAAAGTAGGAACTCATGAAGACAGTTCTATGAATATAGGTTTTGATACATTTGATTTTGCTAGTTCTAACGGTTGGTCTGCCATTGATGTTTCTGGAAATGGTTTTAATTGGTTGGTTAATTCAGGGGAAACTATATCGAGCGATACTGGCCCTATGCTTGACAAAACGAGTGGTAAAACTTCTGGAAAGTACATTTATGTAGAAGCTTCTGGATCAAAAGAAGGTGATGTTGCTGAGTTCATATCCCCCTGTATAAGTGTAAACGAAAAAAATGCGCTTTTAGAGTTTTACTATCATATGTTTGGAGATAATATTGGAGAACTTCATATCGATATCGAAACTCCAAATGGCTATTTTGATGATGTTATTGCTCCTTTAATTGGTGAACAACAAACCAATCAAACCGAGGATTTTATCGCGCAATCAATTAACTTATCTAGGTTTTACGGGCAAACTATAAACATACATTTTCGAGCTGTTCGCGGTGATGGATGGGCAGGTGATATTGCCATTGATGGCATTAGCATAAAAGGAAATGCCGTTACGCAAAAAGGTAATGATACTCCTGCTTTAAAATTGTTCCCTAATCCTGTAACAGATAATATTTTAAATATTGTATCCACTTCAAAGAAGAAAAACGCAGAGGATTACTTTACAGTATCTAATCTCGTAGGACAAGTATTTTTAAAAGGCAGCTTGCAAGATAGTCGACAAATTAATGTTTCACAGTTACCCAAAGGTTCTTATCTAGTAACCGTAGTTAACGGTAAAAATATTGAAGTAAAACAGTTTATAAAGTAATTATTGTGCTTTCAGAATCGCAGTATTTATGCCCTTTATTAAACTTGGTCCTTCATAAATAAAGCCTGTGTAAATCTGTACCAAATCTGCTCCAGCATCTAATTTCTCTAATGCGTCTTCAGCAGAATGAATACCCCCAACACCAATAATTGGAAATGCCTTATTACTCTTTTCTGAAAGGTATTTGATAACTCTAGTACTTTTTTCCTTAATAGGCTGACCACTAAGCCCACCATTACCAATGTCATCAAGTTGTGCTTTTGAAGCCTTTAAGCCAGTCCTATCTGTAGATGTATTGCTGGCGATAACACCGTCAAGATTTGTATCCTTCACAAGTTCAACTATTTCATCTAATTGCCGATCATTTAAATCGGGAGCAATCTTTAACAAAATTGGTTTTTGAGTTTCAAAAGCACTGTTCTCTTTTTTAACAGCTTTTATTAATTCTTCAAGATAATCCTTATCATTTAATTTTGCATGACTTCCCACGTTTGGGCAACTCACGTTCAGTACAAAATAATTTACATAAGGATGCAGTGCCTTAAAGCATTCTAAATAATCTCTGGTATAATCTTCAGGTTTTGTTGCTGTATTCTTACCTATATTGCCCCCAATAATCAATTTTCCCTTATTCTTCTTTAACTGCGCTATAGCAGCATCCAAACCTTCATTATTGAATCCCATTCTATTGATAATCCCTTTATCATCTTTTAAACGAAACAACCGCTTTTTCGGATTTCCGGGTTGCCCTTTTGGAGTTACGGTACCAATTTCAATAAAACCAAATCCGAAATTGGCAAGCTCATTGTACAAAACTGCATTTTTATCAAATCCTGCAGCAAGACCTACTGGATTTTTAAATTTTAATCCGAAAACTTCACGCTCCAAACGTTTGTCTTCAATAGTATAAAGGCTTCTAAACAACGATGGAAACCCAGGAATTTTTGAAGAAAATTTAATTAAACTAAACGTAAAATGATGAATCTTTTCAGGATCGAATGCAAAAAATAACGGTCGGAGAAGCGTTTTGTACATCTATAATATTTATGCAAAAATAGGTTGAAATACTGTAAATAAAAAATTGATATTATGTTGCTTTCTTTCCCTACAAATTTCAATAAAAATTGTAAATTGTTATGGAGATTATCTCTCTAAATAAGACTAAAAACTTAAACCATAGTTCTACATGATTTCAAAAGAAGATATCATAAAACGTTTTGTAAGTTATGTTACCATTGACACGGAGTCCGATCCCAATTCGGACACAACACCTAGCACAAAAAAACAATGGGACCTAGCCAATAAACTTGCCGAAGAATTAAAGCGCATAGGCATGCAAGATGTTTCTATTGATGACAATGCATATATTATGGCTACACTACCCAGCAATGTAGATCATGAAGTACCTACCATAGGTTTTATTGCTCATTTCGACACCTCTCCAGATTTTACTGGAGCCAATGTTAAACCTCAAATTGTAGAGAATTACCATGGTGGCGATCTTGTTTTAAACAAGGAAGAAAATATAATATTATCTCTTGATTATTTTGAAGATTTAAAACAATATATAGGTCAAACGTTGATTACAACAGATGGCACAACCCTTTTAGGAGCTGATGATAAAGCAGGCATTTGTGAAATTATTTCAGCGATGGAATATTTAATCCAGCACCCTGAAATTAAACATGGTACGATACGAGTAGGTTTCACCCCCGATGAGGAAATTGGTCGTGGCGCTCATAAATTTGATATTAAAAAGTTTGGTGCAGACTGGGCTTATACGATGGATGGTAGCCAAATTGGAGAACTGGAATACGAAAACTTTAATGCTGCCAGTGCTGTTGTAAAGGTAAAGGGTAAAATAGTACACCCAGGCTATGCGAAGGGGAAAATGATAAACTCCATGTACATTGCTACGGAATTCATCAACTCTTTACCACGTATAGAAACCCCAGAGCACACCGAGGAATACCAAGGTTTTTTCCATTTGCATGATATTGTGGGCGAGGTTGAAGAAACTACATTGCAATACATTATTCGCGACCATGATAAAGGCCATTTTGAAGCCCGAAAAGAAGTAATGCATAAATTGACCAATGAGCTAAACTCCCAATATGGAAGAGAAGTTATAACTACTGAAATAAAAGATCAATATTACAACATGCGGGAGAAGATTGAACCTGTAATGCATATTGTAGATATTGCCGAAGAAGCAATGAAACTCTTAGATATTGAACCTTTGATAAAAGCCATTCGCGGTGGAACGGACGGGTCGCAGTTAAGTTATATGGGATTACCCTGTCCTAATATTTTTGCTGGTGGCCACAACTTTCATGGGCGTTATGAATATGTCCCTGTAGAAAGTATGATTAAAGCCACCGAAGTGATTTGTAAGATTGCAGAATTGACAGCTGAAAAAGCTAAGGGTGATTTGATTTCATAAATACTTCAAAACATCAAATGAAAAAAGTACACTCTGTAGAAGAATATATAGAAGAAAACACGCATTATAGTGAAGCATTAGAATTGTTACGTTCCATCATCCTATCCACAGAACTGGAAGAAACTATAAAATGGAGCTTCCCAGTGTATACCCTTAAAAACAAAAATGTGGTAAGTATAGGCGCTTTTAAAAACCATTTTGGGATTTGGTTTTTTAACGGTGTCTTTCTAAAAGATAAACTACAAATTTTACAAAACTCACAAGACGGCAAAACTAAAGCGATGCGACAAATGCGCTTTGAATCTATTGATGATATTGACAAAAACGTAGTTTTAGCTTATGTAAACGAAGCTATAGAAAACCAAAAACTAGGGAAGGAAATAAGACCAGATAGAAGTAAAAAAGAAGTTGTTATCCCAAAAGAGCTTAATGATGCACTTAAAGGCAATTCAGACTTAAGATCAGCCTTCACTAGTCTATCAAATTACAAGCAGCGCGAGTATTGTGAGCACATTTCAACAGCAAAACGTGAAGCAACCAAACAAGCGCGTTTAGAAAAAATTATGCCGATGATTTTAAATGGTATAGGACTGCATGATAAATATAAAAACTGCTAAAAATCAAAAAAGCTTCCCGCAATAGGAAGCTTTTTCAAAGTCAGTTTTTAGTCTTTATTTTTTGGAGCCTGCTGGAGCATTCAATTTATTACTCATCTCCATAGAAATTGCAGAACGGTCAAACTTTAACTTGCCGGCTAAAGTTTCAATGACGCACGAGTTATCTTTATCGTTTAGTTCGGCTATTTTACCATGCAAACCACTTTTGGTTATCACTCTATCACCTTTTTTTAATTCTGCTGCAAATTTCTTTTCCTTTTTTGCACGTTTCATTTGAGGTGCTATCATAAAGAAATAGATAACCACAAACATTAATACAAATGGCAACAAACTGCCGAATCCTCCTTCTCCCATTGATTATGTAATTTAGCTTTGCGCTGGTTTAGCTTTGTTTGGATCTGGCTTTACAAATGCCGTAATTTTAACACTTTCTCTACCACTTTCCGTATTAGCAGTAATGTTAATGGTTTTTGACACTTTATTGGTACCACTACCATTAAATTTCACAGTAAATTGCCCTTCTCCCCCTGGAGCTAAAGGTTCTCTACTCCAATCTTTTGGCACTGTACAACCGCAAGTACTTTTAATATCAGTAATTACTAAAGGCGCTTCTCCTGTATTTTTGTATTTAAAAACAGTTTCCACCTGAGTTTTAGCTTCAATCTCGCCGAAATCATGCTCTTTTTTGTCAAACTCTAAAACTGGAAATTTTGATGCTACAGCATCTCTTTCAGCAGCTTTTGCCACATTGGCTTCACTTATTTTTTTTGTAGCGTCCTCTTTGCAGCTTGTAAAAGCTACTAAGCATAATACACTTAATCCTAATATTACTTTTTTCATAATTCTTGTTTTTATGATTTGGTGCGTCAAAAATAGGAATAATTTAACTGTTTAAAAACTTTTATGAGCTTCTTAACAGGGTTTAGTCTACATTAAACCACGCCCTACCTTATTTAATTTATCGGTTTTTTTGTATTCTTTTACCAGTTTGTCCAAAATACCATTAATAAAAATACTACTTTTGGGGGTCGAATATTCCTTTGCTATTTCCAGGTACTCGTTTATGGTTACCTTTACTGGTATTGATGGAAAATGTTGCAATTCACATATACCCATTTGCAATAAAACATAGTCTAAACTTGCAATTCTATCAGCATCCCAATTTTTTGTTTTTTGCGCTATTTCTTCGTTAATACCCTTAGTATTCAAAATAGTTTTTGTAAACAAATCTATCGCAAATTGTTTGTCCTCTGTGTCTTTATAAAGTTTTGGGGTAAAGTGTCCTTTAGAACTTGTCAATTTTAATTTTCTAAGTAGTTTTAAAATGGTGGTATTTACAGTTGGCAAATCATCTAACCACGTTAAATTCTTATCCTCAATATAATCGTACAGCTTATCATTTGGTGCAACAACCTCCTTAAAAATATCAATAAAAACATCTTTATCTTCCTTAAAATCAGATGTTCTGGTTTGCATATAATCGTTATATACATCACTTTTAGTAATGGCTTTAAAAATGATATCTATATACTCGTTATCCAATTCCCAATTGATGGATGAATTGTCTTTTATCTGTTCCATAAACGCTTCATTTTGTGCTATCAGCTGAAACACTTGATTGTTCACAAACTTCCTGTTGGGATTTTTATCTTCTGAAGTAGCTAGATGCTTTTTCTGTTTGTTCTCAATATCTTGTACAGCTCTTTTTTGAACCTCTAACAACAAAGACATCATTAGTAGATACAAACTGTACATATTCTCTATGCTAAACAACAGGAATTTTTCATCCTTTTTTAAATCATCACTTTCGCTGCCCCTAAAGGCATAAATGGTTTGCATCACCTTTACACGAATATGTCTTCTGTTTAGCATCATTACAAAGAACTTAAGTTAAAACGTATAGTAAGTTTTTTACCTTTTATGCTGGCAAAAATAAGACTATTTTAATAAAACAAGCTTTCATTTATGGTTTTGTTCTGGTAAATTCTTTTATTGATTATTTAACAGTTCTTAAAACCCGCACCAAGGCAATTGTATTTATAATGGCGTATATTTGCTACTTATTTTTTTAATTTAAGTGAAAGAACTCAAGCACCTAAACAAGTATTTTTTAAAGTACAAAACCCACTTGCTAGTTGGGGTTGTAATTACTATTGTTGCTCGAATATTTTTGCTCTTTACACCACGTTATATCCGGCGTATTTTCGAAATTATTGAAAATAAAGCAGGATTGAGCGATACTGAAATAAAAGGCGAATTATTAGAAGCGATACTGTATATAATAGGTGCTGCAATAATTGCAGGGTTATTTACTTTCTTGATGCGCCAAACTATTATCAATGTTTCCAGATACATTGAGTACGACCTTAAAAATGAGGTGTACGCGCAATACCAAAAACTCTCACTTAACTTTTATAAAAAAAACAGAACAGGTGATTTAATGAACCGAATAAGTGAAGATGTAGGTAGGGTTCGTATGTATGCTGGTCCAGCAATAATGTACAGTATCAATACTATTACCTTATTCGTCATTGCTTTGATTTATATGTATAATCAAGCACCAACGCTTACGTTGTACACAGTTATACCATTGCCAATTCTATCTGTAATTATCTATAAATTAAGTAAAGAAATACATAAGCGCAGTACCATTGTACAAGAATATCTGTCAAAGCTTTCAACGTTTACACAAGAATCTTTTAGTGGTATATCAGTAATTAAAGCTTATGGTATTGAGCCAAAAACCTCGGCAGATTTTGATGCACTTTCAACTACTAGTAAAGAGAAGCAACTACATCTTGTAAAAGTACAAGCTTTATTTTTCCCTATGATGATATTGCTAATTGGCACCAGTAACCTTTTAGTAATTTACATAGGTGGCATGCAATACATTAACGGCGAGATTGAAAGTCTAGGTACTATTGCGGAATTTATTATTTACGTAAATATGCTCACATGGCCAGTAGCAACTGTAGGTTGGGTGACATCCATTGTACAGCAAGCTGAGGCATCACAAAAGCGTATCAATGAATTTTTAAAAATTGAACCCGAAATTAGAAATGAGGTTGAGCACCCCACAAACATCACTGGAGATATTACTTTTAAAAATGTATCTTTCACTTACGATGATACGAATATTCAAGCCTTAAAAGGTGTTTCGTTTGAAATAAAAGCTGGAGAAACCTTAGCTATTTTGGGGAAAACAGGTTCAGGAAAATCTACAATATTAGATTTGGTAGGTAGGCTATATGATATCGATAAGGGACAAATTCTTTTAAATGATATTGAAATCAGCAAACATAATTTGTCTAGTTTGAGAGAAAACATAGGTTATGTACCACAAGATGCCTTCTTATTTTCAGACTCTATTAAGAACAATATCAAATTTGGGAAAGAAGATGCTACTGATGAAGACGTCATTACTGCAGCAAAAAACGCCTACGTCCATAAAAACATAGTTAAGTTTAGTAAAGGTTATGACACTGTTTTGGGAGAACGTGGTATTACGCTATCAGGAGGTCAAAAGCAAAGAGTTTCCATAGCTAGAGCCATTATTAAATCTCCACAAATTTTATTGTTTGACGATTGCTTATCTGCTGTTGATACAGAAACTGAGGAAAAAATATTGAAAAACCTTTTTAGAATTTCGAAAGGCAAAACCACAATCATAGTAAGCCATCGTGTGTCTTCTGCTAAAAATGCAGATAAAATTATTGTTTTAGATGATGGAAAAATTATTCAAGAGGGCACACATGAAACTCTTATAAACGTTGAAGGCTACTATAAAGATTTGTACTTAAAGCAACTTAGCGAGTCTTCTGAAAACAAAATAAGCTAACTTTCAATTTAAAATAAACCGTTGGATTTAATTCAATAAAAATCAGCATTTTAAAAAGAATATTTAAAAAATGTTGGTAAGTTTCGGTTTTTTTTAGATTTTTGAAGTAATCAATATTTAACAAAGTATAATGAACAATAACGGTATGATGGAGAAAGAGGAAATTTTTTCTAAAGTATTAAGAGCAGGAAGACGCACCTATTTTTTTGATGTTAGAGCTACAAAAGCTGAAGATTATTACTTAACAATTACTGAGAGTAAAAAATTTACGAATGATGACGGGTCGTACCATTACAAAAAGCACAAAATCTATATTTATAAGGAAGATTTCTCTGAGTTCAAGGAAATTCTAGCTGAAATGACTGATTTCATTATTAGAGAAAAAGGAAATGAAGTGATTAGTGAGCGTCATCAAAAAGACTTCAAAAAAGACTATGAAAAACCGACTGTTGAAAGTAGCGCAACAGAAGAAACAAAATCTACCGACAATTTTACTGATATAGATTTTGACGATATTTAAGCTTTAACAAAGATTTATCATAATGAAACCGCCATTACTCATGGCGGTTTTTTTATATTTATACGTCAAAAAATCTCTTATGAAGAAGCTATTACTAGTTTGTTTTGTGATGTTTGCGTTGACTCTAACATCCCAAAACACGCCCGACTTATCGTATTACTTACCACAAAACGTTGCCTATAACAAAAATATACCAACACCTGAAAGCGTTGTTGGTCACCAAGTAGGAGAATGGCATATTACGCACGACAAATTGGTGCAATATATGTATGCTTTAGCAGATGCTTCAGATAGAATCACTATAGAGAATAGAGGTAAAACTTTTGAAGCCAGACCACTATTACTACTTACTATAAGTTCGCCTAAAAATCTCGCAAACATTGAAACTATTAGAACAAAACACATTGAAGCGACTAATAGCGATACATCGGTTGATAATAGCAAAAACCCAATCGTGGTGTACCAAGGCTACTCCATACATGGAAATGAACCTAGTGGCTCCAATGCGGCTTTATTAGTGGCATACTATTTGGCTGCTGCAGAAGGAAACGAGATAGATAATCTACTGGATAATACGGTGATTCTTTTTGATCCTTCATATAATCCGGACGGATTACAACGTTTTGCATATTGGGTGAATACTAACAAGAGCATTAATCTTAATCCAGACCCAAACGACAGAGAGTATAGTGAGGTTTGGCCGGGAGGAAGAACCAACCACTATTGGTTTGACATGAACAGAGATTGGCTACCTGTACAATTACCAGAGTCTAGAGTTAGAATTAAAACCTTCCACAAGTGGCTGCCTAATATTTTAACCGACCATCATGAAATGGGTACGTATTCTACTTTCTTTTTTCAACCTGGTATCCCTTCAAGAACACACCCCTTAACCCCAAAACTGAATCAAGAATTAACTGCTAAAATTGGTAATTATCATGCAAAAGCCCTAGATAAAATAGGCTCCTTATACTTTACTGAAGAGAGCTATGATGATTTCTACTATGGTAAAGGCTCTACGTTTCCTGACATCAATGGCAGTATTGGTATTTTATTTGAGCAAGCCAGTTCCAGAGGTCATATTCAAGAAAGCGACAACGGAATTTTAACCTTTCCATTTACAATACGAAACCAGTTTACCACAAGTTTATCCACTTTAGAGGCTGCCGTTGAAATGCGAGAAGACATCTTAACATATCAACAAAACTTCTATAAAAATGCCAGAAGCGAGAGTGCCAAAGACAAAGGAAAAGCCATTGTGTTTGGAGATGAAAAAGATGCTGCTAAAACGTTTCATTTGGCTGAAATTCTTAATCGTCACAACATAAGAATTCATGAGATAGACAATGACTTTAAAGCCAATGGAAAAACCTTTAAAAGAGGGTACAGCTTTATTGTTCCCAAAAACCAAAAGAACAGCAGGTTGATTAATGCCATGTTTGAAAAACGAACGTCGTTTCGAGATAGCTTGTTCTATGACATTTCAGCATGGACGTTCCCGTTAGCTTTTAATTTAGACTACGCCAATAATGTTGCTACCTCAAACCTTGGAAATGAAGTTAAAGACTTAAAATTGAAGGACGGTGCGGTAACATCTAAAAGTAATTATGCATACCTGATGGAATGGCATGAGTACTATTCACCAAAGTTCCTTAATGAAGTTTTATCAAAAGGAACCAGGGTAAAAGTAGCTTTAAAACAATTTAGCATAAATGGCATAGACTACGATTACGGCACTATTTTGATACCTGTTCAAAATCAAAAATTAAAGGCTGATGAACTGCATAGTTTTCTCCAAAAAGTAGCAAAAGAAAGTCATGTAACTGTTAATTCAGTTAGCACAGGATTAACACAAGGTATAGATTTAGGCAGCCGAAATTTTAAAACTCTCGAAAAACCAGAAATTGCCCTTATTGTAGGTTCTGGAATTTCATCTTATGACGCTGGAGAAATTTGGCATTTGCTTGACACACGTTATGATGTAACCGTAACCAAACTAGATACAAAAAGTATTAGAAGAGCTAATTTAGATAGATACAATACGATTATCATTCCTAATTTAAGCAGATTGGGCGATGCTGAAACAAAAAAATTAAAGGAATGGACTAAAAATGGAGGTACCATTATCGGGTATAGAAATACCGTGAAATGGCTTGAAAAACAAGAGTTTATAAAAGCCAAATTTGAAAAAATTGATATCCCAGCCAAAACTATAACTTTTGAAGATGTAAGTAGTTTTAAGGGTGCACAGCGTATTGGTGGCGCCATTTTTGAAACAAAAATAGACCGTTCGCATCCCATAAATTTTGGTTACAAAAATGACAGACTTCCCATGTTTAGGAATACAACAATTTTTATGAAAGCAGATTCCCTTAGTTATAACAATCCAATTCAGTATGCTAAATCACCGCTTTTAAGTGGTTATATATCAAAACCTAATTTAGATGTATTGTCAGGAAGTGTTCCCTTAAAAATACAAAAATCTGGTAATGGGAAAGTTGTGGCATTTACTGATAATACCAACTTTAGAGCGTTTTGGTATGGTACAAATAAGCTTTTAATGAACGCTATATTTTTTAGGGATGAGCTTTAAGAAACAGTGCTACCGTTTTTTACCTTAGTTTCTGGGTTCAACAAAATAACGTCTTTACCGTTAACAGCGCCCAAAACCAAACACTCGCTCATAAATTTGGCGATTTGTTTGTTTGGGAAATTCACAACTGCAACAATTTGCCTGTTAAGTAAATCGTCTTTGGTGTACAGGGTTGTTATTTGTGCAGAAGACTTCTTGATACCCAAATCTCCAAAATCAATAGTTAATTGATATGCTGGATTTCTGGCTTCAGGAAAATCATTTACTTCAATAATAGTTCCTACTCTTAAATCAACTTTGGTAAAATCTTCAAAAGATATTGTATCGCTCATTTTTCAAAAATATAAATAATTCCGACATTTGAAGAAACAAAACGTTATGGCAAGAACTCCATCAAATATGCTTCCGTTAGGAACTAAAGCTCCAGATTTCTCACTTTTAGATACTGTTTCTAATTCCGTTTTAAGTTTAAACGCACTTAAGGGCGAAAGAGGCATGGTTATTCTATTTATTTGCAACCACTGCCCTTTTGTAATACATGTGAATTCAGAATTGGTCGCTATTGCAAATGAATACAAATCTAAAGGCATTAATGTTATTGCGATTTCTAGTAATGATGTCGAAAATTACCCTCAGGATAGTCCTGAGAAAATGAAAGTTCATGCACAAACAGAAGGTTATCCATTTCCCTATTTATACGATGAAACGCAGGATGTTGCTAAAGCTTACGATGCAGCATGCACGCCTGATTTTTATGTATTTGATGATAATTTAGAGTTAGTATATCGCGGACAATTGGATGATTCCAGACCTGGAAATGATATTCCTCTCACAGGAAAAGATTTAAGGCATGCCTTAGATTGTTTAATTGAAAACAAAGAAAACACGGCAAATCAAAAACCAAGTATCGGTTGTAATATTAAATGGAAAGTTTAAGTTGGTAGATACCTACATCGTGCCACTTGCCAAATTTTAAGCCTACTTCTTTTAAAAGTGCTACTTCTTTAAATCCAAACTTCTCATGAAGTTTAACGCTAGCATCATTTGGGATCGTTAAAACACCCAATACTGTATGTGCGTCTGTAAACTTCAATTTGTCTAGTAGCTCCTTATAAAGTTTTGTCCCTATCTGCTGTCCATGTGCATCGTGTTTTACATATACCGTAGATTCAACCGTAAAATTGTATGCTGGTTTCGGTCTAAACCTACTGGCGTATGCAAATCCTAAAATCTCATTGCCCTCTTCAAAAACCAAAAATGGATATTCAGAATCTATACGATTCACTTTTGCCTGAAATGTGTCAAATGTTAAAGGTTCAATATCAAAAGTAGAGACCGTATTGGTTACATAATAATTGTATATATCCAACAATGCTTTGATATCCTCTTTAGTAAAACGTCTTATCATTTTAAAGCCACCCTTTTTGCTTCATTACGTTTTCAATATGTGCATAATGATGGTTGCTATGCCACGCGTAATTGCCAATGTTATAATCTAGTGGCACTTCGCTATTGGTTTCGGGATGTCTAAAGCTTTTTTTCAAATCGTCTTTTGACAAACCTTTTAACAGATACACCAATTTATAGTGAATAGCTTTTAAATGCTCAAGAGACATCTGTATTGGCGCTGTTCTGCTATCGAACAATTCTGCCCAATCTGCCTCATTATAAGCTTTTATCAAAGGTTTATCCTCAGTAAGTGCCCATTTGAATCGTGTGTAACTATGATGATGACTGTCAGAAACATGATGCACTGTTTGCCTTATAGTCCAACCGTCTGGTCTGTATGGCGTATCAAGTTGTTCCTTATTTAAATGCTTTACCAAAGCCTCAAACCGAATAGGGAAGGTTTCTAAAATAGCAATCCATTCATTAATATGAGCTTGGGTAATTAGTTCAGGACATTGAAATTGCCCTATTGGATATTTTAGTTTTTCAAGTTTTTCAGCGTCCACAATAATAGATTTATATATGTGGTTCTAAAATAAGTATTAATTATGATTATGCGACCTCGTCAAGCTCTTTTTTAACCCAATTAATTGCCTCGTATAAAGACATAAAATGCTTTATTTTATTGTTGAAGAATAAATTCTCTACCATCAAATTCATCTTGTTCATCGGGTTATTGGAAACCACACAATAGGCTTTCATACTATAGTCGCTTTTGAAGAACTTTAACCAGTCAACCGCCTTTACCGAGTACGAATTTATACGGTTGGAAATGTAAACCACATCCTTTCCATCTGTACCTAGATAATATGCCACATCTTGCACAAAATGTCTTGCGTGTTCCATCCAGCTTACAACAACACCTTGTTTTATTTCTGCAACAACAAAACCTTTAAATATGAAAACATCTCCAAAAGGATAATTGAGTTCTTTGAGAACTTCGGAGTAAAAATGAGTTTGTTTTACGCTTTCCACGGTGCAAAATTACATAGACAAAATAAGTTGCTTAAAAAAACTCGATAAATCTATTAATTTAACGTCAGACTGCTATTATTCGCAAAAAAGGCGCTCATTTAAAGCGCCCTTTTGATAATTTATAAATAATCCGTTGGCTTTTTTACAAAAGCTTTGATTTTGAAGATAACAAGCAATGCACAAACTTGTATAAAAGCTGTGCCTCGCTTATTTCACATTCATCAATTCTACATCAAAAATTAAATTTGCATCTGGAGGAATTACGCCACCAGCGCCGCGACTTCCGTAGGCTAAATGACTTGGAATTACCAAACGTGCTTTATCACCAACATTCAGTAAGCCAATACCTTCATCCCAACCCGGAATTACTTGACCAACACCTAATGGAAAATCTATTGGTTGGTTTCTCTTATATGAAGAATCGAAAACCGTACCGTCCATTAACTGGCCCTTATAATGTACAGAAACTGTTTTACCCTTTTCTGCCTTTACACCATCACCTTTTTGAATAATTTGGTAGCGCAAACCACTATCTGTTTTTTCAAATCCCGCAGCCACTTTTTCTAGCTCTGCTTCTTGTTTTGCTTTTTCTTCGGCTAATCTTTTTTCTCTTGAGCCTTCAAAAGTTCTAAACGCTTCAATCGCATTAAATGCCTCTGCGTCTGCCCCTTCCCTTATAATTTCTACGCTCTCAATTTCGTCACCCTGTGCAATAGCATCCACAACCTCTTGCCCATGTTCTACTTTACCAAAAACTGTATGATTATTATCCAACCATGGTGTTTCTACATGAGTAATAAAAAACTGACTCCCGTTAGTACCAGGGCCAGCATTTGCCATAGATAAAACACCTGGACCGTCATGTTTTAAATCTGGGTGAAATTCATCATCAAACTGATAACCAGGGTTTCCAGCACCTGTTCCGTTTGGACAGCCACCTTGAATCATAAAATCAGGAATTACCCTATGAAATTTTAAGCCATCATAATATGGTGTACCTTGAGGTTTTACCGAATTTTCTAGATTACCCTCTGCCAAAGCCACGAAGTTACCCACGGTTCCTGGCGTCTTTTTATATTCTAAAGCTACTAATATTTCGCCTTTTGAAGTATTGAATTTTGCGTATAATCCGTCTTGCATTGTTCTGTTTTTTAATGAGGTGCAAATATAGGACGAATTTTAAACTTAAACCGAAGGATTTTGCGTTTTTGTAATGTGTATCATAGTAAAAACAAGAGTGTTTATATGAGCGATGACACTTTACTTTAAACTGCAAGAAAATTTAACTAACTTCGTTTGTTATGAGATATAAGTCACTAAAAAGACGTATCTACACTAAATTTCGATGCATTATCGAAAATATTAATATGAATTGTCAATGGGCGAAATATTTGGAGAAATATTTGCGAGATGGATTCTTGCTGGAATTTGGTTGGTATTAAATGCGATTTATGATTGGATTAAAGCATTGATTTTCGGAATTCCCAAAAAAGAGGTTGAACGGAAACGACTTGAGAAAAAATGGCTTTATAAAAAAGTTAGTCTTAAAGAAAAACTTAAAAACGGAATAGAAATTGGGACGATTGGAACTGTTATGGAGATTATTGATAGAAAAACTGCATTTGTAGAGTTTTATGATCAAAATGGAAAATTCATTGAAATTGATGGTGAATTAGCATTTAAAGTGGGGTTGAAAAATATTAAACTGAAAAGATAGCGTATTACAACAATTTATAATCGCAATTACTACCTGTTCGAATCCGCTCGGAATTGCTAACCTCTGTGACAAACCTAAAATTAATTTATATTAAATCACTACTGAAGGTTATACTAGACCATTGTATGGTATTTAAGAAAACGAAAACAGATTATGATTAAAGGACTTTATGAAACTCACCTCTATGTTGAAAACTTAGAGAAATCAATTGAATTTTACTCTAAAGTTCTTGGTTTAAAACAGTGTCGATTTGAATCAGAAAGGAGAGCTGCCTTTTTCTGGATTGGAAGTGACAAACAAGCAATGCTTGGCTTATGGGAAAAACCTAAAAAAGAAATTGATTTAAGGCATTTTGCTTTTGAATGTGATCCCGAATGGGTAATAAATGAATCTATTGATTTTTTAAAATCTCATAACTTAAATTATTGGAATTTTCTGCAAGACGACAATGAAGAACCAATGGTTTTTTGTTGGGTGCCAGCAGTCTCAATATATTTTAGCGATCCAGATGGACATTATCTCGAATTCATAGGGATTTTACCAGGAAAGACCAAAGGAGATAACGAAAAACGAGTTATAACCTATGAACAATGGCTCGAAATAAAGGATGAATAAAGATGCCATACCATAAAGAACTGAGGTAAAAACCAAGTTTTTCTAGGTTAATTTATCTGTAACTGACTGTTATAAGAGACCGATAAACAAACCTTTCCAAAAAGAAAATGTATTTCAACTTAAAAATAAAGCTAACAAACGAGCGCGTGTTAGGGATTGAATACTTTGGCTCCACTCAACACAGGCTCTATGTTTGCCCTCTTTCCCGATAGCTACTGGGAAAGGAACATGTCTACCAGTAGGCGGGTACCCAAACTAAAAAACTACCTAATTAAACTAAAGTGTCCTTTGAAAATCCTAGTAGCACCTGTATCGTCTACTAAATTTACCACGTACCAATAATCGTTTGAAGCAAGCAACTGCCCATTAAACGTACCGTTCCAACCTTCGGCTGAAGGCTTTAATTGTTTGATAAGCTTACCATACCTATCATAAATAAAAACAGTGGTATTTTGCAAATACGCATTGCTTAGGCCTTTAACATTCCAAGTGTCGTTGGCACCATCTCCATTGGGCGTAAAAAACTTTGGAAATCCCATAACGAACACCTGAAGGCTAATCACCCCACAACCGTTTTTATCTCTCACATCTACAGTATGCTCACCCGCAAATACATTTTGAAATAAAGGACTATCTTGAAATGGTCCAAACTCATTATCCAAAGCAAACTCATAGTCTCCAATACCAATATTGGAGTCGTCAATGGTGATGGTATTGTTGTTTGATAAATCTTTAACAGTAATATCTGTTTCTGTAATTGTAGAAATTCCCGATGCTTTCACTTGAAACGACACAGGAAATGACTCACAGCCTTCTACTGATGTTGCCACTACGGTATAGATATCTTCGGTCGCTACTGTGGCAGTTTCAGAAGTACTGACGATATTGTTGTTTGAATCTCGCCATTCATATGAATAAACCCCGTTAGGATTAAAGGTATTTAAAATAACAGATCCTCCATTTAAACAAAAGGTTTCTGATTGGTCCACCTCAAATTCTGGACGCGGAAAAACTGTCAACACTAAATTTGGCCCTATACCAAAACAATCACCATTATCTTCACTTTCAACCCTAACATACAAAGTTTCGGAAAACGGAGTACCATTGGTGTAATTTGTTGGATTCAGAATTTCATTTTCTTCTAATTGAGCATCAGACAAACTCTTAAAATAGTGTACTGTTAAATTTTGACCTGTTGGAAATTGGTTTATGAAATCTGCAGAAACTGTGGTTAAATCGAACACATAAAAACCATCAGGAATATCGTCATCGTCGCATGTATCTAACTCTCTAATAAAATTTGGTGAAAGCGCTGTTGTGGAAACATCAAGGGTTATCATCGTAACATCATAACAGCCAGTTGCGTTATTCTCCACACGACCATAAATGGTATTTGAGGTTTGATTATTATAGGGTAACGGATTTAACGGGTTATTGGCCATATTAGCATCATTTAGAGACGCATGGTACGTAATATTGAAATTAGCAGGAGATTCGGTAGTGATGATATCATCCAATTCATTTAAATTAAAATTTGTAAACCCATCAGGGTTACCATCCTCATCACAATTTTGAAACGTTACTGCGGGTTGAACACTTGGCAGCGGATTTACCCGCACATTAAATGACACATCGGTGTAGCAGTTGACATTTAAATTATTCTCTATTCTAACATATATGGTTTGTTCATTTGTTACAGTATTTTCGAAAGATTCAGGAGCTGTAACAATAGGTGTAAGTCTTGACGCATCAGTAAAGTACTGAAAGCTAAATTCAGAAGCATTGCTTCCATTCAATAATGTTGGTTCATATGTGGTTAAATCAAATAGAGCCAGTCCGTTATTGTCATCTCCATCTAGGTCAGAATCGCAGGTTTCCATCACATCTATTTCTGAGGGCTGTAATGGTACTACTGTTTCATAAACAAACACCAAAACCTGTAATCTATCTGCACTTTCACATCCTGAAATTGTCTGAGATGCATAATATGTAGTATTATTTTGCGCCACCGCAGATGAACTTATTTGAGTACCTCCTGTTGGAGTTTCGTACCATTTTATGTCAGTTCCTATTACATCCAAACCAGCTAGAGTTGTGCTTTCAATATCACAAAACTCCTGAACACCATTTCCTGTGGGCGCCATTGTTTGCTGTACCGTTACAGTAACTGGTGTTCGTGCTGCTGTTGTACAACCATTTGCAGTGGCTTCTACATAATAAGTGGTGGTATTTGTAAGCATAGGAGTATTAAACAAACTACCACTTGTGATAGCAGTTCCACCAGTGGGTACGGAATACCAATTGACAATACCTATGGAAGCATTGGCACCTAAAGTTCCTGTTTCCCCAAAACAAATAGTAGTTTCGTTTACACTCACTATATCTGGAATAGGATTCACTTGCGCAATTACCGCTGTCCTTTCTCCTATGTAGCAACCATTAACTGATGCCATAGCGTAATAGCTAGAAGTTGTATTTATTACAGGAGTAGTAAATATTGATCCAGTAAAAACTGGTGTTGTAGCTATTGGGCTATCAAACCAAGCTACATCGCCATCTGAAGCTGTTGCTTCCAAAGTAAAGCTTCCAGAGCCACATATAGCAGGTGGTGTGACAACATTTGTGATTTCAGGAATATTTATTCTTGTACTGGCAGAAATATCGACAATCGGATCTCCAGGTGTGCCACCATATTCTACTATGTAGCCTTGAGGATGGTATGGACTGGATGGATTTGCATCTCCAGTATTTGGCAAATCGTTCCATGACCCTAGATTACCAACATTTGGACTGGTTACATGTGCATAATTCTCTTCTCTAGGCACATTGGAGCAACAATCATTGGGTTCGTTTGCATTCCAGTTGGCATAATTAGGTGTAGCACCATTAACACCGCCATTCCAAAATATGGTTCCAGCTTCAGGTCCAGTCATCCATCTCCAAACCCCTTCTGTTTGCTCGTCACTTCCACCTATCCAACCGGCACCTGCAGCTTGTTCTCCAGACAGTTGTGCCTCCTCAGGTGTAGTGATAGTAGCTAAATAGCCTTTTAAGCCAAAGTAAGTTCTTGCATCAGCGGCAGCACGGGCGGCAGTCCAAGTAATCCCTAAATCAGGAACATATTCATAGTAGTGGTCTGTAGATGGCAAATAATTTGCGCTTCCAATGGTGAATGAAAACAGCTTGTCACCTCCTTCTGTATTTGTTGTACCTTCAAAGACAACATTATTAACTGCAGCTATTAGATCTGTATAATTCATTGGTAAATTGGAAACACCAGCTAATGAAAGTTTTCCTTGGTTAGCGTCCCAACCCCAGAGAATATTTGGGTGGCTCCCTGTTAATATGAGCCGATCTTCTCCTAAAGTGTATCCTTCAGAAATTTGAATGAAAAACGCATCAATTTGTGTATCATCAGGATCAATAATATCAAAACTTGTAGTGATGTTTATTTGAGTACCTGGGCAATAACTTTGATCGCCAGTTGCCATTAGATTAGGCGGCACATTTTGACACGTTGCCCTAAATACACAGAACACAATGATGAACGCTAAAAAACCTTTACAATGAAAATTCAATACAATTTTTTTTATAAAGTTAACTATTATCAATGATTTTACAGAAAGATCTAGATATGATACCAAAATAGCTGATGAGCTTTTATAATGAACACTAATTTAAAGTACTGAATTACAACTTCTAAATGAAAATTTATTTATTCTTCTCCTCGATCCATTTACTCAAATACTTTGTGCTTTGTAAGGTGTGATGCACTAGCATTTGTCCAATGAAATTATTTTGACGCTTTTTTTCAAGATTGTCTAAAGTCTCACTTAATACATCCAGGAAAGTATTCTTGTGATGGTTTTTATTGAAATATGTATTGAAAATTTGAGGAATCACCTTGTGTTTTTCGCTCCATAGTTGATTATCCTGATAGAGCTTAACTGCTTTTTCAGCAATATCTTCAGGAGTATCACCAATAGATCCGCAAGCCATTATTTGAGCAACCATTCCTTCTGCCCCAACTTTAGTTGTAACTATCGGTGTACCATTTTTCATAGCATCAATAAATTTACCTTTTAGTCCAGCTCCAAATCTGATAGGTGCCAGACATACCTTAGCGTTTTGCATCACTTCATTTACATCCTGAGCAAATCCCTTTATTAAAAATCCTTGCTTCTCATTCTGCAACTGAGTTACTTTTTCAGTACCATACGCTCCGTAAACGTGCAACTCAGCTTTTGGTAATTGGTTTCTAATTAAAGGCCAGACAGCTTCCTTTAAATACAAGACAACATCATAATTTGGAGGATGCAAAAAATTCCCGATAGTAATAAAATGTTCTCGCTCTTCAAATCTTGGGAGTTCAGAAAAATGGTGTTCTAAAATTTCATCTTCCAGAAAAGGTAAATACAGCAATAATGATTCATCAACTTTAAAATCATTTTTTAGTATTTCCATTTCAGACTTAGAAATAATTAAACTTAAATCACAGCGGTAAATACTTGCAATTTCACGTTTTGCAACATCATTGAACAAATACTTTTTATCAAATGCCCGCTTGTCCTTTAAAGCTTGCTGTCTCCCTTTGCGCAAAAAATGTAAATCCTCGGTATCTAAAATTCTAATGGCATTGGGGCATTGTTCTGCAACCCGCCATCCAAATTGTTCTTCCATCATAAACCTATCGAACATAACGATTTGAGGATGCAATGTTTTTACGAAATCATCAAAACTTGGGTCATTCAACGCAATAGTTTTTGAGGTAACGCCAATAGTATCTAAATCAAAAGCATTTTGAGTTTTAGCACAGGGACTAGCAAATGTTATATTGTAGTTTTCAGAAAGAAATACATCAATTAACTGCAACATTCGGCTTCCAGCCGCAGAACTATTGGGCTCTGGCCATACGTAGCCTATAATCAATAATTTTTTCTCCATAAATACACACGAAACTCAAATATCAAACTTCAAATAAATTTCATAATACTAAAGTTTGTTCTATTGGATTTTGGAATCTTATTCAGGCTTTGGTTGTAATCCGTACATAACACGTACTTGTTTTGCCCAATCTATTACGGTTTTAACCTGCGCTTCGGTTAATTTCGCATCGCCATGCGTCCAAGTATAAGAATTTAATGGCATCTCTCCTTCTTCAACTTCCTCAATCAATTCCTCAAATTTATGGTCTTTTCGTTTAACGGAATTACCTTCCCACTTAGATACATTAAAATGTTTTTTTCCGTCTTTAACATGTCCAGCCAACCAATAATTTACTGGAGTAATACTATTATACCATGGATAACGGGTAGCATCGCTATGGCAATCATAACAAGCATTTCTTAAAATGAGTTTTACATCTTCTGGTGGGTTTGTTTCAGCTTCAAAAGCAGATACGGAGGCGATATCGCCATCATTTTTTTCTGGTCCGAAAAATTGAGCAATTATAAAGACCATGAGAAGCACTAAACCTATTTTTTTTACTATTTTCATACAGGTAAAATTTAGATTTTAAAAATAAGAAAACCTTTTGACTACGGCTGAACTTTATAAAGAATTAAATTATGTAAATCACTCTCGTGAGAAACGTCTCTATTATGCGAATTTAGTGATTGAACATCCTGAACTGGTTCCGAAACTTCTAGATATTCTTTTTATGGTAGATGACAAAACGTCTACCAGAGCAGCATGGGTTTTGGAGTTTATGTGCAGTAACAAACTAGAAGCTATTATTCCGTATTTGGATACATTTACTTCCAATATAAAAAAAGTACACTTAGATTCAGCTGTACGACCTGTTGCAAAAATTTGCGAACTGCTGGCAAAAGCATATGCATCAAAAGAAGATAATGTAATAAAACACCACTTAACAGAAGTTCATAAAGAACACATCATCGAAACCTGTTTCGACTATATGATTAATGATGAAAAAGTAGCCCCAAAAGCCTATTCCATGAATACCTTATTTTTATTTGGAAAGGGTTACGATTGGGTATATCCAGAATTAGTTCTAATCTTAGAGCGCGATTTCCATTCTCAAAGTGCAGCCTTTAAAGCGCGTGCAAGACATATTTTGAAAAAGATAAAGAAATCATCCAAAGAAAAACCATCTAAAAAATAATACATCTTATATCACAAATCGTAAATCAAAACGTATCTTTGTGGCTTTCCAAAAAATCGAACAAAAATGTCTTTATCATCACTAAACGCCATTTCTCCAATTGATGGTCGTTACAGAAACAAAATTGACGCATTAGGTGCATATTTTTCAGAAGAAGCTTTAATTAAATATCGTGTTTTAGTTGAAATAGAATATTTCATCGCCCTTTGCGAAATTCCTTTACCTCAGTTAGAAAAGGTAAATCACAGCATTTTTGAAGATTTAAGAGCCATTTACAAAGATTTCTCTTCTGAAAATGCAGAGGCTATAAAAAAGATAGAGAGCATAACCAATCACGACGTTAAAGCTGTTGAGTATTTTATAAAAGAAAAGTTTGATGCTTTAGGGCTTTCAGAATATAAAGAGTTTATCCATTTTGGATTAACATCGCAGGACATTAACAATACGGCAATTCCATTAAGTATTAAAGAAGCCATGAATGATGTTTATGTTCCAGAATATTTTAATGTTTTAAATAGATTAAAGGAACTAGTAAAAGATTGGGCTAAAGTTTCAATGCTAGCACGAACCCATGGACAACCTGCCTCTCCTACCCGTTTAGGCAAGGAAATTGAGGTATTTGTTGTGCGTCTTGAAGAACAATTTAATTTACTAAATGATGTTCCAAGTGCCGCTAAATTTGGAGGCGCAACAGGTAATTTTAATGCACACCACGTAGCCTATCCCAATATTGACTGGAAGGCCTTTGGAAATACATTTGTTCAAGAAAAGTTAGGATTGCAGCACTCTTTCCCAACTACACAGATTGAACATTACGATCATATGGCTGCCTTGTTCGACACTTTAAAACGCATCAATACTATTTTAATTGATTTGGATAGGGATGTTTGGACCTATGTATCCATGGACTACTTTAAGCAAAAAATTAAAAAAGGAGAAGTTGGTAGTTCTGCTATGCCACATAAAGTAAACCCTATAGATTTTGAGAATTCTGAAGGAAACTTAGGTATTGCCAATGCTATTTTTGAGCACCTCTCAGCTAAATTACCAATATCAAGATTACAGCGCGACTTAACGGATAGTACGGTTTTAAGAAACGTTGGTGTCCCTTTTGGCCATACGATCATAGGTTTTAAATCCACCTTAAAAGGCTTAAACAAATTATTACTGAATGAAAGTAAGTTTGCTGAAGATTTAGAAAACAATTGGGCAGTGGTAGCTGAAGCTATTCAAACCATCCTAAGAAGAGAAGGGTACCCAAACCCATATGAGGCTTTAAAAGGACTTACCAGAACCAATGAAAAAATAAATCAAACTTCAATTTCAAATTTTATCGATACCTTAGAGGTTTCTGATGAAATTAAAACAGAATTAAAACAAATTACTCCAGGTAATTATACCGGAATTTAATTGATAATTATGTTAAGCGACAAACAATCATTAGTGCTTACCGGTTTAATGGCAGTTGGTATCTTTGTGTTCGGTGTGCTGGATATTCTGGATAATTTTTTAGTGCTTACCATTTTAACGCTGGTGTTTTTTGCAATACTTATAAATTTGCTTTATTCCAATTATCGGCACAAACAAGACTAGCTCATTTCTATAGTCTATAAAAGAATAAATAAAAAAGGGTTCCAATTTCGGAAACCTTTTTTCTATTAACATTATAATCTATTACTAAATTATCTACTTAAAAAAATCGAGCATTTCTTGCATTTGTGTCTCATCAAGATTTGATGTTTTTAATGCTTCACTAAGGGTTACCATTTTTTCAGGACTCATGTCACTACCTAAAATTCTCACTACTGCAAAACCCATATCTTCTGCACTTCCAAAAAGCACCACTTCATCCGCTTCATCATCATCACCAATATATTTTACCAAAATCTTTCTGCCTTTGTCACTAAATTCCATTAAGTCCTGATATTTGTCCTGCTTTAAAATGGATTTCACCTTACCTAGCTCTGTTGCATATACATCCTTGTTAGTATCGTTTATATTAAAACCTAAGAAATTCAACCTGCGTACTGAATTAAAAGCTTCATTCTGCTCTTCAGTGAAATTAGTTTTATCTAATTTTACCATAGATACCGGTAAATCCTGAGATATAAAATTTGGCTGTTCTTGATGATCTACAAAGTATCGTTGTAAGCTTGGTTCACTATTACAGCTTACCAAAACAACACTTAATAAAGCTGTTATAAAAAAGGTTTTAACTGTTCGTTTCATTTGTTTGATGATTAACTAAGCCTTTTAATGCTTAAATATTAATAAGTTACACAAATTTTCTTCATTCTAAATTTAAAAGATAGAATGAAGAAAATATATGTTCATTTTATGATTGAAATTTGATGATATCTTATTTATCTTTCTCTAAATGCTGCCCTCCAGGGATATTCATTTTTTGAGTTAACTTAGAGATTTCATTCAAATCGATATCTCCTGTCATAGATACTACTACAGTTTCTATTTTACGCTCTTTTCCATTAATCTCAACTTTCTCATCCATTTTTTTATCAATACCTGTTACAAATATTAACAACTCTTCTACGTGGTCTGCATCCTTTCCTTCTTTTACGTAAAACATCACTTCGGTACCATCGTCCTTCACTTCCATAAGCTCTTCTAACTTACTAGAACGAGATTTTACCCATTTTGTGATATCTGCTGAAATTGCTGAATTGTCAGTAACTATAGTTTTAAAACTGGTAATGCTTTTTACCATATCCATATAAGCTTGCGCCTCAGGATCATCAACATCAATATTTATTTTTGCCAACATCTGGAACATCTTTGGTTTAATGTTCACAAAGGTTACATTAGGGTCGTCACTGTACTTCTCAAAAACATTTTTTTGAGCCATTCCTGTTAACGGCAACAACATAATTGCCATAATTACTACTATTAATCGTGTTTTCATCTTATTTGTGTTAAGTGTATTTAAAGTTTTCATTTTTGTTTTTTTACTGATCTTTCTTAAAAATTATACTTGTTGAATTTTCAATTTCATTCAAATAATTTAAGGTTGATGCGCCTTTGTTTACCTCGTCTAGGTAGCCCACAGTAGCCGTACCTTTGTTAAAATGATTTGAAATCATTGCTAGCTGTTTTGATACTTCGTTAAACGCTAGTTCTGGGTCTTCAATCGTACCTAAATCATCAGGCTGATTAAAATAAACCCCCAACATTATAACCGCCACTGCTGCAACCGATAACCACCTGTAATTAAATCTCTTTTTAGTTTTTAATGGAAGGGTTTTAGTAAACTGTTCTTGTTGGTTTCCCAAAAAATACATAAACATGGGTTTATAGTGCTCTAAGTGTGGCGCAACGTTGTCTCCAGAAAAATAGTTTTTTAACACTTGCTCTTCCTTAAGGCTCGTTTCCCCGTTCTCGTACTTTTCAAGTAATTTTTCTATACTATTTAATACCATAATTATGTGTATTAGTTAATCGTTCTCTTATTGTTTTTCTCGCTCTCGATAAGGCTACTCTCACTGCAGTATTGTTCATATCCAACATTTTTGCTATCTCATCAAAATCGTATTCTTCTATATCTCTTAGCTGTATTATCATGCGTTGTTGTTCGGGCAACTCCTCAATTATACGCTCTACCCAACTTACGCTATCATTCAGTTCCACTTGTTTTTGCAGTGGTGTGTTTTTCTCCTCATAGTTGCTATGTACAATCTTTAAATTTTGTGCTTGTTTCGATTTTAGTTTGTCAAAACAAAAATTCTTTGTCATTGTCATAGAAAACGCCTCCACATTCTTATACTCACCAATCTTACTTTTATTTCGCCATAGTTTCAACAGCACCTCTTGGGTGGCGTCTTCAGCCTCTTCAGTAGAAACCAGCAGTCGTTTTGCCAAACGAAACACTTTATCCTTAAAAGGCATTACTATGTTTAAAAACTCGTTCTGAGTCATTTTGGTTATGGTTAATGTTGTGGTTATAATAACTTTATTACTGCTATTTGTCTTTACGACGACCCACTATTTGTTTTGTTACATCAAAAAATAAAAAATTTTAAAATTTGGGCGTAACCCACAAGGGGTCGGGCTTTCACTACTCGCTCCCTCCTGCGTCGGGGAGCTCAAACATGCCGTTCAATCCCTTACGCGGGGTCTTTTTGCCAGTACCTTCATATTAATTCTTACACCTGTCCAATCTTCTGTCTACTGCCTATCGTCTCTTGTCTCGGAAACCACAATTCATCGATTAATTTTTTTATTGTACAATAATGTAAGTAAATTTAGGGTTTAATAGACTACTATATAAAAATTGCGAAAAAGATGAAATCAAAGAAACATTATGTTTCTGAGATTGTATGTGTTATAAATAAAAAATAAAAAGCTATCACATGAAAAAGATAAAAGCCCTAGCACTAATTTTAGCTGCCCTAGTTTTAACAAGTTGTTTTGAGGATAGAGACGATAATACTGTACAAGCCAGCAGTATTAATGATTTTGTATGGAAAGCAATGAATGCTGTGTATTTGTACAAAAGTGAAATTCCAAATTTGGCCAATGATAGATTCACGAACAATGCTGAATATGCAGAGTATTTAAACTCTTTCTCGTCTCCCGAAGCCCTATTTGAAAGCTTAATTTTTCAAAGACAAACAGTCGATAGGTTTAGTATTATTGTCGACGACTACATAGCATTAGAGCAACGACAACAGGGTATTTTTAAAACGAATGGTATGGAGTTTGCTCTTTATGCAGCTCCAAATAGTGATACAGAATTGGTAGGTGTGGTTCGGTTGGTAATAAATGGCAGTGAAGCAGATACTAAAGGCGTAAAAAGAGGAGATTTATTCAGTCAAGTTAACGGAACAACAATCACTAGAACTAATGCTGGAGATTTATTAGGTCCAGATGTATATACCATTAATTTAAGTACTTACGATGATAAAGGCACCCCTGAAAATACGGATGATACTATTGAACCTAATGGCACCAATATTACTTTAGAAAAATTTCAGTTTACTGAGAACCCAATTCATATCAATAAAATTTTTCAGGTAGGTGGAGAAAATGTGGGGTATTTAATGTACAATGGTTTTATAGGCGATTCTGAAATTGGCTTGAATACTGTTTTTGGAGATTTTAAATCAAGTAATGTGCAACACCTAGTGATAGATTTACGATATAATCCAGGAGGCTTTGTATCAACAATGACCTTTTTGGCTAGCATGGTTACTGGGCAATTTACAGGACAAGTATTTGAAAAATTAATTTATAATGAAAATTTACAGGAAAGAAATAGAGACTTCCTATATGCAGATAACATAAGCGGAAACACAATTAACAGTCTGGGCTTAAGCAAAGTTTATGTGCTTACAACTGATAGATCAGCATCTGCCAGTGAAGGACTAATAAATGGTTTAAGTGCTTATATTGAAGTGGTACAAATTGGCACAAACACCACCGGCAAAACCCAAGCGTCCAGTATATTTTACGATTCCTCCAATTTTGGTCGCCAAGGTGCAAATCCAGCACATACTTATGCAATACGACCTCTAATAGCAAATGGGATAAATAAAAACCTAGAGGCTGTACCAGGCACTGGGTTGCCACCTTCTATTGGTTTTGAATACGAAGAAAGACCACTGAATTTAGGTGTTTTGGGAGAGGTAAACGAGCCGATGTTGGCCTTGGCACTAGCGGATATTGAAAATTCTACTAGTAAAAGAAATCTAATAAAAGAAAAACCTGTATTGCTTGCTAAATCAGAAATAGACAGCAACGATTTTCTACCATTTGAAAAAGGTGGTTTAATAGCAGATTAATTTTATTTCTTGAAACCTCACAAAACCTATTTCAATTGGAGCTCTGGTAAAGATTCTGCTCTAGCTTTATACCATCTGTTGCAAGATAAACGCTATTCAGTTGATGAACTTGTTACGACCGTAAATTCATATTATAATCGTGTGTCCATGCATGGTTTACGCAAAGCACTACTTGTCGAACAAACCAATGCCATTAATATTCCTGTAAGCTTTATAGAACTTCCTGAAATGCCAAGTATGGAAGTGTACGAACAAAAAATGAATGATACGGTTGCAAGGTTAAAACTTAAAGGCTTTACACATTCAGCTTTTGGCGATATTTTTCTTGAAGATTTACGTAAATATCGTGAAGAACAACTGGACAAACAGGGGTTTAAAGCTATTTTTCCAATTTGGAAGAGAGATACAAGAGCGCTAATGAATGAATTTTTAGATTTAGGTTTTAAAACGATTATAGTCTGTGCTAATTCCAAATATTTTGATGAAAACTTTGTGGGAACGGTTATGGACAAACACTTCGTAAACAATCTCCCAAAAGAAGTTGACCCTTGCGGTGAAAACGGAGAATTTCACACCTTTTGTTTTGAAGGCCCTATCTTTAAAAACCCAATAGATTTTACAATTGGCGAAAAGGTATATCGAGAATACGACCATCCAAACACTGATGATTCCATTTGTGGTGCCGACAAATATGGCGTTTGGTATTGCGATTTAATTCCAAAAAACTCATAAGTATTTATAATAAAGTTTCAATTCAAACTATCATTTTCTTAAAAATAGGAGTACATAAAAAAGCCACTAAATAGTGGCCTTTTATTTGCTGTAAATACGAACTATGCTACCTGTCGCTCTAAAGCTACAAAGTGTGTTTTCTTGTTATTAACTTTTAATGGAAAAATCTTCACCTCACATTTATACGGCGTACCATCCTTTTTATAATTTGTAATCACCTCAGTAAAAGCTAAATTGGTTTTAAGTTTTTCCTTAATATTACTCCTAGATGTATCTGATGTTTTCGAACCCTGTAACACTCTAGGCGTTTTATTTAAAACTTCACGCTTTAAATATCCTGTCATTTTAGTAAATCCCTTATTCACCCAGATTATTTTCTGCTTTAAGTCTGTTATCAAAATTGCTTCAAATGTTTCTTTTTCAAATATAAAATCGATATCATTATCCCAATTCATTTTTTTTGCATAAGACTTCACCTTTCGTATATCCTGTAAACGCTCAGCTTCCTGCAATTTTTCAATATTTCCTTGACTATAAATATCCCAACTTGTAAGTGGTGTAATTATCCTAGAACCCTTGGATATAGTTTTAGAAACTGCTTCATATTCTGTTTTATTTAACGATGACAGATATATGTCCAAACACATCATCTTATATAAATTATACTTCATAACTCAAAGTTTATAAATTCAAGTTCATACCCAAACTCACATTTCTACCTCTCGTTGTATACCCTAATATTTCAAAGTAATCTTCGTTAAAAAAATTGGTGATATTTGCAAAAAGCTTCACCTTGTTTTTAAGCATTTTATGACTGAAATATAAATCGATTAAAGAGTAGGCACTTAAATCCTCGTTAGCAAACGTAGAGAAATTGGTATCTGTTCGCTTTCCAACAAATTGATAACTCAATGATGCAAAGGTGTTTTCGCAAATATCATAGCCCAAACTAGCATTTGCTTTATGCTTCGGAATTCTTAAACGCACACCGTCCTTAACTTCCGTAAATGTATAATTTGTAGAAATAGCTAAGTTTTTCACCACATCAATTTGCGCCTCAAGCTCAAATCCATGAACAGTAGCGTCAGTAGTAGCATTTTCATAAGCTGAGGTGAATATGATGGTATGCACTTCATTTCGGTTAAAATAAACACCATTAATACGAACGCCCGTTGTTGTATTATATTCAATACCCCCTTCAATAGTAGTGTTCTCTTCTGGCTTTAAATCGGGATTTGCGCCAAAAAAACCGAACAGTTGTGACAAATTTGGTGCAATAAAGGACGTAGCATAAGATCCAAATGCCTTTACATAAGCCTCGTCAATTGAAATACTATAAGACGGATTCAAACTATACACAAAATGCGAACCATATTCGCTATGGTTGTTCAATCGTCCACCTACGTTCATATTCAGTCCAAAATCCGAGACATATACCACATTTAAATACGGATCGGTGTTGGTAAAACTTTCTTCTTCAGCAAATAAACTATTATAGTCACCATAGTTTAAACCAACAATAGTATAAAAAGTGTCGTTAAAATTATACTTGTTAAATGCATCAACAACATAACTATCCGCTTCATTGGTTGAGCCAAAAGCCGAAATAGTTTCCCTATCAATTTTTGTGTATGCCGCATTTACTTGAAATGTTCCATTCTTGTAGGTAAACTTTGGAGACAACCCAACTCTTTTCTGTTGCGAAATATACTCATCGTTAGTATCTGCAAATGCAAAATTTGGAGGCGGAAACCCGTCAATATCCGTTTTAAATTTATCTAAACTGGCATATGCGATCAATTCAAAATTATCACAAAACTCATAGCCTAATTTTAAGTTGGTGTTGTATCTAGAGAACGGATCTTTTTCCGCGTCTTCAGACTTGAAAGCAGACAAGCCATCTGCAAATTGGTTACCAAAACTTGCTAAGTAGGTAAATTTATCTAAAGTACCGTTTACCGAAACATTATTGGTAAAACTCGCGCCGTTATAATTTAAATCATCTTGAGTTTGATTGGTACCAACCACGGTTAAAAAATTTCCTGAGATTTTATCTTTTGAAGCCTTTTTGGTAGTAATGTTTATTACAGCCGTTGCTGCACCGTTTCCATAAAGGGTACTGGCTGCACCTTTTATAATTTCAATAGAGGCAATGGTATTTAAGTCTATCAACCTTAAATCTAATTCATTATTTACTAAGGATGGATCGTTAATTTGAACACCATCAATTAAAACTAAAACCTGTCTGTTATTTCCACCACGCACAAAACTTGAGATATTTTGTCCTGCCACACTGCGCGTACCGTTTATTTCAATACCACTTTTGGTGTTTATTAAATCTGTAAGCGTTCTGCCTTGGTTACGCTCAATTTCATTTTGAGAAATTTTAATAACGGTTTTTCCTGAATTTTCTCGTTTCAAGGCAAAACGAGAGTCTGAAATAACAACTTCATCAAGTTGCTCTACTTTAGTTGAATCAGTTTGCTGCTGTGCAAAACTAAACAACGAGCATCCTAAGCATAGGACACCAAAAACATTTGTGTGTTTCATTTTAATGAATAATTACTCGAGAATCGCATGGATTATCATACAATATATTATTCATAAATCGAATTAACTTAAATAAAACTATGCTTTAGTATTTATGCTTCAAAATAAAAAACGCCATAGCTAATGCTATGTCTTATTTTTCTTTTTTGCCTAAACAACAAAAATTTTAGTTTTCTTTTCAGCGAATTCAATTAATGACTAACATCAACTTTTATCCCGAAAGTTTAACTTATTTGTTTGAAAATGGCAGGTCTCCTGACTTGCGTCTTCATGTTGGTCTTCCCATCAAAATTGACAGTGACATTAGAAGTATAACATGAAGCTTTGTAGCTTACAGTTGCGGGAACAGTTCTGGAATTAACGATTTACGATTTACGATGTTTAAAAATTTCAACATCAAATCTTAAATCTGTAATCATAAATCATTGCACCAGATTCCCTTTTAATTCCGCCGAAGCGGAAACCAAAATTCGATGCAAATATACTTTATTAAAAACAATACCTTCTTAGAAAGGCTACTTTTTCCTATTCAGCTTATATATAAGATAAATAAACCCTACAAGAAAATGAATTATTATAACTCCAGCTACTATATATATTGTTAAATTTGAACTGTCTCTCATTGTTTATTTTTTTCGAAATTAACAATGAATACCCAAATCAAACATGACATAAGTCACTTTGCTTTTATGATATATAAAATTTTCATCGTTGCAACCTTTCTAAGTATTACGTCTTGTAAAGAAGACAAGGGTATTACTAGAAAACTTCCACTATCGGACGTTGAAATTGTTGATTTAAAATATGCAAAAGGGTTTTTAGTAACTCATTTTGATAAGTACAAAGTAATTAAAGTGAATCACCCATGGCCCGATGCAAAAAAGGTGTATAAATATGTGATAATTGACAATAAAAATCTTGCTAAGACAAGTTTTATGAGTGGTGAATATGACGGTATTATTGTAACACCCATTAGTAAAATTGTTGCTACCTCCACTACGCACCTCCCAGCCCTAGAGTTATTACAGGTTGAAAACACCTTAGTAGGTTTTCCTGGAACAGATTATGTGTCCTCGAAAAAAATACGCACTCAAATTGATAATGGAACTATTAGAGAACTAGGTAAAAACGAAAGTTTAAACACCGAAGTGTTGCTAGAATTAAATCCTGATGTCGTCGCTGGGTTTGGTATTGACGGCGGCAACCGCTCATTAGAAACCATTAGTAAATCTGGTATTCCGGTAATGTTTAATGGTGATTGGGTAGAAAGTTCCCCACTTGCTAAAGCAGAATGGATTAAGTTTTTTGGTGTACTTTACAATAAAGAAAAGGAGGCAGATTCTATTTTTAATCAAATTGAAAAAGATTATTTAGATGCTAAAATGCTAGCTCAAAATGTAACGTCAAAACCTACCGTTTTAAGTGGTGCCATGCACAACGATATTTGGTATTTACCTAATGGAACTAGTACAGAGGCGCAATTATTAAAAGATGCCAACGTCAACTATCTGTGGCAAAACACCGAGGGTGTAGGAAGCTTAAAACTAAATTTTGAATCGGTGTTTGTAAAAGCAAAAAACGCTGATATTTGGTTGAGCCCTTCAAATTATTCCACTTATGAAAATTTAAAAAACGGTAATGAAAACCATACGTTGTTTGATGCTTTTCAAAATAAAAAAATATATACCTTTAACAAAACAACCGGGGCAACAGGAGGTGTTACCTATTATGAATTGGGAATGACAAGACCAGATTTAGTTTTGAAGGATATTATAAAAATTTGTCACCCAGATTTACTTGAAAATTATCAACCCTATTTTTTTAAACCTTTAGAATAATTGTCTAATCAAAACACATATCGCACTGCTTTTGGTTGGCTTATTCTGGCATTGATAATTTGTTTTTTATTAAATATCAGCCTTGGGTCTGTATCTATTCCTTTAAAAGACATTTTTAATAGCCTTATCGGAAAGAATGTTGAGCAAGAGTCGTGGCAATTTATTATTCAAAATTACCGACTTCCAAAAGCCCTAACAGCGATAATAGTAGGTTCTGGTTTGGGCATTTCTGGTCTGCTCATGCAAACCTTATTTAGAAATCCACTTGCAGGCCCTTTTGTTCTGGGCATAAGTTCTGGTGCAAGTTTAGGGGTAGCCTTAGTAATTTTGGGCTCAGGCGTTATAGGGGGTGTTTTAGCTTCAGCATTTCAATCAAAATGGGGAATCGTATTAGCCGCTAGTTTAGGTAGTTTTTTAGTGTTATTAGCTGTATTAATTGTATCCATAAAAGTTAGGGATACCATGGCTATTTTAATTATAGGATTAATGTTTGCCAGCATAACAGCTGCCATAGTAAGTGTTCTCTCATACTTCGGTTCAGCCGAACAATTACAACAGTACATTTTCTGGGGTTTTGGCAGTTTAGGCAACCTGTCTTGGGACGAGCTTTTTATTTTACTGCTGATGTACGGAATAGGCATTTTTCTTGGAATCATTTCCATAAAATCATTAAACACACTACTCCTAGGAGAAAATTATGCTAAAAGTTTAGGGGTAAATATTAAAAAAAGTAGGTTTATTATAATTATTACTACAAGTTTACTAGCTGGCAGTATTACCGCTTTTACTGGCCCAATAGCTTTTATTGGTTTAGCCATACCCCATATCACCAGACAAATATTTAATACATCTAATCATAGGATTTTATTGCCTGCAGTTTTCTTATCTGGCGCAATAGTGATGCTATTATGCGATAGTGTCTCACAGCTACCAAACAGTGATTATACATTGCCTATTAACGCTATCACCGCATTGGTAGGCGCCCCAGTGGTAATATGGTTATTAGTTAGAAAACGAAAAATGGTATTTTAATGAAAAGTGAAACAAAAAATATCATTCTTAAAACTGAAAACCTGTCTATTGGATATACTTCAAAAAAAGACAACATTGTTGTGGCTTCAAACATAAATGTAGCGTTGGAAAAGGGAAAGCTAATAGGATTGATTGGTGCCAATGGCATTGGAAAATCTACATTATTACGAACTTTAACCAAGGTACAATCACCCCTGAAAGGAGCGATTTATATTAATGATACCGAATTGAAAGACTTCTCCTCTGTTGACTTAGCTAAGGCATTGAGTTTGGTTTTAACCGAGCCAGTTGCTGCAAAGAATTTATCAGTATTGGAGCTTGTTGCCCTTGGGCGTCAGCCTTATACAAATTGGATTGGTAATCTTTCAAAAGCCGATATAGAGATTACTGAACGTGCTATTTCACAGGTAAACATTAACCATTTAAAGCATAAAAAGTGTTTTGAACTAAGCGATGGACAATTACAAAACGTGATGATAGCCAGAGCTTTAGCGCAGGACACAGATTTAATTATTTTGGATGAACCTACCACGCATCTGGACATGTACCATAAAGCCTATATTTTAAAATTACTTCAAGAATTAGCTAAGGATACGGGCAAAACTATCTTATTTTCATCTCATGAAATCGATTTAGCCATTCAACTATGTGATGCACTAATTGTGATGACTGAAAACGAAGTTGTTACAGATGAACCTTGTAACCTGATTACAAAAGGCACTTTTGAAAAACTATTCCCAAAGGATTTGATTGCGTTTGATGAAGCTACAGGAAGTTTTCGAGTGAAAAAGTAGTTTCCAGTCGCAGTCACAGTATTCAGTACTCTTAAAATATAACCTTGCTACTTTTTGGAATTTGGTTTTTGTTATTTGATATTTGTTATATGAACGATAATTTAATAATAATTCTCGCTGCCTTAGTCTTTGCAGGAATCGGTTTCTTCTTAGGAAATTACTTTTCGAAGTTGAAAAACAAAAGTGAACAGAGCACCTTAGAGGAACGTCAAAACCAAATGCAGCGTACCATTGAGGAGCTAAAACAAAACCTAAGCAAGATAGAAGGTGAACGCGAGGAAATTCGTCGAGAAAAGGAGTTGTTAAATACCGAATTAGCTAGAAAGAATTCTGAATATGAAAATCTGCAAGAGTTAAACTTAAAGCGGGACAAAGAGCTAGAACAGCGTCAAGAACAACTGCGTAAAGATTTTGAATTATTAGCCAATAAAATACTTGAAGAAAAGTCAAATAAATTCACAGAGCAGAATAAAGAAAATATCAAGAATATTTTAAATCCGCTTCAAGAAAAAATCCAAGGATTTGAGAAAAAAGTAGAAGCTTCACAAAAGGAAAGTATCAGCATGCATTCTGCTTTAAAAGAGCAGTTATTAGGTTTAAAAGACCTTAATCAACAAATGACTAAAGAGGCTACCAATTTAACTAGAGCTTTAAAAGGCGATAGTAAAATGCAAGGAAATTGGGGCGAGTTGGTTTTGGAGCGAGTACTTGAAAAATCAGGTTTAGAAAAAGACCGTGAGTATTTTGTGCAACAAAGTTTTACTCGTGACGATAACTCGCGGGTGATGCCGGATGTGGTGTTGCATTTACCTGATGGTAAGAAAATGATAATTGATTCAAAAGTATCCTTAACGGATTACGAACGTATGGTAAATGCAGATGAGGACGACAGACCTCAATTTCTAAAAGCCCATGTAAATTCCATAAGAAAGCATGTAGAGCAGCTATCTGCTAAAAATTATCAGGATTTATACGATATTGAATCGCCTGATTTTGTATTACTTTTTATTCCCATAGAGCCAGCGTTTGCCGTGGTTGTCAATGAGGACAATAGCATTTACAATAAAGCTTTTGAAAAGAATATTGTAATTGTGACACCTTCTACCCTTCTGGCTACGTTGCGTACCATTGATACCATGTGGAATAATGAAAAACAGCAACGTAATGCTATAGAAATAGCACGACAAGCTGGTGCGCTTTACGACAAGTTTGAAGGCTTGGTAAAAGATTTAACTGGCGTTGGCAAAAAGATTGATGCAGCAAAAACCGATTATTCTGCGGCTATGAATAAACTAGTTGATGGTAGAGGCAACCTCATCACTAGCGTTGAAAAGCTTAAAAAAATGGGCGCAAAAGCTAAAAAATCATTACCTGAAGCTATTATAAAACGTGCCGAAGAGGACGAATAATTTGTTTATCATCTAAAAACGTGATATATTTGATTATTCCATAATTAAGGAATAATTATATTTATTCCATTTTAAAGGAATTTTATATATTATTCTATTTAAACGGAATATTATGACAACAAGCGTTATTACTGGTGATATTATAAGGTCGAATAAATTTAAAAACCCAAAAGTTTGGTTAGATCCTTTAAAAAAGGCGCTAATAAAAACAGAAACAGACCAAAAATATTGGGAAATTTTTCGTGGAGACAGTTTTCAAATCGAAGTGCGCGATAATCAAAAAGCATTTCTTACAGCCATATATATCAAGGCATGCATAAAATCAGTAAAAGGTTTAGATGTCCGTATGGCTATTGGTATTGGACATAAAACTTTTGAGGGAGATACTGTTACAGAATCGAATGGGGAAGCGTTTCAATTTTCAGGCGAAACCCTAGAAAATCTAAAAAAAGAAAAAACAAATCTCAAAATCAAGTCTCGGGATACGCATACAAACGAAGAGCTCAACTTATATTTCAAACTTGCTTTGATTGCTATGGATAACTGGACCGTGAGTTCATCAGAAGCTATAAAAGTATCTATTGAAAATTTTGGGGCTTTACAATCTGAAATTGCTGAACTTCTAGGCATAAATCAAGAAGCTGTAAGCAAACGTCTTAAACGCGCATATTTTAATGAAATACTAAGTCTTGATAGAATGTATCACAAAAAAATTACTCTACTTGAACAAAACATACAAGAAAGAAAATGATTTTAATAAAACTTTTACTTGCACACCTCATAGGCGATTTCTTTTTACAACCACAAAGTTGGGTTAAAGAAAAAGAGAAGAAAAAACTAAAATCCCCAAAACTCTATTTTCATGTATTCATACATATTGCTGCTCTGGCATTACTGTTATGGGATGTATCGTTGTGGCCCATAATTATAATTATTGGAGTTTCACATTTCATTATTGATGCGTTAAAACTTTCATTTCAAAAGAAAAAAACAAAGCGTAAACTATTTTTCCTAGATCAATTTCTTCATATTTTAATCATCTTAGGTTGCTATTTTTTTTCGTTTCATAGTGTCAATAAATTTCACTTCAGGATTACCGAAAATCAACTTGCATTAATCACTTGTATATTGTTTTTATCAATTCCTGCATCGATAATTATGAAAAACATTTTTTTAAAGTGGGATATTTCAGAACTTACTAAAAATAATCAATCACTTAAGGATGCAGGCAAATATATTGGTATTTTAGAGCGTGTTTTAGTGTTTATATTCATTATTGTAGACCATTGGGAAGCTGTGGGGTTTTTAATAACCGCAAAGTCTGTTTTTAGATTTGGAGATTTAAAAGAATCAAAAACCAGACAGCTTACCGAGTATATTTTGATAGGCACCTTAATTAGTTTTGGCATTGCCATAATAACAGGAATTATTTACACCGTTTTAACTTAAAACAACATGTTTAAACACCCTAAAGAATCGCAGGTAACCATAACACAACTTATGTTGCCATCTCACTCAAATTTTAGTGGAAAAATTCATGGTGGGCATATTTTGAACTTAATGGACCAGATTGCCTTTGCATGTGCCTCTAAGCACTCACAAAATTATTGCGTAACGGCATCCGTAAACCGTGTTGATTTTTTAAACCCTATTGAAGTTGGAGAACTGGTAACCCTAAAAGCATCAGTAAATTATACCGGTAGGACCTCAATGGTTATTGGGCTACGTGTGGAATCTGAAAATATTCAAACTGGAGAGGTTAAGCATTGCAACTCTTCATATTTTACAATGGTTGCAAAAGATGAACATGGTAAAAATGTAGCTGTACCAGGCATTATTTTAGATTCTGAACAAGCTGTGAGACGTTTTGCACGAAGCATCGTTAGACAGCAACAAGCAAGACATCGCTCTACGAAATTTAAGGCAAATGAGTTCAAAATGGAAGAACATTTGGATGTTATTAAAAGCCATAATGCCAAGATAGAATTATAAGTTTAGATTAAGAAAGTGCCTCATAGCAATTAGCATATTACTTTGATATCATGTATCTTAGTAAAAAATGCTTCACATTAAAACAAATAGCTATGAAACAAAAATTACAATTTATTTTACCAATTCTTTGCGTATTCTTTCTTTTAGATTTAAGCGCACAAACTACAGCTAACCTCACACCTGTAAAAGATAATTCTATTTATAGCGAATCTAATAATTCCAATGGTTTAGGACGATTATATTCTGGAAGAACAGGTTCAACAGATGGTAACAATAACAGAAGAGCACTAATCAAGTTTGATTTAACTTCAATTCCCAATGGTGCTACAATTACAAGCGTTACTTTAACATTAAATGTATCTAGAGTACCCGGAGGTGTCGGGACTCAAACGTATAACATTTATGAGTTAACTACCGATTGGGGAGAAGGCACATCCACAGGCACTGGAAATGGCGCAGCAGCAGTTGCCCCTGATACCACTTGGAGTGATGCCATGTTAGGCACATCCAATTGGACAGCTGCAGGAGGGGATTTTTCTCCAACAGCTTTATCTACACTAAGCTTGAGCGGTCTTGGTAACTATGATTTTCCAACAAGCACTACATTCGTAAGTGTAGCGCAACAGTGGCTAGATAACCCGAGTACAAATAATGGCCTTATTTTAATTGGAGATGAAACAGTTAACAGAAGTGCGAGGCAATTTGGAAGCAAAGATTCTGGTATTGCGCCAATACTAAACGTTACTTATAACACACTAAGTACTGAAGAGTTCAGTTTAACCAATTTTTATATCATTCCCAATCCAGCAACATCAAGTATAAAATTAGAACTCCCAAGTTTTATAAATGAAATCGATATAAGCGCTTTTGATGTATTAGGTAAAAACATTTATTCAGCTAAACACAACTCAAATGTTATTATTGATGTTGCTAATTGGACACCAGGGATATACTTGCTAAAAGTTAGTTCTGAAAATGTTTCTAAAACCAAACGTTTTGTGAAAATTTAATTTTCGATTTTCGGTAGAATAAAAAAGCCGCATATAGCGGCTTTTTCTTTTTATTATTTATTTACTCAAGTACATCTTACGTCTGGAGTACAAATCGTAAAACTCATCGTCCTTTAAACTATCAATAAACAAGATACTCTCACCTGTACTTTTCATTTCTGGTCCTAATGTTTTATCCACATTCGGAAATTTATTAAATGAGAAAACCGGTTGTTTTATGGCATAACCTTCCAATTCTGGTTTAAAGTTGAAGTCTTTAATCTTCTTTTCTCTCAACATTAGCTTAGTAGCATAGTTTACATAAGGCTCTCCGTAAGCTTTTGCGATAAATGGCACTGTTCTGGAAGCTCTTGGATTTGCTTCTATAATATATACCTTATCATCCTTTATCGCGAATTGAATGTTAATTAAACCAACAGTATTTAATGCTAAAGCTATCTTTTTGGTATGATCCTTAATTTGTTGCATCACAAATTCACCAAGATTGAATGGAGGCAGGGTTGAGTTACTATCTCCTGAATGAATACCGCATGGCTCAATATGTTCCATGATTCCAATAATGTAAACCTCTTCACCATCACAGATTGCATCGGCTTCTGCTTCTATCGCGCCTTCTAAATAGTGGTCTAGTAACAGTTTATTATTTGGAATTTTATTCAATAAATCTATAACATGCTCTTCAAGCTCTTTTTCATTAATCACTATTTTCATCCCTTGTCCTCCAAGTACGTAAGACGGTCTTACAAGGATTGGGAAATCCAGCTCTTTTGCTACGGCTAAAGCCTCATCAGCAGTTTCAGCAGTATCAAATTGTGGATAAGGAATATTGTTTTCTTTTAATAGAGTTGAAAAACTTCCTCTATCTTCAGCCAAATCTAGAGATTCAAAGCTGGTTCCAATAATTTTTACACCGTAACGCGATAGTTTTTCAGCAAGTTTTAAAGCAGTTTGTCCGCCTAATTGCACAATAACACCTTCTGGCTTTTCGTGCTTTATGATATCATAAATGTGTTCCCAAAATACAGGCTCAAAATACAGTTTATCCGCCGTATCAAAATCCGTTGAAACCGTTTCAGGATTACAGTTGATCATTATGGTTTCATAACCACATTCCTTCGCGGCATAAACCCCGTGCACACAACAATAATCAAACTCGATACCCTGGCCAATTCGATTAGGGCCAGAACCTAAAACAATAATTTTCTTTTTATCTGAAACAATACTCTCGTTGTCTGAATAGCGCTTTCCATCAGCAGTTTCCATGTCGCTTTCAAACGTTGAATAATAATATGGTGTCTTTGCTTCAAACTCAGCAGCACAGGTATCAACCAATTTATAAACACGGTTAATCCCCATTTCCTCACGCTTATTATACACTTGACTTTCCAAACAACCCAACATGTGAGCAATCTGTCTGTCTCCATATCCTTTCTGCTTTCCTTCAAGCAACAATTCTTTATCAATGGTATCGATGTTAAACGTAGAAATCTCTTTTTCCAAGAAATATAGTTCTTCATATTGTTTTAAGAACCACATGTCTATCTTAGTAATTTCAAAAATTCTACTTAAAGGAATTCCCATTTTAATGGCATCATAAATGGTGAAAACCCTATCCCATGAGGCATTAGTTAATTTATCGATTACCTCATCATAGTTAGTGTTTTCTTTACCATCTGCGCCTAAACCATTACGCTTAATCTCAAGCGATTGCGTTGCTTTGTGCAATGCTTCTTGGAATGAACGTCCAATACCCATCACCTCTCCTACGGCTTTCATTTGAAGCCCTAGAGTTCTATCTGAACCTTCAAATTTATCAAAATTCCAACGTGGTATTTTTACAATTACATAATCTAAAGTAGGCTCAAACAATGCTGAAGTAGATTTTGTAATTTGATTACTTAATTCATCTAAACTATACCCTAAAGCTAATTTTGCAGCAATTTTTGCAATTGGATACCCTGTAGCCTTACTAGCCAATGCCGATGAACGCGATACACGCGGGTTAATTTCAATAGCAATAATTTCCTCTTCTTCATCTGGGCTAACTGCAAATTGTACGTTACAACCACCAGCGAAATCCCCGATACTACGCATCATGTGGATTGCCATATCACGCATCTTTTGATAGGTTCTATCACTTAAAGTCATTGCCGGAGCTACGGTTATAGAGTCTCCAGTATGAATTCCCATGGGGTCCATATTCTCGATAGAACAGATAATAACAACATTACCATTGGAATCTCGCAACAGCTCTAACTCATATTCTTTCCAACCAAGCAATGCTTTATCTATCATTACCTCGTGGATAGGGGAAATTTCCAATCCGTGGCGCAGTAATTTATCAAAATCCTTTTCATCATAAACAATTGCCGCACCAGCACCGCCAAGGGTAAATGAAGAACGAATACATAATGGAAAACCAAATTCTTGTGCTATTTCTTTTCCTTTTAAGAAAGATGAAGCGGTTGCTTGTGGTGCCATTGCAACACCAATCTTACCCATTAATTCTCTAAACTGCTCCCTATCCTCAGTGACGTTAATAGCATCAATATTAACACCAATCATATCCACTCCAAAATCTTCCCAAATTCCTTTTTCATCAGCTTCAATAGCCAAGTTTAGGGCTGTTTGCCCACCCATTGTTGGCAGTACCGCATCAATTTGCGGATGTTCCTTCAATATTTTAATGATGGATTTAGTATTCAATGGCAACAAATACACATGATCTGCCATGGAAGGGTCTGTCATAATTGTTGCAGGATTGGAATTAATTAAAATGGTTTCAATCCCATCTTCTCTTAGAGACCTTAAAGCTTGAGAACCTGAATAATCAAATTCGCATGCTTGACCAATGATGATAGGACCTGAACCAATAATTAGGATAGATTTTAATTTCGGATTTTTCGGCATTTTTAAAAGTATTCTATAATTAAATAAATCGGTTTGCTAAATTAGTAATTACGAAACATAAAAAAAGGCGTTACACTTAAGTAACACCTTTTAAATATCAACAATTGTTAATCATTATTTCTTATGTCTTGTTTCAGATGACACAGACAATTTTTTTCTACCTTTTGCTCTTCTTCTGGCAAGTACTTTTCTGCCATTAGCAGAAGCCATTCTTTCCCTGAAACCGTGCTTGTTCCTTCTCTTTCTTTTTGATGGTTGAAACGTTCTTTTTGGCATCGTCTTATGTTTTTAAAATCTGAATTTTATTTTTCTGAAATATTTTGACCCTTGTCAAAAACTGAGCGCAAATATACAAAGCTTTTTTATTTCACAAACCTATTTTAAAAATATTTTTTACATAAAAAATTTAGTTTCTTTGCATTTTAAAAGAAAAACGGGCAAAAAGTGAAAAATGAAGCCCAAAACTGCAATAAAAATTAATTTAAATGTTCAACAAAATTATAAAACTGATTTTAGCTGCTGGAATTATAGCGTACGCTGTTTATCAATTTACTGAAGGTAATATAGGAAATGGTATCTCTTTAATTTTATTAGCCGGAGTTTTTATATTTCTTTATTTTAAAAATGAATTTATACTTCTCGCCTTCTTAAGACTACGTAAACAAGATTTTGACGGTGCTAAGAAATGGTTGGATAAAATTAAAAATCCAGAGGCAGCATTAGTAAAAAAGCAACAAGGCTACTACAGTTATCTTCACGGGATAATGACAATGCAGGATAATATGAACGAGTCTGAAAAGCATTTCAAGAAAGCAATTGCTTTAGGTTTATCTATGAAGCACGATTTAGCTATGGCTAAATTGAACCTAGCTGGTATTGCTTTTTCAAAGCGCAGAAAACGTGAGGCTCAACAACTACTTACTGAAGCGCAAAAACTAGATAAACATGGTATGCTTACAGATCAAATTAAAATGATGAAGCAAAATATGAAGCAAGCCGTTGGCCCTAACCAACATTTTGGAGCAGGTGGTTCATTAAGGTCTCAAAAGAGAAGGGGAAGGTAGTTTTAAATTAAAGGAGACCACAATCTGCTGTAAGATTCTTTAAGCTTTTCAATTTTTGGACGCTTTGTCCAATTATCTAGATTTACTTTTTCAGAATACTCTAAATCCTTCAAGAAATGCTGTTTTAGTATATTACTTGTATGCTTATCATATATAAAAGCATTTACTTCAAAATTAATATTAAAACTTCTGTAATCCATATTTGAAGTACCTATAGTAGAAAAGATATCGTCTATCACGATAGTTTTAGCATGGATAAGCCCTTTTGAGTAGCGATATACTTTTATGTCCGCTTCAAGCAACTTTTCTAACAAAGAATTTGTAGCATGTTTCACCACCCAGGAATCAGACTCTTTTGGTATTACTAACTTCACATCCACACCACTTCTTGCTACCACTTGCAGTGCTGTAATAATCTGATCATTGGGCACAAAATAGGGTGTGGTAATGTAGATGTAATCTTCTGCGGTATTTATAGCTGTAAACATAGCCTCCATGATATATGGCCAATCGGTATCTGGGCCGCTAGATGCTATTTGTACAGCTACATTATTTTTACAAGTTACTTGAGGGAAATACGATTTGTCAATTTTTAAGTCTTGATTGGATACAAAATCCCAAGTGGTAAAAAAATTAACCTGCAATGATTTAACGGCTTCTCCTAAAATTCTTAAATGTGTATCTCTCCAAAAAAGCTCATCACCATCATTGTTTATGTATTCATCTGCGATATTTATACCACCTACATAACCGATCTTCCCGTCTATAATTGTAATTTTCCTATGGTTACGGTAATTCATTTTTCCCGTGAATTTTGAAAACAGCACAGGCATAAATGGGTAATGCTCTACCCCACTTTTATCTAGTTTATGTTTCATTTTTGTGGATAATTTACTTCCCACATCATCATAAGTCAATCTTACAGAGACACCATTCTTGGCTTTATCGCATAACACATTTAAAATTCTTGTTCCAATTTTATCGTCCTTTAAAATATAATACTCTAAATGTATATGATGTTCGGCTTTTTTCAAATCGCCCATCAAATACTCAAACTTTTCATTTCCGTTTTTTAAAATATTGATATCGTTACAAAGGGTAAGTGGCGAATAATTGTTACTGTATAATAGCTCAACCAACTTTGATTTTTGGCTCAAATAATCGTCTACTTTATTATTGACGCCATTTTCAAACTCTAAAGTCTCATGTATTGATTTAATTGTTTTTTGGTTGAGTACCCGTTTTCTATTAAAAATTTTGTTCTTTCGATATTCTTGTCCAAAAAGATAATAGACCAACACACCGAAAAAAGGAAAAAAAACCAAAACAAGTATATAAGACAATGTTTTGGTTGGGTTGATATTTTTTAATATTACAGTTATAGCGGCTGAAATCGCTATAATATAATTAAGTATTATTAAGATGTTCCAGTAGTTATCTTGTAAAAAGGCCAACATGAAATTTAATTATAATACCCTTCCTTTGGAATCTCAATGTAATATGGTTTCCTTGACTTATTATTCAAATGAGGTTCTCTCAACCAAGGATTGTGTAGTTTTAAGATTTTATAATTTATACCAAAGCGTTCCGCAAATTTTGTAAAATCGGTTACTGCCGTATCAACTTCAACCTTAAACGTCGGTATGTTTGAGTATAGATCTTTGTCCCTAAAATTGAATCCGTATTTATCCGGATGTGATAAAATTTCCTTTAGTGCTACTATTCTAAATAAATAGCGCCCGGTTTCCTCTCCCAAAAGCAAATCATAATAATCACTAACATTTTGCTCCTTCAATCTTCGAGATACTCCTGCATTACCCGCGTTATAGGCCGCTGCTGCCAGGGTCCAAGAACCTAAATTTTCTTTAGATCTTATTAAATATTTACAAGCTACTTCTGTAGCTTTTTCCAAATGATAGCGTTCATCAACATTGGTGTTGACTTCTAAACCATTTTCACGACCAGTAGTTTTCATAATTTGCCATACACCCCTTGCTCCTGCTGGAGATACCGCATTGGTTAAACCACTTTCTATAACGGCTAAGTATTTAAAATCATCTGGAACACCATATCTTGCCAGTATAGGCTCAATTACTGGAAAGTATTTTTTTGCACGCTTAAACATCAATAAACCATTAGACTGCCAGTAGGTATTTACCAACAGTTCTCTATCCATTCGCTCTAAAATATCTGGGTTTTCTAGGGGCACACGCTCCCCTGCAAAATTTAAATCTTCGGGAACTTGCAATGCATAAACATTGTAATCATTAATGACTTTCTTTTCGAAATTTTCATCAGTAGGGGCGTCTTGGAGGGCATAAATAAATAGCAAACATAAACTTAATAATCCCACAAGCGCCAACATTCGTTGTATGGTCTTCATCATTAAAAAGTTTTTTTAAAAATATAAAAAATAGTGCATTAACCTATTGTTTATAAGATTATCTTAGGTAAATTTTCGTTGAACCACTTGTACTTGTTGATAATGGCTATATGTGTACCACCATTAATCGTGATACAGTTTTTGATATGTTTTATAGGAAAAACAGGGTCTTTATCTCCATGAATATGTGCAATACCTTCTTTATACACCTCTTGTTCCCAGCAAACCACTTGCTTTAAAGCCCAACTAAGATAATTAGGATCATTTACCGACAAGTATTTTTTGTACAGCTCTAAACGTTTAGCCATGGTTTTACCAAAGGCATATTTCTCAAACACCTCTATTTTACTTGCCAATTGAGTTGGCACCAATTTATATGCTCCCGTAGATTTTGCCAACTGCATCTTTAATGGCAACTCATATTTAGATTTAATGCTTGATACTATAATTAATTTCCTTATGCTAATATGTTTACACATTTCCTGCACCAAAATTCCTCCAAACGAAACACCTAACAATACAGGGTTTTCGTGCTCGATTTTCTTTGTCATACGAAATGCGTAATCACTTAAAGATTCATTTTCCTGAGGAACAAACCATTCCAAGTAGTGCATTTTAAATTGAGATTCTGGTAGTTTGATATTCTCAAAAATTAGTGGGCTAGCAGCCATCCCAGGCATTAAATACACATGTATTATCTCTTGACTCATAAGGTTTTAACAGTGCCGTTTATATAATCTCTCGATTTTTTTTCGTACTTTTGCACAAAGTTATTCAAATAGTCTGCACTATTTTATACAATACTCCTTTAAATTAAATAATTATTACACTATGGTTGAAGCTGCTGAATTAATTGACAACGATTTTTTACGTCAATTTGAAATTAAAGTTGATGGAAAATTGGCAAAAATTGAATATTCTTTACAAGAGAGAAAAATATTCTTAACTAAGTTAATCATTCCAGAAGAAATCAACGACGAAGACTTTAAAAAAGAATTTATCGCTTCGGTTTTTGAGCAAATTCAAGATCGTAATTTAAGCGTAATGCCTACTTGTCCGGCAATTGCTAAATTTGTAAGAAGCAATAGAAAGTACAAGCGTATGTTACCGGTTGGTGTGAGAATATAAAATATTGATAATAGATAGAAAAAATCCGAAGTTTGAATTAAGCTTCGGATTTTTTTATGCAGAAAACGCTTTTATAAACTCAAACCTCACCAAACCATCTTCATCTATTTTGGTTAATTCAACATCGTGAAGCGTATTAATCAATTCTGGATTCCAAGGCGCCTTAACCTTAACATAGTTTTCCGTAAATCCATGAATATAACCTTCCTTATTTTCACTTTCAAAAAGTACGGTTCTAACAGTTCCTAGCTGACTTTCATAAAACGCACGTCTCTTTTTAACAGACAAACCGCGTAACATTTTACTTCGCTTGGTTCTAACATTTTTTGGCACAACATCATTCATTGCAGCAGCTTCAGTATTATCTCTTTCAGAATAGGTAAACACGTGCAAATATGAGATATCCAGCTCCATTAAAAAATTATATGTCTCTAGGAAATGCTCATCGGTTTCCCCTGGAAAGCCAACAATTACATCAACACCTATACAGGCATGGGGCATAACTTCTTTTATTTTTGAAACACGATCCACATACAATTCTCGCAGGTAACGTCGTTTCATTTTTTTAAGAATTTCATTGCTGCCCGATTGCAACGGCACATGGAAATGTGGTACAAACGCTCTTGATTTAGAAACTAAATCGATAGTTTCATTCTTCAACAAATTGGGTTCAATAGATGAAATCCTTAAACGTTCTATACCTTCAACCTTATCAAGTTCAGTCACTAAATCCAAAAAAGTATGTGCGTGTTTCTTGTTACCAAATTCGCCTTTTCCGTAGTCACCAATATTTACTCCTGTTAAAACAATTTCTTTTATATTTTGCTTTGAAATCTCTCTGGCATTCTTCAAAACATTTTCCATGGTATCACTTCTAGAAATACCACGAGCTAAAGGAATAGTGCAATACGTACATTTATAATCACATCCATCTTGAACTTTTAAAAATGCACGCGTTCTATCTCCTATGGAATAGGAACCCACATAAAAATCGGCATCCTCGATTTCACATGAATGTACTTCTCCAAAATCGTTTTTGGATAAATCGTTGAGATAATCGGTGATTTTAAATTTTTCGGTAGCGCCCAAAACTAAGTCCACACCATTCACATCTGCCAATTCTTGCGGTTTTAACTGGGCGTAGCAACCTACTGCAGCAACAAAAGCTTCAGGATTTCCTTTTTGGGCTTGCTTTACAATGGTTTTAAAGCGTTTATCTGCATTTTCAGTAACCGAACAGGTATTGATGACATATATATCAGCTTTCTCAGAAAAATCTACTCTATCAAACCCTTCGTTAACAAAACTTCGGGCAATAGTAGAGGTTTCTGAAAAATTCAGTTTACAACCTAAAGTATAAAATGCGACTTTCTTCTTATCCACTTTAATTATACGAAACTTGTTTCAGGGTGTTTTAAAATTTATCTTTACCGCTAAAAGAGGGCAAATTTACAACTAATTACTTATATGATAAAACATATTTGGCGTCAAACAATTATCTATTTGTCAATTAGTTGCACACTCTTTTCATGTAAAGAGGATACTAATGCGAACAAAGACCATCTCGTATTCCGTTACAACGAATTTGCCAATATAAACACCCTAGACCCTGCTTTTTCCAGAACATTACAGGATAACTCGGTTTGCAACCAATTGTTCAATGGTTTGGTACAACTAGATGATAAACTTAACATTTTACCATGTATTGCTAAGAATTGGTCGATTTCAGAGGACGGTACAATTTACACCTTCAATTTAAGAAACGATGTATATTTCCATAAACACGTGTTGTTTGGTAAGGATTCTACAAGAACAGTTACTGCAGACGATTTTACGTTTAGTTTGAATCGTTTACGTGATGAAAAACTTGCACCTCCTGGAAGTTGGGTTTTAAATAAAGTGGATGATTTTAGAGCTATAAATGACACTATTTTTGAAATCACCTTAAAACAGCCGTTTCCTGCTTTTATTGGTTTATTAACCATGAAATATACCTCTGTTGTTCCAAAAGAAATTGTAGAACATTATGGAAACGAATTCCGTTCGCATCCTATCGGTACGGGACCTTTTAAATTTAAACGCTGGGAGGAAAACATAAAGTTGGTACTCCGCAAGAATGAACTCTATTTTGAAAAAGACAAAAACGATAACCAACTCCCTTATCTAGAGGCTGTAGCACTAACATTCCTTCCAGATAAGCAGAGTGAATTTCTGCAATTTGCACAAGGCAATATTGACTATCTGTCTGGCTTGGACGCTTCATACAAAGATGAATTGTTAACGGCAGATGGTAAGTTAAGAGACCGATATTCCAATGCTGTAAACATGGTAAAAGGGCCATATTTAAACTCTGAATATTTAGGTTTTTATTTAGATTCTGAAACACCTGAAATTCAATCCAAGCTTATTAGAAAAGCCATAAATTATGGGTTTGATAGAAAGAAAATGATGATCTATCTAAGAAATGGTATTGGCAATCCAGCCAATGGAGGTTTTATTCCCATAGGACTTCCAGGGTATAGTAAGTCTATTGGATTTACGTATCAACCCAAAAAAGCCAAACAACTTATTCAACAATTTAAGGAAACAAGCGGTATTACCAATCCTGAAATAACTTTGGTAACTTCCAGTAATTACTTGAGTTTCTGTGAATTTATTCAACGTGAATTGGAAAAAGCTGGACTAAAAATAAATGTAGATGTGATGCCTGAAGCAACTTTAAGATCGTCTCGATCTGAAGGAAAAGTAGATATGTTTAGAAGCTCTTGGGTGGCAGACTATATGGATGCCGAAAATTACCTCTCTATTTTTTATAGCAAAAACTTTACTCCAAAAGGATCAAATTACTTCCACTTTAAGAATAAAACAGTTGATAGCCTGTATAACGCCGCTTTTAGCATTTCAAATATCGAGAAACGGAAAAAGTTATACACCACTATAGATTCTATTGCCATGGATAATGCCATCATGGTACCACTATTTTATGATGAAGTGGTTCGATTTACCAGAAAAAATGTAAAAGATTTGGGTATTAACCCTATTAATTTATTGGATTTAAGGCAGGTGAAAAAAATTAAATGATGACATTTTTATCTTGTTTCGATGTATGTAAAAAACATTAAAACGTAACAAGATGTCAAACAAATTAAAAATCACAAGTATTCTATTCCTCCTATTAAGCCTATCATCATGCAGTAAAGATGAAGACGCTACAAAAGAAATACAAAATAATGATCCCGAATTAAGCATAAACCTAAGTAACGGCAATTTTGACGACTTTTATCAGTTTGAAAATTCAACCTTCGAAATTCAAAATACAACTTCATATATTGGATCTTTAGAATCTAAAAACAACTCTAATAGCTCTACAAATACTATTAGGTTTTCTTTAGTGATAACAGATTTATCACAACTAAAAAAAGGCAACACGATTAATTATAATGTCGTTGAATTATTTATCAATATTAATGACATTAATTACAGAGGAACTTCCGGTAAATTAGTTGTAAATAAATTTAGAAAAGCAGAAAATTCTGTAAACTCCAATACTTTTATTTTAGACGGAACTTTTGAATTTAATGCATTAAGTGATGATTCTTCGGACAGTACAGATGTAACTGGATCTTTACAAAACATTACCTTGGTTTGTGATGTCTGTCAATAGTGAAAAAAATAAATATCATTATCACCTTTTCCTCCATCGCGCTCAGAGACAAGAAATCCTGAATTATTATTTAGTTGTACTAGTGAAAAATCATCTTCTTTACTATTAAAAGGTTTTGGCAATTTTTCGGCTTTAGTAAATGTACCATCTGAATTCTTTTTACTCTTATAAATATCATAGCCTCCAAAACCATTGGACTTATCGGATGAAAAGTAAAGCGTATTGTCCGATGACACCACAGGAAACATTTCCCTACTGTATGAATTCACTTTAGAACCCAAATTCTTAATCTCTCCATAGGTATTATCACCTAAAACGTCAACCATAAAAATATCGGAACCACCTTTCGTAGATTGCCTTCCTCCCTTAACATTAGCCGTAAAATATAGCGTTTTTCCATCGGCACTTAATGCAGGATGTGCATAAGAGAAACGTGGTTTACAGAATGGCAATACTTTAAAATTAGTAAAACCCACACCTTGCCTAAACTCGCCAATTTCTAAATGGAAATTTGCTTTATTGAAGTTCCCTTTGGGCATATTCTTATCGGTGTAGGTGGTCATTATATAAATTCTTTTACCATCTGCACTCAAAGTTGCACTTGTAATGGAACCCAATCCAGCTTGCGTATCAATTTTAATTTCCTTTATATTGGTAATAGTACCATTCGCCCCGATGTTTCCTTTGTAAACCGATAAAACACCCTCACCTGTAAAAGCAACTTTTACTTTCCCATTTTTCTTTAAGCGATATGAGGTAAATACAATTTGATTTCCGTTTAAGGGCATCAAAGCAAAATGAGGATATTCATTATTGATATCCAAATTTTTAACTTCAACAGTTTTGTCTTGTGAAAACACAACAACAGGAGACAGTATAATAAAGATTGCGGTAATTAATTTCAAAATAAAAAAGATTAATATCTCAAATATACAAATCTTTAATAATTAGAACGTTAACCCTTAATTATTCGCGACGGTATTTTTTAGTTTCTTCAAAAACATGTTCCAATATGTCCTGATCTTGCTTAGAAAAATCTATTTTTCTTCTGGACATCACAACCTTAGCAACTTCAAATGCTTTTTTGGTTAAATAAGTAGTAAATCCGCTGCTTCCGCCCCAACTAAAACTTGGTACAAAATTTCTTGGGAAACCACTTCCAAAAATATTTGCACTTACCCCTACAACTGTACCTGTATTAAACATAGTGTTGATACCACATTTACTATGATCGCCCATCATAAGTCCACAGAATTGCAAACCTGTTTTAGCAAAACCCTCGGTTTGATAATCCCATAGTCTCACTTCAGCATAATTGTTCTTTAAGTTAGAATTGTTAGTATCCGCGCCTAAATTACACCATTCACCTAAGACCGAATTACCCAAGAAACCATCATGTCCTTTATTTGAAAATCCGAAAAGAACAGCGTTGTTTACTTCTCCCCCTACCTTGCTATGTGGGCCCACTGTTGTTGGTCCATAAATCTTTGAGCTTAGCTTTATAGTTGCACTATCACATAATGCCAAAGGACCTCTAATTACAGAGCCTTCCATAATTTCAGCGTTCTTCCCAATATAAATTGGGCCATTACTAGCATTAAGTGTGGTAAATTCCAATTTAGCACCTTCTTCCAAAAAGATGTTTTCTGAAGCTATTACATTGTTACTTGTAGGGATAGCCTGGGAAGTTCTGTTTTTAGTTATCAAGGTGAAATCTTCCTGAATAGCCTCTCCATTTTTCGAAAAAATATCCCAGGTATATTCTATTTTAAGGCACTCACTTCCAAACTCAATATTATCATACGATTCAAAATCTATGTTATCCTGTCCTTCTTTTGCATGAAACGCAATAACATCTTCTCCCTTAAAAATAGCTTGGTTTTCTTTTAACCCCTTAATCATTTCAACTAATTGGAAATTTGGAAGATAAGAAGCGTTAACCATTATATTCTCCTCCATTTCCACCATCGGATATTTTTCAGACAAGTAGTCCTCTGTTACAGTGGTGGTGGTAGTGTCTAAATACGACTCCCATTTTTCCCTAATGGTTAAAATGCCAACACGAATATCGGCTACTGGTCGGGTAAAGGTAAACGGAAGCAGATTATTCCTTGCAGGACCGTCAAAAAGAATATAGTTCATTTTAAGTTTGAAGTTTGAAGTTTGAAGTTTGAAGTTTTCACCTCAGACTTTTTAGTTTATTAAAATTACTTTGAAGTAAAAATAAAAAAGCCTCTCTATAGTAGAAAGGCTTTTTACAAATATATTTTGAACTAGTTTATTTCTTAAACTTTGCATATTTATTTTTGAACTTGTCAATACGACCAGCAGTATCCACCAATTTAGATTTACCAGTGTAGTATGGATGCGATGTTCTTGAAATCTCCATTTTCACAAGTGGGTACTCAACACCATCAACTTCAATCGTTTCATTTGTATCAGCAGTAGACTTTGTTAAAAACACATCGTCATTTGACATATCTTTAAATGCTACAATTCTATAATTTTCTGGATGTATACCTTTTTTCATAGCTTTACGCTTTAAATCTTAATTTTTCGAGGTGCAAATTTAAGTAATTTTTACAAATCCGCAATTACTTTTTTATATTTTTTATTTAGGTTCGGAAATGTAACGTTTTGTTATCTTTGTTTACTAACCATCCATATAACCAAAACAACAAAAATTATGGAAGAACAACAATTATCTCCAGGAAAATTTTCAGTTAATTACGGCCTTATACTAGGAGTAATAATGATTGCAATTACAGCTATAACCTATTTTTCAGGCATAATGGAAAAAGGAGAGCAATGGCCAAATTTCATCTTGTATATTATATTTCCTGTTATTATAATATATTCCATAAATCGCTACAAGAAGCATAACGGAGGTTTACTTACATTAATTGATGCTATAAAGGTTGGAGTAGCAGTAGCCGTGATTAGTGCTCTGATTAGTACCGCTTTTAATGCATTATTATTTTATGTGATTGATCCTTACCTAACCGACAGAATAATGGATATAACAAGAGAAAAACTTTATGAAAATCCAAAAATGACAGAAGAAATGATAGATAAAACAATGGAAACTATTAAAAAGTTTTCTAATCCATGGTTAGGTGGTGCTATTGGTATTGGACTTAGCGCATTATTTGGCTTAATCTATTCCGTTATCGGAGGACTGGTAATGAAAAAAGAAGCATAGTTAATGAACATATCCGTAGTTATACCACTACTTAACGAAGAAGAATCTTTAAATGAATTACATGATTGGGTTGCAAAAGTGATGCGGTCCAATCATTTTTCATATGAAATTATTTTTATTGATGATGGCAGTACCGATAATTCTTGGAAAATTATTTCAGAACTATCACGAAAAGACACTAATGTAAAGGGTATACGATTCTTAAGAAACTTTGGGAAATCACAAGCGCTTCACGCCGGTTTTGAAAAAGCCCAAGGCGATGTGGTGATTACTATGGATGCAGATCTTCAGGACAATCCTGATGAAATCCCAGAACTATACAAACTCATCTACTCTGAAGGTTATGATTTAATTTCAGGTTGGAAGAAAAAACGTTACGACGCCCTACTTACAAAAAATCTGCCTTCTAAATTGTTTAATTGGGCTGCTCGTAAAACCTCTGGAGTGAAGTTACATGACTTTAATTGCGGACTTAAATCTTACAGAAAGGCCGTTGTTAAAAACATAGACGTAAACGGAGAAATGCACCGTTATATACCTGTTTTAGCCAAAAACGCAGGTTTTAACAAAATTGGAGAAAAGGAAGTAAAGCATCAAGCCAGAAAATACGGCGAAACTAAATTTGGTATAGATCGTTTCATTCACGGTTTTTTAGACCTTATAACCATATGGTTTTTGTCTCGCTTTGGCAAACGCCCGATGCATTTATTCGGTGCGCTTGGAGTTATCATGTTTATAATAGGTTTTGGTTTTGCGCTTTATCTTGGTATTGATAAATTGTACATCGATAAAACAGGAAGATTAATTACCCAACGACCTCAATTTTACATCGCTTTAGTAACAATGATTATTGGTACACAATTCTTTGTTGCCGGTTTTTTGGGCGAACTTATTTTACGAAACAGACCTGATAAACGACGTTATCTCATAAAAGACAAGCTTAATTTTTAATTTTGTTACGTTGTTTTCGTAAATATATATTCAAAAAGCGAGTGTTTTAAATTCGTATTTTTAATCAAATGTTTACTTTTGTTTACCATTACAAATTAGATAACTATGATTCATATCGAGCCAAAAATTTTAGAGAGAATAAACACTTGGTTAACGCCAACTTTTGATGAAGAAACGCAGCAAACTATTAAAGATAGTATTGCTAATGATCCAAAAGATATCCAAGAAAGTTTTTATAAGGATTTAGAGTTTGGTACCGGTGGCATGCGAGGTGTAATGGGTGTTGGCACCAATAGAATCAATAAATATACGCTAGGTAAAAGCACACAAGGTTTAAGTGATTATCTACATCAGCAATTCCCTAATGAAACTCCTAAAGCCGTTATTGCTTACGATTGTAGACATAATAGCCAAACTTTGGCTAAGGTAGTTGCAGATGTGTTTTCAGCTAATGGTATTGAAGTATATTTATTTGAGGATTTACGTCCTACACCAGAATTATCATTTGCAGTAAAGCATTTAAACTGCCATTGCGGTATTGTATTAACTGCATCTCACAATCCACCAGAATATAATGGCTACAAAGTGTATTGGCAAGATGGTGGTCAAATGGTACCACCACATGATGGCGCTGTTATAAAAATGATCAATGATTTGAATTATGCAGATATTAAGTTTGAAGCCAATGCAGACCTCATCAAGCACATAGGAAAAGATGTAGATGACATATTTATCGATGCTTCAGTTGAAAACGGAAGTGTTGGAGCTTCTCAAGCAGCCAAAGATGATTTAAAAATTGTATTTACTTCACTTCATGGTACTTCAATCACAGCGGTTCCTGAAACTTTAAAACGTGCTGGTTATAAGAATGTGCATATTGTTGAAGAACAGCGAAAGCCTGATGGTGGCTTTCCTACAGTAAAATCACCAAATCCAGAGGAACCTGCTGCCTTAAAAATGGCTTTGGAGCTGGCGGATAAGGTTGGAGCCGATATTGTAATTGGCACAGACCCTGATTGTGATAGGCTTGGTGTTGCAGTGCGTAATTCTGATAATGAATTACAATTACTTAACGGTAACCAAACCATGGTGATGATGGTTGATTTTCTTTTGAAAAAATGGAAATCTGAGGGTAAAATAAAAGGAAAAGAATTTATAGCAACCACAATAGTATCTACACCAATGCTTACTAAACTGGCAGATGCTTATGGTGTTGATAACAAAATTGTGCTTACAGGGTTTAAATGGATTGCAAAACTCATTAAAGACCATCCAGAATTAGACTTTATTGGTGGTGGCGAAGAAAGTTTTGGATTTATGGTTGGCGATTTTGTGCGCGACAAAGATGCGGTTACCTCTACCCTTCTAGCTTGCGAAATTGCAGCTATAACAAAATCTAAAGGCAGTTCTTTCTTTGAAGAATTGATTAAACTTTATGTAGAACATGGTTTCTACAAAGAGAAACTAATATCGTTAACTAAAAAGGGAATCGAAGGTGCTGAAGAAATTAAACAAATGATGATAGATGCACGCCAAAACCCACTTACTGTTGTAAATGGCTCTAAAGTTGTTAAGATAGAAGATTATGAGTCTGCAACTTCTAAAAATTTAATTTCCGGAGAAACTACTTCTATTGACATTCCAAAATCGAATGTAATTATTTATTACACAGAAGATGGAAGCCAAATAGCATTAAGACCTAGTGGCACCGAGCCTAAAATAAAATTCTACGTAAGTGTAAATTCAGAATTGGACACCGTTCAGAACTTTAAAGCTTTAGAAACAGAATTAGATGCAAAAGCAGAAACTATATTAAAGGATATGAATCTTATTTAATTAATGAGTCATTTTACCAATATTTTAAGGTATGCTAAGCCTTACAAGAGCTACGCCATAGGACACGTTATTTCTAACGTGTTTTTTGCATTATTTGGTACGCTATCTTTTGTCGCCTTAAAGCCAATGCTGGATGTGATTTTCGATAAGGAAAAGATTGTCCCTAAGGTAAAACCAACGTATACTGGTTTGGATAAACTTGGTGAATATCTTGGAGATTTTCTGAACTACGAAATGCATCAATTTACAGGTGGCGACAAATCCAAAGCCTTAATGTTTACCATCGGACTTATAGTAGTGATGTTTCTCCTGAAAAACCTCTTTGGATATCTCGCAAACTATTTTCTCGTGTTTTTGAGAAATGGCGTAATTAGAGACATCAGAAATAAAGTATACCGAAAAACTATCGAGCTACCACTCTCTTATCTCTCAGACCAAAAAAAAGGTGATATTCTAGCTAGGGTTACTGGTGATGTACAAGATTTACAATACTCTTTCCTATCGGTTTTAGAATTATTGGTTAGAGAACCCTTAACTATTATTTTCACCATCATTGCAATGGTTTATATTAGTCCAAAGCTTACATTATTCGTTTTCATTTTTATTCCGATAATGGGCTTTGTTATTTCAAGAATTGGTAAAAGTTTAAAGCGAAAATCAGATAAAGTTCAAAGAGAACAAGGTATGTTTTTATCTACTTTAGAAGAAACATTAACGGGCTTGAGAATTATAAAAGGGTTTAGTGCCGAAGATAAGTTTACCGAAAAATTTCAAGAATCCACTTCTAGATTTTATCGGTTTTCCAATAAATTAATGAACCGTCAAAACCTTGCTTCTCCTGCAAGTGAGTTCTTGGGTATTTGCATGATTTCGGTCATATTATGGTATGGTGGTAATCTAGTTTTGAGCGATAATAACAATTTAGCTCTTGATGGGAGTCAGTTTTTAATTTACATGGGGCTAGCCTACAATATCCTTACTCCCGCAAAAGCAATATCGCGTGGCCTTTATAATATCAAAAAAGGAGGTGCTGCAGCAGAACGTATTCAAGAAATTGTTGATACACCAAACCCTTTGAAGGATAAACCTAATGCCAAAACGAAAGATGATTTTAATTCTGAAATTGTGTTTGATAACATATCGTTCAAATATCAAGATGAATATGTATTGAAAAATTTCAGTTTAACCATTCCGAAAGGTAAAACTGTGGCACTTGTTGGGCAGTCTGGTAGTGGAAAATCTACTGTAGCAAATCTTATCACTCGTTTTTATGATGTAAATGAAGGTGAAATTCTAATTGATGGTGATAACATCACAGATTTAACAACAAGCTCTTTACGCAAACAACTTGGTATCGTAACCCAAGATGCTATTTTATTTAACGACAGTATTAAAAATAACTTAAAACTTGGTAATGAGCATGCCACCGATGAAGATGTGATTGAATCTTTAAAAGTTGCAAATGCTTGGGAGTTTGTGAAAGATCTAGAAGGTGTACTTGATTACAACATAGGAGACGCGGGAGGCAAACTTTCTGGTGGACAAAAACAACGTTTAAGTATTGCACGGGCGGTATTAAAAAGTCCACCAATTATGATTTTAGATGAAGCCACATCTGCTCTTGATACCGAAAGTGAACGCTTGGTGCAAGTAGCTTTAGAAAATATGATGAAAAATAGAACATCAATCGTGATTGCACACCGACTCTCCACAATTCAAAATGCTGACGAAATTGTTGTTTTGAGCAAAGGTGAAATTGTAGAACAAGGAAAACACGATGCACTTATTGCCAAAAAGGGTACCTACCACAAACTTGTGGAAATGCAAAGCATAGGATAATCGTAATCGAGGTAAAAAACGTTAGAAAAATAAAAAAGGATAGTGATTTGGGCAACTATCCTTTTTTTTGTTCATGTTAGACTTGGGGACGACTAACATATATAAGTAGGTTTCTGATACAAATGTATATGAAAAATACATTCCAACCAAGAAAAAAATGCATTTTATCGTATTTATTTACATTTAATCGATAATGTATTTTGTACTTGTATGATTATTAAACAATTACGATTTTTAGCGTTTAATTAAAGTGTTTCAGATTAAACTTTAGTTATATTTCAATGTCTAAAATCTAAATCACTTTTGTGACTGACGAAGCACAATTAGTAAAAGAGCTGCAATCGCCCCAGCATAAAGAAAAAGCTTTTAGAGAACTAATCACTCTCTACAAGGAGCGTTTGTATTGGCATATCCGAAACATTTTAAAGTCCCATGAAGATGCAGATGATGTGCTTCAAAACACATTTATAAAAATCTATAAAAACATTCATAACTTTAAAGGCGATAGCAAATTATTTTCGTGGATGTATCGCATTGCAACGAATGAATCCATTACATTAATAAATAAGAATGCAAAACGTTTACAAATTACGAGTGAAGAAGTGCAACAATTAGCAATAAATAATTTAACTTCTGACGTATATTTTGAAGGCGACGTCATTCAATTGAAATTACAAAAAGCTATTGCTACATTACCCGAAAAACAACAATTAGTTTTTAATATGAAATATTTTGAGGATATTAAATATAAAGACATGGCGGAAATTTTAGAAACGAGTGAAGGTGCCTTAAAAGCTTCATATCATATTGCTGTCAAAAAAATTGAAGCGTATTTAACTGAGAATTAAACCTTTTTGTAAAATAAGAGTCAAAGAAACGACAATAGAAAGCAATGAAAAGAAATAAATTAGATAATATCAATGCATCAGGGTTTAAAGTTCCGAAAGACTATTTTGAGAACTTTGAATATACCTTGATGGATAACATAAAGGTAGAAGAAGTTATCGGCACACCTGAAACAGGTTTTGATGTTCCAAAGCATTATTTTGAAACTTTGGAAGATCGGATTGTTGCCAATGTAGCAGAAAAAAAGGACACAAAAGTGATATCCCTTCTTAACAGAAAAACTATTGTATATATCTCTGGTATAGCAGCTGCTATTCTTTTATTGTTTAACCTTTCAATTTTTAACGATAGGGTTTCTATCGAAGATTTAGAAGCAGCCACTGTGGAAAATTATATATTAGATGAAGATATAAGCTCTTATGAAATTGCGTCCTTATTTACCGAAGAATTACCTAGTGAAGATGGTTTGGTAGAATATAATTTAGATGCAGAAAACCTTGAAGAATACCTACTAAACAATGCAGATATTGAGAGCTATATGGTAGAATAACAAATTATTTATTACAATGAAAAAAACACTAATTATCATAGTATTGCTCATCTCATTTGGCGTGAATGCCCAAAAAGGAAAAAGACATGAACGTATAAAAGCTTTAAAAGTTTCTTTTTTGACGGAGCGTTTAAGCTTAACTGAAAAAGAAGCCCAAAAGTTTTGGCCTATTTATAATGGTTTTGAGGAAAAAATGAATGAGATACGGTTTAACGAAATGAGAAATATTAGGAGCGAGATACGAGAAAATATAGATACAATGTCTGATGATGAAGCTCTGGTCTTAATCGAACGTTTTAAAAAGGCTGAAGAGCAAATGCATACAGTTAAAACTGAATTTTTTGATAAAATTTCCAAAGTCATTTCTCCTAAAAAAATGATTCTTTTGAGAATTGCTGAAGACGATTTTAAAAAGAAAATGTTGGAAGAGTTTAAAAAACGACGAATGGAGAGAGGTTAACGCCTCTCTTTTTTTGTTCTATTCTCTAAAGGTTAGTTTTGAAATTCTACCCTTTCCTGCTACATACGCCACAGAATCGTTCAAAAACCGGATGGTATAAAAGCCCTCATTACTAAGGTGTTGCCAAGTACTCCCAGAATCGCTACTGTAATCAATACCTTTAAAACCAACCGCTACCAATTTCCTGCCTTCACCATTCGGCACATATTGCACACAACTGCGGTATCCAGGGTTTTGATTTTGGGCTACTAGTTCCCAAGTTTTACCTCCATCTGTGGTTCTTATTTTATTGGCAGCATTATCATCTGGCTTGGTATAATCGCCACCAATGGCAAAACCATGCAGTTCGTCATAAAAGTCAATAGAATAAATACCTTCGGTTTCTTCTGCCTTTACTATTGGAGTAGCAAAAACCTCCCATGTGTTTCCTTTATCTGGAGAGAAATACACACGTCCCGCAGTAGTAGCCACCCAAGTTTTATTGTCAACAATTGCTATATTGGTATCACTAGCAGCAAAAGCACCTTCATTTTCAGTAGCTTTTGGCAAATCGTCACATGATAGTTTCTCCCAACTTTTTCCACCATCTCGTGTAATGATAACACTCAAACAACCATCGGTTGAATCTCCAATCGCAATACCCTCTTGATTATTCCAAAATTCCATGGAATCATAGAAGGCTTTGGGATGGTTTTCTTGGTAAACCACTTTATTCTTTTCTAAATCAGCATCTAAACTAAAAACTAATGCAGGACTTCCTATAGTTATTCCAAAACCTTTGTTTTCATTTATTGCTAGGGCTCTAAAATTTAATTTTAAAGTATCAGTTGATAAATCAATCTTGTGATTATAAAAAGGTTTATTTTTTAATGAATCTACATGATTAAACGAAGAATTTGGCATCAAAATTCCAAGCTCCCCTCTCGAGGTCAAATAAACTACGATACTATTTTTAGATTCAATAATTTCTAAAGCCCTCACATCCAATGATGAATCTTCAACTAAATGCTCAATTTTTAAAGATGAAAAACGCCTTTCTGATAAGTTATCTATATGGTTGAATCCAAAACAAACAATAATTAAACTAAATAATGGCAAAAGTTTCTTCATAACGCTCTAATTTCTCTAAAAATAGAAAAAGCTTTGAGAATACCCTCGAAGCTTATCGTTAAAGTATCGCTTATTATATCAAATTTCTCGCTTCAATATCTCAACATGTCGTTTTAGGCGTTCTATATCAACAGGCAAGGTACCATTATAAACCCCACGTATGTGACCCTTTTTATCAACTAGAATAAAATTTTCAGTGTGTATAAAATTGCTCTCATCTTGGGTTTTGGTAAAATCTTCGTCGGCAAAATAACCTGTTCTGGCAATGTTATATAGTTCATCTTTATCCCCCGTTACCAAATGCCATTTACTGGAATTTACATCATATTTTTCAGCGTATTTTTTTAACACAGGAATAGAATCTCGCCAAGGCATTACGGTGTGAGATAACAACAGGATATCTGCATCTTTTTCAAAAGTATCTTGTAGAGTCTTCATATTTGTAGTGAGTTTTGGGCATATACCAGGACAACTTGTAAAAAAGAAATCAGCAATATAGATTTTGCCCTTAAACGTATTGTTATTGATGGTTTCGCCATTTTGATTTACAAATGAAAACTCTGGAATTTTATGCTTCGGTGTATTCCATTCAGGTGTAAAATCGGCACCGTTGAAGTATGGTAACATCGTAGTTTCTGCAAGTGTTGGTTCGCTTGTCTGGCTTTTACAAGAGATAAAGCACAATGAGAACAAGAAAACAATGAAAAACGTTCTTAACCCTGTTAGTCCCTCAAATTGAATACATTGAAGCGGAAGTGATTTATCATGAGATATCAAATTAATCCCGAAAGCTTTCGGGACAGCGCAATAACACAATTTATTCAATTTCATCTTTATCAACTGTTACGGTGTAACATTTTTTTAATCCTATTAAGCCGAAACGATCACCTCCAACCACTTCATAGTTCGCCTTTATTGACCCATCAGGCTTCCACATGCGTTGTTTTCCGGCTTCTTTTCCTTCTTTATAATTAAAATCTTGAAAAACCTGACCAGATTCATACCACTCTTTTACCGCGCCATGAAACTCACCTTTATCATTAAAATGATATTCAAACTTTAAATTACCTGAAGACCACCACGATTTATGAACTCCAACCTTAAATCCTTCTGAATAAAAACGCTCGCTTAATTGACTTCCATTTGTGTACCACTGTTGTTCATTACCATGCTTTTTTCCATTGAGGTACTCCGTTCTAGACTTTATAATTTCAGTCGTGAAATTCTCTAACAACACACCATTAAAAGGCTTTTGCTTGTAGAGTAAAACTCCATTATCTAACTTCAAGTTTTCGTCTGAAGCTCCTACAATATTTGTTTCAGCTGCCCTATTACAACCTACTGCAAATAGCATAATAAAGACGATATGACAATAAAAGAATTTCAACTAGCGTGATATATTTCCTGGTGTACCGAAAAATCCGTTTCCGTTTAAATAAGGGTCTTCACCAGTAATGTGATAATGATAAATACCATCTGGAAAATCAACCGTACTATGCGTATGTCCATGATACACATCTAAATCACTATTGGTAACCACTTCACCATTTTCTTTAGGCCCATACACGGGGAATCCATCTGCCAAAAGTCCTAAAAAAGCATCTTCACCAAATTGTTCAGTAAGGTATGTAGGCTCAATATGATAATGGTATTGATCCTGTCCTGCGGGATGACCTAAATACTGATCGAACGAATTAATCTCATTTGTTAGTGGGGAACCACCTGCAGCATACTGATTAAAAAATACAACACCATTTCTGGAAATACCAATGGGACCCATTGGAGTAGCTTCTTTATTAGTAGCTTCTTTAGGGTTTAAGGTTATTGTAAATACTATGTTTTGTTCTGCAATTGCATTTGGGTTCAATCTAAAATTAGCATTTGTACCATTATATGCCTCGTACAATAGGTGATTTGTTGGCCAATATGGGCTCTTATGATTTGGTAAATCTGCTGTTGTAAATGTCACAGTATTGCCATTTACAGCATACGACAAACCTGTGCCTTCGAACTTAGAAAGTATACCAGAAACATCATAAGTAGTGGTGTTTTCGATGGTTTCTTCTTCCTGTTCCATAACTGGTGTATCATCAATGTTAGAACATGCTATTATTACAAAAATTAAAAGTAAAAACTGACTTATATATTTGGATGTCTTCATCATAATTATGTGTTAAATTATAGTTTAAAGTTATTTAATTGCGCCTCTAAAATAGCTCTAGTGGTTGCTTCATCATTACTTAATCCACCGTTAGCATTCAATAAATTGGTAGTCTCTAGAGGATCAACTGCTAAGTCGTAAAACGCCTCGGTATCATCTGCAAACCGAATATATTTATAGGTAGCATTTCTAATCGCATAATCAAAGGTAGCACCTCCATTATCCACCTCAGCATAACTATATTCTCTTACACTTACACCAGGTGTATGTAACATAGGCTCAAAATTTTTGCTATCTCGCATTTCTCCTGTATCTGCATTGGCTATGGCAGCTATGGTAGCAAATACATCTGTAGAATTTAATATAGCATCTTCGGTCACACCCCTTCTTGTAACACCAGCACCAGAAATTACCATTGGCACACGAATACCACCTTCGTATACACTATTTTTTGCCCTTCGCCTCGGGTACTCTTGCACCACCCTATTCGGCGTACCATTATCGCCTATAAATATAATTATCGTGTTATCACGTTCTTGCTGTGTCATAGCATCAAGAAGCCTTCCTATTTCCGCATCCATAGCCTCTAGCATCGCCATGTAGTAAGGTAAAGGATTGCTATCAATACTCGATTGGTCATTTGGTAAATTACCTTGACTGTGCAAATCAGCATCAGGTAAATGAAACGGTGTGTGCGGCGCATTATATGCCAACCATAAAAACCAAGGTTGCGTTTGCGCACTAACCCAATCAATAGCTAAATCTGTAAACTTTGTGGTTGTATAGGTATTACTTGTTAATGTTTGTCCGTCGTCGTATAAATTCCAACTCCAATAATCCCTAACACCCCCAGATAAAATGCCAGCATAAGTACCAACTCCTATATTATTAGGATGAGCAGTATCAGACGATAAATGCCATTTCCCAAAAACCGCATGTGCATACCCTGAGTTATTCAAATCCAAGTGTTTCTGTATAGAGGTTTCGCTAGTAGGTAACACATCTCCAACGCCTGTTATCCCTGTCCTAAAGCCATATTTACCAGTTAACATACTGGCACGGGTTGGCGTACAAACCGCATAAGACCACATGTTATTAAAAACAATACCAGTATCAATCATCCCTTCTAAATTTGGCATATTAGGCTTAATATTGCCAATAGCATAGCCTGGAGCAGCATCAACCCCCATGTCGTCGGCAATAATTAAAAGTATATTTGGTGGGTTAGTAGAGTTGTCTGTATCATCCATAGCAATATCAACACTTTCGGTAGAACCACATGATAATATGACTAATAAACACACAAGAATAAAATTTGGTAATTTCATTTTGGTCTAATTTTCATGTTTAGACTCGCACAAATTAAAAAGGTTTAATTATTTTTTTGGGCGTTCCCCTATCGGGTCAGGCTTTCCCCTACAAGTCCTCGCACCTCCTGCGTCGGGCTGTGGGCTTTCCACTGCAATCCTTAACGCACCTATCTGCCAAAGCCAGTACTACGCCAAAAGTAAAAACCTACCCGCAAAACAATCAGCAAAACTTGGCGTTAAACCATACTTTTTTAAACCAATAAACAATTCCACAATTCCACATATATAATGTACCTTTGCGGTCAAATTTTTAACCAGTTCAATTTCGGTTTGAACGACTACGTCAAACTGCCACTGAACACTGAGCACTAACAAAGATGCGCTTACACAGAAACCTTTGCTTCGCCGTGATAGACGGACTTACCAAAATCTTTAATGAAGAAGAATACGCAGATAAAGTAATTCAGCAATTGCTGAAGCACGACAAACGTTGGGGCTCAAGAGATAGGGCATTTGTAGCTGAAACTACTTACGATATCGTACGTTGGAAACGCCTTTACGCCGAAATAGCCGAAGTAAAAGAACCTTTTGACCGTGATAATTTATGGCGAATGTTTGCCGTTTGGGCAACCCTAAAAGGCATTAAATTACCCGATTGGAAATACTTTGAAAACACCCCAACCCGCAAAATAAAAGGGCGTTTTGATGAACTTTCAAAAATTAGAAAACTAAGAGAATCCATTCCTGATTGGATGGACGAAGTAGGTGTCTCAGAATTAGGCGAAGCCAAATGGACCAAGGAAATCGCCATGCAGAACGAGCAAGCCGATGTAATTTTAAGAGTCAACACCTTAAAAATCTCAAAAGATAAACTACAGAATATCCTATCAGACGAAAGTAATATTGAAACCGAATTTATCAAGGGTTACCCGTCTGCTTTAAAACTCACCGAACGTGCCAATGTTTTCGTTACCGATGCCTTCAAAAAGGGATATTTTGAAGTACAAGACGCATCTTCTCAATTAGTAGCAGAATTTCTAGATGTAACACCAGGCATGAAAGTGGTAGATACCTGCGCAGGTGCCGGTGGAAAAACACTGCACATGGCGTCCTTAATGGAAAATAAAGGGCAAATTGTGGCCATGGATATCTACGAAAGCAAGCTGAAAAAACTAAAAATTAGAGCACGTAGAAATGGGGTGCATAATGTAGATTTAAAAGTGATTGATTCTACAAAACCCATCAAAAAATTATACAATAAAGCCGACCGTGTGTTAATTGATGCGCCATGTTCCGGACTTGGTGTGTTACGCCGAAACCCGGATGCCAAATGGAAATTGGAACCAGAGTTTTTAGATAGAATTAGAGGCGTACAGCAAGACGTTTTGCAACAATATTCTAGAATGGTAAAACCAAATGGAAAATTGGTCTATGCTACATGTTCCGTGTTACCATCCGAAAATCAAAATCAAGTAGAATCATTTCTAAAATCAGAAGCTGGTGCCAATTTTGAGTTAGTAAAAGACAAAAAAATATTAGCACACGAAAAAGGTTTTGATGGATTTTATATGGCTTTGTTAGAGAGAAAAGCTTAATTTTAGCTTACAAAAAGCTTTACTATGATAAAATTCGTTAAGGTTAGCCTTCTGTTTAGTCTACTACTTTTGTTTTCCTGCCCGTCAGATGATGAAGATGCCTGCACTAAAACTATTATTGTGCAATTTGAGCAAACTATAAGTGGTCCCTCTGGAATCACGTTTATTCCTGAAATCACACAAGAAGTACCCTGTGATTTTCCTGAGCCAGAAGTAGTCGAACCAATTGATCAAGGCAACGCGTTAACTAATTTTTCTTACGAAGTGATAAGTTTTGTTTTTACACCCGACACAGGGAATAATACAAGTAGATTACAATTTGAAATAAAATTGAATAACGAAAATGACTTTGTTGTTAAAGGGGTCCCAGTTTTAACTATTGATTCAGATAACATACAATTCTCAACAAGTTATTCAAACGATGCAATAGCACCCTGTTATGAGATTCAAGCTAATTCAAGTTGTAATCACACCTATGATAAAGAAACACCACTTGATCCCAACCTCGGTCCTCCACCTAGTAAATTCGATCTGGTTTCCGTAAAATATGTGCTTAAATAAAGTACCTTTTTCATTCTGAATTTATTTCAGAGACTTTTAAATCCTTATTTAATTACAAGAACATAAGCAAAATCAGATTGAGAAAAAAATACCGGTACTTTTAAATCATGAATTTAGATTTAAAAACTCATCTTTCCAATATAATAAATGACTCTATTCAAAACGTCATCCCAATTAGTGGCGGGGACATCTCACAAGCCTACAAAATCACAACACCACAAGTAAATTACTTTTTAAAGGTTAATAACGCACCTGATGCATTAACAATGTTCCAAACGGAAGCGTTTAGTTTACAAACCATTGCCAATACCAACACCATAAAAACACCAAGAGTAATTGTTTGTGATAGTTTTGAAAATTCGGCGTTTTTAATAATGGAATTTATCACGTCGAAATCGCCATCTTCTTCAGATTTTAAAGTACTCGGGGCACAACTGGCGCAATTGCATCAATGCAATTCTGAATATTTTGGTTTAGACCAAGATAATTTTATTGGGCATTTACCACAGCAAAATAACACACATAAAACTTGGCTTGATTTTTACAGCTATGAGAGACTACTACCTCAACTTGAACTAGCAAAAGAAAAAAACTTACTTGAAGATTCTGAATGCCCAACAACCGCGTGTATCAAAAGACAACTACAACCGCTTTTTGAAAACATAAAACCCAGTTTACTTCATGGTGATTTATGGAGTGGCAATTACATAATAGCAACAGATGGCACACCTTATTTAATTGACCCAGCGGTATATTATGGACATAATGAAGTAGATATTGCCATGAGCAAACTCTTTGGTGGTTTTGATGAGTCGTTTTATGAGGCTTACTTTTCAGAATACCCAATAGGTGAGGACACTTCAGCAAGAATTGAAATTTATCAATTGTACTATTTGTTGGTACATTTAAATATGTTTGGAAGGTCTTACTATAGTGCTGTTAGCTCTATTTTAAAAAAGTACTTCACTTGACTTTGTAAAAAATTTCGGCTATCTTCGTTTAACGGCGGATATAAGCCATTAAGCAACGGCGCATATCCGTTGACTCGTTGCCCACAAGCTAAACAAAACATCGACTAAAAAATAAATGGCAGAATTTTTAACGACAAACGGGACATCTTATCATATTGAAAAGATAATAACCGGAGCAAATAAAAAACTGATTTTAGTTTCACCATATTTACAAATTTCAAAGACATTTTACGAAAGATTATTAGATGCATCAAAACGGAATGTTTCAATTAAAATAATTTATGGAAAAGACGAACTGAAACCAAATGAGAAAAACTCACTTGCGGAATTAAAAAATTTGGAATTACTATATTTTGAGAACTTACACGCCAAATGTTATTTTAATGAGCAAGAAATGGTAATTACATCAATGAATATGTACGAGTTTTCGGAGAAAAACAATCGTGAAATGGGAGTTTTTGTTACTCGAAATAATGATAAAAATTTATTTGATAATGCAGTAAATGAAACACTTTCAATTATTCAATCATCAGAAATAATTCAATTATCGAAAACTAAAAGAAAATTATTTCAGCCTAAAACCAAAAATTCAAACGGAATAAATAAAAAGGCAAAACCGAAACGTGGTTATTGCATCAGATGTGAGGAACGTATTGAGTATGATGTTGAAAAGCCGTATTGTTGGGATTGTTTTGCAACTTGGTCTCAATTTGAAAATCCTGAATACGAAGAAAACGTTTGTCATAGTTGTGGAGAATTTGAATCAACATCTATGATTAAACCTGAATGTTACGAATGTTATAAAGAAAACAAATAAAGCCAGTGAGCAACAATGTGTATAGCTCATTGCTGTTCAGTTGCTTAAATCTAATTTAAGGCATATTTGGAAAGTCGCCAAATTTTTAAATTTGACGATTTCCAATAAAAAAGATAAATAGTAAAATTTAAAAATCTGGCTTGTGCCTAACCGAAAAATAATCGCTAATTTGCACGCAACGAGCCATACACAAGACCGTTAAACGAACCTCCCAAAAACTTTTAAAACGATTTAAGCGCTTGCTATAGCAAACACAACCCGCGTTAAGGATTGCAGCGGCATCCTTTTTTGAGACAAGAGAAAAAGACCTGCCCGACAACTGCACTGAGCTTGCCGAAGTGTTGGGAGGGTAACACCCAAAAAACATTGTTGAAAATACTGTTGATAACAGTGTTGCCTTTCACGAAAAAAGCCATATTGAATCGTGAAAAAAGTGTATTTTTGCATTTTCTTAAACATTTGCAAACTATCACATAATGATTCATTTCTTTGGAAACGTAAACAGTAAAGTTTTTGCTGTTCAAACTACAAAAGAATTATCAACCGAAACCATTTCGAAATTAACGTGGCTTTTTGGCAACCAACCTAAAATTGAGCAAGCATCTTTGGATGCTTTTTTTGTTGGTCCGCGTGCTGCAATGATTACGCCATGGAGTACAAATGCAGTCGAAATCACCGAAAACATGGGTGTTTCTGGGATTATACGAATTGAAGAATTTGCTGTAGTTACTGAAGATTTTAAAGATTACGACCCGATGATTTCGGAGAAATTTAACGGGCTAAACCAAGATACCTTTACTATTGATATTGCTCCTGAACCTATTTTAGATATTGAGGATATTGCGGCTTACAACCTACAGGAAGGGCTATCGCTAAGTGGCGAAGAAGTGGCGTATTTAGAAGGGGTTTCTAAGAAAATTGGTCGCCCGTTGACAGACAGCGAAGTGTTTGGATTTTCACAGGTAAATTCTGAGCATTGTCGCCATAAGATTTTTAACGGCACATTTGTTATTGATGGCGAAGAAAAACCAACGTCTTTATTCAAATTAATTAAGGAAACATCCAAGCAAAATCCAAACGATATTGTTTCGGCATATAAAGATAATGTGGCTTTTGTTGAAGGCCCGAGAGTGGAACAATTTGCACCAAAGCGTGCCGATATTCCTGATTTTTATACCACTGAAGATTTTGATTCTGTGATTTCACTTAAAGCTGAAACCCACAACTTCCCAACTACGGTAGAGCCTTTTAATGGTGCTGCAACGGGTTCAGGAGGTGAAATTCGAGATAGATTAGCAGGTGGAAAAGGTTCGATTCCTTTGGCTGGAACTGCGGTTTACATGACCTCATATTCTCGCTTGGAAGAAAACAGACCTTGGGAAAAAGCTTTTGAAGCTCGCGATTGGTTGTACCAAACCCCGATGGATATTTTGATAAAAGCTTCAAATGGTGCTTCAGATTTTGGAAACAAATTCGGACAGCCATTAATCTGCGGTTCGGTGTTAACTTTTGAACATGAGGAGGAAGCTCAAAAACTGGGATTTGACAAAGTAATTATGCTTGCTGGTGGTATTGGTTATGGCAAAAAAGACCAAGCCCTAAAAGACACGCCTAAAAAAGGCGATAAAATAGTTATCCTAGGTGGCGAAAACTACCGTATCGGTATGGGTGGTGCAGCAGTATCATCGGCTGACACAGGAGAATTTGCTTCAGGTATTGAGTTAAATGCGGTACAACGTTCCAATCCTGAAATGCAAAAACGTGCTGCCAACGCAGTTCGTGGTATGGTGGAAAGTGAAGAAAACCATATCGTATCTATTCACGACCACGGTGCTGGCGGGCATTTAAATTGTTTATCGGAATTAGTTGAAGATACCGGTGGAAAAATCGATTTGGATGCTTTACCAGTTGGCGACCCAACCCTATCAGATAAAGAAATTATTGGTAACGAATCTCAAGAACGAATGGGATTGGTTATTTCTGAAAAACACATTGACACACTTCATAAAATTGCTGATAGAGAGCGTTCGCCCATGTATACCGTTGGTGATGTAACTGGAGATGATCGTTTTACATTCCAGTCTAAAACCAAGGGCAATACACCCATGGATTTGGCTATGGAAGACATGTTTGGAAGCTCGCCAAAAACCATCATGAACGATAAAACGGTTGAACGTAACTATAGCAATGTAGATTATAATACGGACAACTTCCAAGAGTATTTAGAGCAGGTCTTACAGTTGGAAGCTGTAGCTTGTAAAGATTGGTTAACAAGTAAAGTGGACCGTTGTGTAGGCGGAAAAGTGGCAAAACAGCAATGTACTGGCCCTTTGCAGTTACCATTGAACAATGTAGGTGTAATGGCTTTAGATTATAAGGGAAAAGAAGGTATTGCTACATCAATCGGGCATTCTCCTATTTCTGGACTGATTGATCCTGTCGCGGGAAGCAGAAATTCTATTGCTGAAGCGTTAACTAATATTATTTGGGCACCATTAAAAGATGGATTACAAAGCGTGACCTTATCCGCTAATTGGATGTGGCCCTGTAAAAATGAAGGTGAAGATGCACGATTATACGAAGCTGTTGAAGCAGTTTCAGAATTTGTGATAGACCTAGGGATTAACGTCCCAACTGGAAAGGATTCCTTGTCTATGAAGCAAAAATACCCAAATGGTGATGTGATTGCTCCTGGTACAGTTATTATTTCAGCTGCTGCAAACTGTAACGACATTTCTAAAGTTGTGGAACCTGTTTTTAATAAAAACGGAGGCGATATTTATTATATCAACGTATCCCAAGATGATTTTAAATTAGGGGGAAGCTCATTTGCCCAAGTCTTGAATAAAATTGGAAGTGAAGCACCCAATGTAAAAGATGCTGGATATTTAAAAACCGTGTTTAACACTATTCAGGATTTAATTAGAGATGAACAAATCATTGCTGGACATGATATTGCTTCTGGTGGTTTAATTACCACACTTTTGGAATTGTGTTTCGCTGACACCAATTTAGGGGCGGAACTAGACCTTTCAGCTTTAAATGAAAGAGATTCGGCTAAAATCTTATTTGCTGAAAATGCAGGTATCGTTATTCAAGCAAAAGACAATTCTATTGAAAAGGTGTTAAGTAATTCCGAAATCGAGTTTTTTAACATAGGAAAAGTAACTAGCAGTGATACACTTAGTATAATTAATTATACGGATGTCTTTACTTTAACCGTTTCAAGGTTACGAGATATTTGGTACAAAACCTCTTATCTATTAGACCAAAAACAAACGGCTAATGGATTAGCAAAAGACCGATTTGATAATTACAAAAAACAGCCTTTACAATACGTATTCCCTAAACAGTTTACCGGGAAGCTACCTGTAATTGAAAATTCGAGACCTAAAGCCGCTATCTTGCGTGAAAAAGGATCAAACTCAGAACGTGAAATGGCAAATGCCATGTATTTAGCTGGTTTTGATGTTAAAGACGTTCACATGACTGATTTAATTTCTGGTCGTGAAACGCTCGAAGATATTCAGTTTTTGGGTGCCGTTGGAGGCTTCTCTAACTCTGACGTTTTGGGTTCTGCCAAAGGTTGGGCTGGTGCCATTAAGTACAACGAAAAAGCTAAACAGGTCATTAAAAATTTCTTTGCAAGAGAAGACACCTTGTCGGTTGGGATTTGTAATGGCTGTCAGCTTTGGATGGAGTTAGACCTTATCAACCCAGACCATGAGATTCATGGCAAAATGCATCATAATGACTCACACAAGCACGAAAGTGCCTTTACTTCAGTTAAAATTCAGGAGAACAATTCTGTGATGTTGTCCTCACTCGCGGGGACTACACTGGGAGTTTGGATTTCACATGGTGAAGGTAAATTCAGTTTACCCTATTCTGAAGACAAATACAATATTGTAGCTAAATATAGTTATGAAGGTTATCCTCACAATCCAAATGGTTCAGATTTCAATACAGCGATGATGAGCGATAAAACAGGTCGCCATTTAGTAACGATGCCACATATTGAGCGTTCTACATTCCAGTGGAATTGGGCAAATTATCCCGATGGCAGAAAAGATGAAGTCTCTCCATGGTTAGAAGCTTTTGTAAATGCTAGACTTTGGTTGGAAAAGAAATAAGTATATTTAGGTGAATCAAAAACACCTAAGTATGGAACAGCAACTAAAATCAATAGGTAGAAGAAATTTTATCAAAAAATCCTCATTATTTACAATTGGAGCTTTAGGAGCAAGTAAAATGGAATGTTGCTTAAGGTTTAGGCGATAAGGCAAGACAACAAATTAAGGGCAATACTCTAGATTATTATTTAGATCATCTTTCTGAAGTAAGAGAAAACACCATAAAAGAATTTAAAAATCGTGATGACGAATGGTTGATGTCTGTCGATAAAGAGTTTCCTTGGGGTCCAACTAATAACTACTGTAAATGGTTTCATGTGTGCGAGCATGAATCTAATCACAACGGACAATTTAAATTTATCAAATCTAGGATTAAATAAAAAAAGAGTTATAAATTAAAAATCCCCGAAATAACATATCATTTCGGGGATTTTTGCCTAATACACTCTTATAAAACGAAAATATTATGGAGTTGCCTTAATAGCAGCCTGAGCAGACACGAGTCTTGCTATTGGCACACGATAAGGAGAACAACTTACATAATCCATTCCTGTGTTATAAAAGAATTCTACTGAACTTGGTTCGCCTCCATGTTCGCCACAGATACCAACCTTTAAATTTGGTTTTGTACTTCTACCACGTTGGGTTCCAAGTTTTACTAGCTGCCCTACGCCTTCTTGGTCGATAACTTCAAATGGGTCAACCTTTAAAATTCCTTTTTCTATATAGTGCGGTAAAAATTTACCGGCATCATCTCTGGAGTAACCAAATGTCATTTGCGTTAAATCATTTGTTCCAAATGAGAAGAAATCAGCTTTTTCAGCAATTAAATCAGCCATCAATGCTGCTCTAGGAACTTCAATCATTGTACCAACGAGATACTCAACTGAGTCATTTCGTTCTTCAAAAATTACCTTGGCGGTCGACCTAATAATCTGTTCTTGAGCTTCAAATTCTGCCACCGTCCCTATTAAAGGCACCATAATTTCAGGTTTGCAAATAACACCTCGTTCTTTTAAATTAAGCGCAGCTTCTATAATAGCACGTGTTTGCATTTCAGTAATTTCTGGATAAGAGTTTCCTAATCTACAACCTCTGTGACCTAACATCGGGTTAAACTCTTCCAATTCTGCCACTTTGTTTTTAACTGCAGATAATGAAATATGCATATCCTCAGCCAACTCCTTTTGAGTTGCCAATTGGTGAGGTACGAACTCATGTAATGGTGGATCTAACAAACGAATGGTAACCGAAGCTCCTTCCATGGCTTCAAAAATACCTTCAAAATCAGCACGCTGCATTGGTAATAACTCCTCTAAAGCCAACTTTCTACCTTTTACGGTATCAGCCAAAATCATTTCACGCATGGCTTTGATTCTGTCTACTTCAAAAAACATATGCTCCGTTCTGGTAAGTCCAATACCTTGTGCACCAAAATTACGTGCCACCTTGGCATCTTTTGGGCTATCGGCATTTGTTCTTACTTTAATAACACCATATTTATCGGCCAGTTTCATTATTTCGGCAAACTCACCACTTAATTCAGGTTCTTTTGTTGCTACTTTACCTTCAATGATATTACCCGTTGAACCATTTAATGAAATCCAATCGCCTTCATGATATTCATGATCTCCAACGGTTAATGTGCGTTTCTTATAATTTATTTTTAAAGCTCCCGCACCCGAAATACAACACTTACCCATACCGCGGGCTACAACTGCTGCATGGGATGTCATCCCTCCACGAGCTGTTAAGATACCTTTGGCAATATTCATACCTTCCAAATCTTCTGGCGAAGTTTCCATTCTTACCAGAATACTATTCTTGTATTTATCAGCTTCATCTGCAAAGAATACAATTTTACCAGTTGCGGCACCAGGAGATGCTGGTAACCCTTGGGCAATAACATTGGCTCTTTTTAAGGCAATTGGGTCAAAAATTGGGTGTAATAATTCATCAAGTTTATTTGGTTCTACAAGCAATAGCGCCTCTTTTTCATTAATCATACCTTCTTTTAGTAAATCCATGGTTATTTTCACCATAGCGGCACCTGTACGCTTACCATTTCTGGTTTGAAGAATCCATAGTTTTCCATCCTGAATGGTAAATTCCATATCCTGCATATCACGATAATGCTTTTCTAAAACATCTTGATAACCGTTTAATTCTTCAAATATGGAAGGCATTAATTCCTCAAGCGATGGATAATTTTCTGCTCTATCGGCTTCTTCAATTTTAGCCAATTCTGCCCATCTTTCAGAACCCAATTTGGTAATTTGCTGAGGCGTTCTAACACCAGCAACTACATCTTCCCCTTGGGCATTAATTAAATACTCCCCGTTGAATACATTTTCGCCAGTTCCGGCATCACGGGTAAAACAAACCCCTGTACCTGAGTTGTCTCCCATGTTTCCATATACCATAGCCTGTACATTTACGGCAGTTCCCCAATCTGCAGGATAACCATTCATATTTCGATAATATACTGCACGATCGCCATTCCAACTATTAAATACTGCGATAACCGCACCCCAAAGTTGGTCCCACGGGTCGGTTGGGAAATCTCTACCTGTACGTTTTTTTACTGCATCTTTAAAATCATACACTAAATCCTGTAAATCTTGAACGGTAAATTCAGTATCCAATTGAATATGGCGCTTCTCTTTAAGATGCTCCATGATTTCTTCAAAAGGATCGATATCCTCTTTTGAAGCTGGCTTCATACCCAAAACAACACCGCCATACATTTGTATAAAACGACGATAGGAATCCCAAGCAAATTGCTCATTGTTTGTTTTTTTAGCTAAACCAAGAACCACCTCATCATTCATACCCAAATTCAAAACAGTATCCATCATTCCTGGCATGGAAACTCGCGCTCCAGAACGCACAGAAATCAATAATGGATTATCTTTATCCCCAAATTTTGTTCCCATTTGGGTTTCGATATTTGCAATGGAAGCTTCAACTTCCTCTTTTATTAGATTTATTACCGCTTCCTCTCCTAATACATTATACTCCGTACAAACCTCAGTTGTTATTGTAAATCCGGGAGGAACAGGGATTCCAATGGAGCTCATTTCTGCTAAATTTGCACCTTTACCTCCCAAAAGGTTTTTCATAGTACTGTTACCATCTGCAGTTTTATTTCCAAATTTGAAAACTCGCTGCTTTAAATCTTCAAGTATTTCCATAATATTTGTTATTAAATTTCTACATTAAAAAGTTAAGTAAAAGTAGGTTTTATAGGCAGAAATTATCATGACAAAAATCATGTAAACTATCTTATTATTAAGGATTTAACACTTATTTACATATATTTTAGGATAATGATTTTTAAAACCTCATTAAAATATGAAAACCGTAAATTAAGTGTCGATAAAATTGATATATAAAACTAAAAAAAGCACTTTCATGTACCGAAAGTGCTTTCCTGATTAACTAAATTATTAAATTACTTTTATGAAGCTAACTTTAGTTTTTTATCTATTTTTTTTTCCTCTTTTCTATATGCCATTACTACCGTTCGTTTCATTAATAACGACACGAATAAAGCGACAACAAATAAACCTGCAAATACTTTTAAAGTTGTATCCAAAGAGCCCGTAGCATTTTTAACCATATCGTAAATGGTTGGCCCTACAACACCGGCTAATCCCCATGCTGCTAGTACCATACCATGAATGGCTCCTAGTTGTTTTGTACCAAAGAGGTCTCCTAAAAATGCTGGTAGGGTTGCAAAACCACCGCCATACATTGTAATTACCGTAAACAAAACGATTAAAAACAATATCTCCATACCTATTTGTGGTAAGAAATAGAAAGCCAAAATTTGAAATCCGAAAAACACAATATACGTATTTGCACGCCCCAAATAATCAGATAACGTAGACCACATAATCCTACCCAAGCCATTAAACACACCTATTAAACCAACAATTGCCGCTGCTTCCATTGGGGTGTAATTTAATTTTTCCTGCATCATTGGACTTGCTGCAGAAATTATAGCTATACCACAAGCAATATTGATAAACATCATAATCCAGATGTAGTAAAACCGAGGGGTTTTTAACGACTCATTGGCCGTAATGTTTGCCATATCTTTTTTAATGGTTTTTCCCTCTCCTGGTTTAAAACCATCTGGAAGATATCCTTCTGGCGGACGTTCAATATATCTTGCAGAAGACAGGATAAGTACCATATAAATTAGTCCTAAGATATAAAATGCATTGGACACACCAACAGAATCAAAAAGTGATTGCATTACAGGACCAAATATTAAAGCTGCAAAACCAAATCCCATAATAGCCATTCCTGTTGCTAAACCACGTCGGTCTGGAAACCATTTTACCAAAGTACTTACTGGTGTGATGTAGCCTAAACCTAGACCAATACCTCCAATAACCCCATAGCATAAATAAAACAACCATAACGACTCTAGTTGTACTGCCAATCCAGAACCCAAAATACCTATACCGTAAAACAATCCTGCAGTTGTTCCACTTACTTTCGGACCAACTTTTTCAACCCATCGTCCTAAAAATGCAGCTGATAGACCAAGCAATAAAATAGCAATTTTAAATGCCCATTTTATAACGCTTCCATCTACATCAAATATATCCTTAACGGGGTTGGTCATCACCGAATAGGCATATACCGACCCAATTGAAATATGTATCCCTACCGCTGAAGCAGCTATTAACCAACGGTTTTTTAGTTTTTGTGTTTGCATAATATTTAGTTTAGAATTGCAATAGTGCAACTCATTAATTTATTCTTACTTCTTTAAAATATTGCTCTAAAATTTCTACAGCAGCATCAATTTCCTCTGGCTTATTTTCTCTGGCTTCCTTTAATTGGTAATCCCAACCTAAAGCTTCCCATTTATGAACTCCCAATTTATGATAGGGCTGAATTTCAATTTTCTCTATCGTTTTATAGTCTTTGAAATATTCTCCCATTTGATGCAGAAGCTCAGGTTTATTCGTAATTTCTGGAATTAACACATAGCGCAACCACATTGGCTTTCCTGAAGCTTCTCTATACTTTGCAAAATTGAATGTGGTTTCTTTATTTTTTTGTCCAGTGATATATTCGTATCCCTCCTCTGTCATGTGCTTTATGTCCAGCATTACCAAATCGGTATAGTCATCTAACAACTCTTCTGTAAAGTGATTTAAAATTCTGCCGTTAGTATCAATATTAGTATGGATACCTTCTTCTTTTAAGCGCTTAAACAGGGACAATAATTCTTTTGATTGCAAAAGGGGTTCTCCTCCCGAAACCGTAACTCCTCCTCTTTTTCCAAAGTATGGTTTCTCCTTTATTGCCATTTGTACCAACTCTTCAATTTGATACTCCTTTCCACCATGCGTATCGATAGTATCGGGATTATGGCAATACAGACACTTTAATTTGCAGCCTTGTAAAAAAATAATCATTCTTACTCCTGGACCATCATGTGTGCCGAAGGATTCAATGGAATGTACTCTTAATATATTGTCTTTTGATTGGATAACCTTGGGTTTTAAAATTAGCATCTGAAAAAGAAGCGTTTTAATCTTCGTTTTTCAGATGCTTACAAAATATAAATAAAGTTTAGATTGATTCGTGGAATGACCTGGTAATCACCTCCATTTGTTGCTCTTTTGTTAAGCGAACAAAATTTACTGCATAACCAGAAACTCTGATTGTTAACTGTGGATACTCTTCTGGATGCTCCATAGCATCTAGCAAGGTTTCTTTATCCAATACATTTACATTAACGTGCTGTGCATTCTTGGAGAAATAACCATCTAAAATACATGCAAGGTTTTCAATACGTTCTTCTTCATTGGCCCCCAGTGATTTTGGAACTATAGAGAATGTATTTGAAATTCCATCTTGAGAATCTTTATAATCTATTTTTGCTACAGAATTTAAAGATGCTATAGCACCTTGAGAATCTCTACCGTGCATTGGGTTTGCCCCTGGCGCAAATGGTATCCCTTTAGCTCTACCATCAGGTGTTGCTCCTGTTTTCTTACCATAAACCACATTTGAGGTAATAGTTAATACAGACATTGTAGGTTCTGCATTTTTGTATACAGGTAGTTTTTTCAATTCGTCATTAAAGTCGGCAACAGCATTTGCAGCCAATGCATCAACCCTATCGTCATCATTACCATAGCATGGGAATTCACCTTCGATTTCAAAATCAACTGTTAAGCCTTCCTCATTTCTTATTGGTTTCACTTTCGCATATTTGATAGCTGACAATGAATCTGCTACAATTGATAATCCAGCAATACCGTAAGCAATATTGATGCTTGGGTTGGTGTCAATCAATGCCATTTGTGCTTTTTCGTAATAGTACTTATCGTGCATGTAGTGAATAATATTCATAGAATCGTTATACACTCTTGCAACTTCCTTCATGGCAATTTTGAAGTTAGCCATTACTTTGTCAAAATCTAAAACTTCGCAAGTACAAGGCTCAATGCCATCTACCATTTGGGTTCCAGTAATTTCACATTTACCGCCATTAATTGCTAATAATAATGTTTTAGCCAAATTGGTACGTGCCCCAAAGAACTGAATTGATTTACCCAAAGCTTGATAAGACACACAACACGCAATACCATAATCATCAGAACCTCTGTTGGTTCTCATCATTTCATCATTTTCAAACTGAATTGAAGAGGTATCAATAGCTACTTTTGCACAATAATCCTTAAAGTTTTGAGGTAATTTTTCAGACCAAAGAATGGTCATATTTGGTTCTGGTGAAGGACCTAAGTTATAAAGTGTATTTAAGAAACGGAAAGAAGTTTTAGTTACCTTTGTTCTTCCATCGTCAAACATACCACCAATAGCCTCTGTAACCCAAGTTGGGTCACCAGCAAAAATCTCATCATAAGCACTCATTCTTAAATGACGCACCATTCTCAATTTCATCACAAATTGATCGATATACTCTTGAGCTTCTTCTTCAGTAATTAAGCCTTCTTGTAAATCGTTTTCAATAAATATATCTAGGAATGTAGATACATTACCCAAAGACATAGCTGCACCATCTTGCTCTTTCACCGCAGCGAGATATCCCATGTAAGTCCATTGTACGGCTTCTCTAGCATTTTCAGCTGGTCTACTTAAGTCTAAATCATATTTAGCACCTAAAACTATCATATCTTTTAGCGCTTTAATTTGATCTGAAACTTCCTCACGAAGACGAATTACTGCATCCGTCATTGGTCCTCCAATATTAGCTAAATCAGCTTTTTTAGCCTCTATTAATGCATCAATTCCATAAAGAGCCACACGACGATAATCTCCAATTACTCTACCACGCGCATAGTTATCAGGTAAGCCAGTTAAAAATCCTAACGAACGGAATTTTTTAATTTCGGCATTGTAAGCAGAAAACACCCCATCATTGTGTGTTTTTACGTATTTAGAGAATAATTCCGTTAAATTATCATTTGGTTTTACACCTTGCTCAGCTAATGCTTTTTGAACTACTTTAAAACCTCCAAAAGGTTTCATTGTACGTTTTAATAACTCATCGGTTTGCAATCCAACAATTACTTCATTTGCCTTGTCTATATATCCTGCATTAAACGCACTAACGGTCGAAATGGTTTCCGTATCTAATGCACGAACGCCATTATTTTGTCGCTCCTCTTTTACAGCCTCCTTGCATAGTTCCCATAATTTTTGGGTTTTTTCGCTTGGGCCTACTAAAAAATCTTGTGTTCCATGATAAGGTGTTATGTTATTAGAAACAAAATCCCTAACATCAATCTTATCAATCCAACTTCCGGTTTTAAATTGTTTTACTTCCATCTCTTTATATATTTATATTTTGTAAAATTTATGTCATCATTTGACTGTCCAAAGGTAAAAACAGACATTCTTAAAAAAGATGACAATTGTCATTAAACGCAACAAATCAGAGATTTAACAAAGATTTTTATCAACGAAAACGTTTGAGTTTTTAGCTATAATAAAGAATTATTCAATATTTTGATTCAAATCATAGAAAAAACACTATTCTAACATGTTTTACTTGAAAAAAACGCCTTTTTTTTATAAAAAAGTTTGATTTTTAATAAAAATGAGCACCCATATTACTATCAAAAAAACTCTCTTAAAATAATTACATAAATCACCTTCAAAGCCCTAACAAATAAGTACTATTGGGAAATCATTATTATTTTCATAATTTGCATTGATATATTCTAGACACGATATGACAGAGATTAGTAGACTTTTTGACTTTCCGTATTACCAATTGGAGCACAAACCAAATGACTCCGCATTAGTTACCAAATATGACGGTAAATGGATAAAAACATCAACCCAAGAGTATATTGATAAGGCTAATGCTTTAAGTAGAGCCTTGTTGAAACTTGGGGTTAAAAAAGATGATAAAATTGCTGTTATTTCTTCTACGAATAGAACTGAATGGAACATTGTTGACATCGGAGTCTTACAAGTTGGCGCTCAAAACATCCCCATTTATCCCACCATATGTGCTGAAGATTACGAATATGTGATTAATCATAGCGAATCTATTTACTGTTTTGTCTCAGATGAAGAAGTGCTTGAAAAAGTAAATAAGGTTAAGAAGAATACTAACATAAAGGAAGTATATTCTTTTGATCATATTAATGGATGTAAGCATTATTCTGAATTATTTGAATTAGGTGCCGACACATCGAATCAAGGTGATGTTGAAGCTCGAAAAAAAGCGGTTCAACCAAATGATTTAGCAACTATAATTTATACCTCTGGAACCACTGGAAAACCAAAGGGCGTGATGCTTTCGCATTGGAATATAACGAGCAACGTATTGGACAGTGCTGCTAGAGTTCCACTTAGGCAGGGTGAAAATAAAGTATTAAGTTTTTTACCTATTTGCCACATCTTCGAGCGTGTTTTGATTTACATCTATCAGCACGCGGGAACTTCAATTTACTATGCAGAAGGCTTGGATAAAATTGGAGATAATGCCAAAGAAATAAAACCAAACATGATGAGCGTTGTACCAAGACTGCTTGAAAAGGTATATGACAAAATCATGGATAAGGCCGAAGACTTAACCGGCATAAAAAAAGCACTGTTTTTTTGGGCAGTGAGTTTGGGTGAACAATGGAAACCCTACAAAGAAAATGGTGCTTGGTATGAATTCAAGCTCAAAATTGCCAACAAACTTATTTTTAGTAAATGGCGTGCTGCTTTGGGGGGAGAATTATACACTATGGTTTCTGGTAGTGCTGCGTTGCAACCAAGATTGGCACGCATTTTTGGGGCTGCCAAAATGCAAGTTATGGAAGGTTATGGCTTAACCGAAACCTCACCAGTGGTATCTGTTGGTAAATATGCCGACAAAATGTACAAAGTAGGTACCGTTGGCATACCAATACCAAATGTGGAAGTAAAAATAGCAGAAGATGGAGAAATTTTGATAAAGGGGCCAAATGTCATGCTGGGCTATTACAAGGATGAAGGAAAAACGGCCAGTGTTATGACTGGAGATTATTTTCATACAGGTGATAAAGGCGAAATAGATCCTGATGGTTTTCTCAAAATTACAGGTCGTAAAAAGGAAATGTTTAAAACCTCTGGTGGGAAATATATCATCCCAACCCTTCTAGAAAATCAGTTGAAACAATCTCGCTTTATTGAACAGGTAATGGTTATTGGCGAAGGCGAAAAGATGCCAGCCGCTTTAATTCAGCCCAATTTTGAATTTGTTCACGAGTGGATTGAGCGTAAAAATCACCCCGTTGGAGATTCGTTTGAAGCTATTGCAAACTCTGAAATAGTTCAAAAGAGAATTCAAAAGGAAGTAAATAAATGCAACAAAAAATTTGGTAAGTGGGAACAGATTAAGAAGTTTGAAATCACACCAGATGAGTGGTCAATAGATGCTGGACATTTGACACCTACTATGAAAATGAAAAGGGATGTGATAAAAAAGATGTATTCAACTTTGATTGAACACATTTACCGTCCGACGTAATTTTTTTTAGGCAACTTTCAACTGTATTACCCTTAAATATATGATATTTAAGTAGTTACTCATTTTTTAGTATATTTAGGCATAACCAATTAAAACTAAAAAAATGAAAACAAAGAATTTCTTAGTGTCAGGTATTGTTGGAGGTATTGTAGACTTCCTTTTAGGATGGCTATTTTACGGAATTATTTTCGTAAACACTTTTCCTCAACCCGAAGAAAGTTCACGTACAATGCTATTTATATTTTTGGGCTGCTTAACTTTTGGTCTTTTTGTTTCATACATTTATAATCGATGGGCACAAATTTCAACTTTAGCAACTGGCGCTAAGGCCGGAGCAATTATCGGGCTTTTTATCGGATTGTTCTATAACTTTTTTGGATTGGCAATGCAACCAGGACAAACGTTTGAATTAGCTGCATTAGACGTGGTAATATCCATTGTAATGACAACTATTATAGGTGCTGTAATTGGTGCCGTAAATGGAAAACTAGGTTAAAAACTAACGTCATAAATTTTAACAATCACCTCCTTTCGAGGTGATTTTTTTATTGGGTTATACCAAAGTCATTTTTATTTTATTTATTATGCATGCATAATAAAATTTTATTATATTTGGGAATTCTAACTCTCAAGAATGAAAGATAAAACAATAGATTATGTGCTAAGAACCACGTGGCTAACGGTTAACAAAATGTATAACGAAGAAGCCGCAAAGTTTGAAAGCACAATGGCTACAGGCTTTACTTTATTGAGTATAGATCCGGAAAAAGGCACACCCTCAACAGCCCTTGGCCCAAAAATGGGAATGGAAGCAACGAGTTTATCGCGCATATTGAAAACTATGGAAAAACGTGGTTTAATAGAGCGCCATCCAAACCCTGAAGATGGAAGAGGTGTTTTAATTCATTTAACCGAGTTTGGAAAAGAAAAGCGCGAACTTTCAAAAGAAAAAGTGTTAGGCTTTAATGAAGCCATCAAAAAAAATGTAGACGAAGAGAAAATAAATCATTTCTACGAAGTTGCAGAGACCATCAATGAATTGGTTTCAAACAAAAAAATATATAACGAGAAGTAAATCTTAGTGTAAAAAACATGGGGAAACGCATAATTAAAAAAGTTGCTGTTGTTGGTTCTGGTATAATGGGAAGCGGTATTGCTTGTCATTTTGCCAATATTGGTGTAGAGGTTTTACTCTTGGACATTGTACCAAGAGAATTAACGGATTCTGAAAAAGCCAAAGGACTAACACTTGAGGACAAAGTAGTTAGAAATCGTTTGGTAAATGATGCGCTTAAAGCCTCTTTAAAATCCAAACCCTCTCCTATTTATCACCAAAAGTTTTCCAGTAGAATAACTACTGGAAATTTAGAAGACGACATCTCCAAAGTAAAAGATGTAGATTGGATTATTGAGGTAGTAGTTGAGCGATTGGATATTAAAAAACAGGTTTTTGAAAATCTAGAAAAGCATAGAACTCCAGGAACACTTATTACGAGTAATACCTCTGGTATTCCTATTAAATTTATGAGTGAAGGCAGAAGTGAAGATTTTCAAGAGCATTTCTGCGGTACGCACTTTTTTAATCCTCCTAGATATTTAAAACTTTTTGAAATTATCCCAGGGCCAAAAACCGATACGTCCGTTTTGGACTTTTTAAATAACTATGGCGAGCAGTATTTAGGTAAGACTTCGGTTATAGCCAAAGATACCCCTGCATTTATTGGAAACAGAATTGGTATTTTCAGTATCATGAGTCTATTCCATACCGTGAAGGAAATGGAGTTAACCATTGAAGAAGTCGATAAACTAACAGGTCCTGTTATTGGAAGACCCAAATCAGCAACCTTTAGGACAGTAGATGTGGTTGGTTTAGACACTCTGGTCCATGTAGCTAATGGTATTGCTGATAATTGTAAAGATGATGAACGTTTAGAATTGTTTAAGCTTCCTGATTTTATATCAACAATGGTTGATAATAAGTGGTTAGGAAGTAAAACAGGACAAGGTTTCTACAAAAAAGTGAAAGGTAGCGATGGTAAAAGTGAAATATTATCTCTAGATCTTAATACCTTAGAATATAGAAGTAAAAAACGTGCAAAGTTTGCCACACTAGAGCTGACTAAAACTGTTGATAAAGTTATTGATAGATTCAAAATTCTGGTTTCGGGAAAAGATAAAGCTGGCGAATTTTACAGAAAAAGCTTTGTACAATTATTTGCATATGTAACTTATAGAATACCTGAAATTTCAGATGAATTATATAAGATAGATGATGCGATGAAAGCAGGATTTGGATGGGAACATGGTCCTTTCCAAATATGGGATGCCATTGGTATTGAAAAAGGTATTGAACTAATGAAGGCTGAAGGCTTAGAACCAGCATCTTGGGTCAATGAAATGCTAAATTCTGGAAGTACGTCTTTCTATACTGTGCAAAATGGTGCAACCTATTATTATGATATCCCTTCAAAATCTCAAGTAAAAGTTCCAGGGCAGGATGCCTTCATCATTTTGGATAATATCCGAAAATCTAATGAGGTATTTAAAAACTCGGGAGTTATTATAGAAGATTTAGGAGATGGTATTTTAAACTGCGAATTTCAGTCTAAAATGAACACCATCGGCGGTGATGTGTTGGCTGGATTAAATAAAGCAGTAGACATTGCTGAGAAAGATTTTGAGGGATTAGTTGTCGGTAATCAAGGTGCCAATTTCTCGGTTGGTGCTAATATCGGGATGATTTTCATGATGGCGGTAGAACAAGAATATGAGGAATTAAATGGTGCCATCAAATATTTTCAGGATACAATGATGCGCATGCGTTATTCTGCAATACCAACAGTGTCTGCGCCACATGGCATGTCCTTAGGTGGAGCGTGTGAATTATCCATGCATGCAGATAAAGTTGTAGCAGCAGCCGAAACGTATATTGGTCTTGTAGAGTTTGGTGTTGGCGTTATTCCTGGTGGAGCAGGTTCTAAAGAAATGGCACTACGTGCTTCTGACACCTTCCGAAAAGGCGATGTAGAATTAAATGTACTGCAAGAATATTTCTTGACTATTGGTATGGCTAAAGTATCAACTTCGGCCTATGAAGCGTACGATTTGGGCATCCTTCAAAAAGGAAAAGATATCGTTGTCGTGAATAAAGATAGACAAATTGCCACGGCAAAAGCCCATGCAAGATTAATGGCCGATGCAGGATATACACAGCCAGTAAAACGTAAAGATGTAAAAGTACTAGGAAAGCAAGCTTTAGGCATGTTCTTAGTAGGAACAGATGCCATGGAGGCTAGCAATTACATTAGCGAGCATGATCATAAAATCGCCAATAAGTTGGCTTATGTAATGGCCGGTGGCGATTTATCAGAACCTACATTGGTAACCGAACAATATTTACTGGATTTAGAGCGTGAAGCATTTTTAAGCTTATGTACAGAGCGAAAAACTCTAGAAAGAATTCAGCACATGCTAAAAACGGGTAAACCATTACGTAATTAAATTAATAAGCTATTCGCCTTTAGCCCTTAGCTATTGGCGCAAAATTATATTTTTTTGATGCTAGAAGTAAAAAGCTAATAGCAAAAAGCTAAAAAAGATGAAACAAGCATATATAGTAAAAGCATACAGAACAGCAGTAGGTAAAGCACCAAAAGGATTGTTCAGGTTTAAGAGAACAGACGAATTGGCTGCAGAAACTATTCAATACATGATGAAAGAACTTCCTCAATTGGATAAAAAGCGTATCGACGATGTGATAGTTGGTAACGCTATGCCAGAAGGTTCTCAAGGATTAAATATGGCCCGCTTAATCTCTTTAATGGGGTTGGATATTGTGGATGTTCCAGGAGTTACTGTAAATCGCTTCTGTTCTTCAGGTATTGAAACCATTGGTATTGCTACCGCTAAAATTCAAGCAGGTATGGCCGATTGTATCATTGCTGGTGGAGCAGAAAGCATGAGTTCTGTGCCTATGACAGGTTTTAAAACAGAGCTAAACTATGATGTTGTAAAATCAGGTCACGAAGAATATTATTGGGGCATGGGAAACACAGCCGAAGCTGTGGCCAATGAATTTAAAGTCTCACGTGAAGATCAAGATGAGTTTGCATATAATTCCCATATGAAGGCCTTAAAAGCGCAAGCTGAGGATAGATTTCAAAATCAGATTGTGCCAATTGATGTGGAGCAAACTTATGTGGATTCAAACGGCAAAAAAGCATCTAAAAGTTATAGCGTAACCAAAGATGAAGGCCCTAGAAAAGGTACAAGTCTTGAAGCATTAGCAAAACTGAGACCTGTATTTGCGCAAGGTGGCAGCGTAACTGCTGGGAATTCTTCACAAATGAGTGATGGTGCAGCCTTCGTTATGGTAATGAGCGAAGACATGGTAAAAGAACTAAACCTTGAACCAATTGCAAGATTAGTAAATTATGCCGCCGCAGGTGTAGAACCAAGAATAATGGGTATTGGCCCTGTAAAAGCTATTCCCAAGGCTTTGCAACAGGCAGGGCTTAAACAAAACGATTTAGAACTTATAGAATTAAATGAAGCTTTTGCATCCCAGTCACTTGCTGTGATAAGAGAGTTGAACTTAAATCCAGATATAGTAAATGTTAACGGCGGAGCGATTGCCTTGGGACACCCTCTTGGATGTACAGGTGCAAAACTTTCAGTACAACTGTTTGACGAAATGCGTAAGAGAAACATGAGTGGAAAATATGGTGCAGTAACAATGTGTGTGGGAACAGGTCAAGGTGCTTGTGGAATTTTTGAATTTTTAAACTAAAAAGACAATAAAAGAAAAATAAATGGAAGCAACAGAAAAAGATATTTTACGCGGTGGTCAATTTCTAGTAAGAGAAAGTACTTGTGAAGATATTTTCACGCCAGAAGACTTCAATGAAGATCAGTTGATGATGAAAGAAGCTGTTACTGAATTTGTAGACAGAGAGATTTGGGCCAAAAAAGCACAATTTGAACAAAAAGATTATGCCTTAACCGAATCTTGTATGCGTCAAGCTGGAGAACTTGGTTTTTTAAGCGTAGCAGTTCCTGAGGAATACGGTGGTATGGGTATGGGCTTTGTTGATACATGCCTAGTTTGTGATTTTATTTCTGGAGCAACAGGCTCTTTTAGTACGGCGTTTGGTGCCCATACAGGAATTGGGACTATGCCAATTACACTTTATGGTAACGAGGAGCAGAAACAAAAGTATGTTCCAAAATTAGCGAGTGGTGAATGGTTTGGATCCTATTGTTTAACTGAACCTACTGCTGGTAGTGACGCCAATTCAGGAAGAACTAAAGCTGTACTTTCTGAAGATGGTAAAACGTATAAAATTACAGGTCAGAAAATGTGGATCTCCAATGCAGGTTTCTGTAGTGTAATGATCGTTTTTGCACGTATTGAAGATGATAAAAATATCACAGGTTTTATAGTGGAATATGACCCTCAAAACCCTAATGGTATTACAATGGGCGAAGAAGAGCACAAGTTAGGAATTCGTGCTTCTTCTACTCGACAGGTATTCTTCAATGAAACTATTGTGCCTGTAGAAAATATGTTATCCACCAGAGGTAATGGTTTTAAAATAGCAATGAATGCGCTTAATGTTGGTAGGATTAAGCTAGCCGCAGCTTGTTTAGATGCACAAAGACGTACTATTTCAGAATCAGTAAAATACGCTAATGAACGCGTTCAGTTTAAAGTGCCTATTTCAAGTTTTGGTGCTATTCGTCAAAAAATAGCTGAAATGGCCACCAATTGTTGGGTAGGTGAAGCTGCAACATATCGCGCTGCTAAGAATATTGAAGACCGTATTGAATTAAGAAAAAATAACGGAAAAGACACACATCAAGAAGCAGAACTAAAAGGTGTTGAAGAATATGCAATAGAGTGTTCTATTTTAAAAGTAGCCGTTTCCGAGTTTGTTCAAAATTGTACAGATGAAGGTATCCAAATTTTTGGCGGTATGGGCTTCTCAGAAGAAACACCAATAGAATCTGCCTGGAGAGATGCGCGTATTGCAAGAATTTATGAAGGCACCAACGAAATCAACCGTATGTTGAGTATTGGTATGCTAATCAAAAAAGCTATGAAAGGGCATGTAAATGTTCTTGAACCTGCTATGGCTGTGAAAGAAGAGTTGATGGGCATTCCATCTTTTGATGTTCCTGATTATTCAGAATTATTTTCTGAGGAAAAAAATATCATCAAAAACTTGAAGAAATTATTTTTGATGGTAGCCGGTGCTGCACTTCAAAAGTATGGCGAAAAAATAGAGCAACAACAGCAATTGATGTTAGCCTCTTCTGATATTTTAATTCAAATATATTTAGCTGAATCTGCAATTTTAAGAGCTGAAAAAATGGCTAAAAAAGAAGGAGAAGACAAGGTTAAAGAACAAATAGCTATGGCGAAGTTAAACTTATTCCATGCTATTGACGTGATTGAAACTGCTGGAAAGCACTCAATTATTTCATTCTCTACAGGTGATGAACAAAAAATGATGTTAGTAGGCTTAAAACGTTACATCAAATATGTAAACATGCCTAATATTATAGAGCTTAGGCATATCATTGCAGAAAAAGTAATTAAAGAAAATAAATATTGTTTTTAGAGTTGTAACACTCTAACAATTTCGTGTGACTAATTCAAATGTAAAAGGCGTCTCAAATTAAGTTTTGAGGCGTTTTTTTATTAATTTAGTTGAAAATAATTGACATGAAAAACCTTATCGTTTCCGTTCTTCTTTTTATTTCCATTTTTGGCTATAGTCAATCTGAACAAGATATCTATAATATTATTGATGCTGTTTCCGCAGAACGCATTCAAAAAGACATACAAACGTTAGTGGACTTTGGCACAAGAAATACATTTAGTGACACCGTTTCTGAAACACGAGGTATTGGAGCTGCCAGACGTTGGATAAAAAAAGAGTTTGAATCTATTTCCAATAAATGTGACAATTGCTTAGATGTTTTTTACCAAAAAGATTTTGTGACTAAGGAAGGTAATAGACGTGTTCCTCATGATGCTTGGGTTGTTAATGTTGTAGCGATCCAAAAAGGGACAAAATACCCTAACAGATATGTGATCATGAGTGGTGATATTGATTCTAGAGCTAGCGATACTATGGATTTTACAACGGATGCTCCAGGTGCCAATGATAATGCCTCTGGTATGGCAGGCACTATTGAGGCAGCGCGTGTTTTATCAAAATACAAATTTGAAAGTAGCGTTGTATACGTAGGCTTATCCGGAGAGGAACAAGGACTTTTTGGTGGTGCAGGACTAGCCAAATATGCAAAAGATAACAACTGGGAAATTATCGGTGTATTGAATAACGACATGATAGGAAACATTAAAGGCGTTGACGGAGTGATTGACAATCGCACCTTTAGAATTTTTTCCGAGCCTGTTCCTCCAACTGAAACAGAACGCCAAAGAACACTAAGACGCTTTTACGGTGGTGAAGTAGACGGTATCTCAAGACAATTGGCTCGCTATATTCATAAAACAACAAAAACTTATATGCCAGAAATGAAACCTATGATGGTATACAGGTTAGATCGTTTTGGACGTGGCGGTCATCATCGCCCATTTAACGATTTAGGTTTTGCAGGTATTAGAATCATGGAAGCACATGAAAACTACACCCAACAACATCAAGATATTAGAGAAGAAAATGGTATTAAATACGGTGATGTGATAGAACACGTTAACTTTGGATATGCCAAAAAACTAACTGCAGTAAATGCGATTAATCTGGCTAGTTTAGCTTGGGCGCCACCAGCACCCTCAAAAGTTGCAATAGGTGGGGTTGTAGAAGCTTCAGCAAGATTTAAATGGGAAAAAGTAAAAGGAGCTAAAGGCTATAAAATTTATTGGCGTGATACCACCTCTCCCTCCTGGGATAATAGCAGATACGTTGGAGACGTTTCAGAATTTACTTTAGATGGTATTGTTATTGATAATTATTTCTTTGGATTAGCTTCTATTGGCGAGAATGGTTTTGAAAGTCCTGTTGTATTTCCGAATGAAGTGATGAGATAAAATGAAAAATGTTTTTCTATTATTCATCATTGCTTTACTGCTATTTAGTTGTTCCAAAAAGCAAAACAATAAGGGAAACATCTATTTTAAAGTCGTAGCAGATTCTATCTTCGTACTTTATGAAAATAAATTTCTCTGTCCTGTTTTTACAAAAATTGAAAATTTGAAAGATAACAGTATAGATTTTGTGCAGTCTGCACCAAACGAAACATCTTTAATAATGAAAATAAATAGTAAGCAAACAGACACTATTTCAATATTAAATAGCTATAGTTTCAAGCATTATTACGGCTATTATGAAGAAGCCAAACAAGCTTACGATACAGCTTTTAATTACGCGCTACCCTTTCCAAAAGGAAAACAATACAAAATCATACAAGGGTACAATGGAGATTTTACGCATAACACTAACTTTTCAAGATATACTATTGATTTTGAGTTAAAGATTGGAGATACTGTAGTTGCCGCACGCGATGGTATCGTCATTAAAGTTGTGGATAAGCACAACAAACAAGGCACCACAGAAAAGTATAAACCTTATGGCAACTATATCCTGGTACATCATGAGGACAATACCTTTGCACAATACGTTCATTTAAAACAGTATGGTGCATTAGTTAAAGTTGGTGATACTGTAATAAAGAATCAGCCTCTCGGACTTTCGGGATTTACAGGACTAACTACGACGCCTCATTTACATTTTGGAGTATTTAAGGCTACGACAAATGGATTTGTTTCTATTCCTATTATACTAGACTCAATTCCTGGAAAAAAATACACCAAAAATAAAATCGCTAAAAATGATTAACTCTAAATACATATTGCTGTTTTTTGTCATCTTTTCGATGATGAGCGCTAACTCTCAAGGGCTACTAGAAGATAAGCAAAATTTCACAAGACAGGACACACTTCGTGGCAGCATCACACCAGAACGTGAATGGTGGGATTTAACCTATTATCATTTGGATATTAAGGTTGAGCCTGATAAGAGGTTCATTTCAGGAAAGAACATTATTCAGTATAAAGTTCTAAAAGAAGATTCGGTTATGCAAATTGATTTGCAAAATCCTATGAAACTTTTAAAAGTGACCCAGGATGGACAAGAATTAAAAGTTGACCACGATGGAAACGCTCATTTTATTCATCTAAAAAAGAATCAAATACTTGATAAAATAGAATCTATTGATGTGTATTATGAAGGCCACCCAAAAGAAGCAGTTAGAGCCCCATGGGATGGAGGAATCTCATGGAAAAAGGACAAAAACGGTAATCATTTTATTGCATCTTCATGCCAAGGTTTAGGTGCTAGTGTTTGGTGGCCTTGTAAAGACCATATGTACGATGAAGTAGACAGCATGCAAATTAGCGTAAACGTGCCAGACAAATTAGTAAATGTTTCTAACGGAAGACTAAGACTTGTGGAACGTATTGGCGATACTAAAACCTATCATTGGGTTGTAAAAAACCCTATCAATAATTATGGTGTGAACATCAATATTGGTGATTACGTGAATTTTTCTGAGGTTTATGATGGTATGGCAGGTAATCTTAACATGGACTATTATGTCTTAAGTTACAATTTAGAAAAGGCAAAAGAACAGTTTAAGCAAGCTCGGAAAATGATGGAAGCATTCGAGCATTGGTTTGGGCAATATCCGTTTTACGCTGATAGTTTCAAACTGGTGGAAGTACCATATTTAGGAATGGAGCATCAAAGCTCAGTAACCTATGGCAACAAATATCAAAATGGCTATTTGGGTAAGGATTTATCTGGAACAGGTTGGGGCTTAAAATTTGATTTTATAATTATCCACGAAGCGGGTCATGAATGGTTTGCAAATAATATTACCAATAAAGATGTTGCAGACATGTGGATACATGAAGGCTTTACGGCATATTCTGAAAATTTATACCTAGACTATCATTTCGGAAAAAAAGCTTCGGCTGAATACGTTATTGGAACTCGAAAAAACATTCAAAACGACAGACCTTTAATTGGTTATTACAACGTAAACAAGGAAGGTTCATCAGACATGTACTATAAAGGTGCCAACATGCTTCATACGTTGCGTCAATTAATTGAAGACGATGAAAAATGGCGGCAAATACTTCGCAAAATGAATGTGGAGTTTTACCATCAAACAGTAACGACTAAGCAAATTGAAGACTTCTTAAGTAGAGAAAGCGGCAAAGACTTAACCGCATTTTTCAATCAATATTTAAGAACTACAAAAATTCCAACTTTGGAATATAAGATTGAAAAAAAGACTTTAAAATATAGATACACCAATATCGTTGATGGTTTTGATATGCCAATTCAATTTACAATCAATAATACGGCAGATTGGTTATTTCCTAATTCTGAATGGAAAACTTTAAAAGTAGATTCAAAAATTAAAACTTTTAAGGTAGATAAGGACTTTTACATCTTTTCAAAACAACTTTAAGGTTTGGAAGACTTACCAGAACTATATTTTGAACGCGATACGGATTGGTACGATTGGCTTCTGCAAAACCATGACAGGTTTAAAGCTGTTTATCTTATTTTTTTCAAGCTTGAAATGAATGTACCAACAATGCGTTGGGAAGAAGCTGTAAAAGTAGCACTCTGTTTTGGCTGGATTGATTCCACCGTAAAAAGTTTGGGCAATGGCAAACGGCGGCAGTACTTTTCCCCTAGAAATCCTAAAAGCAATTGGAGCGCCTTAAATAAAAAGTATGTTGCCGAGTTAGAAAAGGTTGGATTAATTCACGAAGCTGGCTATAATATGATTGAACTTGCCAAAAAAACGGGCACGTGGACTGCTATGGATGACGTTGAAAACGGCATTATTCCTGAGGGTTTACAAAAGGCTTTTGACAAAAACAGGCAGGCATTTGAAAATTATCAAAACTTTTCGCGTGGTTACCGCAAAAGTTATCTATCGTGGTTACAAAGTGCCAAAAGAGAAGGAACTAAACAGAAGAGAATTGCAGAAATTATTAGACTTTGTGAAGCAAATATTAAATCGAGATAATTGGTAATTTATGAAAACCAAGATTTTTGAAGTTGGCTTATTAGATCAATATCACATTTATATTCCTGAACATATATACAAGTCATTTGCAAAAGCTAAACTTAGTCGTGTAAAAGTAATGGCATCATTCCAAAGTAAAACTATCGAGTTTTATGCAGCGGTAAAAAAAGATAAAAACACAGATGATTACCGAATCATGTTTGGTAAACGGCTTCAAAAAGAGTTGGGGGTGTTGCAAAATGATTATTTTGAAATGCAATTGTTTAAGGACGAATCAAAGTATGGTGTAGATATTCCCGAAGAACTTGAAGAAGTTTTTAAAAGCGATAGCGAAGCCTTCACAGTTTTTGAGACACTTACCGCAGGAAAAAAACGCAGTATTATTTATGCCATTTCAAGATTTAAAAACAGTCAAACCCGCATTGATAAGGCCTTAATTGTCTGTGAAAACTTAAAACGTGGACACGTGAATCCATATACGATTTTAAAACCGCAATTTTAGAGATTACATTAGTACATTAATTTTTTAATATTACTCATATAACCCCTACTTACCCTTACCACATCCCCATTCAACATTGTTACATCATAACTTTTGGTATACTTATTCAGTTCTTTTACTTTATTCAGATTAATAATTGAAGAACGATGTACCCTTATAAAAACATCGCTATTCAGTTTCTCTTCAAGAGTTGAAATACCATAGTTGCTTAAAAACACACTATCGTTTACTATAATCTTTGAATAATCACCATAGGCTTCAATTCTAACCACATCTTCTAAATTAATTGTAACCAGTTTGTTTTGGCTTTGTACCAAAATACGTTTAGGATATTTTGATGTTTCCATTAGCAGACTCTCAGCCAATGGACGCGCTTTATTGTTTGAATTGTTGCGAAGTTTTTCAATTGCTACCTTAAACCGTGCTTTGGTATATGGTTTCAAAAGATAATCTATCGCATGAACTTCAAATGCTTTTAAAGCATATTGGTCATAGGCGGTGGAAAAAATAATCTGGGGTAATTCCTCCAAATGTGTTAAAACATCAAACCCCGTCATTCCAGGCATTTGTACATCCAAGAAAACCAAATCTGGCTTAAACTCATTGATAAGTTTTACGGCATCAACACCATTATTGGCTTCTCCAAGAAGAATAAGTTCTTCATAATCTTCAAGATACTCTTTAATTAACTGGCGTCCTGAAGCCTCGTCATCAACAATTATTACTTTTCTCATATTGCAAACGAAATCTTTAATCCTTTAGGAGAGTTATCTGATAGTTTTAAGGAGCTTTTATACATTTTTTCTAAGCGCAGTTTGGTGTTAGTTAAACCAATGCCTTTTTCAAAAACTGATGCCTTATCCTTAATACCAACACCAGTATCGGTAATTTCAAAATGTAGTTTATCGTCTAGTTTGAAAATTGATATTGAAACTTCGCCACCTTCAATTAATGAGGACAAACCATGCTTAATAGAGTTTTCAACTAATGGCTGCAACAGCATTGGTGGTATCAATTCATTTTTTAGATTATCATCAACATTGATGTTCACCCGCAAACGTTCTTGAAAACGTTCTTTCTCTAGAGTTAAATATTTATTTACGAATTCTAGCTCTTCCCTAAGTGGAACTCTGTCTACCTGGGATGCTTTTAATTGGTATCTAAACAAATCTGAAAGCTCTGCAATGAGATGTCTTGTTTTTTCGTTTTCCGGCGGTACCGACGCACTAATGGTATTAAAAATATTGTAGAGAAAATGGGGATTCAATTGTGCTTTTAAAGCAGATAGTTCACTTTTTAAAGCAGAACTTCTAAGTTCTCCTTCCAAAATTAGCTTCTTTTCGTTTTCCTTATGGTAGCTATAAGAGTGTAAAATACCAAACTGCAATATGTAAAACAGCGCAGGAATATAAATGTCCCAAACGGTGCCCCTACCTGTTAAGTGACCAAAACCGACAATATCTGAAGCCAAATAATAACTTTGTTGCCATACCACTACAAATAGGGGAAGTAATATTATATGAAGCAATAAAAGCCTCCGATTTGGCCAATGTTTTAGCTTTTTAAAAAGTAACCACCAAATAGGTATGGTAAGTAAAAACTTAAGTAAATAATCGAGTCCACTATCATCTAAAAAACTTATTGGTTCAAACAAAATGTCATCTTCACGCTTAAAACCACCTCTATTATACCACAATGTTACATGATAAAACATAGCCAAAACCAAATAAAACCCACCAAATATCACTAATTCGCTAATAGGTATTCCAAATAATTTTCGTTTGAAGAATGAACTTTTCATAGTATACACTTTCCACAAAACTAAAGGTAGTAATTTAAACAACATTCTACTTTCTGACGAGTCGGCATATATATCGATGAATTGGAAAGACCAGTAATCTGCGTATATGCCAACTTAACGGTTATTGCGTGTGCGTATCACATAAGAATTCCAAATTTGTGCCAACGATTAAAATAAAAAATTATGAAACCGTTTACACTAGTCTTACTTTTAGTTTTTGGTACAACCGTGGCACAGAACTCTATTTCTGGAACCTTAGTTACAGAAAACCAACAGCCCATACCTGCAGCTATTATCTCATTATTAGACGCTGGAACCAATGACTTTGTAAAAGGCGAACTATCTAAAGACAATGGCTATTTTAAAATTGAAAACATCGCCAATGGCTCATACATTATTTTAATTACGAGTTTAGGAATGAAAGACTATAAATCTGAAGTTTTTAAACTAAAAGGTATGGCTAAAAACCTTAATACCATCACCATGCTGGAAAACACCGCAGAACTTAGTGAGGTTACCGTGGTTGCAGAAAAGCCAATGATAGAGGTTAAAGCAGACAAAACCGTTTTTAATGTGGCGGGAACTGTAAATGCCATAGGCGATTCTGGCTTTGAATTATTACGAAAAGCTCCGGGTATCATTATTGACAACTCAGATAACATTATCGTTGAAGGTAGAACTGGTGTACTATTTTATATTGACGACAGACCATCCATTCTTAGAGGACAAGATTTAGTAAATTTTCTTAAAACCTTGCAAGCAAGCGATATTGAATCTATCGAAATCATCACCCAACCTTCATCAAGATATGATGCCGAAGGTAATGCAGGTATCATAAACATTAAGCTCAAACGCGATAAATCTCTCGGTACAAACGGAACTGTTGCCTCATCACTAACCGTCGGTGACTTTGCCAGAACAAGTAATTCATTATCGTTTAACAACCGCAATAAAAAAACAAATATTTACGGTACATATAGTAATTTCTTTGGAAAAAGAGCTAGTTTCATCAATCTCAATCGAACTCAAAATGGTACCAATTTTAATGCTAGAACCCAAAATGTTTTTGATAATAACAGAAACAATGTAAGATTGGGGTTTGATTTCTTCGCAAATGAAAAATCAACTTTTGGCATTATCGTAAATGGTAATTTTAATAATTCTAATTCCGAAAGTGATTCCCGAACTCCCATCACGCAAAATGGTGCCAATAGCCCTTCTGAAATTTTAGTTGCGGGAAGTGATTCAAAAAATAGAACCTCAAATATTTTTACAAACTTGAATTACAGGCTCAAAGATACTTTAGGCCATTCCTTAAATATCGACTTTGACTATGGTAAGTATGACAGTAAGCGCGAAAACTTACAACCTAATCGTTATTTTGATGGAAACGAAACTCAAATTTTGAGTGAAAACATCGTGTTTTTTGATACGCCAATAGACATTTCAATTATTTCTGGACAAGTGGATTATGAACAAAATTTACTTAAAGGCAAATTAAGCCTTGGCGTAAAATATTCAAAAGTAAAAACAGATAATAGCTTTGATGCATTTGATAGAACCAACGGAAATAATGATTTAGACGAATCACAATCCAATGACTTTAGTTATGATGAACGGATAAGTGCTGCCTACTTTAATTACAGCAGAAAACTTAAAAAACTTAGTATTCAATTTGGCTTACGAATGGAAAATACCATATCAGATGGCATTCTAACCAGTTTATTGGGCGATCAAAATAATCGCGTAAAGCGAAATTACACCAATTGGTTTCCAAGTGGCGGCATTACCTATCAAGCAAATAGAAAAAACAGTATTGCATTGATTTACAGTAAACGGATTCAAAGACCAAATTACCAAAGTTTAAATCCTTTTCAATATCGCATTGATGAATTGTCATTTAGACAAGGTAACCCATTCTTACAGCCTCAATATTCCGATAATATCAAACTATCCCATACTTATAATTACCGATTAACTACCTCGTTAAGTTACAGTTTTATATCAGATTTTTTCGCTCAGGTAACTGAAGCTGTTGGTAACGATCAAAACTTTATTATACAACGAAATGTAGCAGATCAGGAAATCATCAACCTTGGGATTTCGTATCCCAAAAAATTTAACGATTGGTGGCGGATATACTTTAGCGTAAATGCCTATAGAAGTATCTATAAAGCTACCAATCCAGACTTTGTTTCAATATCACAAAACACCTTGAGTTTGTATGCACAAAACACATTTACCCTACCCAAAGCAATAACCTTTGAAGTTTCAGGTTGGTATAGTTCTCCATCAGTTTGGGGAGGCACTTACGAAACCAAAAGTTTAGGCTCTCTAAACTTGGCTTTTCAAAAGAAATTCCTCAGTGAAAAGCTTACAGCCAGATTAGGGTTTAATGACATACTGTTCACCTCACCATGGCAAGGTACAACTCGCTTTGGAGAACTCTTTATTGATGGCAATGGTGGCAGCGATAGTAGGCAAATACGCTTTAACCTCACCTATAATTTTGGTAGTGACGAAGTTAAAAAAGCGCGCAAAAGACAAACAGGAATAGAAGATGAGAAAAATAGGATCAATTAAAAATCAAAATTATGGAAAGGACAAAATTTTTACTCGTGGTAACGTACCTTCTATTTGCGACTAGCGGGTACTCGCAAAAAACATATCTTAAAATAACAAAATCGGAACAAACAAATGACTATACAATGTATCCACCTGGAACAAAATTTGAACTTAAGAATAAACATGGCTACATTGTTTTTAAGAATAGTGATACTCCGGGAGCTATTCTAATTAACGAAAACTATACTTTGTATGTATACCCAAGCTGGAAAAATAGCCCCGATAAATTCAAACTTTCGGAAGGAAAAGTAGAAAAACTACTTACATCACACTTTTCAAAGTCAAAGGTTAAAAAACATTTAACAATTAGTAATGGAGTTACTGCAGAATATACAATTCATAAATCAGACAAAAAACCAAATAAAAAGAACCTTAAATTCAAACTCAGCAACGGGATTACTTTTGAATATTACGATGACAAATACTATGCATATTTAAACAAAAAAGAGAATTATCTCCAGATAAAAAAACAATATATTATAGAATCAGAAATAGGAACATTAAAATTAAGTTTTAATCCGAATAGTGGCATTGTTTGGTGGGTTTTTGAAGAAAACAAATAATTCTATGGCTCAATCAAACCATTAAAAATACTACAAAAAAGCATCAATTTTTTTAAACTGATGCTTTCAGTATGTTTTAATTCAATTGAAAAAGTTAAATACCACTTATAAAACTTCCGTAAGGATCTTTAAATTGAATGCCCTCAGAGAATCGATGCTTACTTAATTGTTTGTATTCTGCCAATGCCCATAATATAAACTCTTTAACAAAATAACTATCTCGTTTCTTTAAATTAGGCTGATATTCGCCAAGTAAATCATCTAGAGGAGCCACCGCATCCAACATACTTTGGTATTCTTTATCTCTTAAATCGTCTAATAACTCAAAACCATCTTTTTGATTAAAAAACCAAGATACAATATCATCATAAGGTGTTTCATCATCTTGCTTTTTTAACTTTTCTATTTTAGGGAAAAACTCCAAAAACAGATTCTTAACAGCTTCCCCTATTAAATTATAAGCTACCACGGCTGCACCTTCCTGCTCGCCCTCATACACCAATTCTACCTTTCCAGTAATGGAGGGAATCACTCCAACAAAATCACTCATGCGTAAACTTGTCTTTTCATCCCTAGCTAATAGTGCGCGTCGCTCCGCGGTACTTAACAAATTTTCAAAACCAGTAATACTCAATCTTGCACTTACACCACTCTTAGCATCAATGTATTCACTTTCCCGTGCTTCAAATACAATTTGCTCTAATAAGTCTTTAGCCAAATCTGGAACGTATACGTTTTCTTTTTGACCTTCCACCAAGTTAGCTTCCTGTTCGGTAATCAAACGTGCTGTTTCAATATCCTCTGGATAATGTGTTAAGATTTGAGAACCAATTCTGTCTTTTAAAGGTGTAACGATACTTCCCCTGTTGGTATAATCTTCAGGATTTGCAGTAAACAGAAATTGAATATCTAAAGGTAGACGGACTTTAAAACCTCTTATTTGAATATCGCCTTCTTGTAAAATATTGAACAGTGCTACCTGAATCCTAGCTTGTAAATCTGGCAATTCGTTAATTACGAAAATGCAACGATTTGCCCTTGGAATCATGCCGTAATGAATTACGCGATCATCGGCATAACTTAACTTTAAATTAGCTGCTTTAATGGGATCAACATCTCCGATAATATCTGCAACAGTTACGTCTGGCGTTGCCAATTTCTCAGCAAAACGCTCGCTTCTATGCAGCCATGAAATCGGGGTGTCATCTCCTCTTTCTTTTATTAGTTCCACTGCATATCTTGATATTGGATTAAGTGGATCATCATTTACCTCTGATCCCTCGACAATAGGTATATACTCATCAAGTAAATTTAGCATTAGTCTTGCCAAACGTGTTTTTGCTTGTCCGCGCAATCCTAATAAGTTGATATTATGTCGTGATAATATGGCACGTTCCAATTCTGGAATCACGGTATTTTCATAACCGTGAACACCCTCAAATGTGGTTTCTTTATTTTTAATCTTTTGAATCAGGTTATCTCTTAATTCGTCCTTGATAGATTTAGATTGATATCCTGCTTGTTTTAGTGCTCCTAAAGTTTTAATTTTTTCTGTTTTCATATAACTGCTTTTAGCTATTGGCTCATAACCTTTAGCGCTTACTCTTTCTTTAAAAAATCTATAAAAGCTAAAGGCTAAAAGCTTAATCTTATCCTCTAATTCTCTTTTTTCTATTGGTCTCGTAATCTTCAAAAATCATTTCGCCTAAACCTTTTAATCCTGTATAAAATGCTTTTCCTTGGTTGGCATAGGTAAACTCACGCACAAACTGCATTAGATAACTATCCTTTGCTATCATAAAAGTCGTTATCGGTATGTGCAATCGTCTTGCTTGTTGCGCCATCATATAACACTTATTAATAATGTGCGTATCCAGCCCCATGCTATTTTTATAATACTGCCCATCGGGTAAACGCAAACAACTGGGTTTACCATCGGTTATCATAAAAATCTGCTTGTTGGTGTTTCGTTTTCTTCTAAGTAAATCCATAGCTAATTGTAATCCAGCAACAGTATTAGTATGATATGGACCAACCTTTAAATACGGTAAATCCTTAATCTCTATACGCCACGCATCATTTCCAAAAACAATGATGTCTAACGTGTCTTTTGGGTAACGCGTTGTAATTAATTCTGCCAAAGCCATGGCCACTTTTTTAGCTGGTGTGATGCGGTCTTCACCATATAAAATCATACTATGGCTAATATCAATCATCAACACGGTACTCATCTGCGATTTATGTATGGTTTCTTCAACCACCAGGTCGTCCTCAGAAAGGGTAAAATCTGAAATACCATGATTAATCTGTGCATTTTTCAAACTCTCAGTCATTGATACTTTATCCAGGGCATCACCAAATTGATAGCCTCTAAAATCTCCCGTATGTTCATCGCCAATACCTGGACTTTTACTTTTATGATTGCCTTGTCCGCTACGTTTTATCTTCCCAAAAATTTGATCTAAAGCCTGCTGTCTGATAGCTCGTTCTGTTTTTGCTGTAATAGCCAAAGAAGAACCATCGCCATCAGGGTCAATTTCCTCACGTAAATATCCTTTCTTTTTTAAGTCCTCGATAAAATCCTCAATGGTGTATTCTGGTGTTGTTAGCTTATACTCCATATCTAATTCGCGCAACCAACTAATGGCTTCATTAAAATCACCAGAGGTGTGGGTGATAAGCTCTTTAAAAATTTCAAAAAGTGTATCAAAAGGGGATTTATAAGGCGATTCGTAAGTCTTAAAAACGAAACCTTTTCTAAAAATTTTATTCTCTTTCATAGCAATATAAAAATACTACATTTTCATATAACACTTGAAAGATAGCCATTAAATTTATCTATACTTTTGAGCGAAAATTGAATAGTGCTTATTCAACACGGTTCAAACCATTCAGATCTTCAATCTTGATATACTTACCTACTGTAGAAATTAACCCTTCTTTTTTAAATTGAGACAACACTCTAATAGCAGATTCAGTAGCTGTACCAACAATATTAGCATAATCCTCACGAGATAACACCAAGCTTATGGTACCGTCAGGATTGGTCCCAAAATTCTTTTCAACATAAATTAACGTTTCGGCTAAACGCTGTTTTACAGACTTTTGAGCCATATCCACGATAACATCATCGGCTTCTTTTAAATCGTGAGCCATATCCTTCAACATATCCAAAGTAAACTTAGGATTTCGCTCTAAATCTGAAATAATCTCACTCCTTGGAATGAAACACACTTCCATATCATTTAAAGCGGTTGCTTGTAAATTGGAACTCTCGTTAGACACTAAAGAACGTTGCCCTATAAGCTGACCTTTAACCACCATTTTTACCACCTGGTCCTTACCATTTTCACTTAATTTCGACAACTTACAAATGCCGTCTTTAATACAGTATACACCATTTATCGACTCTCCTTCCTCGAAAATCACTTCTCCTTTTTTAATAGTTTTGGAGGTTTTGCAACCTGAAATACGTATCAATTCGTCTTTCGTAAGAGACTTTAGTGCATTAAATTGCTTAATGATGCACTGTTCGCATTTGCTCATACCAGATAATTTATTTAAAAAGTAAAAATAAATAAAACATGACAGATATCATATTCTAAACAGCACTAAATTAAAATATTTGTAACAGGTATAAACGAGCAAATATTATGGGAGCAAAAACATGTTTCCACTGTGGATTGGATGCCACATCTTCTGAAATTAGATATGATGATAAGTCATTTTGTTGTAACGGTTGTAAAACTGTTTACGAGATATTTTCTGCAAATGATTTAACCTGTTACTACGATTTACAAGATGCTCCAGGAGCTACTCCCAAAGAGATTGAAGGCAAATACAACTTTTTGGACAATGCTAAAATTGTGGAAAACTTACTTGAATTTAACGATGACAACACACAGATTGTTACGCTATATATTCCACATATTCACTGTAGCTCTTGTATATGGATTCTAGAAAATTTGAACAAACTGAACTCTTCAATAAGCTCATCAATAGTGAATTTTGGAAAGAAAACTGTTCGTGTAAATTATAATGCAGAAAATTTTTCACTTAAGCAATTGGTAAGACTTTTAAGCAGTATTGGCTATGAGCCTTTTATCAGTTTAGATGATTATAGTGTTGGCAAAAAGAATGTAGATCGTTCCCTAATATATAAACTTGGAATCGCTGGTTTCGCTTTTGGAAACATCATGTTTTTATCATTTCCAGAATATTTTCAAGTGAGCGGTTTTTGGATTGAACAGTATGCGCCAGTATTTAGATGGCTAATGTTTACCTTTTCGATTCCTGTTGTTTTTTATTGTTCTCTCGACTATTTCATTTCAGCCTATAAAGGTTTAAAATCAAAACTTCTAAATATTGATGTGCCTATTGCTTTAGGAATTACAGTACTCTTCTTAAGAAGTACTGCTGAAATAGTTTTTGATATCGGTACAGGCTTTTTTGATAGTCTTTCAGGTTTAGTATTCTTTCTTTTACTTGGAAAGTTTTTTCAGCAGAAAACCTACAATTTCTTATCGTTTGAGCGCGATTATAAATCGTATTTTCCTATCGGAATTACTAAAATTGATAGTAAAGGCAAAGAAGAAGCCATTCAGGTATATGACATAAAGAAGGGCGACCGATTATTGATTAGAAATGAAGAGTTAATTCCTGTGGACTGTATTTTGATAAAGGGAAATGCACGCATTGACTATAGTTTTGTAACAGGGGAATCAGACGTAGTTTCAAAACAGTCGGGCGATAAATTATTTGCTGGTGGTAAACAACAAGATGGTAGTATTGAAGTTGACGTTTTAAAAACCGTTGAACAAAGTTACTTAACGCAATTATGGAGTAATGATGTATTTAATAAAAACAAAGAGGATAGTTTTACAAACCTCACCAATAGTATTAGTAAGCAGTTTACAGTCGCAGTACTCAGTATAGCAATAATTGCAACAAGTTATTGGTTAATCGTGGATGATTCCAAAGCTTTAAATGTGTTTACCGCGGTTTTAATTATTGCCTGCCCATGTGCTATTGCACTAGCCGCTCCTTTTACTTTCGGGAATCTATTGCGCATATTTGGAAATCTGAAATTCTATGCTAAAAATGCTACCGTTATTGAACAATTAGCGGCTATTGACACTATTATTTTTGATAAAACAGGAACAATAACAGCTAATAAAGAAACATCTATTGCTTACGAAGGTTCTGAACTCTCAGAAGCTGAAGAAGTGCTATTAAAAAGTTCGTTGCGAAATTCTAATCATCCATTGAGTCGCTTGTTGTATGAACTTTTAGAAGATAATGATATTTTGACTTTAGATGATTATAAGGAACACATTGGGAAAGGTATTGCTGCGAAACACGATACAAATTCTATAAAAATTGGCTCTGCGCCATTTGTAGGATATACTTCTGAAACTGCAACCTTAAACACCGCAGTTCATGTGAGTACCAATAATAAATACAAAGGGAAATTTACGTTTTACAACAAGTATAGAAAAGGTATCTCGAAATTGTTCAAGCGCCTTAAAAAAGAATATGATTTGGTGATATTGTCTGGTGACAATGCAGGAGAGAAGGAAAACTTAACCAAACTATTGCCTGCCAAAACAAAATTGTTTTTCAATCAAAAACCTGAAGATAAACTGGAGTATATAAAACACCACCAGAATTCTGGGGCTAAGGTGTTAATGATTGGTGACGGATTAAACGATGCTGGTGCTTTGGCACAAAGCGATGTTGGTATTGCAATTTCTGAAGATGTGAATGTCTTTTCGCCTGCTTGTGATGCTATTTTGGATGCCACTAAATTCAATCAACTGTACAATTTTATAAGAGCCTCAAAATCGGCTATTAGCATAATAAAATGGAGTTTTGTGCTATCGTTTATTTACAATACAATAGGACTTTATTTTGCAGTTACAGGACAATTAGCCCCTGTGGTTGCGGCTATTTTAATGCCCTTAAGTTCGATTAGCATTGTGGCGTTTACCACAGTTTGCACAAACGTTTTGGGAAGAAAACTAAGATAGACTCTGTAATGAATTTGGCAGATTGATGCGTTAGGGATTGAACGGTATACTTCGACTGCGCTCAGCACAGGTGTTTGAAATCCCCAACGCAGGAGAGATTAAGTAGTGAAATAGTTTTATTCACGATTTCACTAATTTGAAATAATAATCAATGAGTAAAGCCCAACCCCTTGTGGGTAACGCCAAAAAAATAAATGGAAACATGACAAATGTCATCTTTTAAAAAGAACTATGAAAGTATTTTTGAACCGTAACTTCAGATAGGTATGAGTGTTATATATATTTTACTAGCAGTAAGTATTTTAGTTGCTGTTGCGTTTTTTGTAGTGTTTGTTATTGCCGTAAAAAGAGGGCAATTTGACGACAGCTATACGCCATCGGTACGTATGTTATTCGAGGACGAATTGATAAAAGATAAAACCAATAAAACGATACTAACCAAGAAAGAATAAATTTTTAGATATGGAAATGCAACAATTTCATTACGATAATAAAATCGTTACTAAGTTTCTTTATGCCACCATTATTTTTGGGGTTGTGGGAATGGTGGTAGGCTTATTGCTTGCCTTTATGTTTTTATTCCCGAATTTAACCGATGGTATTTCATGGCTGAGTTTTGGTCGCTTACGTCCATTACACACCAATGCCGTAATTTTCGCCTTTGTAGGTAATGCCATGTTTGCAGGGGTCTATTACTCTTTACAGCGTTTATTAAAAACGCGAATGGCGAGTGACTTATTAAGCAACATCAACTTTTGGGGATGGCAGCTTATTATCGTAGCAGCAGCAATTACGTTACCTCTTGGAATCACAACATCAAAAGAATATGCCGAACTGGAATGGCCGATTGACATTGCCATTGCTCTAGTATGGGTTGTTTTTGGTGTAAATATGATTTGGACGATCTTAAAACGTCGTCAACGTCATTTATACGTAGCTGTTTGGTTTTACATTGCTACGTTTGTTACTGTTGCTGTACTTCATATTTTTAATAGTTTAGAACTACCTGTAAGTGGATTGAAGAGTTACTCGGTTTACGCCGGTGTGCAAGATGCACTTGTGCAATGGTGGTACGGGCATAATGCGGTGGCATTCTTCTTGACGACACCTTTCTTAGGTTTGATGTACTATTTTGTACCTAAAGCTGCAAACAGACCTGTGTATTCTTATAGACTCTCTATTGTACACTTCTGGTCGTTAATTTTCATATACATTTGGGCAGGACCTCACCACTTATTATATACTGCTTTACCAGAATGGGCACAAAATTTAGGTGTTACCTTTTCTGTGATGCTATTGATGCCGTCTTGGGGTGGTATGATAAACGGTTTATTAACCTTGCGTGGTGCTTGGGATAAGGTAAGAACAGACCCTGTTTTGAAATTCTTGGTAGTAGCAATTACTGGTTACGGTATGGCTACTTTTGAAGGGCCTACCCTATCACTTAAAAATGTAAATGCTATTGCCCACTTTACCGATTGGATTATTGCGCACGTGCACGTTGGCGCTTTAGCTTGGAATGGTTTTATGGCATTTGGTATTATTTATTATTTAATTCCAAGATTATTTAAAACAAAACTATACTCCTTAGGGTTGGCCAACTTACATTTCTGGTTAGGTACTTTGGGTATCATCATTTACGCATTACCTATGTACGTTGCTGGATTTACCCAAGCTAGTATGTGGAAACAGTTTAATCCTGATGGTACTTTAGTATATGGTAACTTCCTTGAAACCGTTACTGAAATTATCCCGATGTACTGGATGCGTGCTATTGGTGGTACACTTTACATTGTAGGTATGTTGATTCTTGTGTATAATGTAATTGCTACTGTAAGAAGCGGAAGCAAAGTACAAGATGAAGCAGCAGAAGCACCAGCATTAGAGCGTGTAACCAAGAGACGAACGGCAAATGAAGGATGGCACACATGGTTAGAAAGACGACCAATTCAGTTAACCTTATTAGCTACCGTAGCAATTTTAATTGGTGGAATTATCCAGATTGTACCAACTATTATGGTAAAATCTAATATTCCAACCATAGCCAGCGTAAAACCTTACACACCTCTAGAATTGGAAGGAAGAGATATCTACATCCGTGAAGGCTGTGTGGGTTGTCACTCGCAAATGATTCGTCCGTTTAGAAGTGAAGTAGAACGGTATGGAGAATATTCCAAAGCTGGAGAGTATGTGTATGACCATCCATTCTTATGGGGTAGTAAACGTACAGGGCCAGATTTACACCGCATCGGTGGTAAGTATTCTGACAACTGGCATTTTAACCATATGTACGATCCGCAAAGTACCTCATCAGGTTCTATCATGCCACGTTACCAATGGTTAATTAAAAACGAGCTGGATAAGTCTCAAACCGAGGCTAAAATGAAAACTATGGTTTCACTTGGTGTACCTTATTCTGATGAAGAGATTGCCAGCGCACAGCAAAGTATGCTTGAACAGGGAACCCAAATAGAAGAGAACCTTTACAGTGATCCAGACTTTGCAAAAACCTACGAAGCTGATAAAAAATATGCAGCCGAAAGTGGTGAAGCATTCGTAGAAATGAAGAATAGAGAGATCACAGCTTTAATTGCATACCTCCAACGTTTAGGTACTGATATTAAAGTAGAAACTGCTCAAAAATAAACCCATAAACTAAAGCATCATGTTAAAATTTGTAAAAAACCATATGGAGAGCATCACAGGGATAGAAATCTATCCTATCATTTCGCTGCTCATCTTTTTTATCTTTTTTGTAGTGCTTTTTTGGTGGGTTGTAACCGCAAAAAAAGACTATATAAAACGCGTAAGCAATATTCCATTAGACAACCAAAATAACGACACATTATGAGAAATTTAGTTCCATCTTGGATTCGTGTTCCAGTAGTATTCCTAATCATTTTTGGAGCAGTAGAATTCTTTATAGATTCTGGTGAAAAACCTGCATTTATTGAATACCCAGCAGTACTCTTATTTCTCTTGTTAGTATTGTTAATATTAATCGCTATTGAGGCCATAGTTGGTGCATTGGAGAATGTAATGCTCCATAAATTGGATGCAGAAGCCAAAGCTCGCTTTTTAGCTGAAAAGGAAAAAACGCCTCAATTTACTTGGTTAAAAGAAACCTACAACAAACTTTTAGGACAAAAACCAATTGAAGAAGAAGGTGAGATTATTTTAGACCACAATTACGACGGTATAAAAGAATTGGATAATAATTTACCACCTTGGTGGCTATACGGCTTTTATGCCACCATAGTTTTTGCTGCCGTTTACCTAGTAAGGTATCATATTTTTGATGGAGAGACACAGCTAGATGAACTAGAAATTGAACTCGCAGAAGCAAGAGATGAAATTGAAGCATATAAAAAGACAGCGGTGGATTTAGTAGATGCCAATACCGTTGTGATGCTGACTGACCCAGACGATTTAACTACTGGTAGGTCGATTTTTGAAACCAACTGTGTGGCATGCCACATGGCAGATGGTGGTGGTGGTATTGGACCAAACCTAACCGACGAGCATTGGATTTTAGGTGGCGGTATTAAAAATGTATTTAAAACCATCTCAGAAGGTGGACGTTCTGGAAAAGGTATGATTCCTTGGAAAGCGCAGTTAAAGCCATCTCAAATAGCAAAAGTAGCAAGTTACGTTTTAACTTTTGAAGGTACTACGCCTGCAAACCCTAAAGCACCAGAAGGTGATATTTGGGTGGAAGAAGCCGTCGTTGAAGAAGCGCCTACAGAAGATACAACTGAAAGTGCAGATGTAGTAACGGAAGTTATTACAGAAACAGCTTCAGAATAAAAAACATTCAATAAAATAATCTATTCTAAACTAAGCAAAACACTTGTAATAGATGATAAAAGACCTGCAAGGTTTTTAGAATCTTGTAGGTCTTAAAAAATAGTTTAACTATACCTACAAGGTTTCCAAAACCTTGCAGGAAAATGCTAAAAAATGGAAACCCCCGAGAACGAAATATTTAGAGATTCTATTGCTACCATTAATGAAGAAGGTAAACGCGCATGGGTATTTCCTAAAAAACCTAGTGGTAGGTTTTACGAATACAGAAAATATGTAAGCTACTTTTTGCTTGCATTTTTATTTTTATCGCCTTTTATCAAGGTAAATGGCAACCAGTTTTTAATGTTCAATATACTGGAACGTCGTTTCAATATTTTTGGATTCCCGTTTTGGCCGCAAGATTTCCATTTGTTTGTGATTTCAATGCTAATTGGTGTGGTGTTTATCACACTATTTACGGTAGCGTTCGGCCGTATTTTCTGTGGGTGGATTTGTCCACAAACCATATTTATGGAAATGGTTTTTCGTAGAATTGAATACTGGATTGAAGGCGACAGAAATAAACAACGTAGACTAGCGCGCCAAAAATGGGATGCTGAAAAAATTAGAAAGAGAGGACTTAAACTAGCAATTTTCCTCATCATATCCTTTTTAATTGCTAATGTGTTTTTGGCATATTTAATTGGTAGCGATAAACTGATACGATACATTACAGATGGCCCATTTAAACATATGGGTACACTTATACCGTTATTGATTTTTACTGGTGTATTTTATTTTGTGTTCGCATGGTTTAGGGAACAGGTATGTATTATTGCTTGCCCGTATGGTAGACTACAGGGTGTGCTTTTGGACACCAAATCGATAGTTGTAGCTTATGACCATAAGCGTGGTGAAGGCGAGAATGGCAGAAAGAAATTTAGAAAAAATGAAGATCGTGAAGCCTTAGGCCATGGTGATTGTATTGATTGCTTGCAATGCGTGCATGTATGCCCTACAGGAATTGATATTAGAAACGGTACGCAGTTAGAATGTGTAAACTGTACCGCTTGTATTGATGAATGCGACCATATTATGGAAAGCATTAATCTCCCTAAAGGATTAATTAGATACGCTAGTGAAGAAAACATAGAAAAGAAAGCACCTTTTAAGCTCACCGCTAGAATGAAAGGTTATATTGCTGTACTTTCTATTATGATTGGGTTGTTAATTGGTATGTTATTTTTAAGAAATGACGTAGAAGCAAACGTATTGAGATTACCAGGACAACTATACGAACATAAAGAAAACAACATAATTAGCAATGTGTTCACATATAAGTTAGTAAATAAAACATCTAATGATATTGAAGATGTAAGCCTAAAATTAATGTCGCACAAAGGCGAGCTAAGACTGGTATCTACAAGTGATGAATTTACAGTACCAAGTCAAGGAATTGCTGAGGGTACCTTATTTATTGAAATAAACAACTCAGCTTTATCTGGAGATAGAAACAAAATTAAAATTGGTGTTTTTGAAGGTGATGAGCTTATTGAAACCACTACGGCTAATTTTTTAGGCCCCAGAAGTTATAGGTAAACTGGTAACAAGAGCTTTGGGGATGAAGACAACGCTGGCGGATAAGTGCATTAGGGATTGAGCGATTGTTGGAGCTCCTCGCAGAGAGCGACTCGTGAAAGCCCGACCTGAGGAACGAAGGGAATGCCATAAAAAATAGAAATTATGAAAATTAATTGGGGAACCGGAATTGTTTTAGCATTTGTAGGCTTTATCGCCTTTATAATGTACTTTATTGTGTCGATGAATATTGATGACAAGTACGACCATGACCTGGTAAGTGACGATTATTACGGCGAGGAATTAAAGTATCAAGCAGATATTGACAAGCTTAAAAACGCCAAGACCTTAACTACAAATATTAGTTACGAAAGAACACCCGAGGGTTTGAAGGTTCACTTTCCACAGGATATTGATTATAAAAAAATTACAGGAAATATGTTCCTATATAGACCATCTAACAAACAACTAGACTTTGAAACTGCTATTTCATTGTCTAATCCTTATTTGCTCATACCTGACAAACGTTTGGTAGATGGTCGTTGGAACATTAAAATAGATTGGCAATATAATGGAAAATCTTATTTATTTAAAGAATCTCTAGTGTATTAGTATGTTGGTATCGGCATTCATACTTGGCCTTTTAGGAAGCTTTCACTGCGTGGGCATGTGTGGCCCTATTGCTTTTATGTTACCGGTAGATCGCTCAAATTCCATTAAAAAAGTATCGCAAATTGCCATTTACCATTTTGGTAGATTATTAGCTTACAGTGTAATAGGCTTAATTTTTGGGCTTATAGGTAAAAGCCTTTACATTTTTGGGTTTCAACAGCAACTCTCTATTATTATTGGAGTAATTATGATTTTAATTGTTGTTGTACCTCAACAAACATTTAATAAATACAATTTCTCTAAACCTATTTTTAAAGCCATATCCAAGGTAAAAAATGCTCTGGGTGCAGCGCTCAAGAAAAAAACACTGGACGCCTTTTTGTCCATAGGGTTTTTAAATGGTTTTCTGCCTTGCGGTTTGGTATATATGGCGTTGTTTGCCGCCATTGCTGGTGGAGATGCCCTAAACGGAAGCTTATATATGGCGGTTTTCGGGCTTGGTACCATTCCTTTAATGACCACAGCTATCTATTTCAGTCATTTTTTAAAAGGTAAAGCAAGACAGCGCATCCAAAAGGTCATTCCTGTTGTTGTGGTTATCATCGGTGCACTTTTTATTTTGCGTGGTTTGGGCCTTGGTATTCCCTACCTCTCTCCCGCCCCTGTGCACGACATGGTTGCCAATGGGATGAATTGTCATTAAAATTATTTGGGCGCCTGCCTACCTGCGGTATCGCAGGCAGGCTACCTTAAAGGATCAGACTTTACTCATGGATTTTTATTTGAAATTGATGAAATCGTGAATATAAATATTTCGGGAGTCGCTCCCTTCTGCATCGGAGAGCTTCAACAAACCTGTACTGGATTTATCTAAGTATGCCTAATTCCCTACCTACCGGCAAGTAGGCCTGACGCACTTACCAGCGAAAAACACTGCGATATCAAACTTAACTCCCTATTTGTGAACTAAATACCCTAAAAAAATCACATCACATAAGATTTCTTTATAGGTATCATTTACAAAATCAATAGTTTTATTTACAAATACGATAGTATTACTATTATATTTGCAATCAAATTAATTAACTATGGACTCATTACTTTCAAACTTAAAGATTGCTGTTCCAGAAAAAATATATGTAAAAGACCCTGAGTCATCATCTTTAGGTAAACGCATAGTGGAGCACAGTATCTTACTCATTGACGAGATAGGTTTTGATAGTTTCACCTTTAAGAAACTAGGAACCTTAATAGGCTCTAACGAGAGCTCTATCTACCGTTATTTTGAAAGTAAACATAAACTGTTATTGTACTTATCATCATGGTATTGGGCCTGGATAGAGTATCAACTTGTTATAGAAACCCATAACCTTAATCCGTTTGATAAGCTGCAAAAAGCAATAGAAGTTGTTTGTAGGTCTACAAAAGAAGACTCTAGCTTTTCTCACATTAATGAAGTTGTGCTAAACCGTATAATGATTAACGAAAACTCTAAATCCTTTTTAACTAAAGAAGTAGATTTAGAAAACAAAGAAGGTTACTTCGTTATTTACAAACGGATAGTATACAGATTACGCGATATGGTTATCGCATTAAAACCAAATTATAAATACCCGTCTAGTCTAGCTAGTACAATAATAGATGGTAGTTTACATCAACATTTTTTAAAAAGTCATTTCACATCTATGACAGATTGTGATTTAGATATTACTCCCACTCAATTTTATAAAGATTTAGTATCAAAAACTTTACAATCTTAACTATGGAACAACCAAAAATGACTCCTTGGCAACGCTTAGTAGGTTTACTTCAACTAGAAAAAAGAGACATACTCCAAATTTTTTACTATGCTATTTTTGCTGGTGTAGTGGCATTATCTCTGCCACTTGGAATTCAAGCTATTATCAATTTAATTCAAGGTGCGCAGGTATCTACCTCATGGATAGTTCTTGTTATTTTGGTAACATTAGGGGTGGCGTTTTCTGGAGTGCTGCAATTAATGCAATTAAGAATTATAGAAACCATTCAGCAACGTATTTTTATGCGTTCTTCGTTCGAATTGACCTACCGATTTCCAAAAATTAAAATGTCGGAATTACGGAATTTTTATCCGCCCGAATTGGCAAACCGATTTTTTGATACTTTAACCATACAAAAGAGCTTGTCCAAAATTTTAATAGACGTTCCTACTGCGGTGCTTCAAATTTTATTTGCACTAATATTGCTATCTTTTTACCACCCGTTTTTCATCATTTTCGGATTACTATTATTGGTGCTAATTTTTGTAGTATTCAAATTCACTGCCATTAAAGGTCTACAAACTAGTCTTATTGAATCAAAGCAAAAGTATAAAGTTGCCCATTGGATACAGGAAATTGCTCGATCTGTAATTAGTTTTAAATTATCTGGACGCACCAGTTTAGGCTTGAAAAAAAACGACAATCTTGTGAGTGGTTATTTAATCGCTAGGGAAAATCACTTTAAAATCTTGATGCTGCAGTTTATTCAGATGATAAGCTTTAAGGTAATCGTTACAGCAAGTTTGCTGCTTATTGGTGGTGCTTTAGTTTTAAACCAAGAGATGAATATTGGTCAGTTTGTCGCTGCAGAAATTATCATTCTACTAGTAATAGCTTCGGTAGAAAAATTAATTCTTGGCCTAGAATCTTTTTATGACACACTTACATCATTAGAAAAATTGGGGCAAATAGTAGATAAAGACTTAGAAAGCCAAACGGGAGAACGACCACAGTTTAGTAAAGGCATTAAAATAGAATTGGACAATGTGACCTATGAAGTTGATAACAGAGATAAACACATACTCAAAAATATATCCTTAACCATAAACCCAAAAAGCCGCATGTTAGTGCGTGGAGAAAGTGGTGCTGGAAAGTCTACATTACTTAGGTTAATTGCTGGTGTTATCCAATCTACATCAGGCCACCTCTATGTAAATGATATGTCCATCAATAGTTTACACCTCAATTTTTACCGTTCCCAAATGGGGTTATCACTTTCGGACGAGACACCTTTTGAGGGTACGATAAAAGATAATTTAACCTTCGGAAATCCTGATATTACAGATGAGCGCATCATGGAAGTTCTAGAAAATGCAGGGTTAAAGGATTTTATTAAAGATCAACAAGACGGCTTAAATACAGTCCTTTATCCAGATGGTAAGCAAATGTCTTATACACTATCTAAAAAAATAGTTCTGGCACGAGCCATATTAAAAGAACCAAAGGTATTAATTCTTGAAGATGCTTTGGATAGATTTAATCCAGAAGAGACAAATACCATCATTAATTACCTAACGCATCAAGATAGACCCTGGGCTTTAGTTGTTGTAAGTAGTAGTGAAGCGTGGTTAAATAAATGCAGCGAAGTAATTACGCTTGAGAAAGGAAGAATTAAAAACTAAAAAACTAAGTTATGCTTAATATAACCCATAACCAATTGAATAAGAAAATCGATTTAGGTGTTTTCAAATCTGGTAAGAATGTCTTGAATAAGGAGTACTATAAATACTTTAATCGATTCCTTTTGGCCGCGGCTATCATTATTTTAATTGTACTGTTTTTACCTTGGACCCAAAATATTTCTGGTAAAGGCTTGGTAACAACATTAAAGCCAAATCAGCGTCCACAAACCATTCAATCACAAATACCCGGGCGAATAGAGGAATGGTACGTAAAGGAAGGTGATACGGTAAAAGCCGGAGATACCATTTTAAGAATTTCTGAAATTAAAAGCGATTATTTTGATGACAGATTGGTAGAACGCACCAATCAACAAATCATAGCTAAATCATCATCCGTTGATGCTTACGGTGGAAAAGTTGAAGCCTTAAACAGACAGATTGCTGCCCTACAAAATGAACGGGGATTAAAGTTGGAACAAACCAAAAATAAATTGTTACAATCCAAACTAAAAGTGAAAAGTGACAGCATTGATTTAGAAGCTGCTAAAACCAATTTAAAAATTGCTGAAACACAATATAATCGTATCGCCACATTGCAAGAGGAAGGCTTAAAAGCCGTAAAAGATGTTGAAGAAAAACGCCTAAAACTTCAAGAAACACAGGCAAAGCTTATTTCACAACAAAACAAATATCTGGCAAGCCAGAACGAAGTAATTAATGCAGAATTAGAACTTTCTAGAACTAAAGCGTCATACGCCGACAAGATTTCCAAAGCGCAAAGTGATATGTTTACCGCACAATCCGGTCAGTTTGATACCAAGGCACAGGTTACCAAGCTTGAAAATGCCAAAACCAATTACGAGGTAAGAAACAGCCTATTATATGTAACCGCTCCGTTGAATGGTATCATAAACAAAGCGCTGAGAGGTGGTGTTGGTGTTACATTTAAAGAAGGTGAAGAATTAGTTGGTATTATGCCCATAAAGTATGATTTAGCTGTTGAAACCTTCGTACGTCCTATAGATTTACCTTTATTACATATTGGCGAGCATGTCCGTGTACAATTTGACGGTTGGCCTGCTATAGTTTTTAGCGGTTGGCCAAATGTATCTTACGGTACATACGGCGCAAAAGTAGTTGCTATAGAAAACTTCATAAGCGATAATGGCAGATATAGAATTTTACTAGCACCCGACGAGACTGACCACGAATGGCCAGAAGCCATACGTGTAGGTTCAGGGGCCCAAACCATTGCTTTACTGGAAGATGTACCTATTTGGTTCGAGCTATGGCGACAAATTAACAGTTTCCCTCCAAACTATTATCAACCTGAAGGAAGCAAAACAGCCTCAAAAAAAGATAAAAAATGAGAGTAATCCTCGCAAGTATATTAGTTTTCTTTAGTGGTTTAGCCTCAGCCCAAGATTCTACAGCGGTTATCTCGTTAGCAGAATATTTAGGATATGTTAAATCCTTTCATCCTATCGTAAAACAAGCCAATTTGGTCATTAACGAAAGTGAAGCCAAATTAATGAAAGCTCGTGGTGCTTTTGACCCTAAGCTGGAAGTGGACTACGACAGGAAGAAATTTAAGAACACCGAATATTTTGACAGGCTAAACGCCACGTTTAAAATACCAACTTGGTTTGGTATAGAATTTAAAGGAAATTTTGAGGAAAATACTGGAGATTTCCTAAACCCTCAAGCCTTTGTTCCAGAGGACGGATTGTATAGTGCTGGTGTTTCTGTACCCGTAGCCCGTGGTTTGCTCACCAACAAACGTATGGCAATGCTTAGGCAATCGCGTTTGTACGTAAAACAGGCACTGGCAGACCGACAGCTACTAGTCAACAATATTCTTTATGAAGCTACCGTAACTTATTTTAATTGGTTACGTCGCTACAATGAAAAACGTGTTTATGAAGATTTTTTGCAAAATGCCGAAATACGATTTAATGGTATCAAAAAAAGTCATGAAGTTGGAGACTTACCAGCAATTGATACTTTGGAAGCTAGAATAGCACTAAACAACAGAAAACTCAACTTAGAAAAATCTAGAATTAAGTTTATAAAAGCCTCTTTAGAGCTGTCTAACTTTATATGGTTGAATGATAATACACCTGTAGAATTAGAGGATAATGTAATTCCTGATATTGACACTTTTTTAACGGTTGATGAAACATTGAACACTTCTGGACTTGATATTGAAAGTTTTGATATTGAAAGCCACCCCAAACTACAATCCTTGGATTATAAGATTAGGAGCTTGAACATTGAAAAACGATTGAAGGCGAATAATTTATTACCCCAAATAGATTTGCAATACAATTTTTTATCTGAAACGCCCGATGTAGCCCGATCGTTTAGCACTTCGGCTTACAAAAGCGGATTAAATATTAATTTCCCGTTGTTTTTAAGAAAAGAACGTGGCGATTTAAGGTTGGCCAAATTAAAATTACAGGATACCAGATTTGAAGTGCAAGACACTAGGGTAAGCCTACGCAATAAGATTGATGCCATTAATCAGGAACTGGATTCTTACGTGCTGCAAAGTGATTTTACTGATGTAATTGTAGATGATTACGCTACAATGCTATCTGCTGAAGAACGCAAGTTTTTTCTAGGGGAAAGCTCCTTGTTTCTGGTAAACTCCCGAGAATCTAAACTTATTGATGCGAAGCTAAAGGCCATTGAAATTGAGAATGATTTTTTAAAAACAAAAGCTAATTTGTTTAATGTATTAGCCATTCCTGACGGCCCAACCAACTAAGGGTTTTGTTTTTTCATTTTAAAACATTGCTTGATTTTTTCATAAAAAAAGGATAAATGGTTTTATTTAAGGGGTACTCATTAATAAAACATATATCTCCATGAGATACGATTTGTTCTGATCATATTCTATGAAAAAGAGGCAAGCGACTCCAATTAATTAAATCATTACTTCAGATTTACATATTATTTAGTAGATTAATTTTAATTATTGTAACTTTTTCATCTCAATATAAACGCAAAAGAATGAAGAAAGCTGTCATTTTAATCCTCGCACTATCTTGTCTTTCCATGGGAATGAAAGCTAAAAAAGCACTGCCTATTCTGGGAATAGCCCATGTGGCTTTTCAAGTATCAAGTTTAGAACAATCACGGGCCTTTTATACAGCTTTCTATGGTTTTGAATTCGCCTTTGCAGCCTACGAGGATAAGGAGGCTTGGTACTTGAAAATAAACGATGACCAGTTCGTGAAGTTGGTCTCAATGCCAGATGGAACGAATGACAATCGGTTAGTGGAAGTTGCCTTTCAGGTTTCGGATATCGAAACAACTATTGATATGCTTAAAGAAAGAGGACTCAATCCAACGCCCGTCGAAAAAAAACCAGATGGGACATTGGCAACCGTTATCGTAGACCCAAATGGACATAATCTGATTTTTGTAGAATATACTGCCAGTTCTAAACAGACGCTAGCGCGAGGCAAGCATCTGGGATCCAGACGGGTTTCCGATCGTTTACTTCATGTTGGCCTTACAATTAGGGACGAGCAGGCGGCCAATGCACTTTATAAAGACGCCCTAGGCTTTCAAGAGATTTGGCGTGGATCTCGTGAGGATGGAGGTCCAGATGCTTGGGTGAATATGCAGATGCCTGGAGATAGAGGCGACTATGTTGAGTATATTCTAGTAAACGACATGAAACTAAGTAGAAGACAAATGGGTACAATGCATCATATGTGTCTTTTAACTGATAATATTCGGAAGGCACATGGTGATATGCTGTTTAACGCCTTGCCCGATCTTGAACGCTACGAGCCCTTGATTGCTCGCAACAACCGCTGGGTTTGTAATGTGCACGATCTTGATGGAACGCGTTGTGAATTAATGGAATCCAAAGAAGCTGTAAAAAAATGATGAATATATTAATACCTTCGCGTTTATTCCTAATGGGAGTGCTGCTTTTGATGTTGAATCCATTTGTGCTTTCGTTAGAGGCTTTTGGTCAAGATGCAACGGTTACTACCTCGACTGGAAAAGAAAGCCCTCGTTTCTTCGGTGCAAGACGTGGCGCCTTACCAAGTGTGAAACAAAGGATTGCCCAAGGTGACACTTTGCTTATGCCTGCATACAAGGCTCTATTAAAGACTGCTAATGAGGCATTAGCAACTAAACCTCCAACGGTAACTGACAAAAAACGACATCCCGTCACAGGGAATCTGAATGATTACTACACTCAAGCTCCTTATCTTTGGCCCGACCCCTCAAAGTCAGACGGTCTGCCTTACTTACCAAAGGATGGTATCATAAATCCTGAATCCCGAAACCCAGACTTTGCTGACTATTCGCGCGGTCAGGAAATAGGCCTCTTGGTAGAATCACTTGCCCTCGCTTATTATCTTACGGGCGAGGAGTCCTATGCTGCTCATGCTGCTAGATGTTTGCGGGTATGGTTTATCGATTCCGCTACTCGGATGAACCCGCACCTGAAGTATGCTCAGGCTGTGCCCGGTAGAAACCAAGGACGCTATATTGGAATGATTGAAGCTGGTGGCGTAGTGCAAGCAGTAGACGCTGCAGGTCTATTGGATGGATCGCAACATTGGAGTGAAGATGATAGGGCAGCACTGGAGATTTGGATAGCGGACTTTCTAGATTGGTTTATGAATAGCGAATATGGTCGTGAAGAGGCACAGATGCGACAGAATCACGGTACTATGTTCGATGTAAGAGTGGTGCGCTTAGCGCTCGCCTTAGGCCAGCAGGACCTAGCGCGTGAAAGACTAGAATCGGTAAAAGAAAACCGTATTGCTCGCCAAATAGAACCAGATGGCGCGCAACCCATGGAGCTGCGCCGTACCAAATCGTTTAATTACTCCGAAATGAATTTGACAGGGCTTACCGAGTTAGCTACTCTTGGTGAATGGGTTGGAGTTGATTTGTGGATCTATGAGACGGCAGATGGCCGCAGTATTAGGCGAGCATTGGAATTTCTTCGTCCTTATGTGGAGGCAGTGCAAGAAGGCTCCCCTCCTAGGGTTTGGCACTACAAACAGGTTGTTCCCTATTTACCAGAAATTCTTTCGCCTGCGTTTCGTATGGCGAGCATAGGGTATCAAGATGAGGAGTACGAATTGATTGTTTCGCAATTCGCTAATTTTAGAGCATCAAGCTTTCAGCTAACGCATCCGAAACAGTAATTTTGAGCTTGCTCCTCATGAAACTTTCGGTTAATGTATGTACTAATTAACACATCAATGGCGTCCCTGAATTAATAACCGATTTTAAAAAGATTAAAAGAACATGAAGGCCATGGCAATATGTGCAAATACTGAAGATTTATACAAGGCTATGCGCAATCCATTGATATGAAACCTTCTGACATAAGCATCTGTCAAACAAATATTTAATACACCTTAATAGTAAGGCAACTAACGAACACTACAATGCAAAATCGAAGAAAATTTATTAAAAACTCGTCCATGGCGACTATTGGATTGACATCTGGTTTACTATCATCTGCCATGTCTATGACATCGGTCATGGGGGCGAACGAAAAAATCCGGATGGGCTTTATCGGCCTTGGTAATCGCGGGACTCTGTTGTTGAACTGGTTTATGGAAAACCCTGATATTGAAGTGGTCGCCTTGTGTGATGTTTACGAACCCTACACCCTACGCGACCGCTCAAAGGTGGCCGCACGTTATCTTGAAATCGGCAAAGTCCCAAAAATGGGAGAAGAATTCGGATCGAATGTAAAACGCTATACCGATTTTAGAAAACTACTTGAGCAAAAAGATATAGATGCGGTATGTATCGCAACCCCAGATCACTGGCACGCGATACAGACGATTGCCGCTTTGGAGGCAGGAAAACATGTGTATGTTGAAAAACCATTGACCATTACCATTCAAGAGGGTCGGGCCATGGTGAATGCACAAAAGAAATCAGGTAAGGTCTGTGCCGTCGGATTGAACCGCAGGGGCTCATCGATTTACCAGCACTTGGCCAAAGAAGTCCAGAGTGGCATTATCGGTAAGGTCACTACTGCCCGTGCACAGCGTACCAGCAATATGTACCCTAACGGTATTGGTATGCTTCAACCGGAAGAACCGCCAAAAAATTTTGACTGGGATATGTGGTTGGGGCCTCGAGCTTTCCGACCGTATCAATATAATATCGCCCCATATTTTTTCCGTTGGTGGAAAGAATACTCATCACAAATGGGCAATTGGGGGGTGCATTTTATGGATGTCATCCGTTGGATGTTGGATGAGCAGGCTCCCGTCGCCATAACCGCTACCGGCGGAAAATTTGCGGTTCAAGATGATCGAAATATTCCCGATACCATGGAAGTGCTATTTGAGATGCCTTCAAAAACGATAATAAAATTCAGCATCCATGAAGCTAGTGCAGGTGGTGCTATTCCCGGAGGGGAAGTTGAATTACACGGGGCAAAGGGTAATTTAATCGCCGATCAAAATGGCTATTCGATATCATCCGCGCAACCCGGACAGTTTCAGACTTGGAACACCTTAGTCGAGCCAGTTGAAAAGAAATTGGAGGGTGGTACCGAGTTCGGAGATTTGGGAAGTAAAGAGAATTCCACCGGCAACCTCATCCGTAATTTCTTGGATTGTATAAAATATGGCGGAGAGCCACTTTGTTCGTTGGAAGAGGGCCATCGCTCCACGAGTTTTGCCCATTTGGCCAATATTTCATTGGAGCTGGGGCAGCGTATTGAATGGGATGCGGTCAATGAGCGTATAACCAACAATGACAAGGCCAACGATTACCTGCAGTATGAATATAGAGCTCCTTGGAAACTTTAAATTAATAAGGTCATGACCAATCAAAGAAGAAAATTTATAAAACAAACAGCTCTTGCAGCAGCAGCTGTTCCCTTTTCAAATGTTCTTGCAGCAGCCAAAAACGTACCAAAGTCAAAACCGTACCCTATCAGTTTCTTCACGAAACCGCTCGATAAATATGGCCCTGATTTCTTTATGGACACCCTTAAAATGGCAGGGACTGATGGACTGGATTTGACCGTTAGGCCTAAAGGTTGTGTGCTACCAGAGCGCGTGGAAAACGATTTACCCAAAATTGTCGAAATGGCAAAACAAAAAGGACTGACTGTTGAGATGATAACAAGCAACATCACTAAGGCTGATGTCACATTGGCGGAAAAAGTATTATCAACCGCTACCAAAAATGGGGTTAAGCATTATCGATTGGGATATTATAAATATGATAAAAATTTGGGTGTTCGGTCTTCCATTGAAAAGATAAAAAGCGAAATGGAAGCACTAGCCGAAATGAATAGACGTATAGGAATCCAAGGAGGCTATCAGAATCATGCGGGGACCTGGTTTGGAGCTTCTATGTGGGATTTAGCGGAAGTGCTTCAAGATATCCCTAAAGCGTGGATGAGTAGTCAGTTCGATATTCGACATGCGGTTTGCGAAGGAAATAAATCGTGGATAATAGCTATGCAACTATTGGCGGAAAAAATAGGTTCGATTGCGATAAAGGATTTCACATGGGATATTGATGGAGGCCAATCGAAAGTCAAAAAACTTCCCCTTGGCGAGGGTATAGTCGATTTCGATTTATTTTTTAAAACCATAAAAACCTTGGGCATTGTTGCACCGATAACACTTCATATGGAGCATGATTTACTAAGTACGGAGGACGAAGGATTATCGTTATTGCAACAACAGAAAATTTTGGTTTCAAAAATTAAAAAAGATGTGGATTTCATCCGCGAGAAACTTAAAGAACATCAATTAAACTAACCGTATGGAAAATAACTCACGAAGAACCTTTATCAAAAACGGACTCTTGGCATCCGGAGCCATGGCCGTTGGCCACCCAGGAAATCTTTTTGCCAATTCAAAAGAACAAGCATTGAAAAACATTACTATAAAAACCGTAGATTCTAATTTCGAGAGAGGACCCCTCATCCGCCCCTTTGGGTTTAAAGGAGGTTATATGTCGGAAATCTGGCAAACCATAAGCTATCTTGAAAGTACTTCGGGACAGCATCAAATTGGTCTTTGTACGCAAAATGTCCTCTGGTCGGACGCGAAGGTTTTTGCCAATAATTCTGAGAGTGCCGGCAATGCGCTGATGTATGCCATAACGGAACGAGCGCAACAAATGATCAAAGGGCAAAGTTTTACAAGTCCCGTTGATTTGCTTGATGAAATGCTTCCCGAAGTTTACGAATACGCCAAGAAAGTAACGTCCAATCCGAATCTGAGAAAGACTTTTGCTTTGAATGCATTGGTCGGTGTTGATAATGCCTTATGGCTTTTGTATGCCCAAGAAAATGGATTCAAGACTTTCGATGATATGATTCCGAAGGTTTATAAACCATCTCTTTCCCATAATCATGAAAAAGCGGCGGCCATTCCATTGATGGCGTACACGATTCCCATCGATGAAATCAAAACAGCGGTGGATGAAGGCTATTTTTTTATGAAAATAAAAATCGGGCAACCAGGTACACAAGCAGAAATGCTTGAAAAGGATAAAGCCAGATTGTCGGCCATTCACAAAGCCATTGGCGACGTACGCACACCCTATTCCAAAAATGGAAAATTACCTTATTATTTTGATGCTAATGGAAGATATGAGAAGAAAGAGACTTTGCTACAGCTTTTGGACCATGCCAAAAAAATAGGTGCTTTCGAACAAATAGCCATCATCGAAGAACCTTTTGCCGAAGAGCTTGAATTCGATGTTTCTGATATTCCAGTTCGGTTAGCGGCCGATGAAAGCGCCCATACCGATGAAGACGCCATTAAGCGAATGGAAATGGGCTATAAGGCCATAGCTTTAAAGGCGATAGCGAAAACCTTAAGCATGACAATGAAAATCGCTCAAGCGGCTTATGAACGTAATATTCCCTGTTTCTGCGCCGACCTAACGGTCAATCCAATATTGGTCGAATGGAACAAAAATGTAGCGGCACGACTAAAGCCATTCCCAGGAATGGGAAATCTCGGTCTTGTTGAAAGTAACGGCCATCAAAACTATAAAAACTGGAAAATCATGTTGACATACCATCCACATTCAAATGCCAGCTGGGTAAACGCGAAAAAAGGTGTATACGAGTTGAATGAGGATTTCTATGCGAAAAGTGGCGGTATTTTTGACCGCTCGGAACATTATGAATCTATATTTGCAAAGCACTAGTTAAGTTTAAAAATTATTGCATTAGCTATTTCCTTTGGTAGGTTCTTGACAACTTGATATTCCAATAAAATTTTTGCAACCTTAAGAGGAAAAGAGGTCTGTCAAGTCTAGTAAGTCCCTAGCTTGAAGACCGTTTTAGTTCGCCTCTTTTCTTCTGGCAATTTAATAATTCAAAGTAAAGATGACCTTTAGCTCTAATTTGTAAAAAAATTCAGTACCATAATATTAACCTGTGTGTTCATCCTCTCTTTTGTGCTTTCTTGTTTATATTCTAATTTGGTGAATTATAAACTTAAGGTGTTTATAAAAAAACGATAAGCGAATCTTAAAAAAAAGGAAAGCAAATGGAAGTAATTAAGTCTGTACTAGAGGTCTAAATAATATTTAGTAAATTAACTTTAATTATTGGAAATTTTCAATCTCAATAGAAACACAAAAACGTATGAAGAAATTACTCGTTTTAACCCTAATAGTATCTTGGCTATCGCTGGGAATGACAACTAAAAAAGCACTCCCCATTTTGGGAATAGCCCATGTGGCGTTTCAGGTTTCAAACTTAGAGCAGTCGCGTGCCTTCTATACGGATATCTATGGATTCGAATTCGCCTTTGCTGCGCATGAGGATCAGGAGGCTTGGTATTTAAAAATCAACGACAACCAGTTCGTGAAGTTGGTCTCAAAGCCCGGGGGAACGGATGACAATCGGTTGGTGGAAATCGCGTTTCAGGTTTCGGACATAGAAACTACTGTCGCGATACTCCGAGAAAGAGGACTCGATCCGACACCCGTGGAAAAAAAACCAGATGGTACCTTGGCGAGCGGCCTCAAAGATCCCAGCGGACATAACTTGATTTTTGTTGAATATACCTCCGGTTCCAAGCAGGCGCTAGCACAAGGCAAGCATTTAGGATCGAGACGGGTTTCCGATCGTTTGCTCCATGTGGGCATCACAATTACGGACGAAGCCGCGGCCAACAAATTATATCGAGATGCTTTAGGCTTTCAGGAGATTAGGCGCGAACCGGCTAAGGAAGGTGGTCCGTATGGTTGGATGAATATGCGGACGCCAGGAGATCGGGGTGACTATGTTGAGCTTATCCTCATAAACGATATGAAACTAAGTAGAAAGCAAATGGGAACCATGCATCATATGTGTATTATGACTAATGATACTCGAAAGGCACATCGCGATATGTTATCTAATGGCTTGCCAGATCTTGAACGCTACGAGCCGATGATTGGCCGCAGTAAGCGCTGGTTGTGTAATGTGCACGATCTTGATGGTACGCGTATTGAATTAATGGAATCAAAAGAAGTCGTTACAAAATGATGAATACGATAATACCATCTCGTTTCTCCCTGATGGGAATGCTGTTTTTAGTGGTGAGTCCATTTGTTTTTCCATAAGTGAGTTTTGCGCAAAACGAGTCAGTTGATGGCCGCAGCATCCGACGAGCGTTGGAGTTCCTTCGTCCTTATGTCGAGGCAGTGCAAGAAGGCTCGCCTCCTAGAGTCTGGCACTACAAGCAGGTTGTTCCATATCTACCAAAGATTCTCGCCCCTGCATTTCGTATGGCGAGCATAGGGTATCAAGATAAGGAATACGAAGCTATTGTGTCGCAATTCCCCAATTTTAGAGCATCAACCTTTGAGCTAACGCACCCTAAACTCCCATTTTGATGAATAAAAATGGTTTACCGCTATTTTAGTTTATCCTTCTTCTGAAAAATACCTTGTGTAAATCCGCTCCTACTCATACTCAAGGAGTATAAGAGAACCTCGCAAAAATAGAACAGCGTTAAGTTAAAAAGCACAAGCCAGCAAATAAGCCCGCGTTAAGGATTGAGGCATTTGTTGAAGCTCCTCGACGCAGGAGAGAGCGACTGCCGAAAGCCTGACCACGCCCTTGGCGTGGTAACGCCCTAATAATTAAATTCACACTAAATCTTAAACGTCATTACAGGTAACGTTGCATGGTTTGCTACGTCTTCGCCAATACTACCTTCAAAGAAATGGGATAAGCCTTTTCTACCATGTGTTGGTATGGCAATAAGGTCTGCCCCTATTTTGTTAGCGCAGTTTAGCAACCCGTCTTCTACGGTATAATCGGCTACGTAACACACATCTTCCATCTTATCTAAATTCCTGTCGGCCCTGGTAAAGAAATTTACAACACTGCGTTCAATTTCTAAAGAGCTTTTAAAACGATCGTTAGGTAAATTAACATGCACTAAATACAGTTTTGAGCCTATTTTCTCAAACAATTGTTTTGCCTTGAGGTATGCTGAAATACCTTCTTCAGAAAAATCACTAGCAAAGGCAACAACGTCAAATTGAATATTTGGCAACTCCTTTTTAACCACTAAAACAGGGATATCCGCATGCCGCACTACACGTTCGGTATTAGAGCCTACAAAATACTCTACAAGTCCTGAGGTACCATGAGAGCCCATGATGATTAAATCGGCATTATTTTCGATAGCTACATCGTTTACTTCACTAAATATCTTGAAATGCTTTACCAATGGCGTTACTTTTACGCCTTGCAAAAAGTCTTTTTCCAAAAATTTATTAAACTTCTTTTCAGCCAGTTTAAAAAAGTACACTGCTTTTTCATTTTGCAAACCATCTGATGCTGAAAGCATAATATCCGACATTTCTAGCATGTGTAACGCGAGCACTTCCCCATCGTACTTTTTAGCCAATTTAGCTGCGGTTTTAAGAGCATATTCTGAGTGATCTGAAAAATCTATGGGTACAATAATTTTTTTCATCATAATTAATTTTAAAGTGATTAATAAACAACCTAAACCTAGGTGAAAGCTTAAATTTAATTAAAGCTTTAAAGATTAACGATAAATTTGGGAGGTTTTCGTTAAACCGTCATCGAAAACAACTGCGTATTGGGCTGTTTTCGTTTTAGTAATACATCAAAAGCCATACAAACATTACGTACAAAAGGTTTGCCTTTTTCAGAAATTACAATAGTATTGGCATTAATTTCTATTAAGCCATCCGTTTCCATTTCCTTAAGCTGGATTAATGCATCTGGCAATTCTTGGAAATACAGGTTGTTTTTATCCCAAGTAGTTATAAAGCGACACATTAAATTAAGAATATGTTGTCGTACAATCAAATCTTCTTCATTTAGTATATGACCCCTAAATACTGGTAAGGTATTAGCTCTCAATGCGGCGTAATACGATTTAATATCCTTTGCATTTTGCGCAAAACCATACCAAGAATCACTAATGGAAGACACTCCCAAACCAATCATAGCTTGAGTTTTGGATGCGGTATAGCCCATAAAATTTCGGTGTAGCTTACCATTTTCCATGGATTGGTATAAGGTATCCGTTTTAAGAGCAAAATGGTCCATACCAATTTCTTCGTAACCTACCTTGGCCAACAATTGTTTACCGGTTTCATATTGGGTTCTTTTTAAATCGGCACTTGGTAAATCGCTATCTTGAAATCCACGCTGCCCATTACCCTTAATCCATGGTACATGTGCGTAACTGTAAAATGCCAAACGGTCTGGAAGCAAGGATTTTGTTTTTAAAATCGTAGTTTTTACATGCTCCAATGTTTGAAAAGGCAATCCAAAAATAATATCGTGACCAACCGAAGTATAGCCAATATCCCTTGCCATTTGTGTAGCACGTTTTACATTTTCAAATGGTTGCACACGATGGATGGCTTTTTGTACAGTTTCATTATAATCCTGCACACCATAACTTACACGCCTAAAACCTACATCGTACAATGCTTGCAAGTGCTCTCGGGTAGTATTGTTTGGATGGCCTTCAAAACTAAACTCATAATCCGAAGCCAATTGCGAAGTATTTAAGATTTCAGAAATCAAAAACTTTAAATTTTCGGGACTAAAAAAAGTTGGCGTACCGCCACCAAGATGTAACTCTTTTATTACTGGTTTTTCATCAAACAATTCCAAATACAAATGCCATTCTTTTAAAACGGCTTTTATGTATGGCAATTCTACCGTATGTTGTTTTGTAATGCGCTTATTACAACCGCAAAATGTGCACAAACTCTCGCAGAATGGTAAATGAATATATAAGCTTACACCTTCCCTGGCATTACTTTCTTTAAACGAGCTTAATAAGGAGCTTTTCCATTTTTCTACAGAAAACGTAGTGCTATCCCAATATGGTACTGTGGGATAACTGGTATAACGGGGACCTGCTATGTTATACTTACGTACTAATGATGTTGACATACCTGATTCTTATAAATCAAAATTAGAGGAATGAAAAATGAAAAAACATGATATATGTCATACCCATTTCTTGCATTTTGTTTAATTAAATGGTAACTTCGAATGGATAAAAAACACCGAAATCATGAAAAAAATTACAATTCTATTACTAGCTGTAACCATATCGTTCACGGCTTGTAAAAAGAAAAAAGAAGAAGTAAAAGTTGAGGAAGAAACCGTAACTACCGAAGTTACCAAAGCAAAAAAAGTTAAAATAACCCTTAATGCTAAAAGCGATTCGAATACAAGTGGGAATGTTGTTTTTAAAGAAGAAGACGGCAGTGTTACCATGACGGCAATTATAAGCGGACTAACTGCTGGAGAACACGCGATACACATACACCAAACAGCAGATTGTACCTCAGCTGATGGGAAATCGGCCGGTGGCCACTGGAACCCAACGGGCAAGCCACACGGTAAATGGGGTGATGTAACAGGATATCATAAAGGAGATATTGGAAACTTTACTGCAGATGAAAACGGAAATGGCACCATTTCCATGACCACAGATGAGTGGTGCATTGGCTGCGGAGATAGTACCAAAGATATTCTAGGTAAAGCTGTAATTGTACATGCTGGAGCAGATGATTTCACCTCTCAACCTTCTGGAGCAGCTGGAGCTAGAGTGAGTTGTGCGGGAATTATAGAATAAAGTTTTATTAAACATACTTTTTTTAAAAGCTATCATTACGATAGCTTTTTGCATATTATTCGTTATTTTCGGACTTCATATTGCTGTGAATGGATTTAGACGTACTTATTGAAAAATTTCAAGCAAAAGACGAAAAAGCTTTTGAAAAACTATATGCTATGTATTCCGATAGCATGCATGGGGTTATCTTCAATATTGTAAGAGATCATGGTATTGCTGAAGAAGTGATGCAAGATGTATTTATAAAAATATGGCATAAAGCTGATAGCTATTCCAAAGAAAAAGGACGATTTTTTACTTGGGTTTTGAATATTTCGCGTAATGCTGCTATTGATAAAATTCGCTCCAAAGCCTTTAAGAATTCTAAACAAAACTTAAGTTCCGATTATTTCGTAGATATAATTGAAGCCAATGACAATTTGGACAATAAGACCGACGCCATTGGCGTGAAGAATTTTGTAAGCAAGCTAAAGCAAAAATGTAAAGACATTATAGAATTATTATACTTTAAAGGTTATACACAAAGTGAAGCATCTGAAGCCCTTGATATGCCTATTGGCACTGTAAAAACTAGAAATAGAAATTGCATTCAAGAGCTAAGAAACATGGTATTAAATTAAAATGGATATAAACGCATACATAGCATCTGGAGTTTTAGAACTCTATGTAGCTGGAGCACTTTCTGAAAAGGAAAATGCCGAGGTATATGCTCTTATACAAAAACATCCTGAAATTTTACAAGAAGTTCTCGAAATAGAAGCTGCGGTTGTGAAACTTACAAGTTCTACTTCGCAACGTAATAATCTGCACATTTTAGAAAATGTAAAGAAAGAACTTGGTTTTGATGGCAACGATACAAAGGTGGTGTCACTTGTAAAACCAAAATACAATTGGATAACCTATACAGGTTGGGCAGCATCCATAGTGCTAGCATTTGGCTTGTTATGGACAGTAAACCAAAACAAACAATTACAGACTGACATTCAAGTGGCTGAAACGCAACAATCGTTGCTAGAAACTCAAATTGAAAACTCTAAAAACAGTCTTGCAGAAGCAAATACGCTTATTACAGTTTTAAGAGACGATAATATTGCCAGAATTCCATTAGCAGGACAGGGCAATTTTGCAAATACCTATGCCAAAGTATATTGGGATAAAAATGAAAAACGCATCTTCTTGGATGCACAAGGACTTCCCGATCCACCTGAAGGTAAGGTATACCAAGTATGGTCGTTAAAGTTAAGTCCGCTTACACCTACCAGCCTAGGTACTATAGATAACTTTATTTCAGATAATAATAAAATATTTGAAATTGAAAACAGCAACGAAAGTGAAGCTTTCGGTATAACTTTAGAACCTGCCGGCGGAAGCGAAACGCCAACCATGGAATTTCTTTATACTCTAGGAGTTGTTGCTTCATAAATCTATCTTTTTTTGAAAAGCAACCCTATGCCTAAAATCTAAAAAATACAGAAATCTAAAAGCTTGCATTTATCTCAGCTTACCTTTATTTAAAGTGGAATACAATTCTCTAATATTCGTATATCCAAATAAAACTTTATAGTCACGAACATCTTGTTTACAAAATATTCCTCATAAGGAAATCAAGTTTTACATAATACAAAATATTAGAATTGAAAATAGTATAATTGTGTATGCATAAATAAAAGCCCCCAACAATACTTAAATCGCTGAAGACTTTCATCTAACAAAAAACCTAAAAACAACCACTATTTAGGTTTTAACAACATCAAATTAACTAATTAAAAAATATTGGTTCACCCTTAAAACTTCTATATTTTCATGATGTTTTGAGTCATTATTGGTCCAAGTTCAAAAGCGCTTTCCAATAATTCTTCCTTAAGCTGTTGTGCTTCTGCTATCTTACCATTAGCTTTATAAACTTCGGCTAAATGATACATAGCTTCTGGCTCAAACGTTTTGCCAACTACATGGTTTTTCATTACTTCTAATGCATCATCAACATCACCTTGGTTATAATATGTCCACGCTAATAAATCATAAGATTGAGCAGTTGGTCTATTTTTAATTTCTTCATTGGCTATTTTTAAAGCTTCAGCAGTTTGCGCAGGATTTTCAGCAAATAACATGACATTGTATTTGTTATACATATCCCCGTATAAACTATTTTTAACAACCTCTTTATACCTCTGTAATTCTGATGCTTTAAGTGTTTCATCACCTTTATATTCAGCTATTTCAGCCTTCAATAAATGATAATCAGGTGCATTGTAATTTCGTGTTACTGCATTTAAAATCCTTAGAGCTTCATCTGCATTCTTTTCATGGGAATATACTATCCAAGCAATGCCTTTTTTAGCATAAGCATCGTTTGGGTCTAATTCTAAAGCCTTTAAATAATACTCGTATGATTTCTGAATTTTTCCAGCATGCCCATAATAATCTGCTAAGTTGGTGTAAGACCACTGCATTAAAGCCTTGTTCTTAGATACCTCAGCTTTCTCTGTTGCTTTTGATAAATATAAAATAGCATCGTCTAGCTTACCTTCATGATCGCTCCATTTGGACAATCGGATTAAAAAATCAAAATCCTTATAGTTTTCAATTTTAGTTAGATATAGTTTTACCTCTTTTGTATTGCCCAATTCCAAATGCACATCAAAAAGCATCTTTTGGGTAGATTTTAATTTATCCCCATTGGTTTCAGCGATTTTCAATAATTCTAAAGCATCTTTAAACTTGTGTTGAGATATGTAGTTTCTTGCCAAAGTGCGTAAATAACCAGAATTTTTATAATTGGTCGCTTTATTGGCCCTAGCAAGATGCCTTTTAGCTTCAATTAAATATGTAATTTTTCCTGTTTCATTAAACATGAGAGATTGAGATGCTGCAGCCTTTGCCAAATAAGGAAACTGATTTGGTTCTTTTTCTAGCTTTTTTTCCCAAAAATTATAATCCTGCTGTGCAGCATCCAAAATCTCGTTTTTTTCTGTTTTCAAAAAATGGTTGTAATCCTCTACATTAGTTACTATGCTTGGGGTTTCAGCATTATTTTTACAACCTGTTGCCATTAATAGTAGAGCTATGCTTGTTAATAGGTATATAGATTTCATTGTGTTGTGTTTTTTGTTAGTGTTACATTAAAACCCGAGTATGGTTTAACCCACATACTCGGGGAGAGTTCCGTTTACCATGGTGAGGCTAAGTAAGGAAATGAGGTTAAAAAAGCTTTGTCATTAGCATCTACGTTATCATCAGAAAGTGTTGGATTTTCTGAGAAATCTTCACCACCAAAAATCAATAACAGTTCTACGGTAATTACGTCGTCTGCCAAAGAACGACCTGTTAGTACATTAGTCCCATCAAAAAATGTTGTTTTACCGTCTAGAGAAACATTTAATACATCGGTTGCCAACAATCCTGTGAATGTGGGTGCGTCCAACATTAAGGCATTCATATCGCCAGGGTTTGCATATGCAGGACTTAAGGCTGTTAAATTCGTCTCAAACATACTCTGAAACGCAGCATTTTGTTGAGAAGGAATGGTTGTATTGAACATATCCTTGCTTGATGATGACACAAAAACAGTATTTACTGCTGGTCTTCCCATTTGATCTTCTTGTGAGTACGTTCCAGAAAAGTCTGGCCCTTGTGGTATCATTACATCGTCATCATTATTAGAACAATTAAATCCTAAAAACGAAATTGCTATTACTAGTGTATATATTTTAAATTTTTTCATGATTTATATCTTAATAGATTAATATTGAGTTTATTTTGTCTTGGTTTCTACCCAAGTGTTTATGGTTCCAGAACCACCAATCATAGATTTTGGCACTTCTACTACAATAGACATCACGTTAGTACCCGCAAACGTATCAGCTCCTGGGTCGTTAAAACCTGTAGCAGTTCCGCCAATTATTGCAGAATATTGGGCAAAATCCATAAAGAACGGATCGTCTCTTGGGCCAGCAAAAAAGCTCATACCATTGTTAGTTGCTATGGTAGCATTGGCACCGTACGCGGTAATATCTACCACACCACCTGCAGTTGCATTGGTTTGTATCACACTATTTAACCCTGTTTGCGATGGAACTACTGGACCAAAGAAGTACATCTTACCGTCTCTTGGAATAGCTTGAATTACTAAATCCTCAACATTGTCTCCAGTATTATCAATATTAAACTCTACCAGTACATTTTCACTAAATGAAGCGCTAGAGGTGTTAGCAGGACTAATTAAGCCTTGTACGTTGGCCACAAATACCAAATTATTTGTGTTTTCGCCTTGGAAAGCGTAAAAATCGGTTACATCGCTAGTACCGCCAGCTACTGCAGGTGCATCTATATGATCTGCAGCAATTACGAAGAAACTAGCTATTGCTAAAATTCCAACGCCTAAAATTGTTTTTAAATTTTTCATGATTTTGAGATTTTTGTTATTGTTATTTTTTGACTCTCAGCAATACCTACGGAAAAATAAAAACAGTGGTTTTGTTAAAATTTTGTTAAAAGAGTTTAATAGCAAACCACGGGGTTGATGTAAATTGAAATTTGAAGATCGTTGTAGCCACCAATACAAGGTTACCAACTCATGTTGTTTTACTCGATAAATCAAGTTATAAATTAATTAGCTTAATGATTTGTTATGCTGAAATACCTAATGTGAAATTTAGTATTGACTAGCAGAAATATTATTTGAAAAAAACCGAAAACTATAAAACCTAACCTAAATTTCACTTGGGGTAACGCTCCTTAATCTCTCGCACCAAACCTTCCAAACCATTAATTTTCAGCTCATACACTTGGGTAAGCATATCGCCCAATTTTCCTTTTGGAAAACCTTTTCCATGGTACCATACCACATAGTATTCTGGTAAATCAATCAGATAGCGGTCCTTATATTTGCCATAAGGCATTTTGGTGTGTGCCAGGTCTATTAAAAATTGTTTATCGGGTAGCATTTTAATCTGCTGACTTAAAATAGTCTAATTTTTTCAATTCCTTTTTAATAAACAACTCCCATTGCAACTGCATTTCAATATCTCTGGAGAAATCAGTCTCTGTATCATATTGATTTTGAAACTCAGCAAGTTCTTTATTAATATTTCTATGTATGGCCCTTAACCGTTTAGCAACATCGTTTGTAGTTTTTAAAAGGCTTATGCGCTTTCTGAACTTTCGGGCAAATAATTCAGTAATATCAAAATGTAATTGTTCATGACCCAATACATGATTATCTGCTCTTTCAGGTTTATACCACGACTGTTCTGGATAAAAATGAGCATGTACTTCGGTAGTAAAACTTATCACGCGGTCATCACTTTCACGGATTGAAAAACCAAAAGTAATCCCTGAGGCGGCAGTTGCAACAGCACTGGAGCTATACTTTGGTTTCGCTTTAAAATCATTCCATGTTAAGCGATACGCTTCTTGCCAAGACATCACGGGCTCATCGTTAGTTTGAACAAACAACAACAAACACATTACTAAAACAATTTTATGCACTGAGATAAACGTTTATAGCAAAACGCCAAATAACACCGGGTTATTGCGCTAGCTCAACAATCTTGAGATCATTATACCTTACTAGATAAACAGCGTCATTATAATACCCACCAAACAGTTTCTTTTTGTAGGCAAACTTGTTTTCCACATAAGATGTTAAAGACGCACTGTTAACCGACATGAATAAATCCTCAGAACTGGCCATTCTAAGTACAACGTCCATGGTCAAATCAAATCCTTTAACAGCACGTCTTCCGGGAGTAATGTTATAGGCTTTCTTATAGCTTTTAACAAATGCATTCTTATCATCCCCGCTGTAACTTTTTGAAGATGTAGCAAAAGTAAAATGCAGCTTTGAAAGATGGGTATTGTTTACCTCATCCCCTTCAAAAGCACCATTAAACTTAGTAGTAGTTAATATAATTTCCGATTTTTCCAATTCTGGTTTTTCTGGATCTTCCTTCAAGTTTAAAGCGGCCAAAATACTTGTGGCTCCAGAGATAAAACTCTCATTTTGAGTTTCTAAAAACACCACATTCATACCCGGTTTTAGCGCAGCTTCAATATCTTCTTTCGTTACAAAATATTCGTCCTTTCCTTCTTTATTCTTTCTAGAATACACGATGGTGGCAGCATTGAACTCCCTTTTCAATTCATTGGCGATAGGCATATTCTTAGAATCTGCCAATATCACAATATTTTTGGGAATACTGTCGTGCTTCACATAATTAATTACTTTTTCTTTCAATAAATCATCTGAAGGTCTCGTTTGAAATACATTGTCGTGAAGTTTTATTTTTGTACCAATTGGAGATACCACAGGAACATTGTATTTTCTTAGTTCACCAGCAACAATATCAAAATTTTTGGTAGTTAAAGGGCCAATGACTGCGTTAACATTTTCAAAATCATTATCAGCCAAAATCCTGGAAACAGCAGTTGGTTGATACTTAGTATCATACACATCCAATTTTATCGAAATCCCTAGTTTCTTCAAAGAATCCAATGCCATCAAAACCCCAGAATAAAAGTCTAGGGATGCATCTAAATACGGATCTTTTTCAATACTTCTTTTGGTTTCAGAAATAGAATCAAATTCCACACGATTCAATCGAAACGGCAGCATTAACGCAATGTGCTTGGTTTCATAATTGTTTATTAAGCTTACCAAATTAGTAGATTCTATATTTTCCGCAGTAATACCTTTTGATTCAGAAAAGGGAATTTTAAGAATCATACCTGCTTTTAAGCCACTTTCTGCTAATCCAGGGTTAAGTTGCTCTAGCTCTTCCTTTTCTAAATCCAGTTTTATCTTAAGCCTATAAAAGCCTTCCTTGGGTAAAACCTTATAATAGCTGTATTTTTCATCAACCTCTTTTTCTTCCTCATTATCAATATTTGGTACATAAATTTGTTGTCCTTCTTGGAGCACCTCTCCCATATTCGGATTTAATGCCTCCAATTCGGTAATCGTGATTCCAAACTTATACGCAATACGCCATTTTCCCTCTTTGGGCTGTACAATGTAAGTTTTGTTTGCCTCTACCTCTTCCTCAACCTTTCTAATTTTAAATACTGGTATTTGAAGCTTTTGTCCTTTTCTTAAGTTATTGGCATAAAGCGAGGTATTATACTTTTTTATGTCCTCGATGGCAACACCATACTTCTGCGAAATACTATAAAGCGTTTCCTTACGCTTAGTTTTGTGCTTTTTAAAACCTTGTAACTCTTTAACTTCAGTAACCTTTGGTTTTTTAGCTTTTGAAATTGGAATAATTAAAATGGTATTGGGCTTAAGTCCCTTTTTAGCATCAGGATTCAAGCCATAAATATCGAAAGGCGTAACATAATAGCGTTTGGCTATCTCCTCAATAGTTTCTCCTTTTTTAACCTGATGTGTACTGTAGTTTTGCGCATTTACAGAAGTTATTCCAAAAAATAATGCGACAATTAGGACTAAGAAAAATCTATGCATTGTATCGTTTGTTTAATAGCTAAGCCTATATTAAATGATTTATATACGTTATTTATTGCGTAAAAAGATTAAAACTTTTAATTAATATTACACATAATGTGCCAAATTTTTATTTGGGCGCCTGCCTGCCGGCAGGCAGGTTCACTAAGGGTCGGGCTTTACTCATTGATTGCTATTTCAAATTTATGAAATCGTGAATAAAACTATTTCACTACTCAATACCTCTCCCGATAGCTATCGGGATCGGGGATTTCAAACACCTAGAATGAGTGCAGTCGAAGTATGCCGTTCAATCCCTAACACGCCTATCAGCAATCAATAATCCATAAACCAAAACATCAGACTTTCCGCCTACTGCCTACTAAAGTAACCTACTCCCATTCTATGGTTGCAGGTGGTTTCGAACTAATATCATAAACCACTCTATTTACGCCTTTTACTTTATTAATAATCTCGTTTGATGTTTTTTGAAGGAACTCATAAGGCAAGTTTACCCAATCCGCTGTCATACCATCCGTACTTTCAACTGCTCTTAACGCTACACATTTTTCATAAGTGCGCTCATCCCCCATTACTCCTACGCTGTTTACAGGCAATAACATAGCACCCGCTTGCCAAACCCTGTCATATAAACCCCATTCTTTCAATCCGTTAATAAAAATATAATCTACTTCTTGAAGCATACGCACCTTTTCGGCCGTAATATCGCCTAAAATACGAATTCCTAAACCTGGGCCAGGAAATGGATGACGCCCTAACAATTCAGGATCAATACCTAAAGTTGCTCCTACACGTCTTACTTCATCCTTAAAAATGGCTTTAAGAGGTTCTACAATTTTCAATTTCATAAAATCTGGTAATCCACCAACATTATGATGACTTTTTATAGTTGCTGAAGGTCCTCCAGTGGCCGAAACACTTTCAATCACATCTGGATATATAGTGCCTTGTGCCAACCAAGTTACGTCTTCTATTTTATGCGCTTCATCATCAAATACTTCAATAAAGGCATTACCAATTGCTTTTCGCTTTTTCTCAGGGTCTTCAATACCTTTTAAAGCGGATAAAAATCTATCCGAAGCATCAACACCTTTTACATTGAGTCCCATACCTTCGTATTGATTCAATACATTTTGAAATTCATTCTTGCGTAGTAAACCGTTATTTACAAAAATACAATATAGGTTTTTGCCAATGGCTTTATTTAAAAGTACAGCTGCAACGGTAGAATCTACACCACCTGACAGCCCTAAAACCACTTTATCATTGCCTACCTTTTCTTGAATGGCTTCCACCGTTTCCTCCACAAAAGATTGTGGTGTCCAATCCTGATGCAAACCAGCAATACTTACTAAAAAGTTTTCTAACAACTGCTTACCACCGGTGGTATGGTAAACTTCTGGGTGAAACTGAATGGCATAGGTTTCTTCCCCATCTATTCTATACGCCGCATTTTCTACATCATGGGTACTAGCTATTAAAACACCATGTTCTGGTAGTTTTTTTATGGTATCGGAATGACTCATCCAAACCTGACTTCCAGTATGGATATGAGCCAAAAAGGGTTCATTGCCTTTTATAAACGATAGGTTTGCCCTACCATATTCCCTTGTACTTGAGGGCGCCACTTCACCACCAGAAAAATGTGCTAAATACTGCGCACCATAGCATACGGCCAGTACTGGTTTTTTACCCCTAATTTCTGACAGGTCAGGATGTAGTGCCTGCTTTCCTCTTACAGAATTTGGACTTCCGGACAAAATCACAGCCTTGTAATCGTCTATATTTTTCGGAATTTTATTAAATGGATGAATTTCGGAATATATGTTGAGTTCCCTAACTCTACGCCCTATAAGTTGTGTGTATTGGCTTCCGAAGTCTAAAATGAGTACCTTATCATGTTGCATGCGCAAAAATAATAATGATTTTAGAATTACAATTTAGGTTTTCTGTTTTTTTTAAGGAGGTTATTAACGGGTTATTACATATCAAAAACTTTAAAAATACACTTACTTCATGGACTCCAAAATAGCTTTTATATCCTCTTCTGTTGTATCTGGATTGATGAAACAAAACCTAGAGACCGTTTCGAAAGTCGTTCCCGTTTTCCATTTTGTGGGTGTCACCAAAGCAAATCCCTTTTTTTGGTTTTCGTACGTCCAATGCCTATAATCTTCGGGGTTCCAACCTAATCTTCTATAAAGTACGCAAGATAAACTAGGAGTTCTTACCAATTCAACATGAGGCATACTTTCAATCATCTTACCGGCTATTTGTGCTAACTCAATGCCACGTTCTACAGCTTCTTTATATTTATCTGTACCGTGTGTAGCTAGTGAAAACCATAAGGGTAAGCCTCTAACGCGTCGTGTTAACTGTATTTGATAATCAGAAGGATTAAAACCGTGCGCTCCTTCATCTTTAAAGATTTCCAGATAAGAACCTTCTTGTGCATGTGCGGCTTTAGCCAACTCTGGTTCTTTGTAAATAACTGCACCACAATCATAAGGAGAAAACATCCATTTATGAGGATCTATTGTTATACTATCTGCCTTTTCAATTCCGTTGAATTGATATCTTACAGAATCTGCAACTAAAGCTCCTCCTCCATAGGCTGCATCTACATGAAACCAAAGATTTTCTTCATTACAAACTTTAGCAATACCATCTAAATCGTCAATAATTCCCGCATTTGTAGTACCGCCGGTCGCCACCACGGCAAACAACCTTTTACGTTGATGCTCCGTTAGACCTTTTATACATTCTACTAGAGCACTACCTTTTAAAATATCTTCAGTATCAACTAATAAAATATCAACATCAGCAACCTTAGCCATAGCTTTTATTGAAGAATGTGCACCAATGGAAGTGATTATTAATCCTTTTTCGCTCTTAAAAGCATCATTTTCCCTCCAATGTTCTCTAGCTGTAATAATTGCGGAAAGGTTTGCGGCAGTACCACCACTGGTAAATACACCAAAGGCACCTTTTGGTAAACCTGTAAGAGATACAATCCAAGACATGGCTTCGTTTTCGCAAAATATGCCTCCGGCACCCTCCATCCAATAGGCGCCATGGATGCTGGATGCCGATGTTACCAAATCAAAAATAACTGCGGCTCTTGTAGGAGATGCAGGCACAAAGGCCAAATGTCTTGGATGATCTATGGGTACGGTTGCCTTAGATAGGTGTTTTCTCCATATTTTAAAAGCTTTTTCACCACCTATACCACCTGAAGTAATGGTTTTACCCGCTAGCTTTTTTAATTCTGCAGCCTTCTTTGGTTTCCCCATTTTAATTTTAGTAGCAGAAACCCTATCAATAGTATATTTCATAACATCCATTGTCATTTCTACCAGATCTATATCAATTTTATGCATCTTTAGCTATTTAATTTACTCCTCAAATTTAGTATTAACCAGAGTATTTCTAACTAAAATTCTTGACAAAATGACTCAATTAATTGGAATCATAAAAAATGGGTATTTTTAGGAAAAATTAATTTCTGCTGAGATGAAAAAGTTTGTTAGCACTATTCTTTTATTGCTTATTCCAATTTACCTGTTTCAAGCTCAAAACAAGGCACTTATAGACAGTTTAAAGTATGAACTTGAACACATAAAAACAGGCGACTCCATAAAAGTTAATATCCTAATAAATCTTAACAAAAACCTTAAATATTCAAAACCCGATGAGGCCAAAGCTTATGCTTTAAAAGGCATTGAAATCTCAAATAGAATTAATCATAAATTCGGTATTGCTGCATGCAACATGCAAATAGGAGATTATTATTTAAACAAAAGTGAAAATGATTCTGCTTTACATTATTATGCCATTGCAAAAAGAAACTTTCAAGACATTTCATATACAAGAGGGTTAATATTTATTAATCATGCCACTTCTATTGTTAAAGAAACATCGGGTGACTTAGATGAAGCCATTGCTATTACAAAAGACAATTTAAAATTAATTGAAGAAACTGAAGACGATGACGATCCCTCTAAGATTAAATTTCTTGGATCGCATCATGATGCTTTATCTATTCGATATGCAGAAAAAGGCAACTACAAAATAGCTTTGAAAGAAGCACTTAAAGCTTTAGAATATTTTGAAAAGGCAAAAGATTCTAGAAGGGCTGGAGCTCTAGAGCAAATAGGTATTATTCAATCTACTCAAAAAAATTATGAAGAGGCAATAAAATATTACAAACAAGCCGCCGAGATTTATGAGAAAGAACATCAGGAATGGTCACTTACCTACGTTAACACCTCTTTAGGATCTTCTTATAAAAAATTAGATGATTATTTTAGCGCTGAAAAACATTACGCTTTAGCTATCAAATACGCTAACGAATTTGAAGATAAATTTGCGCTTTCTTATGCTATAACTGGTCTAGCAGAATTAGAAATGGAAAATGAAAACTATGCTAAAGCCGAAGCATATTTTCAAGAAGTTAAAACCATTGCTGAGGAAGAAAATTATAAACTTAATTTATCCAATGCGCTTCATGGATTATCTAAAATTGCATATGAAAATAAAAACTACGCAACTGCTTTAAAATATAGTGATGGCGCCATAGCACTTGCTAAACCCAACGACGCTCTGGCTTATTTAAAACGTTTTTATCCTTACCGCGCTACAATATTACAAGCGCAAAAAAATTATAAAGAAGCTATAGTATACCTCAATGCATATCAAGAAGTTAATGACAGCTTATATTCAATTACAAAAACACAGCAAATTGAAGAACTTAAAACAATTTACGAGACCGAAAAAAAAGAACAACAAATTGCCTTGCAAGAAACAGAAATCGATTTATTGGAAAAAAAAGGAGAAATCAATACACTGTATATCATCTTATTGGGGTTTGGTTTATTATTAGCATTAATTGGGTTTTACGCCTTAAGACAAAAACTAAAACGAAGTAAAACTGAAAAAGAAAAGTTAAACCTTGAATTGGATTTTAAAAAGAAAGAATTAACAACCCATGCACTACATTTAGCAAAAAAGAACGAAGTTTTAGAAAACCTGAAACAGCAAGCCAAAAACTTCAAAGCTTCCGAAAACTCTCAAAAAGGATACAATCAACTCATTAGAACCATTAATTTTGATTTAAAGGATGATAATAACTGGGAAAACTTTAGCAGGTATTTTGAGCAGGTACATACTGGTTTCAATAGCAAAGTAAAACAGAAATTTCCCGATGTTACTCCAAATGAGTTGCGACTTATGGCACTGTTAAAGATGAATCTGTCTTCAAAAGAGATTGCAAATATTTTAAATATTTCGCATGAAGGCATAAAAAAAGCTCGTTATCGTTTACGTAAGAAATTAGGAATTACAACTGAGGACTCTTTGCAAGATTTGGTGCTGAATCTTTAAAGAGTTAAAACCGCAAATTCAATTTTTAAAGGTTCTAAATTTTTAATTAATTGTGAAATCAGATCATCTCCATATTCCAAGTAAAACTCAGAGAAGTTAGCGCTGCGTTCTTGCAAGCTGCCGTTTGGGAACAACTCATTTTGAAGCTCTGTCATTCTAAACACCTGATCTGACAGGGCTTTCTTTTGCGCCTTTAGTAACCGTTTCTCTAATATGTCAAGACCTTTTAGTTGTTTCTTCTCTTGTGCTTTTACCGCTCCAATAAAAGACTTATCCGTTTGTTCTGCAAGTTTATACAGATTTTCAAATTGCGCTTTTAAATGCTCCTTTTGAGATGTAAAACTTAAATCGATATTAGAAATTTCTCGAACTTTTTTATTAATGAATGAATGGCGTTTCAAGAAAATATCTTCATTCGAAATATTTAATTTATTTAGCTTTCTTGTTTGTTTTTCAGTTTTAATTAATACTGAATTTCGAAGCAACAGCATAGGAAACGTTACATCTACAGCATCAAAATAAGATTTTAACTGGATCCAGTAGGCCAATTCACCGCCACCGCCAATGTAACAGAGATTGGGTAGTATAACCTCCTGATACAATGGACGCATAATTACATTTGGTGAAAACCTTTCTGGTTTCTCATTGAGATGTTTTAGTATTTCACTCTCGCTCCAAATGATATCCGTATTTAATACTTTATAAATATCATCTTCAAAAACAATACGCTCTCTTAAATTTTCATTTAGATAAAACAGATTTATTTCTCTTGGATTTACCTGTATTTTATAGGATTCGTCAACGTTTTCCAAGGCATCATTTGTTGAAGAAACATGTTTAAACGCTACTTGATTAACAAGTTCTTTTTCAACATAAGGTATAAACAAACGTTTTAAATCTTCATCATTGGCATCAACAATTACCAATCCATATTCCTTAAATAATGCATTAGCCAAAAAACGGGTAGCATCGGCTAAATTATCATGCTTCAAATAGGCATTTTCAAAAAGCAGCTTTAAGGATTCAGCATTTTTACTGGTTCCTAAATCTTGAGAAAACAACTCCAAAACCTCATCTAATCCATCAGTCGATAAGGCTCCTACAGCTCCACTGGCATCTCTGTTCCATTGAAATTTCTTTCCTTTAAAATTGAAATAGTTTATCTCGTCAAAATCATGATCTTCTGTCGCCATCCAATAAACTGGAACAAAATTGTACTCCGGATATTTTTCCTTTAATTCTTTTGAAAGGTTTATAACTGAAACTATTTTGTACAGAAAGTAAAGTGGGCCCGTAAACAAATTGAGTTGATGCCCTGTTGTAATGGTAAATGTATCTTCTGAATTTAAACTTTCAATATGTTGAATTGTTAAGCTTGATGTTTGAAGGGTTTTATATTGGTTTTTTAAGGCTTCAATTAAAACAGTCCTCGACCGCCCTTGAACAGACAAATTTTTCTCTTCAATTTGAGCTTTAAAATTTTCAATAGCAGGAAACTGATTGTAAAATGGTTTTAAATCAGAATTTTGATCTAAATAATCACAAATTAACTTTGAAAAATAACCTGTTTCTCTAAAGGGAAGGTAGTCTTGCTGCATATTTCAATTAAAAACATGTAAATATACAGTTATTCCATTTTCTAAAATCTAAAATTTAAGTTAAGACTTAACTAGAGTACCCTAAATTGGAATACGCCAGACTCTGAAGTATTTCCTGCTGCATCTTTAGTGACAATTTTCCAATAATAAATTGCACCAGAAGTAACGGATACATTTAACTCACTAGCTGTAACATCGGTTGCATGAATATCTGGATTGTTATTGGTGCCTAGATAAACATCATAACTAGCTATATCGTTATCAACATCACTTCCTGTCCATCTTAAATTAACATTTCCAGCATTAACCGATGCTGCCATATCAGGGGAATTAATTGTTGCTGGAAAAGGTGCATAAGTTTGCACGCCTGGACCAGAATTATAAAACTTCCAGGTTTCACTTTCAGCAATCACGGCACCACGTTTAGAAATAACATACCAAGAATAAGGTGTTGCTCTATTGAGTACTATACCAATTTTATCTTCAGTAGTTTCATCTTCAATGGTAGATCCATCAACTAAATTTGTAACAAAAATGCTATAGCTTTCGGCAATTTCACTTGCTTCCCATTCAAAAACCACAGTACTCTCTGTTGGAGTAATGTCCGCTCCTATATTACACAGACCATCTTTATGAGGAAACTGCAAACTTACTGTTAACCTTTCTATTTGACTAGGTTCTTCGGGATCTAAAGTATCTGGATCTGGTTCTACAGTTGAAGGGCTACTGCAGGCAAACATCAAAAAACACAAACTAAATATGTAAATTAATCTTTTCATTTCTTAACAATTTTAAAGTTAGAAACAGAATTATTTGATTGTATAAATACCGTATACAAACCAGTATTAAAATAGGTTGTATTTATACTGATGCTCCTTTTATCTTTTACATCAAATTCTTTTAAAAATACCATTTGTCCAATGGAAGAGTATACACTTACTTGAACATTCGCACTGTCCATTTCACCTAAATACAAATTGAGTTCGTTTTGAAATGGGTTTGGATGTACAAACATATTATTTGATAACAAAATAATCTCTTCGTGCTCACCCTGACAAGGTAAATCCGTAGAAATTTTTATGGTATTTTTTCCATGTTCTAGTTGTAACGTCAATTGAGATTCTGAAGTAGTAAACTTTAAGCCATTAAAGTCAATATTATAACTAGAACTCCCAGACATATTTACTGTAATTTCCTTCCCGTTTTTGCGTTTTCCAGTAATTACATCTAAGTTTTCTGGATGATTGATAATAATATCAAAACAACGTTGAAAATTGGGTATTTCATCTGAAGTTATACACAATCTGTATGTTCCTGCAAGCAGATTAAGAATATCTATCTCTTTTGTAAACGTATATTCTCTATCAAAATCGTCGCCAACCAAATGTGCTTTATATTCATAAAACTCTTTGGTAATAATATTTATCTTTCCATCATTATTATTCAAACAAGTTTCCCCCGTAATCAAAATAGTAAAGTTATCTTCTGGTAATGGAGAATATGTACAACCAAATAAATCAACAGCTTCACCAAATGGAGTTCCTGGACATAAATCGTCTTCATTAGCTACACCATCATTATCCGCATCATCACAAACTGTTTGGTAAGTCGCAGTAGGGTCTTTAAACCAATCATCATAAGTACCATCAACATTAGAAATAACTGCAACAGGATTATCAACCAAAATACAGCTTAAGTCTGGATTATCAGAAGCATTAAATACTGTTAAAAATTGATTTGCACCATTCTGAATATTTAACTTGTCTTGAAAAAACAAATTAGACGAACAGATAAGCTCAAGTAAATTTGAATTTAATGTAACATCTAATTCCGTTAACTGATTTGATGCACAATTAAGCCCCTCTATATCCAACAGTAAGCTTACATCTAGGGTTGAAAAGTCGTTTTCTGAAATATTTAGATTTGTTAAGCCTAAATTATTACCGAAATCAAGCTGGGTAAAATTATTTTCAGAAATATCTAAAACTCTTAATTCAATTAAATTTGATATATCTAAATCTGATAGGTCATTTCCCGAAGCGTCAATACTTTCTAACAATGCATTATTACTCAAATCAACCGCAGCTATTGTATTGCTTCCAAAATTTAGATTTACGAGATTTTCAAAATCTTCAATACCAGTTAAATCTGAAATTTCTTTATCAGCAATATCCAAAGATGTTCTATTTTGAATGTTTATTGTAGGCACATAATCGTCTAAAGGTGCAGTATCTAAACCAAAATCAATTAAGGCTTGTTCAAAGTTGTCATCTGGTACATAAGTTTCTCCAAAATGACAATCAATAGCATAAGCTGCTGTAGCGTCTTTCAACCAAGTTACTCCTGAAGGTTCAGCACCATTATCAGTTTGTATACAAGATAAATTAGGATTGCCTTGAGCATTTAGGTTTGTAAGACTTGTATTTGCTCCGTTTTGAAGATTTAAAACTTCCAACTCATTTGAAACACAACTTAAGTTTGTAAGCGCTGTATTAGTTGAAAAATCTAACTCAACAATAGTATTACCATCACAATTAAAAACTTCTAATAGTGAAATTAAACTTACATCAAATTCCAGAAAACTATTGTTTGCAATATTTACTGAAGTAACACCTAAATTATTTGTTAAGTCTAGACTTTCCAAAGTATTATTGGAACAATCAATGTCGATTAAATTAACATTGTTACTCACATCAATGGTATTTATCGCATTATTGGAACAATTAAAATTTTGTAATGCTTCAAAATCTTCAATCCCAGTTAAATCTGAAATACTATTTCCACTTATGTCTAAAGTTGCTATAACTTGAATATTCACTGTTGGAACGTAATCATCCAAAGGACCAACATCATAACCTAAGTTAATTAAAGCCTGCTCAAAATTATCATCAGGCACGTAGGTTTCACCAAAGCGACAATCTATACTATATTCTGCTGTTGCATCCTTAATCCAATTGGCTCCAATAGTGTTCACATCATCAACTTGAATACAAGTTAAATTTGGATTTTCAGTTGCACTAAAACTAGATATTTCACTATTTATTCCATTTTGAATATTAACAAAATCCAATTGATTACCAGACACATTTATGGTGATGGTATCTGGACAAAAATCTAAGGGATTATCCTCGTTTTGCGCAGGACATGTACCTGTTCCAATGTTAGACAAATCGAAACCCCCTGAGATTTCATTATCGCTACAATTAAACGTTTTTAATTGATTTAAATTGGTAGGCAGTTGTAAGTTTGTGATATCATTATTACTTGCGTTTAATTCAATCAAATTAATATTAGTATTTACATCTAAATCGGTAAGTTGATTGTTACTCACAGATAAGTACTTAATAGATACCAAACCATTTAGTACTGCACTCAATTGATTAATCTGGTTGTTATCTAAAATTAAGGTTTCTAATACTATTGAAGATAAATCGTCTATTTCAGTTAATTCATTTTGAGAACCGGAAAGTGCTATCAAATTAGTATTTGCTGATAAATTTAGATCTGCTAATTCGTTATCGGAAAAATCTAAAACTTCTAAAACTGCGTTTGCGCTGATATCAAGTAATGTCAAAACATTAGTTCTACAATTTAGATTACGTAATGCCAAACATCTGTTTACCAGTAAAGTTGAGAGTTCATTATTATTACAGCTTAAATTGGTAAGTGTAGAATTATCAACCGCATAACTTACAAAGTTTGAAATTTGATTATTATCACAATTAACTTCAATTAAACTATTATTGCCACTAATATCTAAAGTAACAATCTCGTTATTAGAACAATCCAATATTTCCAAATTAGCATTTATAGAAACATCTATGTCTGACAAACTATTATCCGAACAGAATAATTTGGTTAAGTTAGTTGTTCCAGTTGTATTTAGTAGACCATTTACATTGGCTGGGTTATTTGTTAAAAAATAGTTTGATCCACAGAACAACTCTTCTAAATTTACCATTCCACTAACATCCAGCTCATCTAAATAGTTATTGCTACAATCTAGCTCTATTAGCGATAAAAAGGCTTTAATACCTTCAAGACTTTCAATATTTTCTCCACTTACATTTAACGATGTTAAGTATTCTATATTTGAAGTCAACACCTGATTATCTAAAGGTCCATTATCTAAACCTAAATCAATTAAGGCTTGTTCAAAATTGTCATCAGGAATTGCTGTGTATCTATTGTTTTCACAGTCGTCATTATAACTAGCAATAGGATCAATCATCCAGCCTGCAGGAATATTTGCGATTACAGCAGCATCTATATTTATACAAAATAAATTGGGGTTGTTTGTGGCATTAAATACGGTGGTATTTGCATTATTACCATTTCTAATATCAACAAACTCCAAATCATTGTTATTACATGTTATACTTGTTAATGCTGTGTTTTCGGTTAGGTTTAATTCTACAATATTATTGTTAGAACAATTAAACGTTTGTAAGTCGGTAAAATCTTGAATACCTGTTAAATCAACAATGTTGTAGTTACTAACATCTAAATTAGTTTCGTTTTCAATATTTGCTGTTGGCACATAATTATCAAGTGGTCCAACATCAAAACCAGCATCAATAATGGCTTGCTCAAAACCGTTATCTGGCACATAGGTTCCACAATTTGAATATAAAGATGCTGTTCCAATAGCCCAATTTACACCACCAGGTATTGTGTTAGTATCTGCCTGAATACAAGACAAGTCTGGGTTGTTCGTGGCATCAAAATTAGAAAGGTTTACATTTTGTCCATTTTGGATATTTAGAGCTTGTAAAGTGTTAAAAGCACAATCGAAATCTGTGAGATCTACATTAGCACTTAAATCTAGAGATTGAAGAGTATTATTTGAACAGTTTAAATTTTCAAGAGAAAGATTAACACTTAAATCTAATTCTTCTAAATCGTTATTCGCAACATTTAAAATAGTTAAAACTGCTTGATTACTCAAATCAATATTGACTAAACTGTTTCTTGAAACATCAAAATTTGTCAATAATGTATTATTCGAAATATCCAAAAACTCAATAACGTTATCACTAATATTCAGTGTTTGGAGTGCTCCAAAATCTTCAATACCTTCAAGACTTTCAATATTAGAATTTGATACATCAAGGTTTTCAATTCCATTAATACTGGCCGTTAACACCAGATTATCTAGTACATCATCTAATCCCAGATTTATTAGCGCCTGTTCAAAATTGTCGTCGGGCACATAAGTATAAATATTAGCACAAGCAGTTTCTCCATAATACGTCCAATCATCCTTTGTCCAAGTAGCGTTTGGCGCAAAACCTGTATCAACTTGAATACAAAACAAATCTGGATTACCTTCAGAAGTGAAGGTTGTGATTAAATCGTTAAAACCATTAGCTACAATTAAAGATGTTAATTGATTGTTTGAAACATTAATTGAAGATGACCCTTGGCAAGCGGTAACTGGGTCGGTTTGCGGATTTGGACAATTTACCGAATTTATAGTGCTTAAATCTAAGTTTAAAAGTGCATTATTTGAGACATCTAATATTTTTAAATATGTATGAGATGAAACATCTAATGTCACTATTTGATTTGATGCACAATACAAACTTTCTAATTTTGTATTATTTCCAATATTTAATCCGTTTACCCTGTTATTTGAAATTGACAAAGAAACTAAATCTATATTTTGGCTTACATCAACATCCTCAATTCGGTTGTTTGAACAATTAACACTTTCTAATAACGTATTATTGGTAACATTCAGTAATGAAATTTGATTACTAGAACAATCTATTTCTTTCAAATTAGTATTTGCACTAATATCTATATCTGTCAGCTGATTTGAACTACACAATAGGGTTATTAAATTAGAATTATTAGAAACATCTATTGTAGATAAATTATTTTCATTGCAGATTAAGGTTTCCAGAGCAATGAAATCCTCTATTCCATTTAAGTTTAAAATATCAAGGTCGTTAACAATAAGAGAAGTTACAGTATCTATTCTATCAGTAAAAACTATTCCATTCCCTTCTATCCCATCTCCCATACTTGTATCGTCACCGACATCTACAATACCACCGTTTGCATCATGGGTTTCTAGATACTTCTCAAAGTTTATATCAGGAATTGCTGTAGTTTGTGCAGTTGCGCACAGAGACACAAATAGCATTACCATAGAAACTAGAATATAATTTTTCATAATTCTACTGGTTTATCCTAGATGTTATTTATGTCTTTTTTTCTTATCAATTTGTTTATGATAATGCATCTGCTTATCAAAACGTTGCATCAATTTATCTATTAATTTATTTTTAAAATCAGGTTCAGTTTTCACCTTGTTCCAGAAAACGTCATTATCAATATCATAACCATCTTCTCTTAGATTTTTCTCGGCAAGTTCGAATCCGTAATCAAAATCCTTACGTTCCACTTTAAAATATATTATTTCACCATGATCTGTATCCACAACATCATATTTTCGTTCATCATTTACTGCTTTAAATTCTGTATTTTCATCTGTATCATCAGATGCAATTAATGATGCTTTAATTTTATTTTGCTTTAATTCTTTAACTATACTTAAAATATCTGAGATTTGGCTTTTTAGCTGTTCTATCTGTAGTTCTTGTTTATTAACCTTAGTTTCTAAATTTTCTATTATTGGATTATTATCATTTGTATTTAAACCTACAGCAGTATTAACAACATTAAAACCAGTAATATTATTGCTACTTTCCCAAGCTATACCAACAATTTTCTTTACATCTTTAGTGGTTATTAAAGAAGGTGCAATTGCTACACCAATGCCATCATTTTTCCCACTAGGTATTATATAATCCCCAATATTAACTTTACCGAAAACTTTTACAGGAACTTGTCCCATAAATGCTACTTTTTCATAATTACTTTCATAATTTTTTACAGGCATATTTCCTAAAACTATGGGTTTTAAAGAGATAACCATCATTCGCTCTGAATCTGCTGTATTTTTTGATATTTTGCCACCTTTTACTCCAACTATATCGCCAAACGTCATTTTTTCATTTGAGTTAGCTCTTTGTAAATATTCTGCATAATCTCCCGCTCCAGATGCATAAGTAACACCTTGATACCTGATTTTATTATTATCATATAAATTTTTGTAGTCATTTGCTTTTCCAACTGCAATACTTGATGTAACAATTTTCCCAGCCTCTACTACTACAACTGCTGCAGCGTATGCCACAACACCCCAACCAGGACTTGTTACACAAGCACCAAGACCAGCGCATGGTCTAACATCTGCAAGAGCGGCTCCTAAATCCCAACCAGCTTTTGCACCATCCAAAACAGCAAAAGAATAATCTACCCAAGCATCATAAATATCATATTCTAAAGAACCTTGGTCAAATATATAATCTGCATTATTAGCAAATTCTCCGTCAATCTCACCCTCAATTCTACCCTTCATTGTATTACTATTATCCCAAAAAGACACGAAATTATTTCCGTTCCTGCTATATTGATTGACTTTTATAGCTATACCTTGTGAACTCCCTTCTACTAGTACTGGGTAATTTGCTATATTAAGTCCAGGATCAACACCATCTACTTGCTGTTTTTGGTCTGCAAAATCATCTTCATCATCTATAGTTTCTCTATATGCAATAGCATCTGTATGCACATTAGAAAACAATCTTATTTGTGAATCTGAATCAACCTCTACACTTCCTTTTAACAAGGTAGACTCATTGATGGTTAAATCATCAGCAACCAAACCAGTAAAGGTGGATTCTCCTACAACAGTTAAAGAGCCATTTAAAGTTGTTGGTGCATTTGGGTCGCCATCTGGTGGCCCTATCAAAGGGTCTCCAACATTTAAAGCTCCTGATAAATTAGATGCGCTTTGTCCTGTAACATTAAACGTATTGTTTAAGTTGGTTTCACCATCCACATTTAAATCTCCGGTTAAATTTGCAGGATTTCCATCTGCTATATTAAGCGTGCTATTTATAGTAGTTGGTCCGTTAACTGTTAATTCTCTATTTAAAAACGTATCATCATCAACCTCTAAAGTACCGGTAGCCGTTATATCTCTGTGAGCTACATAAGGCACGTAAGTTAATTTTTCAACACTCATATCCACAAAACCATCACCGTTATTAAAGTCTACTTCAACTTTTAAGGATTTTGGGTCTCCATTCCAATCAATCTTCTCAAAGTCATCATGATTTTCTGCACCAATAATTAAGTTTATTCTACCAAATTCATCTGTGGTTGTATTTTGTATTTCTGTAAACTCTACTACACCACTACCTGGAGCTATAATCGAGAATTTAATAGCAATATCTGTAGTAGGCAGGTAGTTGTCTGGAGAATCTACTCCTGGTAATTCTAGAGCATCAGGTCCAATAATAACCGCTTGATACGTTATACCATCAGTTTGTGCAAAGACTCCTGTAGCAATAAATAAAAATAAAATTAGGGTAATTATGCGTTTCATAACAGTTGGGTTTTAAATTGGTACTATATTTTTATGAGTTTTGAATTGAATAATTTTCCGTTTGAAATAGCTTTCAATGTATATGACCCCGAAGACAAGTTTTCGAGATTTATTTGTATTTTTCTTGAAGGTGAAAAACTCTTAGAATAGACTAGTTTTCCTAAAACATTATATACTTCAATGTTGATATCTTTAGAAATACTTTCGTTAAATGAAATTTGAATGTTGTAATCAAAAGGATTTGGATACACTATGGCCCTCAAACTACTGTAGGTGCTTTTAGTAACTTTAATACGTTCGTGCGGTTGCTGAAACCCTTGTCTCAAATAATAGCCATTATTTATTGACGTCCCTATAACACTTGATTGACCAATACTTTGGCTTACAACATACGTTCCTTTTGAGGTTTGAAATGTCTTACTAGAACCTCCAACTCCAACATTGGAGCGTATTATTTTGTACACTTTATCTTTTGTTCCGGATTGTCCATGTAATGCAGGCACTATCCAAATCATTAAAAATAAAAGCGCAGTATTTTTTATCAATTTTCTTTTCATATTTATAACTGGTGTTACTTTTATGATACTCTAAACTAGAGTAACTAATCCATATATGCTAGTGTGTCCATTGTTTGTCTACCTTAAAAATCGCAATAACATGTTGGTAAATTAATTATAAATCCTATTCCAAATTGGTGTGCATTCAACTTTAGTTTTTCAGCGCTAATCCCACTATTTATCAATATTGAGCTTCCATAATTATAGCCAGCAACAATTGCCGTACCACTAGAAATAGGATATTGCATGCTTATTCCCGCCCTAAGAAATAAAATATTGTTGTTGAACTCTGGTTCCCCCACTAAATTGAAGACATCATTATTAATAGTTTGAGTACCTCTTACCAAAAACTCATAACCCACTGAACCGTTTGCAAAAAACCTAAAGTCGTTATATTGAAATACTTTTATATCCGTTCCGCCTTTAATTCCTAAATAGCTTACATCCCATTCAAAGTAATTGTCTACACTACTTTCACTTCCAATTGCACCGTAGTTATTATAAGTTAATCCCCCTCTTAAAAATATAGTTTCCGCCTTATTAAGCGTGTGCCGATATCCCATCCCAAAATATGATTTTGATTGAGACAGAAGATTATTTAAGCGCTGTCCTCGGGAATTCTCATAATCGAATGAAGAAATAGTAGAACCATACTCCATATATAATTGTTGACTATTACAGTGCAACCCAAAGCAAACTAGAATTAAAAAAAGTAGTGACTTTTTCATATTGAGACTATTAAAAGGTGCTTGATTGAAAACTGGTCTTAGAAATTTGAAGATATAGATGTTCTAAATGTCCTGTCCTTTCTAATAACAATCTAGACAGAAAGAAAAAAAAGCAATACAGTAAAAACTTTATAAACGTAATGATATTAAAGGTTAGCATATATATTTAAGTTAGATTACTCCAAGGTATACATATAGACAGGATAAAAAAAATAAAACCGCTTATGTCCACCTTTTGTCCATTCAAAAACATGCAATTCACATATGAACTTGGTTATTGTTGAGAAAAAAAAGTGATGACAAGATCATTTCAAATCCTGAAAAAATTCAAGATTCTCAAACTTTAGCACAAGTCACTGTGGGAGACATTTTTATTGAGAATTAAGGGTATTAAACACAAACCACCTTTACTAAACCCTGCTATTAAATGTATCAGAATTGCCAAAAAGAGAAATAAACGTAATCCTATCAGTCATGAAAATAATTACTGATGAAGATTTCGAATATTTAAAAGTTAATTTTTGTGTTAAAAGCCATTGATTTGTAAACCTTTAGTATATTTTTTTATACATTAACATAAATAAAATTTAACACATCAAATTATGAAAAAGACGACCTCAATAAAATTAGGTTTAGTGTGTATGTTGTTGTGCTCTTTTTTTATGATACAAGCACAAGACACTCAAGCCATTAAAGAAATTAGCGGTACAGTACTTGATCAAGGTACTCGTGATGCATTGATTTTTACGGATATAGTTGTTGATGGTACTAATATTAGTACAGTTACCAATTCGGATGGAGAATTCCTATTAAAAATTCCTTATAAATATCTAGGTGAAAAATTAGTAATCACGCATCTCGGCTACGAAAGAAAACTTTTAAATATTGTAGACTTAGGTACTGATGAAAAAATTTATCTTAAGCCAAGTGTCACAGAGCTCACTCCGGTAAGTATCGCAGCTAATCCTTACGATGCAAGAACACTTGTAATGAAAACCTTGGCAAATAAAAGCACCGCTTACAATAATAAAAATGCATTAATGACAGCTTTTTACAGAGAAACTATCAAGAAGCGGCGTCGTAATGCCTCACTTTCAGAAGCTGTTGTAAAAATCCATAAACAACCTTATAGTAGCCTTAGAAATGATCACATAGAGCTTATAAAGTCTAGGAAAAACACTAATTACTCTAGATTAGACACACTAGCTTTAAAATTACAAGGGGGGCCTTTTAGTAATATATATACTGATTTGGTTAAATACCCCGAATATATTTTTACTGAAGAAGATATAGATCTTTATAATTTTAATTATGAAACATCAACTAATATTAATAAAAATTTGGTGTATGTTGTAAATTTCAAACAAAAGCCAAGTGTTAAAACGCCGATGTATTATGGTAAGCTTTACATTGATGCTAATACGCTAGCACTAACAAGTGCCAAATACAGTTTAAACGTTGAAAATAAAGAGCTATCTAGCCGTATGTTTGTTAGAAAAAAGCCCAGAAAAGTTGACGTTTACCCCACTGAAGCTACTTATAAGGTAAAATATAGAACCCAAAACGGTAAGTGGCATTACGCATATAGTAATATTGGATTGACATTTAAAGTGAATTGGAAAGGTAAATTATTTAATAGTATTTATACGTTGAATAGTGAAATGGCCATAACTGATTGGGAAATTCCTGAAACTAAGATTGCGAAATCACGCGAAAAAATGTTAAGACCATCTACCATTTTAACAGAACAAACCTCTGGTTTTTCCGATCCAGAATTTTGGGGCGCTTATAATATTATAGAGCCCGAAAAACCGATAGAAAATGCCATTAAAAAAATCAAGAAGCAACTTGATAAGCAAAATAAAAAAGAAGAATCTTAGAATATGGATTTCTTAAGACGAAAAACCGATAGAGCACTAAGCTATATCGGTTTTTTTATGTTACAACTTCTCCATATAAATCAAAATCCTCTGCTTCTAAGATTTTTACAGTAGTAAATTCACCCGTTTTCAAATAGGTATTCGTAGCATCAACCAATACTTCATTATCAACATCAGGAGAGTCAAACTCCGTTCTTCCAACAAAATAGTTGCCTTCTTTTCTGTCAATAACTACCTTAAACTCCTGCCCTATTTTTTGCTGATTAAGCTCCCACGAAATTTGGGATTGAATTTCCATAATTTCATTAGCTCTATCTATCTTCACATCTTCTGGAACGTCATCTTCTAAATTATAAGCATGGGTGTTTTCTTCGTGGGAATATGTAAAACAGCCTAAACGCTCAAAGCGCATATCTTTTACCCATTGTTTCAATATCTCAAAATCTTGTTCGGTTTCTCCGGGGTAACCTACTATTAAAGTGGTTCTAATGGTCATTTCAGGGACTTTAGACCTAAATTCTTCCAGTAGTTTAGTGGTTTTTTCTTTTGTTGTACCGCGACGCATACTTTTTAAAATCGTATCTGAAATATGCTGCAATGGAATGTCCAAATAATTGCAAATTTTCGACTCACGATTCATCACATCCAAAACATCCATCGGGAAACCTGTAGGGAACGCATAGTGCAAACGAATCCACTCGATACCTTCAACTTTAACTAAAGCCTCCAGTAATTCTGCTAGGTTTCGCTTTTTATATAAATCAAGCCCGTAATACGTTAAATCTTGCGCAATCAAAATCAATTCCTTAACACCGTTAGCTGCTAGCTTTTCTGCTTCAAGTACCAAATCTTCTATAGGGGTGCTTTTATGCTTTCCACGCATTAACGGGATAGCACAAAATGAGCAAGGTCTATCGCAACCTTCAGCAATTTTTAGGTATGCGTAATTTTTAGGCGTGGTTGTCAAGCGCTCACCAATCAACTCGTGCTTATAATCTGCACCAAGTGCTTTTAACAAACCAGGTAATTCTGTTGTACCGAAATATTGATCTACATTAGGTATTTCCTTTTGTAAATCTGGTTTATAACGCTCACTTAAACAGCCTGTTACAAACACCTTGTCCACATCACCAGCTTCCTTCTTTTGTATAAACTCCAAAATGGTGTTTACACTTTCTTCCTTGGCATTATTAATGAAACCACAGGTGTTTATAACTACAATATTTCCCTCTTCCTCATGTACAACATCTTTACCACTGGCTTTAAGTTGCCCCATAAGCACCTCACTATCATAAACGTTTTTACTACAACCTAGTGTAATAACATTTATTCTATTTTTTTTAAGTGATTTTGTACGCATATCAATTGTAAATCAGGGCGCAAAGATACAACTTAATTAAACCTTTTATATATTTGATTGTCCTAAATTGAAAGCCTACGACTATGAAAACAAAGATTTTTTTGTTGCTTTTGTTCCTCTCAATCGCTTTTGGTTGTTCTTCAAACGACACCAATGGAGATATCCAACAGCCCGATGAAAGTGTATATTTTCCACCTATTAACTCTGATACTTGGGAAACTAAATCTATTGATGATTTAAGTTGGAACCAGGATGCACTGGTTAATTTATTGGACTTCCTCGACGAGAAAAACACAAAAAGCTTTATAATACTTCATGACGGAAAGATTGTTTTAGAGGAATATATGAACGGTCATGACGCATCAAAACCCTGGTATTGGGCAAGTGCGGGTAAAACATTAACTACAGCAATTTCTGGTATTGCCCAAGATGAAGGCATTATAGATTTGAATGCTAAAGTTTCAAATTATTTGGGCGAAGGCTGGACAAGTGCACTTTTGGAAAAAGAAAATCTCATTACATGTAAACATTTGTTATCTATGAATTCTGGTTTGGATGATAGCCTTGGAGATAATGTTTCAAAAGAGAACTTACAATACAAAGCTGATGCAGGAACACGTTGGGCATATCACAATGTTTACAAAAAAATGCAAGATGTTGTAGCCTTAGCTAGTGGTAGCAATTGGAATACTTATTTTACTAGTAAACTAAAGAATAAGATTGGTATGACGGGTAATTGGATTCAAAATTCAGATTTTAACGTGTATTGGAGTAATACGAGAAGTATGGCAAGATTTGGTTTATTGATTTATGCAAAGGGCAAATGGAATAATTCTCAAATAGTACCTGAATCTTTTTTGAGCGAAGCTACAAACACATCACAAGACATTAATAAGTCCTATGGATATCTATGGTGGCTCAATGGAAAAGCTAGTTATCATTTACCTGCTACCCAGCTAGAGTTTAATGGCGAATTAATTCCAAATGCTCCTGATGACACCTTTGCTGCTCTAGGAAAAAACGATCAAAAAATTTACGTTGTACCAAGTAAAAAACTGGTTATCATTAGAATGGGTAATAAGGCCAACAACGATGCCTTAGCACTCTCTAGTTTTGATAATGATTTATGGGAAAAAATCAACTTATTAATTAATTGATATTAATAGATTGTAATTTAGCAAACAACAACCTGGGTGAGATACCTTAATTACATTTATAGAAGCATAGCGTTTAACATGAAAGCAATTATATTTCTAATCTTTAATCTTAGTATTTGGGTTAATATAATAGCTCAAAATAACGATTTATACTTTCCTCCAGTAAATTCAGATAATTGGGAAACTGTAAATATTGATGACACACAATGGAATGGTAAAGCTTTACAACCTTTGTTAGAATATATTAAAAATAAAGGTACAAAAGCATTTATTATACTAAAAGATGGTAAAATTGTTACTGAATGGTATGGTGATAATGTAACAAAAAACACTAATTTACCTTGGTATTCTGCTGGTAAAACATTGGTTGCTTTTACTGCGGGAATTGCACAACAAGAGGGGTTTCTTAATATTAACACCCCTTCAAACGACTATCTTGGTTCTGGTTGGTCTAGTTTAACAAAGCGGCAAGAAGATAGCATAACTGTTAAGCATCATTTAACCATGACTACAGGATTAGATTTTGAGGTGTTTAACAAAAACTGCACCTTATCCAGATGTTTACATTATAAAAATAAAGCTGGTTCTTTCTGGTTTTATCACAATGCGGCATATACTAAGATACAAGCAATAATAAGTGGAGCAGTAAACCAAAGTTTTATCAGTTATTTTAATAAGAAGTTACAGGATAGAATAGGCATGACTGGAGAATGGAAAGGCATTGGATACGCTAAACCATATTACAGTAATGCCAGAACGATGGCGAGATTCGGTCTACTGAATCTAAATAAAGGTATTTGGCAAGATACTCCAATTTTACAGGATACGATGTTTTTCCAAGAAATGACAAACACCTCTCAAACCCTTAACAAGAGTTATGGGTATTTATGGTGGCTTAATGGTAAAAAAAGTTTTAGGCTTCCTGGATTAACTAGAGAATTTAAAGGAAAACTGATACCAAATGCCCCAGATGATCTTATTGCGGGTTTAGGTAAAAACGACCAAAAGCTTTACATCGTACCCAGCCAGAATTTAGTTATTGTTAGATTAGGTGATAGAGCAAAAAAACGGAGATTCGGTCCAAGTAATTTTGATAATGAACTTTGGGAAAAGATTAATGCATTAATTAACTAATCATAGTTTTTAGGTGCTTTTCTTCTGTTTGATACTTGCTCAAAAATATATGCCCATTGTAGTAGCTTTTTTTCTGAAAATGACTTGCTTATAAACGTTAACCCTTTTGGAGCACCTTCTTCCGTATAACCCATCGGAACAGTAATCGCTGGGTATTCAGCAACAGCTGCAAAACCTGCGTGATAATTGTTTATGGACAGAAAGCCATCTAAATTATGAGCCGCAAAAGGAATATCAAAGTATTGCCTTCCATTGGTTTTAAGTGTACTTTTTATCGCTTGAAATTCTGCATCAGTAGCATTATCTGCTACAATACCTTCAAATAGTTTTTGTCCGTATGGCATTATATTTATGGAATCCGTTTTATTAAACTCAATAACATCCTGTACAGATTTTATCGCAACCGAAGCATCTGCATATTGCTCTAAATACTTAGGTAAATCTGCTTTCATATCTAAATTTAACAGCCTAAGAAAATTAGGCAAATCTATTTTCTCTTCTTCTATTTCTACAATTATTGCCCCTTTTGATTTCAAGTCTACAATCGCTTGAACATATAATGAATCTTCCAAAAGTCTTTTGGGCGCGCCAAAGCGTTTATCTTTTATAGAGGCCTCCCTAAGCTCTTCAAAATAAGATACTTTAAGAGTTTCTGATGATACTGATTTAGAATCGGTTGCATCAAACCCAAAAATAGCGTCCAATAAAATAGCATTATCAATCACATTTTTAGTCATTGGTCCCGCAGTATCCAAAGTTGAAGAAATAGGTACGATACCACTTCTACTTACCAAACCAATAGTTGGTTTTAAGCCTACCACAGAATTTTGGCTTGAGGGTGACAAAATAGAGCCGGAAGTCTCACTACCTATGGCTGCAGCTGCAAAATTAGCAGCTACAGCTACACCGCTTCCTGAACTAGAACCACCAGTATCAAAAACACGTCTGCCGTAAGGATTTAAGGTTTGGCCGCCAATAGCGCTATAACCACTTGGGCAATCGCCACAGAAAAAGTAGGCCCATTCACTTAAGTTTGCTTTTCCTAAGATGATGGCCCCTTTAGCTTTTAAACGTTCAACAATATGGGCATCCTGGGTATTGTTATTTTGCATTACAACTGCACCAGCAGTTGTAGGCATACCTTTTACGTTAATATTATCTTTTAGAAGAATGGGCATACCAAAAATGTAGCTAGTAATTTCTGAGTTAGCATTATCAGCCTCAATTGCATTTTTTATGACTTTAGGATTTAATGAAATGATGGAGTTTAAAGACAACTCATTTTCTCTATCATACTTTCTAATGCGGTATAAATAGAATTTTACTAGTTTCTCGTAATTCAGCTTACCATCCAAAATATAGTTTTGAATAGTTGGAATATCTTGTTCTAAAATTAATGGCTTAAGCGTATTATACATTTCTTCGGTAAAATCTTCTAAGTCTTTTTCAAACGGTTGCCATAGCTGATCCTTATCGATGTATTTTGAATCTAGAACTTTTAACTCTCTAAAATCTTTAGAAGAAATTGCACTGATATCTGTGGATACCTCAGAGTCTTTCGGCTCAGATTGGGTATTCTTACAATTGAATAACAGAATAATAAGTAGAAATGAAAGAAGATATCTCATATTTAGCATTTTTTATAAAAATACTAAATCATTTCAAGAAATTAATTGCGCTCTTCAAAAGGAACTATTGTCCCCTTTTCTAAATAATTTTTAAGTCCGTTAAGCAATAATGCCCAACAAAAGGAAGAGTGTTTAAAATGATGATTCTGGTTTACCCAATTTACATGGCTAAATTCCACTAGTGTTCCGTTTTCGGTTTCTTTTAAATCAAAACCGAAAGTCGTGGGATTCCAATCTGCATCTGATTTTGTCATTTTAAAATGAATGGATTTGTTAGGTTCTATTTTTGAAACCTTGCAATACCAATCGTATTTATCGGTAAAATTTAAATTATACTCTACTCCAAATTTTGGTTCTCCAGAGCTTTTTAATGTCCACCAATTATCTAGATGCTTGGGTAGCGAAATGGCGTTGAATACTTTTGAAGGCTTTTCTTCAACTAATAAACTATGATAAATATTGAATTTCATAATTAAATATAAAAGTTTCTAGATTAATTATCTATTTTTAAAATCTAAATCTTCATACATGAAATACCTCTTGCCGTTTTATTTCTTTTGTTTTTCATTGTTAGGTTATTCACAAAACCACCAACTTATAGACACTACTGATTACGAAAAGCACAAATCTTTAATTGCAGACTTTAAAACAAAAAACGAAACTTTCGAAGAACATATTAAAGCAAATTATAAGGGAAAATTAAGAAGGGAAATTTTAGGAATTTATACTGAATATCAAGGACAGTTTGAAGAAATTTTAGAGAATAAAAAACTATTGTTTGATACTCGTTTTGAAAAATATATTGACAGCCTTTTTAATACTTTGGTAGAAAACAATACGGAATTAAAAGACAAAGACATAAAGGTATATTTATCAAAAAGACCCTCTCCTAATGCGTTTAGCATTGGCAATGGCACCATTATTACAAATATAGGTTTGTTTTCGTTCCTTGAAAACGAGCACCAATTATTATCGGTTATGTCGCATGAAGTGGCGCATGAACTACTGAAGCATAGTCACAATAGTATTGTGAATAAGGCAAACCAAAATATTGCTGTATTAGGGAGCAATTCCTATTTCTCTAGAAATTTAAAGTTGGAAAAATATAATAAAGGTTCTCGTTCCTTTGAGAAACTTAAAAACCTTTTATATGAAGAAGGAGAAATAAAAAGAAAGAATGAAATAGCGGCAGATTCATTAGGGTATTTGCTATACAAAAACAGTAAATCTCCTGAAAATGAGTTTTTAAATACACTGATTACGCTTAAAAAGTATGATTCTGTTCCTTCTATAGCTTTAGACTCAACAATCTATATTAAAACTTTTGATTTACAAGAACAACCTTTCAATCACAAATGGTTGAAAAATGAAGATTTTGATCACTATAATTATGATTTTTATAAGGATAAAATAAATGCTGATTCCATAAAAGGGCATCCCGAAATTGATCATAGAATAGAAAAACTTAAACTATTTTTTCAAGAATTAAACACTGAATTTCCAAGTAACAATAGAACTAAAGTAGACAGTTCATTCTTAGAATTACAGGATTTAGCAAATAAAGCCTACGTAGAAAATCTCTTTTATAATAATGAATATGGCCTGAGCATTTACCTAATCTTAAAACGCTTGGAAAGTAATTTTGAAGACAAATATCTACAAAAATGGCTGGGTATTAATTTTAATGCTATTTATGAAGCCAAAAAGAAGTATCAATTAAATAGATATGTTGATAGAATTGTACCTAAAGAACAAAGCAAAAGTTACCAGCAGTTTTTGAATTTTATTTGGAATTTAAATTTAAATGAGATTAAAACTATAGCCGATTACTACTTAAAAAATTAATCTAAATTCAAGCGTTCTAATCTAATTTCGTCAAAGTCTGAATTTTCATTGAATTCTCTTAAAAGTATATAGCCCTCTTTAGCGATATACGGAGAAATGAAATAATCATCAGACGACATTGGGATTTTTTCGTGATTTATTTCGCCATCTACAATTGAAACTATGCCTAAAATCCAGTTTTTATCCTTTGTACCTTCCTCCTTTTGATAGTCTTGATAGAAAAATACTGCATCTTTTTCACTATTCAAGTACTGACCAAATAAGTAGTCAGAGGAAGAAAATTTACTCATGTCTTTTTCTATCACTTTTACATTTTTAATATCAAAATTACTATCAAATTCCAGAAGAATAAAATCTTCAGTTTTTACATGAGGGCCTAACAAAATATTATTGGCGATTTTATACTTTTCGGATAAAACCACAATACGCTCGTCGTTAAACACAAAATAAGCGTGCGTAAAAAGTTTATACCCAGCTTCCATTTTGCCCTTCTTATTCATTTCAATAAAATCTCCTGCATCTTCCCATAAAAAGTGTTTTTTTAATATTTCGTTACCATTTTTATCCAAAACAATCTTAAATAAACCCAATGCCCTGTCCCTATTATAGCCAACAATGCTATATGGACTAATTTTACCTGTTAAAACAGTATTTTCGCCAAGTTTTTTAACGGTGTAACTATAGCTGTATTTTGAGTTTGTATGTTCAAGTGGATATCTAAAATTGAGCTGTCCTGTATTAGCATCAATCTGTAAAAACTCCTTTTTTCGTTTACTACCGTCTTTTGAACTGTATATAAAATACAAAGCATCTTCTTGAAAAGATACAGCGCTAAAAAATGACGATACTTTATCGCCACCAAATTCATAATCCCAAACCTTTTCATTCTTAAGATTATAGAACTCTAAAATCTGTGGATTCACTTTAGCATTCTTTTTTCGCAGCTGTAAGACCAAATAACCATTATTGGCTGCAACAGGAACGTTAATATAAGCTCTTTCTCTTTGTACTTTCTTTATTGTATTAATATCTCTATTACCTTCTAAAACTGTGTCATTTTCAAAATAAAAAGGGTCTCCAATTTCATTATTATCCAAGTGCAATAACCTAGACGACGTAAATGCTACCCTACCAGTTGTATTACTATATCGTTTGGTGAGAAGTAAGGTGTTTCCCAATTTTTCTGGCAAGTAATATCTAGAATATATTTTCTTATACGCTACATCAACAAATTCGCCATTGGCTACTTTATTGAGGTTTTTATCCAGAATTGTATACTCATATTTTTCTTCGTTCTCACTTAACTTATCCATTTTAAAAAGAGTGAAGTAGCCATAAACGTCCTCATTCTCTTCATAAATTGGTGTAAACATCTGCATTTCTCCAGATGCTAAATTTGCTAAATTTGAAATTTGTGCTCCAGCAATTGTTGCCAGTGAAAGGCTTAAAATAAGTAGGATTCGTTTCATGTATGCTGTAAATGTTATTTAAAAAAAGAATCAACAAACTCATACTTGTTGAATACTTGAAGATCATCAATCCCCTCGCCAACACCAATATATTTTACAGGTATTTGAAATTGGTCTGAAATACCTATGACTACACCTCCTTTTGCGGTGCCGTCCAGTTTGGTAACGGCTAGCGAGGTTACTTCGGTAGCAGCAGTAAATTGTTTGGCTTGCTCAAAGGCGTTTTGTCCTGTGGAGCCATCTAAGACTAGTAATACGTCATGCGGCGCATCATCCACCACTTTTTGCATCACACGTTTTACTTTTGTCAACTCATTCATTAAGTTGACCTTATTATGTAATCGCCCCGCAGTATCTATAATAACAACATCGGCATCACTAGCTACTGCACTTTTTAAAGTATCGAAAGCTACAGAAGCTGGATCGCTACCCATAGATTGCTTTACAATAGGTACATCTACCCGATCTGCCCAAACTTGTAATTGGTCAATAGCTGCCGCTCTAAACGTATCTGCTGCACCTAACACCACATTTAAACCTTGTTTTTTAAACTGGCTTGCCAATTTACCAATGGTTGTGGTCTTTCCTACACCATTTACACCAACTACCATCATAACGTATGGCTTTTTGCCTTCTGGAATGGTAAATTCGGTATCTTCTCCTGAATTTGTCTCGGATAGCAAACCTGCTATTTCCTCACGTAGAATTTGATTCAATTCATCAGTTCCTAAATATTTATCCTTGGCAACGCGTTCTTCGATGCGCTCAATCACCTTTAAAGTTGTATTTACCCCAACATCACTGGTTACTAAAACCTCTTCTAAATTATCTAAAACCTCATCGTCTACTTTAGACTTTCCTGCTACGGCTTTACTAAGTTTGCCAAAGAAACTAGACTTTGATTTTTCTAGCCCTTTGTCTAAGGTTTCCTTTTTTTCTGAGGAGAATATTTTTTTGAAAAAACTCATTTATAATTGTTTATCCGTTTATAAGTTGAAACGTTTAATTGTTTCAACTCTTTGTTAGGGTATTCCTATCTCAACCTAAACTGTCTTTGTTTAAGACGGCTGGTCTTTCGCGTTAGGGATTGAGGCATTTGTTGAAGCTCCTCGACGTAGGAGAGAGCGACTGCCGAAAGCCCGACCCTTGTGGTAACGCCCAAATACTTGATAACAAATTTCTTGCCTTTAATTTTAACATGAAATATTGTCATTAAAAATTTGAAGTGTAAATATACTTAAAGGAAATAAAATCTTGATAGGGTTTAAAAAGAAATCCCACCAAAATAGGCGGGATTAATTCGATTACGAAACCTTGACTTGACATAAACTCAATGTTTCTATCTCATTAAAAAAGCTGCTCTCTTTACAGACAGCAGCTTTATAATATTGTGGTAGTGAACGTTTATTTCTTGTTTAAGAAATCGTTTACTAGTTCTGGAGACATTACTGATTCTACAAACATGTAAGCTCCTGTTTTTGGAGACTTAACCATTTTGATAGCTTTAGTTAATCTTTTAGACCCTGTTTGTAACGATGCTACTGCTTTCTTTGCCATGGCTTATACTTTTTAGTTTTACGCTGTAAAACTTATTACTTAATTTCTTTGTGAACTGTCATTTTCTTTAAGATTGGGTTAAATTTCTTTAACTCCATTCTATCTGGCGTGTTCTTTTTGTTCTTGGTAGTAATGTACCTTGAAGTTCCTGGTTGTCCAGACTCTTTATGCTCTGTACACTCTAAAATTACCTGTATTCTATTACCTTTCTTTGCCATCTTAAACTACTTTACGCTGACGTTTTATTTTAAAAATCCTTTAGACTTAGCTTCTTTAATAGCAGCCGAAATCCCTATTTTATTAATCGTCTTTAAAGCAGAAGTTGACACTTTTAAAGTTATCCACTTGTCCTCTTCTGGAATGTAAAAACGTTTCTTTACTAAGTTAGCATCAAATCTGCGCTTAGTTTTATTCATTGCATGAGACACGTTGTTACCAACCATTGCCTTTTTCCCTGTAAGTTCACAAACTCTTGACATTACTTTTTACTTTTAAATGTGTTGTTGCTTAAAAACGAGGTGCAAATATACTTAAATTTTGAATTATGACAATTAAAATAACGAATTTTTTAAAAGGATTTATTTCAAGTAAAAATCAACCTTAATTTTGATCATTTTCGAGAGTTTTGGATGGCGTAATGGCCTTAAAAAATTCTGTTATTTTTGATTCCAGTTTCTACGGAAATAACAATCTTATGGGTAACGTCAACAAGAAGCGCTGAGGAATGTTTTTTCAATTTATTAATTTTTCAAAATTTCTTTTTCGAGCATTTCCAAAGCTTTGTTTACCGCTTTTTTAATGACGCGTTTCCTCGCAGAACCTAGCATGAATGCCTCTGAAACCACTGCGTCTTTTGAAGCTACAGCAATAAATACCGTGCCTACTTCAACATCGGAGTCTCCTTTTGATGGACCGGCATTCCCTGTGGTTGCCACACCATAATCAGCATTAAATAAATCTCGGACATTTTTGGCCATGGCTTCTACAACCTCAGCACTAACTACTGAATGTTTTTCGATGAGCTTTTTTGGCACACCCAAAACTTTAATTTTAGATTCGGTGGCATAGGTAACAACACCACCGTTAAAATAAGAAGAGGCACCTGCATTTTGTGTAAATTGTTCTGCAACGTTACCACCAGTACAACTTTCAGCAATAGCTAATGTTTTTCCTAGTTTGGTTAAACGGTTTGCGATAATAACTTCCAATGACTTTGCTTCATCCTCAAAACCTACAAAAGCGTCTTCTATTAAAGGCAACACCTTTTGAATTTGCTCTTCAATATTTTGCTCTACTTCTTTTTGGTTTTCACCCTTTGACGATAGACGTAAACGCACACTTCCTAAGTTTGGCATGTAGGCAAGTTTAACGGTACTCGGTAGCGCATCTTCCCATGCTTCAATCCGCTTTGCCAGCGTGCTCTCTCCCAGTCCGTAGGTCAATAAGGTTTTATGCAGTATATATGGAAACTTATATTTGTCCTTTAGTTTAGGAATAACTTTGCTTACCAACAACTTTTTCATTTCAAAAGGCACTCCCGGTAATGAAACAAATGTTTTATCACCCTTATCTAGCCACATACCCGGGGCAGTTCCTAGCTCGTTCATCAAAACAGTTGCTGTTGAGGGCACCAATGCTTGGTCTTTATTTACCTGAAGCAATGTTTGTCTCACATACTTTTTCCAAATATCCTCGATATTTTTAGTGACAGACGCGTCTCTAACCAAAGTGTCATCAAAATATTCTGCAATGGTTTTTTTTGTAATATCGTCTTTTGTAGGTCCTAAACCTCCCGTAATGATAATAATGTCTACTCTACTTTCGGCATCTTTAAAAGCTTGAAGAAGATGGGCCCTATCATCCTGTACCGAAGTGATTTGATAAATAGAAGCACCAATACTATTTAATGTTTGTGAGATAAAGGCAGAATTGGTATCAATAACCTGACCTATAAGAAGTTCGTCGCCAATGGTTATAATTTCTGCCAGCATATTTACAATCCGAAATCTTCCTTAATTTCTGCAGTAGCATTATCTACCGCAGTAATCACAATATCCAACTTATCAGTAATATCCACATCCGTTTTTGTAAACTTACCCCAATCTTGCACTTCAATTAAATCTTTTAGCACCCCTAATTCGAATAAATCAATGGTAGGCTTCATTTTATGTGCCGCTTGGTATGCGGTATGATAATCTTTTTCAGCCACGGCCTTTTTTAAACGTTCAGCATCCTCAGGTACTTCTTCTAAAAATGTAGCGGCCAAAGCCATTACAAAATCCTCGTCGTTATCCGCTAACTCTTTTACTCTAAATAATTTATAATGTTGTTCCATGTTATTTAACAGTTATAGAAAATAATTCTTTGTCTCCTATAAAACCTTTTAGTTTATCGTTAGCAACAACCTTACCAACTCCAGCAGGTGTGCCCGTAAATATAATATCTCCAATCTTTAAAGTGAAATATTTCGAGACATATTCTATTAATTCATCAATTTTCCAAAGCATGTGGCTTGTATTTCCTTTTTGTACAATATTATCATTCTTTTTTAAAGAAAACTCAATAGCGTTTATATCGGTAAACTCATTTTTAGAGAGCCATTTGCCGATAACCGCTGCGCCATCAAACGCTTTTGCCTTCTCCCAAGGCAATCCTTTTTGCTTCAATTTACGCTGCAAATCACGAGCCGTAAAATCAATTCCAAGTCCTATTTCATCGTAATATTTATGCGCAAACTTTTTATCAATATGCTTACCCACTCTATTTATCTTCACCAAAACCTCAACCTCATGATGTACATCATCAGAAAAATCTGGAATAAAAAACGGTTGCTTTTTTAGCAAAATAGCAGTATCGGGTTTTAAGAATACCACAGGATCGGTTGGTTTTTCATTTTCCAACTCAGCAATGTGTTCAGTATAATTTCTACCTATACATATTAGTTTCATCTTTCAAAAATATTTATTTGGGCGTTACCCTCCTTTCGTCGGGTCGGGCTTTCACTACTCAATCCCTCCTACGTCGGGGATTTCAAACATACCGTTCAATCCCTAACGCAGGCAAATCTGCAATCATCGTCCTCAATCGTCTCCTGTCTCCTGTCTCCTGTCTCCTGTCTCCTGTCTCCTAAAGTTTATTATTAAAGCTTCTCAATTTTATTGCAGTAAGTACCTTTTTAGTATACAACGGGAAATCCGCATTCAATAACCAACCAAAATAGCCAGGTTCTTTTTCCAAAACTTCAGTGACTAATTTTCCTTTATGTTTTCCAAAAGAAAAACACTCTTCACCTTTTTTATTATACGCTATAAAGCCAGCAAAATCAGCAAACTTCTTTCTGGAACTAAACTCAGCTAAAAACTTTGTGTCATTTTCCAGTTCCTCATATTTTTCTAATTGCGCCTTTAGTACTTCATAAGTAGCCAAAGTGTCAGCCTCGGCACTATGCGCATCATCTAAGTTTTTATCACAATAGAACTTATAGGCCGCACTTAAGGTACGTTGTTCCATTTTATGAAAAATAGTTTGCACATCCACCGATTGGCGGTTTTTCATATCAAAATCCACATCGGCGCGCAACATCTCTTCAGCCATAAGTGGAATATCAAACCTATTCGAATTAAAGCCTCCCAAATCGGAATCTTTGATCATATTATAAACCTCTTTGGCCAACTCCTTAAACGTTGGTTTATCAGCTACATCTTCATCATAAATCCCATGTATTTCCGAAACCTCTTTTGGGATTGGCATTTCAGGATTCACACGCCATGTTTTGCGTTCCTCTTTACCATTGGGATGCACTTTTAATATTGAAATCTCGACAATTCTATCAGAAGTAATGTTGATTCCTGTTGTTTCTAAATCGAAAAAACAGATGGGTTTTGTTAGGTTTAATTGCATTAAATATTGTATTTGATATTTTCTTGATTGGCGTTGTAAAAATAAAAAAACCCAACTGTTTTGGTCGGGTTTAGATCATGGGTTATTATAATCTATACTTCTCTATCGCTATCCCACGCCTCCAAATAATCTTTTACAGCTTTCACAAACATGCCACCAAGTGCACCGTTAACAACACGATGGTCATAAGAATGTGATAAGAACATTCGGTATCGGATACCTATAAAATCACCTTCAGAAGTTTCGATAACCGCAGGTACTTTTCTAATGGCCCCCAGGGCTAAAATACCCACTTGGGGCTGATTAATTATAGGCGTTCCCATGATACTCCCGAAAGAGCCTACATTAGTCACCGTATAAGTGCCATCTTTTATATCGTCTGGTTTTAATTGGTTTGTTCTAGCCCTATTTGCTAAGTCGTTCACCTGTTTGGTCATCCCTACCAAATTCAATTGGTCGGCATTTTTTATTACAGGAACTATTAAGTTACCGTCAGCTAGAGCTGTAGCCATTCCCAGATTGATATTTTTCTTTTTGATGATTTTATCGCCATCAACAGAAATATTCAACATTGGATAATCACGCAACGCCTTGGCAACGGCCTCCATAAAAATAGGCGTGAAAGTCAGTTTTTCCCCTTCTCTATTTTCAAAAGTATCCTTGACTTTTTTACGCCAGTTCCAAATTTTGGTAACATCGGCTTCAATAAAACTTTGCACATGTGCAGAGGTTTGTAGAGAGTCCGTCATATGCTGGGAAATCAATTTCCCCATACGCGTCATTTCAATAATTTCATCTTCACCACTTACCACAACAGGCTTTGCTTCCGCCTTCGGCACAATAGGAGCAGACTGACTAGCCGGCTCTGGTTTGGGCACTACTTTTTGAACAGGAGCATCTCCTCTATTTTCAATATATCCTAAAATATCATTTTTGGTCACTCTTCCTTCTTTTCCCGTTCCTGGAATAGCGTCCAATTCTTCTTGTGAAATACCTTCTTGCCTAGCTATATTTTTTACCAGTGGCGAATAAAAACGTTCATTGCTCGAAATAGTTGGTGCAGCAGAAGTCACTTCAGCTTTCGCTGTTTCAACACGCTCGGTCAATTCATTTACAACAGCCTCAGAAGCAGTATTTGATGTCTCTTCTGAAACCTCCGTAGTAGCCTGCTCAACCTCTCCTTCAATTTCAATAACAGCTAATACTTGACCTACTTGAACTACATCATCTACCTCAAAGCGCTTTTCAACCAAAACACCCTCAACTTCACTTGGCACCTCACTATCTACCTTGTCTGTTGCAATTTCTAAAACTGCCTCATCAAGTTCAATAGTATCACCAACATCCTTTAACCAAGATGTAATAGTTGCCTCAGCAACACTTTCCCCCATTTTCGGTAATGTTAATTCAAACTTTGCCATTTCTTTAAATTAAAGCCTTTATTCTTTATTTTGATTGCAAAATTAACTAAAAATCGTTAATTCTTTTAAATTATATACAATAAAACCCATCAAAACACAATTATCTCGCCTCTACCCGAAGCACTATTACTTCCAAGGATAAAGTTAGACCTTTTGGGCAATATTTTAAAAGTGCATCTTTTACTATTTGAGTATTTCTCTATTAAAGCCATTATTTCTTTAAAAGTCAAAACATTGCTATCAAATATTATTTCATTGCCTGACTCAATGTTATCTATGTTACGATTCACCACTAAAGACTTATCCAAACGAGATGCTAATCGATCATTAACATTATCAGAAACGAGTACGTATTGAGATGGTTCTATATTTTGTTTTTGCTCACTTCGCTTTAAAAAAGGGATAATTTTAATGCCCAGAGCAACAAGCATATCGAACAATATGTTGCGCTTAAAGTGCTTCTTATAAAAAATTTGCATTGCACCGTAAAAACGTTTCGCATATTTTTTGTCTTTTAACGTACTTTCTCCCTTGTAGTGTAAAACAGTTGTTTCACCATAATAGTAATTTTGCAAGCCTTTCTTCCTGATTTTATAAGACAAATCAATGTCTTCTCCATACATAAAATAATCTTCATCAAAACCTGAAACTTCACTATAGAGCGCTCTTTTTAAAAACATAAATGCACCCACCAGAATTTCTACCTTACCTGTTTCATCTTTACCTAAATGATTGGCGTAATAGTGTTTTGAATTCCCTAAAAACTTTTTTAACGCTGTTTTTACAACGGGAATATTTCGTTTACTTTCAGGCAAAAAACGCCCAGTACCATCTATCAGTTTACAACCTACCGCGCCTAAGTTTTCCCTTCCTTCACAAAACTGCAATAGCTTTTCAAAAGTATCTTCCGCTACAACCGTATCCGGATTTAAAATACACAAATATTCGCCTTGGGCTTGGTTCACACCTATATTATTACCCTTTGAAAACCCATGATTTTCTTTGTTTTCGATTAAATTGACATTGGGAAATAGCTGCTTTACCATCCTACAACTATCATCTTCAGAATTATTATCTACTACAATAATTTCTGCGTCAATATTAGTAATGGCAGCTTGCACACTTTTTAAACATAATTCTAAAAAGTAGCGCACATTATAGTTTAATATAACTATGGAGAGTTTCAATGAAAGACAGTTATAATTTTAGTGATGATTCAAACGGTACACGATTTAAAATACTTCTTCCCAGTGTAATCTCATCAGTATATTCCAATTCGTCGCCAACTGAAATTCCTCTGGCTATGGTTGATGTGGTAATGTTATACTCTTGAATTTGTTTGAAAATGTAAAAATTGGTGGTGTCGCCTTCCATGGTCGAGCTCAACGCAAAAATAATTTCCTTCACGGTTCCTGATTTTACTTTTTCAACCAGTGGCACAATATTTAAATCATGTGGGCCAATGCCATCTATTGGAGAAATCTTACCGCCCAAAACATGGTACAAACCTTTAAAAGAACTCGTATTTTCTATGGCCATAACATCCCTTATGTCTTCAACAACACAAATTACACCTTCATCTCTGTTAGGGTTTGCACATATTTCACAAAGCTCAACATCACTAATATTGTTACAGGATTTACAAAACTTAATACTCGTTCTCATATTCATCAATGCTTGGGATAATGCAGTAGTTTGCGCTTTGGGCTGCCTTAGCATATGCAATACCAAACGTAACGCTGTACGCTTACCAATACCAGGTAATTGAGACATTTCATTTACCGCATTTTCCAGCAATTTTGAAGAAAATTCCATAACTGCGAAATTACAGTTTAGACTTGAAATTCGCTAATTTTAAAGTACCCAATTAAAATACTGGTTGTTCCGTTTGGTTTTTGAAAATGAATAGTTGTATTTTGAAAACTTGAAAAATAAAATTGCATGAGTGCCACACAAATTCTGCTTTTAATAGCCGCTTACTTTATTGTATTGATATTAATTTCCTATTTCACAGGAAAGGAAGATTCTAACGAGGCCTTTTTTAAAGCCAACAAATCGGCACCATGGTATTTAGTGGCGTTCGGGATGATTGGGGCATCTTTATCTGGTGTAACTTTTATTTCGGTACCAGGAATGATTGGCGGACAACAATTTGCATATATGCAAGGGGTTTTTGGTTTTTTTGTTGGCTACTTGTTCATCATAAGCATTCTTTTACCATTGTATTATAGGCTAAACGTTACTTCGATTTATGAATATCTAGAACAACGTTTTGGGGTTGTAAGCTACAAAACAGGCGCGTTTTTCTTTTTGTTATCGAGGGTAACAGGCGCTTCCTTTAGATTGTTTTTAGTGGCCCTTGCCATGCAATACATTGTTTTTGAACGTATTGGTATTCCATTTTGGATTACTGTGGTAATTTCAATTTTACTTATTTGGCTATATACCAATCGCGGTGGCATTAAAACGATTATCTGGACAGATACCATACAAACTTTGGCAATGTTAACCGCCGTTTTAGTGGCTATTTTTTTAATAAATGAACGATTGGATTGGACATTTATGGAAGCCCTGAGCTCAGAATCATTTTCTAAGAAAAGTAAAATATTTTTTTTTGATGACCCTAATACCGTAACTTATTTTTGGAAATATTTTGTTGGTGGTATATTCATCGCCATTGCCATGACTGGACTTGACCAAGATATGATGCAAAAAAACTTAACATGCAAAAATAACAGGGAATCACAAAAAAACATGTTTGCTATGGCAAGCCTATTAGTGGTGGTTAACTTAATTTTTCTTTCGTTAGGTGCATTACTGTTTATTTATGCTGAAAAATTTGGCTTAGACATTCCTGTAGTAGACGGAAGAATAAGAACAGATTTATTGTTTCCAGAAATTGCTATGAACCAAAACTTGGGAAATGCACTATCCATTACCTTTATTATTGGGTTGATAGCTGCTGCATACTCTAGTGCCGATAGCGCCCTAACCTCATTGACAACATCGTTCTCAGTAGATTTTTTAAATATTCATGACAGGCCCAAAGAAGATCAAAAACCTTTACGTAAAAAAGTACATATAGGTGTATCTCTTTTACTCATTATTGTTGTGATTATCTTCAATTATTTAGAAGGTAATGTGGTGAGTAATCTTTTTAAATTTGCAACATTTACTTACGGGCCCTTACTTGGGCTATTTACCTTTGGAATTCTAACTAAACATCAAATAAAAGACAAGTATGCATGGATAGTTGCTCTACTCTCCATCATTATCAGTTTTGCAATCACCAATTTGCCTGAAAGCATTATTGGCAAGTATCAATTTCATTGGGAAATACTACCGCTTAATGGCTTAATAACCTTTCTTGGTTTAATACTGATTCGTAGAAAGCAAGACTAGAGTGCAAGCTGCTTCAAAGGAAATATTGTTTTCCCTAAGAAGCTTATACAATTCTGGGTTCTCCGTCCCAGGATTAAAAATGACGCGCTTTGGTTTAAGGGAAATAATATAATCGTAGTAGTCAACTTGCCTTTTCGGATTAAGATATAGCGTTACGGTATCAATATCTTCATAAGCCATTAAATTAGTATCTATACTAACTCCTGAAACCTCACCTTCTCTCAATCCAAAAGCTACAGTTTCTACTTTATTTGCTACCAATCGATGTATAGCGTAGTTGGAATATCTATTTGGTTTTAGGGAAGCTCCAAGCACTAAAGTTTTCTTATTCATATGTTAAAAAAATTAATTTTTTGTTAAAACTAGTAACATTATTCCAAAAGAGACGTCTCTTTGTTAACTATAAACATCATCAATCAAACTAATCAATCCAAATGAAAAAGACTATTTCATTAAGCATTCTTTTATTTGCTTTTTTTTCACTATCAGTTTACGCTAATCCAACAGATCCCAATGATGCAAAAAAAGGCACTATTTCAGGGAGAGTTTTAGACGCAAAATTAAAACAACCCTTACCTTATGTAAACGTTATTATCAAAAATACAACAGGAGAAACGTTAACCGGTGGCATTACTCTAGATAACGGATCTTTTAAAATTGAAAAAATTGAAGAAGGTAATGTTACCGTAAGCATACAATATATTGGCTACAAAACCTACAACAAAGCTGTTACTTTAAAACGAGGCAATTACAAAGTAGATTTAGGCGATATTTATCTTGAAGAAGAACTTGAAGATTTAGAAGCTGTAACCGTTGTTGCCGAAGTATCAACAATTCAACAAAAAGTAGATAGAAAAGTAATTACTATAGGTAAAGACCTTACCACTGCAGGCCCTACGGCAAGCGATATTATGAATAACCTCCCTTCTGTAAATGTAGACCAACAAACAGGTAACATCAGTTTAAGAGGAAATGAAAATGTTCGTGTAATGGTCGATGGTAAATTAAGTAATGTGCCTGTAGCGCAACTTTTAAGACAGATTCCCTCGACGTCTATTAAGTCTATTGAACTTATTACAAACCCTTCAGCGAAATATAATCCAGAAGGGATGAGTGGTATAATTAATATTAAACTACATAAGAATACTCAAATTGGATTCAACGGTAATTTTAACGTTGGCGTTACAAAGGAAATTTTTGCAAAATTCAATAGTTCTATCGATATGAACTACCGTAATGGCAAATTCAACTTCTACGGTAACTACGGTAACAATATTGGAAAATACGATAATTTCGGTTTTATAGATAGACTTGATGACGACTCACGTCAGGACTTCAAGTTTTTCAACAACAACCAATCGCACTTATATAAATTTGGTGTAGATTTTTATATGAATGACAAAAACACCATTTCGGTATTTACCAACCAAAATACCTTTAGCGGAAATGGTTTTGGCAACACCTTCCTTACATTCCCTGGTCCTATCAATCAAGCGCAACTTTTTGATAACATTACAGACAATATCTCTAGTCAATATAACGTAGCCTACAAGCATACCTTTAATGAGGCCGAAGACGAAACGCTAGATATAGAAATAGACCATAACAATTTTGAAAATGATGAAATTGCAAATTTCAATTTTAGAAACTTCAGCTTTCCACCAAACTACACAGATATGGTTGACACCAAAAGGGATCAAACTTTTATTAATGTGGATTATGTAAATCCATTAAATGAAAAAACAAAATTAGAAGTAGGATTGGAAGCGCGCTTTTTTAATTCTGATGTAGATTACGAATCTAGCGGACTAACCTTTGATGGACAAGGCAATATTATCCCAACACCAAGTACTGATTTTGAGTACAATAGAGATATTTTCTCTGCTTACGCTACCTACGGAAGAACCATAAATGAGAAATGGAACTATCAAGTAGGCGCACGTTTTGAACAGGTACTTGAGGATGCAGATGCCCTTCAATTTTTTAGTGACAATACAACTGCGTCTTTCCCTTTTGAAAATGAGTATTTCCAAGTATATCCTTCAATTTTTGTAAGCTATAAGGCCTCGGATAAAAACACCTATCAATTTAGTGCTAGTCGCAGAGTAGACAGACCAGGGCTACAACAAGTAAACCCTGTTAGGGAATGGGCCACACCAAGAGTATCTTCATTTGGAAATCCAGAATTATTGCCTCAGTTTACAAATTCAGTTGAGATAAACTACACACGTAAACTAAAAAAGGGAACTATAACCGCTGGTATTTTTGGGAGACTGATAGAAGATAATATTAATCGTTTTGTGCGCATAGATAGAAATAATATTCCTGCCGGAAATGCCATATTAACGTTTGACAATTTTGATAACACCACCGCTTATGGTGTAGAACTTTCCAGTAACTACAGACCGACAAAATGGTGGAGTTTAAATGGTAGTTTTGACTTGTACTCTCAAGAGCAAAGAGGTATTACCGAAATAATAGATACCGATGACTTGCCAAATGCAACTGAAGCTGATATTATAGCTCAAAACACAAAAGTGGATAATGTAGTATGGAATTTAAGATTGTTTAACAATTTTAAGGCCACTAAAAAATTAAATTTTTCGTTATTTACTATGTATCGCGGTGAAGAAAAAGGGATTCAGTTTACCAGAAAACCAATGTTTATGCTTAACACAGGAATGCGATATTCGTTTTTGGAAGAGCAACGTGCCACATTTAGCTTCAATTATAGTGACATCTTAAACACAATGAATTTTGAATTTGATGGCGTTACACCATTCCCTAGTCAAGGGCAGTTTAATTGGGAAAGCAATACTTGGAATATTGCGTTATCTTATAGATTTGGAGGTGGAAAATATAGAGCTTTACGCAGAAAACAAAGAGACGACAATACGAAACAAGGCAGCGGAGGCTTCCTATAAATTATTTTAATAATCTGATAATAGTTGATGGTTAGTGTTATATTTAGATTATTAAATAGAACCCCTGAAGTGAAACTTCGGGGGTTTGTGCTTTATATATCTCCAATAAGAATGTTAAAATTCGTTAAAATTAAAAACAGTTACAATAATAACCGATTCCAAACGTTATATAACAACCAAAAACCGTATTTAGTAATTATTTGAGTTAGTCGCTTTATTATAAGAATTCATTAAAACGGTTAGTGCGCTTCAGCGCATATAAACTCGGAATTCCAACAAATTTCGAGTTTTATTTTCGTATGAACTGGGTGAGAATAACTCAACTTAAAATATTTGTTTTGCTATTATCATCTAAATAAGCCATAAGAGCTTCTCTTTTCAAAATTTGTGTTAATTGAAACTGGTTGGTTAATAGCATTAAAAAATCCGAAACTGTATGAAAATACCAGTTTCGGATTTTTGTTTATAAAACAGATTTAATAAATTACCACTTCATAATAACACTACCCCAAGTAAATCCACTACCAAAAGCCGCCAAAACCACGGTATCGCCCTCATTAATCTTACCCTCTTCCCAAGCTTCGGTTAAAGCTATAATTACCGATGCAGCAGTAGTATTACCATATTTTTGAATATTATTAAATACTTGTTCGTCGCGCAATCCAAACTTCCTTTGTATAAATTGAGAAATCCTCAGATTTGCCTGATGTGGAATCAACATATCGATATCTTCCTTTTGAAGATTATTTACCTGTAAGCCTTCAACAATTGCTTCACTAAAGCGTACAACGGCATGTTTAAAAACAAATTGCCCATTCATATAGGGATAATATGATGTGTCATCGGGATCATTGGCTTCTAAAATTTCTGGCACCCAGTGCTTAATGCTTGGTCCCTCAACAACTAATTCCTCGGCATATTTCCCTTCAGAATGTAAGTGAGAAGATAGTACGCCTTTTGCATTATCTTCCGTTCTACTCATTACCGCGGCTCCTGCCCCATCACCAAAAATTACAGTTACATTTCTACCTCTGGTAGACTTCTCTAACCCTCCAGAATGGAACTCAGCACCAATTACCAAAACGTTTTTATACATTCCTGTTTTTATAAATTGGTCTGCTACGGAAACTGCATAAACAAACCCAGTACACTGGTTTCTGATATCCAAAGCACCAATGGTAGGCATTTCTAACATATCCTGAATTTGTACACCACAACCAGGAAAGTAATAATCGGGACTGAGGGTTGCAAAAACAATAAAATCTATATCATCCTTTGTTAATCCTGCACGTTCAATGGCAATTCTTGCAGCTTTTGCACCCATAACCGCCGAAGTATCTTCAGTGCCTTCCTTAATCCATCTACGCTCCTTTATCCCAGTACGTTCCTGTATCCACGCATCATTGGTGTCCATTAGTTTTGATAAATCATCATTGGTCACCACATTATCTGGTACATATTTACCAAGGCCAATTATTCTAGAATTATACATATCCCCGATTTTAGTTTAAACCAAAATACAAAATAATAATATCAAACATCAAATTCCAAAATACTAAATTCCAAAAACCAATCTCAAAAACTGAAAATCGTAAATCTTTAATGTCAGTTTGTCATATTTATCTACTTGGTACTTTTTTTGTCCTGTGTTGATTGATAAACCAAAAATAAAATTAATCAGATTCCCTTCTTCGAGGGAATGACAAATAAATTATTTACCATGACAAAAGGAAACATTAATGTATCGGTAGAGAATATCTTTCCGTTAATTAAAAAGTTCTTATACAGCGACCACGAAATATTTCTTCGTGAATTGATTAGTAATGCTACGGATGCGACACTAAAACTGAAGCATTTAACTAATGTCGGAGAAGCGAAGGTAGAATATGGCAATCCGCAAATTGAAGTTAAAATTGATAAAGACAACAAAAAGCTACACATTATAGATCAAGGTTTGGGTATGACAGCCGAAGAGGTTGAAAAATACATCAACGAAGTGGCTTTTTCTGGTGCTGAAGAATTTTTAGATAAATACAAAGATTCTGCTAAAGATGCTGGTATTATTGGTCATTTTGGTCTTGGTTTCTATTCTGCATTTATGGTAGCAGACAAAGTCGAGATAATCACAAAATCATTTAAAGATGAACCTGCAGCACATTGGACTTGTGATGGTTCACCAGAGTTCACCTTAGAAAAGGCAGACAAAACCGAAAGAGGAACGGAAATAATACTTCACATTGCAGAAGATTCTACAGAATTCTTAGAAGAAGCTCGTATTCGTGAACTTTTGAATAAGTATAATAAGTTTATGCCTATTCCAATCAAATTTGGAACGAAAGAAATAAACGATCCAGAGCACGAGCCAAAAACTACTAAGGACAAAGACGGTAAGGAAACTACTAAGGACAAAGACGGTAAGGAAACTACAGAACCACATCGACAAATCACTGTAGATGACATTATTAATAATCCAAACCCAGCATGGACAAAACAGCCAACAGATTTAAAAGATGAGGATTACAGCAACTTCTACAGAGAGCTGTACCCAATGCAGTTTGAAGAGCCTTTATTCAATATCCACTTAAATGTTGACTATCCGTTTAACTTAACGGGAATTTTATATTTCCCAAAGTTAACTAACGATATGCAAATTCAGAAGGATAAAATTCAGCTGTATCAAAACCAAGTATTTGTAACTGATAATGTTGAAGGTATTGTTCCTGAATTCTTAACGATGTTACGTGGTGTCATTGATTCACCAGATATTCCGTTAAACGTATCACGTTCTTATTTACAAGCTGATGGTGCAGTTAAAAAGATTTCATCTTACATCACCAGAAAAGTGGCGGATAAGTTGAAATCCTTATTCAATAACAATAGAGAGGATTTTGAATCTAAATGGAATGATATCAAAATTGTAATTGAATATGGTATGCTTTCAGAAGAAAAATTCTTTGAAAAAGCAGATGCTTTTGCTTTATACCCAACAGTTGATGGCAACTATTATACGTACCAAGAATTGTATGATAAAATAAAAGCAAATCAAACGGATAAGGATGATAAGTTAGTGATTTTATATGCTTCTGATAAAGATGCGCAACATAGCTATATTGAAGCTGCCAAAGCTAAAGATTATGAAGTATTATTACTAGATTCTCCAATAGTTTCACATTTAATACAGAAGTTAGAAACATCTAAAGAAAATATTTCTTTTGCGCGTGTTGACGGCGATCATATTGATAACTTAATCAAAAAGGATGACACCAAAATTTCTAAGTTGGATGAGGACCAAAAGAAAGCTTTGGACGAATTACTAAAAGAGGTGATTCCATCTGAAAAATTCATGGTGCAGTTAGAAGCTATGGATAGCAACGTAAACCCGTTTATCATCACACAACCAGAGTTTATGCGCCGTATGAAAGAAATGCAACAAACTGGCGGTGGCGGTATGTTTGGTATGGGCAATATGCCAGAAATGTACAACCTAGTGGTAAATACAAACTCAGACTTAATTGGTGATATTTTAAACACCAAAACACGCAAAAAACAAGAGCGTTTAATTAACCAAAGTTTAGATTTAGCACGATTATCTCAAGGTTTATTAAAAGGTGAAGAGTTAACAAACTTCATAAAACGTAGCTACGAGATGATAAAATAAGTTGATGCGCTGATACATTCAGCAACCACTATACATTTAAAACCACTTTGTGAAAGCAAGGTGGTTTTTTAGTTTGGATAATGAACTGTATAAATTCTTTTGCCTACCTTATCTTAAGAGTGGTAAGACTTCATTAAAACTAAATTTTATCTTTGTATTACACTAAGCAAAAACAAAGCGTTACATTAGTAATATGCAAACAAAACCTAACAACCTCAATACGTTTAGAATTCTTTATTTAGTGAAAGGAATTTTAACCATCTGCTTCTCACTATTCTTTATATTTTATGCGGGTATGGGGCTATTTTTTAATACAGCAATAGAACGTTCTCAGCAAGATGTTGAAATGCCTTTCAATTTCGGATGGCTTTTCGTTGCCATAGGTATTATCGGCATCATTGCTTGTGTTTCAATTGGTATTTTAAATCTCTTAACTTCAAAATATCTCAAGGAAATCAAAAACTACAACTTTATTTTCGCCATTGCCATAGTTAATTGCTTAACTGGTGTACTTGGAATTGTTCTAGGTGTTTTTACATTAATTGAATTAACAAAGCCTGAGATAAAAGAGTTGTTCGGTAAATAAATTAAGAATGCAATTGAAACCGATAAAGATTGGAAAACTAATTATTTCTCCAAAGAAATTTTTGGCACTTTTGGGCGCTATTTTCATTGTTGGTATTGGCATAGGCGTTACCGTAGCATCCAAAAACAACTCAAAGTTTCCCATAATTTTTTGCACTATCATTGCTGTAGCTATTATTGCAACAACGTTCTTCCGCAAAAACTCATTATAAATTAACATTTTATAATATTTCGTCTTTATTTAATTACAATTCACACCTGTCTATAAATTAAGCACTTACGATTAAAACCCCATTAGAAATATTTGATTATATTTAGAAAGACTAATCAAAAAACCTTCGCTTAATGGAATTACAAATTAAAGATTTGAGTAAAACTTACTCAAATGGTGTACATGCTTTAAAAAACGTTTCACTTAACATACCACAAGGTATGTTTGGCCTTTTAGGCCCTAATGGTGCCGGAAAATCATCGCTTATGAGAACTCTGGCAACACTTCAACAGGCCGACTCTGGATCCATCATGCTAGATGATATTGATATTTTAAAAGACAAAGGCAGAGTAAGAGAAATTCTGGGATATTTACCTCAAGAATTTGGTGTATATCCTAAAATTAGTTCTTATAACATGCTAAACCACATTGCCTCTTTAAAAGGTATTTCCAACAAGGATGAAAGAAAAGATTTAGTAGAATCGCTTCTAAATAAAACAAATTTATGGGATGTTAGGAATAAAAGTTTGGGTACTTACTCTGGTGGTATGAAACAGCGCTTTGGTATCGCACAAGCCCTAATAGGAGAACCCAAATTAATAGTTGTAGATGAGCCTACTGCTGGTTTAGATCCTGCAGAACGCGTACGTTTTCATAATTTACTAAGCGAAATTGGTGAGAATACCATAGTTATCTTATCTACGCATATTGTAGATGATGTTTCAAATCTATGTAATAATATGGCTATTATTTGCTTAGGAGAAGTAGTCGCACAAGGAAAACCTAGTGCTTTAATTGAAAACGTAAAAGGTAAAGTTTGGAAAAAAACCATTGACAAGTCAGAGATTGAAAATTACAAGCAAGAGATGCAAGTAATTTCCACACATCTGAAAAGTGGAGATACTGTTATTCATGTACTTAATGACAGCCAACCGGACAGTTCTTTTGAAGCTTGTGAAGCTGATTTAGAAGATGTATACTTCGCGGAAATCTCATCTAGAATGGATACTGCATTAGCATAATTGTTAAACCTTCAACTAAAACACTACAATTATGTTTAAAGAAATTTTCTTATTCGAATTAAAATATAGATTTAAAAGACCTGCTACTTGGGCTTATTTCGGAATTCTTTTGGTTTTTGGTCTTATTGTCGCCATTAGCGGTGATGTACCTGCTTCAGAAAAAGCTTATGTTAATGCACCAACAACCATCACCAGAATGCTTAGTATTATAAGCATATTTGGTATTATGCTGGCAAGTGCTATTATGGGCGTTCCTATTTACAGGGATATTGAACATAAAACAGAAAACTATTATTTCTCTTATCCGATAAGTGAAAAAGGATATATTTTGGGACGTTTCTTAGGATCTTTATGTATACTTTTTCTAGTTAGCTTAGGATTTCAAATAGGCTTGATTATAGGGTTTGCCATCGGGCCAAACGCAGGATTTACAGAGGCAGAACGCTTTATAACACTCAACCTTTGGCATTACATTCAACCCACACTTTTAATATATTGGACCAATTTCTTCTTTGCTGGTGCAATTTTCTTTGCATTAGTAACAATGACCAAACGAATAATGTTAGCATATGCAGGTGGCGCCATATTATTTATTGGCTATTTAATAACCTTAACGCTTACCCAAGATATTGAGAATAAAAATTTGGTTAGCATATTAGATCCTTTCGCTTTTGAAACGTTTAACAACATAACAAGATACTGGACGCCTGTTGAACAAAACACCCAAATATTACCACTAACAAGTGCATTGATTTGGAATCGTTTATTATGGGTAGGTATTGGACTTGTAGCCTTTTTATTTACATTTTTTAGATTCGATTTTATTAAATTCCTGAATAAGAAATTCAAAACAAAAAAGAAACATGAAAACCTAGACGCGTCAAACCCTACTGCAGCTTTAACTAAACTTCCTAAAGTATCGCAAGTTTTTTCAAGCGGACTAAGTATAAAGTTATTGTTCGACTTGGCTAAAATGGAGTTTAAAAACATCATTAGAGACAACTTTTTTAGGGCCATTCTCATTGCAGCACTTGCATTCCTATTATTTGATGCTTTCTTTGGATTCCCAATATACGGTACGCCCTCGCTTCCACTTACATACTACATGTTGGAAGTCAAAAATTTTAATTACAGTATACTCATTTTTGTACTTATCGTATTTATGACTGGTGAAGTACTTCATAGGGAACGTGGAGTGAATTATGATCAAATTTTCGGATCATTACCCTTAAAAAACAGAATAGTGTACGCCTCAAAGTTTTTAGCTTTGGTTATGATTAGTTTTATGTTAGTAAATCTCGTTTTATTAAGTGGAGTACTAGCACAAACCTTGCAAGGGTATTTTAACTATCAGTTCGATATGTATTTTACAGACTTGTATCTCATCGAGTTTCCTAAATACATCACATTTATTCTATTAGCATTTTTTGTGCATTCCATAGTTACCAAAAAATTTATGGGGCACGTTATCGCCATCGCTATTTGGGCACTGCTTTTTGGTATCAACGCGTTTTTAAAAGTAGACAATAATCTGTATTTATATGGATACACCCCTGGTTATACAGTTTCAGACATGAATGGTTTTGGCCATTTTGGGAAAGCCCTGTTTTGGTTTAAAACCTATTGGTTAGCTTGTGGAGGTGTATTGCTTGTAATTGGGTATTTATTTTGGAAACGTGGCACAGACTCTGGCAGAAAGGCTAGGTGGCAATTGGCTAAAGAACGTCTCAACTTACGAACTATTAGTACTGGCATTCTATTACTCGTGGTTTTTATTGGTTCGGGGGCTTTTATAAATCACAACACAAAAACTATTAACAAATATAAAAATGAAGAAGAGGGTGAAATAGCTCAAGCAGCATATGAAAAAACGTTAAGTAAATACGATAAAATTGCCCAACCCAAGGTTATAGATGTAAAGGTTAATGCAGACTTAACACCTGAAAATAGATCAGCCAGAATTAAAACCACCTATTTAATGGTGAATAAGACCAACGAAAACATAGATTCATTACACATAAATTGGGGAGCCGAGGGCTTGCTGAAAAAGGAGGTTAACACCTTTACAATTGAAGGGAAGTCACCAAAACTAGGAAATAGTTACGATGACTTTGGATATGAAATATACGCTTTAGATAAACCATTAAAACCAAATGATACTGTTACAATGGTATTAGACATTACGGGATACTATAAAGGTTTCCCAAATGAAGGCACGGGTTCGGCTATTGTGTATAACGGTACATTTTTGAATGACAATTTCTTTCCCTCTTTCGGATATAATGCTAACGCGGAAATGACAAGCGATTTAGATCGTAAAAAATATGGCTTACCTATTAAAGATTATCAATTACCAGAACAAGATGATCCTTGGGGCACCAGCAACCTACTATTTAATGACGATGCTGATTATATTACTTTTGAAGGTACGGTAAGTACAGCACCAGATCAAATAGCTGTAATGCCAGGGTACTTACAAAAAGAATGGGAAGAAAACGGCAGAAGATATTTTACCTATAAAATGGAAGGTGATTTGGATTTCTTTTACAATATTTCATCTGCAAATTATAATATTCATAAAGATATCTGGACTGGAAAGAATGGTGAAAAAGTGAATATAGAAATTTTTCATCATCCAACACACACTTATAACATAGATAGATTTGTTAAAGGTGTAAAGCATTCAATGGATTATTTCTCTGAAAATTATGGCCCTTATCAATACAGGCAAATGCGCATTTTAGAATTTCCCAGGTATGCCACCTTTGCCCAATCTTTCCCAAATACTGTTCCTTTTTCAGAAAGTTTTGGTTGGGTTGGTGATTTTAGTGATCCTGAAGATTTGGACTATGTATATACCGTTACTTCGCACGAAGTGGCACACCAATGGTGGGGACATCAAATTACCCCATCTGCAACAAGGGGCTCTAATCAAGTATCGGAGTCTATGGCAGAGTATTCCTCACTAATGGTAATGAAAAAAGAATATGGTATTGATGCGATGCAAGATTTTCTAAAAAGAGAACTTGACAATTATTTAAGAGGAAGAGCTAATGAAAGTAAGTTTGAAAAGACACTTCTTGATAATGACACACAAGCATATGTATGGTATAGAAAAGGTGGTTTAATTCTATATGCATTACAAGATTTAATTGGCGAAGACAACCTTAATAGTGGATTTAAGGCGTATACAGAAGCTGCGAGATACAGGCAAAAAGCACCGTTCACTACAACCAAAGAGTGGTATCACTATATGAACTCTGTAACACCAGATTCTCTAAAATATTATTTAGAAGATAGTTTTGAAAAAATAACACTTTACTCCAATAAAATCTCTAAAGCATCTTACAAAAAGCTGGCAGATGACAAATACAAAGTTACTATAACAGTTGAAAGCTCAAAGGAATATTTTGATGGTCTAGGAAAGCTTCTAAAAACAAGTGAAAAACCAAATTTATTAGATATTGGGATTTTTGATAACGATATCAAAAACAGCAACGGAATGACTATTAAATCTCCGCTCTTTATTAAAAAAATATGGGTGAAACCAGGAGAATCTACATTTACATTTACTACGGATAAATTACCTGTAAAAGCAGGAATTGATCCTTATAACAAAATGATTGATAGAATACCGGATGACAACCTTATTAGTGTAGAGGAAGAAACAGATTAATAGCTTAAAACTTTTAATAGAGCAGTAATATCTAAGCAGTTTTTTAATAAAAAGTAATTATCTTTCATCATAAAAGTAATGTAATGAATAACGATTACAATAATCCCGCGTTTAAAAAACTGCTTCAAAAGCTACAAGAAGAGAGTTGGCAGTTAGAATTGCTCATATCTGGATTTGCAATTTTCGGGCTTTTTACAGCTTTTGAACCCATTTCCGTAAGTGGGCAGGAAGCCAAAAATGCGGAACAAGTATATAAATTAATCATTTGTATCGTTGGGCTCATTTCTTGTGGCATACTTATATTCAATCTGTTATTACATGTACTTTTAAGAGGCTTGTGGATAGGTGCCCTTGGCTTGCGCTACGTTTCTGGGGATATTGATTATGAAAAGCTTAATTACAGCAATAAATTTACCAAATACCTAAAAAAAAGAGTTGGCTCGTTTGACAAATATATCGCTACGCTAGAGAATTATTGTAGTATTATTTTTGCCATCTCCTTTCTACTTATTTTCTATGTACTTGCACTTACCTTTACTATAATTGTTATCGCGTTAATTGGCAATTACATTATAGATAATGATAGTCTTCCTTCATGGGTTTCAAACGGTGTGGGTATTCCTCTAATGATTTTCTTTGTATTTGGTGCCTTATTTACATTTTTTGATTTCGTAACTCAAGGACTGCTAAAGAAGAAAAACTGGGTCTCAAAGCTATACTTTCCCATATATTGGGTGTTTAGTTTTGTTACACTTTCGTTTTTGTACCGACCAATTATCTATAATTTCTTGGATAATAAATTTGGTAGGCGCTTAAGTTTCTTATTAACACCTTTGTTTATTTTACTCTTTGTAGCTACAAGCTTTCGCTATAATAGCTCAAACTACTTTGGTAAAAACTTAAATTCTAATTCATACATACTCAATAATGACCATTATGAGGATTTATTAGACGAGAAGCTGGAGAACATTGATAATGTGATGATACAATCAAAAGTCATAAGCGATCCTTTTGTAAAAGTATTTGTAAAATATGATGACAACATTGAAGACCGAATGTTTTATTATAATCCAGGACTAAAACCAAAAAAGGACATACGTGGTGTAACCTCAGACATTGTTATAATTAATGACTTTGATAGAAAAATAAGAAAAGATAGCTTAAGAAAAGAATACATTAAAACCTTCAATAGTATCTATTTTGTAGCCATAGACAGCATAACCTATAAATCTGATTTTGTTGTCAGTAAAACAAAAAAGGGCACGCTTGGTTTTGAAACCTACGTAGGCATATCATCTTTAAGTGAAGGCAAACATTTGTTGGACTTAAGAAGATACCGCGTAGAGAAAGACAAGGACACCACTATTTTAAGAATTGAGCGTATTCCATTTTGGTATTATAAAAACTAACCTATTAAATTCTTAAAACAAGAAGAATTCCGCCGTAGAATATATATATTAGCAAAAATCGAGACATTCTCTCTTCATACATAAGGTAAATAGTATATGAATTTTACAAACCCATTAGTCTATGGGATTCCTTGTTTTCTGGGATTAATATTAGTTGAACTCACATATAGCAAAACTCACGACCATAAAAATCTTTACAACTGGAAAGACCTAGCATCTAGCCTTACTATGGGCATAGGCTCAGTAGTTTTAGCACCTTTAGTTAAAACTGTCTCTGCTATAATTATTTTTAATTATATGTATGAATTATTTAACCCTATGGTAGATGGTATTAGAACAAATATTATGGGATGGAAATCTTTTGGTTACTCATTAACCGTTTGGATATTGTGCCAGTTTTTAGATGATTTTACGTACTACTGGTTTCATAGGCAAAACCACATGATACGTTTTTTATGGGCAGCACACATTGTACACCATTCTTCTGATAATTACAATTTAGGAACAGCGGTTAGAAATGGCTGGTTTACTATTTTATACAAACCTTTATTTTATATGTGGTTACCAGCAATAGGTTTCCCTCCTGAAATGGTAATTGTATGTTTAGGTATAGAGGCCCTTTGGCAATTTCAGTTACACACAGCTTATATACCTAAATTAGGTTTTATCGAAAAAATATTTAACACCCATACGATGCATCAAGTACACCATGCTAAAAACTTGGAGTATATGGATAAAAACCATGGCGGATTTTTAAATATTTTTGACAAAATTTTTGGCACTTGGAAAGAGTTAGATGATGATATAGAAATTCAATATGGTGTTACCAAACCACCTAATTCATACAATCCGTTGGTAATCTTAACGCATGAGTACAAAGATATTTGGAACGATATGAAAAAGAGCTCTAATCCATATCATAAATTCATGTATGCCTTTGGGCCTCCAGGATGGAGCCACGACGGGAGCACACTAACGATTAGGCAAATGAGAGCAGAAGCTGCTAAACAAAGACAAGACTAACGAGTTTATATGAATAAAGTTCAAGATATTATTAATCAACTACAACTTAAGCCGCATCCTGAAGGTGGATATTTCAAAGAAACCTATAGAAGTACTGGTATTATTCCCCAAAAGTGTTTAGATTCTGAATTCATTGGAGATAGAACATATTGCACTGGTATATATTTTTTATTAACCTCAGATACGTTTTCAGCATTTCATCGCATTAATCAAGATGAAATGTGGCATTTTTACAAAGGTTCCCCTCTAACACTTCATATGATCTCTCCAGAAGGCGACTATTCAAAAATTAGTATTGGGAATGATATAGAAAACAGAGAAATGTTACAATTCGTAGTTCCTGCTAAATATTGGTTTGCTGGCGAAGTTAGTGGTGAAGATAGCTACGCTCTGGTTGGTTGCACGGTTGCTCCTGGTTTTGATTTTAGGGATTTTGAGATGCCCTCACGAGAAAACCTCATCTCATTATTTCCACAGCATTCAAAAATAATCACAAGACTTACGCGCTAATAACGAACTATCAAAAACTAAATAATAGCTCAGGGTTTGGACAATTCTCCATATAAAATTCCAAATCTTGCTTTGAGCAAACTCCAGGATAATCTCCAAAACTCCCTTGTAAATTCCTTATAACCTGAAAATGCAAATGTGGTGGATAGTCACCATTTACCCTTGCATCTCCCAAAGTAGCAATCTGTTCATTTTTGTTAAACCGCTGCCCAACTTTTAAATTTTTAATGGACTTTAAACTCAAATGTCCGTAAAGGGTATAAAACACCTCATCCAAAATACAATGTTCTAAAATTATCGTCGGTCCATAATCACCGTAGTTACTGTTATTTCTAAAACTATGCACAATGCCATCTAAAGGGGCATAAATTGGTGTTTCTGCAGCACACCAAAAATCTAAGCCCAAATGTATATCTCGCTTACTACGTGTATCATCAAAATGTTTACTACGGCTATAGATAGCACGCTTTTCAAGGTAACCACCATAGGCAACCGCGGCATCGTGTTTTTCTATAAACGTATCAATGTATATTGAAAAGGCTTCCGAAGAAGAAATATTAAAATTCTGTAGGTCTACATTGCCTTCTGATAAATCTATGGCAACATATTTTGATTTTGGAATGGAAGCATCTAAAACGTGAAGTGGTTGAGAGGAGATGCTTTTTAAGAAGTTGCAAAATTCACTTGAGGTCATTCATTTGTAATTTCCTCAAAGTTAAGGTATCTACTCCATAATTACTTTACTGTATTTGGCATTTACTGTTACGGTTTTGTTACTCTCGGTATTGCTCATAGAAAAAGAACTAATATCCTGCCTATCTCCAGTACTATTAGGGTGCACTAAATAAGAATGTGTCCCTTTGTAATTCATATTATAGTTTACATCTGGCATAACGATATAAGCCTTATTATTTTGCAAAATAAAATTTAGGTTGGTAAACGTATCTGCTACATTAAGTATTTTAACATCTCCAATATTACTGTCAATAATAGCACTACTTACTACATCGTTTATTTTAATATTAGACGATGTGCAATTAAGCACCACATGCTTTACGGTTTTTATTTGGGCCTCTTTTACATGGTTTAAGTTAAGTTCGCCTAAATTCCAACTGCTAACATAAACTGGTGCATAAGCTGCATTAATGGAAGAGTTACTTCCACTAATGCCAGCTGCTTTAAATATAGTATGTGATAAATCGGCTTGTACATCGTCCAAAACAGATGCAAACTCTAATTCACCATGCCTAACATCTAACTTTACCTTAGCTTTTTTAGGCATTTTTATAATTATGGTTTTTTTAAGGTGGGAATGGTTGCCCTTATCAAAAAACAGGCTTCTGTTTCTTGATTGTGCGGCACGCTTTTTGGCAAGTTCAGCGCGTTGTTTTGCCATTTTCTCTCTTAGCTCAACACGCTTTTTAGCGATTTTTTCACGTTGCTCTGCCATTCGCTCCGTGGCCTCAGCTCGTTTTGCATTCATTTCAGCAAGTCGCTCATACTGCTCTGCAGTGCGTTCTGCCTGTCGTTCCATCTGTTCTGCTTGTCGCTCCATTTGTGCAGCAAAACGTTCTCCCCAAGCTTCCATTTTTTCTGCATATTTCTCACCCCATTCTTCTCCAAACTTTTCACCCCACTTCTCCATATCCTTGCCAAACTTCTCACCCCATTCCTTGCCAAACTTCTCGCCCCAGGCTTCCATTTTTTTAGCATAATCCTTTCCGTAAGTAGATTCGAATTTTTTAGACCACTTTTCTAAATACTTATCCCCATCTTTTTTATACGCTTCATAATCAAAAGCTACAGCACCAACGCCTTCTGGTAGTTCAGGCAACTCTGGCATCTCAGGAAGTTCTGGCATCTCAGGAAGTTCTGGCATTTCAACAACATGCATGTTGTCAAAATTAAAATCGAAATCAAAGTCCATCTCTGGCAACTCTGCTAACTCATATTTTAAATTTTTTAATGCACGCTTTACTTCATCAGAATATTGACCACTAGCATCAAAACTGTAAGTATGGGGCGCGTAAGATCCTCTTGTATTTATGGTTACCAAATCTGTTGAGCCATCTATATCAAGCTTCCAGCCTTTAACAATTTCGTCTAGCTCTTCTTTAGAAAGCTCATCACTCTCCACAAAAGCCTCAATACTTACTTCATTCTTGTTCCAAGTATCAAATACAATATTACAATGGCTTGTGTTAAGATCTATAGTAACATTTTTATCAACTTTAAAACTTTGCGACACTTTGGTTACTTTTTCTTGTGCTCCCAATACTGTTATTGCGAAACAAGCAAGTACCAATACTTTTAATTTTATAATTGTTCTGTTCATCTTTTGATTTTTTTAAATAGATTGTGTTACCTCAGGTGATTCTTCTGAAGCGTTTAAGGTTTTTAATTGATCTTTTAAGCGATACAATAGGTTTAAACGAAATCTTAAATTATCTATCAATGCAGTAATGGTTAATTCTGTAGCACCATTTTCAGTAAGTTCTAAAGACAGCTTTTTGTATTCTTGGTTCAGTTCATTAAGCTGCTCTAAATAACCATCAAAAACAACTTTTGTTTCTGCAGTAGGTTTCATTTTCGACAATTCTAAATTTATACTTGCCAAATAATAATCTTCTACCTTTTTCAAGTCTGGAGATATCTTACCTAAAGCGCCCCCATTAAGTGATTCCTCAGTAGATGCTAATTCAGGATCTGTTTTAACATCAAGAGTCATAAATTTATAAGCTCCAAAACTCAAACCAATTAACAACACTACGCTAGCAGCGATATTTAACCAACTAAATTTAGTAGATGTCTTTTTCTCTTCAGGAAACGCTGCTTCTAGTTTCTCAAGAAAACGTGCTTCATGGTTTTTTGGCATTTCCTCATGTGTCATAGTCTCTTTTTTGAATAAATCTCTAATATCCTGTGCCATTTTTTTGCGCTTTTAATAATTCTTGCAATTTCACTTTACCTCTAGATAATTGTGTTCTAGATGCTACTTCAGTTATATTTAAAATCTCCGATATTTCCTGGTGGTCATACCCTTCAATTAAATATAGCATTACTACGTATTGATATTTTTCAGGCAGCTGATTAATCGCCACCGTAACATCGTTTACCGTAATTGTATCTTCTACCAACCATTTGTCGTTATGTCCCGTATCAACCACTTTAAGGTGCACCTCGTCTAACTCTACTAACTGTTGTTTTTTTGATTTCAGAAAGTCGATACTTTTATTAACCACAATACGTTTTAACCAAGCCCCAAAAGTCACTTCAGCCTTATATTGGTGAAGTTTCGAAAACGCCTTAATAAACGCCTCCTGTACCACATCTTCAGCATCATGCGCATCCTTCAAAAATCGTTTCGCCACAATGTACATACCGTTGCAGTACTGGTTGTACAACTGCATTTGCGCCTTACGATTGTTCTGTTTACATTGTTCAATAATGTCAACTTGAAACATGCTAATACTTTTGGTGATAAGTTAGTTCATATTAAAAGACGATAAAAAAAACAGAGTGTTGCAAAAACTTTTATTTTTTTTGAAAATTAAGCATTTGGGCGTTACCCACAAGGGGTCGGGCTTTCGGCAGTCGCTCCCTCCTGCGTCGGGGAGCTTCAACAAATGCCTCTATCCCTAACGCGGGTCTGCTTGCTAGCTAAAAGCCTAAATCTTTAAAACAGTACAGCTTTATGAAGATTCGTTTGACGGTTACGTATATGAAATGTTGCGTGTTTGTGTGCGAGGATTTTCCGAAGGAAAATCAGAAGCTAGCAAACAAAGCAACTTCCATTGTTAAGGCACAAAATAGCAATTTTTTATATACTTTGTTGTAGTATGTTTTTTATTCCAATTCTACTTCTATTTCTTTTGACATAAAAGGTTTGCCCTTTCCTCCATAAACAGTTCTGCAATTTCCTTTTATTAAAATAATTGGATTTTTAAGTATAAAGTATTTATCTATTTTGTTCTTTATATTCAATTCAGGTATTTCAAATACAATTTCGTTTACCGATTCAGATATGGTTCCTAAGAATATTTTTTCAAAAGGTTTTTCCTTTGAAATGGTATATTCATCAATATATTCGCTGTCGTCTCCAAATATAGGTGGACCTTCAATGAATCGTTTTTTTAATTTCTGATGAAATTCAAATTCTTCTGCTTTTGATAAAAATGAAATCTCAATATTATTTAGGTCTTTATAAAATCTAATAGTTTTTTCTACCTCGGTTGGGTAAATTTTTATGGTCAATTCAAAGTTGTCATTAGACTGATACGTTTCTTTATCAAACTCCAAATAGAGATTGGTATTTTCAAAATCATTTTTCGAGCAACTAAAAGCTAAAATCGAAAGCAGGAAAATTGTTAAGGTGTTCTTCATTCTCAAGATATACTACAACTTTGAGATATGCGCCGTTTTTTAATGGCTTATATCCGACGTCGAACGAAGGTAGCCGAAAATTTCTACAAAGTCAAGCAATTGAGTTTTAAAGCATACACAAGAAACAAAACTAAACCTGCAGTTTTTCCAAGCACATTTACCTGTAAAACAACAATCCAAATTATTTCACGTTTCTACTTTACCAATACTTAGGCATAAAGTATCTTTGCATTGCAAAACCCTCTCATTTCATGAATACCTTTTTAAAGCGTACTATTTTCGTATTATTCCTTGCTGCAGCTGGCATTTTTGCATATTCGTATTTTAACGACGGATTACAAAAGCGAAAAAGTCCAAAAAAAAATGTAGCCTTTAAAGTTGACGATTTAAAACTAAACGTATTTTATAACCGCCCCTCAAAACGTGGAAGAAAAGTTTTTGGAGCTTTAGTACCATATGGCGAGGTATGGAGAACAGGCGCCAACGAAGCCACAACCTTCGAAACCAACCAACCCCTTAAAATAGGAAATGGTTACATCCAAGCAGGCAAATACACATTATGGACCATCCCTAATGATACGGCGTGGACCGTCATATTCAATTCTAAACAATACCCTTGGGGCGTAGACCATAAAACATTAGAACCTTTGCGCGAACCGGAATTTGATGTTATAAATTATACTGCACCAGTTGAGAATTTAGATACCACTGTAGAACAATTTACTATAGCTTTTGATAATTCTACAGACAAACTATATATGACTATGGCGTGGGATGATGTGTTAATCAAAGTACCTTTAAGATAAGTATACATTAAAATATTATCTTAGGGATTCATTCTTTTACCTGTGAGTAGCAAAAAGAAATCGGCTTTAAAACAATCTGAAGGTGTTTCCAATCCTGAAATCACTAATCAGGAATCTATTTCTAATTTTAAGTCAAAACGCGGTAAAAACCTTAATAGTGATACTCTGGTGAGCGAACTATTAAATGGTAACATCACGCATCTTAGTCGTGCCATAACTCTTATAGAAAGCACCAATCCAGAACATACGCAACAAGCCAACGCTATTTTAAAGAAATGCCTACCACATGCCAATACATCTATAAGAATAGGCATAACAGGAGTTCCTGGAGTGGGAAAAAGTACCTTTATTGAAGCTTTTGGAAAGTTACTAACAGCACAAGGCAAACGCGTTGCTGTTCTTGCTATAGATCCAAGCAGCTCACTTACTAAAGGCAGCATCTTGGGAGATAAAACCCGAATGGAAGACTTGGTAAAGGATAAAAATGCTTACATCCGTCCATCAGCTTCTGGTAGTTCTCTGGGAGGTGTTGCCAGAAAAACAAGAGAAAGTATCATTTTATGTGAAGCTGCTGGTTTTGATGTGATTATTATTGAAACTGTTGGTGTAGGACAAAGTGAAACTGCTGTGCACAGTATGGTGGATTTCTTTTTATTATTGAAACTGGCTGGTGCTGGTGATGAATTGCAAGGTATAAAACGTGGTATTATTGAAATGGCAGATGCTATTGTGATAAATAAGGCAGATGGCGAAAATAAAAAAGCGGCTAAACTTGCAAAGGTTGAGTTTGAACGTGCTTTACACCTCTATCCCAAAAAAGATTCTGATTGGATACCAAAGGTATCACTATGCAGTGCCTTAAAAAATGATGGGATTGACGCTATATGGAAACTGATTTCAGATTATATAACACTTACAAAAAGCAACAATCATTTTATCAACAAGCGAAATGAGCAAAACAAGTTTTGGCTAATTCAAACTATAGAAAATCGTTTAAAATCTGATTTCTTTAACCAACCTAAAACTAAAGCGGCATTAGAAGAACAACTTCAACTTATAGAAAAGAATAAAACCACACCTTTTGCCGCGGCAGAGTATGTTTTAAGCTTGAATAAATCGTTTTAAAAGATATTGTGATAATTTATAAAAAAGATATCCAGAAATGGCACCAAAGGTCATTCCGCAAATAATATCTAAAGGGTAATGCACACCTACATAAATTCTGCTATATGCCACTACCGCACTCCAAAATAATAATATAAAAATCAGATTTTTATAGTAAGGCCGTAATGCTAAACCAGCAAACACCGCAGCAGCCATAGAATTTGAGGAATGCCCTGAAAAGAAACCATATTTGCCACAATACGCAGCAACCATTCGCATTGCGTCATTTATACTTTGGTTTCCACATGGTCTTGGTCTTTCAAATCCGCGTTTAAATACATTAGTTATCTGGTCGGTAAACGTAATCATCAACGCCACCACAATCACAAATACCAAAAGTGATTTAGCCCCAAATTTTTTGTACAACAAAAACAAGAGTACTGCATAAAGTGGAATAAAAGTTAACTTATTTGTGATTATTAGCCACAAATTATCCCAAGGTTCAGAACCCAAATTATTCAAAAATAAAAATAGCTCGGTATCGTATTCTAAAAGTTGCTCTATCATACTTAAGATTTAATCTTCATATTTAGCAATTTCAGCATCGTAAAAATCAGTTGCCAATTTTATAACATTTTCGGTTTCGGTTTCCAGTTCCTTTTGATCTTCAGCATCAAAATCCTCAAACCATTCCACCTCATCATTTTCAAGATTAATTATAAATCGTGGAAATTCTGTATGAATTACAAAAATTGCGTCTGGGTATGCTGTATTATCGCCTAGTATAAATTTTGGGAGTGTCATTTGCTTAAATTTGATGTTGACAAAATCAATCTTTTAGTTAAATAATTAAATCGAATATACAATAAAATTGCTGCGGCTGTTAATCCCGCTAACAGTCCTATCCAAATACCAATACTGCCGTAAACATCGGCTTTTCCTAAAAACCAAGAAATTGGGAATCCTATCATCCAATACGCCACAAACAACAAAAGCATAGGCACTTTAACGTCTTGCAGACCCCTTAGCGCTCCTAATACCAATACTTGAATACTATCACTTATCTGGAAAACGGCAGCAACCAATAGCAATTTAGAGGCAATTTCTAAAACCTCTTGATTATCTAAAGCATTTACAATATCGTTGTGATCTAAATATATTTTCGGTAATTGATTATGAAATATTAAAAACAGAATAGCGAAAACTACCGCAAACACAAACCCAAATAAAAAAATTGAAAAAGCAATACGCCTCAATTCCCGGTATTGTTTTAACCCTTTTTGGTTCCCCACTCGAATCATAGCAGCAACACTTAATCCCATGGCCACCATAAATGTCATGGAAGCTAAATTTAAAGCGATTTGATTAGCTGCTTGTGGGTTTTTCCCTAACAAACCACTTAACCAAATTGCCGCAGTGAAAATAGCTACTTCAAAAAACATTTGCATTGCACTTGGCGCACCTAAATTGAATATTTTCTTAAGCATTAGCTTTTCCAAAACAAAGAATTTTATTTCAGATACATAATGTACCGAACGCCCGTTTCGTTTTAATAAAAACCACAGGTAGCCAACCATGATAATTCGAGACGCTAGTGTACCATAAGCAGCACCAACAATTCCAAGTTGTGGCATTCCAAATTTTCCAAAAATTAACATATAATTTAAAACAATGTTTACCAAGTTTCCTAAAAGTGTAGCGTACATGGGATATTTAGTCATAGACAACCCATCACTAAATTGTTTAAAGCCTTGAAAAATTATCAAAGGAATAAGTGAAACCGCCACCAAATCTAGATAAGGAATGGCCAATTGTACCACCTCTTCTGGTTGCTTCATAAAATACATGAGCGGTTTTGCAAAAAACACCATGGCGAACAGTGCAACACCTAAAACTGTACATAAGAAGAGACCATGTTTAAAATAAGATTTGCCAATTCTAAAATTTTGTTCGGCATCTGCTTCGGCAATTAATGGTGTTATGGCTGTTGAAAATCCAATACCTAAAGACATGGCAATAAACATAAAGCTGTTGCCCAAAGATACTGCAGCTAATTCGGCAGTACCTAATTGCCCTACCATAATATTGTCTACAAAGCTCACAAACGTATGCCCAAGCATGCCCAACATCACAGGAGATGCTAGTTGCCAATTATATTTGAACTCTTTGGTATAGTTTTGCAGTTGCATTGTACAAATGTAGAATTTACAGCTTGCATTACCGAATTATAGTTTATTAACAAATGTTAATAAATAAAATCAAAAACTCTGATTTGACTTGAAGTATATTCATACATTTGACACATAATAATCCCTCCTTATTTAACAAAATAGCATTAAGAAACATCCAGCTTTCATTTTTAAATTAGGGATTAAAAAATTAAAGGGTATGTTTCTACAGAAAAAAAGGGGAAATTTAAATTTCCCCTTTTTATTAACATTTCTTTCGGAATAGCAAGGTCTTACTTTTTATATATTGCTTGGAACCAATGTTTATTTTGTATGAAAGCAAATTTTCCTTTTCTGTACTTATTTTTCTGTGTTATAAACATCTTTCAAGCACAACAAAAACCTCAATCCTTTTTGCCCGAAGCCGTAAAACAATTTCCTAATGTTAGGGATATTGCTATTTCCCCAAACGGTAATGAAGTTTTGTTTACTGCACAAAGTACCATGGGAAACCTTTCAGCAATTATTGAAGTAAAGAAAAAAAATAATGGATGGGGCTTACCAAAAATTGTTTCCTTCTCCGGTCAGTATTTTGACTTGGAGCCTTTTTTCTCAAAGGATGGACTAACACTTTATTTTGTATCCACCAGACCAAAACCTGATTCTAAAAACGAAAAGAAGGATTTCGATATATGGTATGTTACTCGCAAAAGTTTAAAGGATGAATGGTCTGCACCTATGAATATGGGCAGCCCCATAAACACTGAACATGGTGAATTTTACCCTTCTATTGCGAATAATGGCAACTTCTATTTTACCAGAGATAACCCAGAGCTAAAACGAAAAGACGATATTTATGTAAGCAAGAATGTGAATGGTGAATATACCGAAGCTATAGTTTTATCAGACAGCATAAATACAAATGGGTACGAATACAATGCATTTATTGCTCCCGATGAGTCCTATCTTATTTTTGGGGGATATGGTCGAAAAGATGGATTTGGAAGTGGCGACCTGTATATTAGCTACAATACGAAAAACGGATGGAGTGCAGCTAAAAATTTAGGAAATGTAATAAACTCAAGTAAAATGGACTATTGCCCGTTTGTTGGTGTTGATAACAAAACACTTTATTTTACAAGTAAAAGAGACTCCACTAATGCTGAGTTTGACAAACCTCTCACAACAGAAGAATTCCTATCTGAGCTTTATAAATATGAAAATGGAGTGAGTAGGCTTTATAAAGTCAATATTGAAGTATTAGTAAGTCGCTGAATTATATTTGAAATAAACATGATTTTCTTTTTCATATTCAATTTCACTTACTTTAAGAACTACTTTGTTAACTAAAATTATTCCAATTAATGTTTCATTTAAAAAACATTCCCATGTATGCCCTACTCCTGAAATAGATGGTAAATAACCAGGATATAAATTTTTAATAAACGCTTCAGGATTAACAAATGATGGCTGAGTTATATAGCTTTCATGTGGCGCAAAACAATCATCTGCCATACAAACTGAATCTCTAGTTACTCGAATTTCTATAGCGGGTTTATGTTTTAAAATTGTAAACTCCTTTTTCATTTAATTTTCTTGAAATAAACTCCTATAAATTTGAAACTTCATTTTTGGCATCCTTAAACTCATTCATAATATCATCAACAATTTCAGCTACAGATTTGATATCGTGAATCAATCCAGAAATCTGACCAATTTCTAATTCACCTTCATTTAAATCACCTTCAAACATACCTTTTTTTGCTCTAGCCCTTCCTAAAAGTGCCTTCAACTCTTCTGCAGAAGCCCCTTTTTTGTAGAGTTTTTGCACATCATCATAAAACTTATTTTTTATAAGTCTTACCGGAGCCAATTCTTTTAAGGTTAATTGTGTATCCCCCTCTTTTGCGTCAACAACCACTTTCTTAAACGCATCATGAGCCGAACTTTCTTCACTAGCCACAAATCTGCTCCCTATTTGCACACCATCAGCACCCAGAACTATACAGGCTAACATTGCTCGTCCAGTGGCTATTCCACCAGCCGCAATCAACGGTATGTTTATGCTTTCCCTAACCATGGGAATTAAGGTAAGGGTTGTAGTTTCATCTCTTCCATTATGACCTCCAGCTTCAAAACCTTCAGCTACAATTGCATCAACACCTGCTTCTTGAGCTTTTAATGCAAACTTTACACTACTTACAACGTGAACCACAGTAATACCTTTCTCTTGCAACCATGTTGTCCAAGTTTTAGGATTTCCCGCAGACGTAAAAACGATTTTCACACCTTCTTCAACTATGATATCCATTATTTTTTCGATATCGGGATACAACATTGGCACATTTACCCCAAACGGCTTATCCGTAGCTTTTTTACATTTTTGGATATGCTCCCTTAGGATTTCGGGATACATTGAACCTGCTCCTAACAAACCTAAAATTCCAGAATTACTAGCTGCAGAGGCTAATCGCCAACCGCTATTCCATACCATACCCGCTTGAATAATTGGATATTCTATCTTAAAAAGTTCGGTAATACTATTGCGCATTATTGCTTGATAATTTTGATTGTTTTTGATATGTTTTCCGTATCAATTCTCGCTAGATAAATTCCGCTAGAAAAAGAAGACATATCAATCTCGTTATGTTCTGTGGAAACTAAAAACGAATTTATTTTTTTACCTAATATATTATAGAAGCGAACAGTAGCAGTGTCATCTTCTGAATTTAAACTTACATAAAGTAAATCATTTACTGGATTTGGAAACAGTTTCACATCAAAATCTGCGCGTTGCCCTGGATTAGTTATAAGACCAGTATTTAAAGCCAATTGTAGATCAGGGATACCATGTCCTAAAAAATTGTCTGGTGCACTGTATTGTGATGCTGACTCTTTTACCAACTGCATAATTTCAGCATTGGTTTTGTTTGGAAGGGCTTGCCATAAGCAGGCAATTCCGCCAGCTAAAATTGGCGCACTAAACGATGTCCCATTTGCTCGAGCAATATTATTATTTTCAGTAATTACATAGCTTAATCCTCCCTGTGCAACTACATCTGGTTTTTGAACACTTTGATACATGGTTCCAACAGAACTAAAATCCACATAATCGCCCGAGGCATCAACTGCGCCTATTGACAGAACATTTGGAGAATCTGCTGGTGCGGTAACACCCCAACTTCCAGAGTTACCTGCAGATGTTACAAGTAAAAGTCCTTTTTCAAAAGCTATATTTGCACCTCTAGTAATAAAAGTGGTATTGCCGTTCATATCAGATTGTTCATAATCATATTTTGTACCGTCAAAATCTGAATATCCTAAGGAGGTATTGATGATATCCACACCTAAGCTATCGGCTCTTTCCGCAGCTTCTACCCAATAACTTTCCTCAACTGGTGTCTCACTAGCAGCATCTTCTGTAATAAATAGATAGTAAGAAGCGTCTGGAGCTGTGCCTACAAACTGATTTTCAATATAGCCTGCCATATCACTTAGCACCAACGTACCATGGCTACTTGTAATGCCAGTGTAAACATCGCTATCCCTATTAACAAAATCGTATGCTCCAAGTAAATGTCCGTCGTCTCTCATTCTTTGGAAAGCTGCTATCGTATTCACATTTGGAAAACCAGAATCTAAAACAGCAATCGTTATACCTGAAGCTGTATAATTGAGCATATGCAACTCATTACCATTGAACATTTCAATTTGATTAGCGGCATTACCATAATTAAAATTAGTTAATGCGCCTTCTAACTTATTTATTGTTTTAGATTTAAAACTCTTATCTGAATTGAGATTATCATTTGCAAAATCGATATTGCTGACAAAACTGAGATTTCCTAAAGCCTCTATATCTGCTTGATTTCCTCTGACATGAACGGCATTAAACCATTTAGATTTGGCTAAAACACTGATTCCTGTAGCACTTTTTATTTGAGTAATATAATTTTCATTCACAGGAACGTCACGACTATCAATTAAAACCCCATGTTTATTTTTTCTATCTATAGATTTTTGGGTAAGAATTGTTGAGGGGTTAGCTATTGAAGCTGCTACATTTTCCTTGTCAGTTAAAAACACCCATGCATCTTCTTGAGCGCCTGAGAAAAACGGCACAAAACATACTAATAGAACTAGGTATATGCTTTTCATAACAAGCGATTTGGAATCACTAAGTTACGAAATAACTCCAGAACCTATAAGCTCATCTTTAATATACCATGCTGCAAATTGACCTTCAGTAATGGCAGATTGTAAAGACTCAAATTCGATATACATTCCGTTTTCAACTTTATAAAGGATAGCTTTTTGAAGTGGTTGTCTATATCTAATACGCGCATCCACTTCCAAAGTTTCATTTGTATTTAAAGTTAAGTCTTCTCGTATCCAGTGTATGTCATTGTTATTAATAAAAAGCGCCTTCTTTAAAAGTCCAGGATGGTTTTTTCCTTGTCCGGTATATATAATATTGTCAATAACACTGGTATCAATAACAAAAAGTGGTTCTGGTGTGCCACCAACGGCTAAACCTTTACGCTGTCCTTTTGTAAAATAGTGCGCGCCTTGATGTTCTCCAACTACCTTACCATTCTCGATGCTATAATCGATTTTTCTTGATAGATATTGAAGTTCATTCTCTTTAGTAGCAAATTGCTTTTTTATAACATTATATATAGATGCATTTTCTGGAACCTCAACTATTACACCCTGTTTAGGCTTAAGCTGTTGTTGCAGGAAATCAGGAAGTTTTACTTTTCCAATAAAACAAAGTCCTTGAGAATCTTTTTTTTCTGCAGTGACTAAATTTAATTTTGTAGCAATGGCCCTTACCTCTGGTTTTGTGAGTTCTCCTATCGGAAATAAAGATTTGGACAATTGCTCTTGTGATAGCTGACATAAAAAATAAGATTGATCTTTATTAGTATCAACACCAGAAAGTAATTGATAAATGACCTTTCCATCTTTTTCTAGAATACCTTTTCTGCAATAATGACCAGTAGCTACATAATCTGCTCCCAGTTCTAAGGCAATATCCATAAATACGTCGAACTTTATTTCACGGTTACATAACACATCAGGATTTGGAGTCCTTCCCTTTTCGTATTCTTTAAACATGTAATCGACAATACGTTCTTTGTATTGTTCACTCAAATCTACAGTTTGAAACGGAATATTTAATTTATTGGCCACCAGCATAGCATCATTACTATCATCTAGCCAAGGACATTCATTAGATATGGTCACAGAGTCATCATGCCAGTTTTTCATAAACAAGCCAATGACCTCGTAACCTTTCTCCTTTAACAAATACGCTGCAACGCTAGAGTCTACTCCTCCCGAAAGTCCGACAACTACTCTTTTCATCAACGATAAAATATAATTTGAGAGTGCAAAGATACACAAAAACTAAGCTTATCATTAAAAGAAAAACATCGATGAAATGCACAAAAACAACATTTTGTTTAATTTTTACAATTTTTTATGAAACAAAATTTGTTTTTATGTTTAACTTAATTGTATATTTGTTGAACAAAATTTATAAAACATAAAAATACTATGAAAACATTAACAGCCACAAAAAAATTAGTCGTGCTATTTCTAGCATCGATATTTGTATTATCGTGTAGTGACGATGACGGTCCTGAACCATTTGTTCCTACGAATAACCTCGTTGAGATTGTACAAGCTACACCTCAGCTATCGAGTTTGGAGACTGCTCTTCTCAAGTACCCAGACCTAATAAATACTTTGAGCGGTGATGGAACATTTACAGTTTTCGCACCTACTAATGACGCATTTGATGCACTTTTAGCTGCCATAGGACAGAACAGTATCGAAGATGTTCCAGAAGATGTGTTAAGAAACGTTTTAGAATATCACGTTTATGCCTCTGCCACCTTAACATCAAATTTGGTTGGTCCTGGCGATTTACAAATGGTAAATGGCGAAACAGCAACAATAACTGCTGATGATACAGGCGTATTTATTGCTGGAGCTCAAATTGTAGGAGTTGATGCTTTAGGTACCAACGGTGTAGCACACATAGTTGATAATGTAATGGTACCACCATCAATAGCTCCAATAGTAGGTACTATAGTGGCACCTGCTTATTTTAACAAAGATTTTACAACTTTAATAGCAGCAGTACAGAACGCCAATACCGATGTATTATCTGTATTATTAGGAAATGGCCCAAGTGGTAACGGTCTTACATTATTTGCACCAACAAATGCTGCTTTTGAAGCTGCAGGTGTAACAGATGTTAACGGTGCTGATGCTGTGTTGACATACCACGTAATAGATGGCACAGTAAACGCAGGTGATTTGCCAACTACAAGTGGCTCTGCAGCAGCTATTACAACATTAGGAGGCGATTTTTATTTAACTAATGCAGGAAGCGGAGTTATGATAAATGGAACCACAATGGTAACAGCAACAGATATATCAGGCTCTAATGGTGTGGTACACGTAATTGACAGAGTCTTACTACCACCAACGCAGACAATAAACGAAATTGTAGCAGAATTTGCAGGCAGTAACCCTGGAGAATTCACGTTGTTGGCTACTGCTTTACAAAGAGCTGGTTTAGGTGATACTTTTGGCACAGACGGTCCATTTACAGTATTCGCCCCAACAGACGCAGCATTCTTAGCAGCTGGTTTAGACGCTGATGCGATAAATGGTACAGATCCATCTGCTGTAGCCGGGATTTTAACCCACCACGTAGTAAAAGCAAGTGCTTATGTATTCTCAAGTGATTTAGTAACTGGAGATGTTGAAATGTTGAATGATCAAAATGTAGGTATAGACGTAAGCGCATTAACAGTACAAGATGCTGCAATGAGCAATCCTCCTGCAGGCTTAGTACCTAGTTTATTAAACGTACATGCAACCAATGGTGTTGTACATGTTATAGATAAAGTGTTGCTTCCAGCAGCACCATAATTTAGTTTGGTTTGTTTAGTATAGGCAAGTTTTAAATCTTATAGTTAGTAAAATATTGCCTATTAAAAAAGTCTCTTAAGAAATTAAGAGGCTTTTTTTACTTTAAGATACAATGAAAAATTAATTATGTTTCAATTTATATTTTAACACCCCAACAGTTTGAAAATTAGACCGTTAATATATAAGATAATATCATTATAATTTTTGTTTTGTTTATTTTTTTTGTAAATTTGTTAAACAAAATAAAAATATTAATAACAAGTAAAATAATAGCATAAGGTGGATATATCAGCAAATATCTTGGGTGGTGCAACCTTGACTGACGCAGACAACAGGGTAAGCAACATAATTGCTGTTGATGTTCAAGCTTAAAATGGTGTTACAAACGCGATCATCAAGGTTGTTTTACCACCTTTACCTTAAAATATTTAGTTTAGTTTGGTTTGTTTGGTATAGGCAAGTTTTAAAGTTTATAGTTAGTAATAAAAATTGTCTATGAAAATGGTCCCTTGAGAAATCAAGGGGCTTTTTTTTATGGTTTATATTTACTTTTTAGCGTGAAGTCTTTGGTTTCTTTTAACTTACCATTTTCATAATACTGCCAAATCCCATGTTTCTTTCCTTTTTTATATTGTCCTTCAACCAATAGTTCTCCCTTAGGGTTAAAGAATTTAGCCTCTCCATGGAGCTCGCCATCAACATAAAACATAGTTTTTAAAACAACTCCTTTTAATGAATAATAAATCGCTTTGCCATGAAGCAACCCATTTGTATAATTTGTTTCTTCGGCAACTTGTTCATTTTCGTAATAAACAAATCGTTTCCCTTGAAGTTGCCCTTTTTCATTGTAACGTTCAAGCGTTAAAAGTTTATCCGAATCTTTTTGGTAATATTTCCATGTGCCTACATAAGTTTTACCCCGCATCTTACCTTTACTGATGATTTTACCTTTTGAAGTAAAAAAAGTGACCTCAGCTAAATCTGTACTATCATTAAACTGTCGGGTTGCACTTAAAACCGCTTTTCCTTTGATGTTTTTGTAAAACTTGAAAAGACCTATTTCCTTACCATTGCTGAAAGCCCCTTCATATCTTAAAACTTTAGTACCCTCAAAATACTTTCTCCAAACACCATGGCGCTTACCATTTTCATTGAATTGATTAAAGGTTTGAGCTAGCAGTCCATTTATAACACCAAATAAAAAAAAGATAAAGACTATTTTTTTCATTTATAAACTAAATTTGAAGTAGATAAATTGTTAACGCCATTTAATTAAATTTGGTATAACAATTATTATGATAAAAAAGACTCATGTAGAGCTAAGATTCCGCAAAAGTGGAATTAGTTCAACTTACTATTTTGATTTCGTTTTAAACCTTATCAAAATATAGAGTTTCACTAACAAAAAAGCTGCCAAAAGGCAGCTTTAAATTTATTTTTTTCTTTTCTGTTGCATTTGCTTTTGCTGTTCTGCCTGCTCCATCATTTGTTTCATTCTGGCCTGAAACTTACTTTGCTTTTTTGGTTTCTTTTTATTCTCTTGAATTTGCGCATGGATTTTATCCTCATCCAAGATGTAATTTTTAATTACTAAAATGATTCCAATACTAATTAAGTTTGAAATGAAGTAGTACAAACTCAACCCAGAGGCGTAGTTATTAAAGAAGAACAACATCATTATTGGAGAGAAATACATCATATACTTCATCATTTTTCCCATATCTGGCATCCCTTCTTGCTGTGGCTGCGATTGCATATTTTGCCCTGTGGTTAATTGCATATAGAAAAATATGGCAATAGCCGCTAAGATTGGAAACAAACTTACGTGGCTTCCATAGAACGGAATATTAAATGGTAAGTTGGCTATGGTATCATAAGATGATAAATCGTCGGCCCAAAGGAAACTCTTCTGTCTTAAATCAAACGCTGAAGGGAAAAACTGGAAGAGTGCATAAAACACTGGCAACTGTATAAGCGCCGGTAAACAGCCTGCCAACGGACTTGCGCCTGCCTTGGTTTGTAACGCCATGGTTTCTTGTTGTGCTTTCATTTTATTATCCTTGTACTTTTCTCGGATAGCGTCCAACTCTGGCTTCAAAATTTTCATTTTTGCCTGAGACAGGAACTGTTTGTACTGTACGAAGGACAATAATATTTTTACCAAAATTGTCATCACAACAATAGCTATTCCGTAAGGTAAAAAGCCTCCTAGGAAGCCAAATAATGGCATAAAGATGTATCGGTTTATCAACCCAAAAATACCCCAACCAAAAGGTACAATTTCATCTAAGTTTCTATCGTAACTATTTAATATATCAAAATCGTTGGGACCAATGTACCAGTCCATAGATTCATTCAATTCGCCTCCCTTTAATTCCAAAGGAATTTTAGATGTAAACATTTTAGTGTATACAGTATCTACGGCTTCATCTTCAACGAGGTTCTCAGTTGTAATTTTAGCGGATTTAAACGGTGCATCAGTTAATAACACCGAAGAGAAAAAGTGCTGCTTATACCCTATCCAAACCACATCATTTAAGTCATCCTCTGAATCTCTTGCGCCTGTGTAATCAGTATTCCCTTCATCATGCTCATAATGAATATCTGTATATCTGTTCTCATATGAAATACTTTTAGCATGACGATACCCCTTCAATTTCCAATCTAGGCTAACGGACTGCGAACTATTTATAACATCACCCATACCTTGAGACTTCACGCTGAAGTCTATCATATAATCATCAGGCTTCAACTCATATCGGTATTCCAGAAATTTACTTTCAGTAATCTTAAATTTCATTGATACAATGGTATTCTCTCCATTTTTAGATACCGTAGGCTGAAAATATCGTTCTCGAGTATTTATAACCCTGCTATCAGTAGTACCAAAACCTAAATTAAAATCAGCATTATTATCCTTAATGATGTATATGGGTATAGAATCGTAGTCTACAAATTGCTTTAATTTAACTTCTGATAAGTAGCCACCTCTATGATTAAAAGTTAGCTTAAAAACGTCTGTTTCAACAACAGTTTTATCATCGCCAGTAGCTAGTGTTTCAGAATAAGCCAAAATGCCTAACTTATTTTTTAGCTGAACAAGTCCTATTGAATCTAAATCTTTGGTTGGCGTGTAGTCTGCTGGTGTTGTAACTAGAGTTTGATTATCTTCTTTGGCTTTTTTCTCAGCCTCTACTTGCTCTTGCTCTGCTTTTTCTTGGGCCTCTAGTTCTTCTGGTGTTGGTTTGTTCTGCCAGAACATGTAAATCATTATTCCAAAAATGAGAACAAAACCTATAATCGAGTTAATATCTAACTTTTTTTCTTCCATAATATTAAATTGTGCTTCCAAGAAGAAGCGAATGACTTTTGCTTGTCAAAAAGCTGTCCAATATATAATAAAATGCCACAATGGCACTTATTTAGAGTTTTTATGTTTTAATGATGCTTTTACGAACCCCACAAACAAAGGATGCGGGTTGGCCACCGTACTTTTATATTCTGGGTGGTATTGTACCCCGATAAACCAAGGGTGATCTGAAATTTCGACAATTTCCACCAAATCGGTTTTTGGATTTAATCCAGTAGCCTGCATTCCGCCTTTTTCAATTTGATATCTATAGTCACTATTAAATTCATATCGGTGTCTGTGACGCTCACTAATATGTTCTTTTTTATAAATTTTTTCAACCTTGCTCCCTGGCATTAAGGCACAGTCCCATGCACCCAAACGCATGGTACCACCTTTATTTGTAATGGTTTTTTGCTCTTCCATTAAATCAATTACTGGATGCAAAGTATCAGGATCCATTTCTGTGGAATTGGCATTATCTAAATTCAGTACATTACGTGCAAACTCAATTACCGCCATTTGCATCCCTAGGCAAATCCCTAAAAAGGGCACATTATTTTCGCGTACATATTTTACCGCAGATATCTTCCCTTCAATACCGCGTTCTCCAAAACCTGGGGCTACCAACACACCGTCTAAATGTCCCAACATTAAATGCGCATTCTCATCATTCAAATACTCAGAATGTACTGATTCTACATTTACCTTTACCTCATTAGCTGCACCTGCATGAATAAAGGACTCTAATATGGATTTATAGGAATCCTGCAATTCCACATATTTACCAATTAAACCGATATTGACTTCGGTTTTTGGGTTTTTATAGCGGTGTACAAACTTATTCCAGTTTTCAAGGTCTGGTTTTGTACTATCTAGCGAAAGCTTTTCTAGAACCACTTTGTCCAAACCTTCCTTGAGCATTAAGTTCGGCACATCATAAATGGTTGATGCATCAATAGATTGGATTACAGAATCAGCAGTAACATTACAGAACAATGCTAATTTTCTACGCAAATCTTTTGGTAGATTATGCTCTGTTCTACAAACTAAAATATCGGCCTGAACTCCACTTTCCATCAATGTTTTTACACTGTGTTGGGTGGGTTTTGTTTTTAATTCGCCTGCGGCGGATAAAAATGGCACTAATGTTAAATGGATAACAATACCGTTATGCTCCCCTAAATCCCAACGCAACTGTCGCACTGCTTCGATGTACGGCAAGGACTCAATATCACCTACAGTACCACCAATCTCGGTAATTACAATGTCGTAATCGCCAGATTTTCCTAGTATTTGCACGCGACGCTTAATTTCGTCTGTAATATGAGGGACCACCTGAACCGTTTTGCCCAAAAACTTACCCTCGCGTTCTTTTTGAATTACGCTTTGGTAAATGCGTCCTGTAGTTACATTGTTGGCTTGACTTGTAGGCACATTTAAAAAGCGCTCGTAATGCCCTAAGTCTAAATCGGTTTCTGCGCCATCTTCGGTAACGTAACATTCTCCATGCTCATAAGGGTTTAATGTACCTGGATCCACATTAATGTAAGGATCTAATTTTTGAATGGTAACCCGATACCCTTGTGCTTGTAATAATTTGGCTAAAGATGCGGCAATAATGCCTTTTCCTAGTGAAGATGTAACCCCTCCCGTTACGAAAATGTACTTAGTTTTGCTTGTCATGTTGCGCTTATAAACGCAGGCAAATTTACAAAATTAAAATAGTTATTGGGGAATTGTTTTTTAACTATTTAGGTGGAGGTTATTAACAGTGGTTTTCTTTTAAAACCTCTTTCACATCCTTGATTTTGTAAAAAATTTCTGATATCTTCGTTTAACGTTGGATATAAGCCATTAAATAACGGCGCATATCCGTCAACACATTGGATGTAATTGCCTGCGGCACGTGGAACCGCGTTTTGCAAACGCTCCCCTTCCACTAATCACATCCAACGTCCACTGTTTATTGCACCCCAACCATTTTTAGGCTATATTTGGTCGAGTCCACGTGAACTCCCCACGAAACTACACACAACAACGCGTATAGCGAATGGGGCGCAACAATGGCTCTCCGTGGGGCGCGCCCCACTACGCCATACACAGTGGACGTTAAACGAAAAAACAAAACCTCATCAAAATTTTTATACTAATCATAGCAACCTTAACCATGCAAACGCAAGCCATTTTTGATTTTAATAAAAATTCCAATATCGAAAATTGGGTAATTGTTGATGACGTTGTTATGGGCGGGAAATCGTCTGGGGATTTTAAACTGGATGCAGATGGCAACGGCATGTTTTACGGTACTATATCCTTAGAAAATAATGGTGGGTTTTCTTCTGTGCGATATCGTGGTAAAACGGAAAGCACTAAAGGTTATTCTAAGATAGTATTGCGACTGAAAGGTGATGGTAAGCGCTATCAATTTCGGGTTAAAGAAACTATAGAGCAACGCCACTCTTACGTGAACTACTTTACAACTTCTGGAGATTGGGAAACGATTAAAATACCCTTAAAAGATTTGTTTCCAAAATTTAGAGGACGCACTTTGGATATTCCCAACTTTTCTGGTGATACTATTGCTGAACTTGGATTTTTATTTGGCAATAAAAAAGCAGAAGAATTTAAATTATTGATTGATACTATCGTACTGCAATAATGATTTAAGTTCAAAATATAAGGTTTGTTCTCAACTATAGTTGAACCGCCATTTTTCAGATAGGAAGTATTCTAAAACTTCCACTAAATTTCTCGAAACATTTCTTCTTTCCAATCGTCTTATTAAAAATAATCATAAAAAAACGCAATGGTTTTAAACTTTTGCGTCTTTATAGTTGAAGTGCTGATAAAAAAGCCTTTACATGAATCATCAATCAGAAAACAACAAAAAGCTTCATACGTTTTTTAGTGAGGAGTACCATTCGCTTAAGTCTTATGTGAACTCTAAACTGAAGGCGAGTGTTAACCGTGATGCGGAAGACATCATCCAAGATGTGGCTTTAAAATTGTTTTCGGGAGCAGACCGATACTCACCCATTAACAACGTTGCTGGGTTTGTGTACCACGCCATAAAAAACAAAATTATAGATGTTATGAGAGCCACTAGCAAAAAACCGCCCTACCCAATCGAAAGTATAGAAACTAAAATGTATACTCTTGCAGAATTGCTATATGATAATGACACCAAATCTTACCCAGAGGAAATACAAACTGAATTAAAAAAAGCCATTTTAAGCCTGAAACCCGATTATAAAAACATCATTATCGCGGTAGATTTTGAGGGCTACAGTTACAAGGAAATTTCTATAGAAACAGGTATCCCGGTTGGCACTTTAATGTCGCGGCGCCACAGGGCTATTTCCTTGTTATACAAAACACTTAAATCTAAAAAAGAAACCATTAATTAAAAACAATATACCCATGTCAAATTTCTTTAAACATAAAATGAGAGGTAAATCGCCAGGTGAAATTGCTGGTATGATTATTTTCGGAATTATAGCCATAACTGGACTAGCCATACTCTTTGGTTTTGTATTAATGTGGCTTTGGAACTGGTTAATGCCAGAACTTTTTGATCTGCCCACAGTTACATATTGGCAAGCTGTAGGGTTATTTATTCTTCTTAAGATTTTACTTGGTGGCTGCGGAAGTGGTGGCAGTAAGTGTTCTTCCAGCAAAGACAAAACATCTTGTAAAAAAGAGGGCAAGCGCGATTTCTCTAAATGGAAACACTATGATAAATTTTGGGAAGAAGAAGGTAATAAAGCCTATGAAAATTATTTAAACAGACTAACTCAAGAACAACCTAATAATGACTAACTTTTTTTATTTTAATTACGAATTGAAAACACAACTTTTTATTCTACGAACCGATATTGGAACACAGCAAAAAGTAAAACAAGTAAAATCCTTTTTTGATAGTAATACAGATATTATAAAATGGTCTATTGACACCGAAGATATTGATAATGTTTTAAAAATTAAGGCTACTAAAAACCTAAGTGAAGCTGATATTATTAATCAATTAAAAACTCAGGGCTTCTTTTGTGATGTTTTACCTAGCTAAATAAGGGAATGACCTTTTGCAACCAGTACCTACATTTTTATTTGGCAGTTTAAAACTGTATTTTGGTTAATTATAAAGATATAAGGTTGGTAATGGCAGCTAAATACAATACAATTGGTAGCAATTATAATTCTACAAGAAAAGCCGATCCTTTTCTTACCAAAAAACTTATTGAACTCTTGAGACCTTCTGCGGAAGGTACGTATTTAGATATTGGTTGTGGTACCGGAAATTATACTAATGCCCTACAACAACAAGGATATCAGTTTATTGGTATTGACCCTTCTGAGTTGATGCTTGTGAAGGCTAAATTGCTTAATGACGCTATTGACTGGCGCATTGGGACTGCCGAAGACACCCAACTACCGGATGCTTCGGTAGATGGTATTATTGGGTCGCTTACCATTCACCATTGGACAGATTTAAAAAAAGCATTAGTTGAATTACATCGCGTTTTGAAACCTAAAGGGCGTATTGTGATTTTTACCTCAACTCCAGAACAAATGGAAGGGTATTGGCTTAACCATTACTTTCCAAAAATGCTGCAAGATTCTATGGCGCAAATGCCATCATTAGAAAGGGTAAAGTCTGCAATTTTAAATTCAGGATTGGTTTTTAAAAATACCGAAGCTTATTTTATTCAACCTGATTTGAAAGACCAATTTTTATACTGTGGCAAGCATGAGCCTGAATTGTATTTTGACCCTCAGGTACAACATGGGATTTCTTCGTTTTCTCATTTATCAAATAAAACAGAGGTGGAACGTGGACTGGAACGATTGCAAGAGGATGTTTCCAGTGGTGCCATAAAACAAATTATAGATGCTTACCAAAACGACAAGGGCGATTATTTATATGTGATTGCTGAAAAGGCTTAAGCAGATAAACAGTAATTTTTGGTTTTGACATGGCACTTAGCGGATGGGGCGCGTATTCTATGATTCGACCAAAAAAAATTTGTTAAAATTTAAGCTACGAACCTTAATGTATCCACATAAGGTGTTTGTCTTTGTATAACCGCAAAGATGCGAGCAATCAATTTATTTCTAATAATGTTTAAGGTACTCATTTTGCTCTTCCCTTTTTCAACACGTTTTTGGTAGTATATTTTCATTTCGGAGTTAT